>NZ_JASVWB010000002.1:5171176-6463970 GCF_030287445.1 Streptomyces sp. ALI-76-A | reverse complement strand
GCCACGCTGCCGCAGAAACGCGGTGGCCTCCTCGGCGGCGGCGACCGTGAGGGTGTAGATGATGCCGGAGCCCGTCAGCTCGTCCAGGTGCTCGGCGAGCCAGGCCAGACGGTGTGCGGCGTCCGGCAGCCGGACCACGCCCAGCCGCAGGCTCTCCCTCTCCAGCGGACCGCGCAGCACCAGCGCCTCACCGGCACCGGTACCCAACTGTTCGGCCACGTCCGCGGTGACCCGTGCGTTCGCGGTCGCGGTGGTGGCCAGCACCGGCACCCCGGCGGGGAGCTCGGCCAGCATCGCGCGCAGCCGACGGTAGTCCGGCCGGAAGTCGTGACCCCAGTCGGAGATGCAGTGCGCCTCGTCGACCACCAGCAGACCGGTCGTGGCCGCGAGCTTGGGCAGCACCTGATCGCGGAAGTCCACCGAGTTGAGGCGCTCGGGGCTGACCAGGAGGACATCGGTCTCGCCCCGTTCGACCTCCCCGTAGATGGTGTCCCACTCCTCCGGATTGGCCGAGTTGATCGTACGCGCCTGGATACCGGCCCGCGCCGCCGACTCGACCTGGTTGCGCATCAGCGCCAGCAGCGGCGAGATGATCACCGTGGGCCCGGAGCCGCGCCGGCGCAGGAGCGCGGTGGCGACGAAGTACACCGCTGACTTGCCCCACCCGGTGCGCTGTACCACCAGGGCACGCCGGCGCTCCTCCACCAGAGCCGCCACCGCCTGCCACTGGTCCTCCCGCAACCGCGCCGAACCCCCCGGGGCGCCGACGAGCTCAGCGAGGATGGCGTCGGCTTCGGTGCGGAGCTTCAGATCGTCCATGTCCCCATGCAACCCGATGGCAAGGACAATCGGCCACTTGACCCCGGGCGAGCGCGCGCATGCCGCCAGGTCCTCCGGGTCTGCCAGGTCCGCGCTCCACGTCCGGCAGCCCCCGCGGAATCCGTCGCCCCCGTACGGACGTATCGTGCTCGAACGACCCGTGCGTCGCCCTCCGGCACCCTGGGTAAGGATATAAAGCGCAAATCCTTGAATAAGGGTCACCAGGCCCAATTGCTCGTTGCCGCAACCAAGTTCGACAGGAAGAATTGAGGTCCGCTCCCCGCACGGCCCGCCTGTGGTCCGGTAGGGCTTCGCTGTGGTGAGCGCTCCCCCGAATCCGACCCCGCCCGCAGTGTGGGCGCGTAGCCGAAGGGAGGACCGTGACCTTCGGATTCGCTCCGTCCTCGGCGGCGTCGACGTCGTCATCTGCCGACCTGTCCGCCGCACCCGCCAACCCCCGCGTGCTCGAACCCGCGGAGTGGGCCGCCGCGGGCATCCCCCTGCTGCGCAATCCGCGCGAGGTCGTCAGCGGGCTGCACACTCGGCACCACCCCAAACCGGCGACCGCGGTCGTGGCGGTCCTCGACGCCGACGAGCGGCTGGCGGCGAGCGCCTCGTTCACGCCCCGCCCGGCTCCGGCGGACGGCTGGATGTTCCGCAACGTGCTGCTCGCCCAGCTGCGCCGGGTGATCCCGCACGATCTGCGCCGCCGCACCCCGGTGCGCACCGCCGTGCTGCTCTACTGCCGTGAGGGCGACGCCCGTTGGACGGAGGAGGACGGCGCGTGGATGTGGGGCCTGCGGGACGCCTGCACCCTGCACGGGCTCCGCTGCGGGGCCTACATCACGCTGACCCGTGACGGCTGGCAGGTGCTGGGCGAGGGCCGGGGCGGGCGCCGTCCGAACGCCGACTCCGCGCCGGAGCCCTTCGGCCTGTCCGAGGTGCCGCCCCCGCCGCCGCGCACCGGTGGCGCAGCTTCGGAGGTCCTGCGCCGAGCGGCGGCCCGCTGACACGGACGGAGTCGGCCTCCGCCAGGCAAGCGTGCCCTCCCCCCGGCAGGGCACCTACGGCGGCCTGGGCACGGCCCCCTCCCCTCGTACGGCGGGCGCCCTTGGTGCGCGGAACGTCACCAGCTCTGCGGATCAGCGGCGGGGCTCAGCGGCGCGGCTCGGCTCCGCTGATCAACGGTGCCGCTGATCAGCGCGGCTTGCACCGGCGGTCGGCGGCCGGCCTGCGCTGGGACGATCGGCACCGCCCCGACCGCACTCCGCCCGCCAGATTGCGTCCGCCGCGCGACGGCGGGGCGAGGAATCCTCCAAGCGAGGAGCCTCCGAGTGACCTCTGCGGGTGGCTCCTGCGAGTGCCCCTTCCCGGGCGACCCTGCCTCCGGGGCCGGTCCGGGCGCGGGAGCCGAGAGCGCGCACCTCCGTGCCCAGTCCTCCGCGCAAGCGGACCGGCCGACCGGCGAAGGGGCGCACGCGCGCACGCCGAATCGTCCGCCGTGCAGGTGCCGCCATGACGGCACCTTCGTCTCCCCCGACGTCGCCGGACGCTCGCCGCCGGACGCTCGCGCTACAGGTCAGACGCCCGTGCCCAGCACCGAGTTGATCTGCTGCGGATCACCGCAGACGATCAGCAGGGAGCCGGCCCGGGCATGGGCCAGTGGCAGGGTCTCGGCGGCAACCGCGGCGGGGCCGCCGTTGACGGCGACCACGACCACGGGACGGGACGCGGCACGGGAGGCCACGGCGGCGTCGGCGTAGAAGACGTCGTCACCGGCGTCGTGCTGTGCCCAGTAGGAGGCTTCACCGAAAGACAGTTCATGGGCGGCCCACGGGTGCTGTTCACCGGTGGTGATCACCAGCACCTCACCGGGGGCGCGTCCTGTGTCCAGCAGGAGGTCGACGGCTTCTTCGGCAGCATCGAGCGCACCCTCGGCGGAAGCCGGAATGAGCTGGATCTGCGGGGCGGCCGCGGCGGGCGCGGCGGCGACAGGGGCGGGGCCCGACGGTTCGGGCCTGGCCACGGCCACGTCACGCGGCGTCCGTTGCACCGGCGGCGACGGCCGCAGTGGGCCGGGGCGACCGGGGCGCGGGTGCGCCGCGGGGCGGGGACCGGGTACAGGGCGGGGGGTCGGCGCGGTACGGCCACTGGCCGGAGTGGCGCGGGGACCCTGGGCACTCTCGTGAATCTGAGGCTCCTCGGGAATGAGAGGCATGAGCTGATATTTATCAAACATTGGTACGGCTCGCGCCAGTGGGTGGCACATGAGTGCGAGCGGAAGCGTCAGAAGTCGAAGCCGAGCTGACCCTCGATCTCCGGAACGTTTCCGTCCGCCCAGCTGCGGGCCTTCTTGAGGTGCCGCCACTGAGGCAGCGCATCAAGATACGCCCACGACAACCGGTGGTACGGGGTCGGGCCCCGTTCCTCCAGTGCGGCCTTGTGCACGGGCGACGGATACCCGGCGTTGGCCGCAAAGTCGAAGTCTGCATGGTCGATGCCCAGTTCGGCCATCATTTTGTCGCGCTGAACCTTGGCGATCACGGAGGCCGCCGCTACGGCCACGCACGAACGGTCACCCTTGATCACCGTCCGGACGCTCCAGGGCGACCCGAGGTAGTTGTGCTTGCCGTCGAGGATCACCGCGTCGGGACGGACCGGCAGTCCCTCCAGGGCGCGCACCGCCGCCGTGCGCAGCGCGGCGGTCATCCCCATCTGGTCGATCTCCTCATGAGAGGCATGCCCCAGGGCGTACGACGTCACCCATCCCCGCAACGTCTCGGCGAGCGCGGTACGCCGCTTGACGGTCAGCAGTTTGGAGTCGGTGAGGCCTTCGGGGGGTCGGCGCAGTCCGGTGATCGCCGCGCAGACGGTGACGGGACCGGCCCACGCGCCGCGCCCTACCTCGTCGACACCGGCAATGATCTTCGCTCCGGTCGTGGCGCGGAGGGAGCGCTCGACGGTGTGAGTAGGCGGTTCGTACGGCATGGCGTCCTTAGCGTACGCCGCCCGGATCAGCCTTCGACACCCCGGTTCCCCGAACGGCATCACGGGCGCCGCGCACCTCGCTCAGCCACTCGTCGGCCGCAGCAGCGGCAGCATGAACTGGTCGATCATCTCCTCGAGATCCCGATCACTCCATTCGCTCGCGCACATCTTGGAGCGGTACATCATCATCGCCGGGACGGCGTCCAGGACATAGCCGTTCACGGCGTCGGGCCGCACTTCCCCCCTCCCGATTCCCTGATGGATCACCTCGCCGAGCAGCTGGACGGTGGGTTCGACAACCCCCTTGACGATCACGTCATGGAGACGCTCTGCCTGCGCGGGGTCGCATTCGTGAATCACCGCGCGAAGCGCCAACCCAGGTCGGGAGAACATCGCCTCGCGGACCCGTCGGCACAACGCGACGAGGTCGGCGCGCACGTCACCCAGATCGGGCGCCCCCTCGAAGGGCGGCAGTCCGGCTTGCAGCGCGTCCGCGACGAGGTCTTCCTTGGACGGCCATCGCCGGTACACGGCCGCCTTCCCCGTCTGGGCGCCGGCCGCGACACCCTCCATCGTCAGACCCTTCCAGCCGACCGTACTGAGCTGATCGAGAGCGGCGTCGAGGATCGCACGTTCGAGCACGGCGCCACGCCGACGAAGGGAGGCCCGAGCGGGGGCGGCCGTCCAGTGAGAGGTGACCATCTGAGCGTCTCCAACAAAAGGGGAAGCGGGCGTTCCGAGGATGGGGAGCATCGCACCGGGACAAGGCGGAACGTGAAGCGCGGCGACGAGTTAAGTGAACGCTTGCGTTCACTAGTGGGGACTCACTACGGTTGGCACCTGAGTGAACGCGATCGTTCACTAAGGCTCTTGTGGGGGACTCGTAGTGACAACCTCTCAGTTGACTCAAGACCAGAAACCAGGTGCGGCCCGCCGGGCGGGGCATCCCGGCATCGCGCTCACCGTCATCGCGGCCTGCCAACTCATGGTGGTACTCGACGCGACGATTGTGAACATCGCCCTCCCGCACATTCAAGACGCGCTCAAGTTCAGCACCACCGATCTCACCTGGGTCATCAGCTCCTACACGCTCACCTTCGGCGGCCTGCTGCTCCTGGGCGGCCGGGCCGGTGACATCCTCGGCCGCCGCCGGGTCTTCATGGCGGGCATCCTGCTGTTCACCTTTGCCTCGCTGCTCGGCGGACTCGCCCAGGAGCCCTGGCAGTTGCTGGCCGCCCGTGTACTGCAGGGTGCGGGTGGCGCGATCGCGTCGCCCACGTCGCTGGCGCTCATCACCACCACGTTCCCCGAAGGGCCGGAGCGGAACCGGGCCTTCGGCGTCTTCGCCGCGGTCTCCGCCGGCGGCGGTGCCATCGGGCTGCTCGCCGGAGGCATGCTCACCGAGTGGCTCGACTGGCGGTGGGTGCTCTTCGTCAACGTGCCGATCGGCGTGCTGATCGCAGTGCTCACGCCCCTGTACATCAGCGACTCCCAGCGGCACACCGGCCGCTTCGACATCGCGGGCGCGCTCACCTCGACGGCGGGTATGGCGCTGCTCGTCTACGGCTTCATCCGGGCGGCCGACGACGGATGGCGGGACAATCTGACCATCGGCTCGTTCGTGGCGGCCGTGATCCTGCTGCTGGCTTTCGCCTTCATCGAGACCCGCGCCAAGGAACCGATCACACCGCTCAGGATGTTCGCCGACCGCAACCGCTCGGGCACGTACGTGATCATGTTGAGCCTCTCCGCGGCGATGTTCGGCATGTTCTTCTACATCGTGCTCTTCGTGCAGAACGTGCTCGGGTACAGCCCGATCAAGGCCGGTCTCGCCTTCCTGCCGGTGACGGTCGTGATCGCCCTGGGCGCGGGCCTGTCGCAACGGTTCCTGCCGGTCCTCGGCCCCGAGCCGTTCATGCTCGTGGGCTCGGCTCTGGCAGCGGCGGGACTGGCCTGGCAGGCCCTCATCAGCTCCGACAGTTCCTACGTCGGCGGGGTCCTCGGGCCGATGCTGGTGTTCGGCTTCGGCATGGGCCTGAACTTCGTGACGCTGACGCTCACCGCTGTCTCGGGGGTGGCCCAGCATGAGGCGGGCGCGGCCTCCGGTCTCCTCAACACCTCGCAACAGGTGGGTGGTTCGCTCGGCCTGTCCATCCTGACGACGGTGTTCGGCTCGGCCAGCCGGGAGGAAGCGGAGAATCAGGTGCCGAAGTTCCTCGCCGAGGGAACGGCGGAGCAGAAGGCGGAGTTCGCCAAGACCCAGCAACTGCCCTCTCCCTGGGGTCACGAGGTGCTCGCCCAGGGCATCTCGACGGGCTTCATCGCGGCGGCGGCGATGGCCGTTCTCGCGCTGGTGACCGCCTGGTTGGTGATCAGGGTCCGCAAGAGCGATCTGGAGGCCCTCGCCGGCACGGCCGGACCGGGCATCGGCTGATCCGGGCCGCGCCACCAGAGGCCACGGATGGCCGGATGGCGTCCGCCGGATCGACGAGGCGGACGTGGATCCGGCCATCCGCACACTGTGCGCTGAAGTCCGCGCGACGGACACCAAACGCTGTGCCGACACTGCGTGCGCCAGCACATGCCGGGGCGCCGCACGAGGGCTTCCCCGCCGGTACGGCCTGGGCGCACCCAGCACAGCCAGCACAGCCAGCACAGCCAGCACAGCCAGCACAGCCAGCACAGCCAGCACAGCCAGCACAGCCAGCAGCATCATGGGATCCAGCCCGAACTGCATGGTCACCTCCTGCGGCCCCTCGCCTCTCCCCCACCTGTGGGAGCCCGCGCATCACACAGCGGATGACATGAGAACGGCCAGACCGTCACGGAGAGTTCCCAACACACACGGAGAGTCTCAACCGCCCGCACACGCCGGAATCTCCCTGGCACCTCTCCGGCGACGCCTCGCCGGCACCCAGGCGGGCGCGCCCGCACGGCCCGCACGGACGCCCACCGACCACCAGATCGCCAGAAGGCTCCGTCAGAAGGCGACGGGCACCCACTCCGGCACGGCTTCCGTACGCGCTACCCACTCGGCGGGCGGTGACCCCGCCTTGCCCGACGCGATCACTCCGCCGACGATGGCGCAGGTCGTGTCCACATCGCCACCGACCTGCGCGGTCGTCCAGAACGCCTGCTCGTAGTCTCCGAGCGACCGTGCGGCCGACCAGAGTGCGAAAGGCACGGTGTCGTGGGCCGTGGTGCGGCGCCCGCAGCCCAGCACGGCGGCGACGGTGCCCGCGTCCGCGTAGTCGAGCATGTCCCGGGCCCGTCGCAGGCCGGCGCCGACGGCGCTCTTCGGGACGAGCGCGATGACGCCGTCGAGGAGCGCCTCCGCTCTGGGCGGCCCGTCCGGGGCACTGGCCAGCGCGGCGGCCGCGGCGACGGCCATGGCGCCGACCACGGCCTCACGGTGCTGATGCGTCGGGTAGGCCGAGATCTCCGCCTGGTGGGTCGCCTGCTCGGGGTCGTCCGCGTACCAGGCGCCCAGGGGTGCGATACGCATCGCGGCGCCGTTGCCCCAGGACCCCTGTCCGTTGAAGAGTGCCGAGGCGAGCGTCCGCCAGTCACCACCCTCCCGCACCAGCCGGAGCAGGCGGTTGACCGCGGGCCCGTAGCCGCGGTCGAAGTCGTGGTGCTCGGCGAAGGAGTGGGCCAAGGCGTCCTGGTCGATGCGGTGGTGGGCGGCCAGGACGGCGACCACGGAGCAGGCCATTTCCGTGTCGTCGGTCCACTGCCAGGAACCGGGCGGCAGCTCACGGTCCTTCAGCAGCGGGTAGTTCACCGGCACGAAGAACTGCGAGCCCAGCGCGTCCCCCACCGCCAGCCCGCGCAGGCTGGCCAGGGCGCGTCCCAGGCGCCCGTCGGGAGAGAAGTCAGTGGTCATCGCCCTGCCACCCTATCCGGTGATCCCGTACGGTTCCGGATCCCGCCAGCGTTCGAAGGGCCGGTCCAGCGCGTATTTGCCGTCGTCCCCGAGAACGAGCATCCGCATCTCCGCGTTCCCCGGGTTCGCCAACGACTCGAATTCGGCGACCGTCCAGTGGAACCAGCGCATGCAGAACAGGCGCATGGCCAGACCGTGGGTGACCAGCAGCACGTTCGGCGGGTGGTCGGGGGCCTCGAAGCTCCGGTACAGGCTCTCCAGGAAGCCGCCGACCCGGTCGTACACATCGGCGCCGGACTCGCCCTGGGCGAAACGGTAGAAGAAGTGCCCGTAGGCGTCCCGGTAGGCCTTCTGGAGGCGGACGTCGTCGCGGTCCTGCCAGTTGCCCCAGTCCTGCTCACGCAGCCGGGGTTCCTCGCGCACCCGTATGAGCTCGGAGTCGAGGTGGAAGGCACGCAGCGTCTCGTGCGTACGGCGGTACGGGGAGACGTACACGCTGACTCGTTCGCGGCCGAAGACCTCGCGCAGCCGTTTGCCGGTCTCCTCCGCCTGCTGCCAGCCCTGCTCGGTCAGGGCGAGAGCGTGGTCGGGTTCCCGCTCATAAACGGTGTCATCAACATTGCCCGTTGACTCGCCGTGCCGGACAAGGACGATGCGCCGTGGTCGTGCCATGCCAAAACCCTAGATCGCGTGAGGCCCTCTGGAGCACCGGTACGGCCCCATACGGCGTAGGTCACACACTTTCCGCACCAGGGGCCATGTCAGGGAACAGGCATCGCGCTCCCGGAGGTCACACCGTCCAGCTCGGTTCCAGCTCGACGATGTCCCCGGTCAGGGCGGCGACGTCCGCCTCCGTCTGGGCCCGCAGGGCGAGCCGTTCCACCCGCTCGGCGCGGTACTTGCCGTGCTCGGCGGCCGACCGCCACATCGACAGCACCAGGAACTCATGCCCAGGCGCCTCGCCGAACAGACCGCGGAGCATGCCGGGCGAACCGGCCATCGCGGGGTTCCAGACCTTCTCCTGCATCAGCATGAAGTGCTCGGCCCGCCCTGCGTGCACACGACAATGAGCGAACCGCACCAGGTCGGCGTCGGAGAACCGGGGCTCGAAGCCGGTCTTCACGTCGAAGCGGTAGTCGAACAGCTTGACCTGGACGTCCTTGAAGGTGCCGGACTGCGTCGCCGCCAGCCGGTCGTGGGATCGGGCCATGAAGGAGTCGTAGAAGGCACGGCTCTCCCAGAAGGCGAAGATGTGCGCCACACCCTGCCGCCCCCGGCTCCAGCCGCCCCCCTGCCCCCGAAACCCCGGCTCCCCCAGAAGCCCCGCCCACTTTCGCTGCCCCCGCTCGAAACCGCGGCGGTCCACCACGGTGCAGCGAATCCACTTGACCAGCACCGCGCCATGGTAAGGCCACGGAGCGTGGCGCCGGTCACGCTCGTCGGTAGTCCTGCTCCGCGAGCGCACCCACATGCATGGCAGGATGGACAATCTGCCTTGCCTGCCCGGCAGTTCGGGTCGGCACCACAGGGGGAAGGGGAAGCCTGGTGAACGGCCTCAGCAAGGGGATCCGCAAAGTCGAGATCGCCCTCAAATGGGACCCGAGCGCAGCGGACCAGCCGCCGACCGATCTGGACATAGTGGCTGCGACCTATCGTGCGAGCGATCCGTATGGGGATCCCGCCTATGTGGTGCACTTCGACAGTCGCTCCCCCGACGGCACCATCTACCTCAACCGCGACAGCAAGGACGGCAAGGGCTTCGGCTGGGACGAAGTGATGACGGTCGAGCTCGACCGTCTCGACGCCCGCTACGCGCGCGTGGTGGTCGGCGTCGTCGTCCAGCAGCGCCCGGGCCGCCGCACCTTCGTCAGCGTGATCAATCCGGCGTTGCGCATCCGTGAGGGCTACACCGTCCTGGCCGAGGACGACTTCGGCGGTGTGCTCGGCTCGACGGCGACCACGGTCGCGGAGTTCGAACGACAGGAAGCCGGCACCTGGGACTTCCACCCCGGCCTCCACGGGTTCGCGGACGACCCCGTCACCTTCACTGCCACCATGGGCCGGGCTCACACGTCCTGACCCACAGGCCGCACGGGCGACATCGCCGGCCTTCCCGCGAAACGGTCTCTCACCGCTGTGCTGTCAGGACAAGAGAGGGGCGCCGACTCTCGGTCGGCGCCCCCTCCGTTCTCAGGGACTGGCTGTCAGACCGGGACGTGCCCGGCCGGGGTCAGCTGCAGCCGCTGGTGGAGCCGCAGCCCTCGCAGATGTAGCAGGAGCCGGCCCGCTGCATCTTCGTACCGCAGGAGAAGCACAGCGGGGCGTCGGCCTGGATGCCCAGTTGCATCTCCACCAGCTCGGCGCTGGTGTGGGCCTGCTGCGGAGCGGGCTTGACCGCCTCGACCTCGGCCTTCGGCGTGACGACCGCCTTGAGCTCCTGGGCTCGCGGCGCCGACTGGGCCAGGCCCTCGACGTCGACCTCGTCGTCGGTGGGCTCGTAGGAACCCGTCTCCAGGTGACGCTGACGCTCCTCGGCGGAGTGGATGCCGAGCGCGGAGCGCGTCTCGAACGGCAGGAAGTCGAGCGCCAGGCGGCGGAAGATGTAGTCGACGATCGACTGCGCCATCCGCACATCCGGGTCGTCCGTCATACCGGCCGGCTCGAAGCGCATGTTCGTGAACTTCGAGACGTACGTCTCCAGCGGCACCCCGTACTGGAGGCCGACGGAGACCGCGATGGAGAAGGCGTCCATCATGCCCGCGAGGGTCGAGCCCTGCTTCGACATCTTCAGGAAGACCTCGCCGAGACCGTCGTCCGGGTAGGAGTTGGCGGTCATGTAGCCCTCGGCGCCGCCGACGGTGAAGGACGTCGTGATCCCGGGACGGCCCTTGGGGAGGCGCTTGCGGACCGGGCGGTACTCGACGACCTTCTCGACCGTCTCGCGAATGGTGGCCTCGGCCTTCGCCGTGACCTCGACCTTCTCCTTCTCCTTGGTCTTCGCGGAGAGGGGCTGGCCGACCTTGCAGTTGTCGCGGTAGATGGCGAGCGCCTTGACGCCCATCTTCCACGCCTCGAAGTAGACCTCCTCGACGTCCTCGACGGTCGCCGTCTCCGGCAGGTTGACCGTCTTGGAGAGCGCTCCGGAGATCCACGGCTGGATCGCGGCCATCATGCGGACGTGGCCCATCGCGGAGATGGAGCGCTCGCCCATGGCGCAGTCGAAGACCTCGTAGTGCTCGGGCTTGAGGCCGGGGGCGTCGATCACATTGCCGTGGTCGGCGATGTGGGCGACGATCGCCTCGATCTGCTCCTCCTGGTAACCCAGGCGGCGCAGGGCCTGCGGGACGGTGCCGTTGACGATCTGCATCGAGCCGCCGCCGACCAGCTTCTTGAACTTGACCAGGGCGAGGTCGGGCTCGAGGCCGGTGGTGTCACAGGACATCGCGAGACCGATGGTGCCGGTCGGGGCGATGACGGACGCCTGGGAGTTACGGAAACCGTTCTTCTCGCCGAGGTGCAGGACGTCCTGCCAGGCCTCCGTGGCGGCGGCCCAGATCGGCGTGTCCAGGTCGTCCACACGGACGGCCTTGGCGTTCTCGTCGGAGTGCTGCTTCATGACCCGCAGGTGCGGCTGCGCGTTGCGCGCATAGCCGTCGTACGGGCCGACGACCGCGGCGAGCTCGGCGGAGCGCCGGTAGGACGTACCGGTCATCAGGGAGGTGATCGCCCCGGCGAGGGCACGGCCACCGTCCGAGTCGTACGCGTGGCCGGTCGCCATCAGCAGGGCGCCGAGGTTGGCGTAGCCGATGCCGAGCTGACGGAACGCGCGCGTGTTCTCGCCGATCTTCTGGGTCGGGAAGTCCGCGAAGCAGATGGAGATGTCCATCGCGGTGATGACGAGCTCGACGACCTTCGCGAAGCGCTCGATCTCGAAGGACTGGTTGCCCTTGCTGTCGTCCTTCAGGAACTTCATCAGGTTCAGCGAGGCGAGGTTGCAGGACGTGTTGTCCAGGTGCATGTACTCGCTGCAGGGGTTCGAGCCGTTGATACGCCCGGACTCCGGGCAGGTGTGCCAGTGGTTGATCGTGTCGTCGTACTGGATGCCCGGGTCGGCGCAGGCCCAGGCGGCCTCGGCCATCTTGCGGAAGAGCGACTTGGCGTCGACCTCCTCGATGACCTCACCGGTCATGCGGGACGTCAGGCCGAACTTGCCGCCCTGCTCGACGGCCTTCATGAACGCGTCGTTCACCCGGACCGAGTTGTTGGCGTTCTGGTACTGGACGGACGTGATGTCGTCGCCGCCCAGGTCCATGTCGAAGCCCGCGTCGCGCAGGGCGCGGATCTTCTCCTCTTCCTTCACCTTGGTCTGGATGAAGTCCTCGATGTCCGGGTGGTCGACGTCGAGGATGACCATCTTGGCGGCGCGGCGGGTGGCGCCACCCGACTTGATCGTTCCCGCGGAGGCGTCGGCGCCGCGCATGAAGGAGACCGGACCGGAGGCGTTGCCGCCGGAGGACAGCAGCTCCTTGGAGGAGCGGATACGGGAGAGGTTCAGGCCTGCGCCGGATCCGCCCTTGAAGATCATGCCCTCTTCCTTGTACCAGTCGAGGATCGACTCCATGGAGTCGTCGACGGACAGGATGAAGCAGGCCGAGACCTGCTGGGGCTGGGCCGTACCGACGTTGAACCAGACGGGGCTGTTGAAACTGAAGATCTGGTGCAGGAGGGCGTACGCCAGCTCGTGCTCGAAGATCTCCGCGTCGGCGGGCGAGGCGAAGTACTTGTGGTCCTCGCCGGCCTTCCGATAGGTCTTCACGATGCGGTCGATGAGCTGCTTGAGGCTCACCTCGCGCTGCGGGGTGCCCACGGCACCGCGGAAGTACTTGCTGGTGACGATGTTGACCGCGTTCACCGACCAGAAGCCGGGGAACTCGACGCCACGCTGCTCGAAGTTGACCGAGCCGTCGCGCCAGTTGGTCATGACGACGTCACGGCGCTCCCAGGACACCTCGTCGTACGGATGCACGCCGGGGGTGGTGTGGATGCGCTCGATACGCAGCCCCTTGGTCGCCTTGGTGCCCTTGGCGCGGGAACTCCGTGCCGGACCGCTCGCCGTCTCTGTCATGCCGCCTCCCTGTACGGGCTAAAACGCCCTGAAGTGCCACGATGTTCCCGTGACACGGTGTTCTGTCTGGTGTCGCGGGCGCCCTCCGACTACCGCCCGCAACAGGTTTTCTGATCGCCGCCACCGGCCGGACCCGGAGCCTGAGGCCTCGGGACCGGCCCGCCGGTCAGTCGGCGGCGCGCGCGGGTTCGGGGAACTGAGCAGTTCCTCCGGGCCCGCGTCGGTCTTCCTGGCTCCCCGCGACAACGCCCTCGCGGTCTTCGTCGTCCGCGGCGGGGGGTCCGGTCTGTTCCCTGAGTTCCGTGATGGCCGCCTCGAAGTCCTCGAGCGAGTCGAACGCCCGGTAGACGGAGGCGAAGCGCAGGTACGCGACGAGGTCGAGCTCCTGCAACGGGCCGAGTATGGCCAGCCCGACGTCGTGGGTGGTCAGCTCGGCGCTCCCGGTGGCCCGCACCGCCTCCTCGACCCGTTGGCCGAGCTGGGCGAGCGCGTCCTCGGTGACAGGCCGTCCCTGGCATGCCTTGCGCACACCGTTGATGACCTTGGTACGACTGAACGGCTCGGTGACTCCGGACCGCTTCACCACCATGAGCGAGCACGTCTCCACGGTCGTGAAACGACGGGAGCAGTCAGGGCACTGGCGGCGCCTGCGGATCGACGTGCCGTCGTCGGTCGTACGACTGTCGACGACGCGGCTGTCGGGGTGCCTGCAGAAAGGGCAGTGCATGAACTCCAACCCTCCTCACAGCAGACTCAATAGCCTCAGAAGGCCTCTTCGGCCTCACGAAGCAGCCCCAGCATAGGCGATCGTCGAGGACCCGAAGACCCGGGGGACCACAACTTCTGGGCTGCTGCTGCAATCCAACCACTACATGTGGGGATTGGCTCATACATACACCCCGCACGCGCGTGTCGCACGCGTAGAGGTAGGTGTCCCGAGTCCGCGGGCCCACACCGGCACCCGCGAGCGCACAGCAGTATCGCTTCGCCACATGCAGAGATACCGTGGGCGCCGCATGAAGGGCACGTGGGGTTCCCGCAGAGATGGGGGCCGGTCCCCGGCCGACGAGACAGTGGATGGCAGACTGGGGCGGCACCCACGAGGTTGCCACCCCGGCGGTGAAGAGTACGACAATGAGCCCTTTCGCCCGCTAGGTGCCACGTCAGCCATACACCCAGACACATGATCAAGTAAGGCTATTCGCCTTTTTTCACTCGAACGTGTGTTTGGCGCAACCTTTCGAAAGCAACTACCGTTGTCCAGCAGGGAGACCATCGAGAGGGGCCGACGTGACCACCACCGCAGACAGTGCCACCATCACTGCCCAGGACCGCTCCCAGGGCCGACTTGAGCCGGTGCATGCGATGAACGAAGCCACGAATCCCGAGGGGCACAAGCGCTCCCTGCCGGGCCGACCTCCAGGCATCCGGGCGGACAGCTCCGGACTCACCGACCGGCAGCGCCGGGTGATCGAGGTCATCAGGGACTCGGTGCAGCGGCGCGGCTACCCGCCGTCGATGCGGGAGATCGGCCAGGCCGTCGGCCTTTCCAGCACCTCCTCCGTCGCCCACCAGCTGATGGCACTGGAGCGCAAGGGCTTCCTGCGCCGCGACCCGCACCGGCCTCGCGCATACGAGGTGCGCGGCTCCGACCAGGCATCTTCGGCGCAGCCCACCGATACCGCCGGCAAGCCCGCCGCGTCCTACGTCCCCCTGGTCGGCCGCATCGCCGCCGGTGGCCCGATCCTCGCGGAGGAATCCGTCGAGGACGTCTTCCCGCTGCCCCGGCAGCTGGTCGGTGACGGTGAGCTGTTCGTTCTCAAGGTCGTCGGTGACTCCATGATCGAAGCCGCGATCTGTGACGGCGACTGGGTCACCGTCCGCCGCCAGCCGGTCGCCGAGAACGGCGACATCGTGGCCGCGATGCTGGACGGCGAGGCCACCGTCAAGCGCTTCAAGCGCGAGGACGGCCATGTCTGGCTCCTCCCGCACAACTCCGCCTACGAGCCGATCCCCGGCGACGACGCGACCATCCTCGGCAAGGTGGTCGCTGTGCTCCGCCGCGTGTGACGGCCGAGGCGGGCCGGCCCTCGGAGGCCGCCCTCTGACCGGGCCCCGGAACCTCTGCGCCGGTTCCGGGGCCCTGTGTTTTCGGTGTCAGACTCGCCTAGGCCCGATTCGCGTCCGGCCTGGAGAGCTGCCGCCTGCCCGGGCCGGACGCGGTTTGTCAGTCGGATTCCTGTCGCTTCGCCACCGCGTCGATCGAGGCCAGCGACTTCCGGACCTGGTTACCGTCCGTGGTGTACCAGAAGTCCGGCAGTGACGCCTTCAGATAACTCCCGTACCGTGCGGTAGCCAACCGCTGGTCCAGGACGGCGACGACGCCACGGTCCCCGGACGCCCGTACGAGCCGGCCGGCACCCTGGGCCATGAGCAGCGCCGCGTGGGTGGCGGCGACCGCCATGAAGCCGTTGCCGCCGGCATCCTCCACCGCCTTCTGGCGGGCGCTCATCAGCGGGTCGTCCGGTCGCGGGAACGGGATCTTGTCCATGACGACCAGCTGACAGCTGGGCCCGGGGACATCGACGCCCTGCCAGAGCGACAGCGTGCCGAAGAGACAGGTCTTCGGATCCGCCGCGAAGTTCTTGATCAGTTCGCCGAGTGTCTCCTCGCCCTGAAGGAGGATCGGGAACTCGGGGATCCGGGAGCGCAGTTCCTCCGCGGCCAACTGGGCGCCCCGCATCGAGGAGAACAGGCCGAGCGTGCGGCCGCCTGCCGCCTGGATCAGCTCGGTGAGCTCGTCGAGCATGTCCGCGCGGTCGCCGTCCCGCGCCGGGCGGGCCAGGTGCTTGGCGACGTACAGGATGCCCTGCCGGGGATAGTCGAAGGGCGAGCCGACGTCGACGCCCTTCCACTGCGGAACGTCCTCGCCTTCCGTGCCCTCGGGAGCGAGGCCCAGCGAAGCACCGACGCCGTTGAAGTCGCCGCCGAGCTTGAGGGTCGCGGACGTCAGGACCACCGAACGGTCCGCGAAGAGCTTCTCCCTCAGCAGACCGGACACGGACATGGGGGCGACGCGCAGGGAGGCACCGAAGCGGTCGTGCCGCTCGTACCAGACGACGTCCCACTCGGAGCCGTTCGTGATCCGCTCCGCCACGTCGTGCACGCTCTCCACGGAGGCCAGCGCCTGCTTGCGGACCGCGTCCTCGTCCTGGACCGACTTGTCGCGGGTGGCACCGATTCCGGAGATCACGGTGCGGCAGGCATCACGCAGCGCCATGAGCGCGTAGCCGAGGTCCTCCGGAATCTCCTCCAGGCGGCCGGGCAGCGCCAGTTCCATCAGCCGCTCGAAGCCCTCGGCAGCGGTCTGGAGCTGGTCGGCCGCCTTCTCGTTGACCAGCTTCGCCGCCCGCCGCACCGCGCGGTTGACCTGTCCGGGCGTGAGCTCGCCGGTGGCGACTCCGGTGACCCGGGAGACGAGTTCGTGCGCCTCGTCGACGATCAGCACCTCGTGCTGCGGCAGGACCGGGGCGCCCTCGATCGCGTCGATCGCGAGCAGGGCGTGGTTGGTGACGACGACGTCGGCGAGCTTGGCTCGCTCCCGGGACATCTCGGCGAAGCACTCGGCACCGTAGGCGCACTTCGTGGCGCCGAGGCACTCCCGCGAGGAGACCGACACCTGGGCCCAGGCCCGGTCGGAGACACCCGGCGTGAGGTTGTCACGGTCACCGGTCTCGGTCTCGTCCGACCATTCGCGCAGCCGCAGCAGGTCCTGGCCCAGCTTGCTGGTGGGAGCCGCGGCCTCGAACTGGTCGAAGAGCCCCTCCTCCTCGTCCTGCGGGACGCCCTCGTGCAGGCGGTGCAGACACAGGTAGTTCGACCTGCCCTTGAGCATCGCGAATTCCGGGCGGCGGCGCAGCAGCGGGTGCAGCGCATCGACCGTGCGTGGCAGGTCGCGCTCCACCAGCTGGCGTTGCAGCGCCAGAGTGGCGGTCGCCACGACGACGCGTTCCCCGTGCGCGAGCGCGGGCACGAGATAGCCCAGCGACTTTCCGGTGCCGGTGCCGGCCTGGACCAGCAGATGGGAGCCGTCGTCGATCGCGTTCGCGACGGCTTCGGCCATGGTCACCTGGCCAGGGCGCTCCGTGCCGCCGACGGCAGTGACGGCAGCATGCAGGAGTTCGGGGAGTGAGGGCTTCGTCATAGCGCGACCACCCTACGGCCCGGCACTGACAAACGGGCGATCAAGTCGGTGACCAGGGGTGGGATCAAGACCGGGTTCTCCTCGCGAGGGGATCGGATCGGTCCGGCGGCGGCCGAGCTCGGCGAGTTCGGGGACGGGGCCGGATCGCTTGCGGGTCGGGATCGCTTCGTTTTCGTCCGGTGATGAGTCGGCGGGGCCTGAGCCGGGGGCTCGACTGTCGCGGAGATCACGCTGGTCACGGCTCAGGTCGTGGAGCTGTGTAGGGCTCGGACCGACTCGGCTGGAAATCGGCCGGAGGCGAGTGGGAACCGGATCGGCGCGAGCGGTGTACCAAAAGTGATGACGCTGCGACGTGGCGTTACAGGAGATGGCGCAGGGACCGGTCTCGCAGCATGAGGGCGGCCCGCTTGGCGGGCAGGTCGACCTCGGCGGAGAAGCGGAATCCGGCATGGAGGAAAGCGGCGAGGGAGGGCGTGTTGCGAAGGTCGGGTTCCGCGACGAGGCGGGCACAGGAAGAGCGTTTGTCGAGCACGAGATCGGCGACGGACTTGAGCAGCGTGCTGCCGATACCTCGCCCCCGGTCGGTGACACCGCCGACGAGGAGGTGGATACCGATGTCGTGAGGACGGGCGGGATAGTGACGGGCCAGGGCATCGAGGTCCGCGCGGTAGATCTCCCAGTAGCTCATCGGCCTGCCGTCCAGCACACCGAGACACGGGACGCTGCGTCCGTCGCCGTCGCTTTGGGCCCGTAGGTGCTCCTCGGTGACGGTCCGAGGCCCGGCCATTTCCCAGAACTCGGCGACTGCGGGGTCGTTCATCCACCGGCTGACCAGCGCTAGATCCCGTTCCAGGCGGACGGGGACCAGGCGGAACTCGCCCGCTGGGGTGGCGACAGGCCCCCAGTCGACGATGTGGTCGAGCAGGTCATCAGTTCTCGGGAAGACGGAAGGGGGGCTTGTGGCGCGCACGGTAGGGATCGGTGCCGGGCCCACGGGAGTGGTGGGTGCGGGGCCCGGAGTCGGGGTCGGTACGCAGTCAGTGACGGTTCCCGCCTCGGTGAGGAGCGGGGAGAACTCGTCGGGCAGCCGCAGTTCCTGCGTGTTGGCGTTCGCGTCGGTGGGAGGCACGGCGGTGCTCCTCTCAGGCTGCGGAGTGGTCATGTTTCTCGGGAGGGGGTGCGGCGGCCAGATGTACCGCTCGGGAACGCAGGAGGTTTGCGGTTGCCGGAGGTCCGGAGGTAGGGCTCGTGAACGCGGGGGTTTGCGGTGGCGGCTATGGCACTCAGGAGTACAGGGGGTTGGCGATGGTGACGTAGACGGACTGGGTGTCCACCGGGCCGACCAGTTCGTCGAGTCCGTTCAGTCGGGTCAGCAGATTGGCCTTGCAGCGCAGAACGGGTGAGTCGAGCAGGCGGGCGGGCAGGTCGCCGCGCAGGCGGACGGGACCGGAGGTGACTGTCTGGAGGAAGCGGCGGAGGCCGGCGAGCAGCAGCCGTTCGTCGGCCAGGCACTGGGAGCCGAACGCGCCGATGAGACCGAAGACGTTGTTGATCGCGAGGTAGTACACGAACCGCTCGTCGGTGACCTCGTCGGAGACGAAGGTGTCGCTGTGTTCGCCGATCCCGCGCAGTCGGGCGTCGAGTTCCCCGCGTCGGGACTCGCGGAAGTAGTAGCCCTGGTTGTCGCGGTAACGGCCGCCGGAGGGCCAGCCGTCGCCGTCCAGCAGGAGCAGCGTGTTCTGCTGGTGCGCCTCCAGGGCGATGCCGGCCTCCGCGTCCAGCCACAGCACCGGACGGACCACCTGTTCGAGATAGCGCAGGAACCACTCGGCGGCAACGGCTTCCCGGCTGCGGCCGGTCCGGCCGGCAAGGCGAGTGACGATTTCGGTCAGGCGTGATCGCAGAACCGGACGGTCAGCGGTCCGGCGTTCTGTGGCGGCCTGTGGGACCTGTGGGCGGGGTGAGACGAGTCCGGCGACGCAGGAGACGTCGTCCGAGGGACTGAACGGGTTGTGCCGGATCATCACGTCCAGTCCGGGCACGGGCTTGCCGTCCGGTCCGTCGACGGCGAGCCAGGCCGGGTCTCGGACGATGTCGAACCCGGGGTGGACGGCCTGCCACTGGTGGACCAGGCCGCTGCGGAGCAACCGATGGACCTCCACACCACGGTGGAGTTCCTTGCGGAGGTGCTCGCGACGGGAGTTGGTGATGCGCAGGCCCAGCGACAGCTTGAGCATGGCGGGTGCGTGGGAGCGGTGGACGGTTCGCAGAGAGGAGGTGGGGTGCCATGGAACGCCGTGGGTGCCGAGGTCCTGGAGGAGTCCGGCGTCGAACAGGGCCGCGACCTCGGGGCGGTGCCGGACCTCGCGGAGTTGCCACGGGTGCAGGGGCAGGGCCGCGTGACCGTCGGGCAGCGGCAGCCCGGTTCCGGCGAGACGTGCCGTCAGCTGATCGGCGGGGACCAGGCGGCCACGCTCGGTCCAGGCCGAGTCGGTGGCCAGTACGGAGGGGGCGACAGCCAACCAGTGCAAGGGGAAGGAGCCCCGCACTTCGGGCGAGTACAGCCGGGCCTCGGCTTCGGAGAGACCCTCACGGCTCTTCGAGGTCGGGTGCAGAGGGTGTCCGAGCACGAGGGCCTGTTCGGCCGCGAGGAAGAGGTCGGGGATGTCGGCTGGGTGCTTCCTTCGCTCGCTCAGGATGGCACCGGTTCGGCGGACGGAGTCAGCCACGCTCGCGATGAGATCGGTGGCTCCGGTGCGGACGACCGGCTGGGCGAGGCCCCGGGGAGTGCTTGCAGCGGCGGCACCGGTCGCGGGGAGGACCGTGCCTGTCGCAGGGGTGACCGTGGTGGCCGTGGGTGGGATCGGAGGCGTGATGGTGGTGGAGCCGGAAGGCGCCGGGAGGTCGAGCGGCGGACCGGGGGCGGCGGTCGACTCCTGGGTCTTTGCGGTACGGCCGGCGATCTCGAGGTTCAGGGCTGGGGTGCTCGGCGCTTCCTGGGGAAGCGGTGTCCCTCTGACGAGCGCCGACTCATCGGTGGGCGCTGTCTCCCTGGCGAGCAGCGCGGCGACCGTCACCGCGTCGGCCACCGGGGACTCGTCAGGAGTGCCGGCGAAGTGCGGGAGACCGAAGCGGTGCCATCCCGTCGGGGACCAGTACTGGACGGGGACGAGAAGGGCCGTTCCGCTGGCCGGGAGCGGGATGCGGAGGACGCCGTTGTCGGGGACGGGGAGGTGAGCTGGGAGGTGAGCCTCGCGTACCCAGCAGCGCAACAGGCTCTCCACGCCTGCGGCCTCAGCTGCGGTGTGCGGATCGGGATGCAGCAGGAGGTCGGGGCCGACGGTGTGGGACGGCTGGGCCGCCGGGTTGCTTCGCTGAGCGCGGGATGTCTGGGGCATCTGGAACATCCCCGTCTGAGCAGGTCTGTCCGCTCCTGGGGAGGCTGCGGCTTGGAGACAGGACGCCGTTGTTCGCCGGTCGGGCGGCGTGGCGGTCGGGGCGGGGGCGACGGGTGCTGCCTGGCGGAGGACCATTTCGTCTCCGTCGGTGGAGCTTGGCGAGGCTGAGCCCGAAGGTCCTCGTGACGGGAGGACGGCGGGGGCAGTGTCGTCGGGGACGGAGCCGGCGTTCACAACGTGTTCCCTCGGGGTGGGTCTGGTTCGAGCGGGCGGGAGGTGGGCCTGGTTCGTAAAGGCGGAACGGGGCGGCGTCGTACCGGTGTGGGGACGCGCCATGGGTTCGGGTGTTGCAGAAGTCCGGGAGTTCGGTCGGAGGTGAGCGATGGTCGGGGCGAGTCAGTCGGCGCGGGGTGCGTCCGGGAGGACGCGCAGGCATGGGTCCCGGTGCAGGCGCAACGCCTGGGCATCGTCACGATCACCGGGGGCGTCGTTGGTCGCCGTGTGCGTGGCTGCGGGCCACCGTCTCCACGGCGTCGGCCAGTCGGTCCAGCACCGCGGTCGCCTGTTCGTCGCTGATCGTCAGCGGCGGAAGCAGCCGTACGACGCTCGTGTGATGGCCGCCGAGCTCGACGATCAGGCCCCTGCGCAGACACTCCCGCTGCACAGCGGCCGCGAGTTCCGGAGCAGGTGGGCGAGGCGCGGTGGTGGCGTGGGGAGGCAGCTCCGGCTCGGCCCAGGCGTCACCACAGCGGTCGGCCCAAGGGTCTTCGTCACCGCTGACATCGCTGACGCCGCCATCGGCCGACCGGTGCGTCTCACCACCGCCAGCCCCGTCGATCTCGCTGGCGCCGTCACCCCCACCGCTCTTGACACCCCGCTCCTTCCCCGCCGTGTCCACGATCTCCAGGCCGATCATCAGCCCGCGCCCCCGCACATCGCCGATCAGCGGAAACGCGGTCGCCAGTTCCCGGAGTCGGGTCAGCATGCGGGCGCCCAGCGTGGCCGCGCGTTCGGCAAGGCGGTTCTCGCGGACGTAGGCCAAGGTCGCCGTCCCCGCGGCCATGGCGAGTTGGTTGCCGCGGAACATGTCCCCGTGTGGCCGGGGCTCCCCCACGCCGAGGTCGTCGCGGTACACGATGACGGCCAGGGGCAGGCTGCCGCCGATGGCCTTGGAGAGGACCATCACGTCAGGGGTGACACCGCTGTGCTCCACCGCCCAGAAGGCGCCGGTGCGACCCACGCCGGTCTGGATCTCGTCGGCGATCAGGGGGATGGACCGTGCCGCGGTGATCTGCCGCACGCGTCGCATCCACGCGTCCGGCGCGGGAATCACCCCGCCCTCGTCCTGCACGGGTTCGAGGATCATCCCGGCGGGCAGTGGCGTCCCCGACCGGGGATCGTCGAGGGCGGACTCGGTCCAGCGGGCGGCAAGTTCAGCGCCGTGCTCCCCGCCGACGCCGAACGGACAGTGGTAGTCCTGCGGATAGGGCAGGCGTGTGACCCGTCCGGCGAAAGCGGCTCCGGACGCTCCCAGTGCCGCGGCGGTCACGCCGCGGTGGGCGCCGGCGAAGGCGAGCAGGTCGCTGCGGCCGGTCGCGGAACGGACGAGCTTGAACGCGGCCTCCACCGCGTCCGCTCCGGACGGTCCGCAGAACTGCACCCGCGCGCGGTCGGCGAGCCCGGGCGGCAGGGTGCGGAACAGTTCGGTGAGGAAGGCGTCCTTGACGGGGGTGGCCAGATCGAGGGCGTGCAGCGGTGCCCCCGAGTCGAGGACTCTCCGGATCGCCTCCAGGACAACGGGGTGGTTGTGCCCGAGTGCCAGGGTCCCCGCGCCCGAGACGCAGTCAAGGTAACGGCGGCCGTCCGCGCCCTCGATGGTCAGCCCGCGTGCCCGCACCGGGACGATCGGCAGGGCACGCGCGTAGGTGCGCGCCGCAGGCTCGCACGCCGACTGACGCCTCAGATCTCCCTCGTACGCAGAACGCACGCCTGCGGACGCCCCGGCACCCCTACCGGTGCGTCCCACATCAGCACACGCCTCGCCGGCCTTGGAGGCGCTACCGGCCTCGTCCGCCTTGCCAACCTCGTCTGCCTTGCTGATCTCGTCCGGCTTGCCGGCCGCTTCAGGCGTGGCCGTGGTGGTGGCGGCATCCTCATGAGCATCGGCGGCATCACCACGTGCGGCGGTGGCGCCCTCTCCAAGAACAGAGGCGGTGGCAACACCTGGTGCGGCGGCGGCCTCCTCGGTCTCGGCCACCGCGGCCTCCCCGGGCACAGTCTCGGTCACGGCCACGGTTTTCCCCGTTCTCCCGCTGTCCAGGGCGTGCGGTCTCTCGCGTCCTCGCCCGACCCGACATACGCACCCCCGCGGGCCTTCACTCGAAATCGCCGGGTATTCGGACACGGGGGATCGGACCGACCACCGTCGGCACCAAGCCCCCACCGCTACCAACCCCGGGCCGCACGCCGGGTTACGGGTTGCCTCGGAATCCAGCCGGTCCATCGTTTGATGGCGCTCGCCGGCGTCACGTACCGCGCCGTGGCAGCCCTTCCGCAGCGTGCGGGAGACCGTCGGGCGGGCGACCATCGTGCGCGGCACGCGGCGCCGGCCCGCAGGCAAGGCGACGCACAGCCGGCCGCCACCCCGCCCCCCACACGAACGCCCGCCAGGGAGATTCCGGGCCGGACGGGACTTCTCCCCCGGAGTCTCACTTCAGGAATACCCCGAGGGGGTATATGGTTGACCTTGCCAGGAGGGCGGGGACGACTCCCTCCCGGAAGCAGCCCACGCATCGACACCCGAGGAAGAAGCCATGACCGACCAGAAGAACTCCGACTCCGGCACCACGGCCGACGCCCGGTCCGGTGGGGTCACGACCGTCTACAAGGTGACCGGCATGACCTGCGGCCACTGCGAAGGCGCGGTCTCGCAGGAAGTGTCCGCGCTGGACGGCGTCGCCTCGGTCAAGGCGGACGCCAAGACGGGTGAAGTGACCGTCACCTCCGCCGACCCGCTCGACGAAGAGACCGTCCGCGCCGCCGTCGACGAGGCGGGTTACGAGCTCGTCGGCACGGTGTGACCCCGTCCGGGGCACCTGACCCCGGACCGGACCACGCGATGACCTCCGCGCCGGGACGCGCCGCACCGCTGATACGGACGCCGTACGTCCCGGCCTTCCCCAGGAGAATCCCCCATGCCCAGCACGGTTCCCGAGCAGACGCGTCCCGGCACGGCCCCCCGCGCCGCCCCTGAGGTCGAGCTCTCCATCGGTGGCATGACCTGCGCCTCGTGCGCGGCCCGTGTCGAGAAGAAGCTCAACCGGATGGACGGCGTCACGGCAACCGTCAACTTCGCCACGGAGAAGGCGAGGATCTCCTACGCGGACGGGATCGAGGTGGCCGATCTCATCGCCACCGTCGAGAAGACCGGATACACGGCGAAGAGGCCGCCCCCGCCGTCGCCCCCCGCCGGTGCGGAGGGCGACGTCCGGTCGGCCGCTCCCGCCGCGGACGGGGAGTTGCTCTCCCTGCGGCAGCGCCTGTACGTGTCGCTCGCGCTCTCGGTACCGGTGGTCCTGATGGCGATGGTCCCGGATCTGCAGTTCGACAACTGGCAGTGGCTGTCGCTGACGCTCGCCGCTCCGGTCGTCGTATGGGGCGCGTTCCCCTTTCACAGGGCGGCGTGGACGAATGTCCGGCACGGTGGCGCGACCATGGACACGCTGGTGTCCATCGGCACGCTCGCCGCCCTGGGCTGGTCACTGTGGGCGCTGTTCTTCGGGGACGCCGGGATGCCGGGCATGCGCCACGGATTCGAGTTCACCATCAGCCGCTCGGACGGCTCGTCGTCCATCTACCTGGAGGCCGCGGCCGGCGTCACCACCTTCATTCTCGCCGGGCGCTATCTGGAGGCGAGGTCCAAGCGCAAGGCGGGTGCCGCGCTCAGGGCACTGATGGAACTGGGCGTGAAGGACGTGTCGGTGCTGCGGGGCGGCACGGAGGTACGCATTCCGGTCGCGCAGTTGGCAGTCGGTGACCGGTTCGTCGTACGTCCGGGGGAGAAGATCGCGACCGACGGGACCGTCGTCGAGGGCGTGTCGGCGGTGGACGCCTCCATGCTGACAGGCGAGTCCGTGCCGGTGGACGTGACCGTCGGCGACGCGGTGACCGGGGCGACCGTGAACGCCGGCGGGCGCCTGGTCGTCGAGGCGACCCGGATCGGCGCCGACACCCAGCTCGCCCACATGGCGAAGCTCGTCGAGGACGCGCAGAACGGCAAGGCCGAGGTGCAGCGTCTCGCGGACCGGATCTCCGGCGTCTTCGTGCCCGTGGTGCTGCTGATCGCCGCCGCCACCCTCGGGGCCTGGCTCGGACTCACGGGTGACCCGACCGCCGCGTTCACGGCCGCCGTGGCCGTTCTGATCATCGCCTGCCCGTGCGCCCTCGGGCTCGCGACGCCGACCGCACTGATGGTCGGCACGGGCCGCGGTGCCCAGCTCGGCATCCTCATCAAAGGGCCGGAGGTCCTGGAATCCACGCGCCGCGTCGACACCGTCGTCCTCGACAAGACCGGCACGGTGACCACGGGCCGGATGCAGTTGCAGGACGTCTTCGCGGCGCCGGGAACGGACCGGGCCGAACTGCTGCGGCTGGCGGGCGCGCTGGAGCACGCCTCCGAGCACCCCATCGCCCGGGCCGTGGCGGCCGGGGCCGTGGAGCGGGCCGGGAGCCTGCCCGTGCCGGAGAGCTTCGAGAACGTCGCAGGCCTCGGGGTCCAGGGTGTCGTCGACGGGCACGCCGTCCTCGTCGGGCGCGAGAAGCTCCTGGCGGAATGGGCCATCGAGCTGCCCCGGGAACTGTCCGAGGCCAAGGCCGCCGCGGAGGCGGAGGGACGTACGGCGGTCGCTGTCGCCTGGGACGGCCAGGCACGCGGTGTCCTCACCGTCGCCGACGCCATCAAGGAGACCAGCGGCGAGGCGGTGGCGGAGCTGCGCCGACTGGGCCTGATGCCCGTGCTCCTGACCGGCGACAACCGGACGGTCGCCGACGCGGTGGCCGAGGCCGTCGGCATCGACGAGGTCATCGCCGACGTCCTCCCCCAGGACAAGGTCGATGTGGTCAAGCGACTCCAGGCCGAGGGCCGGACGGTCGCGATGGTCGGTGACGGTGTCAACGACGCGGCCGCCCTCGCCCAGGCCGACCTGGGCCTGGCCATGGGGACCGGCACGGACGCGGCCGTCGAGGCGGGTGACCTGACCCTCGTCCGCGGTGATCTCCGAGTCGCGGCGGACGCCATCCGCCTCTCCCGCAGGACCCTGGCCATCATCAAGGGCAACCTGTTCTGGGCCTTCGGCTACAACGTCGCGGCCCTGCCGCTCGCCGCCGCCGGCCTGCTCAACCCCATGATCGCCGGTGCGGCCATGGCCTTCTCGTCGGTCTTCGTCGTCACCAACAGCCTGCGCCTTCGGTCCTTCACGTAGCGCGGCCGACCATCACGCACCGTCGGCCCGGACCCGCCCGGCCCGGCCCGGGAGCGAGCGGAGCCGGCCGACTTCGGGACGCGGCAGATCGACCGGCTCGACAGATCGACCGGCTCCGCGGGCTACGGCCCGGGCTGCTGCCTGCGGGCCGCCGGGCTGCGGACGACCTGCGCGGGAGGACCGGCAACACGTACAGCTGGATGATCGCGGCCTCCAGGTCGCGGATGGCCGGCCGACCCTGGTCCGCAAGCACGCGCAGGCACCGGCCACGGCGGGGTGATCCCTTGCCGGGTCCGGTCCGGTCCGGTCCGGTCCGGTCCGGTCCGGTCCGGTCCGTGCCACGCCCGCCCAAGTTCGGGGCTCTTGTTGGCCTGCCGGCGCGCACCCCGGCACGGGCTACCCGAAATCGCGTGCGGGCGGGCAACTCGGCGTGTCAGGCTCCGCCGATGGACCGACAACTGATCTCCAGGCGTGCTCACGCGGATCATCCGATCGCGGCCCCGCTCGACGACGACTCCGTACGCCGACTGCTGGACCACGGTCTCCCACGCGGTGACGAGCGCGTACTCGACCTCGGCTGCGGCGGTGGGGAATGGCTGCTGCGTGCCCTGAGCTCGCGCCCACGGCTGCGGGCCGAGGGAGTCGACGTCTCCGAGGTGTCACTGGCGCACGCACTCAGGGCCGCGCAACGGCTCGGTGTCCAGGACCGCTTGGTCCTCCACCGTCAGGACGCCGCGCTGTTCGCCCCCTCCCACGGCTTCGATCTGGTGCTGTGCGTGGGAGCCACGCACGCCTTCGGCGGCCTGCTCCCCACACTCGCGGCAGCACGCAAACACCTGGCCCCCGGGGGGCGCGTTCTGGTCGGAGACGGGTTCTGGGGCCGAGAGCCCTCACCCGAGGCCGTCGACCTGCTCGGGGAGTTCACCGACCTGCCGACGACGCTGGACCGGATCGTCGCGGACGGATGGGCGCCCGTCCAGGGGCATATCAGCACCCGGCAGGAACTCGACGACTACGAGTGGGCCTGGACAGGGACGCTGACCTCCTGGGCCCTGGACCACCCGGACGACCCGGACAGCGCCCAGGCACTCGAGGCAGCCGCCCTCCATCGCGACGAGTGGCTGCGTGTCTATCGCGACCTGCTGGGGTTCGTCTCCCTGGTCCTGCGTCCGGCGAACGGCTGACCTCCCGGACCCCGCCGCCGGCCCGGAGCACGCCGCCGCCCCGGCGGCCGGGGTGCGACGCGGTCGACCGCGAGGTGCAGCCCGTAGCAGGACAGCGCCCGAGCCCGTGCCGCCGGTCAGCCGGCTCGAAGCGGGCTGTACACCCGGACCGGACCTGCGTGACCCGCGGCAAGCCGCCTGGCCGGCGCAGCCCCGCCACGCCGCCGCCCCGCCGGTCTGCCCGGCATCACGCACGCGCCAGTTCAGCGGCGCCGAACGACACGTCGAAACGGTCGCACCAGATACTGACGCTGGTGTAGCGGGCCAGGTCGATGCCGTCGGGCAGGGTGTAGTTCTGGCTTCCCTTGTTGCCCTTGAGCTTGCCGAGGCTGACGTACTCCCCGTCGTCGAAGACGTGCCAGCCCGCCTGGCCCTCCTTCACCGGCGCGTCGGTCAGCCAGACCCGCAGGTCCGGACCGTTGCTGGTGTCGAGGTTCTCCAGCCGGACGATGTGGGAGCCGTCGGCCAGCCGGACGAGCTTCACCGTGCCCGATGTCGCGTGTTCGTGACTGATCAGCTCACCGCTCGCAAGTGCCTGCGGCCCTGCGGCCGAGGAGGAAGGCGACGCGGAGGGCGTTTCCGACGGCGTTCCAAGAGGGGTTCCAGAAGGCGTTGCCGAGGCCGCCGCGGGAGGCGCGGAAGTCTCGACGACCCCCGGCAGGGCCTCGTTGACGGTCTCGTCCTGCCACAGCTTCCACGGCTGGAACCAGTACAGCCCCAGGCCCCCTCCGACGACCGCCATCACCAACGCTCCGATGACCAGTGGTCTGGTCAGCATCTTCCGCACGCGCTCCATCCCGCCCCACCCCTTGTATGCCTGGTCTCTCCCCCATTCAACGGGAAAGCCCGAACGCCGCGTAACCCGCGGAAGATGACGGAAGTCCCACAACTCAGCACCGAAGCCCGGGGGATGAAGAGGCTCAGGGGAACCGAGAAGGCCGAAGGGCTGCCGATCTCGCGGACCGATTCTCGTAAGCTGCCAGGTCAGACAGCCCGTAGCGAAACCGTTGCCGTTCGGTGGGAAGTCACCCCTGGCGGGGGCATATCGTGTGAGGCCGTTCCCGAAGTCCGTGAGACCGGTATGAACTCGGTGTCAGATCCGTGTGAGACCGGCAGAGTTCAGCCCGAGGATCACGGCCCAGCACCACGTTCGCCCACCCAGGGGGAGTCAGACATGCGATCCATACGGCCGTCGTTCACCGCTCGTCGGGGGAGGAACACGCGCCGCGGAACCTCCCCCGTCCTGGCCGCCGTCGCACTCGCGTCGGCGCTCGCACTCACCGCCACCGCCTGCGGTTCCGGTGATGCCGAGGCGGGCGGCGAGGCCGCCTCCTCCGCCGCCGCCACGGGCGACGGCAAGATCAAGATCCCGGACAGCCTCAGGGACAAGCTCAAAGAGCACGGCATCGACATCGACAAGTGGAAGAACGGGGCCTGGAAGGACTGGGACCGGGACGACTGGCTGCGCGAGGCCGACGAATACATCAACCCGATCATCGAGGGCCTGTGGAACCCGGACCGGATGCGGAAGGCGGAGGACCCGGACAACGCCGTCGAGGACAGCGACCTCACGGGTGAGCAGGGTGTGACGGATCCGACGCCCGAGCCGGTGGACGCGACGGCCGTGTCGCCCGCGTACCACGACAACGTCCCCGAGGCGGGCAAGGTGTTCTTCGACTCCCCCGAGGGCACGATGGTCTGCTCGGCGACGGTTGTGCAGGACCCGGCCCACCCCGGTAAGTCCAACATGGTGTGGACGGCCGGCCACTGTGTGCACGCCGGCAAGAGCGGCGGCTGGTACCGCAACATCGCCTTCGTGCCCTCGTACAACGACGAGGCCAGGACGACCGCGGAGCTGCAGAACGTCCCCCGGGAGGAGGTCGCTCCGTACGGCGTCTGGTGGGGTGACTGGGCGCAGACCTCTGACCAGTGGATCGAGCAGGGCGGTGCGACGGGCGGTGACGGCGCCGCGCACGACTTCGCGGTCATCCATGTGACTCCGGAGCAGGGCGGCAACGGCAAGTCCCTGGAGGAGACGGTCGGTTCAGCGCTTCCGGTGGACTTCAACGCTCCGGCGGCGACGCAGCTGGACCGCATCACGGCGACCGGGTATCCGGCGGCGGCGCCGTTCGACGGCGAGACGATGTACCAGTGCCAGGACAAGCCGGGTCGGCTGTCGATCTCCGCGTCGGATCCGACGATGTACCGGATCGGCTGCACCATGACGGGCGGTTCGTCCGGCGGCGGCTGGGTCGCCACGGGTTCGGGCGGCGAGCCGGCGCTGGTGTCCAACACCTCGATCGGCCCGGCGAGCGCGGGCTGGCTGGCCGGCCCCCGTCTGGGCGAGGCGGCCAAGGGCGTGTACGACTCGGTCAGCGGGAAGTTCGCGGGCCAGTGACCCGCCGACAGGCAGGCGTTCCCCGCGGACGTGAGCAGGACGTAGCGGGTCGTAGCGGCACGTAGCAGGGCTTAGCCAGACGTTGCGGCATGTGCGGCGGTCGGTGACACCGGCGCCGACATGTCGAAGTCACCGCAGCCGTGCCGGCCGGTCCGCCCGATCGGCGCTTTCCAGGGGGCGTCGCAACAGTGGTGGTGTCGGCTGGGCCGGGAACAGTTCATGCAGGCGCTCGGCTGGGGTTTCCCAGCCGAGCATGCTGCGTGGGCGGCCGTTGAGTTCGGCGGCGACGGCGTCGAGGTGTCGCGGGTGTGGACGGTCAGGTCGGTGCCCTCGGGGAGTACTACCGCAGCAGTCCGTTCATGTTCGTGTTCGTGTCGCGCGCTGCCAGACGCCGACGGGGTTGCGGAAGTGGACCGGATGTCGGTGGCGACGGTGAACTCACGATGACGGCCTCTCGCTGCCGCGCGGACCGTGGCCGTCTCCCGCAGCCGGTCGGCTACGCAGTCCGTTCGACCTGGCGCAGGTACCTGAACACGCCAGAGGGCGGCACCGCCGGCTGAGCCGGGGATGCCGCCCTCCGCTTGCGTCGGCGCGGCGGCCGTTACGCCACCGGCGGCCCGTCTTGGCGTCGATGCCTACGGTCCCGCACGCCTGGTTGCTACTGGGGCCCCGCCGCATGAGCGGGAAGCAGAGCCGGCACGTACGGCGCCAGCTCCGCCGCCAGTTCCTCGTGCACCCGCGCCTTGAGCAGCGTGCCCTCCGGGGTGTGCTCCGCGGAGATCACCTCGCCCTCGTCGTGGGCACGCGCGACCAGCTTGCCGTGCGTGTAGGGCACGAGGACCTCGATCTCGACCGACGGCCGCGGCAGCTCGTTGTCGATCAGCGCGAGCAGTTCGGCGATGCCCCGGCCGGTACGGGCCGAGACAGCGATCGAACGCTTCTCGATCCGCATCAGCCGCTGGAGCGTCAGCGGGTCGGCCGCGTCCGCCTTGTTGATCACGACGATCTCCGGTACGCCGGTGGCTCCGACGTCCCTGATCACCTCGCGCACGGCGGCCAGCTGCTCCTCCGGGTTCGGGTGCGAGCCGTCCACCACGTGCAGGATCAGGTCGGACTCGCCGACCTCCTCCATGGTGGAGCGGAACGCCTCGACCAGGTGGTGCGGCAGGTGCCGGACGAAACCGACCGTGTCGGCCAGCGTGTACAGGCGGCCGCTCGGGGTCTCGGCCCGGCGCACGGTCGGGTCGAGGGTCGCGAACAGGGAGTTCTCGACCAGCACGCCCGCGCCCGTGAGGCGGTTGAGCAGCGAGGACTTTCCGGCGTTGGTGTAGCCCGCGATGGCGACGGACGGCACCTTGTGGCGCTTGCGTTCCTGGCGCTTGATCTCGCGGCCGGTCTTCATGTCCGCGATCTCCCGGCGCATCTTCGCCATCTTCTCGCGGATCCGACGCCGGTCCGTCTCGATCTTGGTCTCACCCGGACCACGGGTGGCGAGGCCGCCGCCCTTGCCGCCGCCCATCTGACGGGACAGCGACTGGCCCCAGCCGCGCAGCCTCGGCAGCATGTACTGCATCTGCGCCAGCGCGACCTGCGCCTTGCCCTCTCGGGACTTCGCGTGCTGGGCGAAGATGTCGAGGATCAGGGCCGTACGGTCGATGACCTTGACCTTGACGACGTCTTCGAGGTGGATGAGCTGGCCGGGGCTGAGCTCACCGTCGCAGATGACGGTGTCCGCGCCCGTCTCGAGCACGATGTCCCGCAGCTCCTCGGCCTTGCCGGAGCCGATGTAGGTGGCCGCGTCGGGCTTGTCGCGGCGCTGGATCACGCCGTCGAGCACGACCGCGCCCGCGGTCTCCGCGAGGGCGGCGAGCTCCGCGAGGGAGTTCTCCGAGTCCTGTACGGTCCCCGAGGTCCACACGCCGACGAGCACGACCCGCTCCAGGCGGAGCTGGCGGTACTCGACCTCGGTGACGTCCTCGAGTTCGGTGGAGAGACCCGCGACGCGGCGCAGGGCCGCGCGCTCGGAGCGGTCGAACTGCTCCCCGTCCCGTTCTCCGTCGATCTCGTGGCTCCAGGCGACGTCCTCTTCCATCAGGGCATCGGCCCGAAGACCTTCGGGGTAGGTGTGCGCGAAGCGCTCAGTGTCCTGGGAAGAAGATGAAGAGGAGGTCATTGGATCCTTACGTCGATGGGGGTTTCCGATAGGCGGCGACAGAGCGGAAGCGGAGCTTCTGAGCTGCCGCGTCACCTCTCACAACGCACGAGTACCCCGGGAGATTCCCGTGTCCCGTGCCGCGCCGACCTGACGATGGTCGCACGGCACGGCCCGTCTCGTCACTGTCTTATTCGCAGTCCTACTTCGCACCGGCACGCTCGGGGGCCGCCGGTTTCCAGTCCGGGTGGCCCGGCATCTGCGGGGTCTTCTCGCCGTGCAGCCAGCCCTCGAAGAACGTGCCGAGGTCGCGTCCGGACATCTCCTCGGCGAGCTCGACGAAGTCCTCGGTCGACGCCGTGCCGTCCTGGTGGCGGCTCACCCAGACCTTCTCCAGTCGCTCGAAGGCCGGCCTGCCGATCTCCTGACGCAGGGCGTACAGGACGAGTGCGGCACCGTCGTAGACGTTCGGGCGGAAGATGCCGGTCTTCTGGCCGGGGTCGGGCGCCTTGGGGGCCGCCGGAGGCCCGCCGGCCGCGCGCCAGCGGTCGGAGTCCCCGTAGGCCGCCTTCATCCGGGCCGCCAACGGCCGGTCCGCCTTCTCCTCCGCGTACAGGGCCTCGTACCAGGTGGCGTGCCCCTCGTTCAGCCACAGGTCGGACCAGGTGCGCGGGCTGACGCTGTCCCCGAACCACTGGTGGGCCAGCTCGTGCACCATGATCGACTCGACGTACCACGTGGGGTAGGCGGGCTCGGTGAACAGGCCTTTCTCAAAGAGGGAGAGCGTCTGCGTCTCCAGCTCGAAACCGGTGACGGCATCGGCCATGAGCAGGCCGTACGTCTCGAAGGGGTACGGCCCGACCTTGCCCTCCATCCACGCGATCTGGTCGGGGGTCTTCTTCAGCCAGGGCTCCAGCACGGCACGGTCCTCGGTGGGCACCACGTCCCGTACGGGCAGGCCGTGCGGGCCCGTGCGGCGCAGCACGGTGGAGCGGCCGATGGAGACCTGGGCGAGTTCGGTGGCCATGGGGTGCTGGGTGCGGTAGGTCCAGGTCATCGTCCGGCCGACCCGCTCCACGCCGGTGGACAGACCGTTGGCCACGGCGGTGTACTCCTTCGGCGCGGTGACCCTGATCGTGAACCTGGCCTTGTCGGAGGGGTGGTCGTTGCACGGGAACACCAGGTGGGCGGCGTCGGCCTGGTTGGCCATGGCGAGGCCGTCCGCGGTGCGCACCCAGCCGCCGTCCCGGTTCCCGGCGGGCATCGGGTCGCTGGTGTGCCGGACGGTGATCCGCGTCCAGCTGCCCTCGGGCAGCGGTGCGTCGGGCGTGACCACCAGGTCCTCACCCGCGCTCGTGAAGGCGGCGGACTCGCCGTCGACGGCGACGGACTCGACCTTGCCGTGCGCGAAGTCCAGGTTCACCCGGTCCAGTGAGACCGTCGTCCACGCGTCGATCGTGGTGACCGCCTGGAGCGGCTCGCTGTTGGTGCCGGGATAGGTGAAGGAGAGGTCGTACGACGCCACGTCGTACCCCGGGTTGCCGAGGTGCGGGAAGAGGCGGTCGCCGACCCCGAGCGGGGTGGCGGGGGCGCCGGCGGCGATGAGACAGACGGAGACGGCGCAGGCGAGCAGTGCCGTCGCCTTCAGACGTCGGGGGGTTCTGCGGCGGTCCCGGGAGGCCGGGGTGCGGGGGGTGAGCAGCATGCACCACGGCTACCAGCGCGTACGTACCCGATGGCGACGGCGCGCGACCGACCCACCCGAACGGGTAGGCCGACTGACTCGGTCCGCCGACAGCGCGCGAACGAGCCGGCGCGCCACGTCAACGACGGGGTGCGAACGAGTGAGCCGGGTCCTCGGTCCGCGACGGCGTGCGACGGAACCGGGTGCGTCAGTCCGCCGACGGCACACGAACGGCTGAGCACACGAACGGCTGAGCCCGATGCCTCCGTCCGCGACAGCGCGCGACGGAACAACCGGCTGCGTCAGTCCGCCGACGGCACACGAACGGCTGAGCCGGGCGCCTCAGTCCGTCAGCGCCTGCGGCTGGGCCCGGCTGACGTCGTAGACACCGGGCACGTTGCGCATCGCCCGCATCAGGGCCGGCAGGTGGGCCGAGTCCGGGAGCTGGACGGTGTAGGTGTGGCGTACCCGCTGCCGGCTCGGGGGCTCGACGGTGGCCGAGACGATCTCCGCGCCCTCCAGAGCCATCGCCTCGGTGAGGTCCGCCAGCAGATGAGGGCGGCCGAACGATTCAGCGAACAGGGTCACCCGGCACTCGGCGGTGTCCCCCCAGCGCACGCCGATCTCCGCGCGCCCCGCGTCCTTCATCCGCGCCACCGCCGCGCATTCCACACGGTGGACGGTCACCGCTCCCCCCCGCACGGCGAAGCCGGTCACCTCGTCGGGCGGTACGGGCGTACAGCAGCCGGCGAGCCGTACGCTCGCGCCCGGCTGGTCGACGACGGCGTTCGCGGCGGCGGGGCCGTCGAAGGCGGCGCGGTCGGTGAGGGGACGGTCGACGGACCGGAAGGCGGGACCGTCGCCGGCGGGCCGGGCCGGGGCCTCCGCGCCCTGCCGAGCCGGGTCCTGACGAGCCGGGTCCTGGACGGTCGCCTCCTCGCCCGTCGCGGGCACCGGATGCGTCGCGATCCACCGCTGGATGGCGATCCGCGCGGCAGGCGTGTGGGCGTGCTCCAGCCACTCCCGGGAGGGCTCGGAGGCCGGGTCCTGGCCCATGAGGAGCTGGACGGTGTCACCGTCCTTCAGGACGGTGCTGAGGGTCGCCAGGCGGCCGTTGACGCGGGCGCCGAAGCACGCGTGCGCGTCCTCGCCGTACTGGGCGTACGCGGCGTCCACACAGGTCGCGCCGTCGGGCAGGCCCAGTGTGCCGCCGTCGGGCCGGAAGACGGTGATCTCGCGGTCCTGGGCCAGGTCCTCCCGGAGGGTGGACCAGAAGGTGTCGGGGTCGGACGCCGCCTCCTGCCAGTCGAGGAGGCGGGAGAGCCAGCCGGGCCGGGTCGGGTCGACGCGCTCGCCGTCGCCGGCGCTCTGCTCCTCGGCGGGAGGAGCGTAGGGATTGCCGAGCGCGATCACGCCGGCCTCGGCGACCTTGTGCATCTGGTGGGTGCGGATGAGGACCTCGACGACCTGGCCGTCCTTGCGGGCCACCGCGGTGTGCAGCGACTGGTACAGGTTGAACTTCGGTACGGCGATGAAGTCCTTGAACTCCGAGACCACGGGCGTCAGGCAGGTGTGCAGTTCGCCCAGGACGCCGTAGCAGTCGGCGTCCTCGTGCACGAGGACCAGCAGGCGGCCGAAGTCCGAGCCGCGCAGGTGGCCGCGTTTGCGGGCCACCCGGTGCACCGACACGAAGTGCCGCGGCCGGATGAGGACCTCGGCCGGGATGTCGGCGTCCCGCAGGACCGCGCGCATGTCCTCGGCCGTCTCGGCGAGCGGGTCGTCCGTGCGGGAGGTGTTGCCGACGATCAGCTCCCGTGTGTGCTCGTACTCCTCGGGGTGCAGGATCGCGAAGACGAGGTCCTCCAGCTCGGTCTTGAGCGCCTGGACGCCGAGCCGTTCGGCGAGCGGGATGAGGACGTCCCGGGTGACCTTGGCGATGCGGGCCTGTTTCTCGGGCCGCATCACGCCGAGGGTGCGCATGTTGTGCAGCCGGTCGGCGAGCTTGATCGACATCACCCGGACGTCGTTGCCGGTGGCGACGAGCATCTTGCGGAAGGTCTCGGGCTCGGCGGCGGCGCCGTAGTCGACCTTCTCCAGCTTCGTCACGCCGTCGACGAGGAAGCGGACCTCCTCGCCGAACTGCTCGCGGACCTGATCGAGCGTGACGTCCGTGTCCTCGACGGTGTCGTGGAGCAGAGAGGCCGTCAGCGTCGTTGTCTCCGCGCCGAGTTCGGCGAGGATGAGGGTCACCGCGAGCGGGTGTGTGATGTACGGCTCACCGCTCTTGCGCATCTGGCCGCGGTGCGAGGACTCGGCGAGCACGTAGGCGCGGCGCAGCGGTTCCAGGTCGGCGTCGGGGTAGTGGGCGCGGTGGGCCTCGGCCACATGGCCGATGGCGTCGGGCAGCCGGTCACGGGCGGCGGGACCGAGCAGCGCGGCCCGGCCGAGGCGGCGCAGGTCGATCCGGGCGCGGGCCTTCCTGCGGGGCGCTGCGGGCAGCCCGGGGGTCGAGGTCGCCGGACCCGATGTCACCACCGGGCCCGGGGTCGCAGGGTTCGTGGCCTCCGCACTCATGGGCACCTCCGGCTGTGGACCGGCGGACGGGTGCCCCAGGGCTGACACAGCTCAGGGGATTGCATCGGTCCCCCGTCCGGGCCGGTGCTTGATGCTACCGAGCCCATCACGGCCGACCGACCGCCTCTCGTCGAGCGTGAAACGGATCACCCATTCGAGCGACGGTTTGGGGGTTTACGCGTGTGCGTCCTGTGATCTGCAATCGGTCACCGCACCACGTTGTCCAGCCACTGGGCGTCGATCTCGCCCTCGGCGACGATCACAGCGGGACCGGTCATCTCGATGTAGCCGTCGGGCCGCTCGGTGATCACGAGGGTGCCGCCTGGCACGTCGACGGTGTACGTGGCGGGAGCGCCGGTGACGGCCGGGTCGACGCCGTCCCTGCGGGCGGTGGCCACGGCCACGGCGCACGCGCCCGTGCCGCACGAACGGGTCTCGCCGGCGCCGCGCTCGTGCACGCGCAGGGCGACGTGCCGGGGGCCGCGGTCGACCACGAACTCGACGTTGACCCCGTCCGGGTAGGCGGCGGCCGGGGTGAACGGGGGTGGGGTGTACAGATCGCCCGCGTGCGCGAGGTCGTCCACGAAGGCGACGGCGTGCGGGTTGCCCATGTTCACGTTCCGCGCGGGCCAGCTGCGCTCCCCCACGCTCACCGTGACGTCCCCTTCGGGGAGCCGTGCTCTGCCCATGCCGACCGTGATGTCGCCGTCCTTGGCGATGTGCGCGGTCTTCACGCCCGCGCGCGTGGCGATCGCGAGGTCGCCCTCACCGACGTGTCCGGCGCGCTGGAGGTAGCGCGCGAACACGCGCACGCCGTTGCCGCACATCTCGGCGATCGAGCCGTCGCCGTTGCGGTAGTCCATGAACCACTCCGCCTCGGCCGCCATGTCCTCGGCCTCGGGGTGCGCGGTGGACCGCACGACGTGCAGCAGCCCGTCCCCGCCGATGCCCGCGCGGCGGTCGCACAGGGCGGCGACGGCGGCCGGGGGCAGGTCGATGGCGTTCTCGGGGTCCGGGAGGATCACGAAGTCGTTCTCCGTGCCGTGACCCTTGAGGAAGGCGATCCGCGTGCTCATTCCTCGATCGTACGGCGTGGGTACGACACCCCGGGCGCGCGTGGGGTCAGCGCAGCCGGGCCACGCGCCAGACCGCGAGCACGACCACCGCGGCGACCAGCACGACGTAGGCGATCACCACGCGCCAGTCCGCCCGGCGCCCGGAACCGCGCGGCGGCAGCCCGGGCCACGTGTAACCCACGCGACGGGCGGCCGTCATGCCCCAGCCGGCCGCGCAGGAGCAGATCAGCAGGCCCAGCATGGCGATCACGGCCCCGCTGTCGCCGAAGTCGAAGGCGAGCGGGAAGGCGAACATCAGGGAGCCGACCGCGGCGAGGCTCACGATGGGCGCCAGCTGCCAGATGCGCAGCCGGCGCTGCGGACGGAGTTCGACCTCGACCTCGGGGCCGCCGGGGAACATCTCCTCCGGCTCGGGGCCGTCGGCGGTCACCCCGTCCGGTGTCTCGTCGGGCCCGTCGGAGTTCAGACGGTCGTCGTCGAGCTCGGGTTCGCCGCTCTCCGCGGTGAGGTGTTCGGTGCCTTGTGCGGTGTCGCGAGGGCCGGCCTCCATCGCCACGCGCCCTCCCAACTTGGACTCCACTGGTCGATCGAAGCTCGATGATGGCACGCCCCCGAAGGCCGCGATGACGGCCGGAGCGTCCCGATGCCAGGACGTGATCAGGCTGTAACCGGTCGTTCGACCAACGTCAGCGCGAGCCGCGGAAGTTCTGTGAGATCCGCCGCAGCCCCACTCAACCAATGCACCCGTGGATCGCGCCTGAACCAGGAATCCTGACGGCGCGCGAAGCGCTTGGTGGCACGAATCGTCTCGATCCGCGCTTCTTCCAGGGTGCACTCCCCGGCGAGCGCCGCGAGCACTTGCTGGTAGCCGAGCGCGCGCGACGCCGTACGCCCCTGGCGCAACCCCTGCGCCTCCAACGCGCGCACTTCCTCCACGAGCCCGGTCTCCCACATCCGGTCGACCCGGCGGGCGATGCGCTCGTCGAGCTCGGGGCGGGCCACGTCGACGCCGATCTGGACGGTCTCGTAGACGGAGTCGTGGCCGGGGAGGTTGGCGGTGAAGGGCCGGCCGGTGATCTCGATCACCTCGAGGGCCCGGACGATACGGCGGCCGTTGCTCGGCAGGATCGCGTGCGCGGCCCCGGGGTCGGCGGCGGCCAGGCGCGCGTGCAGCGCGCCGGAGCCGCGCAGGGTGAGTTCGTCCTCCAGTCGGGCCCGGACCTCGGGATCGGTGCCGGGGAACTCCAGGTTGTCGACGGCGCCCCGGACGTACAGGCCGGAGCCGCCCACCAGGATCGGCCAGCGGCCCTCGGCGAGCAGCGCGTCCATGCGCTGCCGCGCGAGCCGTTGGTACTCGGCGACGGACGCGGTGACCGTCACGTCCCAGATGTCCAGGAGGTGGTGCGGTACGCCGGCGCGCTCCTCGGGCGTCAGCTTCGCGGTGCCGATGTCCATCCCTCGGTAGAGCTGCATGGAGTCGGCGTTGACGACCTCACCACCGAGTCGCTGGGCCAGGAAAACGCCCAGATCGGACTTTCCGGCCGCGGTCGGTCCGACGACGGCGATGACACGGGGGGCGGGGGGTCGGCTGCTCACCGCCCCAGTCTCGCAAACCTCCACCCGCGGCCTCGAACGAGTTACGTGACGGTACGGACCCGGGGTCGTTCCCAGTTGCGAGGTTCTCCGCCGCCCGATCGCAGAGGCGGCGGGCCGGGCGGCGCAATCGGACGCACCGGACGACGCGGGATTTCGCCCGCATGAGTACTGTATGGAGTGGATATGGGCGTTTTCGCACGACTCTTCCGGAGGTCGAAGAGCACGGAGGAGGCGGCAACCGCCGAGGCGCAGGCCGACGCGACGGCGGCCGGGCCCGCGGCTCAGAAGGCGGCGGAGGCGAAGGGACCGGCCGAGACCGAGACGGCTGCCCCGGCCGAGAGCCCGGTGGAGAAGAAGGCGGCCGCCGCCGACGACACCGGTGGCGAAGGTGTCGACATCCCCAAGCAGCAGTCCGCCGAGGAGGTTGCCGACAGCGGGGCCGGGGAAGGCGCTCGCACGTAAACACCGCGCGAGGGAAGGTGGACCATGGGTCTCCTGGACAACGTCAAAGCCAAGCTCGGCCCGGCCAAGGACAAGGTCTCCGGTCTCGCGCAGCAGCACGGTGACAAGGTCCGGCACGGTCTCGACAAGGCCGCGAAGGTCGTCGACGAGAAGACCAAGGGCAAGTACAGCGACAAGATCGAGGCCGGCACGGGCAAGGCCAAGGGTGCCGTGGACCGTCTCGCGCACAAGGACGGCACGCACCCGGGTGGCACCGGAACCGGCACCGGCCCGGTCGGCGACGGCGGTACGCCGTCGGCCTCGCCCCCGCCCGGTTCCCCGCCGCCGCCCTCACCACCGCCCACCTCGCCGCCGGTCTCCTGACCGGCGACCGCACATCGTCGGACGGCCGTGGAGCACGACGCTCCCGGCCGTCCGCCGTGTCCGGGGGACGACCGCTTACCGGATCGCCGGCCGCTCCGTGGACGGCCGACTCGGCGCGGACGGCCGACTCGGCGTCGGAGCGCCCCGTGTCGTCCGTGCGACCTGGCCCTCTCACCCGAAGTCGCCGCTCAGGGCTATGACCAGGTCGCCACCAGATACCCCACGCCGTACGGCGCGTCCTCGTACAGCAGCGCCCCGGTGAGGACGGTTCCCTCGGCCGCGCCCGCCAGGACCTGCCAGGGGGCCCGCCCGGCGGCCTTCAGTTCGTACGCCAAGTCCGCGTCCAGCGCCTTCAGGGCCGCCCCGTCCGCCGCCGCCAAGGCCCGCGCGACCTGGGCGTCGAAGGGCGCCGCCCGCTCGTCCAGGTAGCCGGGCGACTTGAGGGTGCGGCAGGCGCTGGCGTCACCCATCACCAGCAAGGCCACCCGCTCGGCCACCGCGGCGACCTGCCTTCCCATCTGGATACACCGCTCGGGCGCGAGAGGTTCCCCCACACCGAGTCCCTCGACCGGGGCGGCGGCCCAGCCGGTCCGCTCCAGCAGCCAGGCGGCCACCGCGAGGGAGGTCGGAAGCGAGCGCTCGCGGGCCGTGTCCCTGGGCGTGTCCGCGCCCCTGCGTGTGTCCGTGTGCCCGCGCGTGTCCGGGTCCCCGGTGCCCTGGTCCGCGCCGAGGCGCACGTCCAGGTCCACGCCGAATCCGTGGAAGGAACCCGGGGTGCCCTGCGGGTGGGGTCCGCGCCCGCTCTCGTCGGCGGGTCCGACGACCAGGAGCCGGTCGGGGCGGGCGGCGGCGAGGACACCGAGCGCGTCCGTGCAGGCGGCCCGCACGGCGTCCAGCTCGGGTGCCGCGCCCGCCGCGAGGTCGGGCACGAGCAACGGTGGGCAGGGGCAGACTGCTGCGGCGACAAGCATGATCGGCAGGGTAACCCCGCGGGGCGGCGGCACGTCGGCCGACGTTCGCGGGGACCGGGCGGCCACGCGCCGCTGACCTCCGCGTCCGCGCATCCGCCGGGCGGAGTGCCAGGGCCGGCAGAACCCCGGTCCTCGGCCCCGGGCCGACCGCTCCCCTCGCCGGTGTCAGTTGCCGCCGCAGCCGCCGCCCGTGGCGACCGGCAGCGGGGCGGGCGCGCCGATCGTCGGCAGGCCCAGCAGGACGCCCGTCGGCCCGGCGGCCGCCGCCGCGTTGCGCTTGTCCCAGGCGTCCCCCGCGCGCGTGCGGCGCACGGCGAGGACGCTGCCCTCGGCGAGGAGGTGGTGCGGGGCGGCGTAGGTGATCTCGACCGTGACCACGTCGCCGGGACGCACTCCCTGCTCCGGCTTGGTGAAGTGGACCAGGCGGTTGTCCGGGGCGCGGCCGGAGAGGCGGTGGGTGGCGCCGTCCTTGCGGCCCTCGCCCTCGGCGACCATGAGGTCGAGCGTGCGGCCGACCTGCTTCTTGTTCTCCTCCCAGGAGATCTCCTCCTGAAGGGCCACGAGACGCTCGTAGCGCGCCTGGACGACCTCCTTGGGGATCTGGTTGTCCATGGTGGCGGCCGGGGTGCCGGGGCGCTTGGAGTACTGGAAGGTGAACGCCTGCGCGAACCGGGCCTCGCGCACCACGTGCAGGGTCTGCTCGAAGTCCTCCTCGGTCTCGCCGGGGAAGCCCACGATGATGTCGGTGGTGATCGCCGCGTGCGGGATGGCGGCCCGCACCTTCTCGATGATCCCGAGGTAGCGGTCCTGGCGGTACGAGCGGCGCATCGCCTTCAGGACGGTGTCCGAACCGGACTGCAGGGGCATGTGCAGCTGCGGCATGACGTTCGGAGTCTGCGCCATGGCCGCGATCACGTCGTCCGTGAAGTCGCGCGGGTGCGGCGAGGTGAAGCGGACGCGCTCCAGGCCGTCGATGCCGCCGCAGGCCCGCAGCAACTTGCTGAACGCCTCACGGTCGCCGATGTCGGAGCCGTACGCGTTGACGTTCTGGCCGAGCAGCGTGATCTCGCAGACGCCCTCGGCGACCAAGGCCTCGACCTCGGCCAGGATGTCGCCGGGACGGCGGTCCTTCTCCTTGCCGCGCAGGGCCGGGACGATGCAGAAGGTGCAGGTGTTGTTGCAGCCCACGGAGATCGACACCCAGGCGGCGTACGCGCTCTCCCGCCGGGTCGGCAGGGTGGAGGGGAACGCCTCCAGCGACTCGGCGATCTCGACCTGCGCCTCTTCCTGGACGCGGGCGCGTTCCAGCAGGACGGGCAGCTTGCCGATGTTGTGCGTGCCGAAGACGACGTCCACCCAGGGAGCCTTCTTCACGATGGTGTCGCGGTCCTTCTGGGCGAGACAGCCGCCGACCGCGATCTGCATCCCGGGGCGCTTCGTCTTCATCGGGGCGAGCCGGCCGAGGTTGCCGTAGAGCCGGTTGTCGGCGTTCTCGCGGACCGCGCAGGTGTTGAAGACGACCACGTCCGCGTCGCCGTCCGCCCCCTCGGGCGCGCGCACGTATCCGGCGTCTTCGAGCAGTCCGGACAATCGCTCGGAATCGTGGACGTTCATCTGGCACCCGTAGGTGCGCACCTCGTATGTCTTCACGTCCACTGCCTGGCTCCGGTCGCTGCTGCTCATGTGACAAGGGTAGGCGGTGCCGGAGCAGCTCCCGTCCGCCTGTGGACAACCGCCTCACGGATCGATCAGACCGGCCCGGATGGCGTAGCGGGTCAGCTCCAGGCGGTCGCGCATGCCGAGTTTCTGGAGGAGGTTCGCGCGGTGGCGTTCCACCGTCTTGGCGCTGATGAACAGCAGCTCGGCGATCTCCCTGGAGGTGTGGCCCTCGGCGACCAGTTTGAGGATCTCCTCCTCGCGTTCGGTGATGGCCCGCTCCGGCAGGCCGTCGCCCCGGCGCAGACGCTCCAGGTAGGAGCGGACGAGGGCCCGTTCCGCACCCGGGTAGATGAACGGTTCGTCACGGACCGCCGCCCGGCAGGCCTCGACCAGGTCGCGGTCGGCGACGGACTTCAGGACGTATCCGCTGGCGCCCGCCTTCAGGGCCTCGAAGAAGTACTGCTCGTTGTCGTACATCGTCAGCACGAGGATGCGCAGGCCGGGCAGCCGGCGGGAGAGTTCGCGGGCCGCCTGGAGGCCGGTCATGCGGGGCATGGCGATGTCCAGGACGGCGAGATCGACGGCACGCGCGCGTGCCAGCTCGACCGCCTCGGCCCCGTCGCCGGCCTCGGCCACGACGGTGAGGTCCGGCTCACCCTCCAGGATGAGACGCACGCCTCGGCGTACGAGGGTGTGGTCGTCGGCGAGCAGCACGCGGACGGGGTTCGCCGTCGTGGGTGGTCGGAGTGTCATCGGCGCCCGGTCCCGGCCGGTACGCGCAGCCTGAGTTCGGTACCGCCGTCGGGAGCGGGCGCGAGGGACAGGGCGGCTCCCACGAGCAGCGCGCGCTCGCGCATACCGCTGATGCCGGAGCCCTCCGGTGTCCCGCCCAGGCCCCTGCCGTTGTCACGTACGAGGAGTTCGACCCCGTCCGTCACCGGCCGCAGCCAGACGTCCGCGCGGTCGGCGGCGGCGTGCCGCGCGGTGTTGGTCAGGCCCTCCTGGGCCACCCGGTAGAGCACGAGTTCGGCCTCCTCGGTCAGGTGCGGCAGGTCGCCGGAGAGGTGGTGGCGGACCGTCAGGCCGTGGGTGGTGAACTCGGCCGCGAGGGAGCGCAGCGCACTGGCCAGGCCCAGCTCGTCCAGCACGCCGGGGCGCAGTCGGCGCGCGATGCGGCGGATCTCGTCGAGGCCCGCGCGGGTGGCCTCCTGTGCCTGGCCGACCTCGTCGCGCAGTTCCTCGGGCGCCTGGTCGCCGACGCGCTTGAGCTGGAGGAGGACGGCGGTCAGGGTCTGCCCGACCTCGTCGTGCAGCTCGCGGGCGACGCGTTGCCGTTCGCGCTCCTGGGCGGAGAGCGCGCGGGCCGCGCCGGCGGCGCGTTCGGCCTCCAGCCGGTCGAGCATGGTGTTGTACGTCGTGATCAGCTCGGCCGTCTCGGCGGGACCGGCGACGGGGGCCCGGGCACCGGGACGTCGCAGATCGGCGGTCGCCATGGCGCGGCCCAGCCGCTGGAGCGGGGCGAGGCCGACGCGCAGCACCAGGGCGTTGGCGGCCAGCAGGGCGGCGAGACCACCGACGACGGCCATCGCCTCGCCGGGCAGGACCGGGGTCGACACGGTGACCGGACCCAGGAGCAGCCCGGCGGCCGCGACCAGGCCGACGGCGTTGAGCGAGAAGATCCGCCAGAACAGCGACACGGTCCCGGTTCCGCCCTTTCGGCCCGCTCCGCCCTCGTCGGCTTCCGCCTGTGCGTCGCCCGCCTGCTCCACCCGCATGACGGCTGCGACCAGCCTGTCAGCCGTCCGCCGGCCGCGTATATCCGTGACAGCACCCATGTCGCCACCGTACGGGCGGGTGACAGCATGCAGACCGGGCATCCGTGATCACTGAGGCACGAGCCGCCCGAGCACCGACGAGTAAGGGGAAGAAACGTGTCCGCTCCACGTCTGAAGGCGACACCGCTGCCGGGCATCGGGGTCCAGTACGACCTCGTGACCCGGGAACAACGCCATCTGTCCGTGGTGGCGCACCGCGACGGCGCGCGCACGGTGAGCGTGTACCGGGCCGACGACCCCGACTCCTGCGCGCAGTCCCTGCGGCTGACCGGTGCCGAGGCGGGCGCGCTGATCGACGCGCTGAAGCCGTCCCACCACAGCGCCAGCCTGCTCTACACGACGGCCCTGGGCCTGGTCGCCGAGCGGATCGAGGTCGCCGCGACCTCGCACTGGAACGGGCGGGTCCTGGGCGACACGCGCCTGCGGACCGAGACGGGCTCGTCCGTGGTGGCGGTGCTGCGGCGGACCGAGGCGATCCCGTCGCCGGCGCCGGACTTCCGGCTGGCCGGCGGGGACACGCTCATCGTGATCGGCACCCGCGAGGGCGTCGACGCCGCCGCGGCGATACTCGGGCAGGGGTGACCTGTGCACTCAGCGGTCCTGCTGATCGAGTTCGGTTCCATCATCCTCGGCCTCGGCCTGCTCGGCCGGTTCGCCGCCCGCTTCCGCCTCTCCCCCATCCCGCTGTACCTGCTGGCCGGTCTGGCCTTCGGCGAGGGCGGTCTGCTGCCGCTCGGGGCGAGCGAGGAGTTCATCGCCACGGGCGCCGAGATCGGCGTGATCCTCCTGCTGCTGATGCTCGGCCTGGAGTACACGGCCGGTGACCTGGTCACCAACCTCAAGGCCCACTATCCGGCCGGGCTCGTCGACGGCGCGCTCAACGCGATCCCGGGTGCCGCGGCGGCGCTGCTGCTCGGCTGGGGCCCGGTGGCCGCGGTCGTCCTGGCCGGCGTCACCTGGATCTCGTCGTCCGGCGTCATCGCGAAGGTGCTCGGCGACCTGGGCCGCGTCGGCAACCGGGAAACCCCGGTGATCCTCAGCGTCCTCGTCCTGGAGGACCTGGCGATGGCGGTGTACCTGCCGATCGTCACCGCGCTGGTGGCCGGGGCGGGGCTGCTGGCCGGCAGCCTCACCCTGGCGATCGCCCTGGGCGCGGCGGGCCTGGTCCTGTTCGTGGCCGTCCGCTACGGCCGCCTCATCTCGCGTTTCGTGTCCAGCGACGACCCGGAGAAGCTGCTCCTGGTGGTGCTGGGACTGACGATCCTCGTCGCGGGTGTCGCCCAGCAGCTCCAGGTGTCGGCCGCGGTGGGCGCGTTCCTGGTGGGCATCGCGCTGTCCGGCGAGGTCGCGGAGGGCGCGCACACGCTGCTCAGCCCCCTGCGCGATCTGTTCGCCGCCGTCTTCTTCGTCTTCTTCGGGCTGCACACCGACCCGGCCAGCATCCCGCCCGTCCTGCTGCCCGCGCTCGCACTGGCGCTCCTCACCGCCGCGACGAAGATCGCCACCGGCTACTGGGCGGCCCGTCGGGCCGGGATCTCCGTCAAGGGCCGCTGGCGGACGGGCGGCGCGCTGGTGGCGCGCGGCGAGTTCTCGATCGTCATCGCCGGGCTGGCGGTGAGTGCGGGCATCGAGCCGTCCCTGGGCCCGCTGGCCACGGCGTACGTCCTCATCCTGGTCGTCCTCGGCCCGCTCACCGCCCGCTTCACCGAGCCGCTGGCCTCCCGCTGGGTCCACCGCTTCGGCAACCGCCGTGACCAGCGGACGGAGGCCTCCACGCAGCAGCAGGCGCAGGCCGGGGCGGAGGCGCCGGTGGGACACGACTGAGCCGCCGGCGGCCCGCCCCGCGCCCGCGCGTCGACCCGCCCCCACTCCTCGCGCTGGTCAGGAACGCGTGCCGGCTGGCAGGATCGCGCGCATGTCCAAGGTGTTCCCCCGTATCGACAGGCGCCGGGCCCTACAGGGCTCGGCCGCCGGGTTCGTCGTGTTCGGGCTGCTGCTGTGGTGGCTGCTGCCCCTGGGCGAGGAACCGCCGCGCGGGACGATCACGTTCAGCACGGGAACACGCTCCGGGGTCTACCAGAAGTACGGCGGGCTGCTGCAGGACGCGCTCGCCAAGGACATGCCCGGACTGAAGGTGAAGCTGCGGGACAGCGACGGCTCGCAGGAGAACGTCAAGCGGGTGGCGACCGGCGAGGCCGACTTCACCATCGCCGCGGCCGACGCCGTGGAGACGTACACGGTCCACGACGCGGCGCGGGCCGACCGGCTGCGCGGAGTCGCCCGCCTGTACGACGACTACGCACAGCTCGCTGTCCCGCCGGACTCGGACATCCGCTCCGTCGCCGATCTGAAGGGCAAGCGGGTCGCCATAGGGCTTCCCCGTTCGGGTGTGCGGCTGATAGCCGAGCGGGTGCTCAGGGCGGAGGGCATCGACCCGGAGAAGGACATCGTCGCCTCCGCGGAGGGCATCAACGTGGGGCCGAAGCGCCTCGGCCACCAGATCGACGCGTTCTTCTGGTCGGGCGGGCTGCCGACGGACGGGCTGACCAGCCTCGCCGAGACGTCGGGTTTCCGACTGGTGCCCATCGGTGCCGATATCGTCGCCAAACTGCACAAAGAGGTCGACGCCACCCGTTACTACCGCGCCACGAACATACCGGCGTCGGTCTACCCCCAGGTCCAGAACGGCTCCCCGGTGCCGACGCTGGCGGTGTCCAACCTGCTGGTGACCCGCGCCGACATGGACCCCAGGCTCACCGAGTGGGTGACCCGGATCGTTCTCCGCAGCCGTGACCGCATCGGCAAGGACGTCCACTCCGCCCAGCTGGTCGACGTGCGCACGGCGATCTACACCAACCCGCTGCCCCTGCACGAGGGCGCCCGGCGGTACTACCGCTCCGTCAAGCCGTAGGCGGCCGTACGCGCATGGCGTAAGGGTGCGCTGGACGGTGACGTAGAAAGCCTTGCGCTCCCGCTGTACGCACGGTCATGTGCGAGCCGCGCTCCGCCTCACGCACATGCGGCAGAGGCGCGGGCGGTCATGCCGTACCGCATCTCACCCGGCCGGCCGCGACCGGGGCACCGTCACCGTCACCGTCAGGCCGTGCGGGTCGTGGTGGCCGTAGGAGATCGAGCCGCCGCCCGCCGCGAGCAGGGTGCGGGAGATGGACAGGCCGAGACCGGAGCCCTTGACGTTCTGGTGGCGGCCACTGCGCCAGAAACGGTCGCCGACGCGGCTGAGTTCCTCGTCGGTCAGGCCCGGGCCGTTGTCGCTGACCACGATGGTGCAGTGCTCGCCGTCGGAGGCGACCGTGACCTCGACCGTCTCGTCCTTCGGCGTGAACTTCACCGCGTTGTCGATCACCGCGTCCAGCGCGCTGGAGAGGGTGACCGGGTCGGCCCAGGCGGTGGTGGGCGGGCAGTTCCCCACCAGACGTACGCCCTTGGCCTCGGCGGTCGGCGTCCAAGCCGCGACGCGCTCGTCGGTCAGCGTGCCGATGTCGGTGATCCGCAGGTCCGCCTCGGTGTGCTCGGCCAGGGCCAGGTCGAGCAGATCGTCCAGGACCTGCGCCAGCCGCTTGCCCTCGGCCTGGACCGAGGCGATCTCCTGGTTGCCCTCCGGGAGTTCGAAGGCGAGCAGCTCGATCCGCAGCAGCAGTGCCGCGAGCGGGTTGCGCAGCTGGTGGGAGGCGTCGGCGACGAAGGCGCGCTGCTGCTCCAGGACGTCCTCGACGTTGTCCGCCATCTCGTTGAACGCCCGGGCCAGGCGCCTCAGCTCCGGGGGTCCGCCGGCGGCGGCGACCCGTGACTTCAGGGCCCCGCTGGCGATCGCGTGAGTGGTGGCGTCCAGGACGCGTACGGGACGCAGGACCCAGCCAGTCAGGCGCAGTGCCGCGCCGACCGCCAGCAGCATCGCGGCGATCTCGCCCGCGCCGATGACCAGCCAGCCGTGCAGGGTCCGCGAGCGCATCTGCCCGGTGGGCGATTCGAGGATGACGACCGCCACGACGTCGCCGTCCCGGATGACCGGCGAGGCCACGACCAGACGGTTGCGCTGCCAGGGCCAGACCTGCTGGGGGTCCGGGCTGCGGCGGCTGAGCAGTGCCTCCTGGAACGCGTCGCGCAGCTCCCCCGACCGGGGCACGGACCAGTTCCTCGGCGCCTGCGCCATGGGGCTGCCGTCGTAGTAGAAGACGCCCGCCCGGATGTCGTAGACCTTGTGATAACTGGCGAGTTGGCTGTTCAGGGCGTTCTGGCGCTCGTTCGCCGTACCGCGCGTGTCGGTGACGAACTGGGCGAGAGCGGCGAAGTAGGCCGTGTCGTCGATCCGGTCGACGACCACCTTCTGCTGCTGGGCGGCGGCCACGCTCACGGCCAGCGGAACGCCGAGCGCCAGCAGCACGGCCGCCATCAGAACGATGAGCAGCGGCAGGAGACGTGTGCGCACCCGGCCCCGCTAGGCGCCCGGAGCGACGAGCCGGTAGCCCACGCCACGCACGGTCTCGATCAGCGCCGGCATGCGCAGCTTGGCGCGCAGGGACGCGACGTGCACCTCGAGCGTGCGCCCGGTCCCCTCCCAGCTGGTGCGCCACACCTCGCTGATGATCTGCTCCCGGCGGAAGACCACCCCCGGGCGCTGGGCGAGCAGGGCGAGGAGGTCGAACTCCTTGCGGGTCAGCTGGACGACCGAACCGCTCACGCTGACCTGGCGGGTGGGCAGTTCGATGTGCACCGGACCGAGGCGCAGCGCGCTGTCCCCGCCGCCCGGCACGTCCTCCTGGACGGTGCGGCGGCTGACGGCGTGGATACGGGCGAGCAGCTCACCGGTGTCGTACGGCTTGACCACGTAGTCGTCGGCACCGAGGTTGAGGCCGTGGATGCGGGAGCGGACGTCGGCACGCGCGGTGACCATGATCACCGGGGTGCTGGTGCGCTTGCGGATCTTCCCGCACACCTCGTATCCGTCCTGGTCGGGCAGGCCCAGGTCGAGCAGGACGACTCCGAAACCGGCTCCCTCCGGGACCAGGGCCTGGAGAGCCTCCTCGCCGCTGCGGGCGTGCGTGACGTCGAAACCGTGCCGTGCCAGGACCGCGGACAGGGCGGCGGCGACATGGTTGTCGTCCTCGACGAGGAGAAGTCTCATCCGGGCCCCCTTCGGTTCATCGGACGTACCATCTGGATATGTACATAACGCGTGCACGCGCGCGGGTGCACTGTGGCAGTCACGCTGATGGATGAGGACGGCGTCAAGAGGGTTCCGGTTGCGCGCGGCTTCCGTTACCCGGCCGATACGGACGCAGGTCACAAGTGCTACGACACGTGTCCGATTGCTATCGGATCGTGATGCTCAGATTCCCCTCAGATGTAATGACGCTGGTCGTGAGTGGTTACTACTGTCCTCCGAAACCGAGGAGGACGGAGCCTTAAAGCGATGACCGAAGTATCGGTGGCCAAGGAAGATGTGGCCGCGACCGGAGAACTGGTCGTCCTGAAGAGCGTCAACAAGCACTTCGGCGCGTTGCACGTGCTCCAGGACATCGATCTCACGATCGCCCGCGGTGAGGTCGTCGTGGTCATCGGACCCTCCGGGTCCGGAAAGTCCACCCTGTGCCGCACCATCAACCGCCTGGAGACGATCGACTCCGGCACGATCGAGATCGACGGCAAGCCCCTGCCCCAGGAGGGCAAGGCGCTGGCCCGGCTCCGCGCAGACGTCGGAATGGTCTTCCAGTCCTTCAACCTGTTCGCGCACAAGACCGTGCTCGAGAACGTCATGCTGGGCCAGATCAAGGTCCGCAGGATGGACAAGAAGCAGGCCGAGGAGAAGTCGCGCGCCCTGCTCGACCGGGTCGGCGTGGCCACGCAGGCCGACAAGTACCCCGCGCAGCTCTCCGGCGGCCAGCAGCAGCGCGTCGCCATCGCGCGGGCCCTGGCCATGGATCCCAAGGTCATGCTCTTCGACGAGCCCACGTCGGCGCTCGACCCGGAGATGATCAACGAGGTCCTGGAGGTCATGCAGCAGCTCGCCCGTGACGGCATGACCATGATCGTCGTCACTCACGAGATGGGCTTCGCCCGTTCGGCCGCCAACCGGGTGGTGTTCATGGCAGACGGCCGAATCGTCGAAGAGGCTGTGCCGGACCAGTTCTTCAGCAACCCGCGCAGCGACCGCGCCAAGGACTTCCTGTCCAAGATCCTGCACCACTGACGGCCGCCTCTCGCGCCTGACGAACCGCGTCACCCGCCTTGACGGCTCGCATCTCTTCATCACCGCAAAGGATGTTCACCATGAAGCTCCGCAAGGTCACCGCCACCTCGGCCGCCGTCCTCGCGCTCGCCCTGTCCGCCACCGCCTGTGGCGGCGGTGACAAGGACAGCGACTCGGGTTCCAGCGGCGGCGGCGAGAAGATCAAGATCGGCATCAAGTACGACCAGCCGGGTCTCGGTCTGAAGGAGCCCGACGGTTCCTTCTCCGGCTTCGACGTGGACGTGGCGACCTACGTGGCCAAGGAGCTCGGCTACGAGCCCGACCAGATCGAGTGGGTCGAGACCAAGAGCGCCGACCGCGAGAACGCCCTCGCCCGCGGCGACGTGAAGTTCATCGCGGCCACCTACTCGATCAACGACGAGCGCAAGCAGAAGGTCGACTTCGCCGGCCCGTACCTGCTGGCCCACCAGGACCTGCTGGTCAAGTCGGACTCCGACATCACCAAGGCCACGGACCTCAACGACAAGAAGCTGTGCTCCGTGACCGGCTCGACCTCGGCGCAGAACGTCAAGAACGACTTCGCCCCGGACGCCCAGCTCAAGCAGAACAGCGGCTACTCGGAGTGCATCGCCGCCCTCCAGAGCGGCGCCGTGGACGCGCTGACCACCGACGACTCGATCCTCGCGGGCTACGCCGCGCAGGAGCAGTACAAGGGTCAGTTCAAGCTCGCCGGCCTCAAGCTGAGCAACGAGAACTACGGCATCGGTGTCAAGAAGGGCGACACCGCGACCCTGAACAAGATCAACGACGCGCTGGAGAAGATGGTCAGCGACAAGGCCTGGGACAAGGCGGTCCAGGAGAACTTCGGTCCGGCCAACTACAAGAACGAGCCCGCGCCCAAGATCGGCAACATCGTCAAGTAGCGCAGTGACCAGCCGGCGCGCCGCCGCCCACGCGATCAGGGCGGCGGCGCGCCGCGCCCTCCACATACGCCACACACCCGGAAGCGCGGGAGATCGTGTTCGACTTTCTTGAAGGTTACGACGTCCTAGGGGCGTTCTGGATGACGGTGAAACTCACCGTCCTCTCCGCCCTCGGCTCCCTCGTCTGGGGCACCCTGCTGGCCGGGATGCGGGTCAGCCCGGTGCCGTTGATGCGCGGGTTCGGCACCGCCTATGTGAACTTCGTCCGGAACATTCCGCTGACGGTGATCATCGTTTTCACCTCGCTCGGCCTCGCCGACATCTTCGGCATGACGATGGGCGCGGCCGACGACTTCGACACCCTCAGCTTCCGCCTGGCCGTGCTCGGTCTCGCTGCCTACACCGCGGCGTTCGTCTGCGAGGCGATCCGCTCCGGCATCAACACCGTGCCCGTCGGTCAGGCCGAGGCGGCCCGCGCCATCGGGTTGAGCTTCCGGCAGATCCTGAGCCTGATCATCCTGCCGCAGGCCTTCCGCTCGGTCATCGGCCCCCTGGCCAACGTGCTGATCGCACTGACCAAGAACACCACCGTGGCGGCCGCCATCGGCGTCGCGGAGGCGGCCACCCTGATGAAGGAAATGATCGAGAACGAGGCACAGACGCTGGCCATCGGCGCGGTCTTCGCCCTCGGGTTCGTGGTACTGACCCTGCCCACCGGCCTCATCCTGGGCTGGCTGAGCAAGCGACTGGCGGTGAAGCGATGAGCTCCATTCTCTATGACACTCCCGGCCCCCGCGCCAAACGGCGCAACGTGGTCTTCTCCGTGATCTTCTTCGTTTTGCTCGCCCTGTTCCTTTGGTGGATCTGGCAGACCATGGACGAGAAGGGCCAGCTGAGGTGGGCCCTGTGGAAGCCGTTCACCGAGTCCCAGGCCTGGACGACCTATCTGCTGCCGGGTCTGGCCAACACACTGAAGGCCGCGGCACTGGCCATGGTGATCGCCCTTCCGCTGGGCGCGTTCTTCGGCATCTCGCGCCTCTCCGACCACCGGTGGGTCCGGGGTCCGGCCGGCGTGGTGGTCGAGTTCTTCCGGGCGATCCCGGTCCTGCTGCTGATGCTGTTCGCCAACGAGTTCTACGACCGCTACACGAACGTCAGCAGCGAACAGCGTCCGCTCTACGCCGTCGTCACGGGCCTGGTGCTCTACAACGCGTCCGTCCTCGCCGAGATCGTACGGGCCGGCATCCTGTCCCTGCCCAAGGGCCAGTCGGAGGCCGCGATGGCGGTCGGCCTGCGCAAGGGCCAGACGATGACCAACGTCCTGCTGCCGCAGGCCGTCACCGCGATGCTGCCGGCCATCGTCAGCCAGCTCGTGGTCATCGTGAAGGACACCGCGCTGGGCGGCGTGATGATCGGCTTCACGGAGCTGCTCAACACGCGCGGCACACTCGCCGCCAACTACGCGAACGTCGTGCAGAGCTTCGTCGTGGTGGCGGTCATCTACATCGTGCTCAACTTCATCCTGACCTCCTTCGCGAGCTGGCTGGAGGGAAGGCTGCGGCGCAGCAAGAAGAGCACGGGTGCCGTCCTCAGCGCCGAGGACATGGAGGAGCTCAACCCGGCGGCGACCGGCGGCACCTACGGCACCGGAGCCGGCGGCGGTATCTGAACAGCAGTCAGGTGGCATGAACGAAACACGGAGGCAGTGGCATGATCGCCACTGCCTCCGTCACTTGACGCAAGCTTCGGCAATGGGTTGCATACGTTCTGTGATCGTGCACCCTGCTCCACCTTCCTGTTCACCCACGTACCCATGGACACCGCTGCGGGCAGGGGGCGCCGCGCCGTGGACCCGGTGATCATCGTCGGAGCGGGGCCCGTCGGGCTCACGCTCGCCCTTGCGCTGGCGCGTCAGGAAGTGCCCTCCGTCGTCCTCGACGAGGGGCCGGGCAGGGACGAACCGCGCCTCGCGCGCACGGTGGTGCTGCGCGAGGACACCGCCGCCCTGCTGGAACGGCTGACCGGTGCGCCGCTCGCCGAGGCCGGCCTCCACTGGGCCGGATGGCGGTCGCTGCGGCGCAAGCAGGTGATGCGCGAGGTCACGTTCGGCGTCACCGGCACCGGCACCGAGGGGGAACCGGGCGTCGACGCCGGACCCGCCCCGCTGCACATCGCCCAGCACGTGCTCACCGGCGCCCTGCGCGCGGCCCTCGCCCGCGAACGGCTCGTCAGGATCGCCGTGAAGAGCCGTCTCGACGGGGTCGAGCAGGAGCCCTCGGGCGTCACCGCCCACACCCGCGGCCCCCAGGGCACCTGGTGGCGTGGCAGTTACCTGGTCGGCTGCGACGGCCCGCGCTCGACCGTCCGCAAGCTCCAGGACATCCGGTTCCCGGGCCGGACGGCGGTGGAGCGGCACGCGGTCGCGGCCCTGCGCACGGAACTCCCCCGCCCCGACGAGGCGTTGCTCCACCGCATGCCCTCCTGGCGCACCTCCGGCCCCTCCGCCGGCGAGATCACCGGGCGCCCCCTGCCCCAGGGAGTGTGGCGCCTGGACTGGCTGTTGCCGCCGGGCAAGGACCTGGTCACGCCCGAACTGCTGGTCGCCCGCGTCCGCGAGACCCTGGCGGGCTGGACCGGTGGCCCGACACCGGCGTACGAACTCCTCGACACCGGCGTCCACATCGTCCACCACCGGCTGGCCCGCCGCTGGCGCGTGGGCCGGGTCTTCCTCGCCGGGGACGCGGCCCACCTGCTCGGCGCACTCGGCACACAGGGCCTCGACGAGGGGCTCAGGGACGCCGACAACCTCGCCTGGAAGCTGGCGCTGGCCTGGCACCACGGCCCGCACGAGGCGCTCCTCGACAGCTACCAGGCGGAACGGCGCGCGGTCGTCGCCGCCCGGCTGCGCGCCGCCGACCAGGCGCTGCCCCTGCTGCGCGGCGGCGCGGGCCTGTGCGGGTACGTCCCCGGCTCGGCCCGCGGCCACGACGCACTGCTGACGGAAGGTCACCTGGGACGCGGAGTCCTCGGTGCACCGGGGGCGTACGCCGACTCACCGCTCGCACCCCCGCACCTCGAAGGTGAGATCCCGGTCGCCACGGAGCCCGGGGCACCCGTCACCGATGTGCGGGTCACGGCGGAGGACGGCTCCTTCGTCCGGCTGCGGGACCGCCTCGGCCGCGGCGCGCTCCTCGTCGTGCTGATCGCACCGGGCACCGGCGTCTGGGAGCGCAAGCACTGGGTGACCGCCGGCATCATGCCCCGGCTGGCCGCGGCGGTGACCGCGCTGCCGCACACCGCCGAGCTGTTGGTCGCCGAGGAGTACCCGGGCGCGGCCCCGCACACCGTCCTTCTCGTACGGCCCGACGGTCACCTGGTGACGGCGCTGAGCGGGGTCCGGCCGGCCGACCTGTACGCGGCGGCGAAGGCGGTGCTCGGCGGACCGGTCGAGGCGGAGGCGAAAGCGGAAGCCGGGGCGAGGGCAGGAACAGGGGCGGGGGCCCGTTCGCGGTGACGTACGCGTGCTCGCCGTCCCGGGCCGGGGCCCGTTCGCGGTGACGGGTCGGCGCTCGGCGTCCGGGGCCGGGGCCCGTTCGCGGTGACGTACGCGTGATCGTCGTCCCGGGCCGGGGCCCGTTCGCGGTGACGGGTCGGCGCTCGGCGTCCGGGGTCGGGCCCGATCGCGGTGACGTACGCGTGCTCGCCGTCCCGGGCCGGGGCCCGTTCGCGGTGACGGGTCGGCGCTCGGCGTCCGGGGTCGGGCCCGATCGCGGTGACGTACGCGTGCTCGCCGTCCCGGGGGTCACTGTGCGTCCGCATAGTGACGGTGAGTTGACCGGTCCGCACCCGCGTGGTGTACTCCGGATCGTGACCGACACCTGTGTGCACCTCTGGCGGAGGGTCCATATGGACCTCGTCCGCTATGCAGGCTACGTGTGTCGCCCGTCCTGCTGAATTCGCCTCTCACTGCCGCGCGCGCCGCTTCCGTGCTGTCGCGCGCCTCCATGCGAACGCCCTTCAGGACGGTGCCCGTGTCTGCCTCTCCCGCTGTTTCCGCTGTTTCCGCCCCCACGCAGGCGGACCTCCTCGACTTCGTCCGGCGTACGGCCGCCGACGCCGAGCTGATCGATTCACTGCCACTCGACCCCGAGGGCCGCACCTGGGTGCGGCTGGAGGGGCCCGGCGGCAGCGAGGCCTGGCTGATCGGCTGGCCGCCCGGCAGCGGCACCGGCTGGCACGACCACGCCGACTCGGTCGGTGCCTTCCTGACCGCGGCCGGTGAACTCAAGGAGCACTCCCTCGCCGCCCGGCTGCCCACCGACGGCTGGAAGACCCTGGAACTGACGGAGGACGTGGACCGGGAACGCCGGCTGCCGGCCGGACGGGGCCGCGCCTTCGGCCGCCACCACGTCCACGAGGTGCTCAACGAGTCCACCGAACGGCACGCGATCTCCGTCCACGCCTACTACCCGCCCCTGCCGCAGATCCGCCGCTACAGCCGCAGCGGACCGATCCTCCGACTGGAGCAGGTGGAGCGCCCGGAGGACTGGCAGTGAGCGGGGCGGGAGTGCCGGGAACGAGCGGGACGGGCCTGGAGGGGATCGACGTGGCAGGTGTGCCGAAGTCGCCGGAGGCCGGGTCGCCCGAGGCCGACTCGCCCGACGTGAGCGGGGCGCAGGGACCGGGAACGGGCGAGGCCGGCGAGCGGCCGGTCGGGATAGACGAGTTGCTGGAGCGGGCGCGCGAGGGCTACCAGCGGATCGAGGCACGGGAGGCGTACGACGCCGTCCGGGCCGGGGACGCGCTGCTCGTGGACATCCGGTACGCGGCCCTGCGGGAGCGGGACGGACTGATCCCCGGCGCCCTCGTCGTCGAACGCAACGAACTGGAGTGGCGCCTCGACCCGCAGGGCAGCCACCGTGCCCCCGAGGCCACCGGCCACGGCCTGCGGATCGTGGTCGTCTGCAACGAGGGGTACGCCTCCAGCCTGGCGGCCGTGTCCCTGCACCGGTTGGGGCTGCGCCGAGCCACCGACCTGGTCGGCGGGTTCCAGGCGTGGAAGGCCGCGGGGCTTCCGGTGACGACGTCGCCACAGGCGGTCGTAGGCGAAGGAGCCTGAGGCACGGACGCTCGGTGACCTGGGCACGCAGCGGTCGGGCACCGCGGCAGTCGGCGTGCAGGCATTCACCCGCCGGCCGGACACGCCGGTGCCCTGGAACCGGGCGCGCCAGGCTTCAGTATGCGTCGACAGGGCGCTGCGGGCGTCAGTGGACGCCCACAGGGCCGTGCGGCGCACCTCAGCCGGTGGACCACAGCCGACTCCGCGGGCCGCGACGGCCCCGAGGCCGTCCAGTTCCCGACGCCGCCGTTCAGAACCCTTCGTCCGCGAGGAACTCCGTCTCCTCGCCCTCCGCCTCGAGCGCCTGCCGGACGACTCTCAGCGCCATGCCCTCGGGGTAGCCCTTGCGGGCCAGCATGCCCGCGAGGCGGCGCAGTCGCTTGTCGCGGTCGAGCCCTCGGGTGGAGCGCAGCTTGCGGGCGACGAGGTCACGCGCGGTCGTCTCCTCCTGCTCGGAGTCGAGCTGCCCCATGGCCGCGTCGATCAGCGTCGCGTCGACACCCTTGGTCCGCAGTTCCTGGACGAGCGCGCGCCGGGCCAGCCCCCTGCCGTGATGCCGGGACTCCACCCACGCTTCCGCGAAGGCACTGTCATTGATCAGGCCGACCTCCTCGAACCGTGACAGCACCTCCTCGGCGGCGTCGTCCGGGATCTCCCGTTTGCGCAGGGCGTCCGCGAGCTGCTTCCGCGTGCGCGGGGTCCCGGTGAGCAGGCGCAGGCAGATGGCCCGTGCCCGCTCGACCGGGTCCGCTGGAGGTTCCTCCTTCTCGGCCCTCGACGAGAAGGAGGAACCTCCGTCCTCACCGAACGGCTCCGCGCGGCCGCGCCGACGGCGCCCGCGTGAGCCGCCCGCGTCACGGGCCCCGCCCCTGGGGCGCGAGCCGCCGACCGGCGAGTCGGTGCCGAACGCCGAGCCCTCGTCCGGCCCGTCCGGCCACCGGCCGCCGCCCGGCCCGCCACCCGCCTCGCCGTCGTACGACCCACTCGTGCCGTACGACGTCATGCGGCCGTGGGCCCCGTCGACGCCGTGGGCCGGATCGCCGTCGCTCGGGCCGACGGAGCTCCTGGCGCCTGTTCCGCCCCGCTCACGCGAGACATCAGGGTAGGCGTACTCCGCCCAGTCGGTTCGCCTTGTCACGGATCAGCTCTTGGCTGCCGTGGCCTTGGTCTTGGCCGTCTTGGCCACCGCCGGGGCGGGCACCGGCTTCGCGGCGTCGTCCGCGGGAGCGGAGACAGCGGCGTCCGCGCCCGGCTCGGCCGCCGGCTCCGGCCGGACCCCGACGCCCAGCTTCTCCTTGATCCGCTTCTCGATCTCGTTGGCCAGGTCGGGGTTGTCCCGCAGGAAGTTGCGCGCGTTCTCCTTGCCCTGGCCGAGCTGGTCGCCCTCGTACGTGTACCAGGCGCCGGCCTTGCGGACGAAGCCGTTCTCCACGCCCATGTCGATCAGGCCGCCTTCACGGCTGATGCCGTGGCCGTAGAGGATGTCGAACTCGGCCTGCTTGAAGGGCGGCGCCACCTTGTTCTTGACGACCTTGACGCGGGTGCGGTTGCCGACCGCGTCGGTGCCGTCCTTCAGCGTCTCGATGCGCCGGATGTCGAGCCGCACCGAGGCGTAGAACTTCAGGGCCCGGCCACCGGTCGTGGTCTCCGGGGAGCCGAACATCACGCCGATCTTCTCGCGGAGCTGGTTGATGAAGATCGCGGTGGTCTTGGACTGGTTGAGCGCGCTGGTGATCTTCCGCAGGGCCTGGCTCATCAGACGGGCCTGCAGACCCACGTGGCTGTCGCCCATCTCGCCCTCGATCTCCGCGCGCGGGACGAGCGCCGCGACGGAGTCGATGACGATCAGGTCGAGGGCGCCGGAGCGGACGAGCATGTCCACGATCTCCAGGGCCTGCTCGCCGTTGTCCGGCTGGGACAGGAGCAGGTTGTCGATGTCGACGCCGAGCTTCTGCGCGTACTCGGGGTCGAGGGCGTGCTCCGCGTCCACGAACGCGACCTGGCCGCCCGCCTTCTGGGCGTTCGCCACCGCGTGCAGGGTCAGGGTCGTCTTGCCGGAGGACTCCGGTCCGTAGACCTCGATGACCCGGCCGCGCGGCAGGCCGCCGACGCCGAGGGCCACGTCGAGCGCGGTCGATCCGGTCGGGATGACCTCGATGGGCTCCTTCGTCCGGTCACCCATGCGCATGACCGCGCCCTTGCCGAATTGCCGTTCAATCTGTGCGAGTGCGGCATCCAGGGCCTTCTCGCGGTCGGTACCTGCCATGGGTTCCACCCGATTTGCTTGAGTCGATCGCTTCACGTCAAAGACGCTAACGCCTGCCACTGACAATGGGCCTCGACGCTCGTCCGGCCTGTGGATAACTCAGGTACTTTTCCGTCCGAACCGTACCGAAGTCCCCATCGAGAGCCTCACCGGAGCCTCCATAAGAATGGATGTTCGATTTTCGTGTCAAGCGCACCACATGGCACCCCGGCCCTTCCCGTCCCAGCTGCTTCGGCCCTTCCCGTCCCAGCTGCTTCGGCCCTTCCCGTCCCAGCTGCTTCGCCACTGGTGCACGACAGGTCGCCTCGGCCAGACCGACGACCGGGAGCGGCATCCCCACGGCCTCACCAGGCCTCACGAAGCCTCATCGAGCCTCACAGGAGCTCTCAGCGCATCACCGAAGCCACCGACGTCACTGACGACAGCGAGGTCACAGGACTCGGGACACGACTGCCCCCGCGGATCCCATCGCCGACCGCACCCCCGCCGCCCCGAGCAGGCGTCGCGGAACCGGGCACGCGTGGCCGCGGCCGTCGCGTGGGCCGGCTTTCACACAGTGGCCGGTCTCACGTCCCGCCGGAGCCGGAGCCGCCGGTCCCGCCGGTCCCGCCAGTCCCGCCAGTCCCACCGGTCTCTCCGGCCTCACCCGTCCCAGCGAGCCCGCCCTGGGAGGAGCCGTCGTCCGAAGCCCGCACCTCCGGCCGACCCCACAAGGCCCGGGCGCGCCTGAACATCCCCTGCCCGGTCCCCCGCCCGCGGTGCCCGTGCACCCGGGGGTCGTCGGTGACGTCGTACCGCTTCACGTACGCCCCCAGGAAGGCCTGGAGCGTGGCGATCGCCGGGATGGCGATCAGCGCGCCGACCGCGCCCAGGAGGGCGGTCCCGGCGACGACCGAGCCGAAGGCGACCGCGGGGTGGATGTCGACGGTCTTCGAGGTCAGCTTGGGCTGCAGCACGTAGTTCTCGAACTGCTGGTAGATCACCACGAAGATCAGCACCCACAGCGCGTACCAGGGGTCGACCGTGAAGGCGATCAACATCGGCAGGGCACCCGCGAGATACGTACCGATGGTGGGGATGAACTGCGAGACGAGACCGACCCACACGGCGAGCACGGGAGCGTACGGCACGCTCAGAACCTGTAGCAGTATGTAGTGCGCGACTCCGGAGATGAGCGCCATCAGGCCGCGCGAATAGATGTAGCCGCCGGTCTTGTTCACGGCGATCTCCCACGCGCGCAGTACCTCGGCCTGCTTGGCCGGCGGCAGGACGGAGCAGAGCGCGCGGCGCAGCCGGGGCCCGTCCGCGGCGAAGTAGAACGAGAAGAGAGCGACCATGAGCAGCTGGAACAGCCCGCCGAGCACCTGGGCGGACACGTCCAGGACACCGGTGGCACTGTTCTGGACGTAGTTGCGCAGCCAGTCGGAGCGCAGCAGACCCTCCTGGACGTCCACCCGTCTCAACTCGGTGTTGAAGTGGGCGTTGATCCAGCTGATGACCGAGTCGAGATAGTTCGGGAAGTCCTCGACGATCTTGATGATCTGGCCCGCGAGCATGGAGCCGAGCAGGGTGACGAAGCCCGCGGCGATGATCAGCAGACCGAGGAAGACGACGCCGGTGGCCAACCCTCTGCGCATGCCGCGCGAGGCCATCCAGCTCACCGCGGGTTCGACGGCCAGGGCCAGGAAGAACGCGATGAGGATGTTGATCAGCAGACCGGTGAGCTGGTGGAAGGCCCAACTTCCCAGCTGGAACACGGCGACGAGGGCGAGGGCGAGCACCAAGGCACGCGGCAGCCAGCGTGGCATGCGCGCGTTCGGCCCGGCGGCGCCGGTGGCCGGGGGCCCGTTGGGCGGCGTCGCGCCGAACGGCGATGCGGGCTGGGTGACCTGGTCGGTCTCGTCAGTGGGTGCCACGGGGCAAGTCTCGCCCACCTGACTGACAATCGGCTGCCGTGCGGCGATCTTGTGACCGATCAGTGCCTCTCGCGCGGAACGTTCATCACGGTGCAGACCACACGCCACACGTCCTTGGCTTCCCAGCCGGCGTTCAGCGCCTCGTGCACCGTCCTTCCGCCGAGCTCCGTCATCACGTGGTCGCGCGCGAAGGTGTCGGCGTAGTCCGGACCGAAATGATCCGCCATCCGCTGCCAGAAGACCGTCAACCGCATGACTCCAGTATCCCGCCCCTGAGGGTGGGCCTGAGCCGGGACCACTTGCCGAGACCGCTTTTCGTCCTACGGTCTGACGCATGGCCGAAACAGGAGCTTCCCCACTCCCCCAGACGCCCCCGGCGCACTCCCCGCTCGCCCGCGCCGAGTCCTTCGTCTGGCTCACCGCGCGCGTGCTGGAGCAGCGTCTTTTCGCGTACCACTTCCTGGGCGCCGACTCCGACCCGGTGGAGACCGCGCTGGACGCCTACCGCAACGCGGACGGCGGATACGGCCACGCGCTGGAGCCCGATCTGCGCGGCCCGGTCAGCCAGCCGCTGCACACCGCCCACGCCCTGGGTGTGCTGGACGCCATCGGACGCTGCGGCGGACAACGCGTGGAGCGCGTGTGCCGCTATCTGACCTCGGTGACCACCCCGGACGGCGCCCTGCCGGCGATTCACCCCAGTCAGCGCGGCTATCCGGCGGCCCCGTTCATCCCGATCCCGGACGACCCGCCGAGTGAACTCCTCGCCACCGGACCGGTGGTGGGGCTGCTGCACCGCAACCAGGTGTGGCACGCCTGGATGTTCAGGGCCACGGACTTCTGCTGGCAGTCGGCCGAGTCCCTGGAACAGTCCCACCCGTACGAGATCCGGGCCGCCGTGGCCTTCCTGGACTCCGCTCCCGACCGCCCGCGCGCGGAGGCGGTCGCCGACCGTCTGGGCCGTCTCGTACGGGAGCAGCGGCTCGCGGCGCTGGAACCGGACCGCCTGGAGGCGTACCCGGTCGCGCCCGGCTACGCGCCCGGGGAGCACCACTTCCCGCACGACTACGCGAGGACGCCGGACTCGCTCGCGCGCGCGTGGTTCACGGACGACGAGATGGTCCGCTCCCTGGACTTCCTGGCCGGCGCGCAGCAGGAGGACGGCGGCTGGCCGATCCGCTGGCGCCAGTGGGCTCCGGGGACGGCGCTGGAGGCCCGCCCCATGCTGACGATCGAGGCACTGCGCACCCTGAGGGCCTACGGCCGTCCCCTGCGCTGAGGACCCACTGCCGCCGGACCGAGGCACCTAACGAGTCCGGCCGGTCGTCCGCGCCCCGCGCATCAGCACTGCGAACACGGTCGCCCCACCACGCGGCTCCGAGCACCGCACCCGGCACCCTGCGGTCCTGCTCCTGCTCCTGCTCCTGCTCCTGCTCCTGCTCCTGCTCCTGCTCCTGCCACACTCCGCTCGGCCCTCCGGGGCGAGGCCACCCGCACGATTCCCGTCAGTCGTCCGCGCCCCGCGCATCAGCACTGCGAACACGGTCGCCCCACCACGTGGCTCCGAGCACCGCACCCGGCGCCCCGCGGTCCTGCCCTGTCACATGCCGCCCGAGGAGCCCTGCGCGGGCGGCCCGTGCGACCGGGCGGACCCGCGCGGGCGGCGGATCACCCGCCCATCGCCCGTACCCCGGCGGTCACCCCCACCGCGGCCGCCACGACGACCAGGAAGGGCGCCCGCAGAACCAGCGCCACCGCGGCAGCGGCGACTCCCGCTGCCCGTGCGTCGATCGCCGGCTCGCGCCCGTCGGCGAACGTCTGCTGGGCCGTGAGAGCGGCCAGCAGCGCCACGGGCAGCAGCGCGGCGAGCCGCCTCACGAGAGGCCGCTCAAGGACACCGGCGGGCACGAGCAGCCCGACGAGCTTGACGAGGTAGCACCCGAGCGCGGTCACTCCGATCGCGATCCAGACGTTCACCGGTCGCCCTCCTGACCGTCGCCACGGTCACCGGCGCCCCTACGACGCCCCTCCGCCCACAGCACGACCGGTGCCGCGAGCCCAGCCGCCAGGACCGGCACCCCGGCGGGCAGTACGGGCAGCAGACCGAGCCCCAGCAGCACCGCGAGCCCGGCGACCGCGCGCTCGACCCCGGTCTTCAGCATGGGCGCCAGCAACGCCAGGAAGACGGCGGGCCCGGCGGCGTCCAGGCCCCAGGCGTCGGTGTCCCCGATGGCCTCGGCACCCATCGCACCGAGCAGTGTGGTGAGGTTCCACAGCACATACAGGCTGAGCCCCGTGACGGTGAACCCGATCCGCACGCTCCGCCGCGTGGGCTGAGCCAGCGCCACCGCCGCCGTCTCGTCGATGACCCACTGGGCGGCGAACGGCCGCACCGCGCGCGGGAGGGCGAGCAACTGCGACAAACGCAACCCGTAGAAGGCGTTGCGCACGCCGAGGAAGAAGGCCCCGGCGGCAGCGGTCAGCGGATTCCCGCCCGCCGCGATCGCCCCCACCAAGGCGAACTGCGACGCGCCCGTGAACACCAGGAGGCTGAGCGCACAGGTCTGCGACAGCGTGAGCCCGCTCCCCGCCGAGGTCACCCCGAAGGCGAACCCGGAGAGTCCCACGGCCACCCCCACCCCGAGGGCGTCCCTGACGACGGCGGAGTCGGGCCTGGTGTCACCGTCATGTATGTCTGCGAGAGCTGTCCGTTGTGTCACCCACCGGACGGTAGAGCGGCCGCCGCCGCGCGTCTTGTACGTTCTTGCGCTCCCGTCGGTACGCCCCTGGAGGCACACCCACGATCCGCGTGAAGTGCCGGTTCAGGTGCGGTTGGTCCGTGAAACCCACCGCGACGGCCGCCTCCGCGGGTGTGGTCCCCGCGTCCAGCAGCCGCCTCGCCCGCCGCACCCGCGCATCGGTCAGCCAGGCATGCGGCGGCATCCCGTACGCCTCCCGGAACGCCCGCAGCAACGCGAACGGACCGGTCCCCAGATCCCTGGCCAGCCGCTCCAGCGTCGGCGGCTCGAGCAGCCGCTCCTCCAGCACGGCCCGCGCGCGTGCCGCGACCTGGGCACCCGCGGTCCGCACGTCGCGCTGCGGCAGCGGCCCACCGTTCAGGCGCAGCAGCCGCGTCACGGCGACCCGCAGCAACGTGTCGGCGGCCAGCGCGTGCCCCTCCTCCGCGGCCCGCAGCACCTGGTGCACCAGCCCCACGGCGTACGGATCGTCCAGCACCGGCCGGACGAACCCTGGCGTCCCCCGGATCACCGTGGTCTCGGCGGCGATCTCCGCCACCAGCTCCGGCGACGGATACACCGCCCCGTACCGCCACCCCTCAGGCACTCCGGCCCGCCCCGTGTGCGCCGTATCCGGATTGACCAGTGCCAGCGCCCCTGCCCCCGCGTACTGATCGGCCCCACGATGATGGAAGACCTCGACCCCGTCGGCGATGGCGGCGATGACGAACTGCTCATGGGTGTGCCGCACGAAGGTCTTGCGCACATACCGCGCCCGCAACAGATCGACCCCGGGCAACTCGGCGTACCGCCAGTGCCGCGCCAGCTCACCCGAACCCGCCATGACCTCATTGTCCGCCCTCCGGTACGCGCCCGCGGAGCGGGCCGGCCGCCGACTGCGGGAAGGTGACGTGCCGGGGCGTGCCCGCCCGCAGCGGACGGCGCGTCAACGCGGTCCAGTCGGTGACCAACCGATTCCGCGCCCGACCGAGGACCGACACCCCCGGCGCGGCCCCGCCCCCCAACCGAACCGACCCAGGCTCCGCCCCGACCCCCACCGAACCGACCCCGGCGCGGCCCTGCCCCACCGAACCGAACGCGCTACGCGTACACGCACCCCAAGGCACCCGCACAGGCCGCCGCGGCATCCCACCCCCACGACCGGCAGGCACCCCCACGCGACCCAGCGCCCCACGCCCCGCACGCACTCCCACGGGGCCCAGCCGCCCACACACCGCAGCCGGCGCACCGCCGACGACCGCGCATCCCGCCCTGCGACATGGGCCGGGCGCACGGTCGTCGGCGCCTACATCCCCGCAGGTCACAGCCATTGTCAGTGCCGAGGTGCAGGATGGACACATGGTCAGCTCCGCACACCGAGCCCTGGACGGCTTCTCCCCCGCGACCCGCGGCTGGTTCACGGGCGCCTTCGACGCGCCCACCGCCGCCCAGACCGGCGCGTGGCAGGCCATCGCAGCGGGCTCGGACGTGCTGGTCGTAGCCCCCACCGGCTCCGGCAAGACCCTGGCCGCCTTCCTCGCCGCCCTCGACCAGCTCGCCTCCACACCCCCACCCGCGGACCCGAGGAAGCGCTGCCGCGTCCTGTACGTCTCCCCGCTCAAGGCCCTCGCCGTCGACGTGGAGCGCAACCTCCGCAGCCCCCTCACCGGCATCCGCCAGGAATCCGTACGCCGGGGCCTGCCCGAGCCGGAGATCAAGGTCGGCATCCGTTCCGGCGACACCCCCGCCGCCGAGCGGCGCGCCCTGTCCACCCGTCCCCCCGACATCCTGATCACCACCCCGGAGTCCCTGTTCCTGATGCTGACCTCGGCCACCCGCGAGGCGCTGACCGGCATCGAAACAGTGATCCTCGACGAGGTGCACGCCGTCGCCGGCACCAAGCGTGGCGCTCACCTGGCCCTCTCCCTGGAGCGCCTGGACGAACTCCTGCCGAGGCCGGCCCGCCGCATCGGTCTCTCCGCGACGGTCCGCCCGGTCGACGAGGTCGCCCGCTACCTCTCGCCCCGCCGCAAGGTGGAGATCGTCCAGCCGAAGTCCGGCAAGGAGTTCGACCTCTCCGTCGTCGTCCCCGTCGAGGACCTCGGCGAACTGGGCGGTTCCCCGGTCGCCGACGGCTCGGAAGGCGCGGAGCGCCCGTCGATCTGGCCGCACGTCGAGGAGCGGATCACCGACCTGGTCCAGTCCCACCGCTCGACGATCGTGTTCGCCAACTCCCGCCGCCTCGCCGAACGGCTGTGCAACCGGCTCAACGAGATCGCCTACGAACGGGCCACCGGCCGCCCCCTGGACGAACACCACGCCCCCGCCGAACTGATGGGCGGCTCGGGCGCGGCCCAGGGCGCGCCCCAGGTCATCGCCCGCGCCCACCACGGCTCGGTCTCCAAGGAGCAGCGTGCCCTCGTCGAGGAGGACCTGAAGGCCGGCCGGCTCCCCGCCGTCGTGGCCACCTCCAGCCTCGAACTCGGCATCGACATGGGCGCGGTCGACCTGGTCATCCAGGTCGAGTCCCCGCCCTCCGTGGCCTCCGGCCTCCAGCGCGTCGGCCGGGCGGGACACCAGGTCGGGGCCGTCTCCACCGGCGTGGTCTTCCCGAAGTACCGCGGCGACCTGGTGCAGGCGGCGGTCGTCACCGAACGTATGCGCACCGGTTCCATCGAGTCGCTGAGGGTCCCCGCCAACCCCCTGGACGTCCTCGCCCAGCAGATCGTCGCCATGACCTCGATGGACACCTGGCAGCTGGACGACCTGCTCGCCATGGTCCGCCGGGCCGCCCCCTTCGCCTCGCTGCCCGAGTCCGCCTTCACCGCCGTCCTCGACATGCTCGCCGGCCGCTACCCGTCCGACGCCTTCGCGGAACTGCGCCCGCGCGTGGTGTGGGACCGGGTGGCCGGGACGATCACCGGCCGCCCCGGCGCCCAGCGCCTCGCCGTCACCTCCGGCGGCACGATCCCCGACCGCGGCCTGTTCGGGGTCTTCCTGGTCGGCTCCGACCCGAAGAAGGGCGGCGGCCGGGTCGGCGAACTCGACGAGGAGATGGTCTACGAGTCCCGGGTCGGCGACGTCTTCACCCTCGGTACCAGCTCCTGGCGCATCGAAGACATCACCCGCGACCGGGTGCTGGTCACTCCCGCGCCCGGTGTCCCCGGCAGGCTCCCCTTCTGGAAGGGCGATCAGCTGGGCCGCCCACTCGAACTGGGCCGCGCGGTGGGCGCGTTCCTGCGCGAGGTGGGCTCCCTCTCCAAGGAGGACGCCCGGCTGCGCCTGCTCGCCGCGGGCCTCGACACGTGGGCCGCGGACAACGTGCTGTCCTACCTGGCCGAGCAGCGGGAGGCGTGCGGACACATCCCGGACGACCGCACGATCGTCGTGGAGCGCTTCCGCGACGAACTCGGCGACTGGCGGGTCGTCGTCCACTCCCCCTTCGGTGCCCAGGTGCACGCCCCGTGGGCGCTGGCCCTCGGCGCCAAGCTCTCCGAGCGCTACGGCATGGACGCCCAGGTCATGCACGCCGACGACGGCATCGTCCTCCGGCTGCCCGACGCCGACCTCATGGGCCTGGACCTGCTCGACCAGGAGCCGATGAAGGCCGGTACGGCGTTCGACGCCGAGCAGGCGCCCGTCGGCGCGGCGGACGTCGTGTTCGACAAGGGCGAGGTCGACCAGGTCGTCACCGACCAGGTCGGCGGCTCGGCCCTGTTCGCGTCCCGCTTCCGCGAGTGCGCCGCCCGCGCGCTGCTGCTGCCGCGCCGCAACCCCGGCAAGCGCACCCCGCTCTGGCAGCAGCGCCAGCGCGCCGCCCAACTGCTCCAGGTGGCCAGCGAGTTCGGCTCGTTCCCGATCGTCCTGGAAGCCGTCCGCGAGTGCCTTCAGGACGTCTTCGACGTCCCGGGCCTGGTCGAGCTGATGGGCGACCTGGAGTCCCGCAAGGTGCGCCTGGTCGAGGTCACCACCCCCGAGCCGTCCCCCTTCGCCCGCTCCCTCCTCTTCGGGTACGTCGCCCAGTTCCTGTACGAGGGGGACTCGCCGCTCGCCGAGCGTCGTGCCGCCGCTCTCTCCCTGGACTCGCGGCTGCTGGCCGAGCTGCTCGGCCAGGCGGAGCTGCGCGAGCTGCTCGACGCCGAGGTGCTGACCGAGCTGGAGCAGGAGCTCCAGTGGCTCACCGAGGACCGTCGTGTCAAGGACGCCGAGGGGGTCGCCGACATCCTGCGCGTGCTCGGCCCGCTCACGGCCGCCGAACTGGCCGAGCGGGGCGCCGAGCCCCAGTGGGCCCAGGAGCTGGCCGCCGCCCGTCGCGTGATCCGGGTCCGGCTCGCCGGCGCCGACCACTGGGCGACGATCGAGGACGCGGGCCGTCTGCGTGACGCGCTCGGCACCGCCCTGCCGGTCGGCGTACCCGAGGCGTTCATGGAGCCCGTCAAGGATCCGCTGGGCGACCTCCTCGCGCGCTATGCCCGCACCCACGGCCCGTTCACATCGGCCATGGCCGCGGACCGCTTCGGCCTGGGCGTGGCTGTCACCGAGGGCGCCCTCCAGCGACTCTCGGCGAGCGGCAGGGTCGTGCAGGGTGAGTTCCATCCGGCCGGCATCGGCCAGGAGTGGTGCGACGCGACCGTCCTGCGCCGCCTTCGCCGCCGTTCCCTCGCGGCCCTGCGCCACGAACTGGAACCGGTGCCTCCGCCCGCCCTCGCCCAGTTCCTCCCCCAGTGGCAGCACATCGGCAAGGGCCACGGTCTCCGCGGTATCGACGGACTGGTGCGGGCCGTGGAGCAGTTGCAGGGCGCGTCCGTGCCCGCGTCCGCCCTGGAGAAACTCGTCCTGCCGTCCCGTGTCGCGCACTACACGCCCGCGATGCTCGACGAGCTCACCGCCGCCGGAGAGGTCGTCTGGGCCGGAGCCGGCTCCCTCCCCGGCAAGGACGGCTGGGTCTCCCTCTACCTGGCCGATGCCGCCCCGCTGCTCCTGCCGCCGCCCCATCCCCTGGAACTGACGGCGCTTCACCAGTCCGTCCTGGACGCCCTCTCGGGCGGTTACGGCCTGTTCTTCCGTCAGATCGCCGACCAGGTCCGCGCCACCACCCACCCCGACGTCACGGATCCCCAACTGGCCGACGTCCTCTGGGACCTGGCCTGGTCCGGCCGGCTCACGAACGACACGCTGGCTCCCCTGCGTTCCCTGCTCGGCTCGGGCCGCACCGCGGGGTCCACCGCCCACCGCGCCAAGCGCACCATCCCGCGCGGGCGCTACGGCTCGCTGACCGCCGCCGCCCGCCCCGCGTCCCGCAGCGGGCCACCGACCGTCGCCGGCCGCTGGTCCCTGCTCCCGGACCGCGGGGCCGACCCCACGGTCCGCGCCCACGCCCTCGCCCGCGTCCTCCTCGACCGGCACGGCGTGGTGACCCGTGGAGCGGTCTCCGCGGAGGGCGTGGAAGGAGGCTTCTCCGCCGTGTATCGCATCCTGTCCGCCTTCGAGGACAGCGGCCAGGCACGCCGCGGCTACGTGGTGGAGGGACTCGGCGCCGCCCAGTTCGCGATGGACGGAGCGGTCGACCGCCTCCGCGCGGTGGCCAACGCCCGCGACCGCGGCGAAAGCCTGCCGCCACCCCAGGCCGACGGCTTCACCCCCCAAGCGGACAACACGCCCGACGGCAGTCCTCCCCGCCCAGGTGCCACCCCCAACGGCCCCGACCGCCACACCGGCGCCGCCACCGAGGGCTTCGCCCGGCACACCGGCGCCGCGTCCGACGCTTCCGCGGCCCCGTACGCCGACGTCACCCCCGACAGCTTCGGCCCCCTCCCCGACCTCTCCCCGGACGCCTTCGCCGCACCCGACCCTTTCGCCACCGACGGACAGAACCCGACCCCCGGCCGTACCACCCCCGCCGATCCCGCCTTCGGCGCCGGCTGGCCCCCCTTCCCCTCCCCCACCTCGCGCAGCGAGTGGACCTCCCCCCGCGACCTCACCCCACCGACCGGCCCGGACACGGGCAGCGCTCCAGGCCTCGGTTCCCGTTCCGGCTTCGGCCCGTACGAGGCCCCAGGCACCCCCGGCCGCCGCCCCGCCCCCGACTCCCGGGCTGTGGTCCTCGCCGCCGCCGATCCGGCGAACGCGTACGGCGCCGCCCTCCCCTGGCCGGAGCCCCCGACCGGCGCCGGCCACAAGCCGGGCCGTAAGGCGGGCTCCCTGGTGGTGCTCGTCGACGGCGAGCTGACGCTCTACATGGAGCGCGGTGGCAAGACCCTGCTGGCCTGGCCCGCCCACCCCGACGGCACCGCAGCCGACGACCCCCGCCTGCGCGCCGCCGCGGAGTCCCTCGCCGCGGCCGCCAAAGCCGGCTCCCTCGGCACGGTCACCGTGGAGCGCGTCAACGGCGCCTCTGCCCTGACCTCCCCCATCGGCACCCTCCTGGAAGGCACGGGTTTCATCGCCACCCCCCGCGGCCTCCGCCTCCGAGCATGAACCAGCAAGCCGTCACCCATGCCCTACGCCCCCACCCGAGCCCACGCCCCCACCGTCCAGGTCACGCCTCCCCTGCCACCGCGTTCGAGCCACCCCACGACACACCGCCCGCCCGTACCACCCCATCCCCCTGCCACCAAGGTCCGTGCCCCCGACTCGGCCCCCGCCCGTGGCACCCCAGCCGACCGCACTCACCCACCCCACCCGAGCCCACGCCCCCACCGTCCAGGTCACGCCTCCCCTGCCACCGCGTTCGAGCCACCCCACGACACACCGCCCGCCCGTACCACCCCATCCCCCTGCCACCAAGATCCGTGCCCCCGAGCCCGCCCCCGCCCGTGGCACCCCAGCCCGTACCACCCCCGTCCACTCCACCTCGTGCCACCCTTGACCCATGCCCGAAGGTGACACGGTCTGGCAGGCCGCGAGGCGGTTGCACACCGCCCTCGCCGGCAAGGTGCTGACCCGCAGCGACCTCCGGGTGCCCAAGTACGCCACCGCCGACCTCACCGGACGCACCGTCCTGGACGTCACCCCGCGCGGCAAGCACCTCCTCACCCGCGTCGAGGGCGGCCTGACCCTCCATACGCACCTGCGGATGGACGGCTCCTGGAAGGTGTACGCCGCCGACCAGCGCTGGACCGGCGGCCCCGCGCACCAGATCCGCGCCATCCTCGGCACCGTCGACCGCACGGCGGTCGGCTACCGCCTCCCCGTGCTGGAACTCCTGCGCACCACCGACGAACACCGAGCCGTGGGGCACCTCGGCCCCGACCTCCTGGGCCCCGACTGGGACCCGGACCAGGCCCTGGCCAACCTCCTCGCCGACCCCGCCCGCCCCCTCGGCGAGGCCCTGCTCGACCAGCGCAACCTCGCCGGCATCGGCAACGTCTACAAGTGCGAACTCTGCTTCCTCCTCGGCGTCACCCCGTGGCTGCCCGTCGGCGCCCTCCCCGACGACCGCGCCGCGCACCTGCCCGTCCTCGCCAAGAAACTCCTGGAGGTCAACCGGGACCGCCCGATCCGCGCCACGACGGGCCGCCGCGGCCAGGACCTGTTCGTGTACGGCCGCGCACCCCGCCCCTGCCTCCGCTGCCACACGCCCATCCGCGTGGCCGACCAGGGCGACGGCTCCCGCGAACGCCCCACGTACTGGTGCCCGACCTGCCAGCCGGGCCCCGCCCCGGCGCCGGGCACCCGCCGAGCGATCCGGGCCCGGCCCCGCACAGTCCCGTACGACTGACCCTTCCCAACAATTGACGGACCGTCAGAAATGCTCGTACGGTCCCCTCATGGCCGTCAGCGCGTACGACCTCACCGGACGCACCGCCTTCGTCACCGGCGCCGCCGGCGGAATCGGCCGCGCCTCGGCCGTCCTGCTGGCCCAGGCCGGTGCCGTCGTGCACTGCGCGGACCTCGACGCCTCCGGCCTGGAGGAGACGGCGAGAAGCATCAAGGGCGCCGGTGGCATCTCCCACACCCACCACGTCGACGTCGCCGACCGCGACCAGCTCGGCCGGGCCGTCTCCTCCTGCGGAAGCCTGGACGTGATGGCCGCCATCGCCGGGATCATGCACAGCAGCCCGGTGCTGGAGACCCGGGACGAGGACCTCGACCGGGTGCTGAACGTCAACTTCAAGGGCGTCCTGTACGCCTGCCAGGAAGCCGCCCGTCTGATGCTCGCCCGGGATGTCAGGGGCAGCATCGTCACCATGGCGTCGGGCGCCGTGGACACCGGAGGCCGAGGCCTGCTCTGCTACGGCGCGAGCAAGGCGGCCGTCGTCCAGTTGACGAAGACGCTGGCGACCGAGGTCGGCCGGCACGGCATCCGCGTCAACGCGGTCGCCCCCGGCTGGATCCGCACCCCCATGACCGACCGCCATGACACCGAGGCGCAGGCGCGCACCGAGGCGCTGATGGCCCGGATGTCCCCTCTGGGCCGGGTCGGCGAACCGGAGGACATCGCCCACGCCGTGCTCTACCTGGCCTCCGACGCCTCGGCGTTCACAACGGGCCAGATCCTCCGCCCGAACGGCGGGGTGGCCATGCCCTGGTAGCGGGCTCCGCTACCGCGGAAGCCCCACGGAGCGTCTCCATCCAGACCCAGCCCCTCACTTCCGGCCCCCAAGCCCACCCGGCGCACCCCCGACACCACCCCCCTCTTCCATCGCACCCGAAGTGCCGTCACCCGCCGCTTCCGCGGCGTCGCCACCCGCCACCTCCGCACCACCCCCGCCCCACACCTCCGCCCGCTCCCCCACCCCGCGCCAGGCCAGCGCCCACCTCCCCGTGGCGACCGCCCCGACGGCCCGCGCCTTCGGCACGCAGTGCACCGGCAGCAGACTCAGCCCCCACCCCCCGGCCGCGACCGCCCCTTCCAGCACCCCGGCGCCCGACGACAGCGCGAGCCGCAGCACAGCCCACCACCACAGCACGCCAAGCCCCAGACACGCCCCCAAGACGCGCCAGGAGCCACCCCAGGCCCTCCGGCACCCCCGAGCCCCCCAGCACGCTGTCGGCCGCCGTGCCATGTACCACCACACCTCCAGCCCGACGCCAGACCGCCGTCCTCACCCGCGGGGAGGGCGCACCGACGGCACACGGTCGCAGGCGGCCACGCGGTCGCACTGGTCCACGATGCACGAAAGCCCCGGCCTGCGCCTCTCCAGATCACCTGTTCCCAGGTCGTCCGAAGAGGCCCCGGCCGGGGCCTCGCACACTTCTTCAGTGCGTCGTCAGTTCACGCACCACGCGCGTGTGACATCACGCGGCAACCACGTCCACCGCTTCGGCGGGCGCCTTGATGGTCACCCGTTCCGGTGGCACACCGGTCACCGAGACGGAACCCAGCATCGGGCGGACCTGCGTGGTGACAGGTTCGCTGGGGGTGGCCGCAGCGGACTGGGCCAGCTCGGCGAGGGCGAGTTCGTCGCTCACTTCCCGCATGAGCTCGGACATCCGTACGTCCAGCGCGTCGCAGATGGCGGAGAGCAGCTCGGAGGAAGCCTCCTTCTGCCCCCGCTCCACCTCGGAGAGATAGCCGAGTGAGACTCGGGCGGACGAGGAGACTTCGCGCAGAGTACGGCCCTGGCGCTGGCGCTGCCGACGCAGCACGTCACCCAGCAGGCGACGGAGCAGAATCATCGGTGGCTCCCTCCTCGGACCGCGTAGCCGCATCCTTCTCGCCCCACCGTACCGCCTTGCGCCGCGGCCGTGCGGGGAGCGATGTCGTGTTCACTCAGGGCTGCAAACATCAAAACCCCCCGTTCCGTTCCGTATCCTGTGCCCGCTCATTTCCGGTCTGTTCGCTCGCCAGCCCCTCCAGGAGCAGTGCGAGTACGCTCCGTACACTCTCCATACGAATTTCCGCACGGTCGCCGTTCAACCGCAGCGCGGTCACTTTCTCGCCACCCGATACCCCGGAATCCGGTGCCGTCGGCCCGTCGACCGCCACGAAGACCGTTCCGACGGGCCGGCCGTCCTGCGGTTCGGGGCCGGCGACTCCGGTGGTCGCGATGCCCCAGTCGGCGCCGAGAGCTTTCCGCACTCCGGCCGCCATCTGGGCCGCGACCTGCGGGTCCACGGCCCCGTTCGCCGCCAGCAGGGTGGCGTCGACACCCAGCAGCCGGTGCTTGAGCTCGGTGGCATAGGCGGTCACCGAACCACGGAAGGCCCGGGACGCTCCGGGGACCGCCGTGATCTCGGCCGCGACCAGCCCTCCGGTGAGCGACTCGGCGACAGCGAGCGTCTCGCCCCTCACCGTGAGTAGTCGTACCACTTCGGTGGCCGGGGAACTCACGCTTCCGTCTCCTCCAACGCCGCCTTGCGCTCGGCGATTCCCTGCCGGCGCAGCACAATGGCTTGTCTCACATAGTCGAGCCCGGTCAGCACAGTCAGCACGACCGCCGCGGCCATCACCCAGAACCTCAGGGTGGCCAGCCACCCCGTCAGCGCCAGGACGTACATCCCGACCGCCACGCCCTGGATGAGTGTCTTCAGCTTGCCCCCGCGGCTCGCCGGGATGACGCCGTACCGGATGACGAGAAAACGCAGCAGCGTGATCCCGAGTTCCCGGCCGAGGATGACGCCCGTCACCCACCACGGCAGATCACCGAGCGACGACAGACAGATCAGCGCCGCCCCCATGATCGCTTTGTCGGCGATGGGGTCGGCGATCTTCCCGAAGTCGGTGACGAGGTTGTACGTGCGGGCCAGATGCCCGTCGAACAGGTCGGTGATCATGGCGATGGCGAAGGCCGCCCAGGCGAGCGAGCGCCACGCCGGGTCGTACCCGCCCTCGGCCAGCATCAGCGCGACGAAGCCGGGCACGAGGAGCAGCCGGAGCATGGTCAGCAGATTGGCGATGTTCCAGACGCTGGCCTCGTTGACGGCCGCCGCCGCCAGTTTCCCGCCTCGCGCGGACTTCGCACCCGACTCGGCACCGGGGGCCCGGGAAGCCTCCGAGACACCGGGAGCACCCGGACCGCCGGTCACACCGGACGACACAGCGGGCGCTGCGGGTACACCGGGGGCAGCGGCACCGGAGAAACCGGAGACGGCGTCGGGGGCTTCACCGGACGCGGACGCCGCACCCGGAGCCGCCGCACCCGCGGCCGCGCCCTGGGCGGCGGGGCCACCCGGTGCGGACGCCGGGACTCCGGTCATCTGCCCGCCTCCTCACTACACGCGAGCGAGCCCTGCAGCGGCTCGGCGACCAGGTCGACACCTTCCGTGCCCACCACCTTCGCCTCGACCATACGACCGACGCTCAGTCCTTCGCCGCTCGTGAGCAGCACCTGGCCGTCCGTCTCGGGCGCCTGGTGCTCGCCACGGCCGTGCACGCCCTCGTCGTCCACGGACTCCACGAGCACGTGCACGGTCTCGCCCACGCGCTCCTCGGACCGCTGCGAGACGAGCTCCTCGGCCAGCCGGGAGACCCGGGCGAGCCGCTCGGCGACGACGTCCTCGTGCAGCTTGTTGTCGTACGTCGCCGCTTCCGTGCCCTCCTCGTCGGAGTACCCGAAGACACCGATGGCATCCAGCCTCGCGCCGTCCAGGAAGCGCTCCAGCTCGGCCAGGTCGTCCTCGGTCTCGCCGGGGAAGCCCACGATGAAGTTGGAGCGCACTCCCGCCTGCGGTGCCTTGCTCCGGATGGTGTCGAGCAGCTCCAGGAAGCGGTCGGTGTCGCCGAAGCGCCGCATCGCGCGGAGCACGCCGGGCGCGGAGTGCTGGAAGGACAGGTCGAAGTAGGGCGCCACCTTCGGCGTCGACGTCAGGACCTCGATCAGCCCGGGCCGCATCTCGGCCGGCTGGAGGTAGCTGACGCGCACCCGCTCGATGCCGTCGACCTCGGCGAGCTCCGGCAGCAGGGACTCCAGCAGGCGGATGTCGCCGAGGTCCTTGCCGTACGAGGTGTTGTTCTCGGAGACCAGCATGATCTCCTTGACGCCCTGCTCGGCCAGCCACCGCGTTTCGTTCAGGACGTCCGAGGGGCGCCGCGAGATGAACGAACCGCGGAAGGAGGGAATGGCGCAGAAGGTGCAGCGCCGGTCGCAGCCGGAGGCCAGCTTCACCGAGGCGACCGGGGCGCCGCCCAGGCGGCGGCGCAGGGGTGCGCGGGGGCCGGAGGCCGGAGCGAGCCCCTCCGGAAGGTCCGCGGGAGCGACCTCGGCCTCCGGAGCGCCCGGCCCGTGCCCCGGCAGAGCGACGGACGCCGCCGAGTCCTGCCGCTCGGCGGGGCTGATCGGGAGCAGCTTGCGCCGGTCGCGCGGGGTGTGCGAGGCGTGGATGCCGCCGTTCAGGATGGTCTGCAGGCGGTCCGAGATATCGGCGTAGTCGTCGAAGCCGAGCACGCCGTCGGCCTCGGGGAGCGCCTCGGCGAGATCCTTGCCGTACCGCTCGGCCATGCAGCCCACCGCCACGACGGCCTGCGTTCTGCCGTGGCCCTTGAGGTCGTTGGCCTCCAGAAGGGCGTCGACGGAGTCCTTCTTGGCGGCCTCGACGAAGCCGCACGTGTTGACGACCGCGACGTCCGCGTTCGCGGCGTCCTCCACGAGGGCCCAGCCGTCCGCCTCCAAGCGGCCTGCGAGCTCCTCCGAGTCCACCTCGTTACGGGCGCAGCCAAGGGTGACGAGTGCGACGGTACGGCGTTCAGGCATGGGCTCAAGACTACTTCGTCCCGCTGACACCCCACGTCGACGGGGTTGGCCGATCACGGCCGGCCCCGTCGACGCACGGCTGGTCCTAACCGACCTGAGGGTCGCCCTTGGTGTACGTGAGCCGCTCGACGGCCCCGGGCTGGAAGTCGTCGTCGATCTTCTTGCCGTTCACATACAGCTGGATCGCGCCCGCGTCGCCGAGGACGAGGTTGACCTTCTCGCTGTCCTGGAAGGTCCTGGACTCGCCCTGCTCGAGGAACCCGTCGAACAGGAGCCGGCCGTTGTGGTCCTTGGCCGAGATCCAGCTCTTCCCGTCGGTGGCGCTGACCTGGACGGTCACCTTGTCCAGCGGCGCGGCGGCGATGGCGCTGTCCGAGGGTTCCGGCTTCGGGTCCTCGGGCTTGTCGTTCTTCGGGGTGGGCGATGCGGTGGTGCTGGCCGAGGGCTGGGAGCCCTCGGCGAGCTTCGTCGAACCCGAGTCGCTGTCGCCCTTGAACGCGGTGAACGCGACGAACCCGACGACGGCGACGATCGCGGCCACCATGGCCGCGGTCCAGTTGGGCCCGCGCCGCTCCGGACGGATGCGTTCCGCCTCGAACAGGGGTGCGGCCGGCGTCGGGGCGGGGCGGCCGCCGTGGGCGTCGTCGAACTGGGCGAGCAGCGGGGCGGGGTCGAGCCGGACGGCCTTGGCCAGGGTCCGGATGTGCCCGCGGGCGTATACGTCTCCGCCGCACGGGCCGAAGTCGTCCGCCTCGATGGCGTGCACGATGGTGATGCGCACCCGGGTGGCGGAACTGACGTCGTCGACGGTCAGCCCGGCAGCGATACGGGCCTGCCGGAGGGCATGGCCGATCGAGAGGCGGGCTTCCTCACGGTCGTCTTCGAACGGACGCTCGTCTTCAGGGGAGTTGCCGAGGGACACGGGGGCGCCTTTCGAGCGTTTTAGCCGCCTGTGCTGGGGGTTCAGTCTAGGGGGGGTACGAAAGGGTGGGGCAACCGGGCGGTGGCACTTTGTACGCCATCGGTATGGCCGGACACGCCGATGGTGGGGCAGCAGCTTGTCGCTTCCCTCAACTTGACGTACGCGGATGGGAAACGGTTGCCCAATGATCCCTTACGGCTGCGTCACGGTCGACCACCCGGCTCGGGCTCTTTCTAAGCCTCCCCGCGGATCACCGCGAGCACGCCGTCCAACTCGTCAGGCTTCACAAGAACGTCACGCGCCTTCGAGCCCTCGCTCGGTCCGACGATCCCCCGGGACTCCATGAGGTCCATGAGCCGGCCGGCCTTCGCGAACCCGACCCGCAGCTTGCGCTGAAGCATCGACGTGGACCCGAACTGCGTGGAGACCACCAGCTCGGCCGCCTGGCACAGCAGGTCGAGATCGTCGCCGATCTCCTCGTCGATCTCCTTCTTCTGCTTGGTGCCCACGGTGACGTCTTCCCGGAAGACCGGCGCCATCTGGTCCTTGCAGTGCTGGACGACGACCGCGACCTCCTCCTCGGTCACGAAGGCGCCCTGCATACGGGTGGGCTTGTTGGCCCCCATCGGCAGGAACAGGCCGTCACCCTTGCCGATCAGTTTCTCGGCCCCGGGCTGGTCGAGGATGACCCGTGAGTCGGCGAGCGAGGAGGTGGCGAAGGCCAGCCGCGAGGGCACGTTCGCCTTGATCAGACCGGTGACGACGTCCACCGACGGCCGCTGCGTGGCGAGCACCAGATGGATGCCGGCCGCGCGCGCGAGCTGCGTGATGCGCACGATGGAGTCCTCGACGTCGCGCGGGGCGACCATCATCAGGTCGGCGAGCTCGTCGACGATCACCAGCAGGTAGGGGTACGGCTGGAGCTCGCGCTCGCTGCCCTCGGGAGGCTTGACCTTGCCCTCGCGCACCGCGCGGTTGAAGTCGTCGATGTGGCGGTAGCCGTACGCGGCGAGGTCGTCGTACCGGAGGTCCATCTCCCGTACGACCCACTGGAGCGCCTCGGCGGCCCGCTTGGGGTTGGTGATGATCGGCGTGATCAGGTGTGGGATGCCCTCGTAGGCGGTCAGCTCGACGCGCTTGGGGTCGACCAGGATCATCCGGACGTCCTCCGGTGTCGCCCGCATCATGATCGACGTGATCAGGCAGTTGATGCAGGACGACTTGCCGGACCCGGTGGCGCCGGCGACCAGTATGTGCGGCATCTTCGCCAGCGAGTGCATGACATAACCGCCCTCGACGTCCTTGCCGAAGGCGACCAGCATCGGGTCGTCGTCCTCCGCGGACTCGGCCAGCCGCAGCACGTCACCGAGGTTGACCATCTCCCGGTCGGTGTTCGGGATCTCGATGCCGACGGCCGACTTGCCGGGGATCGGGCTGATGATCCGCACGTCCGGGCTGGCGACGGCGTACGCGATGTTCTTCGCGAGCGCCGTGATCCGCTCGACCTTCACGGCTGGGCCCAGTTCCACCTCGTAGCGGGTGACCGTCGGCCCGCGGGTGAAGCCGGTGACGGCGGCGTCGACCTTGAACTCGGTGAAGACGTTGGTGAGCGAGGCGACCACGGCGTCGTTGGCGGCGCTGCGCGCCTTGCCGGGGCCCCCGCGCGTGAGGAGGTCGAGCGAGGGCAGCGCGTAGGTGATGTCACCGGAGAGCTGGAGCTGCTCGGCGCGCGGCGGCAGCTCGCGCGGCGCGCTCGGCGGCGCCTTGGTGAGGTCCCGGACCTCCCCCTTGCGGGGCGTGTCGAGCTTCTCCTGTCGCGGCCTGGCGGTCGGCGCCAGAACGGAGGTCGGCGTGGGCGTCGTCTCCTCACGGTCCCCCGCGCTCACGCCCTGGGTGAGGTCGGCGACGATCGGCGAGGGCGGCATGCCGTGCAGGACCGCTCCGTCGAGCGCGGCGGCGGCGGCCGCGGCGACGTCCACGGCGTCCCGCGGCCGGTTCATGTCGGGCTGCGGCACGGCGGAACGCCGGGGGCGGCCACGGCGCCTGGTGAGCGCCTCCTGTTCCGCGCCCTCGGGGTCGTACTCCGCCGGGGCGGGGGAGCGTCTGCGGGTGCGCGCGGGCAGCGCCTCGCGCCACTGGTCCTCGTAGCGCTCGTCGTCGTACCGCTCGTCCTCGACGAACTCGTCCTGGACGGGATCGTGGACGATGCCGAGCTTCACACCGAGCAACCGCAGCCGCTGTGGGATGGCGTTGACCGGGGTCGCCGTGACGACGAGCAGTCCGAAGACCGTGAGCAGCACGAGCAGCGGTACGGCGAGCACCTCGCCCATGGTGTACGTCAACGGGGTCGCCGCACCCCAGCCGATGAGGCCGCCGGCGTCCCTTATCGCCTGCATGCCGACGCTGCGGGCGGGCGAGCCGCAGGCGATGTGGACCTGGCCGAGCACACCGATGACCAGCGCGGACAGCCCGATCACGATGCGCCCGTTGGCCTCCGGCTGCTCCGGGTGCCGGATGAAGCGGACCGCGATGACCGTGAGCAGTATCGGCACCAGCAGGTCGAGCCGGCCGAAGGCACCGGTGACCAGCATCTCGACGAGGTCACCGACGGGTCCTTGCAGGTTGGACCAGGTACCGGCGGCGACGATCAGCCCGAGTGCGAGCAGCAGCAGCGCCACGCCGTCCTTCCGGTGGGCGGGGTCGAGGTTCTTCGCGCCCTGCCCTATCCCGCGGAACACCGCGCCGACCGCGTGCGCCAGACCCAGCCAGAGGGCGCGCACGAGCCGGTAGACGCCCCCGGTGGGGCTGGGCGCCGGCCGGACAGGCGCTGCCTTCCTCGCCGTGGCCCTTTTGGCGGGCGCCTTCTTCGCGGGGGCCTTTTTCGCCACGGCCTTCTTCGCCGGAGCCTTCGCGGGAGCGGCCGCCTTCTTGGCGGGCTTCTTGGCTGCGGAGGGACGTGAGGCCATAGGTGTGAGGTTACCGGTGGAGACGACAGCGGACACGTGTGCTTACCGCTTCACCCGTTCGTGTCGCTCTTGCTGAGGCGTCGAACTGACGCCGGCTCACCCGCCACGCCGCCCGCGAAAGGACGTCCCGACGACGTCGACGGTCGTACGGGGCCGACGCCGACAGTCGAACGGGGGCATGCGCGAGGGTTCCCGCGCCGCGCGCGTCAGTTGGGCGAGGACACCGAGGAAGAGGTCCCCGTGCCCGGCTCCAGGGCGTCCAGGGCGCGTCGCAAGCCGGTCAGTTTGCGTTCGAGATGGGCCGCCGTGGCCACCGCCGCCGCGTCCGCGGAGTCGTCGTCCAGTTGCTTGGACAGCGCCTCGGCCTGCTCCTCGACGGCCGCGAGCCGCGCCGACAGTTCGGCGAGCAGGCCCGCGGGCTCCTTGGCCTCGCCGGCCGCGGCCTTGCCGCCACCGCCCTCCAGCTGGAGCCGCAGCAGCGCGGCCTGCTCCCGCAGCTGGCAGTTCTTCATGTACAGCTCGACGAAGACGGAGACCTTCGCGCGCAGCACCCAGGGATCGAAGGGCTTGGAGATGTAGTCGACCGCGCCCGCCGCGTACCCGCGGAAGGTGTGGTGCGGTCCGTGGTTGATCGCGGTGAGGAAGATGATCGGGATGTCCCGGGTCCGCTCCCGCCGCTTGATGTGCGCGGCCGTTTCGAAACCGTCCATGCCCGGCATCTGGACGTCCAGCAGAATGACCGCGAAGTCGTCCGTGAGCAGCGCTTTGAGCGCTTCCTCCCCGGACGATGCCCGCACCAGCGTCTGATCGAGCGCGGAGAGGATGGCCTCCAGCGCCAGCAGATTCTCCGGCCGGTCATCGACCAGGAGGATCTTGGCCTTCTGCACCATGGCCCGCCCTCCTCGCCCCGGCGTGGGGCCTCCCCTGTCCGCAGGACTGTGGGTGGCGCCTTCCGGCGCCGTCCCCGGGGACGGCTCCCTTGCGCCGCCCGTCCTTGTGCCGGTCATCGTAGCCGCACCCCGCCCGTCGCCACACCCTGTCACCGCGATGTCACTGTGCACGTAGCAGAAACGCGGTGGGAGACCAGAAGGTTCCCCGAATCCCGTACTTCTACACGACCTCCGCCACCCACAGTCAGCAACTCCGCTCACCCGTCGAAGGTTCCCGCCACATCGACACAAAGCCTGAACAAAGCCCGACCGTTACCGTCACTCTCCCCGCATCCACTGTTCCATCACCGCCAGCAGGTGATCGGGGTCGACCGGCTTGGTGACGTAGTCGGAGGCGCCCGACTCGATCGCCTTCTCCCGGTCGCCCTTCATCGCCTTCGCGGTCAGCGCGATGATCGGCAGCCCGGCGAACTGCGGCATCCGGCGGATCGCCGTGGTCGTCGCGTACCCGTCCATCTCGGGCATCATGATGTCCATCAGGACGACCGCCACGTCGTCGTGCTGCTCGAGGACCTCGATGCCCTCGCGGCCGTTCTCGGCGTACAGCACGGACAGGCCGTGCTGTTCGAGGACGCTGGTCAGCGCGAACACGTTGCGGATGTCGTCGTCGACGATCAGCACCTTCTCCCCGCCGAACCGGATGCCGCGGCGCGGCTTGGGCGTCGTCGACTCCTGCTCCGCGGCCGTCGGCCACCCATCCAGCTGCGCGTGCCGCTGTTCGATCTCCTGTACGGGCCGGCGGCGGCGCCGGAAGAGCGCGGCGGGGCCGTTCTGCGTCTCCCGGTACGACGTCACCTCGGCCGGCGTCTCGGCCTCCGCGTCGGACAGCTCCGTCGGCCCCTGCCTCCCCGAGGCGGACACCAGGTCGCCGGCTTCCAGGGCGGGCGCGAGCTGGTGGTAGCCCTGCGGAGGCAACTCGCTCGGGTGCAGCGGCAGGTACAGCGTGAACGTCGATCCGCGGCCCGGCTCGCTCTGGGCGTAGATCTCGCCGCCGAGCAACTGGGCGATCTCCCTCGAGATCGACAGCCCGAGTCCGGTACCGCCGTACTTGCGGCTCGTCGTCCCGTCCGCCTGCTTGAACGCCTCGAAGATCACCCGCATCTTGCTGGCCGCGATCCCGATACCGGTGTCCGTCACCGAGAACGCGATCAGGTCGGCGCTCGGGTCGCGCAGCGAACCGGTCTCCAGCAGCTGCTCCCGGATCGCCGCCGGCGCATCCCGGCCGGCGGGCCGGATCACCAGCTCGACGGCCCCGGAGTCGGTGAACTTCACCGCGTTGGACAGCAGGTTGCGCAGCACCTGGAGCAGCCGCTGCTCGTCGGTGTGCAGCGTGGCCGGCAGCTCCGGTGACACCCGCACCGACAGGTCGAGACCCTTCTCCGCGGTCAGCGGACGGAAGGTGGCCTCCACGTAGTCCACCAGCTGGACCAGCGCGATACGCGTCGGCGAGACGTCCATCTTGCCCGCCTCGACCTTCGACAGGTCCAGGATGTCGTTGATCAGCTGGAGCAGGTCGGAACCGGCACCGTGGATCGTTTCGGCGAACTCGACCTGCTTCGGGGAGAGGTTGCCCTCCGCGTTGTCGGCGAGCAGCTTGGCCAGGATCAGCAACGAGTTGAGCGGCGTCCGCAGTTCGTGCGACATGTTGGCGAGGAACTCGCTCTTGTAGCGCATCGACACGGCGAGCTGCTCGGCGCGCTCCTCCAGGACCTGCCGCGCCTCCTCGATCTCGGTGTTCTTGACCTCGATGTCACGGTTCTGCTGGGCCAGCAGCTCCGCCTTCTCCTCCAGTTCGGCGTTGGACGCCTGGAGGGCCTTCTGCCGGTTCTCCAACTCGGCCGACCGCTCCCGCAGTTGCTCGGTCAGCTCCTGCGACTGCTTCAGCAGCACCTCGGTCTTGGTGTTGACGGAGATGGTGTTGACGCTGGTCGCGATCATCTCGGCGATCTGGTTGAGGAAGTCCTTCTGGATCTGCGTGAAGGGGGTGAAGGAGGCCAGCTCGATGACCCCGAGCACCTTGCCCTCGAACAGCACCGGGAGGACGATCACTTGCGCCGGCGGTGCCTCTCCGAGCCCGGAGGAGATCTTCAGATAGCCGCTGGGCGCGTTCTCCACGAGGATCGTGCGCTTCTCCTGGGCGGCCGTCCCGATCAGCGCCTCACCCGGCCGGAACGAGGTCGGCATGGATCCCATCGAGTAGCCGTACGACCCGAGCATGCGCAGCTCGTACGCCTCCTCGCTCTCGGCGCTCATCTCCTTGCCGTCGAGCAACGGCATCGCCAGGAAGAACGCGCCGTGCTGAGCGGACACCACCGGCGTCAGCTCACTCATGATCAGCGAGGCCACGTCCGCGAGGTCGCGGCGGCCCTGCATCAGCGCGGAGATACGGGCCAGGTTGCCCTTGAGCCAGTCCTGCTCCTTGTTGGCGATCGTGGTGTCACGCAGATTGGCGATCATCTTGTTGATGTAGTCCTGGAGCTCCTGGATCTCCCCGGACGCGTCCACGTCGATCTTCAGGTTCAGGTCGCCGCGGGTCACCGCGGTCGCCACGCGCGCGATGGCTCGCACCTGCCGGGTCAGGTTCCCGGCCATCTCGTTCACCGACTCGGTGAGGTCGCGCCAGGTGCCGTCGACGTCCCGCACCCGTGCCTGACCGCCCAGCTGGCCTTCCGTGCCCACCTCGCGGGCGACCCGGGTGACCTCCTCGGCGAACGAGGACAGCTGGTCCACCATCGTGTTGATCGTCGTCTTGAGCTCGAGGATCTCTCCCCGAGCGTCGATGTCGATCTTCTTCGTCAGGTCGCCCTTGGCGATGGCGGTCGTCACCATGGCGATGTTGCGCACCTGGCCGGTCAGGTTGGACGCCATCTGGTTCACCGACTCGGTGAGGTCCTTCCAGGTACCGGCCACGCCCGGCACCCGCGCCTGACCGCCCAGGATTCCGTCCGTGCCAACCTCGCGGGCCACCTTGGTGACCTGGTCGGCGAACGAGCTCAGCGTCTTCACCATGGTGTTGAAGGTGTCCGCGAGCTGCGCGACCTCACCGCGCGCCTCGATGGTCACCGTCCGGGTCAGGTCACCGTTGGCGACCGCCGCCGCGACCTGGGAGATGTTGCGCACCTGCACGGTCAGGTTGTTGGCCATCAGGTTCACGTTGTCGCTGAGGTCCTTCCAGATGCCCGTGACACCGGGCACCCGCGCCTGACCGCCCAGCTGGCCCTCGGTGCCCACCTCGCGGGCCACCCGGGTCACCTGCTCGGCGAACGACGACAGCTGGTCCACCATCGTGTTGACGGTGGTGACGAGTTCGAGGATCTCGCCCCGCGCGTCGACGGTGATCTTCTTCGACAGGTCGCCCTTGGCGACGGCCGTGGTGACCTCGGCGATGTTGCGCACCTGGATGGTCAGGTTGTTCGCCATGAAGTTCACGGACTGCGTGAGGTCCTTCCAGGTGCCGGATACACCCTGCACCTCCGCCTGACCGCCGAGGATGCCCTCCGTGCCCACCTCACGGGCCACCCGGGTGACCTCCTCGGCGAACGACGACAGCTGGTCCACCATCGTGTTGAGGGTGTTCTTCAGCTCCAGGATCTCGCCGCGCGCGTCCACCGTGATCTTCTGCGAGAGGTCACCGCGGGCCACCGCCGTGGCCACCTGCGCGATGTTGCGCACCTGACCGGTCAGGTTGGACGCCATTCCGTTCACCGAGTCGGTCAGGTCACGCCACACACCGGCGACACCGGGCACCTGCGCCTGGCCGCCGAGCCGGCCCTCCGTACCCACCTCGCGGGCCACCCGGGTCACCTGGTCGGCGAAGGCGGACAACTGGTCGACCATCGTGTTGATGGTGTTCTTCAGCTCCAGGATCTCACCACGCGCGTCGACGTCGATCTTCTGGGACAGGTCACCGCGGGCCACCGCCGTCGTCACCTGCGCGATCTGCCGCACCTGCGAGGTGAGGTTGCCGCCCATGAAGTTGACCGAGTCGGTGAGCTCCTTCCACGTACCGGACGCCCCCGGCACCACGGCCTGACCGCCGAGACGTCCCTCGGTGCCCACGTCCCGGGCCATCCGCGTCACCTGGTCCGCGAAGGCCGACAGCTGGTCCACCATCGTGTTCACGGTGTTCTTCAGCTGGAGCATCTCGCCGGAGACGTCCACGGTGACCTTCTGCGACAGGTCGCCGTTGGCCACCGCCGTGGTCACCTGGGCGATGTTCCTCACCTGTCCGGTGAGATTCCGGAACGCGGTGTTGACGGAGTCCGTCAGGTCCTTCCACGTACCGGCGGCCCCGGACACCTGCGCCTGCCCACCCAGCTCACCCTCGACACCGACCTCGCGCGCCACCCGCGTCACCTCGGCACCGAACGCGGACAGCTGGTCCACCATCCCGTTGACGGTGTTCTTCAGCTCCAGCATCTCGCCGGCCACGTCGACGGTGACCTTCTGCGACAGGTCACCACTGGCCACGGCCGTCGTCACCTGGGCGATGTCCCGCACCTGGATGGTGAGGTTCCGGAAGACCGTGTTCACCGAATCGGTGAGGTCCTTCCACGTCCCCGCCGCGCCCGGCACGTTCGCCTGCCCGCCGAGCCGTCCCTCGGCACCGACCTCGTTGGCCACGCGTGTGACCTCGTCGGCGAAGGTCCGCAGCGTCTCGGTCATCTGGTTGATCGTGTCGGCGAGCTGCGCGACCTCGCCGCGCGCCGAGACCGTCACCTTCTGCGACAGGTCACCGCTGGCCACGGCCGTGGTCACCTGGGAGATGCCGCGCACCTGGGCCGTCAGATTGCCGGCCATCAGGTTCACCGAATCGGTGAGGTCCTTCCACACGCCGGCCACCCCGGGCACCTGCGCCTGTCCGCCCAGCTCGCCCTCGACACCGACCTCGCGCGCCACGCGCGTCACCTCGGAGGAGAACGACGACAGCTGGTCCACCATCGTGTTGACGGTGTTCTTCAGCTCCAGCATCTCACCGGCGACGTGAACCGTGACCTTACGGGACAAGTCACCCTTGGCGACCGCCGTCGTCACCAGCGCGATGTCCCGCACCTGAGCCGTCAGCCGGTGCGCCATCGTGTTGACGGACTCGGTCAGGTCCTTCCATGAACCCGACATACCGCGCAACCGGGCCTGTCCACCCAGCTTGCCCTCCGTGCCCACCTCGCTGGCCACCCGCGTGACCTCGTCGGTGAACGTCGACAACTGGTCGACCAGGTTGTTGACGGTCCGCCCGACCTTCAGGAACTCCCCGCGCAACGGATGCCCGGTCCCGTCCGGCGCCTGCGTCCGCAGTTCCATACGCGGCGACAGATCGCCCTCCGCCACCGCGGACAGCACCCGGCTGACCTCGGAGACAGGGCGTACGAGATCGTCGACCAGGGCGTTCGAGGCGTCGATGGCGGCCGCCCAGGAGCCCTCGGAGGCGCCTGCCTCCAGCCGCTCCGTGAGTTTTCCCTCACGCCCCACCATGCGCCGCACGCGTGACAATTCACCCGTCAAGTGGAGATTACGGTCGGCCACCTCGTTGAAAACCGCGGCGATCTCCGACATCACGCCGTCGCCGGACACCGTCAGCCGCTTTCGGAAGTTCCCGTCGCGCATCGCCACGAGGGCCACCAGCAGCCGGTCCAGGGAAGCCGTGTCCACCGTGGTGGTCCCTCCGCGCGTCCTGCGCTGGTTGCTCGGGGACTGTCCGCCTTTCGCACGCGTCTTAGTGCCCCGCGTCGCTGCGCCAGACTCCACTGTGTCCCTCCCGCAGGGGTCGACCGTTACTGCTGTGCTTGCAACTGCTGCTCGGCGTACCGGTTACTGCCGGGCGTTCCCGCCCGCCTCCGATGTCGCGCCAGAGGGCTGCTGCCCACGGTGTGCACATCGCACTCAGCCTGCCAGTGCCCGCACCGGAAGCCTGCCCAGTGTTTCACCCCGGCTGAACCAGGCCATAACAGTTCGGCAGCTTCGCACATCGTCCGCACACCCTCCGACGGAAACACCGCGACCGGCATCCGCGTGGACGGGGAAGGTAAGTAACCTTGCATGCGGCTGTCCAGCCACACCGGTCCGTCCGGTCTGGGCGGTGGCACGAGAACGAGCGGGCATCGGAGGGCGGCCGCACACATGACCACCGGACTGATCCCGGGGGGACAGCCCCCGGACCCCCGGCCGACGGGTGTCCTGCCGCATCAGCGGCACGAGCCGGTCGGCCCCGCAGCCCTGCACGTCGACGACCGGACGAGGAGTTCAGTGATCACCGCGCGCGCGGCCGCCAGCTTCGAGCCCGTCGGGCGATCGGTCGCGAGCGCCCGCTCCTTCGTCCGCGACACCCTCCAGGGCTGGGGTTTCGCCGACATCATCGACGACGCCGTCGTCCTCACCAGCGAACTGGTGACGAACGCCGTGGTGCACGCGGGCACGGCCGCCGACGTCCTGTGCCTGCGCAGTGACGACGGCGTACGGATCGAGGTGGCCGACCACTATCCGGAACGCGAGATCCCGCTCCAGGGCCAGGCCGTCAACATGGGCGACCTGGACCGCGAGGGCGGCCGCGGTCTCCAGCTGTGCGCGGCGCTGGCCGACCGCTGGGGCGTGGAGTACACGCCCACCCACAAGCAGGTCTGGTTCCAACTCCACCTCCCGGACCGCCCGGTGGGCACCCGCGCCGCGGGCCCGGCCCTGCCCGCCGACCTCCTCCCGCTCGCCGACGGCCGCGTCCGCGTCGCCGTCGTCCAGATCGACCGCACGGGCGCCATCACGTCCTGGAACGAGGACGGCGAGGACCTCTTCGGCTACGCCGCCGAACACGTCATCGGCAAGCCCCTCACCGACCTCGCCGCCTGGCCGCACACCCCCGGCACCGGCACCGGCATCGTGGAGGCCCTCCAGCTCTCCCGCTGGGAGGGCAGTTACGGCATCAGGGACTCCCAGGGCCGGGTCACCTCCGTCTACGCCTCCCACCTGCGGGTCCGCGACACGACCGGCGAACCGTCCACGGTCTGTCTCCTGGTCAGGGATCACGAACGCGCCGTCCTGCAGACACCGCTGCGGGTCCCCGCCTCCGACACGTCCACGACGTCCGACGGCCAGAGCACCGACCCCTTCGAGGTGTTCATCGGCTCCCCCGCTCCGGACGACCTCGACGGCCTCCTCCAGCGCACGGTGGAACGCGCCCGCGACATGCTCGACGCCGACTCCGCGTTCCTGCTGCTGGCCACCGACGACGAGACCGAGTTGGAGGTCCGCGCCTCCACCGGCCTGCCCTCCGCCCGCCAGCGCTTCGCCCGCGTCCCCGTCGAGGCCGGCCCCGGCCGCTACGGCTCGGCCCGCATGCCGGCCGTCCACGACGACCTCACGGCCGTACCGGGGGCCGTACCGCTGCTCAGCGGCACCGGCATGCGCTCGGTCGTCACGGTCCCCCTGAAGGTGGAGGGCCGCCTCACCGGCTCCCTCGGCGTCGCGGCGGAGGCTCCGGGCAGATACTCGAACGAGGAGGCCCTGCGCCTCCAGTTCGCCGCCGACCGCATCGCACTGGCCGTGGAGTCCGCCCGCCTCGGTGAACTGGAGCGCCTGCGCCGAGGCTCCCTGAGCTTCCTCGTGGAGGCCTCCGACCTGCTGGCCGGCACCCTGGACCGCGACCAGACCCTCGCTCTGATGGCCCAGATGACGGTCCCGACGCTGGCCACCTGGTGCGCGGTCTACACGATCGCCGACCAGGCCTCCGAGCCGTATCTGTCGTACGTCCTGCACGAGGACGAGGAACTGATCGACGGCATCAAGTCCCTGCTGTCGAAGGTCCCCCCGCCGGACCCGGTCCCCACCCCCGGCGCGCGCGTCTGGTCGGCCCCCGGCGAGGCAGCCCACCAGGCGGCCCTGCGCAGCTCCATGCGCAGCCTGGGCCTGAGCGGCGGCCCGTCCCGTCAGCTCGCCTCCGGCATCGGCCCCACGCTCGCCACGGCGTCGGCGGTGGGCGGCGAAACAGTCGTCCTCCCGCTCGTGGCCCGCAACCGCGTCATCGGCATGCTGACGCTGGGCAAGCCCACGGACGAACACTTCCGCCAGGAAATCCTGGAACTGGCCGAGGACTTGAGCCGTCGGGCCGCCCTCGCCCTCGACAACGCCCGCCTCTACTCCGAGCGCACGGCCATCAGCCAGTCCCTCCAGCGCAGCCTCCTGCCTCCCGAACTCCCGGTGATCGAGGGCGTCGAGGTGGAGGTGATCTACCGCGCGGCCGGCGAAGGCAACGAAGTCGGCGGCGACTTCTACGACGTGTTCCCCATCCGCGACGGCGCCTACGGCTTCGCCATCGGCGACGTCTGCGGTACGGGCCCGAACGCGGCGGCGGTCACGGGCCTGGCCCGCCACGCCCTGAGGCTGCTGGCCCGCGAGGGCCTCAGCGGCCCGGCGGTCCTGGAGCGCCTCAACTCCGCCATCCTCGACGAGGGCGCCCGCAGCCGCTTCCTGACACTCCTGTACGGCGAGTTGTGGCCTCAGGAGGACGGCAGCGCGAAACTGAAGGTGGTCTGCGCCGGCCATCCCCTCCCGCTCCGCCTGCGCCAGGACGGCACGGTCGAACCGGCCGCCGAACCCCAGCCGCTCCTCGGCGTCATGGACGACCTGGAGCTGTACGAGCAGGACGTCACGCTCGACCCCGGCGACGTCCTGCTGTGCGTCACGGACGGCGTCACCGAACGCCGCGAAGGCACCCGCATGCTGGGCGACGACGGCCTCGCCGACGTCCTCACGACCTGCACGGGCCTCACGGCGGGCGCGGTGGCGGCCCGCATCATGCGCGCCGTGGAACGCTTCGCGTCGGACGCTCCCTCCGACGACATGGCGATCCTGGCCATGCGCGTCCCCGGCCTCCAGAAGGACTGAACTGCGGACATGCGAAAGGCCCCCGCCCGAGAGGGCGAGGGCCTTTTTTCCGGAGCCCCCAAACGGAATCGAACCGTTGACCTTCTCCTTACCATGGAGACGCTCTACCGACTGAGCTATAGGGGCCGGTCGCCTTGCGGGGTTTCCCTCGCGGCAACGGGATAGATCATACCCCGGACAGACCCGTGCTCCCAACTGCGCGCACCAGGACGCAAGGCCCTCAGTAGGCAGGTTGCAGCAGCCCTCCGAGCGCGTTGCACGCCCCGACGATCCGCTGCATGTCCCGCTTCGTCAAAGACGCGTGCACCGGCAGCGCCAGTGTCTCGTCGGCGGCCCGCTCGGTCTCCGGCAGCGACACACAGCGCCGGAACTCCGGCAGCCGGTGCACGGGCGTCTTCACCGGCACCCGGCACTCGACACCCCGGGCCCGCACGGCCCGTGCGAAGGCGTCCCGATCCGGCCGCCCGTTGCCCGGGACCCGGACGACGTACTGCTGATAGGTGTGCCCGACACCGCCCTCAGGCCTGCGCACCCCCCGCAACCTCGTGTCGAGATAAGCGGCCCGCTGCCTGCGCTGAGCGACCTCGTCGTACGGCGCCGCGGACTCCCCTTCCTGCAGCACCAGCAGCCCGTGCCGCTCCCCGACCCCGAGCATGCCCACCATGTCCGCCGGCCGCCCGAAGCGGTGTACGACGACCACGGCGGACGTCCGCGACGACACCACCGCTTCCACGGCGGACGGATCGAGGCAGTACGTCAGGGGGTCTATGTCGGCGAACACCGGAAGCGCCCCGGCCGACACCACGGTCTCGGCCACCTCCAGGTTCCCGAAGGCCGGTACGACGACCTCGTCACCGGCTCCGACGCCGGCGGCCCTGAGCATTGCAGCAGTACCCATGCTTCGGATGCTGGTTGCACAACGTGAACATCAAGTGACGCAGAACAAAAAAGGGTTGGACCCTGAACCGAAGTTCGGGATCCAACCCTTTGAAAAATTGTTCGGCGGCGTCCTACTCTCCCACAGGGTCCCCCCTGCAGTACCATCGGCGCTGTAAGGCTTAGCTTCCGGGTTCGGAATGTAACCGGGCGTTTCCCTCACGCTATAACCACCGAAACACTATGAAACTGTGAACCTGCCACACCACACCCGTGACCATGAGCATGGGGCTGTTCGTGGTTTCAGAACCAACACAGTGGACGCGAGCAACTGAGGACAAGCCCTCGGCCTATTAGTACCGGTCACCTCCACCCATTACTGGGCTTCCAGATCCGGCCTATCAACCCAGTCGTCTACTGGGAGCCTTAACCCCTCAAAGGGGGTGGGAATACTCATCTCGAAGCAGGCTTCCCGCTTAGATGCTTTCAGCGGTTATCCCTCCCGAACGTAGCCAACCAGCCATGCCCTTGGCAGGACAACTGGCACACCAGAGGTTCGTCCGTCCCGGTCCTCTCGTACTAGGGACAGCCCTTCTCAATATTCCTACGCGCACAGCGGATAGGGACCGAACTGTCTCACGACGTTCTAAACCCAGCTCGCGTACCGCTTTAATGGGCGAACAGCCCAACCCTTGGGACCGACTCCAGCCCCAGGATGCGACGAGCCGACATCGAGGTGCCAAACCATCCCGTCGATATGGACTCTTGGGGAAGATCAGCCTGTTATCCCCGGGGTACCTTTTATCCGTTGAGCGACGGCGCTTCCACAAGCCACCGCCGGATCACTAGTCCCGACTTTCGTCCCTGCTCGACCCGTCGGTCTCACAGTCAAGCTCCCTTGTGCACTTACACTCAACACCTGATTACCAACCAGGCTGAGGGAACCTTTGGGCGCCTCCGTTACTCTTTAGGAGGCAACCGCCCCAGTTAAACTACCCATCAGACACTGTCCCTGATCCGGATCACGGACCCAGGTTAGACATCCAGCACGACCAGACTGGTATTTCAACGACGACTCCACCTGAACTGGCGTCCAAGCTTCACAGTCTCCCAGCTATCCTACACAAGCCGAACCGAACACCAATATCAAACTGTAGTAAAGGTCCCGGGGTCTTTCCGTCCTGCTGCGCGAAACGAGCATCTTTACTCGTAGTGCAATTTCACCGGGCCTATGGTTGAGACAGTCGAGAAGTCGTTACGCCATTCGTGCAGGTCGGAACTTACCCGACAAGGAATTTCGCTACCTTAGGATGGTTATAGTTACCACCGCCGTTTACTGGCGCTTAAGTTCTCAGCTTCGCCACCCCGAAGAGTGACTAACCGGTCCCCTTAACGTTCCAGCACCGGGCAGGCGTCAGTCCGTATACATCGCCTTACGGCTTCGCACGGACCTGTGTTTTTAGTAAACAGTCGCTTCTCGCTGGTCTCTGCGGCCACACCCAGCTCACCGAGTAAATCGGATCACCGAACATGGCCCCCCTTCTCCCGAAGTTACGGGGGCATTTTGCCGAGTTCCTTAACCATAGTTCACCCGAACGCCTCGGTATTCTCTACCTGACCACCTGAGTCGGTTTAGGGTACGGGCCGCCATGAAACTCGCTAGAGGCTTTTCTCGACAGCATAGGATCATCCACTTCACCACAATCGGCTCGGCATCAGGTCTCACCCTCGTGCCATCCGGATTTACCTGGATGACGGGCTACACCCTTACCCCGGGACAACCACCGCCCGGGATGGACTACCTTCCTGCGTCACCCCATCACTCACCTACTACCAGCTCGGGCCACCGGCTCCACCACTTTCCATTCCCCGAAGGGTCCGGAACGGCTTCACGGGCTTAGCATCACTGGATTCAATGTTTGACGCTTCACAGCGGGTACCGGAATATCAACCGGTTATCCATCGACTACGCCTGTCGGCCTCGCCTTAGGTCCCGACTTACCCTGGGCAGATCAGCTTGACCCAGGAACCCTTAGTCAATCGGCGCACACGTTTCCCACGTGTGTATCGCTACTCATGCCTGCATTCTCACTCGTGAACCGTCCACAACTCGCTTCCGCGGCTGCTTCACCCGGCACACGACGCTCCCCTACCCATCACAACGCCCGTTGGGGCTATATGCTGCAATGACACGACTTCGGCGGTACGCTTGAGCCCCGCTACATTGTCGGCGCGGAATCACTAGACCAGTGAGCTATTACGCACTCTTTCAAGGGTGGCTGCTTCTAAGCCAACCTCCTGGTTGTCTGTGCGACTCCACATCCTTTCCCACTTAGCGTACGCTTAGGGGCCTTAGTCGATGCTCTGGGCTGTTTCCCTCTCGACCATGGAGCTTATCCCCCACAGTCTCACTGCCGCGCTCTCACTTACCGGCATTCGGAGTTTGGCTAAGGTCAGTAACCCGGTAGGGCCCATCGCCTATCCAGTGCTCTACCTCCGGCAAGAAACACACGACGCTGCACCTAAATGCATTTCGGGGAGAACCAGCTATCACGGAGTTTGATTGGCCTTTCACCCCTAACCACAGGTCATCCCCCAGGTTTTCAACCCTGGTGGGTTCGGTCCTCCACGACCTCTTACAGCCGCTTCAACCTGCCCATGGCTAGATCACTCCGCTTCGGGTCTTGAGCGCGCTACTGAACCGCCCTATTCGGACTCGCTTTCGCTACGGCTTCCCCACACGGGTTAACCTCGCAACACACCGCAAACTCGCAGGCTCATTCTTCAAAAGGCACGCAGTCACGAGACGTCAAGCAAGCTTGACGTCCGACGCTCCCACGGCTTGTAGGCACACGGTTTCAGGTACTATTTCACTCCCCTCCCGGGGTACTTTTCACCATTCCCTCACGGTACTATCCGCTATCGGTCACCAGGGAATATTTAGGCTTAGCGGGTGGTCCCGCCAGATTCACACGGGATTTCTCGGGCCCCGTGCTACTTGGGTGTCTCTCAAACGAGCCGTACAGATTTCGACTACGGGGGTCTTACCCTCTACGCCGGACCTTTCGCATGTCCTTCGCCTATCCATACGGTTTCTGACTCGTCCCACGGCCGGCAGACCGTGAAAGAGAGATCCCACAACCCCGCATACGCAACCCCTGCCGGGTCTCACACGTATACGGTTTAGCCTCATCCGGTTTCGCTCGCCACTACTCCCGGAATCACGGTTGTTTTCTCTTCCTGCGGGTACTGAGATGTTTCACTTCCCCGCGTTCCCTCCACTTGCCCTATGTGTTCAGGCAAGGGTGACAGCCCATGACGACTGCCGGGTTTCCCCATTCGGACACCCCCGGATCAAAGCCTGGTTGACGGCTCCCCGGGGCCTATCGTGGCCTCCCACGTCCTTCATCGGTTCCTGGTACCAAGGCATCCACCGTGCGCCCTTAAAAACTTGGCCACAGATGCTCGCGTCCACTGTGCAGTTCTCAAACAACGACCAGCCACCCATCACCCCGCATCCTCACGGATCCGAGTTCACTGGGGCCGGCACTGAAGGCGACCTCACGGCCGTACCCTCAGACACCCAACAGCGCGCCCGGCCGGCACCCGCCCGAAGATCTGTTTTCCACACTCCGAAGAGCAGTACTCACAGCCTCCGACCCGGAAACCGGCCGAATAGTCAACGTTCCACCCTTGAGCAACCAGCATCAGACAGTCGCTGATGTACTGGCCTCTGAACCGGGCAAGCCCGGTTAAGAAGTGCTCCTTAGAAAGGAGGTGATCCAGCCGCACCTTCCGGTACGGCTACCTTGTTACGACTTCGTCCCAATCGCCAGTCCCACCTTCGACAGCTCCCTCCCCACAAGGGGGTTGGGCCACCGGCTTCGGGTGTTACCGACTTTCGTGACGTGACGGGCGGTGTGTACAAGGCCCGGGAACGTATTCACCGCAGCAATGCTGATCTGCGATTACTAGCAACTCCGACTTCATGGGGTCGAGTTGCAGACCCCAATCCGAACTGAGACCGGCTTTTTGAGATTCGCTCCACCTCACGGTATCGCAGCTCATTGTACCGGCCATTGTAGCACGTGTGCAGCCCAAGACATAAGGGGCATGATGACTTGACGTCGTCCCCACCTTCCTCCGAGTTGACCCCGGCGGTCTCCTGTGAGTCCCCATCACCCCGAAGGGCATGCTGGCAACACAGAACAAGGGTTGCGCTCGTTGCGGGACTTAACCCAACATCTCACGACACGAGCTGACGACAGCCATGCACCACCTGTACACCGACCACAAGGGGGGCACCATCTCTGATGCTTTCCGGTGTATGTCAAGCCTTGGTAAGGTTCTTCGCGTTGCGTCGAATTAAGCCACATGCTCCGCTGCTTGTGCGGGCCCCCGTCAATTCCTTTGAGTTTTAGCCTTGCGGCCGTACTCCCCAGGCGGGGAACTTAATGCGTTAGCTGCGGCACCGACGACGTGGAATGTCGCCAACACCTAGTTCCCACCGTTTACGGCGTGGACTACCAGGGTATCTAATCCTGTTCGCTCCCCACGCTTTCGCTCCTCAGCGTCAGTAATGGCCCAGAGATCCGCCTTCGCCACCGGTGTTCCTCCTGATATCTGCGCATTTCACCGCTACACCAGGAATTCCGATCTCCCCTACCACACTCTAGCCTGCCCGTATCGAATGCAGACCCGGGGTTAAGCCCCGGGCTTTCACACCCGACGTGACAAGCCGCCTACGAGCTCTTTACGCCCAATAATTCCGGACAACGCTTGCGCCCTACGTATTACCGCGGCTGCTGGCACGTAGTTAGCCGGCGCTTCTTCTGCAGGTACCGTCACTTTCGCTTCTTCCCTGCTGAAAGAGGTTTACAACCCGAAGGCCGTCATCCCTCACGCGGCGTCGCTGCATCAGGCTTTCGCCCATTGTGCAATATTCCCCACTGCTGCCTCCCGTAGGAGTCTGGGCCGTGTCTCAGTCCCAGTGTGGCCGGTCGCCCTCTCAGGCCGGCTACCCGTCGTCGCCTTGGTGAGCCATTACCTCACCAACAAGCTGATAGGCCGCGGGCTCATCCTTCACCGCCGGAGCTTTTAACCACCATTCAGGAGAATGGAAGTGTTATCCGGTATTAGACCCCGTTTCCAGGGCTTGTCCCAGAGTGAAGGGCAGATTGCCCACGTGTTACTCACCCGTTCGCCACTAATCCCCACCGAAGTGGTTCATCGTTCGACTTGCATGTGTTAAGCACGCCGCCAGCGTTCGTCCTGAGCCAGGATCAAACTCTCCGTGAATGTTCTCCCGTAATCGGGATGACACCACGAGAGCGGAACAGCCAGGCGGAATAAGCCCGGCCGTTCACAGCGTCCTCGCTGTGTTTTCTTCAAAGGAACCACGCCCCGACCGAAACCGGCCGGAGACGGGGTATCAACGTATCTGGCGTTGACTTTTGGCACGCTGTTGAGTTCTCAAGGAACGGACGCTTCCTTTGTACTCACCCTCTCGGGCTTTCCTCCGGGCTTCCCTTCGGTCTTGCGTTCCCGACTCTATCAGATCCTTTTCCGATCCGATTTCCTCGGCGCTTTCCAGGTTCCCGCTTCCGCGTTTCCCTTTCCGGCGACTCCGACTTTATCAGAAGTTCTGAGTCGGAATTTCCGCCCCTCGGGGGATGGCTCCGGAGCACGAAGCTGCCGGGTTCCCCCTCGAGCGGAGCCGTAAACGTACTGGAGCGGGCCGCCTCGATGCAAATCGAGGCGGCCCGCTCCAGGTTGACGCGGTCGGCGGTCCGACGGGGCGTCAGACCTCCACGACCACCGGGAGGATCATCGGCCGGCGCCGGTACTTGTCGGAGACCCACTTGCCCAGGGTCCGTCGTACCAGCTGCTGGAGCTGGTGGGGTTCGACCACGCCGTCCTGCGCCGAGCGCTCCAGCACCTCCGTGACCTTCGGGAGGACGTCCGCGAAGGCCGAGTCCTCGATGCCCGAGCCGCGGGCCTGGACGTGCGGGCCACCCGTGATCTTCCCGGTCGACGCGTCGATGACCACGAAGACCGAGATGATGCCCTCGTCACCGAGGATCTTGCGGTCCTTCAGGGCCGGCTCGCCCACGTCGCCGACCGAGAGGCCGTCGACGTACACGTACCCCGCCTGGACCTTGCCGGCGATCTTCGCCTTGCCCTCGATCAGGTCGACGACCACGCCGTCCTCGGCAATGACGATCCGGTCGTGCGGGACGCCGGTCAGGGCGCCCAGCTCCGCGTTGGCCCGTAGGTGGCGCCACTCGCCGTGGACCGGCATCAGGTTCTTCGGGCGGCAGATGTTGTAGAAGTACAGCAGCTCGCCGGCCGACGCGTGACCCGAGACGTGGACCTTGGCGTTGCCCTTGTGGACGACGTGCGCGCCCCAGCGGGTCAAGCCGTTGATCACGCGGTAGACCGCGTTCTCGTTGCCGGGGATCAGCGACGAGGCCAGGATCACGGTGTCGCCGTCGACGATGCGGATCTGGTGGTCCCGGTTCGCCATGCGGGAGAGGGCCGCCATCGGTTCGCCCTGGGAGCCCGTGCAGACCAGGACGATCTGGTGGTCCGGGAGGTCGTCGAGGGTCTTGACGTCGACCACCAGACCCGGTGGGACCTTCAGATAGCCCAGGTCCCGTGCGATGCCCATGTTGCGGACCATGGAGCGGCCGACGAAGGCGACCCGGCGTCCGTACTCGTGGGCCGCGTCCAGGATCTGCTGGATGCGGTGGACGTGGCTGGCGAAACTCGCCACGATGATCCGCTTGTTGGCGTTCGCGAAGACCTGGCGCAGGACGTTGGAGATGTCCCGCTCGGGCGGGACGAATCCCGGAACCTCGGCGTTCGTGGAGTCGCTGAGGAGGAGGTCGATGCCCTCCTCGCTCAGCCGCGCGAAGGCGTGCAGGTCCGTGAGGCGGTTGTCCAGCGGGAGCTGGTCCATCTTGAAGTCGCCGGTGTGGACCACCATGCCGGCCGGAGTGCGGATGGCGACGGCCAGCGCGTCCGGGATGGAGTGGTTGACCGCGACGAACTCGCAGTCGAAGGGACCGATGCGCTCGCGGTGCCCCTCCGCCACCTCCAGGGTGTACGGGCGGATGCGGTGCTCCTGGAGCTTCGCCTCGATCAGGGCGAGGGTGAGCTTGGAGCCGATCAGCGGGATGTCCGGCTTCTCGCGCAGAAGGTAAGGGACACCGCCGATGTGGTCCTCGTGCCCATGGGTGAGGACGATGCCCTCGATGTCGTCGAGGCGGTCCCGGATGGACGAGAAGTCCGGCAGGATCAGATCGATTCCGGGCTGCTCCTCCTCGGGGAAGAGCACTCCGCAGTCGACGATCAGCAGGCGCCCTCCGTACTCGAAGACCGTCATGTTTCGGCCGATCTCGCCGAGGCCGCCGAGCGGGGTGATGCGTAGGCCGCCTTCGGTCAGCGGCGGAGGCGGGGCGAGTTCAGGATGCGGATGACTCAAAAGACTCTCCTCACCACACGCGCCACGTACCGGAGGGCACGTGGCGCGCATGACGTTCGTGCAGAAGCAGTTGTCGTTGCGGACGCAGGCACCGGTGGCCTGCTTATTCAGTTGTGAAGCCTGATGCGCGCGCGGGCGCGCGAAGTCTGGTACTAGAGCTGTACCCCGCCGGCGGCGAGATCGAGCTTGAGCTGCTCGACCTCTTCGGCGGTGAGCTCGACCATGGGGGCGCGCAGCGGTCCGGCCGGCAGCCCCTGGAGGGTGAGCGCGGCCTTCGTCGTCATGACGCCCTGGGTGCGGAACATGCCCGTGTACACGGGGAGCAGCTTCTGGTGGATCTCGGTGGCCTTCTGGACGTCCCCGGAGGTGAACGCGTCCACCAGGGCGCGCAGGTCGGGGGTGACCACGTGGCCGACGACCGAGACGAAGCCGACCGCGCCCACCGAGAGCAGCGGCAGGTTCAGCATGTCGTCGCCCGAATACCAGGCGATGCCGGAGCGGGCGATGGCCCAGCCGGCGCGGCCGAGGTCGCCCTTGGCGTCCTTGTTGGCGACGATCCGCGGGTGCTCCGCGAGGCGGACCAGCGTCTCGGTGTTGATCGGGACACCGCTGCGGCCGGGGATGTCGTACAGCATGACCGGCAGCCGGGCGGCGTCGGCGATGGCGGTGAAGTGCCGGTACAGGCCCTCCTGCGGGGGCTTGTTGTAGTACGGGGTGACGACCAGGAGGCCGTGCGCGCCCACCTGCTCCGCCGTACGGGCGAGCTCGATGCTGTGGCGGGTGTCGTTGGTGCCGACGCCGGCGATGACGTGGGCGCGGTCGCCGACGGCCTCCAGGACGGCCCGTACGAGATCCGATTTCTCCGCGTCGCTGGTGGTGGGCGACTCGCCGGTGGTGCCGTTGACGATCAGGCCGTCGTTGCCTGCGTCCACCAGGTGGGTGGCGAGCCGCTGTGCGCCGTCGAGGTCGAGTGCGCCGTCCGCCGTGAAGGGCGTGACCATGGCGGTGAGGACCCGCCCGAAGGGGGTCTGCGGAGTGGAGGTCGGAGCCATGGGTAACACGCTACTCGTTGCTCAGGGTGGGGTCTGCCCTAGGGGCAGGCGACAAGTGGTGACAAATGCGGAGCCCGGCACTGCCTGCTCGGGGGTTCAAGCAGTGCCGGGTCCGTTTGATCAGGCTAGATGAACTTCTCCAAATGCCGCAATACGGACACTTCACGCGACTGACCCGTACATGTGTGCCCTGGCGGGTGCACCCGTGCGTTACGGGGCCACCCGGCCGTTCGCGTTGAACGCGGCGTAGGTGAGCGGCATGAGCCTCGCCCACTCCGCCTCCATCTTCTCGCCGACCATCTCGATCTCCCGCTGCGGGAAGGACGGGACCTTCGCCAGCTCGTGCTGGGTGCGCAGGCCGAGGAAGTGCATCAGCGAGCGGGCGTTGCAGGTGGCGTACATCGAGGAGAACAGGCCGACCGGGAGCACCGCGCGGGCGACCTCGCGGGCGACGCCGGCGCGCAGCATCTCCTGGTACGCCTCGTACGCCTGGCGGTAGGAGTCCTCCATGGTGCGGGTGGCCAGCTCGCGCTGGACATCGGTGCCCTCGACGAAGACGTACTTGCCGGGGCGCCCCTCCTGGACGAGCTTGCGGGAGGCATCCGGTACGTAGAAGACGGGCTGGAGCTCGCGGTAGCGGCCGGACTCCTCGTTGTACGACCAACCCACGCGGTGCCGCATGAACTCGCGGAAGACGAAGATCGGTGCGCTGATGAAGAAGGTCATCGAGTTGTGCTCGAAGGGGCTGCCGTGCCGGTCCCGCATCAGATAGTTGATCAAGCCCTTGGAGCGCTCCGGGTCCTTGCCCAGCTCGTCCAGGGACTGCTCGCCGACGGTCGAGACGCGCGCGGCGAAGAGCACGTCGGCGTCGGACGCGGTGTGCTTGACGAGCTCGACGGTGACGTCACTGCGGAAGCCGGGCTTCAGGTCGTCGGCGGGGGTGTCGGTCACGGCTCGGGGGGTCCTTCCATCACTTCTCTCGGGCGGCGCCCACTCTACGGCCCGGCACTGACATCAGGGCTTTCGGTGCCGGGACGCGACATCTTCCATGAATTCGGGGCAAGCGGGCACCTTCCGTGGCACTCGTTCGTCTCTTTCGACAGCAGTGATGTGTTCGATCACCGAAAGGAGAACCGACCCCGATGTTCCGTCGGCGCGAACCCGTACCGTTCGCCTTCCTCGCCGAGGCCGACAGGTTCCGCAGCAATGTCACTCCCCCGCCCCGTGAGCGGGCGTCCGCCGCGGAGATGGCCGGGCGCTGCCTCCTGGGACTCACGATCATCGCCGGACTCGTGGGTTCCCTGGTCCTCGGAATGCCGGCGCTGTCCCAGGACCAGTCGCCCACGCAGACACAGCAGTCCCGGTCCCAGGTGTCCGAGGGACGGTGAGCCCACGGCGGTGAGCCGGGACTGACTCCATCCGGACCCCGGAGGTGGTGGGCGGGGACACAGGTCGATAACCTCACCGGGCACAGCCCACGTGTGGATTGAGTGAGGACCAGCCGTGCCCCTGCCCTTCCTGACAGCCGACCGCGCATTCGAGGCGGCGGAGGATGTCGCGCTGCCCTTCGACGACCGTGACCGCTGGCGGCGCCCCTACCGGCCCGGACCGTGGCGCGTGGGTGCGGCCGCGATAGCGCTGCTGCTCGCCTCGTACGTGCTGTTCGCGGCGGTGATCATCGCGCTGACCGGCTCGGTGTCCGAGGCGGGGATCATCCTCGGCCTCGCGGCGGCGGTCATCGTCGGCGCGCTGCGGCTGCTGCGCATGGGAGTGTGGGTGAGCGCCCGCGGGCTGCGCCTGGTGGGCTTCCTCCGCACCCGTACGGTGCCGTGGGACCGGATCGTCGCCGTACGGACGGTGCAGCAGCCGGTGCGCTGGCTGGGGCTGCCCCGCGCGGTGCAGGGGCAGGCACTGACCCTCGTGCGGCGGGATCGCGGTACGCAGGACGTGCCGGTGGTGCTGAGCACGCACAACGCGGACTTCCTGGCGCGAGCCGGTGCCTTCAACCGGGCGGCGGACGCGATCGAGGCGTGGGCGGACGAGTACCGGCGGGACTGACGCCCCCCGATGACGCGAAGGGCCGGTCCGCGGAGGCGGACCGGCCCTTCGGCATACAGCGGAGGGCGGACGGCGGACGGGTCAGGCTTCGACCGGTCTGCCGTCGTGCAGGGCGATGGCACGTTGCATCGCCTTGCGGGCGCGCGGGGTGTCACGGGCGTCGTGATAGGCGATGGCCAGGCGGAACCAGCTGCGCCAGTCGTCCGGGGCCGCCTCCGTCTCCGCCTTGCGCTGGGCGAAGACCTCGTCGGCCGACTCGCGGTCGATGCGTCCGGCGGGCGTGCGCTTGAGTTCGTCGACCGGCAGGCCGCCCTCGGCGTCGAGTTCGGCGGCGAGCAGGTTCGCCTTGCGGACGAACTGGGTGTTCTTCCACAGGAACCACAGACCGATGACCGGCAGGATCAGCACCGCGACCCCGAAGGTCACGGTGAGGAGTGTGCCGGCCTGGATGAGCATGACACCGCGGCTGCCGACCAGGACGAAGTAGACGACCAGGACGGCGGCCGTGACGGCGTAGGAGAGCTTGGCTCGCATGGCGGGTGTCAGCCCAGATCCAGGAAGTGCTCCAGGCCGAAGGTGAGGCCCGGGGTCGTCACCACGCGGCGGGCGCCGAGCAGGATGCCCGGCATGAAGCTGCTGTGGTGCAGGGAGTCGTGGCGCACGGTGAGGGTCTCGCCCTCGCCGCCCAGCAGGACCTCCTGGTGGGCGAGCAGACCGCGCAGGCGGATGGCGTGCACGGGGACGCCGTCCACGTCGGCTCCGCGCGCGCCGTCCAGCGCCGTCACGGTGGCGTCCGGGGCCGGAGCGGAGCCGGCCGCGCGGCGGGCCTCGGCGATGAGCTGGGCCGTCCGGGTGGCGGTGCCGGAGGGGGCGTCGACCTTGTTCGGGTGGTGCAGCTCGACGACCTCGACGGACTCGAAGTAGGGCGCGGCGATCTGCGCGAACTTCATGGTCAGGACGGCCCCGATGGAGAAGTTCGGCGCGATGAGGACGCCCGTCCGCGGGGATTCGGCGAGCCAGCCGTTGAGCTGCGCGAGGCGTTCTTCGGTCCAGCCCGTCGTCCCGACGACGGCGTGGATGCCGTGCCGTACGCAGAACTCGAGGTTGTCCATGACCGAGGCGGGCGTGGTCAGCTCGACGGCCACCTGGGCGCCGGTCTCGGCCAGTGTCTCGAGCGTGTCGCCCCGGCCCAGGGCGGCGACCAGTTCCATGTCCTCGGCCGCCTCGACCGCCCGGACCGCCTCGGCACCGATCCGGCCCCTGGCACCGAGGACCGCCACGCGCAGCTTGCTCATCTTCTTCTTGCTTCCTTACCGGGGTTCCGGGGTTGATCAGGCGACGGCGTCATGCAGCCGGGACGCCTGCTTGTCCTTCAGCGGGCCGATGACCGACAGCGAGGGCCGCCGTCCCAGGATCTCGCCGGCCACCGAGCGGACGTCGTCCGGGGTGACCGAGGCGATCCGGGCCAGCATGTCGTCCACCGACATCTGTTCGCCCCAGCACAGCTCGCTCTTGCCGATACGGTTCATCAGCGCGCCCGTGTCCTCCAGGCCGAGGACGGTGGAGCCCTGGAGCTGGCCGATGGCGCGGCCGATCTCGTCGTCCGGGAGGCCGTGCTCGGCCACCTGGTCGAGTTCGTCGCGGCAGATCTTCAGCACGTCGTGCACCTGGCTCGGGCGGCAGCCCGCGTACACGCCGAACAGGCCGCAGTCGGCGAAGCCCGAGGTGTACGAGTACACGCTGTAGGCCAGGCCGCGCTTCTCCCGGACCTCCTGGAAGAGCCTGGACGACATGCCGCCGCCGAGGGCCGTGTTGAGCACCCCGAGCGCCCAGCGGCGCTCGTCCGTGCGGGCCAGGCCCGGCATGCCGAGGACGACGTGCGCCTGCTCGGTCTTGCGGCCGATCAGCTCGACGCGGCCCGCCGTGCGCAGGGTGCGCCGGCCGTCGCGCGGGGCGATGGGCGTGGCCTGCGGGTTCTTGAAGGCGCCAGCCTTCTCGAAGGCTGCGCGGACCTGACGTACGACCTTGTCGTGGTCGATGTTGCCGGCGCACGCGACCACGAGGTGGGTCGGGTCGTAGTGCTTCCTGTAGAAGCGGCGGATGCGGTCGGCGGTCAGGGCGTTGACCGTGTCGACCGTGCCGAGGACGGGGCGGCCGAGGGGGTTGTCGCCGAACATGGTGTGCGCGAACAGGTCGTGCACACCGTCGCCCGGGTCGTCCTCGGTCATCGCGATCTCTTCGAGGATCGCGCCGCGCTCCACGTTGACGTCCTCTTCGAGGATGAGGGAGCCCGTCAGCATGTCGCAGACGACGTCGATGGCCAGCGGCAGGTCGGTGTCGAGCACGCGTGCGTAGTAGCAGGTGTACTCCTTCGCCGTGAACGCGTTCATCTCGCCGCCGACGGCGTCGATGGCCGACGAGATGTCCAGCGCGCTGCGGCGGGACGTGCCCTTGAAGAGCAGGTGCTCCAGGTAGTGCGTGGCGCCGTTCAGGGCCGGCGTCTCGTCGCGGGAGCCCACGTGGGCCCAGATGCCGAAGGTCGCCGAGCGCACCGACGGCAGGGTCTCGGTGACGATGCGCAGACCACCCGGGAGGGTGGTCTTGCGGACCGTGCCGATGCCGTTGGTGCCCTTGATCAGGGTTTGGGTACGGGCGACGGCCCGCGCCTCCGAGGAGGTGCGGGCCGTCGCCGTGGAGCTGCTCGACGTCACTGGTCGGTGTCGTCCTTCTTCTCGTCGTCGTCGCCTTCGCCCTCGATCACGGGGATGAGGGAGAGCTTGCCGCGGGAGTCGATCTCGGCGATCTCGACCTGGACCTTGGAGCCCACACCGAGCACGTCCTCGACGTTCTCCACGCGCTTGCCGCCGGCGAGCTTGCGGATCTGCGAGATGTGCAGCAGACCGTCCTTGCCCGGGAGCAGCGACACGAACGCACCGAAGGTGGTGGTCTTGACGACCGTACCCAGGTAGCGCTCGCCGACCTCCGGCATGGTCGGGTTGGCGATGCCGTTGATCGTGGCGCGGGCGGCCTCGGCCTGCGAGCCGACCTGGGCACCGATGTAGATGGTGCCGTCGTCCTCGATCGTGATCTCGGCGCCGGTGTCCTCCTGGATCTGGTTGATCATCTTGCCCTTGGGGCCGATGACCTCGCCGATCTTGTCCACGGGGATCTTGACGGTGATGATCCGCGGGGCGTTGGGGGACATCTCGTCCGGCGTGTCGATCGCTTCCATCATCACGTCGAGGATGTGGAGGCGAGCGTCACGGGCCTGCTTGAGGGCCGCGGCCAGGACGGAGGCCGGGATGCCGTCCAGCTTGGTGTCGAGCTGGAGGGCGGTCACGAACTCCTTGGTGCCGGCGACCTTGAAGTCCATGTCGCCGAAGGCGTCCTCCGCACCGAGGATGTCGGTGAGGGCGACGTAGTGCGTCTCGCCGTTGATCTCCTGGGAGATCAGGCCCATGGCGATACCGGCGACGGGGGCCTTCAGCGGCACACCGGCGTTCAGCAGCGACATGGTGGAGGCGCAGACCGAGCCCATGGACGTCGAGCCGTTGGAGCCGAGGGCCTCGGACACCTGACGGATCGCGTAGGGGAACTCCTCGCGCGTCGGCAGCACCGGCACGATGGCGCGCTCGGCGAGGGCGCCATGGCCGATCTCGCGGCGCTTGGGGGAGCCGACGCGGCCGGTCTCGCCGACGGAGTACGGCGGGAAGTTGTAGTTGTGCATGTAGCGCTTGCGGGTCACCGGGGAGAGGGTGTCCAGCTGCTGCTCCATACGGAGCATGTTGAGGGTGGTGACGCCCAGGATCTGGGTCTCGCCACGCTCGAACAGCGCGGAACCGTGCACGCGCGGGATGGCCTCGACCTCGGCGGCGAGCGTACGGATGTCCGTGAGCCCGCGGCCGTCGATGCGCTTCTTCTCCTTGATCACGCGCTCGCGGACCAGCTGCTTGGTGAGCGAGCGGTACGCGGCGGAGATCTCCTTCTCGCGGCCCTCGAACTCCGGCAGGAGCTTCTCGGCGGCCAGCGCCTTGACGCGGTCCAGCTCGGCCTCGCGCTCCTGCTTGCCCGCGATCGTCAGCGCGGAGGCGAGCTCCGGGCGGACGGCGGCGGACAGCGCCTCCAGGACGTCGTCCTGGTGGTCGAGGAAGATCGGAAACTCGCCGGTCGGCTTGGCGGCCTTCGCGGCGAGGTCGGCCTGGGCCTTGCAGAGCACCTTGATGAAGGGCTTCGCGGCGTCCAGACCGGAGGCGACGACCTCCTCGGTGGGCGCCTGGGCGCCGTCCTTGACCAGCTGGATGGTCTTCTCGGTGGCCTCGGCCTCGACCATCATGATCGCGACGTCGCCGTCGTCCAGGACGCGGCCCGCGACGACCATGTCGAAGACGGCGGCCTCGAGCTCGGTGTGCGTCGGGAACGCGACCCACTGGCCGTTGATCAGCGCGACGCGGACGCCGCCGATCGGGCCGGAGAAGGGCAGGCCGGCCAGCTGCGTGGACGCGGAGGCGGCGTTGATCGCCACGACGTCGTACAGGTGATCGGGGTTGAGCGCCATGATGGTGGCGACGACCTGGATCTCGTTGCGCAGGCCCTTGCGGAAGGACGGGCGCAGCGGGCGGTCGATGAGGCGGCAGGTCAGGATCGCGTCCTCGGAGGGACGGCCCTCACGGCGGAAGAAGCTGCCGGGAATCTTGCCGGCGGCGTACATCCGCTCCTCGACGTCCACCGTGAGGGGGAAGAAGTCGAGCTGGTCCTTGGGGTTCTTGGAGGCGGTGGTGGCCGACAGCACCATGGTGTCGTCGTCCAGGTACGCCACGGCGGAGCCGGCGGCCTGCTTGGCCAGGCGGCCCGTCTCGAAGCGGATGGTGCGGGTGCCGAAGGAACCGTTGTCGATGACGGCCTCGGCGTAGTGGGTCTCGTTCTCCACTAGCGTTTTCTCCTCGTCTTCGTCCCTCTCCGCCCGTGTGGCAGGGGGACGGTTGCGGAGAAGCGCTCCGTCTGGTGCGGGCCGGTCTTCGATCGAAGCCCTCGGGGCTCACTTCCCCCGGGGGCCACTACCGAGGACCGGCGGCGGCGCGGTGCGCTTCTCCTCGTTCGTTTCGTTCGACTCTTCGTCTCGTGATGTCGGCGTACCCCCATGGGCCCGCCTCATCACGTGGTGTCCTGCGTCGTGCGTTGTGCTACCACACTACAAAGCGTCAGTGACACTCCGCACGTGCGGATCGTGCGGCACAGCCTTGTACGTACGGCAAAGTCGTACGTACAGCAAAGGGGAGCGGTCCCCATACCTGTGGGAACCGCTCCCCTCGCGGCGTCTTACTTGGCGCCCGCCGCACCGCGGCGGATGCCGAGGCGCTCGACCAGCGCGCGGAAGCGCTGGATGTCCTTCTTGGCGAGGTACTGCAGCAGGCGGCGGCGCTGACCGACCAGGATCAGCAGACCACGACGGGAGTGGTGGTCGTGCTTGTGGGTCTTGAGGTGCTCGGTCAGGTCCGAGATACGGCGCGAGAGCATCGCGACCTGGACCTCGGGGGAGCCGGTGTCGCCCTCCTTCTGGCCGAACTCGGTGATGATCTGCTTCTTCGTAGCGGCGTCGAGCGGCACGCGTACTCCTCATGGTCTGTGATGGCCACCGAGTGCCCCCGGTCTGTGTCTCGGGGGAGCTTCCGTTACTCGGGAGGCGGGGATCCGCTGGGCGCGGCCTCCAGAGCGGCGCTCCGGGGGTGCGTACACAAACGGCCGTCACTCAGGGTACCAGTCACCGGTGGGCGCCTTCACCGCGGTCCTGGAAGCCCGTGGGCGGGGCGTACGGCGCCACTAGGGTGAACCGTCGGATCGTTGGCACGGACGTCGGGAAGGGGTCGCTGCGGCATGGCGGAGACGGCAGAGGAGATCAAGGCGCGCAAGGAGCGGGAGAGGGACGAGCTGTACGCCCTCGACATCTCCGGTGTCGAGTGGGAGAGCGCGCCGGGGACCGAGGAGCACGAGGAGCGGGTCGAGATCGCCCGGCTGCCCGGCGGGGCCGTGGCGATGCGCTCCTCGCTCGACCCGGACACCGTGCTGAGGTACACCGAGGCGGAGTGGACGGCCTTCGTGCTCGGCGCGCGGGACGGGGAGTTCGACCTGGAGCCGGAACCGGGGCGCGGGGAACTCGCGGAGTAGAGGGCGGGGAGTTCGGGGAGCGGAGCGGGGGGAGCACGGGGAGCGGGAGCGGGGAGCTCGCGGAGCGGGCCGGGGGAGCTCGCGGAGTAGAGGGCGGGGGCGGGTCGGCCCGTCCGGCGGTGCTCACGCGTACGTCCTGGGTGGCTCCCGCCCCTGCGGCCGAAGACCCGGCGGGGTGACGAACCGAGCCGCGCTCCTGGAAGGGGCACGGCTCGCGGTTCGCGGTTCGTGTCCCTGCGGGTCCGGGGTGGTTCGTGCCCCTGCGGGTCCGGACGGTTCATGCCCCTGCCGGCCTGGGCGGTTCGTGTCCCTGCCGGCCTGGGCGGTTCGTGTCCCTGCCGGTCCGGGCGGTTCGTGTCCCTGCCGGCCCGGGCGGTTCGTGCCTCTGCCGGCCCGGGCGGTTCGTGCCCCTGCCGGTCCGGGCGCCGGCTGGTCGTCGTCCGTGTCCGCGTCGTCCGCGTCTCCGCAGCCGGCGTTGTCCGCGCCCGGGCGGCACGCACGTTCCTCAGCTGGTCATTGCCCGCGCCTTCGCGTAGACGTCGAAGACCGCCAGGGCCAGCGGGATCAGCGTGAGCAGGACGAAGCTCTCGGCGATCTCCAGGAAGCGTCCCCAGAAGGGCGTGACACCGCGCCGCGGGGTGACCAGGCCGATCGCGGTGACCAGGGCGGCGGCCGCGGCGATGGCCGCCGCGAGCCAGACACTGCGGATGTCGAGCGCGGTGGTGTCCCCGAGGACGGCGTCGCGCAGATAGTCCTGGGGCGGGTTGAGGGCGAGCCCGAGACCGAGGAAGACGAGGGCGGCGAGGCCCGCGGCCAGTGTGGCGCCGACCTGGGCGGTGTAGCGGAAGAGGTGGGCGCGCATCAGCATCGCCACACCGGTGGCGAGGGCGAGCAGCTCGGCCCACACGTTGTCGGAGAAGCCGAGGACGATCGACGCGCCCACGGAGACGAGGGCACAGCCGCCGACGAGACCGACGAGGAGTTCGTGGCCGCGACGGGTCTGGGCCGCGATGCGCTCGACGTCGATGGGCTCCTGCACGGCGGCTTCCCCGGAGTCGTAGCCGCCGCGCGAGGGGTTGGGCGGTTCGAAGCCGATGGGCAGCCGCGCGAACCGCATGGACAGGCCCGGCAGGAAGGCGAGCGCGACGACGGACAGCGGCGCGCAGACGGCGGCCGTCTCGATGGGCCGCAGGTCCGTGAGGATCGCGATGAAGGTGGTGACCAGGCCGATCATGGAGGCGAAGACGAAGGCCACGAAGGGGCCGTCGCCACGCGGCGACACCAGGGTGAGGACGACGGCGGCGACCAGCACCGCCGTGCAGGCGAGCAGGAACTGCAGCCGCCCGATGCCCTGGCCCTCGGAGAACGGCAGCAGCCCGGAGCCGGCCACGGCGACGTTCGGCAGCGCGCCCAGGCCGAGGGCGATCGCGGAGCCCCGGTCGTCGTACACGCGTGCGCGTACACACGCGATGGTGACGAGCAGGAGCCCGGTGACGCCCGCGACGATGCCCTGGAGGCTGTGCATGTCGTGGCGGATCTCGGAACTCCAGGCCACGAACGCCAGCAGCGCGGGCAGGATTCCGCCCGCGACGAGGCCGGCGATACGTGTCAGGTCGCCGTTCCACAGGGTGCGGTCTCGGGTGACGGCGGCGGCCACGGCCTCGGATACGTCGTCGATGACGGCGGGCGGCAGCGACTCCGCGAACGGGCGCAGGGTGAGCAGTTCGCCGTCGAGGATGCGCTGCGCGGCGAAGGACCGCGAGCTGTCGAGGACGGTGCCGTCGCGGCGTACGAGGTGGTATCCGACGGGGGCGCCCTCGGCGGGGCTCTGCTGGGACAGCCGCAGGATCTCCGGGTACAGGTCGGCGACCGGTACGTCGTCGGGCAGCGCCACGTCGATGCGGCTGTCGGGCGCCACGATGGTGACCCGGCTGAAGCCGAGGCCCGTACCCGCCCCCGAAGGGGCTCCGGTGCCCGGTCCGCCGGTCGCGCCGGCCGGCGCGGAGGCCGTCATGCTCACCTGCTGTTCCCCCTCGTCGGTGGTGGGGCGGCTCGCGGTGCCGCCGCACACACCCGCCCGTAAGAATCCTGTGTAGGTTGTGCCGCGCCGCTCTCGCAACCGGGCAACCGTGCCGTTCCGCCCGGGAATTGCGGAGAGACGCCTGGTTCGAACCGTTGCGGATTGCCCGTTTTTCCCGGAACGATTCGCAACTGCTCACACGTCTCACGGGCACCCTACCGCCCGCCGGTGTCCGTGGTTGTCAGTAGGATCACGCTGCGCGATCGACGTCCGCCCGACACGGGGCGGCGGACGAAACAACTCGGTCCGGCAAGGGAATTGGTGCGTAGTGAGCCACATCGTCGTCAAGCGCCCACCGCGAGCACTGCCGAAGGAAGTGCCCACGGACGAGGTGATGCTCCAGGCTCCGCCGGAACTTCCGCGCGGGCAGCAGGAGGGCGCTCTGATGCAGCTCCTGCCCATGCTCGGCATGGGTGGTTCCGTGGTGTTCTTCTTCAATCCGCAGGCCCAGCCCTTCATGAAGATCATGGGTATGGTGATGGTGGCCTCCACGGTCGCGATGGGCATCGCCATGCTGGTCCGCTACCGCCGCGGCAACCAGGGCCAACTGGCGGACATCCGCCGCGACTACCTGCGCTATCTGTCGCAGACCCGGCGCCAGGCGCTGCGCACCGCCCAGGCCCAGCGCGACGCCCAGTACTACCTGCACCCTTCACCGGAGCAACTGTGGGCCCTGGTCGCCGAGGGCAGCCGGGTGTGGGAGCGGCGCACCGGCGACGAGGACTTCGGGCAGGTGCGCGTGGGCCTCGGTCCACAGGCTCTGGCCACTCCCCTGGTACCGCCGCAGACCGCCCCGGTCGACGACCTGGAGCCGCTGACCGCCGGTGCCATGCAGCGCTTCCTGGCCACGCACAGCTCCCTCGAGGACCTGCCGATGGCGGTCTCGCTGCGCGCCTTCTACCACGTGACGATCAGCGGCGAGCCGGGCACCGTACGCGGCACCGCCCGTGCCGTGGCGGCCTGCCTCGCCTCGCTGCACTCTCCCGAGGACATGGTCATCGCGGTCGCCACCGGGCGGGAATCGGCGCCCGAGTGGGAGTGGGCGAAGTGGCTGCCGCACTTGCAGACCCGGGGGCTCACGGACGGCGCCGGCAGCATGCGTCTGATCGCGACCGACCCCCTGCAACTGGAGGACCGGCTCGACCCCTTCCTCCAGGGCCGCCCCCGTTTCCACCCCGCCGCTCCGCCGGTCCCCGAGCAGCCGCATCTGGTGGTCGTGCTCGACGGTGTCTCCCTGCCGCCCACCTCCCTGCTCGCCAGCCCCGAGGGCCTCCAGGGCGTGACCGTCCTCGAAGTGGTACCCGGAGACCTCAACCTCGGCCGCGGCGACCTCGCGGTCATCGTGCACCCGAAGGAACTGCGCCTGGAATCGGCGCACGGCATGGTCTACGAGGGCACACCGGACGTCCTGTCGTACGAGGCCGCCGAGGCGCTCGCCCGACAACTGGCGCCGCTGCGCATGGGATCGGGCGGCGAGGACGACGAACCGCTGCTCGCCAACCTGGAGTTCACCGATCTGCTGAACCTGGGCGACGCGGCCTCGGTCGACCCGAGGCGGACCTGGCGGCCGCGCTCGCAGTCGGAGCGCCTGCGGGTGCCGATCGGTCTCGGCGAGGACGGCCGGCCCGTGATGCTCGACCTCAAGGAGGCGGCGCAGGAGGGCATGGGCCCGCACGGCCTGTGCGTCGGCGCGACCGGTTCCGGCAAGTCGGAGCTGCTGCGCACGCTGGTCCTCGGCCTGGCGGTGACGCACTCCTCCGAAACGCTGAACTTCGTCCTCGCGGACTTCAAGGGCGGCGCGACCTTCGCCGGCATGGCCCAGATGCCGCACGTGGCGGCCGTGATCACCAACCTCGCGGACGACCTGACGCTGGTCGACCGCATGGGTGACTCCATCCGCGGTGAGCTCAACCGCCGCCAGGAGATGCTCCGCGACGCGGGCAACTACGCCAACATCCACGACTACGAGAAGGCCCGCGCGGCGGGCGCCCCCTTGCAGCCGATCCCGTCGCTGATCCTGGTGATCGACGAGTTCAGCGAACTGCTCACCGCGAAGCCCGACTTCATCGAGATGTTCGTGCAGATCGGGCGCATCGGACGTTCGCTGGGTGTGCACCTGCTGCTCGCCTCGCAGCGCCTGGAGGAGGGCCGCCTGCGGGGCCTGGAGACCTACCTGTCGTACCGGATCGGTCTGCGGACGTTCTCGGCGGCCGAGTCACGCGCCGCGATCGGCGTCCCGGACGCCTACGAACTGCCGAACGTCCCGGGCTCCGGCCTGCTGAAGTTCGGCACGGAGGAGATGGTGCGCTTCAAGGCGGCGTACGTCTCCGGCGTGTACCGCACGGGTTCCCAGCAGGCCGTCGTGCCCGGCGGGCCGCTCCCGGTCGACCGCAGGCCGGTGCTCTTCACCGCGGCCGAGGTCCCGGTGCAGTACGCCCCGATCCCGCAGCAGCGGCAGGCGGAGCCCGACGCGCAGCAGGACGACGCGCTCGCCGACACCGTGCTGGACGTGATCGTGCGGCGCCTGGAGGCGCAGGGCCCGGCCGCCCACCAGGTGTGGCTGCCCCCGCTGGACAGCCCGCCGTCGCTCGACTCGCTGCTGCCCGGACTGGCTCCGGTGCCCGGCCGCGGCATGACCCAGCCCGGCTACGAGGGCGCGGGCCGGCTCGTCATTCCGGTGGGCCTCGTCGACAAGCCGTACGAGCAGCGGCGCGATCCGCTGTGGGCCGACTTCGGCGGCGCCGCCGGTCACATGCAGGTCCTCGGCGGCCCGCAGTCCGGCAAGTCGACGCTGCTGCGCTCGATCATCGCGTCCTTCGCCCTCACCCACACCCCGCACGAAGTGCAGTTCTACGGGCTGGACTTCGGCGGTGGCAGCCTGTCGGCGGTGGCCGGCCTGCCGCATGTGGGCGGGGTGGCCTCACGCCTCGACCCCGAGAAGGTGCGGCGTACCACGGCCGAGGTGTACGGCGTCCTGACCCGCCGCGAGGAGTACTTCCGTACGGCCGGCATCTCCTCGATCGCCGAGTTCCGCACCCGCCGCGCGCGGGGCGACATCTCGGTGACCGACCAGCCCTGGGGTGACGTCTTCCTGGTGATCGACGGCTGGGGCAACTTCCGTCAGGACTACGAGGCGTTGGAAACCCTGGTCCTCGACATCGCGGCGCGCGGCCTCGGTTACGGCATCCACCTGATCCTGTCCGCCTCACGCTCCATGGAGGTCCGCGCGAACCTCAAGGACCACCTGATGAACCGCCTGGAGCTGCGGCTCGGCGACCCGATGGACTCCGAGTTCGACCGCAAGGTCGCCGCCAACGTGCCCACCGGCGTCCCGGGACGCGGTCAGACACCGCAGAAGCAGCACTTCATGGCGGCGGTCCCGCGCATCGACGGCCTGTCCTCCGACACGGACCTGGCGGAGGCGACGCAGGCCCTCACGGCCGAGGTCGCCCGTCACTGGCAGCAGCCCGGCGCCCCCGAAGTGCGCTTGCTGCCCAGGGAGTTCCCGGCGGCCCAGCTGCCCCCGGGCGACCGTTTCCCGAACCGGGGCGTCTCCTTCGCCCTCGACGAGAACAACCTCGAGCCGGTGTACGTGGACTTCGACCAGGACCCGTTCTTCCTCGTCTTCGGCGAGAGCGAGTCCGGCAAGTCGAACCTGCTGAAGCTGCTCATCAAGCGCCTCACCGAGCGGTACGACGGCAACGACTGCAAGCTGTTCGTGGTGGACAACCGACGCTCGCTGCTGGGCGTCACGCCGCCCTCGCACCTGGCCGAGTACATCCCCATGTCGAACCAGATGCAGCACCACATGGACGCACTGGCCGACCTGATGCAGCGCCGCACGCCCACCGCGGAGGTCACGGCCCAGCAGCTGCGCGACCGCAGCTGGTGGCGCGGCCCCACGGTGTACGTGATCGTCGACGACTACGACCTGGTGTCCACGTCGAGCGGCAACCCGCTGGCGGGCCTGACGGATCTCCTCCCGTTCGCCCGTGACGTCGGCGTCCGCTTCATCATCGCCCGCTCCACCGCGGGCGCGGGCCGCGCCGGCTACGAGTCCTTCATGCAGCGCATCAAGGAACTCGGCGCCCAGGGCGTGGTCCTCACGGGCGACCCGGCCGAGGGCGAGGTCCTGGGCGGCGTACGCCCGCGCCCGATGCCCGCGGGGCGGGGCGTGTTCGTGTCGCGCAAGCGGGGGAAGCCGTTGGTTCAGGTGGGGTTGGCGGAGGACACGAACGTGTGACGTGTGCTGACGTGTGGGGTGGGGCCGTGTCTGCTTCGGGGGGCACGGCCTCGGTGCTTTGAGTGCGTTCGGGGCGCGGAAAGTGGGGCGAGGGCGCGGGGTGGTTCAGCGGACGAGGGGGAAGCCCGGAGGGGTCGGCTTCCGCCCGTTCCTCACGGTGAAGGTTTCGGCTTGGGCGGCCGCCTGAGAGCGCCCGAAGCGTTCGCTCGGGCGGGGGGCCGCCGCTCACCGCGAGCGTGACGGGGAAGCGCACGGCAGCGGGGTGGGCGCCTCCCGCGCGCGCCCACCCCGGAATTGCTTCGTGCCGCTCGGCCTACTGGAAGTAGCTGGCCGCCTTCTTGTCACCCTGCATGTACGTACCACCCGACGTCGCGACCACGTGACCGATGCCGGTCAGCGCCTGGTGGATGTCGTTGGCTTCCTTGTCCCAACGGGACAGCTTCTCGTTGAAGGTGTTCTGAGCCTCACCCTCCCAGTACTGAAGGCTGCTCACGACCAGCTTCTTGAGCTCCTGCAGGTCCTGCTCGAGCTGACTCGCCTCGTTACCGATCTTCGTCGCCGCGAAGTCGAGCCCGTCATAAGTGACTTGCAGCCCATCAGCGTTGTTGGCCATGCCTGTTTACCTCGTCTCGCTGGGTGTGCGTGGTGGGTGCCGGCTGCCCGGCGGAGTCCGTGCGCCGGCTCGGCTCAGTAGGAACTGAGGGAGGACGGCTGCACGGTGGGAGCGCCGTCCTGGATGTCGATCTTGTTGACCGCCGCGCGAACCTCGTCCTCCTTGCTGTCCTTGATGTTGCGCGTCGACGTCATCGCCTCGATGACGTCCCCGAGAATGGTGCCGATGTTCTGCAGCGACTGATTGATCTCGGCCTGCTTCTTGTCGAACGCGGCACGACCGATACCCTGCCACTGACCCTCAAGGCCGTCGATAACGCCCTGAAGGTTGTGCACCCGCTTACGGATGCCCTCGTACTTCTCGTACATCTGCTTCTGCAGCTGGACTACTGCGGCATCTTCAAGCTTCTGCTTTCCACTTGCCATGGTCAGCCCTGCCTTTCCTGTGTCTGTTGTTTATCCGGTTGATTCGGCTCACCGCTGGGGTCTTATTTCGCAGGCTTCACAGCGGTAAGACGGAGTGCGCGCCCTATCCGAACAACGCAGGGCTATTGACTCTTGACGGCTGGCGACGTCACCTGGCGCGACGGGCCCGCATGAGGGCTGCGCCACCACCACCGAGCACGATGACCGCGCCAGCTGCTCCCAGAGCCATCCAGAGCGTGTTGCCGTCGTTGGACGCATCCGCGCTTGACCCTGCGGCCGAAGTACCGCCGGTGGAACCCTTTCCTGGGGCCTGTGACACGGTTGATGCGGAAGGAGTGGGCGACGAGGAAGCCGAGGACGAGGCGGACGACGCGGAGTTGGCCAGCAGGTCTCCACCGTTGTCCTTGGCCAGTGGGTCGACATTCGCGGGACCGGCGTCATAGTTGGGATCGCTGAGTACCATCCGTGGACGGACGAACCCGTATCCCACGTACTTACTGGGCTTGTCCTTCGCCCAGGTACGGCCAGCCGTGTCGATCAGGGCGCGAGTGACCTGGTTGACCGTCCAGTCAGGGTGGACGGACCAGATCAGGGCCGCAGAGGCTGATGCGATCGCGGCGGCCGAACTCGTGCCGTTCCTGTCGCCGCAGTAGGAACGGAAGTTCGGGTCACACCACCCGGGGAAATCTTGCCCTGGAGCCGCAACATCCACATAGTTCCCCGACGAGGAGAACTCCGACACCTTGCCGGTTTCGTCCGTCGCCGAAACACCAAGTACGTAGGGGAACCCGGCTGGGTAACCGATCGTCCCCTTGTCTCGGCCATCGTTGCCAACGGAAGCAATCAACAGCTTGCCTTTCGAAGCGGCGTACTCGATAGCCTCCTTCTCCTTGGAACTCGGCCCCGCCGACCCGAACGACATGTTGATGATCTTCACATCGCTGTCGGCTGCCGCTCTGATCGCATCTCTGGCCTCGGGCGTCTTCTGCTTCTCTTCCGCGCCGCCCTTCAGATTCTCCAACTCAATGCGATACGGGACGATCTTCGCTCCTGGCGCGAGGCCTCGCAGGCCGCCCCCTGCTCCCGTGCCAGCAATCAGTTCGGCCATAGTGGTGCCGTGTCCGCTGTAGTCGTCCGTGACTTTGTACGCGACCGACTTGGGGACCTCGTCGGTCAGGACTTGCCCCTTCAAGGAAGGGGTACTCGCATTCACACCGCTGTCGATGACAGCGACCTTGACACCCTCCCCCGTGCTGACCTTCCACATCTTTTCGGCCTGCATGGGCTCCAGGTACCACTGGTCCGACTGTGCGTCGTAGGCAGCGGCGTTAGGGGCGAACCCGACAGTCGTAGCCGCCAGGGCGCCGACGACCACGCCGACAGCGTGCACTCGTCTACCGCAGCGCGTTCTGGGGAACATAGCCCGCTCGGCTCGTCGGCTGATCCCTGACTTCATCGTGTTCGGTGTCCTCGCTCGCGCTCAGTTGACGACCGGCGGCACATCACGCCGCGGGTTGTTGGGAAGGTGAGTCTCTTCGTCTTCGACCAGGTAGTCGGGGCGCGTAGATCCCCGCGCCGTTTCCTCTTCACCGGGCTTCCCGACGGGGCCAGGACCACGCACGAGACCCGCGCCACCACGCGTCATACCGTTGCGCTCGGCACCCGCAAGAGAATTGCGTGCAGAGGGCCTGCCCGTGACAGCCTGTGGCGTTCCCGCACCGGCACGCGAGGTTGTCCCGCTCGGACCGGACCGCGTGGTCGACTCGGGTCCGCCAAAGACGCCGCGCTGACTGGGGCGACCAGTCGCGGACCGGGAGTTGGCTACTGCCTCGCCACCGACGACCGTGCCACGGGGCACCCTCGACCCACCACTCCCCACGGCACTACCGGTAGTCGCGGGCCGTCCCCCGACGACTCCGTTCGACCGACCGGCGCCAGTGGTGGGCCCACCGCTCGCCCGTGGCGTGGCCGTGCCGTCGGCCCGGGGCGTACCGCCGCTGATGCCCTGGCCCATCGGGAACGACTTGGATGCGGAAGCAGTGCCCTTGGCCGGCACCTGACCGGTCGACGTGGCGCGCCCCATCTGGTTGATGGGTCCCTGTCCCGCAGATCGCCCGGAACCGGAATTCGTCAAACCGGGCGTACCAGCGCGGCCCTGAGTGGACGCAGGGGTACGACCGACCACTCCGCTTGCGCTCCGGCCCTGCCTGCCATTGGGAAGCGGGGTCCCCAGGCGGCCGTCGAACATGCCAGTCTGGCCGCCACCTGTGGTAGACGTACCCAAGACCGGCGGATTCTGCCCGGTCACCGGACTGGCCGTGGGCGGGGGCAGCGTTCCGACGCTGTCGATGTTCGTGCCAACGGTGTCATCCGGGTACATGATCTTGTCGGTGACATCCTTGACCGGCCGCGGTGTGTCACTCGCGACGTCCCTGGCGACTTCGCCCGTCGCCGTTGCGTGGTGACCCGAGGGAGAGGCCGTTCCCGTGATGCCCCCCTGCGAGCCCGTAGCAGAGTTTGAAGAGTCCTTCCAATTCGACGCTACGGGCTGAGGAACTCCAACGTCAGGCATGGCCTCGAACGTCGGCGTTTTCTTCTTGTCAGGCAGGGCCGACAGCATCTCTTCAGACACCGCGTAGTAGGACGCCAACCGGTTCATCTGGTTGATCGCCTCTTGGCGGTCCTTCTCAACCCGCACAGCAGCCGCGTACTCGTCTTTGTTCGCGGCTTTCTCAGCCTCGCTGAACTGCTCGGGGCGCTTCCGGTTCGGGTCCGTGTCACGGGACGGCATGGAACCACGCACGGACGCAAGACCCATGGCGGCAGCCGTGATCTGGTCCCCCGCGGCTCCGGCGAACTCACTCAAGTAGTTCGTGTTCTCGACGAGTGCGGTTCCCCACGTCCGGAAGGAGTCACCCGACTCTCCAACCCAAGGCACGGTGCCGATGTGGCCGGACAGCTCATCGGCTGCTGCTTTGATGGCGTCGCGCGCGTCCCACAATGCCTTGCCCGACGATTCGAGATCTTCAGGGTTCGTCTGCTCGACGAGGTCAACCAGAGCGTTGAGGTCGAGGTCGCTCTTCTCGAAGTCTGTCCGGTCCGCGACAGTACGCCCGTAAGGCGTGGCCACGACTGCCGATCGGATCATGCGGTTGAGGAATCCGCCAGGCGGTCGTTCCTCAATGCCTCGAACGACGTCCGTGACGCCGTTCTGCCTTTCGACGCGGTCGAAGTCCGCCTCGTGCTGCTTCTCGGTCATGGTCACATCACCGCGGTGTCGTCGTTGCCAGCACGCTGCTTGCCGTCCTTCGCGCCTTGGATCTTCGTGACTTCCGTCTGGATCTCCCAGAACCGTCGGCGCTGCTCCTCTTCGAGGTTGTTGAAGCCGTGCCGCGCACCCTGAACCGCGATACCGATCGCCTCAATCTGCAGATGCAGGCTCTTAGAGAGCGACGTGAGCTCCCGGTGGACTCGCTGGTACTGCGCGTACAGGCCAGTCGCCTCCGGGAACACGCCCTCCTGACCCGAACTCAACGACGTGGCCTTGATCGTCTGGGCACCCACCTTCGTAGGATTGCCGGCCGATGACTCAAGGTCGCGGAGGACCGCGTCCACCCGGTCCACGAACGCCTTCAGCGCCTCATCACTGGCCTCCAGGTTCGCCGCCCTGGTAGCCGACACGCCCCCCACCATGTCTGCCGGAAGCACGACGCTCCTCCCCGTTTCCCCGTACATCCATCGACCTCGACAAGATCAAGGCCGACCAACCACTCGCCGTACGATCGCAAAGCGAGCCGCGCCTGACAACGCTTTTACCACTGTAGTCAACCTGCACAACGAGACCAACAGAGGTGTGTAGTAAGTCGGTTACGAAGCCATCCGAGCTTGCCCTCTATGCCCGACTTGCCGGTTCGCTGCGAAGGGATCCACATGTCACCCGCACGCCATGGCTCCGCTCCCGCATCGACGCAACTGGGATCAAGCAGTCCCGCAGCGCTCGCGATCTTCATCGAACTTCCACACTCCCATTGGGTTGCTCGGCCCCTTGGAGTGACTCCTGTGCGATACGCGAGACGCCACCGCTAGCCGTCAACGAGGGGACACCGAGGGCTGGGGTCGGGGGATCAACGACGCATGCGTCAAACGAGCGCGCAGAGAGCGAGTGACTCAATCGGGTGACCGCACGGAGGAGTTGTGACTGGTTCCGAACAGCAGGAGTCGGCCGAATGGACACGGCTGGTCGCTGCGTCCGGGCCTCCGCCCCACTGGGACTTGTACGTATCTCCTTCGAACCCTCACCAGTCACCATCCACACAGGCCTTGACCGGCATCTCCCTGGACCGCACAGGCACACCCGGGACGTCGCTAGCTTGATCGGGTATGGCGGCATCTGAATGGCAATGTGTGCTCGGATCGCGAGACGAGAGCCGAGCACACGGGGAGTGGGTCGGACCCATGACATGGGAAGAGTGGGAGCAGCTCAAGGCGCAGGCGGCCGAGCGGCAGTCGACGCATATGCAGCTGAACCAACTCGACGGCGGTGGCGGTACGTCCGGGTCTCCCGTGGCGCCGAGGGAGTACGGCGTGCTCAAGGTCGGCCAGGGCGATTTGAGCAAGATCGGCAAGACGGCGCACACGCTCTACAACGAACTGTGGGACAAGGCGCGCGTCGCCGTTCCGAGCAGTGACTCCGCGGCCGGTGATCTCTCGAAGCAGGGCTTCGCCCTCGGCGCCGGCCTCCGGCATGTGTCGACCCGGTGGGAGGAGCAGCTCAAGTCGTTGATGGATGCGATCGCGCACATCTCGAACCACATGCACGTCACCAAGAAGGTGCACGGCGGCGACGACGACTTCATTCGACGGCAGATGAGCAGCATCGACGCACTCGACGCCGGTTTCGACGAACGAGTCGGGAATCCCGGCGAGAAGAATCCCGTCTACGACCAGGCCGAGAGCAAGAAGAAGGAGTAGTGGCCCCCGGACGCAGTGCCGCGTCGCTTCGCCGCACTGCCCGGTACCTACATGGGCGCCACGCGTCGCCCCCGGCCACCACCCCCCGCTCCAAGGACGGAACCCGATGCGGCTCGATACACTTCTCCACGCCAATTTCACACTGCTCGACGATGCGGTGACCGACTGGTCAACGCTGGTGAACCACCTCGAAGGCCTCAAGAAAGACGCCGAGGAAGGGCTGCATCAAGCCGCCGACAAGGCCGACTGGGCCGGACTCAACGCCCAGGTGTCCAAGGAGTTCATCGGCAAGACGGCCGGCGAGTTCAGTGATGCCCACACTCAGGCCAAGACCATTCACAGCATCCTCAGTGACACCCGCACCGAGCTGAAGGGCCATCACCGTCGACTGGTTGACGCCATCGACGGTGGACGGAAGAAGAACCTCAAGGTGATCGCGTACGAGGGCGGATTCACCGTCACCACGGACCTCCCTCCAGAGGGCCGCGCCGACGCCGACACGGACAACAAGGGCGACATCACCGCGCTCCGTGACGAACTTCAGCGGATTCTGGACCAGGCCTCCGAGAGCGACAACTCGGCCAAGTCCGTCCTTCAGTCCATCGCCGATCAAAGCAAACTGGGCTTCTCAGATGCCGACTACGCGGACCGGGATTCTGCGGCTGCCGCGGTCAAGAAGGCAGACGAGCTGGCGAAGCTCGTGAGGAAGGACCCCGAGGGTCTGACGGTAGCCGACTTCAAGAGGCTCAACACCGGGCTCAAGGAGTACGCGAACGACGAACTTTTCGCCGAACGGTTCGCCACTGTTCTCGGGCCGGAGAAGACGCTCGAGTTCTGGACCGGTATCAGCGATCCCGGTAGAGGGAACCACGAACTCGCGCACGCGTGCCTCGACCAGTTCGACGATCTCCAGCGCAACCTCGGCCTGACACTGGCCCATGCCACGCAGAGCGACTCCGCCGCGATGGGCGGGTGGAAGCGCCAGATGATCGACATCGGTGACAAGCCGATCTATGGCAACAGCGGCGGCCCGATGGGCTTCCAGGTCATGAGCAACCTGATGCGAACCGGTGACTACGACGACCGGTTCCTCAAGGACTACGGCACCAGGCTCATGGAGACAGAGCGCAAGCTCACCGGCAACGGGGCCCATGGGAACGGGGTCTGGCAGCGCACGGGCGGTAGTGCGTGGCTGAACCGCATCGGGGAGGACAGCGGGTCCGATCCGCTCACGGGCTACTTGAAGGGTTTGTCGAACAGCCCTGACGCAGCGACTGATTTCTTCAATCAGCGGTACGTATCGAAGGACGACCCGGACAATCCTTTCGAGTGGGACTCCGACGACGAGGACGAGTACAAGGCCAAGAAGGAGCTGTCCAACTTCCAGTACCTGTTCGAGGAGCGGGACTGGCCTCAGGAGACGGACTCCAAGGGCGACGATCTCCATACCGGGAAGAACAACCTGGCTCTGGCGCTCGAAGCTGCCGTCACTGGGCATCCTGCTGGCGAACGCCCCACGATGGATACCCCTGCCCACAATGAAGGGCAAACCAAGCTTTTCGAAAGCCTCGTGTCCTCCATCTCCGAGGACACTACCCGCCTGACAGATAACACCTTCATGTCGGACAGTATTGGACAGATCGCCGCCGAGTACCTTCCCGACATCGACCGGGCAGCATCAGACGTTGACCCACATCCGGATAACAATGATGAGGACGCCAGGGAATCCTGGGAGCGTATCCAGAATCTCTATCCGGTCGCCGAATCTTCCGCCGAAATGAACCATCGCGACGTTTCACGCTTCCTCTTCGCCGTGGGACAGAATCCCGAGGGGTACTCGGCGGTTGAGGTTGGCCAGAAAAAATACATGTGCTATCTGATGGAATACCATCTGAACCCCGACTTGCCCGAAGGATGTCGCCCGCATCACGATCTCGAGCTCACTATTCGGAATATCGCACGACATTCGGGCGAAGTTTCGGGCACACTGGCAATGGGGCGAAATGAAGCTGTTGCGGGACCCAGTGACCTCAAGGATAAGGAATATGATCACGCGGTATCTCAGTTGAAGAATGTTATTTCGGGCACCGTTGGCACCGGAGTCGGCGTCGGTACGTCATTTGTTGCATCGCCTGTTGTCGGAGCAGGGGTAGGCGGTGCTGCGGGCACCGCGACCAGCGTGGTCCTCGAAGAGCTATTCAAGGACGCGGAAGGCAGTGCCAAGGATGCGGCAGGCCCCAAGATCGGCGAGGACTGGGAAAACGGCCAGGACAACAACATGAAGTACACCCGAAGGGCAGCGTCGGAGGCTGCCAGAGCCCACGGCTTGGAGCACCCAAGCGATGTGGGCACCTGGGCGGAGACTGAGTCGTCCAGGGGCTTCCTGGACGCGGGCGAGTGGATGGACCGTGTCGGGGCAGAGCTGGTGACCGACCGGTGAGTCACGGTGTCCAGCTACCCAAAATCGGGGCCCTCACCAGAAAAGCCCCGCCGGATCCGGCCATCCGGACCGAAACCGAATGAGAGGCCTGTTGAGATGACTAATCGACGAGTTACAGCATCATTGCTGCTTGGCGCACTGGGCACGCTCGTCGGCTGTTCCGGGGCGGACGGTGCGAAGGAATACGACCCACCTGAGACCCTTTGTGGTATCCAGGTGGATCCGGAGTTGGTCGCAAAACTCCTTCCCGCGGGAGAGGAGATCGAAATCGAGGAGAAAAATCCTGTCCCCAGCAGGAAGCGATGCCAGTTGAACATCGACGGCAAGGCAGCACTTATCGCAAGCCAAGAATGGTGGGAGAAGGAAGACAACATAATCGATGTGGCCGATGCTCACCCGCAACTGGAGTCGGTGCAGCCAGAGAATGGTGAAAGGCCTTACCTTTACACTGGCACCGGCGGAGTAGGACGGACTGACTCGTGTGTCAGCCGTGACCATCCTGACCAGAATCTCTTCACTGCCATTCAGGTCTATGGTAAGGGCGTAGACAGCTCGGAAACCATGAAAAAGGCGATTACTGCATACACTCAGGCTGTCGAGCGTTCCAATGCATGCCAGTGAGGAAGGACCGCCACGATCCGGCCGGCTAAGCATCCGAATGAACATGTCGACTGACTTCGGTAGGCGACGACTGATCATCCCGCTGTGCGGAAAGCCGTCAGGCCGAACCGCGAGCAGTCCGAGGGCGTACAGCCGACAGGGCCACGTTCCATACGTCGACCCGTCAGCGCATCCACGCGCCGTTCCCCAGCTGCCCGCCCCGCCTGCGTCGTGCGTCCCGTATCGCCACCGCTGTGCCGCTCAGGCCCGCTACCAGGGCCAGGCCGCCGACCACGACGTACGTCGCCAGGCGGGTGTTGCGTTCGTCTGCTGATTCGCCGAAGTGGAGGGGGGTGATCGACGGGGCCTCGCCCTTGGTCACGCCGTTCTCCGGTGCGGGTGACTGGACGGGGTTCTTCGGGTCCACGTCCGTCAGGGCCTTGACGGGGTCGATGACGCCCCAGCCGACCAGGCGGTCGTGGCCGGGGATGGAGCGTTCCGCGGTCTGCTCGATCTGGGCGACGATCTCCTGGGCCGACCACTCGGGGTACTTGGACTTCAGGAGGGCGGCCACGCCCGCCACGTACGGTGCCGAGAAGCTCGTACCGTTGTCGGAGCAGTGGCCGCCGCCGGGGACTGTGGAGATCATGTCGACGCCCGGGGCCGCGACTCCGACGAATTCTCCCGACTGGGAGAAGGAGGCGCGTTCGTTGTTGCGGTCGGAGGCCGCCACGGCGAGGACGCCCTCGTACGACGCCGGGTACGTGATCTTGACGTTGCCGCCCAGGCCGTCGTTGCCCGCCGATGCGACGACCACGACGTCCTGGTCCAGGGCGTAGGTGACGGCGTCCTCCAGGGCCTGGGCCGGCCTCACCGCGTTGGCCGTGTCCTGGGAGATGTTGATGACATCGGCGCCCGCGGCGACCGCGTCACGGATCGCCCGCGCGAGGGTGGCGGCGGTCCCGTTGCCCTCGGCGTCGTTCTGCTTGATCGGGATGATCGTGGCGTCCGGTGCCAGGCCGACGAAGCCGGTGCCCTTCAGGGGGCGGGCCGCGATGATGCCGGCCACGCGAGTGCCGTGGCCGACCGTGTCGGTGGTGCCCTGGCTGTTGCCGCGGTCGATCTTCTCGCCCTCGGAGTTCTTCGCCGGGAGCAGGTTCTCTCCCTTGGAGGCGTCGACCGCCCGCGTGAGCTGCGGGTTCTTGACGTCCACCCCGGTGTCGATCACCGCCACCTGGACGTTCTTGCCCGTGGACTGCGCCCACAGCTCGTCCAGGTTGACGCGTTGCAGCGCCCAGGGGCGGCCCGGGTAGTTCTTCGACGGGAACGTGCACTGGTCTGCCGCCACGGCCGGGGTCGCGGGCAGGGCCAGGACCGCGGTGGTCGCGATCAGGGCCGTCGTGGCGGCCAGGGCGGCCGTTCTCGCCGCTCCCCGCGCCCCACGACGCGTCCTCCCCGGCACTCCCACCGCTGCCGGTCCCGCCATTCCCCGTACCGCCATTCCCGGTCCCGGCGCACCGGGCACTCCCTGCACTCCCACCACTCCCGAGTTCAGCGGGTTCCGCATGGCTTCGTCCTCCTCCACCCGGCGTCTACGAGCCCTGCGGCTGACGTGCCGCCGACTCCGACAGACGGGGGCCCGTCGGCAGGAACGTCGACCAGGCCGCGGGGACCGGCGCGGGGGCCACCTTCTCGTAACCGAGGCGGGTCTGGGCGATCTTGGCCTCCTGCAGCTCTTCCTCGCGCTGCTTGGCCGAGGTGCCGATGCCCTCGTCGTCGGTGGCGCTGTCGCTGTTGGACTGCAGGGCGTAGCGCAGGCCCGTGTCGGTGACCAGGAAGACGCCTCCCGCCCCGGTCTCCGTGCCCTGGAACTGGCGGTAGAGCTGGCCGGAGCCGGCCGTGACGTACGCGCTGGAGGAGCCGGTGGGCAGCTGTGCGGGGAAGTCGGTGCCCACCCAGGTGGACAGCGTCGTCGTGCCCTTCGCCTCGCCGGTCGTGCCGACCGAGAGCAGGACGTTGCAGACGGTGTTGCGGCCGGAGGTGGCACTGCTGCCGTCGTTGACCATCTTGGGCTTGAACGCCGGCCAGGTCTTGCCCGCCGTCTTCTCGAACGGCGTGCTCTCGACGACCGCGCCGGGGCTGACCTGCTGCGCCTCGCCGGCCTGGCCGACGGGGACGAGGTCGCCGCTGTTGAGGAGCAGGGTGGCGACGAACTCGGAGATCTCGGCCACCCGGCCCTCCAGCACCACGTAGTACTGCATCCGCGAGCCGTTGGCGGCCTTGATGACCTCGCCGATCTTGTCGTACTGCTCGGGGAGGCCGGAGACGTTCGCCCGCGCGCCCGGAGTGCCGTCGATGGTCGGGATGGAGACCGCGTCGCCCTCGTGGAGCGTGGCGAGCCACTCCTGAGACACCCGCTGCGGGGCGCGGCCCTGGGTGTCGAGGGCCTTGAGCAGTTCGGTGTCGGCGGGGTCGGCCAGGGGGTAGGCGGTGCCCTGGGCGTCGACCACGTACGGGGTCTTCCCGTCCGGGCCGACGACGTACATCAGGTCGCCGCCGGAGAGCTTGTCGCGGCCCTCCGTCCTGGCGAACTCCTTCTCGGCGAGGACGAACGCGGCCTTCTGGATCGCCCGGCCGCCCTCACCGGGACGCTCGCAGACCGCCCAGCGCTTGGCGGCCTCGGCCTCGTCGGCGGACGGCAGGCGGTCGGGGGCGTAGGGGATGCCGATGGTGGCGCCGTGCGGCGGCTTGCCGCTGTCGAGCACCTTCTCGTCGACGGTGATGACGTCGGCCTTGCTCGGGTCCAGGAGCAGCTTGGCCGAGGCCATGTTGAGCACGGGGTGCAGCTGCGTCTGGCTGCCCGTCTTCAGCACCACGTACCGGGTGGTCGACTTGCTCGCGACGATGACGTGTTCTTCGGGTGTGTTCCAGCCCTTGGGCGCTGTCGGGCTGAACATGCCGATGCCGCCGAACACCGCGAGGATCACCACGCCGACGATGACACCGGGCATGAGCGCGCGCAGCGGCTTGGGCGCGCCTTCCTCGGAACCCGTCGGAGACGGCTGGAGGAAGGATGCGAGCGTACGGCGCTTCGCGAAGGTGTAGGCGTTGAGTTCGTCCCGCCGTGATGCCATCTGTGTCCGCTCTCTCCCCGTGCGGAGCCGTGGGGGACCTGTGAAGATCCGTCCCCCGTCCTCGGTCGCCTCTGATGCCTCTGCTGCCTGGACTGGCAGAGCCGCCCCCTACTATGCCTGTTGCGTGACCGTGCTGGTGGCACGGGTAGGGTGCTCAGGCCTTCAAGGGGCTGGAGCGCAAGGGTATTCGGGAGAGTTCGGGGGTTTTGGAGTGATGGCTTCCGCAACGCGGGCCCGGTCGCGATCGCAATCGGGGCCACGGTCGGGGCGCGCGGGCCGGTCGGGTGCCCGCGGCTCGTCCTCCTCCCAGCCGCCGACGGCGGGACCGGGCGTGACGCCCGCCGCCTCCGCGCCGTACCAGGGCTCCGTCTCCCCGCATCTGAAGTCGCGCTCGGAGCGCGGGGGTTCTTTCGCGGTGCAACGCCTGGTGATGACGGAGCTGGCCGCCGCGATCGTCGTGGTCGGATGGCTCATCGGCACGGTCGCGCTGGTAGTGGCGGGCGTGGTCGCCGCGGTCCTCCTCGTGCTCGCTCTCGTACGACGCCGGGGGCGCTCGCTGCCCGAATGGCTGGGCACCGTCCTGGCGTTGCGGGCCCGCACCCGCAAGGCCGCGAGCAGTCCGCTCCCGCAGGGTGTCGACTCCGGTCTCGCGCCCGCCGTGGAGTGCGACCCGAACCTCAGGACGTACAGCTACAGCCGTGGCGACGACCGCGACCAGCGGCGGCCGGTGGGCATGGTGGGCGACGGGGGCTTTCTCACCGCGGTCCTCCAGGTGGAGTCGGACGCCGGTGCGCTGCGCGCGGAGCGCAGTCGCCGTCCACTGCCCGTCGCCCTCGTGCAGGACGCCCTCGCCGTCGACGGGATCCTCCTGGAGTCGGCGCAGATCGTGGTGCACACCCAGCCGGCGCCCGCGCTGCACCTGCCCCAGCAGTCCGTCGTGGTGAGCAACTACGCCCCGTTGCAGGCCCAGACCGGCTCTCCGGCGGTGCGCATCACGTGGATCGCGCTGAAGCTCGACCCGGAGCTGTGCCCGGAGGCGGTGGCCGCGCGCGGCGGCGGGCTGGTGGGGGCGCAGAAGTGTCTGGTGCGGTCGGCGGAGCACCTGTCCAGTCGGCTGACCGGTGCGGGGTTCGTGGCGAACATCCTCACCGAGGAGGAGCTGACGGCCGCGATCGCCACCTCCGCGTGCGCCAACCCGATGGTGACGGCGCAGGCCGCGCAGGCCGGCCGGGGCGAGGTGCCGCAGCGGCGCACCGAGGAGGCCGGCCGCAGCTGGCGCTGCGACAACCGCCGGCACACCACGTACTGGGTGCGGCGCTGGCCCCAGTTGGGCGAGTCCGGCACGTCGCTGGCGCAGTTGGTGGCGCAGCTGACGGCGGTTCCCGCGCTGGCGACGACGTTCAGCCTGACCCTGGCCCGGGGTGACCGGCAGGACGTGGCCGTCACCGGTCACCTCCGGATCACCGGCCGCAGCAACCAGGAACTCACCGACGCCCGGCGCGAGCTGGAGCGTGCGGCGCGGCAGGCGCGGACCGGGCTCGCGCGGCTGGACCGTGAACAACTCCCCGGTGTTCTCGCCACCTTGCCGCTCGGAGGTGCCCGCTGATGGCCATGCCGACATCGACGCCGACGTCCTCGTCCGACGCCGGGCCGGCCACCGGTCTCCGGGAGCGGCTGCGCACCGGGTTCGGTCTGGTGGGCCCACGGCATCCGCGGCACACGCTGCCCGTGGAACAGATCGGCGCGCTCTCCCTGCCCATAGGGGACGACGGTGTGGTGGCGGGCGTGAACGCGGAGGGCCAGCCCGCCGTGCTCGGGGTCAACCGCCCGACGCCGTACGACATCCTCCTCATCGGCGGTCTGTGGACGGCCCAGGTCCTGGCGCTGCGCGCGGCGGCGACCGGGGCGCGGGTGGCCGTGGAGACGGGCCGGGCGCAGGCCTGGATGCCGATGGTGCACGCCATGGGCGGCGGGCAGAACGGCCTGGCCGTGTACGACGTCGGCCGGGTGCCTCCGCAGGGTGCGTCGGCCGGTACCCCGGTGCTGGTCGTGCGGGACTGCGGTATGCGGCCTCCGCGCGGACGTGTGGTGTCGGCGCCCTGGCAGTCCGTGCTGACGCTCCTTCCGTATCTGAGCCCGGTCGCCCCGCGGTTGATGCGCCAGGCGCGTCTGGTCGGCGTGCAACGGGTGTCGCCGGACGAGGCGGCGGAGATCGGGCGCGTGATAGCGCTGCCGCGTCCCGAGATCGAGTCGCTGCCCACCCTGCAGGACGGGCTCACCCTGTGGTGCACGGAGCGGGACCGGCAGTACGTGCTGACGCAGGCGACGGATGCCGAGACCGGGCTGCTGGGCGTGGCCCGCCGGATGGACTGAGGCGGGTGTAGTCGGCGGGGCCGGGGCGGGCATCGCACGGAGGTGTCCAGCGGTGTCGGTGCGGGAGTTGGCACGGGTATCGCACGGCGGGAGCCTGTATCGCACGGCGTGAGCGTGGGCTTGGGTACCGCACGGCGTGAGCGTGGCCGTGGGCCTGGGTATCGCACGGCGTCGGTACTCGGGCGGGCGTCGGTACTCGCCTGGCGTTGGTGGCGGGCGGGCACCGGGTCGGAACGGGAGTCGGTACTCGGGCGGGCAGCGGTACTCGCGCGGGCAATCGATAGCGGGCGGGCACCGGCGTCGGGACGGGCATCGGCCCCTCGGAGCACGCGGCTCGCGTCCCGCGCCTTGTTTCCGGCGTCCTGGGTCCGGCGTCCTGGGTCCGGCGTCTTGGCACCTCGTCCCGCGCCTTGGGTCCAGCGTCTTGACACCTCGTCCCGCGCCTTGTTTCCGGCGCCCTGGGTCCGGCGTCTTGGCACCTCGCGTCGGGGACTGGTCGGGGCGGTCCCGGCGGTACGCATCAGACCAGGACGGCATGTCCAACTTGTGAGCTGTCCAAGGTGTTTGCGCCCTTTGCGGAAGCCCGTCGGGTGGGCGGGCCTGCCGGGCGCGCGGTTTTGGTGATTAGGCTGGGGCAGAGCACGTCGCGAGTACCCGCGAGCGGGCGGTGCGGGCTCTGCGACGCGGGGCCCGAGGCCCACAGGGGAACGGCCCGGCGAATCGGACGACAGGAACGGTCGCCCCAGCACGGCATGAGGGTGCTCGACCACACCAGGAGGAACTGTGAACAGCGATCGGGACGGGATCCGCGGGGGCTGGGACACACCCGACGACGACCAGACCGACGCGGAGTCCGCCATCGAGATGACGGGCGAGTTCACGATCGACTACGCCCCGCCGGCCTGGTACACGCAGAACGCGTCGGGCACGTCAGGCGGGACTCCCTCGGCTCCCTCGGCTCCTTCGACTCCGTCGGCTCCCGTGCCACCGGTCCCGGCGAGCGGTCCCGCCGCGCCTCCCCCGCCGGTCGGGCCCCCCGTGGCCGTACCGGATCTGCCGTCCGGCGGTCCCTTCCAGCCGACCTGGACGACCTCGCCCGCGGCGCCCGGCGCGGAGGCCGGGGACGGCGACCTCGTCAGCGGTGCGACCATGCGGATCTCGGCCTCCTCGTTGAAGCGTGAGATCGCGGAGCGCGACGGCGGTGAGGACACTCCCGGCGCGCACACCGCCGAAGCGAACACCGCCGGGGCACACACCGACGGAGTGCGCACCGACGAGACGTCCGGTGATGCCTCTGCCGTGCACGCGACCGGTCCAGGAACCGCTCACGGAGCCGATGCCGGTGCCACCCCCGGTGCCGCGGGGACCACCGGGGGCATCGACCCGGCCGCCGCTCAACCGGCCGCCGAAGAGCATCAGTCCGGTCCCGGTGCCGGTCCCGGGGCTCCCGCTCAGGCCCCGGTGCCCGCCCCGCCCCCGACGCCCGCTCCGGCCCCGATGCCGACTGCTCCGGTCGCGATGCCCACTCCCCCTGTCTCGGCGCCCGCCGCTCCGGTCCCGCCGGACAGCGCGTCCGCGCCGGACGCCGACCACACCGCTGCCGAGCCCGCCGCGGGTGCGGCCGACACCGAAGGCACAGCCGATCAGGCGGGCCCGGTCCCGGCCGCGGCGGAGGAGTCCGCCTCCGGTGGCGATCAGGGAAGCGCCGACGAGGACACCCCGTCCCTCACCCACCTGACCAGCGCGCCCCAGGATCCGGAGGGCACAGACGACACAGACGGCACCGGCACAGACGGCACACAGAGCGCCCGGCAGTCCGACGGCACACCCGACGGATCCGCGGACTCCCCCGCCTCGGAAGGCCCCACTCCGGACGCCCCCGCCCCCGACAGCGCCGCACCCGAGGCCACTCCCGACAACGGCGCCCCCCAGAGCACCGGGGTCCCCGCAGGCGCTGTCCCCGCACCGGACGCCCCGCCCGCCTGGGCTCCCCCGCCGGCACCGCAGAGCGGTGTTCCGCCGTTGCCGCCGTCCTACCAGCCGGCCGCACCGGCCACGGCGGCGCAGTGGCCCGCCCAGTCCCACCCGGACGCCCCGGCCCCGCAGCAGCCGGGTCCGGCCCAGAACCAGCCGCCGACGCCGCCAGGGCAGCAGCCGCACCCACAGCCCCAGCAGCCGTTCCAGCCGCAGGCTCCGCAGCCCGCGCCGGCCGCCTGGCACGCCCCCGACGCGCAGCCCGCTCCGCCGGCCCCGGCCGGTTACGGCTTCCCGCAGCCCGGCAGCGACAACGCACCGCCGCCCGCGGCACCCGCGCCTCCCCAGCCCACCCCGCCGGCTCCCCAGCCCACCCCGCCGACTCCGCCGCAGGGCGGCTACGGCTTCCCGCAGCCCCCCGCCCAGTCGCCGGCCGGCCCGCAGCAGCCGGGGTACGGCTTCCCGCACCCCGCGTCAGCCGGCCCCCACCCGCCCAACTCCCCCCAGCCGAGCGGATACGGCTTCCCCCAGCAGCCGGCGCAACAGGGCCAGCCGGGTCAACCGGGCCGGCAGGAACAGCCGCAGCCGAACGCGGCCCATCCCGGATACCCCGGCCAGCCCGGCCCGTCGAACGCGGCCCACCCCGGACAGCCAGGCCAGCCCGGCAACCCGGGACACCCCGCGCACCCGGGCCAGCCGCACCCCGACGCCCACGGTCAGCAGCCCCTCCCCCAGGCTCTCCCCCAACCCCACTCCCAGCCCCAGCCCACCCCACCCGTAGACCCCCGCACCGGTGCCGCCTGGCCGCAGCCGATCCAGCACGACCAGCGGCAGCCGACCAACCCCGGTGCCGCGCCGCTCGGTTACACCGCGGCCGTGGAGCTGTCCTCGGACCGGCTGCTCAACAGCAAGAAGCAGAAGGCGAAGAGCAGCCGTCCGACACCCGGCGGCAGCCGGTTCAAACTGGGCGGGAAGAAGGAAGAGGCCGAACGGCAGCGGAAGTTGGAGCTGATCCGCACGCCGGTGCTGTCCTGCTACCGGATCGCCGTGATCAGCCTCAAGGGTGGTGTGGGCAAGACCACGACCACCACCGCGCTCGGCTCGACCCTCGCCACCGAGCGCCAGGACAAGATCCTCGCGATCGACGCCAACCCGGACGCCGGTACGCTCGGCCGCCGGGTGCGCCGGGAGACCGGGGCCACCATCCGCGACCTCGTCCAGGCGATCCCGTACCTCAACTCGTACATGGACATCCGGCGGTTCACCTCCCAGGCCTCCTCGGGTCTGGAGATCATCGCCAACGACGTCGACCCGGCGGTCTCGACCACGTTCAACGACGAGGACTACCGGCGCGCGATCGACGTGCTCGGCAAGCAGTACCCGGTCATCCTGACCGACTCCGGCACCGGTCTGCTGTACAGCGCCATGCGCGGGGTGCTCGACCTCGCCGACCAGCTCATCATCATCTCGACGCCGTCCGTGGACGGTGCGAGCAGCGCGAGCACGACCCTGGACTGGCTGTCCGCGCACGGGTACGCCGACCTGGTCTCACGGTCGCTCACGGTCATCTCCGGGGTCCGCGAGACCGGAAAGATGATCAAGGTCGAGGACATCGTGACGCATTTCGAGACCCGGTGCCGGGGTGTGATCGTGGTGCCGTTCGACGAGCACCTGGCCGCCGGTGCCGAGGTCGACCTCGACATGATGCGTCCGAAGGTCCGGGAGGCGTACTTCAACCTGGCGGCGTTGGTCGCGGAGGACTTCGTACGGCATCAGCAGGCGCACGGACTGTGGACGAGCGACGGCAACCCGCCTCCGGTGGCCGCCCCGCCGATGCCGGGCCACCAGACGCAGGGACAGCCGTACCCGGGACAGCCGTATCCGGGACAGCCCGTTCCCGGACAGCAGTTCCCCGGGCAGCCGGGCCCGTACCCGCAGCAGCCCCAGCCCGGCGGGCCGGGACAGCCGGGCCCTGGACAGCAGTACGCCCCCCAGCCCTACCCCCAGCAGGGCCAGCCACCCGCCCAGCCCGGCCAGCCCTACCCGCAGGCAGCCGACCCCCAGCCCTACCCCGCTCAACCGCAACCGCAGTCACCACCACAGCCGCAAGCGCAGCCACAACCGCGACAGGGCCAGCCGACACATCCCGGCCGGCCCGATCAGCCGTACCCCGGCTATGGCTACGGCTACGGCTACCCGCAGTCCGACGGGCAGACCCCGCCGCCCCCTCCCCCGCCGCAGCAGTAGCCCCGTGACGGAAAGGGCGGCCGGTGCCCTGAGGCACCGGCCGCCCTTCGGCGTGGCAAGAGGTTGTACCAGGAAGCAGGCCAGGAGGCAGGAGGACGCGGGCCTAGCCGGCCGCGGCGATCAGCTCCCGGCAGCGTTTGACGTCCTCCGCGATCTGCACCAGCAGCGCGTCCAGCGTGTCGAACCTGGCCTGCCCGCGCACGAAGGCGAGGAAGTCGACGGCGGCGTGCATGCCGTACAGGTCGAGGCCTACGCGGTCGATGGCGTACGCCTCCACGGTGCGCTCGGTGCCGTCGAACTGCGGGTTGGTGCCGACGGAGATGGCCGCCGGCATCGCCTCGCCGTCCACGTGCAGCCAGCCGGCGTAGACGCCGTCGGCGGGGATCGCGGTGTGCGGGAGGGTCTCGACGTTCGCCGTGGGGAAGCCCATCTCGCGGCCGCGCTGGGCGCCGCGGACGACCACGCCCTCCACCCGGTGCGGGCGGCCCAGGATCTCGGCGGCGCCCTCGACGTCGCCCTCGGCGACCAGGCGCCGGGTCAGGGTCGAGGAGAAGGGCTCGCCGCCGCCCGCCTCGCCGCGGACGTACAGGTCGACGACCTCGACCTCGAAGTCGTAGACCTTGCCCTGCTCGCCGAGGAAGTCCACGGTTCCCGCGGCCTTGTGGCCGAAGCGGAAGTTGGGGCCCTCGACGACGGCCTTGGCGTGCAGCTTGTCAACCAGGACCTTGACGACGAAGTCGGCCGGGGACAGCTTCGAGAACTCGGTGGTGAAGGGGAGGATCAGGAGCGCGTCCACGCCCAGCTCGGCCATGAGTTCGGCGCGGCGGTGATGCGGGGCCAGCAACGGCGGGTGGCTGCCGGGGCGGACGACCTCGCTGGGGTGCGGGTCGAAGGTGACGACGACCGCGGGAACACCCAGCTCGCGAGCGCGTTCCACGGTATGCCGGATGATCAGCTGGTGCCCCCGGTGGACCCCGTCGTAGGAACCGATGGTGACGACGCTGCGCCCCCAGTCCTGGGGGATGTCCTCCAAGCCACGCCAGCGCTGCACTGTGACCGCTCCTCGTCGCATCCTCGTGAACCCGTGTCGTCTCGCTACCTCTTACGCAGGTCTAAGGGTGCCATGCCGCGTGCCCACGGCCCGCATCGGCATGGGGCCTGTGACAGGGCGCACGTATCCGTCACGGCCGCGGCGTCCGCCCCGACCTCCCGCATCCGTCACGGGCGCACCCGTCCGCCCCACCCACCCGACCGCCACGGGCGCACCCGTCCGCCCCACCCTCACGCGACCGTCGTCGGCGCACGCTTCCCTCGCGGCTCACGCACACCGTCACGGGCGCACACGTCCGCACTACCCTCACCCGACCGTCACGGGCGCACGCTTCGCTCGCAGGCTCAGGCGGGGACGCGTACGCCCGCCAGGTTCTCGATCATCCGGCGGGCGCTGGGGCCCACCACCGCCGCCCACTCGCCGGGGGCCTCGGTCAGCCAGCCGGCCACCAGCGCGGCGAAGCCGGGGACGTGGCGTCCCAGGTCGACGAGATCACGGTCGAACCGGGTCGCGCCGTCCGGGGTGCGGACGAGGAGGAGGCCGGTGCGGTGGACCAGGCCCCGGGCGACGAGGAGATCGTCGCGGCGCGCGGCAGCCGTGTGCAGCACGGCGATCAGGACGGACGGGTCGTGTTCGCGGGACAGGAGGAATTCGAGGAGTTCCTGCCGCAGGGGCCGGGAGTGGGGCGTGCCGGCGGCGGCGAGGACGGCCGCGAGCGCCGCCCGCACCTGCTCCGGGCCGCCGTCCAGCAGACCGGTGACCAGCGGCAGCAGGACCGGCCGGGCGGTGGGCCCGTGGTCCAGTCGGCGGTCGACGTACGCGGCCACGTCCCAGGCCGTCTCCGGGCGCCGTTCCACCGCCTCCCGGACGAGGACGGCGACCCGGCGCGCCAGGGCGGGCGTGGTGACGTCGGCGAGGGTGCGCAGCGCCTCTCCGGCGTCCGGACGGCGCAGCCGCGCGCGGAAGGCGTCGAGGACCGGCTCGGGGTGAGTGGCGAGGGCCGGGACCAGCGCGTCCGGCGGGAGCTGCGGGTCGCCGGCCAGGAAGTGCCCGAGCGCCCGCGGGAGATGGCGGGTCCGGGTGCACGGGTCGCGGACCAGCAGGGCGAGCGCGCCGCCGTGCAGGGTGCAGTCGTCGGGGCGGGCCAGCAGGGCGAGGGCGGCGTAGCGCAGCAGTTCGCGGTCGGCCTCGGTGCGTACGTGCGGGGCGGCGCGCAGCCCGTACGCCACCGCCGCCACCCGCCGTGCGGGCCGCTCGTCGTGCGCCCAGCGGTCGACGGCCCGGCAGAGCGCGGAGGGTTCGTCCTCCGCCAGGACGGCGAGCAGTTCGTCGGCTCGGCGGTGCGCGCAGCCGACGAGTACCTCCGTGAGGTCGTCGAGGGCCTGGTGCCGGTGGGTGTGCAGCAGCGCCTGCGCGGCCGTCGCGACGGTCGCGTCCGGGGTGGCGGGCAGCGGCCGTTCGTCGTCGAACCAGCGGGTGAGATGCGCCTGTACGGCGGTGGGGTCGGCGGTGAGCAGCCGGGCGACGGCGTCGAGGAACCGGGGACCGGCCTCGTGCGGGGGGCCGTCGGCGAGGACCAGACGGCGGAGGAGGCCGAGGCGGGCGTCCCGCGGGAGCGGCAGGTCGGCCCAGAAGCCGGGCCCGAGCCCTGTGGGGAGCGGCCGGCCCCGCTGCCGCCGGTCCACGATCCGGTCGGAGAGCAGGCGCAGGACGGCCGTGTACGGGGTCGCGTCGGGAACGCGCCGGAGGGTCTCACCGAGAAGCCGGGCGGCCCACCAGGAGCACGGGTCGGCGTCGAGCGCGTACACCAACTCCTCCAGACGCAAAGCCAGTTGCGGGGTTCCTTGTTGTCGGGCGAGGAGCAGCAGCGCCTGGACGACGGGGCCGATGCGGTGATGCGGGACGGGGAGCGGAGGGGCGCCTCGATGATCGGTTCCGCCCGGGTGGACGCCTCGCGGATCTGCTCGGTGCAGGTCGGTCCCGTGCGAGTCGGTCCCGTGCAGGTCGGCCCCACACGGATCGGTCCCACACGGATCGGCCCCACACGTGTGGGTGCCACACGGATCGGTCCGCCGGCGGTGGACCAGAGCACGCAGGGCCTCGTCCAGGTCGAGGTGCGTGCCCTGGATCCAGTCGGCGAGTTCCTCGTGGGCGAAGCGGTAGCCGGTGCCGGCGGGGACGAGCAGGCCCTCGGTGAGGACGGCGGACGCCCAGCCGGTACCGCCGCCGAGCCACGCGGGAGCCGGGCCCCACGGGAACACCGCCTCGAACGACTCCCGGTCCAGTTCGCCCTGGCCGGGACCGAGGCTGCGGCGGGCGGCCTCGTGGACCTGGCCGGAGACCTTGGCGGCGAGACGGCGTACGGCCGAGCCGCGCAGGCCGTGCTCGGCGGCCAGCCGGACGGCGATGCGCAGGCACATCAGGTCGAGGTACGCCGAGAAGACGTCGTGCCGGTCGACGTGGGCGTGGGGGGCCCGGTCGAGGTCGGGGGCGTCGGGCAGGGCGGCGCGGATCTCCGAGAGGAGCCGGAGGGTGAGGGGGTGACGGGCGTCCTGGTCCGCGAGGGCGTGCTCGGGGATGCGGTAGCGCGCGCGGGCCAGACGGGCCTCGTCCTGGCTGAGGTCTTCGAGGTGCACGCGGGGCGGGATCGGTTCGGGGAACTCGCCCGCGCGGACCGTTCCCTCCCCGCCCCTGAGGGCTCCCGCCGCCGGCCCCGCCGGCCCCCCGCCGGCCCCGTCCTCACATGCCGGTCGGACCGGACGACACGGACCGGCGCCGAGTGGTGTGCTCCCGCGGTGCAGCGCCTCGGCCGGGAACGCGGCCCCCGCCGCCTCCCAGTACTCCTCCCGGCACGCCACCACCAGCCGCGCCCCTGCCTCGCGCAGCCACGCCGCCGTACCGGCGGTCCACTCGGGCAGCCGGTGGGCCAGCACCGGCGGCATCTCCTCGGGGCCGTCGAGGAGGAGCAGGAGCGGGCGGCCGGCGCTGCGGGAGACCCGGGCGAGACGGTCCGGGCCGAGGTCACCGAGGTCGGCGGGCAGGACGGACCGCGAGGCCGCGACGATCCGCGCCGCCCGCGCCAGCGCCCGGCGTGCCGCGTCCGCGACCGAGGCGTCCCCGTCCTCCAGGTCGGCGCCGCGCAGCCACAGCGTGGGGGCCGGTTCCGTGCTGCGGTGACGCCGGGCGGCGAGTGCCGCGAGTTCCGTCGTACGACCGCTGCCCGGGTCCCCGACGAGGCCGAGGACGACGGCCGGACCCTGCACGAACGCGGCGAACTCCGCCACCACGCCGGCCCGCTCGACCGGCTCCGCGTCCGCCGGCTCCATCACACCTCCGGGCACGGTCGCACCCGGCACGGCCGCACCCGGCTGACCCATGCCGGACCACCCCAGGCCGAACGTGCACGCCCCCCTCACGCCCTCCGGACCGGCGCTCCCCGCCCATACTCCGGGGGGCCCGTCCTGACCCACCGACGTGGCCGTCAGTTCCAGGACGCCCGCCAGGTTGAGGTCGGCGGCGTACGCCGGGACCGTCGCCGCGTTCTCGGTGAGGAGGCCGGCGAGAGGGCCGTGCGGTGCGGGGCGCAGCGGGACCGCGAAGCCGACGTCCCGGTGGTCGCTGTGCAGGGAGGTCCCGAGGATGCCGACCACGGCGCCGGTCGCGGCGTCCAGCACGGGCCCCCCGGCGGCCCCGCCGCCCGGCCGCAAGGCGTCCCGTCCCGCCGTGCCGATCGCCAACTCCAGTGCGTCGTCCAGGAGATGGACGCGGTCCGAGGCCGGGTAGGTCGCCCCGGCCGCGCCGAGCACCCGCGCCTCACGCCAGCAGCCGGCCGGCACACGCACATACGTGCCGGACTCGACCCGGTCCCGCACCGTGACGGGAAGAGGGTCCACACCGAGGCCCTCGGTGCGTACGAGGGCCAGGTCCAGCTCGGGCAGCGGGGTCACCGCGTCGGCGGTCACGACGCAGCTGCGCTCCCCGGCGGCGTGCAGCACCAGCCGGGACAGGCCGTCGACGGTCTCGTGGCTGGTGACGACCGTGCCGTGGTGGTCGGCGACGAAGCCGACGCCGCGAGGGCGGCCGGCGAGGTCGTGAACGCGTACGAGGGCTTCGTCGCGCCCGGAGACCAGCCCAAGTCCCAGCCCCTGCCCGGGTTCCTGCGCCTTCCCGTGCCCCTGCCCGTGCCGCTGCCCCGGCTCTACGGGGTCGTGGGTGTCCCCGGGCCGCGGGCTCCTTCCCGCCATGGTCGAACCTCCCCGCCGTCCGCGCGGGCCTCGTCCGCACGCACGTGCCCAGGCCCTGACTTCGACGGTAGGCGCGAGATGATCAGCCGGACAGATCGCGCGGCGAACGCGCCCCCTTCCGCTCCCCCGCTTCACTCCGAGCGCCTGCCCGGCCGGGTGAATGAAGGGAGGCGGCTGGATAGACCGTAGGGGTGGGGGAACCGAGGGGGACCGTGGAGCGGCGACAGCGACGACCCCGTGATCGCCGCTCCACGGGCGGACACCGGGCGGGCCGTACGGCCCCCACCCGGCACCACTCGACCGCACCCGGCCGACCGCCGGCCCCGCTCGGCCGAATCCCCTCACGGAGGCCGAAGCCCGTCCCGGAGGCCGAAGCCCCGCGGCCGGCCCGGAGCCCGAAGGCTCCTCAGCCGAACACGGCCAGACTCTTCGCCTTGCCCTTGTGTTCCTCGACGAGCGCGAGGAAGACGCCCTCGGGGTCGAACACGGCCACCGCGCCCCTGCCCACGTACTCCTCGGGCATGTCGAGCCGTACACCGTTCGTCAGCAGCTTGGCGCGCCTGGCGTCCACGTCCCAGCGCGGGAACGCGGCGGTGGCCGCCTCGGCGATCGGCATCACGGTCAGCTCCTCCTGGAGCTGGTCGAGGGTGCGCGCGGAGTCCAGCTTGTACGGGCCCACCCGCGTCCGCCGCAGAGCCGTGAGGTGGCCGCCGACGCCCAGACCGGCCCCGAGATCGCGGGCCAGGGCCCGGATGTACGTGCCGGACGAGCAGACCACCGACACCACCAGGTCGAGCACCGGGGTGCCGTCCTCGGCGACGGCGTCCCGGACGTCGTACACCGCGAAGGACGAGACGGTGACCGGCCGGGCGGGGATCTCGAACTCCTCGCCCTCCCGTGCCCGCTTGTAGGAGCGGACGCCGTCGATCTTGATGGCGCTGACCTTGGACGGCACCTGCATGATGTGGCCGGACAGCTGGGCGATCCCGGCGTCGACGGCTTCCCGGGTGACCTTCGAGGCGTCGACCGACCTCGTGATCTCGCCCTCGGCGTCGTCGGTCAGGGTCGTCTGTCCCAGGCGGATCGTGCCCAGGTACTCCTTCTCGGTGAGTGCGAGGTGTCCGAGCAGCTTGGTCGCCTTCTCGACGCCGAGGACGAGGACGCCCGTGGCCATGGGGTCGAGGGTGCCGGCGTGGCCGACGCGGCGGGTCCGGGCGATCCCGCGCATCTTGGCGACGACGTCGTGCGAAGTGAAGCCCGACGGCTTGTCGACGATGACAAGGCCGTCGGGCGTCTGGTTCCTCTGCGTCATTCGGCGGTGTCGTCCTCGTCCTCACCCGGCTTCTTGTACGGGTCCGCGTCACCGGCGTAGGTGGCGCCGGCCGAGACCTCGCGCACCTTCTCGTCGGACTGGCGCGCCCGGTTGAGGAGGTCCTCGATGGTCTTCGCGGTGTCCGGCAGCGCGTCCGCCACGAAGGTCAGCGTCGGGGTGAACTTCACGCCCGCCGCCGCGCCGACGGCGGAGCGGAGCACGCCCTTGGCGCTCTCCAGTCCGGCGGCCGCGGCCGCCCGCTCCTCGTCGTCGCCGTACACCGTGTAGAAGACGGTCGCCTCCCGCAGGTCACCCGTGACCCGGGTGTCCGTGATGGTGACGTGCGAGCCGAGCCGCGGGTCCTTGATCCCGCGCTGCAGCTTCTGGGCCACCACCTCTCGGATGAGGTCCGCCAGCCTCTTAGCCCGCGCGTTGTCGGCCACTGGTCGTCTCCCGTTCTTCCTGTTCCACGTTCAGAATCTAGTCGTCGTCGCCGTGGAGGCGCCGTCTCACCGACAGCAGCTCCACCTCCGGGCGGCCGGCGACCATGCGCTCGCACCGGTCCAGCACATCGGTCAGGTGCCCCGTGTCGCCGGACACCATGGCGAGGCCGATGCCGGCCCGCCGATGAAGGTCCAGGTGGTCCACCTCGGCCACGCTCACCGCGTACTTCCGCTGGAGCTCGGCGACGATCGGGCGGACGACGGAGCGTTTCTCCTTCAGCGACCGTACGTCGCCGAGGAGGAGGTCGAAGGACAGCGTCCCCACATACATGTGTGCAACCGGTTCACCCGCCGGCCCGGGATCGATGGCCCCGCCATCCGTGTGGCAGGGACATCAGAACCGTACAACGAACGGCCGGGGCCGATCGACGGAAATAACTCTCCGTCGACCGGCCCCGGACCGGACCGCCCCGGAAGGCCGAGCGCTTACGCGCGCGGCTTCTCGCGCATCTCGTACGTCGCGATGACGTCGTCGACCTTGATGTCGTTGAAGTTTCCGAGGTTGATACCACCCTCGAAGCCTTCGCGGATCTCGGTGACGTCGTCCTTGAAGCGGCGCAGACCGGAGATGGTGAGGCTCTCCGCGATGACCTTGCCGTCGCGGATGAGGCGCGCCTTGGTGTTGCGCTTGACCTCGCCCGAGCGGACCAGGACACCGGCGATGTTGCCGAGCTTGGACGACTTGAAGACCTCGCGGATCTCCGCCGTGCCGAGCTCGATCTCCTCGTACTCCGGCTTGAGCATGCCCTTGAGGGCCGCCTCGATCTCCTCGATGGCCTGGTAGATCACCGAGTAGTACCGGACGTCGACGCCCTCACGATCGGCCATCTGCGCCGCGCGGCCCGCAGCGCGGACGTTGAAGCCGATGACGATCGCGTCGGAGCCGGTCGCCAGGTCGATGTCCGACTCGGTGACCGCGCCCACGCCGCGGTGCAGGACGCGGATGTCGACCTCTTCGCCGACGTCGAGCTGGAGCAGCGAGGACTCGAGGGCCTCCACCGAACCGGACGCGTCGCCCTTGATGATGAGGTTGAGTTCCTGCACCAGGCCGGCCTTGAGCGCCTCGTCCAGGTTCTCCAGGGAGAACCGGACTCCACGCCGGGCGAAGTTGGCGTTGCGCTCACGCGCCGCGCGCTTCTCGGCGATCTGGCGGGCCGTGCGGTCCTCGTCGACGACGAGGAAGTTGTCGCCGGCGCCCGGGACGTTGGTGAGACCGAGGACGAGGACCGGGGTCGAGGGACCCGCCTCTTCCACGTTCTCGCCCTTGTCGTCGAGCATCGCCCGGACACGGCCGTACGCGTCGCCGACCACCATGGTGTCGCCGACCCGCAGGGTGCCTCGCTGGACCAGGACGGTCGCGACGGCGCCGCGGCCACGGTCCAGGTGGGACTCGATCGCGATGCCCTGCGCGTCCTGCTCCGGGTTGGCCCGCAGGTCGAGCGAGGCGTCCGCGGTGAGGACCACGGCCTCCAGCAGGCTCTCGATGTTGAGGCCCTGCTTGGCGGAGATGTCGACGAACATGGTGTCGCCGCCGTACTCCTCGGCCACGAGGCCGTACTCGGTCAGCTGACCGCGCACCTTGGTCGGGTCCGCGCCCTCGACGTCGATCTTGTTGACCGCGACCACGATCGGGACGTCGGCCGCCTTGGCGTGGTTGAGCGCCTCGACCGTCTGCGGCATGACGCCGTCGTTGGCCGCGACGACCAGGATCGCGATGTCGGTCGACTTCGCACCACGGGCACGCATGGCGGTGAACGCCTCGTGGCCCGGGGTGTCGATGAAGGTGATCCTGCGCTCTTCGTCGTTGACCTGGGTGGTGACCTGGTACGCACCGATGTGCTGCGTGATACCGCCGGCCTCGCCCGCGACCACGTTGGTCTTGCGGATGGTGTCCAGCAGTCGGGTCTTACCGTGGTCGACGTGACCCATGACGGTCACGACCGGCGGACGCGGGACGAGGAACTCCTCGCCGCCCTCGTCCTCGCCGAACTCGATGTCGAAGGACTCGAGAAGCTCGCGGTCCTCCTCCTCCGGGCTGACGATCTCGAGGACGTAGTTCATCTCGTCCGCGAGGAGCCTCAGCGTCTCGTCGGAGACGGACTGCGTGGCAGTGACCATCTCGCCGAGGTTCATCATCACGGCGACGAGCGACGCCGGGTTGGCGTTGATCTTCTCCGCGAAGTCGGTGAGGGACGCACCGCGCGACAGGCGGACGGGCTGTCCGTTGCCGCGAGGCAGCATCACGCCGCCGACCGACGGGGCCTGCATGGCCTCGTACTCCTGGCGCCTCTGCCGCTTCGACTTGCGACCGCGACGCGCGGGGCCGCCGGGACGGCCGAAGGCGCCCTGCGTGCCACCACGGCCACCCGGACCGCCGGGACGACCGCCGAAGCCGGGACGGCCACCGCCGCCACCACCGGGACCGCCGGGACGGCCGGCGAAGCCGCCACCGCCACCGGGACCGCCGGGACGACCGGCGAAGCCGCCACCGCCACCGCCGGGACCGGCCGGACGGCCGGCGAAGCCGCCGCCACCGGGACGACCGCCGCCAGCGCCGGGACGACCCGCACCGCCCGGACCGCGACCCCCACCGGGGCCACCGCCGGGACGCGGGCTGGCAGCGGGACGCTGCGGCATCATGCCGGGGTTGGGACGCGCACCGCCGGGACCGCCGCCGGGACGCGGACCGCCGCCCTGCGGGCGGGGCATACCGCCCGGGCTGGGACGAGCGCCGCCCGGGGACTGCGGACGGGGACCGCCCGCTGCGCCCTGGGGACGCGGACCGCCCGGGCCCTGGCCCTGCGGACGCGGGGCGCCGCCGGGAGCACCGGCGCCACCGGGGCCACCGGGACGCGGGGCACCGCCCGGACGGGGCGTCTGCGGACGCGCCATGCCGGTGGAGCCACCAGAGGTGAACGGGTTGTTGCCCGGACGGGGACCGGCCGGACGGGCACCGGGACGCGGCGACTGGCCGCCCGGACGCTGGGCGCCGGGACGCTCGCCACGCTCGGAGCGCTCGGGACGGTCACCACGGCCCTGGCCGCCCTGGCCGGGACCGGCGGGACGGGCACCGGGACGCGGAGCCTGACCGGCCGGACGCGGAGCGCCCGGACGGGGGCCGGAGCCGGTACCAGCGCCGGCGGCCGGGCCGGAGGCGGCCGGCGCGGCGGGAGCCGACGGCGGTGCCGTGAACTCGGGCGTGGTCGGAGCCGGAGACGCCGGGGCGGGCCGCGGCGCGGGCTTCGGGCCCGGAGTGGGACGGGGGCCGGAGGCGGCCGGCGCGGCGGGAGCCGCGGGCTGCTCGGCGGCGGCCGGCTTCGGGGCCGGCGGGCGCGGCGCTGCCGGACCCGGACGGGCGGCCTGCGCCGGAGAGGGGGCGCCCGGCCTGGCCGGGGCAGCCTTGCGTGCGGGGGCGGGCTTGCCGCCTCCGTTGCCCTGCTGGAGGGCGTCTGTCAGCTTGCGTACAACGGGCGCCTCGATCGTCGAGGACGCCGAACGGACGAATTCACCGAGTTCTTGGAGCTTGGCCATGACGACCTTGCTCTCCACCCCGAACTCCTTGGCGAGTTCGTATACCCGGACCTTAGCCACTTCGCTCCTTTTAGGTCCGGGTTGCGTCCGGACCGTCGCTACTTCATGGGCGTACTCATCGCGTGCTCATCGAGTGCTCATCGCAATCTCGACCTACTTCCAACTCGCGGGGTACCAGGGCCGCACGGGGGTTCCGTACGACACTCCTTACGGTGTCGCCTGCACAGCGAGAGCTGCTCAGCAACCTTCTGTCTGCTCGACGTACCGGCGCAACGCCACTACGTCGAGCGGGCCCGGGACGCGCAGCGCCCTCGGGAACGCCCGGCGGCGTACCGCCTGGTCGAGACAGACCGAGACGGGGTGCACGTACGCACCCCGGCCGGGCAGCGTACCGCGTGGATCGGGGACGCATGCGTCCTTGATCGCCACGGTGCGCAGCAGTTCGGTCTTGGCCGCTCGCTCCCGGCACCCCACACAGGTGCGTTCAGGCCATGCTCCGGTGCGCGTCCGGCCAGACACTCTTAAGTCTACCTCCCCGTATCGACCTCACCCCTTCGGGGCAGGAATCGAACGGCTGTTGTCGTGATCTCAGCGACCTGCGGCTTGGATCTATTCCCCGGCCGCCGTGCCGGCCGCCCCGGTCCTAGTCGTCGGGCTGTTCGGTGTCCGGACGGATGTCGATGCGCCAGCCGGTGAGCCGGGCCGCGAGCCGGGCGTTCTGCCCTTCCTTGCCGATCGCCAGCGACAGCTGGTAGTCGGGCACCGTCACCCGCGCGGAGCGGGCGGCCATGTCCACGACCTCGACCTTGGACACCCGGGCGGGCGACAGGGCGTTCGCCACCATCTCGGCCGGGTCGTCCGACCAGTCGACGATGTCGATCTTCTCACCGTTCAGCTCGCCCATGACACTGCGCACCCGCCCGCCCATCGGGCCGATGCAGGCGCCCTTGGCGTTCAGTCCGGACCGGGTGGAGCGGACGGCGATCTTCGTGCGGTGGCCGGCCTCGCGGGCGATGGCGGCGATCTCGACGGACCCGTCGGCGATCTCCGGCACCTCCAGCGCGAAGAGTTTCTTCACCAGATTGGGATGTGTGCGGGAGAGCGTCACGGACGGACCACGCACCCCCTTGGCCACCCGGACGACGTACGACCGCAGGCGCATGCCGTGCTGGTAGGTCTCGCCGGGCACCTGCTCCTGCACCGGCAGGATGGCCTCCAGCTTGCCGATGTCCACGAGCACGTTCTTCGGGTCGCGGCCCTGCTGGACCACGCCGGTGACGATGTCGCCCTCACGGCCGACGTACTCGCCGAGCGTCGCGTCGTCCTCGGCGTCGCGCAGCCGCTGAAGGATGACCTGCTTGGCGGTGGAGGCGGCGATACGGCCGAAATCGGACGGGGTGTCGTCGAACTCGCGGGCCTCCTGGCCCTCCTCGAGGTCGTCGGGGTCCTCCTTCGCCCACACGGTCACATGTCCGGTCTCCCGGTCGAGCTCCACGCGCGCGTGACGGCGGCTTCCCTCGGTGCGGTGGTAGGCGATGAGGAGGGCCGACTCGATCGCTTCGACCAGCAGGTCGAAGGAGATCTCCTTCTCCCGCACCAAGCCCCTCAGGGCACTCATGTCGATGTCCACGGCTACGCCTCCTCCTCTTCCTTCATGTCGTTCTTGTCCTTGCGGCTGAACTCGACCTGGACCCGTGCCCGGTCGATGTCCGCGAAGGCGAGTCTGCGGGCGGTGGCCTTGCGGCCCTTCACACCCGGTACTTCCACGTCGAGACCCTCGTCGTCGACCCGGAGGATCCGGGCGACCAGTTCGTCGCCGCCGTGCAGCTGGAACTTCGCCAGCCGGTCGAGCGCGCGTACGTAGTGCCGGTGCTCCTTGAGGAGGCGCTCCGCGCCGGGGGTTCCGACCTCGAGGGTGTACTCGCCCTCGCCCATCGCGTCGGTCTCGTCGAGCTTCGCCGAGAGCGCGCGGCTCACATCGGCGATCTGGTCCAGGTCCGCACCGGTGTCGGAGTCGACGACGACGCGCAGCACACGCTTGCGTCCGACCGAGTCCACCGCGATCTCTTCCAGATCCAGGCCCTGGGAACCGACGAGCGGTTCCAGAAGTTCTCGCAGCCTCTCGCTCTGGGTGGTGCTCATCCGGGTGACTCCTCGGCCGCGTGTGCTGTTGTGGGAAGGTCGCGTGTCTGGTCAAAGGGTATCCGGTCCCAAGGTGTGTTGCCGTCCACCTGCGTGGAGGCGGTGGCGCTGAGTGGTGCGGGACAGGCGCGCGGGTACGGTGATCACCGGTGTGCCACCTTCCCCGCCCGTGTGTTCGTACGAGCTCCCCGAGGACGTCTGCCGTGCCGTTTCCCCCTCCGCCGCGCACCCCGTCGGGGCCGCGTCGAAGAACCCTGCTCGCCTCGGCCACCGGAGCCGTGTGGCTGGTGGGCTGCTCCGCCGGGTCCGAGGACTCCGACGGGGGGACGGGCGGCAGCCCGTCGGCCGCCGAGCGGGCCCGCGCGCGTGCGGCCCGCGACAGCCGGCGGCTGGCCGAGCGGTACGACGCCGTCCTCCTCGCCCACCCGGCGCTGGCCCAGCGACTGGGACCCCTGCGGGCGGAGGTCGTCCGGCACACGGAGGCCTTCGGAGGCACCGCGAAGGCCCCCTCCCCCACCACGTCCCCTCCTGCCGCCGCCACCGCCGCCACCGCCGCCGCCGCGGCCTCGCAGCCGCCCGCCGCCGTTCCCGGGACCGAGAAGGCCGCGCTCGCCGAGCTCGCCGCCGCCGAGCGGTCCCTCGCGGACCGGCGGGCGAAGGCGCTGCTCGACGTGCCGGGCGAGCTGGCGCGGCTGCTGGCCTCGGTGGCGGCCGCCGGAGCCGCGCACGCCTATCTGCTCACGGAGGACGCGAAGTGAAGAAGCGGGAACTGGGCGCCCTCCAGGCGGCGCTGGCCGCCGAGCACGCGGCGGTGTACGGCTACGGGGTCGTCGGCGGGCGGATCGGCGCCGACCGCCGTACGGAGGCGCAGGCGGCCTACGACGCCCACCGTGCCCGGCGGGACGCGCTGGCCCGCGAGGTGCGGGACGCCGGCGCGAAGCCGGTGGCCGCGGCGGCGGCGTACGCGCTGCCCTTCCCGGTGCCGGACTCGGCGTCGGCGGTGCGGCTGGCCGCCGAGCTGGAGGACCGGGTGGCCGGGGTGTACTCCGATCTGGTGCGGGCAGCCGCAGGCGAGCGGCGGGACACGGCGGCGGGGGCGCTGCGCGACGCGGCGGTGCGGGCGGTGCGCTGGCGCGGCGAGAGCGTAGCCTTCCCTGGGCTCGCCGAGCGGGCCACGGCCGCTTCGGCCTCGGCATCGGTGACGCCCACCGGGTGACGCGTACGGGAAGGAACGACTCGCGCATGGCTTTCGAACCGCCGCCGCGTCTGGTGAGGGCGCTCGGCGAGGCGGCACCGGACGGTGACGGCTGGTTGGAGAAGCTGCCCGAGGCGGCCCGGCAGGCCGTCGCGCTGCGCGAGTTGACCGTCGAGCGGGTGCAGGTGCCCGGCGGGCGCAGCAGCCTGGTCGTGCTGGTGCGGCGGCCGGACGGGACGCCCGCGGTCCTCAAGCTGGCGCCGCCCCGGGCGCGTCCGCAGAGCGAGCGGGCCGCGCTCGCCCGCTGGGACGGACGCGGTGCCGTACAGCTGCTCGAACCGTCGACGACGGAGGGTGTGCTGCTTCTGGAGCGGCTGCATCAGGACGTGTCGGTGCGGTCGCTGCCGGAGGCGAAGGCGCTGCTGGAGGCGGCGGGGACGCTGCGGCGGCTGTGGGTGGAGCCCGGGGAGCATCCCTTCGAGACGGTGGCCGAGCGGACCGGGCGGCAGGCCGAGGCGATGCGGGCGCGTGCCGCCGTCGACCCGGAAGTGGCCTCGCTGGTGGACGCGGCGCTCGCGGCCCGCGAGGAGCTGCTGGCCGCGCCGCCCGAGCACCGGCTGCTGCACGGGACGTTCCGGCAGAGCAAGGTGCTCGCCGGTGAGCGGATGCCGTGGCTGGCCGTGGGGCCGGATCCGGTGGTCGGCGAGTGCGCCTTCGATCTGGCGCGGCTGGTGCGGGACCGGGTGGAGGACCTGATCGCCTCCCCGTCGGGGGCGGCGACGACCCGGCGGCGGGTGAAGCGGCTCGCGGAGTCGCTGGACGTGGACCAGGAGCGGCTGCGGGGCTGGACCCTGTTCCGGGCCGTGGAGTCCGGTGTACGGGCACGCAGGGTCGGACGCCCGGGGGACGCGGAACTGCTGCTGGAGTTCGCGGGCTGGCTCTGAGGCCGGCCCGGGGCGCGCTCACCACCGGCCGTACCGGGCAGTCGTCCTCCCGTCCTCCGGACGGGGGCGCAGCCACGGCTCCGTCGTAGCCGTCGCGTCCGGCGTCGGGGCGACCGCACCGTCCGTCGTCTCGGCGGCACGCGGGGCGACCACGTGGGCCTCCGGGGGAAGGTCACCCCGGACCGGGCGGCCCTCGAGCTGTCGGGGGCGGCATACCCGCAGTCCGGAGTCCGTGCGGAAGCGACCGCACCCCGTGTCCGCCTCGGCGCAGTGCCGGGCCGGGGTCGGTCGCCGGAGTCCGGCGGGGCCAAGTCGCTGACCACGAACCGGACTTCCGGTGCGAGGTCACGCCGGTCGGCGACGGTACGGGTCCTCAGGGACGTGCTCGTCACGACGCCCCTGAGGCGGAACCGCTGAGCGGTCAGGCGGTCAGGCGGGCGAGCGCCTCCTCGACCGTCAGTTCCTCGCGCTCGCCGGTGCGGCGGTCCTTCAGCTCCAGCACGCCCTCGGCGGCACGCCGTCCGGCCACCAGGATCTGCGGTACGCCGATCAGCTCGGAGTCGGTGAACTTCACGCCCGGGGAGACGCCGGCCCGGTCGTCGACCAGGACGCGGACGCCGGCCGCCGCCAGCCTGCCGGAGACGTCGAGCGCCAGCTCGGTCTGGAGGGCCTTGCCCGCGGCGACGACGTGCACGTCGGCCGGGGCGACCTCCTTGGGCCAGCACAGGCCCTTGTCGTCGGCGGTCTGCTCGGCGAGGGCGGCGACCGCGCGGGAGACTCCGATGCCGTAGGAGCCCATGGTCACGCGGACCGGCTTGCCGTTCTGGCCGAGGACGTCGAGCTTGAGGGCGTCGGTGTACTTGCGGCCCAGCTGGAAGATGTGGCCGATCTCGATGGCGCGGTCGAGCGTGAGGCCGGTGCCGCACTTCGGGCACGGGTCGCCGTCCTGGACCACCACGACGTCGACGTACGCGTCGACCTCGAAGTCACGGCCCGCGACGACGTTCTTGGCGTGCGTGTGCTCCTTGTTGGCGCCGGTGATCCAGGCGGTGCCCGGAGCCACCCGCGGGTCGGCGATGTACGTGACCTTGTCCAGGCCCTGCGGGCCGACGTACCCGCGCACCAGGTCCGGGCGGCCCGTGAAGTCGTCGGCGGTCACCAGCTCGACGGCGGCCGGGGCGAAGTGCGCCTCGACCTTGTCCAGGTCGACCTCGCGGTCACCGGGCACGCCCACGGCGACGATCTCGCCGTCGACCTTCACGAGGAGGTTCTTGAGCGTGGCGGAGGCCGGGACGCCGAGGGAGGCGGCCAGCGTCTCGATGGTCGGGGTGTCGGGGGTGGGGATCTCCTCGGCGGCCGGGACGTCGGTGGCGTCCACCGTCCTGAGCCCGTACGTGATCGCCTCGGTGTTGGCCGCGAAGTCGCAGTTCGGGCAGTCCGCGAAGGTGTCCTCGCCGGCGCCGGCCGGGGCCAGGAACTCCTCCGACTTGGAGCCGCCCATCGCGCCGGCGGTGGCGGCGCAGACGCGGTAGTCGAGGCCGAGGCGCGCGAACACCTTCTGGTAGGCCTCGCGGTGCAGGGCGTACGACCGGGCCAGGCCCTCGTCCTCGGTGTCGAAGGAGTACGAGTCCTTCATGAGGAACTCACGGCCGCGCAGGATGCCGGCCCGGGGGCGGGCCTCGTCGCGGTACTTGTGCTGGATCTGGTAGAGGATCACGGGCAGGTCCTTGTAGGAGGACGCCTGGTCCTTCACCAGGAGGGTGAAGATCTCCTCGTGGGTGGGGCCGAGGAGGTAGTCGCCGCCCTTGCGGTCCTGGAGGCGGAACAGTTCGGGGCCGTACTCCTCCCAGCGGCCGGTCGCCTCGTAGGGTTCGCGCGGCAGCAGGGCGGGGAGCAGCACCTCCTGGGCGCCGATGGCGTCCATCTCCTCGCGGACGACCCGCTCCACGTTGGCGAGGACCTTCTTGCCGAGCGGCAGCCAGCTCCACAGGCCGGCGGCGGTGCGGCGGACGTAGCCGGCGCGCACCAGCAGTTTGTGGCTGAGGACCTCGGCGTCCGCCGGGTCGTCGCGCAGCGTCTTCGCCATCAACTGGGACATGCGCTGGACCGGTGCGTTCGCCATCGTTCTCGTACTCCTGCTGCTGGGGGTTCCCCCCGCTCGGGTGACGCCGGGAGCCGGGGGAGGGTGATGGCAGGAGGTTAGCCGGGCGGTCCATCCCGGTGGAAATCGGTTCCGGCCCGCTACCGCCTGCGCAGCGGCAGCGGCGCGCCCATCACGGCGTACGGCTTCGGGGCGCTGGGGAACAGGACCTGGCGGGCCAGGTCCTGGTAGCCGAGGGAGTGGTAGAGGCCGCGGGCGGGGCTGTCGGTGTCGATCGCGGAGAGGATCGAGCGGGGTTCGGCGGCGGCGTCGGTGATCCGGGTGATCAGGGACCGGCCGATGCCGCGGTGCTGGTACCCGGGGTGCACGTGCAGCTCAGTGATCACGAAGGAGTCGTCGAGCCAGTCGTCGTGGCCGCCGGCGCGGAGGTAGGGCTCCACGACGGTGGACCACCAGTGGGAGCGGTTGTTGGGCATGCCGTAGACGAAGCCGACGAGTTCACCGCCGGACGTGGCGCCGAGGGCGGTCGCTCCCGGGTACGTCATGTGGCGCAGCACGATCTGGCGGCGCACGGCCACCTCGTCGGGCCCCAGGCCGAAAGCGATGGCTTGGACGGCTAGGGCCTCATCGACGTGGGCGGACAGGTCCAGGGGGCCGATGGCGAGGTCCATGCGGGGAGCGTACAGGGGGGCGCGGGTGTGCTGCCCGGTGCGGTGGGTGCGTCCGCTCCGGACCGCCTGTCGGTACGGCCCCGCGCTCCGGGACCGCCGGCCTCGGCGCTCCTCAGAACAGGACGCTCATGAAGGCGCCCACCTCTTGGAAGCCGACCCTCCGGTACGTCCGCCGTGCCGCGGTGTTGAAGTCGTTCACGTACAGGCTCGCCACCGGGGCCACGTCCGCGAGCGCGTAGCGCAGTACGGCCGCCATGCCGGGCGCCGCCAGGCCTCTCCCCCGGTACTCGGGGGCCACCCAGACGCCCTGGATCTGGCAGACGCGGTCCGTGGCGGCGCCGATCTCCGCCTTGAAGGCGACCTTGCCGTGGTCGTCGAGGCGGGCGAACGAGCGCCCGGCGCCGACGAGTTCGGCGACCCGGGCCTGGTAGAGCAGACCGCCGTCGCCGGCCATGGGAGAGACGCCGACCTCCTCGGTGAACATCGCCACGCACGCCGGCATGATCGTCTCCAGCTCGTCCTTGCGGATGCGGCGGACGCGAGGATCCGGGGCGATGTCGGTCGGCATGCGGTCGGTGACCATGAGGGGCTGGCGGGTGCGCACCTCTCGGGCCGGGCCCCAGTTCGGCTCCAGCAACCGCCAGAGCTGGGTGGTGGGTTCGGCGGGGCCGACGATGGAGGAGCAGCGGCGGCCGGCCCGGCGGGCCCGGTCGGCGAAGGCGCGGACGGCTCGCGGGGTGGCGCAGATCGGGACCAGGTTGGCGCCCGCGTAGCACAGGGACGTCAGCATGCCGCCCTCGTACCAGCCCCACATCTCGCCGCCGAGCCGCCACGGGTCGAGGCCCGCCACCTGGATCCGCGAGGTCACGAAGGCGTTCGCGACCGGCTCACGGTCGAGGACGGCGAGTGCGGCGTCCAGGTCGCTCGGTTCGAGGACCCGGGAGGTCGTCTGGGTCAACACGGACGGGAGCCTCACACTGGGGTCTGCTGATCTCCGCACTGTACCCGCGGAAGCTGAGCGGTGCCGCCCTGCGTTCGGGTCGCCGCCCGGTCGCCATCGGCCCGGGGCGATCGTGGTTCCCCGGGGGCCGCCGCCCCCGGACCCCCGGTTCGGCCCTGAAGGGGCGTCGTCCTCGAACGCCGGACGGGCTGGGTCCGCCGGGCCGGGATCGCGGAGGCCGAGGTCCCCGGCGGACCGTCAGCCGGCCACCGACACCGACGGCTCGCCGGAGGTGACGCCGTCCGCCTCCATCTGTTCGGCGAGCTTCATGGCCTCCTCGATGAGGGTCTCCACGATCTTCGACTCGGGGACGGTCTTGATGACCTCGCCCTTGACGAAGATCTGGCCCTTGCCGTTGCCGGAGGCGACGCCGAGGTCGGCCTCGCGGGCCTCGCCCGGCCCGTTCACCACGCAGCCCATGACGGCGACGCGGAGCGGGACGTCCATGCCGGTGAGGCCGGCGGTGACCTCCTCGGCCAGCGTGTAGACGTCGACCTGGGCGCGACCGCAGGACGGGCAGGAGACGATCTCCAGTCCGCGCTGCTTGAGGTTCAGCGACTCCAGGATCTGGTTGCCGACCTTGACCTCCTCGACCGGCGGGGCCGACAGGGAGACGCGGATGGTGTCACCGATGCCCTGCGAGAGCAGCGCGCCGAAGGCGACCGCGGACTTGATCGTGCCCTGGAAGGCGGGGCCGGCCTCCGTCACGCCGAGGTGCAGGGGGTAGTCGCACTGCGCGGCGAGCTGCTTGTACGCCTCGATCATCACGACCGGGTCGTTGTGCTTCACCGAGATCTTGATGTCCCGGAAGTCGTGCTCCTCGAAGAGGGACGCCTCCCACAGGGCGGACTCGACCAGGGCCTCGGGGGTCGCCTTGCCGTACTTCTGGAGCAGGCGCCGGTCCAGCGAACCCGCGTTCACGCCGATGCGGATCGGGGTGCCGTGCTCCTTCGCCGCCTTGGCGATCTCCTTGACCTGATCGTCGAACTGCTTGATGTTGCCGGGGTTCACCCGGACCGCGGCGCAGCCGGCCTCGATGGCGGCGAAGACGTACTTCGGCTGGAAATGGATGTCCGCGATGACCGGGATCTGCGACTTGCGCGCGATGGTCGCCAGGGCGTCGGCGTCGTCCTGGGTGGGGCAGGCCACGCGGACGATCTGGCAGCCGGAGGCGGTGAGCTCGGCGATCTGCTGGAGGGTGGCGCCGATGTCGGACGTACGGGTCGTGGTCATCGACTGCACGGACACCGGGGCGTCCCCGCCGACCGCCACGGAGCCGACCTGGATCTGCCGGCTCTTGCGGCGCTCGGCAACCCTGGTCGGAACGGACGGCATGCCGAGAGAAATCGCAGTCATCTGCTGTGCAACCCCAAGTCGTGGATCAAGGTCCAGGTCCCGTCAGCGGCGGGCTCCAGGCTTCGAGATTACGGCACGCCGCTGGGCGCGGGCACATCCCCGCCCGTAAACCCACTCAATGGGAGGCGGCCCGGAACAGAGCGTTCCAGGCCGCCGTGAACACCGGGTGGCTAGTGCCGCGGCAGGCAACGTTCGCCCCGTCGCGACGCCCGGCACGCCCTCTCGCCGCACCGGCCGAAAGCCCAAGTACATCCAGTACGAGGGCTTCCGGCCGGCACGCCGAGAGCACGCACCGGACGCCGCTCCTTGACGGGCAAACGTTGCCTGCCGCGGCACTAGGAGATTCTCACCGGGTTGACCACGTCGGCGATCAACACGAGGATCGTGAAGCAGATGAAGATCCCCGCCACGACATAGGCGACGGGCATCAGCTTCGCCACGTCGAACGGGCCGGGGTCGGGCCGCCTCAGCACCTTCGCCACGTTCCGGCGCAGCGACTCCCACAGGGCACCCGCGATGTGGCCGCCGTCCAGCGGCAGCAGCGGGAGCATGTTGAAGAGGAACAGCGAGAGGTTGAAGCCCGCGACCAGCATCAACGCCATCGCCAGCTGCTGGGTCGGCGGGATGTCCAGGGTGAAGATCTCGCCGCCCACCCGTGCCGCGCCGACCACCCCCATCGGGGAGTCCGCCTCGCGCGGGCCGTCGCCGAAGGCCGCGTCCCACAGGGCGGGGATCTTGCCGGGCAGGGCGGCGAGGGAGTCGACGGCGTCGCCGACGCGGTCACCCATCCAGGTCACGGAGTCGCCGAAGTCCTGCTTGACGATGCCGGTGGCGGCGCTGAAGCCGAGGAAGCCGGCCTTGACGTACTCGCCCTGGACGTAGGTGCCGCTGGAGTCCTTCTTGGCGACCTGGTTGGTGGCGATCTTCGCCTGGAGGGTGACTTCCGCGCCCTTGCGGTCGACGACGATCGGCACCTCCTTGCCGGCGCTGACGCGGATGAGGTTGGAGAGGGTCTCCCAGTCGTCGGTCCGCACGCCGTCGAAGGCGACGATCCTGTCGCCGGCCTTCATGCCCGCGGCCGCGGCCGGCGAGGCGGGGTCGGACTTCTCGCAGGTGTCGCGGTTCTCGCTCTGCGCGATGACACACGGGGAGACCGAACTGACCGTGGTGGTCTGCTGCGAGATGCCGAAGCCCATGAGGATGGTGAGGAACAGCGCCAGCGCGAGGATCAGGTTCATGAACGGGCCCGCGAACATCACGATGACCCGCTTCCACGGCTTGCGCGTGTAGAAGAGGCGGTTCTCGTCACCCGGCCTGAGCTCCTCGAAGGCGGCCGAGCGGGCGTCCTCGATCATGCCGCGCCAGGGTGAGGTGGAGCGGGCCTCCAGGCGGCCGTCCGGGCCGGGCGGGAACATGCCGATCATGCGGATGTAGCCGCCGAACGGGATGGCCTTGATCCCGTACTCCGTCTCGCCCTTCTGGCGTGAGAAGAGCGTCGGGCCGAAGCCGACCATGTACTGCGGCACGCGGATGCCGAAGAGCTTGGCGGTGGACAGGTGCCCCAGCTCGTGCCACGCGATCGACACCAGCAGGCCCACGGCGAAGACCACTATGCCGAGGATGAACATCAGGGTCGTCATGCACGGGCCTCCGCCGTCTGTGCCGCCAGTTGCCGGGCCCGGGTCCGCGCCCAGGTCTCCGCTTCGAGGACGTCCGCGACGGTGAGCGAGGTTCCCGCGCGCGGGGTGCCGTGCTCGTCCACCACCCGGGTCACGGTCTCCATGATCCCGTCGAACGGCAGCGCGCCGGCCCGGAAGGCCTCGACGCACTCCTCGTTGGCGGCATTGAACACCGCCGGGGCCGTGCCCGCGAGCCGCCCCACGTGCCGCGCCAGGTTCACCGACGGGAACGCGTCGTTGTCGAGCGGGAAGAACTCCCACGTCGACGCCGTGCTCCAGTCGAAGGCGGGCGCCGCGTCCGGGACGCGTTCGGGCCAGCCGAGGCCGATGGCGATCGGGCCGCGCATGTCGGGGGGTGTCGCCTGGGCGATCGTGGATCCGTCCGTGAACTCAACCATCGAGTGGACATACGACTGCGGGTGCACGACCACCTCAATCCGATCGAAGGGAATGTCGTACAGCAGGTGCGCCTCGATGACCTCCAGCCCCTTGTTGACGAGGGTCGCGGAGTTGATCGTGATCACCGGGCCCATCGCCCAGGTGGGGTGGGCGAGGGCCTCCTCGACCGTCACGTGCGCCAGCTCTGCCCTCGTCCGGCCGCGGAACGGGCCCCCGGAGGCGGTGACGACGAGCTTGCGCACGTCGGCCCGGGTGCCGGAGGCCAGCGCCTGGAAGAGCGCCGCGTGCTCGGAGTCGACCGGGATGATCTGCCCGGGCTCGGCGAGCGCCTTGACCAGCGGACCGCCCACGATCAGCGACTCCTTGTTGGCGAGCGCGAGGGTGCGGCCCGCCTCCAGGGCGGCGAGGGTCGGCGCCAGACCGATGGAGCCGGTGATCCCGTTCAGGACGGTGTGGCAGTCGGAGGCGGCGAGCTGGGTGGCCGCGTCCGGTCCGGCGAGGATGCCGGGCAGCGGCTCACCGCTCCCGTACTCGGCGCTCAGGGCCTCGCGCAGGGCCGGGACGACGTCCTCGCGGGCCACGGCGACGGTGCGCACCCTGAGCCGGCGCGCCTGTTCGGCGAGCAGGGCGATCCGGCCGCCGTTGACCGAGAGCCCGGTGACCCGGAACCGGTCGGGGTTGCGCAGCACGAGGTCGATGGCCTGGGTGCCGATCGAGCCGGTGGAGCCGAGGATCACCACGTCCTTCGGCCCGTCGCCCGCGACCGGGTCGTAGACGAGGTGCGGGTCGGCCAGGGCGCGGGGCGCGGGCCCCGTCGTCCGCCCGGAGGGCGGGCCCTGCGGCGCCGGGAGCGTGCTCTCGCCGTACCGGGCCCCGGCCGTCGTGGTGGACGTACGGGGGTCGGGGCCGGGTGCGGCGAGCGTGCGTGCGAGGCGTCGCGGGGCGGACGGGGCGTGCGCCTCGTGCCCTGAGGGGGTTGGGCTGTCGGTCATCCCTCCATTGTTGCCGTAAGGACGCGGTGTGCGGACAGCGCGTCCCCCGGGTCCCCCGCACGGGGGCCGAGGGGACGCGCCGGCCCGGACCGGTCAGCGGATCGGGCGGTGCACGTTCTCCTTCGTGCTCGGTCCCGGTGTCGCGTCCGCGATCCACGGTCCCTCGCCCGACGGGTCGACGACGCCCTCCTCCAGCCACGCGTAGGTGCCCGACAGGACGCCCTTGACGACCGTGCGGTCCAGGTCGTCGGTGTTCGTCCACAGCCGGCCGAAGAGCTCCTCGACGCGGATGCGGGACTGGCGGCAGAAGACGTCCGCCAGTTGGTAGGCCTCGCGGCCGTGGTCCTCCGTGGAGCGCAGGAGTTCGGCGCGGACGCAGGCCGCGCTCATCGCGAACAGTTCGGCGCCGATGTCGACGATCCGGCCCAGGAAGCCCTGCTTGGTCTCCATCCGGCCCTGCCAGCGGGACATGGCGTAGAAGGTGGAGCGGGCGAGCTTGCGGGCGGTGCGTTCGACGTACCGCAGGTGCGGCGAGAGGTCGACCTCATGCTTGAACTCGCTGTAGGAGTTCGGGAGTTGACCCGGACCCGCGACCAGCTTGGGCAGCCACCTGGCGTAGAAGGCGCCGGCCTGGGCGCCCGCCTTCGCCTTGTCGGACAGGGACTTCTCGGGGTCGATCAGGTCGCCCGCGACCGACAGGTGGGCGTCGACCGCCTCGCGGGCGATCAGCAGGTGCATGATCTCGGTGGAGCCCTCGAAGATGCGGTTGATGCGCAGGTCCCGCAGGATCTGCTCGGCGGGGACCGCGCGCTCGCCGCGGGCCGCCAGCGACTCGGCCGTCTCGAAGCCGCGCCCACCCCTGATCTGGACCAGTTCGTCCGCCATCAGACAGGCCATCTCGGAGCCGTACAGCTTGGCGAGGGCGGCCTCGATGCGGATGTCGTTGCGGTCCTCGTCCGCCATCTGGGACGCCAGGTCCAGCACGGCCTCCAGGGCGAAGGTCGTGGCCGCGATGAAGCTGATCTTCGAGCCGACCGCCTCGTGGAACGCGACCGGCTTGCCCCACTGCTCCCGGGCCGCCGACCACTCCCGGGCGATCTTCAGGCACCACTTGCCGGCGCCGACACACATGGCGGGCAGCGAGAGCCGGCCGGTGTTGAGGGTGGTGAGGGCGATCTTGAGCCCCGCGCCCTCCGGGCCGATGCGGTTCGCGGCGGGCACGCGGACCTGGTGGAAGCGGGTGACGCCGTTCTCCAGGCCGCGCAGGCCCATGAAGGCGTTGCGGTTCTCGACGGTGATGCCCTCGGAGCCGGCCTCGACGACGAACGCGGTGATGCCGCCCTTGTGGCCCTCGGTCCTCGGCACGCGGGCCATGACGACGAGCAGGTCGGCGACCACGCCGTTGGTGGTCCACAGCTTGACCCCGTCGAGGACGTAGTCGTCGCCGTCGGGGACGGCGGTGGTGGCCAGGCGGGCGGGGTCGGAACCCACGTCCGGTTCGGTCAGCAGGAACGCGGAGATGTCCGTGCGGGCGAGCCGGGGCAGGAAGGTCTCCTTCTGCTCCTGGGTGCCGAAGATCTTCAGCGGCTGCGGTACGCCGATCGACTGGTGGGCGGACAGCAGCGCGCCGAGCGCCGGGTTCGCGGAGCCGACCAGGGCGAGGGCCTTGTTGTAGTAGACCTGCGTGAGGCCCAGGCCGCCGTACTTGGTGTCGATCTTCATGCCGAGGGCGCCGAGTTCCTTGAGCCCGTCGATCGTCTCGTCCGGGATCCGTGCCTCGCGCTCGATCCGCGCGGAGTCGATCTTCGTCTCGCAGAAGTCGCGCAGTTTGGCGAGGAACTCCTCGCCGCGCTGGGCGTCCTCGTCGGGCGGCATGGGGTGGGGGTGGATGAGGTCGAGCCGGAAGCGGCCGAGGAACAGTTCCTTGGCGAAGCTGGGCTTGCGCCAGTCCTGCTCCCGGGCGGCCTCCGCCACCTCGCGTGCTTCACGCTCGGTGACGGTGGGTTGGGTGGGTGGTGCGGACATGGAGGCTCACCTCGCCGCGAATCGGGATCTTGGGGGCCGTATGGTTACCGACGGGTGCTACCCGATCGTATGTACCCGATCCGGGCCCGCCCCACCACCCCTCGCGCGCCGTTCGGCCGAGGCCGGCGCGGGACGAGGACGGGTCCGGGCGGCCCGCCCGCCGGGGACTTCGGCGCCCGATGTGAACGCCAGGGGCGTGCGCGGCGCCGCTCGGCGGCTTGCGCCGGACGGGTGCCTCGGTGAGGCCCGGTGAGCCTCGCTGCCCCGCGGGAGAACCTCCCGCCGGCCGCCTTCGCACGCAGGCGGCCTTCTGCCCGCCGTCGTCTTCCGCGCGCGGGCCCCCTTCCCCGTTCCGTCGTCTTCCGCGCGCGGGTGCCTTTTCCCTTCCCGTTCCGTCGCCTCCCGCGTGCGGGTGCCTGCCCATCCGTCTTTCGCGTGCGGGTGCCTTTCCCTTCCCGTTCCGTCGCCTCCCGCGCGCGGGTGTCCCTCCCCGTTCCGTGGTCCGCCGCGGCCGGGCGTGGTAGGCAGGAGCCTCCGCGCCGGTAGCGCCGGGCGGCGCCCGGCCGGCCGCGGCCTCCCCCGGGCCTCACGCCCGCGCGAGGCCCGTCCGGAACTCCGTGTCGAAGCGCTTCGACAACCTATGGACACCCACCCCCGGTGGAGCTACTGTCGAACCACCCTCACCCGCCTTTGTTCCCACCGCGCACTGTCGAAGCGCTTCACAAAACTTGGAGAGCTGGATGGTCACCCTCGCCGAGGTCGCCCAGCACGCCGGAGTATCGGCGAGCACGGTGAGCTATGTCCTCAGTGGCAAGCGGTCCATCTCGACGACCACCCGGCAGCGGGTCGAGCAGAGCATCCGTGAACTCGGCTACCACCCGAACGCGGGCGCCCGCGCCCTGGCCAGCAGCAAGTCGAACATCATCGCGCTGATGATCCCGCTGCGCACCGACATGTACGTGCCGGTGATGATGGAGATCGCCATCGCGGTGGCCACCACGGCCCGCACCCACGGGTACGACGTCCTGCTGCTCACCGGCGAGGAGGGTCCCGACGCCGTCCGCCGCGTCACCGGCAGCGGGCTCGCCGACGCGATGATCCTGATGGACGTCGAACTCGACGACGAACGGCTGCCGTTGCTGCGCGGCACCGACCAGCCCTCGGTGCTCATCGGGCTGCCCGCCGACACCACCGGGCTGACCTGCGTGGACCTCGACTTCAAGGCGACCGGCGCGCTGTGCGTGGAGCATCTGGCGAAGCTCGGGCACCGTGACATCGCTGTCATCGGCGAGGCCCCGGCCGTCTACGAACGGCACACCGGCTTCGCCGAACGCACCCTCGACGGACTGCGCTCCCGAGCCCAGGAGCTGGGCGTACGGCTGCTGCACCGGCCGTGCGAGGGCGGGTACGACGCGATGGCCGTCACGTTCGCCCGCGTGCTCGACGAACGCCCGGGCACCACCGGGTTCGTGGTGCAGAACGAGTCGGCCGTCGAGCCGCTGCTCGCCCTGCTGCGCCAGCAGGGCCGGGCCGTGCCCGAGGACGTGTCGGTCGTGGCGATCTGCCCCGACCAGGTCGCCGTCCAGGCCTCGGTGCGGCTGACGTCCGTCGCCATCCCCGCCCAGGAGATGGGCCGGCACGCCGTGGAGCGTCTGGTCGCCAAGCTGGACGGCCACGGACCCGACGAAGTCGTGCTCATCGCCCCCGAGTTGACGGTACGGACCAGCACCGGGCCCGCCCCGGTCGCCGCCTCCTGACCGCTGACCCGCGGCCCCGCTGTTCCCTTCACCTGTTCCCTTCACCCGCGTTCCTCCCGCACGCCGCCCCCGCCAGGGCACCGCCATGCCCGCACTCCTTCAAGGAGCACTCGCCGTGAACCAGCCTGCCGAAGCCCAGCCCCTGGCCGGGGAACAGCCCCAGGTCAGCCTCGCGCAGTCGTCACCCACCGTCGGCACCTTCCGCGAGCGGGACGGCGCGCTGGAGTGGAGCGGACGCCAGGAGACCGTGCGCATCGAGCCGTGGGGCCCGGACGCGGTCCGGGTCCGGGCCCGGCTCGGCGGTCCCCTCCTGGAGGGGCTGCCGGGCGCGCTGCTCGACGAGGCGCCCGCCACCGAGTCGACCGTGAAGATCGAGGGCGGGCAGGGATCCCTGACCGTCGGCACGCTGACCGTCGAGGTCAGCGCGGAGGGCCTGCTCCGCTTCCTGCGCACCCATGACGGCACGGAGATCCTCGCCGAGGACCGCGCCCACTTCTGGTGGCCGGGCTCACGCCTGTACACCGCCGTCGGCAACGGCCACCACCGCCTGGAGCAGCGGTTCGCCGCCTACGACGACGAGAAGCTGTACGGCCTCGGCCAGCACCAGCACGGCCGGCTGGACCAGAAGGGCCTGGTCCTGGACCTGGTCCAGCGCAACGCCGAGGTCGGCATCCCGGTCCTGACCTCCAGCCGCGGCTACACGCTGCTGTGGAACAACCCGGCGATCGGCCGGGTGGAGCTGGCCGGCAACGGCACCCGCTGGGTGGCGGACTCGGCCCGCCAGATCGACTACTGGATCACCGCGGGCGCCCCGGCCGACGCCCAGCGCCACTACAGCGCGGTCACCGGCCGCACCCCGATGCTCCCGGAGTGGGCCGCGGGCTTCTGGCAGTGCAAGCTGCGCTACCGCACCCAGGACGAACTCCTCGGCGTGGCCCGGGAGTACAAGCGGCGCGGGCTGCCCCTCGACGTGATCGTCTGCGACTTCTTCCACTGGACGCACCTGGGCGACTGGAAGTTCGACCTGTCGGAGTGGCCCGACCCGGCGGCGATGGTCCGCGAACTGGAGGAGCTCGGCGTCAAGCTGGTGGTGAGCGTGTGGCCGTCGGTGTCCCCGCTGAGCGAGAACCACCAACTGATGGAGCAGCGCGGCTACTTCATCGGCACCCAGTACGGTCCGATGGCGCACGCCGACTGGCCGGACAAGGAGGTCGCCTCCACCGTCCAGGTCGCCTTCTACGACGCCACCAACCCCGAGGCCCGCGACTTCCTCTGGTCGCGGGTGAAGCGGAACTACCTGGAGCCGTACGGCATCACGGCGTTCTGGCTGGACGCCTGCGAGCCGGAGCTGAAGCCGGGCTTCTCGGAGAACCTGCGCTACTGGGCGGGTCCGGGCCTGGAGGTCGGCAACATGTACCCCGCCGAGAACGCCCGCACCTTCTACGAGGGCCTGCTGGCGACCGGTGAGGAGGAGATCATCTCCCTCAACCGCTCGGCGTGGGCGGGCAGTCAGCGCTACGGCGCCGCCCTGTGGTCCGGCGACATCGGCACGGACTTCCCGACCCTGCGCCGCCAGATCGCGGCCGGCCTCAACACGGCCCTGTCGGGCATCCCGTGGTGGAACACGGACATCGGCGGCTTCCACGGCGGTGACCCGGACGACCCGGCGTACCGCGAGGTGATGGTCCGCTGGTTCCAGTTCGGGGCGCTGTCCCCGCTGATGCGGCTGCACGGCTTCCGCGACCCGGGCATGCCGCTGGGCCCGGAGATGACCGGCGGCCCGAACGAGGTGTGGTCCTACGGCGAGGAGGCCGGCGCGATCCTGGAGCGGTACCTGCGGCTGCGCGAGCGCCTGAAGCCGTACGTCCTTCGGGTCATGCGCGAGGCCCACGAGGAGGGTCTGCCGGTCATGCGCCCGCTGTTCCTGGAGTTCCCCGGGGACCAGGCGGCCTGGTCGGTCGACGACGCCTACCTGTTCGGCCGGGACCTGCTGGTCGCGCCCGTGCTCACGGCGGGCGCGACGGCCCGCACGACGTACCTTCCGGCGGGCGCGGCCTGGACGGACGCGTGGACCGGTGAGACGTACGCGGGCGGTACGGCCGTGACGGTGGACGCGCCGCTGGACCGCATCCCGCTGTTCCTGCGGGACGGGGCCCGGCTGCCCGTCGCCGAGTAGCGCGGCGGCGCCAAAGCCCCTGCCGGGGCTGTCAGGGCAGCTGCGGGGCGACCTCGGCCGCCAGCAGGTCCAGGTGGTCGAGGTCGGCCAGGTCGCGCAGCCGGATGTACGCGCGGGTCGCGCCGAGGCCGGCGTACGCGCCGATCAGGTCCACGATCTGTGCCGGAGAGCCGTACAGCGGCTCCTCCGGCGGCAGCCGGGACTTCTCGTGCAGCAGGGCGAGACGGCGGGTGACGTCCGCCTCGGTGCGGCCGCAGGCGACGGCCAGGCTGATCGACAGGACGAGGGGCGGGCGGTCGTCCGGCCGGGCCGCCGTCACCCGGGCGAAGCGGTCGGCGCTCAGCGCGGGCGGGGTGAAGGGCAGGTTGAACTCGTCCGCGTGGGCGGCGGCCAGGGCCGGGGTGCGGCGGGGGCCGCGACCGCCCACGATGACCGGGGGCCGGGGGCGCTGCACGGGTTTGGGCAGAGCGGGCGAGTCGGTCAGCCGGTAGTGGTGGCCCTCGTACGTGAAGTGCTCACCGGGCGGCGTGGTCCACAGGCCGGTGATCACCCGCAGCTGTTCGGCCAGCCGGTCGAAGCGCTCGCCGGGCGGCGGGAAGGGGATGCCGTAGGCGCTGTGGTCCAGCGGGTACCAGCCCGCGCCGAGCCCGAGCTCGACCCGGCCGCCGCTCATGGCGTCCACCTGGGCGGCGACGACCGCCAGCGGTCCGGGGTGGCGGAAGGTCGCCGAGGACATCAGGGTGCCCAGCCGGATTGTGGAGGTCTCCCGGGCGAGTCCGGCCAGGGTGGTCCAGGCGTCGGTGGGGCCGGGCAGACCGTCGCCGTGGTGCATCGGGTGGTAGTGGTCGGCGACGAAGAAGCCGGTGAAGCCGCAGCTCTCGGCGTGCCGGGCGGCGCGCAGCAGTTCGGCGTAGGCGGCGCCGCGGTACGGCTCGGTGAACACGCGCAGCTCCATCGCCTCACGCCCCCGTCCGGCCGGCCAGCAGCAGTTCGTGCAGTTCCGCGCGACAGCGGGCCAGGGCGGCGACGTGCGTGTCACGGCCGAGCGAGCGGGGCCTGGGTACGGGGACCTCCAGGACGGTGCGGACCCGGCCCGGACGCGGGCTGAGCACCACGACACGGTCGGCGAGCAGGACGGCCTCCTCGATGGAGTGGGTGACGAGGACGACGGTGGCGCCGCGCTCCATGTGCACGCGTTGCAGGACCTCGCACAGCTCCTCGCGGGTGAGCGCGTCCAGCGCCGAGAACGGCTCGTCCATGAGCATCACGCGCGGCCGCTGCATCAGCGACCGGCACAGCGCCACCCGCTGCTGCATGCCGCCGGACAGTTCGTGCGGGAGCCGGGTGTGGAACGTGGCGTCCAGTCCCGCCTCCAGCAGCAACCGCCGGGCCTCCTTGCGGTGTTCGGGAGTGGGGCGGCCGTGGACGACGACCGGCAGGAGGACGTTGTCCAGGGCCGAGCGCCAGGGCAGCAGCGCCGGGCGCTGGAAGAGGATGGCCACGTCCCGGCGCGGTCCGCACACCGCCTCGCCCGCGATCGCGACCTCGCCGGCGGAGGGCGGGAGCAGACCGGCGACCACGCGGAGCAGGGTGGACTTGCCGCAGCCGGAGCGGCCCAGGACGGCCGTGAACTCGCCTTCCCCGACGTCCAGATCGATGCCGCGCAGGGCCTCGACGGTTCCTCTGCGTCCGTCGTAGCTCTTGGACATGGAGCGCACTCGGATCACGGGCTCCCCCATCACCGGGCCGTCGGCGGTATCGCCGAGGATAGGGCGCGGCAGGCCCCGGACAACCGGACCGGCCATTGTTTGTTACATGCCAAGAGCCGTCCCGGTCTCGACAACTCCCGCACCGACGGCTCCACTTGATGCCATGAGACGGATACCGCGCTTACCCGCCGCGCTCCTCGCCGTCGTCCTGACGGCGGCGCTCGCCTCGTCCTGCGGATCCGGAGACGACTCCGGCGGAGACGGCGGCTCCTCCTCGGGCGGCCCCGCGCCGGACCGGGTCACCTACCTCACCGGATTCGGCACCTTCGGCCGCGAGGCCTACGCGTACGTAGCCCAGGACAAGGGCTGGTTCGAGGACGCGGGCGTGGACGTCACGATCGAACCGGGGCAGGGCAGCGGCTCCTCCCTCGCCGCGCTGGTCGGCGGCCGGGTGCAGTTCGCGCCGATCGACCTCAGCAGCACCATCATCCAGCTCGGCGGCGGCAGGATCTCCGGCGTCACCGCGGTCGCGGCCATCCACCAGACCACGGACGCCGCCGTGATGGCCCTGGCCGACAGCGGCGTCGAGAAACCGGCCGACCTGGAGGGCAGGAAGGTGGCGGACCCGGCGGGCTCGGTCATCGGCGCCCTCTTCCCGGCGTACGCGAAACTTGCCGGCTTCGACGCCGACAAGGTGGACTGGGTCAACCTGGAGCCCCAGCAGCTGGGCGTCAACCTGGCCTCCGGCTCGGTCGACGCGGTCGGGCAGTACCGCGTGGGTCGGCCCAACATCGAGAACGCCGTGCGGGGCAAGGAGGTCGTCGTCCTGCCCTTCGGCACGTACCTGTCCGAGAGCTACGGCGCGGCCGTCACCACCACCACGAAGATCGCCACCGAGGACCCCGACCTGGTCCGGCGCTTCACGACCGCGCTGCTCAAGGGCATGCGGTACGCGATCGACCACCCTCGGGAGGCCGCGAAACTGATGCACGACAAGCATCCGACGGTCGACGAGAAGACGGCCGCCGCCGAGATCGGGCTCGTCGGCACCGCCGTACGGCCGGCCGAGGACGGCGCCCCGATCGGCACCATGGAGCGCGACCGCGTGGCCGGCGCGATCAGGACGCTGGTGGACGCCGGAGCCGTACGGCCGGGACTGGAGCCGGAGCAACTGGTCTCCTTCGACCTGGTGCCGAAGTCCTGACCGGGTGAAGGAGGCGAACGGTCCGATCGGACGTCTCACCGCGGCCGGCTGGCCGGTGCTCGGCCTGGCGGCGGCCGTCGGTGGCTGGGCCCTGGTGGTGGGCGTCTTCGACGTGCCCGAGATCATCGCGCCCTCCCCCGCCGACGTCCTGGCCGCCTTCCGGCGCGTCCCCGGCTATCTCCTGGGCGAGGCGCTGACCACCCTCACCGTCGTCGTGCTGGGCTTCACCGTGTCCGTGGTGGCGGGCCTGCTGATCGGGGTGGCGATCGCGGCCTCACGGATCGTGGAGCTGATGTTCGCTCCGCTCCTGGTGGCCTTCAACGCGGTGCCCAAGGTGGCTCTGGCGCCCCTGCTGGTGGTCTGGATGGGCTTCGGGCAGCAGCCCAAGGTGGTCATGGCGCTGCTGGTCTGCTTCTTCCCCATCGTCCTGTCGGTCGCCGAGGGGCTCACGTCGACGCCGGTGGAGCTTGTGGAGCTCGCCCGCTCGCTGCGTACGTCCCGGACCCGGACCTTCCTGAGGTTCCGTTTCCCGAGCGCGCTGCCGCAGATCTTCGTCGGCCTGAAGGTCGCGATGCCGCTGGCCGCGGTCGGCGCGGTGATCGGCGAGTTCAGCGCCGGCGACGAGGGCCTCGGCTTCGTCATCCAGCAGTCAGGGGCGAACGCGGACACGCCCCTGGCCTTCGCCGCCATCGGGCTGCTGGGGTTGCTGAGTGTGGCGTTGTTCTACGCGCTGGTCCTGGCGGAGCGGCTGCTGCTGCCGTGGGTGCGGGAGACCACGGCCGCGCGGTAGGGGCCGGCTCCGCGGAGGTGCGGAGCCGGCCCGGTCGCCGGTCAGCTGCTGCTGACCGTCAGGTTGTTGGTGGTGAAGTTCAGCCCGCCGGACGACGAGGTGATCTCGTAGCCGAACTGGACGTCACCGATGGTCTCGTTGCCCATCCAGCCCTTGGTGTCCTTGATCCACCTGAGGATCGGCAGGATGTTCACGGTGCCGGAGGTCGAGTTCGAGGTGCGGATGAACGAGAAGACCTCGTTGGCGCCGTTGCTGCCCTTGTAGACGGTCCAGGAGTGGCCGCCGAGCGTCACGTTGCCCTGCGAGGTGCCGAGCGGGCCGACGGGTCCGGTCTTGTTGACCCAGAGCATGATCTCGTAGTCGTAGTCGGTGTCCCAGATGTCGTACGACGTGTTGTACGCGCCGGACGACGGGACCGAGACGTTGTAGCTGCTGGAGAGCGAGCCCAGCGAGGTGATCGTCTTGTTGATCACCTTCTTGGAGTTGGGGTAGGACTTGATGCCGCCGGTGTTGGGGTGGTCGGCCCAGGTGCCCCAGTTGGTACCGGAGTTGGCCCAGGTGCACTGGCTGCCGGCGCCGGAGCCCCAGATGTTGTTGTAGAGCGTGTAGCCGTTGAGGCTGGTGTTGCCCCACTGGTCGCAGGTGTTCCAGACGGCGGCGGAGGCGGGGGCGGAGGCGAGGCCGACGGTGATGCCGAGGGCCGTCGCGGGGGCCAGTGCGGCCATGGTGATCTTGCGCAGTGTGCTCTGAGCCATGGTGTCCCTTTCCATGGGTGGGGGGAGATGCGGGGGGAGTGGTCACGTCCTCAGCGTGAGGACGTGGTCTTCTCCGGCGACGAGGTCCAGCACTCGTGCGCCGGAGGAAGTCCGGAGTTCGACGCGGTGGGTACGCGTGGGGCGCAGCACCGCGGTCGCTTCGTGGGGGCTCCAGGTGAGGTCCAGTTCCGCGCCGAACCGGGTCCGGACGCCGAGGAGCCGGCCGCTCGGGCAGGCCGTCGGCAGCGCGGGCAGCAGGACCAGCCGGTCGGGGGTCGACTGCACGAGCATCTCGATGAGCACGGCGGGCAGGGCGTGCGCGGCGTCCGCGTTGTAGACGTTCCGGTCCGGGTAGTGCGCGCTCATCAGGGAGGCGTGGAAGAAGTCGCCCTTGAGGACCTGGCCGAGGGCGTGCGCGACCCGTTCGGCGTCGCGCAGCCGGGCGGCGACGAGGGCGTGGTGCAGGTGCCCGTGGGCGGAGTCGTTCTCGGCGCCCCGCAGTTCGAGCGCCCGGTGGGCGGCCGTGGCGAGGTCCGGGGTGTCGTACGGGGTGATCTCGTCCAGCGGCCAGACGCCGTAGAGGTGGCTGAGGTGGCGGTGGTCGTAGGTGTCGTCGAGGCCGGGCCGGGCCCACTCGGCGAGGGCGCCGTCGGCGTTGATCCGGTGGGGCGGGAGGCGGTCGGCGAGCGCCCGCCAGCCGTCGGCCCGGTCCGGGTGGTAGGCGGCGGCGGTGCGCAGGGCGTGACGGGCGGCCGAGAGGTCCATGGCCGCGTCGACCGCGCCCCAACTGGCGTTCGCCGGGCGGTTCTCGGGCGAGTAGGAGGGGACGACGACCAGGTGGCCGTGCTCGTCGGTGCGGGTGAGGAAGTCCTCGTAGAACAGGGCCACCTGGGCGAGGGCGTGGGCGGTGCGCGGGTCCTGTTCCCCGCGGGTCTCGTCGTGGTCGACGAGGGGCTTGAGCAGCCAGTCGGCGCCCGCGGTCCACAGGTGGAGCGGGTACTCGCGGCTGAAGTGGTAGGTGAAGCCGGACTCGCCGTCGGTGTGGGTGGGCGCGACGACGCCTCGGGCCCCGAAGACGGCGCGGGCGTTCTCGGCCCAGTCGCCGAGCTGACGATGGATCAGTGCCGCCTGTGCCGCGGTGACTTCGGGGAGGGCGGCGGCCGCGGCCGAGGCGGTCTGGAGATTGAGGTTGGCGTCGGTGGTGAACGCGCCCGACCAGGCCGTGTTCCAGTCTCCGGTCCACAGGCCGACGAGGCGGGGCGGCAGCATGCCGCTGGCGGAGAGCAGGTGGTAGCGGCCGGCGGCGAAGAGCCGTTCCAGGAGGGCGGGGCTCTCCGGCCGACCCAGCAACTCCGAGCCCGGCAGGGTGCGTTCGGCCGCGTCGGCGTCCAGGTCGAGGGTCACCCGCTCGTACGCCGTGCGGTGCCGCGCGATGTGGTCGGCCAGGAGGCGGGCGTACGGGTCCTCGCCGGCCGGGATCAGGTCGCCGAGTGCACGGGCGTGGGCGAGGGCGTCCGGCTCGGCGGCGGTCGGTGGGCCGGCGGTCAGCGTGTCGGCGTTCGGTACGGCGGCGCCGGACGCGTCGGCGGTCCACGCGCCCGGGTTCGGCGCGCCAGGATGGCGCAGGACGCGGGTGAGGAGCAGCACGGAGTCGGCGCCGGTGATCCGCAGCCCGGGGGGTGTGAGGGTGGTCCGGCCGCCCGTCACCGCGATCAGCGTCACGCCGGTGTACGCGCGGTCGCTGCCGGGGTAGCGGACGCGCAGGGTGAGCAGGGCGCCGTCCGGGGTGAGGACGGCGCCCTGGCCGACCGCCAGGCCGTGCGGAGCGCCGGGGAGCCGGTGGTCGAGACAGACGTCCAGGTCGGGGGTGTCGATCCGCTGGACGACGACGTCCTCGGCGCGGGAGACGAAGACCCGGCTGCGCCATCCCGGGCACTCGGCCGTCGCCTCGCCGGTGGTGAAGTCGACGGAACGGCGGTAGGTGCGGGGTTCGCGGTCCGGTGCCGGCCTGCGCAGCCGTATCTGGAAGGCGGGATGGAAGGGCTGGACCCACTGGAGGTCGCGGCCGTCGGTGAAGGTCTCGGCCGCGGTCAGCTCTCCGGCCAGCAACCGGTCCTGAAGGGCGGGGAGTTCGGCGGCGAGTTCGGGCGGGCGGGCGTGTTCGCCGCCGTTGGGGCGGACCAGGGTGTGGTGGGTGACGATGACCCGCTCGTCGTCCGGATCACCGAACGCGAGGGTGCCGTGGCGGCCGTTGCCGCTCAGGTAGGCGTCCTCCCAGCGGGCGGCGGGGCGTGGTTCCCAGGTGCCGTGGACGGGTCCGGTGTTCATGACGTCAGCACCGCCACGCCGTAGCGGCCGAGGGTGATCTCGTCCGTCACCGTCGCGTCCGTCAGGAGGTCCCGGTGGGTGCCGGGGACCTCGACCGTCACCGACTCGCGCCCGTGGTGGAGGAGGAACAGCAGGTCACCGCGGCGGACCGCCTCGACCTGGGCGGGCAGCGCGTCGAGCACCGGCCGGGCACCCGCGTCGGCGGCGATCCGGGCGAGCAGGTCGCGCATCGCCTGCGGCTCGGGGAGAGTCGAGAGGTACCAGGCGCGGCCCTTGCGGAGCACGGCGGGCAGGCCGTCGAGCTCGCCGCTCTTGTACGCGGCCACCGCCTCGGCGTCCTCGGACTTCTCGATCTCCTCCGACCACAGGGTGCCGCGGAAGCCGTCGCACTCGGCGTGCTCGTCCGCGTCCAGCGGCCACCACTCGTGCAGGGTGCGGATGCCGACCAGCTCGCGCAGCCGGGCGTCCATGCCGCCGGGGCGTACCCGGTCGTCCTCGTCGGCGATGCCGGTGAGGAAGCCGCAGACCAGGGTGCCGCCGCCCCGGACGTACCCGAGGAGGTTGTCGATCGCCGCGTCGGTGAGGGCGTACAGCTGGGGGACGACGACCAGCCGGTAGGCGCTCAGGTCGTGCTCGGGGTGGGCGAAGTCGGTGGTGAGGTGGGCCTCCCACAGGGCGCGGTGCCAGGCCCGGAGCAGGTCGGGGTGGTCGACGTGCGTGGACGGACGGCCGTCCTGGGCGCCGGCCCACCAGGCGTGCCAGTCGTGCAGGATGGCGATGTCGTGGGCGGTGTGGCTGCCCGCGACCCGCCCGCCGATCCGCGCGAGGTCGGCACCGAGCCGCTTGACCTCCTGGTACGTCCGGCCTTCCGCCCCCGCGTGGCTGACCATCCCGGAGTGGAACTTCTCCGCGCCCTGCCGGGACTGGCGCCACTGGAAGTAGCAGACGGCGTCCGCGCCCCGGGCCACGGCCTGGAGGGACCAGAGGCGGTTGAGGCCGCGCGGCTTGGGGTGGTTCACGCCCCGCCAGTTGACCGGACCGGCCGCCTGTTCCATCAGCATCCACGGGCCGCGCGCCTGGGAGCGGGTCATGTCCTGCACGAGGGCGCCGTGCTGCGCGCCGAGCGGGTCGCGCGGGTCGGGGTAGAGGTCGACCGAGACGACGTCCTCCTCCTCGGCCCAGCGCCAGGCGTCCTGGCCGGCCCACAGCGGCATGAAGTTGGTGGTGACGGGGAGGTGCGGGGTGGCCCGGCGGACGATGTCCCGCTCGGCGGTGTAGCACTCCAGGAGCATGTCGGAGGTGAACCGCTTGAAGTCCAGCACCTGGCCGGGGTTCTTCAGGTAGTGCGCGTGGCGGGGCGTGTGGATCTCGGCCCAGTCGCCGTAGCCCTGGCTCCAGAAGGCGGTGCCCCAGGCGGTGTTGAGGGCGTCGAGCGTGCCGTACCTGTCCTGGAGCCAGCGGCGGAAGCGGGCGGCGGCCTGGTCGCTCCAGTCGTAGGTGCAGTACTCGTTGTTGATGTGCCACAGGGTGAGGGCCGGGTGGGTGCCGTAGCGGGCGGCGAGGTCCTCGGTGATCGCGGCGGCGTAACGCCGGTAGGTGGCGCTGGAGTGCGAGAAGTGCTGGCGTCCGCCCCACCACTCGGTGCGGCCGTCCTGGTCGACGGGCAGGGTGTCGGGGTGCAGGTGCCCCATCCACGGCGGGGGCGAGGCGGTGGGGGTGGCGAGGACGACCCCGACGCCGTGCTCGTGCATCAGGTCCATCAGCCGGTCCAGCCAGCCGAACTCCCGTGCTCCTGGGCTCGGTTCGAGCTTCGCCCAGGAGAAGACGCCGACGGTGACGGAGTTGACGCCGGCGTCCTTCATCAGGCCGACGTCCTCGTGCCAGGTCTCCTCGGGCCACTGCTCGGGGTTGTAGTCGCCGCCGTAGAGGAGGCGGCCACGGGTCGTGTCGTGCAGCGAGGGCATCAGACGGGCTCCCCGTACTGGATCCCGCGCCCGTTGGTGGCGAGATACACACGGCCGTACACGCGCGGGTCGCCGGTGATGACCTCGCCGGTCCAGCCCCACTGATGGGCGTCGTCGTTGATCCGCACCCAGGTCTTCGCCCCGTCGTCGGAGCGGTAGACGGCCGTGATGGTCTCGGTGGAGCCGACCTGGTAGACGGCGGGGTACCGCGCCCCGTCGGCCGCCTTGCCGAAGCCGAGGGTGTACGAGGCCCGGCAGCTGTCGACCTTCGCGAAGGTGACCCCGCCGTCGGTGGACCGGTACAGCCCGTTCCCCTTGGCGCTCAGCCACAGGTCACCGGACCTGCCCGGAGCCGCGACCACCTTGAACTGGCTGTCCCCCGAGGGCAGTCCGGTCGCCCGCGCGGTGAAGGTGCGGCCGCTGTCGGTGCTGGCGAGCAGCGTTCCCGCCTCGGTGTCGTACGCGTAGAAGAGCGCCGGGTCGGCCGGGTCGGCGACCGGGGTGGCGCCCTTCGGGAAGGAGGAGACCTCGGACCAGGTGGCGCCGTTGTCCGCCGAGCGGTGGGCCGCGTACCTGGTGCCGTCCCAGTGCACGAAGGACCACAGCAGCACACTGCCGTCGGCGTTGGTGGCGATCGGCCCCGGCGCGTCCTTGGCGATGGCGGGCTGGGCCGCGAAGGGCGCCCAGGTCTGCCCGCCGTCGCGCGAGAAGGCGCCGTTGCCGTGGTCGCCCCAGCCGGCGCGGACGACGTACGCCGGTCTGCGGGCGGCCTGCGCGAGGCCCGTCGCCGACCCGAAGACGGGGTTCGTCGCCATGCCGCGCGACGGGGACGCCGTGAGCCGCTCGTGGTACATCACGCCGATGTCCCCGAGTCCGCTGAGCAGATGCGCCTTCCCGGTCGGGGGCGAGATCAGCTGGCGCACGGCCGTCTCCTCCAGGCCGCGGATCTGCGGGGCCCACTTCTTCAGGTCCCGGGTGCCGTAGAGAGTGGCGCCGGTGCCGTAGACGACGTGCTTGGAGTCGAACGGGTCGACGCCGACCGCCTGGATCCACCAGCCGAACTTGGGCTGGTCGCCGCCCCACTTGAGGAAGGGCGTCTCGGACACGTCGAACACGGCGGTGTCCTTGAGGGACGTCCAGGTGCGGCCGCCGTCGGTGGTCCGGTACAGGGTGTCGACCGCCGCCCAGCGGTTGTTGGTGGAGACGACCACGGTGCCGGGGCGGCGGGCGTCGACGGCGACCCCGCCGTAGCCGAAGGTGTCGGCGGAGCCGTCGCTCGTCGTCCCGCCCGGCTTCGCCGGCGTGACCTCGGTCCACTTCCCGTCCGTGACGCGCAGCTTGTGCACGCTGCCGTCCGACTGCCCGTTGGGACCGGGGGCGTTGGCGTACGAGACGTACAGCTCGCGGGTGTGCCGGTCGTACCCGGCGCGGATCGGGACCTTGGCGGCGGTGCCGGAGGGCTGTCCGGGGACGGCTTCCCAGGCGGTGCCGTCGGTGGTGCGGTACAGGTTGGCGGCCGTCCCGTCCGAGTCGCCCCACCCGGCGTACAGGGCGCGGCCGGCGGCGACCAGGAGGGTGACGCCCTGGCCGGTGTCCACGGGCGCGGCGGGGAAGCTCACCGCGTTCCACGTGGCACCCCGGTCGGTGGACTTGAGCAGCCCGTCGTGCCGGGTGCCCAGCCACAGGGTGTCGCTGTCGCGCGGGTCCACCAGCAGCCGCTCTCCCGTGCCCCGGCCGTCCTCGTTGGCGCCGAGCTTCACCGCCAGGTCGGTACGGGTCCAGGTGGCGCCCCGGTCCTCGGAGCGCAGCACGGCGCCGTTGCCGGCCCAGGGCTGGGAATAGGTGCCGAGGGCGAGGTAGACCCGGTCGGGGTGGGCGGGGTCGACGGCCATCGCCTCGACGCCGAGCAGGTTCCAGTCGTCCCAGCCGAGGTGATCGGTCAGCGGGGTCCAGCGGGCGGCCCGGTCGTCCCAGCGGTAGGCACCGCCGATGTCGGTCCGGGCGTAGGCGAGACCGCGTACGGACGGATGGAACAGCACACCGGTGACGAACCCGGTACCGCCGATGACGGCGGTGCGCCAGCGGTAGGCGGGGGCGGCGGCGGTCTCGGCGCCGTACGCCCGCCCCTGGCCTACGGGAATCGCGGTGAGCGCGGCGGCGGCCGCGGTTCCCACGAGAACGGCACGCCGACTCAGGTTGGACGCACGCATGACAGACCTCGATCTGCGAGAAAGGGGAAGTGGAGAAACCTGAAGGGGCGCGGGGAACTGCGCGACCGGCCACCGACGGCCCGCAGTCGCCGGAGCACCCGAAGCACCCCTTTGAGAAGGCGCCGAACGGTCAGCCCTTCACCGCACCCGTGAGCATGCCCTTCTTGAAGTGCCGCTGGACGAAGGGCGAGACGACGGCGACGGGAAGCAGCGCCAGCACCATGACCGCCATCTGGACGCCGAGCGCGGACAGCTGGCCCGTCTTGATGGCCTGGCTCATGCCGACCGGAGGCTCCTGCTTCTGGACGAGCTGGATCATGACGTTCTGCAGCGGCATCATGTCCTGGTCGCTCAGGTAGAGCGACGCGTTGAACCAGGCGCTCCAGTAGCCGACGGCGTAGAAGAGCGTGATCACCGCGATGACGGCGCGGGAGAGCGGCATCACGATCTGCCAGAGGATCCGCCAGTCCCCCGCCCCGTCGATCCGCGCGCTGTCGGTGAGTTCGGGCGAGATGCCCATGAAGAACGCCCGCAGCACCAGGATGTTGAAGACGCTGATCGCGCTCGGCAGGATCAGCGCGAGGTAGGTGTCCGTCAGCCCCAGCGACTGCACCAGCAGATACGTGGGGATGAGACCGGCGCCGAAGAACATGGTGGCGAGCAGGGTCATCAGGAACCAGCGGTGGCCGACCGACCCGATGCGGGAGAGCCCGTACGCCGCGAGGACGGACACCGTCATCGAGAACGCGGTGCCGGCGAGCGTGACGCCCAGGCTGACGAGGGTGGCGCGGGTGACCTGTCCGCCGCTCAGCAGCTCCTGGTAGGCGATGAAGGTGATCTCCTTGGGGATCACCACCAGACCGCCGGCCTCGCTGATGGTCTGCTTCGAGGACAGACTGGTGACGACGACGATCCACAGCGGGAACAGGACGGCTAGGCAGGCGAAGGCCAGGACGATGCCCTTGCCCGCGAGCCCGGCCGGGTTGGGCTTCTCCTCCCAGACGGGCCGCGGCGGGGCGGCCCAGCGTCCGGGAGCCCTCGGGGCGGGGGCCTTCGGCCGTTCCTCGGTGACAGCGCTCACTTCTTGTACACCCCCTGCTCGCCCATGAGATGGGCGACCTTGTTCGCGGCGAGGACGAGGCCGAGACTGACCACGCCCTTGATCAGGCCCGCCGCGGCCGCGTAACTGAAGTCCTGGTTGCGGACGCCGTTCCACCACACGTAGGTGTCGAGGACTTCCGCCGCGCCCGGTCCCACCGCGTCTCTCTGCAGCAGGATCTGTTCGAAGCCGACCGTGAGCGCGTCACCGACGCGCAGCACCAGGAGCAGGGCGATGACCGGTCGCAGCGCGGGCAGCGTGACGTGCCACATCCGGCGCCACCGGCCGGCCCCGTCCATCGCCGAGGCCTCGTACAGATCGGGGCTGACGGAGGCCAGCGCCGCGAGGAAGACGATGATGCCCCAGCCCGCGTCCTTCCAGACGCCCTCCGCCGTCACCAGGAACTTGAAGATCCCCGGGTCGGTCATCAGGTCGAAGCCCTCGTAGCCGTGCTGGCGCAGGGTCTGCGCGATGATGCCGGCGCCGCCGAAGATCTGCTGGAAGACGGTGATGACCAGCACCCAGGAGAAGAAGTGCGGCAGGTAGAGGATCGCCTGCGACACCGCCCGCACCCGGGGCCTGATCACGCTGTTGATGAGCAGCGCGAGCAGGATCGGGACCGGGAAGAAGAGCACCAGCTGGAGCGAGAACAGGACGAAGGTGTTCTCGACCGCGTCCCAGAACGCCGAGTCCTCGAAGATCCGCGAGAACTGCTCGAAGCCGACCCAGGGGCTGTGGAAGATCGCGACGAAGCCGTTGTCGCTGACGTACGGGTCGTACTCCTGGAAGGCGACGACGTTGCCCAGGATCGGTATGTAGTTGAAGACCAGGACCAGCAGGACGGCCGGCAGGGTCATCAGGATCAGCGTGCGGTCCCGCCTGAGGCGGGTCCTGAGGGTGCCGCCGTTCGCGGCCTTCTTCAGGGCCTTCTTCTCGGCCTTGGAGACCCCGGGGGACTTGGCGGGCTCGGCCGCCTTGGTGGGCCTGCCCCCTTCGGAGGGTTCGGCGGCGCCGTCCGTCGTGGACGACGGCGCGGTGCGCGCGGCGGCGCCCGGAGTGGTGCTGTGTGCCACTTCGTCACCCCTGCGCGGATCCGTTGTCGTCCAGCAGCTTCTGGTACCAGTCCCGCAGCTTGTCGCCGCCCTGGCTCTTCCAGTCCGACACCGCCTGCTGCATGTCGCTGATCTTCTTGCGGCCGCGGACGATGTCGTCCTCCAGCTGCTCGAAGTCGTTGGAAAGGTTGGTGTAGCGGGCGGGCTCGGTGACCTGCATCCCGAAGAAGGGGGTCTTCTTGGTGAAGGCGCCCATCCGCTGCTGCCACTCCACCTGTTCCTTCGCGATGTCCGGGAAGTCGGGGTGCGCGATGGTCGGGGCAGGGCTGGCGAGCATGACGAAGGCGTTCAGGACCTCCTGGTTGCCCTTGTCGTTCTTGGTGGGAACGCCGTCCTTGAGGGTGTAGTGCGTGCCCTCCACCCCGTAGTTGGTGAGCATGTACTCCTTGGTGCCGTACGGGGCCGCGGTGACGTTCGCGGCGGCCAGCACGTCCTGGATCTTGGCCTTCGACGCCTTCTTGTTGACGAAGGCGAAGATGCCCGCGGGCGATCCGGCGAACAGCTGGGGATCGCTGCCGTCATGGCCGAAGATGTCCATACCGCTGATGCGGAATTCCTTGTTCTGGCTGGACTGTTCGGCCATCTTGCCCCACCAGTCCGCGATGTTCCCGTTGTACATCAGGACCTGGCCGTCGGTGAAGCGCTGGCCCGCGTTGCCCTGGTTCTGCGCCTTGGTGTCGGGATGGACGACGCCCGCGGCGTAGAGCTTCCGCGTCCACTCCAGCGCTTCGAGGTATTCGTCGGTCTCGACGCGGTAGATCAGCTTGCCGTCGACCACGTTCCAGCCGAGCGGCTTCTCGGCGCCGCCCAGCGCACCGAAGATGTTGAATGCGGACCACTTCATGTCGTCGCAGGCCCACACCTTCGCCCGGGCGTTGGTGATCTCCTTGGCGAGGGCCAGGAACTCGTCTGCGGAGGTGGGGAGTTCGTACCCCTCCTTGTCGAAGACGTCCTTGCGGTAGAAGGGCACGGTGGCCGGGGTCGTGGGCGCGGGCATCGGCAGCCCGCGCAGCTTGCCGCCGAAGATGGAGTACTGCCAGGCGTCGGTCGGGATGGCCGCGAGGTTCGGGTACTCCTTGACCTTGTCGCCCGAGAGGTACGGGCCGAGGTCGGCCATCTTGCTGATGATGGCGCTGGGTATCTTGCCGCCCATGTTCCAGCTGGGGATCACCACGACGTCCGGCATGTCACTGGAGGCGAGGACCGCGCCCAGCTTCTCGTCGTACGTGTTGCCGTCCTGGTTCTGCCAGACGATGTCGGCGCCGATCAACCCGTTCATCGTCGTGTAGTAGGGATTGCCGCTCTTCGGCGGCGTTCCCCAGAACGGCGACATGATCTTGATGGTGCTGCCCTTGCCGAGCTTCTGGGGCACCGAGGTCTTCAGGTCGGCCAGAGACAGCTCGCTGGTGAAGCCGGCGGCGGAGCCGTTCTTCGACGGGATGTCCGGCGTCACCACGTTCTGCGCCACGAAGGCGGGAAGGATCTTCTTCGCGTTCTTGCCCGCGGTCGTGCCCTCCTTGGAGCCGCCGTCGGACCCCCCGCACGCGGCAAGAAGCGGCATCCCGCCCGCCACCGCGGCGGTGGCGACCGCCGTGGAGGCGAGGAAGCTTCTCCGGCTCGGGGCGGAGGAGGCGGAAGCGGCGTTCGGCGTCATTGCGTCAACCCTTCATGGCGCACCAGGACACCCGGCGGTGGGCCGTCGGCTGCGGTGTCTTGTGTGGAACTGGCTGAGCTGGAACTGGCTGGGCTGAAGCGGTTCTCTGATCCCCGAAGGGCTGCGTACCGTCGTCGGGAGCAGTCCTCATGATCGAGGGAGTCGAAGTAGTCGAAGCGCTTCGATGTTGCTGCGAGGTTAAGTGAACACCCAGGGGCGCACAAGGGTCGTTCCCAAGATTCCTCCGAGGTGCGGCGGATCGGACCGGTCTCTTACGCGACTTGACATACCGGTCGGGAGTCCGAGTTGTTGCCGGGGAGTGTCTTGACACCCACCCCCGGGTCGAATGAGCATCGAAGCGCTTCGAAAGCGCTTCGTCGCTCCATTGCAAGGGGATCCCCACGTGACCGCACAAACGCCGCCTACGCCGCCTTTCCGCGATCCGCGCCTGTCGTTCGCGAAGCGCATCGACGATCTGCTGTCGCGGCTGACCCTCGACGAGAAGGCCGGCTTCCTGCACCAGTTCACCCCCGCGGTGGAGCGGCTCGGCATCGCCGCGTTCCGCACCGGCCAGGAGGCGCTGCACGGCGTGGCGTGGATGGGCCCGGCCACGGTGTTCCCGCAGGCCGTGGGCCTCGGCGCGACCTGGAACACCGAGCTGGTCCGCCGGGTGGGCGAGGCCGTGTCCCAGGAGACCCGCGCGATGCGCGCCCGCGACGAGCGCGTGGGCCTCAACATCTGGGCGCCGACGGTGAACCTGCTCCGGCACCCGCTGTGGGGCCGTAACGAGGAGGGCTACGCGGAGGACCCGAAGCTCACCTCGGCCATCGCCACCGCGTACACGCGCGGACTGCGCGGCGACCACCCGACGTACTGGCGCACCGCGCCGGTCCTCAAGCACTGGCTCGCGCACAACAACGAGACGGACCGGGACACCTCGTCGAGCTCGGTCCGCCCGCGCGTGCTGCACGAGTACGACCTGCGGGCCTTCCGGGAGACGGTCGAGGCGGGCGCGACGGCGGGCGTGATGCCGGCCTACAACCTGGTCAACGGCCGCCCGAACCACGTCTCGCCCTATCTGCGCGAGCACCTGCGCACCTGGACCGGCGAGGACCTGCTGGTCTGCTCGGACGCGGGCGCGCCCTCCAACCTGGTGGACTCCGAGCACTACTTCGACACCCACGAGGAGGCCACCGCCGCCGCGCTCCTCGCCGGCGTCGACAGCTTCACCGACCACGGCACGGACAGTTCGCGGATCGTCGCTCGCGTCCGGGGCGCCCTGGACCAGGGCCTGCTGACCGAGGCCGACGTCGACACCGCCGTGCGCCGCCAGCTCTCGGTGCGCTTCCGGCTCGGCGAGTTCGACCCGCACGACGACCCGTACGCCGGCACCCGGGACTTCGACACCCCGGCGCACCGCGCGCTCGCCCAGGAGGCCGCCGAGCAGGCGATCGTCCTGCTCAAGAACGACGGCGTGCTGCCGCTGGCCCCGGACACCCGGATCGCCGTGGTCGGACTGCTCGCCGACGAGTGCAAGCTCGACTGGTACAGCGGCACGCTCCTGCACCGCTCGACCCCGCTGGAGGGACTGTACGAGCGGTTCGGCGCGCAGCGCGTGGAGTTCGCGGAGGGCGTGGACCGGGTCCTGCTCAGGACCCTTGCGGGTACGTTCCTGCACGTCCCGGAGGCGGCGGACACGGCCGACGAGGTGCGCGGCGCCGAGGGCGCCCTGGACCCGGCCCTGCTCGCGGGCCGCACCGACCTGCCGCCGCTCACCACGGACGCCACCGGCACCGAGCTGGCGCTCGTCGACTGGGGCGGGGGCGTGCTGACGCTGCGCGCACCGGACGGCCGCTACCTCTCGGTCGCCGAGGACGGCCGCCTCCGCGCCTCCGCCGACCAGCCCGGTGGCTGGGTCGTCCAGGAGACGTTCCGCCTGGAGCCGCACGGGAACGGACACCTCCTCCGGCACGTCGGTACGGATCGCCACGTCACGGTCGCCGCCGACGGGGTAAAGGTTGCCGACGGGAACCCCGAGACGTTCGAGCTGGTCGTCGTCGAACGCGGCGAGGACGTGGTGGCCCGGGTCGCCGCCCAGGCCGACGTGGTGCTGGTGGTCGCGGGCAACGACCCGCACATCAACGGCCGCGAGACCGAGGACCGCGCCACCCTGCGCCTGCCCGCCCAGCAGGAGCGGCTGCTGCGTGCCGCCCGCGCCGCCAACCCGGCCACCGTGCTCGCGCTGACCTCCTCCTATCCGTACGCCGTCGACACCACCGGCCTCAGCGCGGCGCTCTGGACGGCCCACGGCGGCCAGGCGGCCGGCACCGCGCTGGCCCGGGTCCTGGCCGGGGACGTCTCCCCCGCCGGCCGCCTCCCGCAGACCTGGTACGCCGACGACGCCGACCTGCCCGACCTCCTCGACTACGACGTCATCGGCAGCCGTCAGACCTACCTCTACTTCGAGGGCACGCCCCTGTTCCCGTTCGGGCACGGCCTGTCGTACGCGTCCTTCTCGTACGGCGGTCTCGCGGCGCGGGCCGGCGACAGGACCCTGCACGTCTCCTTCACGGTCACCAACACCGGTGACGTGACGGCCGACGAGGTCGCCCAGCTCTACACGCGCGCGGTGGATCCGACGGTCCCGCGCCCGCGCCGCGAGCTGGTGGCCCACCGCCGGGTGACGCTCGCGCCGGGCGAGCGGGCGGACCTGGCCTTCGACGTGCCGCTGTCCGCGCTGGAGTTCTGGGATGTGGCGCAGGGCAGGTGGCGCCTGGAGGCGGGCCTCTACGACGTGCTGGCCGGCGCCTCCAGCGAGGACATCCGGCTGCGGACGACCGTGCCGCTCGACGGCGAGGCCGCCACCGCGCGTGCCGTTCTCGAACGCGGCCTGGACGCGGCCGGCTTCGACGAGCAGAGCGGCGTCGACATCGTCGACCGTACGAAGGCGGCGGGCGACGCGGTGACGGCGGTGACCGGGCGCACCGGTGAACTGGTCTACCGGACCTGTGACTTCGGCGGCGGAGCGACCCGGGTGGCTGTGTCGGTGGCGGGCGAGGGCACGGTCGAGATCTCCCTCGACGGCGGCCCGGCACTGGCGGTGCTCACGGCGGAGGCGTCCGGCTCCGGCCCGTACGACTACACCACGCTCGGCGCCGACCTGGCCGTCGAGGGCGTGCACGACGTGCACCTCAGGCTGCGCGGCTCGCTGCGCCTCGCGCACGTCGGCTTCTCCGGTTGAGGGTCCGGACGAGCCGGCGCAGAGAAGGGGCCCGGCACCGGAAGGCATCGGTGCCGGGCCCCTTCGGGGAGCCTATCTGAAAATGGTTCCCATGAGCCAGAGGGGGCAGGGTGCCCGGCTCAGAGCGCGAGGCCGGTCAGGACCAGCACCCGCTCGTAGGTGTAGTCGTCCATCGCGAACCGCACGCCCTCGCGGCCCACGCCGGACTGCTTGACGCCGCCGTACGGCATCTGGTCGGCGCGGTAGGAGGGGACGTCGCCGATGACGACCCCGCCGACCTCCAGCGCGCGGTGGGCACGGAAGGCGGTCTGGAGGTCGTGGGTGAACACGCCCGCCTGGAGGCCGTACTTGGAGTCGTTGACGGCGGCGAAGGCCTCCGCCTCCCCGTCCGTCTTCCGTACGGTGAGAACGGGTCCGAAGACCTCCTCGCAGGAGATCGTCGTGTCGGCCGGCACGTCGGCGAGGACGGTCGGCGCGTAGGAGGCGCCGTCGCGCTCGCCGCCGGTGAGCAGGGTCGCCCCGGCCTCGACGGCTTCCCGCACCCACGTCTCGACCCGCCGGGCGGCGTCCTCGCTGACCAGCGGTCCGACGTCGGTCTTGTCGTCGCTCGGGTCACCGGTGACCTGCGCTTCGACGGCGGCGACCAGGCGCGGGAGGAGCCTGTCGTACACGGAGGCGTCGGCGATGACCCGCTGCACGGAGATGCAGGACTGGCCGCCCTGGTAGTTGGAGAAGGTGGCGATGCGGGTGGCGGCCCAGTCGAGGTCGGCGTCGGAGGCGTAGTCCCCGAGGACGACGGCGGCGCCGTTCCCGCCCAGCTCCAGGGTGCAGTGCTTGCGCGGCACCGAGTCCATGATCGCGTAGCCGACCTTCTCGGAGCCGGTGAACGAGATCACGGGGAGCCGCTCGTCCTGGACGAGGGCGGGCATCCGGTCGTTCGGGACGGGCAGGATGCTCCACGAACCGGCGGGGAGGTCCGTCTCGGCGAGCAGCTCACCGATGACGAGACCGGAGAGCGGGGTGGCGGGGGCCGGCTTCAGGATGATCGGCGCGCCGGCCGCGATGGCCGGGGCGATCTTGTGGGCGCACAGGTTCAGGGGGAAGTTGAACGGCGCGATACCGAGGACGACGCCCTTCGGGAAGCGGCGGGTGAGGGCGAGGCGGCCCTGGCCGCCCGCGTCGGTGTCGAGCCGCTGGGCCTCGCCGCCGTTGAACCGGCGGGCCTCCTCGGCGGCGAACCGGAACACGGAGACGGCCCGGCCGACCTCGCCCCGAGCCCACTTGACCGGCTTGCCGTTCTCGGCGGAGATCAGCCGCGCGATCTCCTCGGTGCGCTCGACGAGCCGCTTGCTGACGTGGTCGAGGGCGGCGGCGCGGACATGGGCCGGGGTGGCGGCGAAGTCCTCGCGGACGGCGTACGCGGCGGCCACCGCCTCCTCGATCTGGGCGTCGGTCGGCACGGCGACGTCGCCGACGAGGCGGCCGTCCCACGGGGAGGTGACGGCGAAGGTGTCCTCGCCGGTGACCTGGCGGCCGGCGAGCCAGAAGGCGTGGGCGTGGGTGGAAGTCATGTGCTGTTCCGGCCCTTCCGCGTTGGGGGTGTGCTTCGGATGTCGGGGTCCACGGTAGGGCGGGGGCGGGCGGGGAGTGTTTGGCCGGGGTGGAGTGGTGGGGGCTGGGGGTGCGCCGTTGTGGCGGGGTGGGTGCGGGGTAGGTCTCGCCCCCGCCGCCCCTGTCCGTTCCCGCCCCGGGGGCTCTGCCCCGGCCCCGCTCCTCGAACGCCGGAGGGGCTGGAGCCCTACTCCGATGTCGTCGCCTTCAGCGCCAGCCAGAGTTCCATCCGCACATCGGGGTCGTCCAGCGACCGCCCGAGGATCTCCTCGACCCGGCGCATCCGGTACCGCAGGGTGTGCCGGTGGACTCCCAGGTCCGCGGCCGCCGCGTCCCACTGGCCGTGCCGGGACAGCCACGCGCGCAGCGAGGCCACCAGGTCTCCCCGTCCCCGCGCGTCGTGCTCGTGCAGCGCCCGCAGCAGGCCGTCCGCGAACGCCCGTACCGCGTCGTCCGCGAGCAGCGGCACCACCGAACCGGCCGCCAGCTGCTCGTGCTCCACGCACACCCAGCCCCGTCGCCGGGCCACGGACAGCGCCTGTTCGGCCTGCTTGTACGCGGCGGACGCGGCGATCGGCCCGGCCGGCGCCGACAGCCCGACGACCAGTTCGTGGTCCTCACCGGCGGCGGCCTGGTCGGCCCGCGCGGCCTCCAGCGCCGCCGCGTACTCCGCGCACGCGGCCACCGCGGCACCCCCGTCCGCGACCAGCACCACCAACCGCTGCGCCTCTCCCCCGCCCTCGGGCACGACCAGCACCGCCTCCCCGGACCGTGCCGCCGCCGACTCCACGACCTCGGTGAGCGCGCCCAGCGGGTCGCCGTTGGTGTCGGCGGCGGCGAGCGTCGCGGCCGTCGCCTTGGTGAGCGGCACCCGTGCGGGCCCGTCGGCCTGCACCCGCGCGGCCGACGCGGCGGACGCCGACTCGGCGACGATCATCCGGAAGGGGGCGTCCAGCAGTTCGCCGTACAGGTCTCCGGCGACCGCCCGCGCGTGGTCCGGCTCCCCCGCGAGCAGCATGCGCAGCACCGCCGCCCCGAGCCGCTGTTCGGCCGCGTGCAGGGACCGCGAGCGCTCCGTGGTGAGCGTCAGCAGGGCGATGGCCGAGTGGACGGCGTACCGCTCGGCCGTACCGAGTGCGGCGGCGGTGCCCACGGCCAGGGCCGCGCGCGGTCGCCGCCCGGTGCCGAGCGAGTGCAGTTCGATCCGGTCCTCGTGCTCGGGGCCGCCGACGACCGACGAGGCGGGCGCGGGCCGCTCGCGCAGCCGCTCGACGTCCCCGGTCAGCCGGGCGGCCCGGCGGCCGGCCCACTCCGGGGCGGTGGCGACGACGGCGCCCGAGGCGTCGTAGAGCGCCGCCCAGCCGTCCACGTGGGAGGCGAGCGCGGCGAGCAGTCCCTCCGGGCCGGCCGCGAGGGTCTGTCTGGTCAGTTCGCGCTGCGCGGCGAAGCCCGCCGTCACCGCCTGGTACTGGTCGGCCGCGATGGCCGCCGAGACGGCCTTGCTGATGGCGAGGAACGGCGTGCGGCGCGGGACCTCCAGCAGCGGCAGCCCCTCCTGCTCCGCCGCGTCGACCAGCGCCCGGGGGATCTCCTCGTAGGTCACCCCTACGGCGAAGCCGAGCCCGACGACCCCGGCCTCGACCAGCCGCTTCACATAGCGGCGCATGGCCGCGGCGTCCTCGGCGTCCAGCTTCAGCGCCGTGATGAGCAGCAGTTCCCCGCCCTCCATGTAGGGCACCGGGTCGGCCAGCTCGCTGACGTGCGCCCAGCGGACGGGCACGTCCAGGCGGTCCTCGCCCGCCCGCACGGTCAGCTTGAGCGCGGAGTGGTGGACGAGCGAGGCGAGCGTGGGGGGCATGGGGCCTTCAGAGAGGGGTGACCGTCGTGATCGCGGTGATCTTTTGGCCGCCATGTATGAACGACCTGTGCCGATTGTGCCTCACCGTACGGTCCCCGTGTGACCTGACGCCCCTGTGCCCTGCTCAGCCCCGCAGGTCCACCAGCAGCGGCGGCGCGTGCTCCCCCTTCACGTTCGTCAGCGACAGCACCGCGTGCCCCGGCGGCACCCCGTGCGCCAGCTCGGACGCGGACCACCGCTCCCGCTCGACCTGCCGCACGGTCACCGCCCGCGCGGTCGGCGCCTTGCCGGTGATCACCCGGCGCACCATGTGCAGCGCCTTGCCGGCCGGGGTCTCGGCGATGATCTGCCGGTCGGTGACGTCCGTGGCCTGGGTCCACTCCTTGCCCCACACCTCGGCGAAGTCCTGTCCGTCCCACGGGGTGAGTCCGGACAGCGCCATCCGGCATCCGGCGGCCCCGAGCAGCGGCCCGCGCAGCGCCCTCGGTACGTCGTCCAGGGTGCGCAGCGTCAGCACGACCCCGGCGTTGCCCGACCGCAGCCGCTGGATGCCGCGGACCGCCTCCGGGGTCACCACGCCGGTGGCGTCGTCGAGGATCAGGCAGGCGAACAGCGACCGGTCCTCGCGGACCGCGACACTCGCCGTGAACTGGGCCAGCACCAGCCGCGCCAGCATCCGCGAGGCGTCGGCGTGCCCGCGCTGCGGGAGGTCGACGCGGACCCGCACCGGATGGTCCAGCGCCTTCAGCGAGAAGGGCCGCGACCGCCCGGACGTGTCGAAGAACCCCGCGAAGGCCGGCCGGTCGAGCAGCGCCACCCGGTCCGCGAGCACGCCCCCGACGTCTCCCGGGTGCCCCATCTGCCGTTCCCGGGCGTCCAGTTCCCGCAGCAGCGAGTCCTGCCCGGAGTCCTCCAGCCCCTTGCGCAGCGCGGCCAGCGGCCCGGGCGCCCCGTCGAGCAGCTGCCGCAGCTCCGGTACGGAGGGGAAGCGGCCGTGCACCGCCCAGAACGGTCCGAGGAGCTGGGCGAGGACGGTGGTGGACCGGCGGGTGTCGCCGCCCTGGTGCGGCTCGGCGAGGTCCCCGACGAGCGCCTCGGCGAGCACGGCCGCCGCCTCGTCCGGGTCGGTCGTCCCGCCGTACAGGTCGAGGTCGTAGACGGATTCCGGGTTCCCGATCCGGACGACGACGTCGTACGCCTCGGTCGGGCCGAGCCCGGCGCCGGCCGCGCCGACCACGACGACGGCGGCCCGGCCGGCGAGCGCGTGCAGGCACAGCGACTCGGCGAGCGGCCGCACCACGGTCCCGGTCTTGCCGGACCCGGCCGGTCCGACCGCGAGCAGGGAGGTGCCGAGCAGGTCGGGCCCGAGGCCGAGGCCGGCGCCGCGGTAGGCGTACGGGTTGCGGGCGTCGTCGGCCGTGGTGCCGAGCCGCACCTGGCCGGTGACCAGGTCGTGCCGGGCGAGCCGGCCCGGCAGGTCCCGCTCGCCGGAGGGATGCGGACAGGCGGCGGCGCCCTCCTGGAGCACGGCGCCGGTGAAGGTGGCGAGACTGTGCCGACCGCTGCGCACGCCCTGCCAGGCGCGGGTGATCCGGGCGTGGTCGACGTCCCGCATCAGCCCGGCCCGCGCCTCGGCGGCGAGCCGCTCGGCCGCGTCGACGACCCCGGCGGCCCGCAGCTGGGGCCACTCGGCGGGGTCCTGCCCGGGAGTGGGCGGCCGCTCGGGCGCCGGTGCGGTCCGGTTCCAGGCGGGCGGGCCGAAGCGGCGCCAGATCTCGCCCCAGCGGCCGAGACGCCCGACGACGAGCATGATCGTGAGGGCGATCAGGGTGTAGTAGCCGTACCAGAGGACCGCGTTGCCGACGCGGTCGTCGCTGTGCCGCCAGGAGTCCGGGGTGAACAGTTCCAGGGGCAGTACCCACCAGCCGCCGAGGTAGCCGTTCCACAGCAGCGACCAGACCAGCCAGCCCACCAGGAACGCGATCACCGCCCCGCTGAGCAGCTGCCGCGTCGGGATCCGCTCGGGCTCCTCGTCCGGCCGGGGCGTGTACCCGAACCGCCACACGCCGGGCGCCGCCTCCGGACGGGGCGTGCGCAGCCACGTGAGGAAGGCCGAGCCGTCCGGCATCGGGGGCATGCCCGGGGCCGCGGCGGGCCGCGGCGGCATCGCCGGGATCTCCGGGGGCCTCGCCGGACGTGGCACCGGGTTCGCATGCGTACCCCGCGCGTCCTGCGTCCCGTCGCTGTCCATCGTCCTCGCCCCTTGACCTGCCGTTCCGTCCACCGTCAGCGAGTCAATCTAACGCCCTCGCAAGGGGAGTTCACCGCTTACGCGGCCGGGTCCGCACCGGCCGGTCCGTACCCGGCTATGTCCACGACGGACAAGCCGTGCCGCCGAGAACGCCCACATGGAGCATGCCCACCCCTCCCTCCCCGTCCTAGCCTGCGAGAAAAGAAGTCGAGCGTCCTCAGCACGCCCACCCGGAATCTCCGGTTCGCAAGACATCAGGGAGCCCCCCATGACCGCACTTCCGCAGCAGCGCCGCGTCGTCACCGCCATCCCCGGCCCGAAGTCGCAGGAGCTGCAGGCCCGCCGTACCGCCGCGGTCGCGGCCGGTGTGGGCTCGGTGCTCCCGGTCTTCACCGCGCGCGCGGGCGGCGGGATCATCGAGGACGTCGACGGCAACCGTCTGATCGACTTCGGCTCGGGCATCGCGGTCACGTCGGTGGGCGCCTCCGCCGAGGCCGTCGTCCGCCGGGCCTCCGCCCAGCTCGCCGACTTCACCCACACCTGTTTCATGGTCACGCCGTACGAGGGGTACGTGGAGGTCGCCGAGGCCCTCGCCGAGCTGACCCCGGGCGACCACGCCAAGAAGTCGGCGCTGTTCAACTCGGGCGCCGAGGCCGTCGAGAACGCCGTCAAGATCGCCCGCGCGTACACCAAGCGCCAGGCGGTCGTCGTGTTCGACCACGGCTACCACGGCCGGACCAACCTCACGATGGCGCTGACCGCGAAGAACATGCCGTACAAGCACGGCTTCGGTCCCTTCGCGCCCGAGGTCTACCGGGTCCCGGTGGCCTACGGCTACCGCTGGCCGACCGGCCCGGAGAACGCGGGTCCGGAGGCCGCCGCGCAGGCCATCGACCAGATCACCAAGCAGGTCGGCCCGGACAACGTGGCCGCGATCATCATCGAGCCGGTGCTGGGCGAGGGCGGCTTCATCGAGCCGGCCAAGGGCTTCCTGCCCGCGATCAGCGAGTTCGCCTCCGACAACGGCATCGTCTTCGTCGCCGACGAGATCCAGTCCGGCTTCTGCCGCACCGGCCAGTGGTTCGCCTGCGAGGACGAAGGCATCGTCCCGGACCTGATCACGACGGCGAAGGGCATCGCCGGCGGCCTTCCGCTGGCTGCCGTCACCGGCCGCGCCGAGATCATGGACGCCGCGCACGCGGGCGGCCTGGGCGGCACCTACGGCGGCAACCCGGTCGCCTGCGCGGGCGCGCTGGGCGCGATCGAGACGATGAAGGAGCTGGACCTCAACGCCAGGGCCAAGGCGATCGAGGCCACCATGAAGGCCCGCCTCGGCGCCATGGCCGAGAAGTTCGACCTGATCGGCGACGTCCGCGGCCGCGGCGCGATGATCGCCGTCGAGCTGGTCAAGGACCGTACGACGAAGGAGCCGGCCCCCGAGGCGACGGCCGCGCTGGCCAAGGCCTGCCACCAGGAGGGCCTGCTGGTCCTGACCTGTGGCACCTACGGCAACGTCCTGCGCTTCCTGCCCCCGCTGGTGATCGGCGAGGACCTGCTGAACGAGGGCCTCGACATCATCGAGCAGGCCTTCGCGCGGATCTGACGGAACTCCCGCGGTGCGGCCGGTGGTTCCGGAGGTGCGGCCGGGTTCCGTGTGGCGCGGCCCGGGTTCCCGAAGGCGCGGCGGGCGGCTTTCGCCCGTATCCGGCGGAATCGTCACCCGTACGGCGGGCCGTCGCGTGCGCATCTGACGGGTGGCCCGCACACCTGATTCCGCCGGTGGCAGACCGTGTGAAGAAGGTGTGCGGGGTGGATGACAGGACGCGGTAGCGCCTGTCCTCGGCCCTTCCCCTGACGTAGGTTCTACCCAGATGAGAGATACACCCCGCCCACAGGGGACTGTGGGCGAGATCAGGCCGGGGCCTCCCCAGCTTCGACCTGGTCGTGCCCTCGCGCACACAAACGGAGCTTCCGGCTCCGGATCTCCTCACCGATCGGACAGTCGCCCGCCCCAAACCCCCCGGGGCGCGCGACCATCCGATCCGTTCGGCCGCCCCGGAACCACCCCCCCTGTTCCGGGGCGGCCGACCTCCCTCTTCCTCCTCCTCGGGCTGCCGGCCCTGACCTTCGCGCTCATCACCTGGCAGGTCGTCGCCGACGGCCCGCTGACGCGCGCGGACGAGCGCGTCAGCCGTGTCCTGGTCCACCCGGACCGCGCCTCCGACCTCCTCGCCGACCTGGGCAACGTCCAGGTGGCCGTGCCGGTCCTGGCCGCCGCCCTGGCCTGGGCGGCCTGGCGCTCCCGCCGCACCGGTACAGACCGGTGGTGGCTCCCGTCCGCCGCGGCGGCGCTCCTGATGGCCCTGGTGCCGGCCCTGGTCGTCCCGCTGAAGGAATTCACCGACCGCCCCGGCACCCCCGTGATGCCTCCCGGCACCGGCTACTTCCCCTCCGGCCACACCGCCACGGCCGCCGTCGCCTACGGCTCGGCGGCCCTGCTCCTCGGGCCCTGGCTGCGCGCCCGCGCCCGCCGGGCCGTCGTCGCCCTCTGCGCCCTGATCGTCGCGGGCGTCTCCTTCGGCCTGCTCCGCCGCGGCTACCACTGGCCCCTGGACGTGGTGGCCAGCTGGTGCCTGTGCGCGGTGCTGCTCTCGTCGCTGCGGCTGTTCCTCCGGCGTCTCACCGCCCGGTGACCGCGGCGCGCGCCGGCGCGCGCCTGAGCACGACGGCCGCGCCGCCCGCGATGACCAGGGCGAGGACCCTCTGCCGGGCGCCTCGGAGTCGACGTCGACCGCGATGGCCCGGTGAACCCCCTGATCGCGTTACGTTGAACGCCGTCCCGGCCCGCCCCTCCGAGAGGACCCCATGCCCGCCGACGGCCTGTACGACATCCTGGACGACCGCTTCCGTACCGGACACTGCGCCGACGGTGACAGCAGGCTGGAGGTCCTGTACGACGACTGCCGCTGGGCCGAGGGCCCGGTGTACCTGCCCGCCTGGCGCCAGGTGATCTGGAGCGACATCCCGAACGACCGCCTGCTGCGGTGGGACGAGGCCACCGGTTCCGTCGGCGTCTTCCGCGCCCCGGCCGGCCACAGCAACGGCAACACCCTCGACCGGCGGGGCCGTCTGGTCAGCTGCGAGCAGGGCAACCGCCGCGTCACCCGCACCGAGCCCGACGGGACCGTGACCGTCCTCGCCGACCGGTACGCCGGCAAGCGCCTCAACAGCCCGAACGACTCCGTCGTCCGCTCCGACGGCACGATCTGGTTCTCCGATCCGGACTTCGGCATCACCAGCGACTACGAGGGCCACCGCGCCGAGTCCGAGATCGGCGCGTGCCACGTCTACCGGATCGACCCGGTGACGGGGACCGTGCACCTGGCCGCCGACGGGTTCGAGGGACCCAACGGCGTCGTCCTGTCCCCCGACGAGCAGCGGCTGTACGTCTCCGACTCGCGGGCCGCCCGGATCCACGTCTTCGAGGTCCGCGAGGACGGCACGCTGTCCGAGGGGAGGGTCTTCGCCGAGGCCCGGGGCGACGTCCACTTCGACAACATCCGCTTCGACGACGAGGGCCGCCTGTGGGCCGCCGCCCTGGACGACGGCGTCCACTGCTACGACCCCGACGGCACCCTCATCGGCCGGCTGCGCGTCCCCGAGCCCGTCTCCAACCTCGCCTTCGGCGGTCCGAAGAACAACCGCCTCTTCCTCACGGCCACCACCTCCCTCTACTCGCTGATGATGTCGGTGACCGGCGCACCGCGCGTCTGACGGAGGGCAGCGCCCTCCGGGCCCTTCTGCCGGAGACCCGTCAGAAGGGCCCCGGCCCCCTGCCCCCCTGGTCCCCCTCCGTCGCCGGCCCCGCCGCCGCCTCGTGCATGGCCAGCTCCAGGAGGGCCGGGTCGGTGAGGGTGCCGGAGCCGTCCGGAGGGACCAGCCAGCGGACGCCTCGGGTGGAACGGCCCGGGTACGGCACGACGATCCAGGTGCCGGGGCCCGCCGTGCGGATGCCCGTGCCGACCCAGCGGGCCGCGGTGCCCGGCGGGACGAGGAAGCCCATCCGGGCGTCGCCGAAGTCGACGAGCACGGGACCCGGCTGGTCGATGACGCGGATGAGGACGTCGAGGGTGGGGTAGCCGAGTCCGCCCGGCAGGATCAGTACGTCCCAGGCCTTGCCCGCGGGCAGGAGTGCGACCCCGACGGGGTTGCGCTCCCATTCCCGGCGGCGGGCCCCGGGGTCGGGTACGACGGATGCGAGCCACTCCACCGCCGTCTTCGCCGCGGCCATGAGGGGACCTCCTGTTCTGTCGTGTACGCGCGTCACGTCAGAGGGAGAGGGAGGTCCCCGGCAGGCATCACGCGGGTCCCGGCGGCTCGTTGGAGTGAACCGGACCGCACCGCGGCGACGGGGCGTCAGCTGTCGAAGCCCAGCCCGAGCCGGTCCATCGTCCGCAGCCACAGGTTGCGCCGGCCCCCGTGGGCGTCCGCCCGCGCCAGCGACCACTTGGTGAGCGCGATGCCCGTCCAGGCGAGGGGCTCCGGCGGGAACGGCAGGGGCTTCTTGCGGACCATCTCCAGCGAGGTGCGCTCCGTCGCCTCCCCCGCCAGCAGGTCCAGCATCACCTCGGCGCCGAACCGGGTCGCCCCGACTCCCAGGCCCGTGTAGCCCGCCGTGTACGCCACCCGGCCGTCGTGGGCGGTGCCGTAGAACGCCGAGAAGCGGGTGCAGGTGTCGATCGCGCCGCCCCACGCGTGGGTGAAGCGGACGCCCTCCAGCTGCGGGAAGCAGGTGAAGAAGTGCCCGGCGAGCTTGGCGTACGTCTCCGGCCGGTCGTCGTACTCGGCGCGCACCCGGCCGCCGTACGGATAGATCGCGTCGTAACCGCCCCACAGGATCCGGTCGTCCGCGGTCAGGCGGAAGTAGTGGAACTGGTTCGCCGAATCCCCGAGGCCCTGCCGGTTCTTCCAGCCGATCGCGGCAAGCCGGTCGGCCGTCAGGGGCTCGGTCGTCAGCGCGTAGTCGTAGACCGGGACGGTGTACGCCCGGACGCGTCTGACCAGGTTCGGGAAGATGTTCGTGCCGAGGGCGACCCTGCGGGCGCGGACCTGACCGTAGGGCGTGCGGACGGCCATCCCGGCGCCGTACGGCCTCAGGGTGAGCGCGGGCGTGTGCTCGTGGACGCGGACGCCGAGCGCGAGGCAGGCCCGCTTCAGGCCCCAGACGAGCTTGGCCGGGTTGAGCATCGCCACCCCGCGGCGGTCGTGGAGGCCGGCCTGGAAGGTCGGGGAGGCCACCTGCTCGCGTACCGCGTCCGCGTCCAGGAACTCCACGCCGTCGGCGAGGCCGGCCCGCTCCATCTCCTCGTACCGGTCCCGCAGTTCCCGCGCCTGGTACGGCTCGGTCGCCACGTCGATCTCACCGGTGCGCTCGAAGTCGCAGTCGAGGCCGTACCGGGCGACCGCCCGCTCGATCCCGTCGAGGTTGCGGGCGCCCAGCTCCTGGAGCCGGTGGATCTCGCCGGGCCAGCGGGCGAGGCCGTTGGGCAGGCCATGGGTGAGGGAGGCGGCGCAGAAGCCGCCGTTGCGGCCGGAGGCGGCCCAACCCGCCTCGCGGCCTTCCAGCAGGACGACATCCCGCCCGGGGTCGCGCTCCTTGGCGAGGAGCGCGGTCCACAGCCCGCTGTACCCGCCGCCGACGACCAGCAGGTCGCAGGTCTCGGTGCCGGTGAGGGCGGGCTCCGGGCGGGGCCTGCCGGGGTCGTCCAGCCAGTACGGGACCGGCTGGGCGTCGGAGAGGGACTCGGTCCAACGGCTCATGGCGCTCGGGGCCATGATGTCAACTCCCTACAGGGTTGTCGTCTACGCCTTGTGCTTGGTGCGGCGGTTCCCGATGACCATCGAGGCCAGGACGGACAGGACGGCGACCAGGAACATGGCCGTACCGATGACGTTGATCTGCACGGGTGTTCCGCGCTGTGCCGAGCCCCAGACGAACATGGGGAAGGTGACGGTGGAACCCGCGTTGAAGTTGGTGATGATGAAGTCGTCGAAGGAGAGCGCGAAGGCGAGCAGCGCGCCGGCCGCGATGCCCGGGGCGGCGATCGGCAGCGTGACCCGGACGAACGTCTGGAACGGTCCGGCGTACAGGTCCTGGGCGGCCTGCTCCAGCTTCGGGTCCATCGACATCACGCGCGCCTTCACCGCCGTCACGACGAAGCTCAGGCAGAACATGATGTGCGCGACGAGGATGGTCCAGAAGCCCAGCTGGGCGCCCATGTTGAGAAACAGGGTGAGCAGTGAGGCGGCCATGACGACCTCGGGCATCGCCATCGGCAGGAAGATCAGCGAGTTGACGGCACCGCGCGCCCGGAACCGGTAGCGGACCAGCGCGAAGGCGATCGCCGTGCCGAGGGCGGTCGCGCCGAGCGTCGCCCAGAAGGCGATCTGGAGGCTGAGGGACAGGGAGCCGCACATGCCGGAGACCCCGCACGGGTCCTTCCAGGCGTCCGTGGAGAACTCCTGCCACTCGTAGTTGAAGCGCCCCTTCGGTCGGTTGAAGGAGAACACCGTGACGACGATGTTCGGCAGCAGGAGATAGCCGAGGGTCAGCAGTCCCGCGATGACGACGAGATGGCGCCTGAGCCAGGTGACGAAGGCCATTTAGACCAGATCCTCCGTTCCGGACCTGCGGATGTAGACCGTGACCATGACGAGGATCGCGGCCATGAGGATGAAGGAGAGGGCCGCGGCCGTCGGGTAGTCGAGGACGCGCAGGAACTGCCCCTGGATCACGTTGCCGACCATGCGGGTGTCGGTGGAGCCGAGCAGGTCCGCGTTGACGTAGTCGCCGGCCGCCGGGATGAAGGTCAGCAGCGTGCCGGAGACCACGCCCGGCATCGACAGCGGGAAGGTGACCTTGCGGAAGACCGTGGCCGGCCGCGCGTACAGGTCGCCCGCCGCCTCGTGGAGCCGTCCGTCGATGCGCTCCAGCGAGGAGTACAGCGGAAGGATCATGAACGGCAGGAAGTTGTACGTCAGTCCGCACACGACCGCGAGGGGCGTGGCCAGCACGCGGTCGCCGGAGGTCCAGCCGAGCCAGCTGGTGACGTCCAGGACGTGCAGCGTGTTGAGGGCGCCGACGACCGGGCCGCCGTCCGCCAGGATCGTCTTCCAGGCCAGGGTGCGGATCAGGAAGCTGGTGAAGAAGGGGGCGATCACCAGGATCATGATCAGGTTCCGCCAGCGGCCGGCGCGGAAGGCGATGAGGTAGGCGAGGGGGTAGCCGAGCAGCAGGCACAGCACCGTCGCGGCGGCGGCGTAGGCGACCGAGCGCAGGAACTGCGGCCAGTACTCGCTCAGCGCGTCCCAGTAGGTCGCGAAGTGCCAGGTGACCTTGTAGCCCTCCTCCAGGGAGCCCGTCTGCACGGACGTGGAGGCCTGGTAGATCATCGGCAGCGCGAAGAAGACGAGCAGCCAGAGGATGCCGGGCAGCAGGAGCCAGTACGGGACGAGACGGCCGCGCCTGCGCGGGGGCTTCTTCGTGGGCGTCTCGGGCGCCAGCGGCGGGGGCGCCTCGGTGAGGGTCGACATCAGGCCGCCTCTTCCCCGGTGTCCACGCCGGCGTCGATGTCCTGCGCCGCGTCCAGGCCGAAGGTGTGCGCCGGGCTCCAGTGCAGGACCACCTCGGCGCCGGGCACCAGCCGGGGGTCGCGGTCGACGTTCTGGACGTAGACCTCGAACTCCGGGCAGACCGCGCTGTCGATGACGTACTGCGTGGAGACGCCGATGAAACTGCCGCTGGCGATCGTGCCGGTGATGCGGTTGCGCCCCTCGGGGATCTCGCCGGCGGCGTCGGCGTGGGTGAGGGAGATCTTCTCCGGGCGGACGCCGACCAGGACCTTGCCGCCGGTCGCCGCCGGGGCGGAACAGCGCGCCTCGGGCAGGACGAGCTTGCCGCCGCCCGCCTTCAGGACGATGTCGTCGCCGCTCCGGGAGTCGACCTCGGCCTCGATCAGGTTCGACGTGCCGAGGAAGTTGGCGACGAAGGTGGTGTGCGGGTTCTCGTAGAGGTCCGCGGGCGAGCCGAGCTGCTCGACGCGGCCCGCGTTCATCACGGCGACCGTGTCGGCCATCGTCATGGCCTCCTCCTGGTCGTGCGTGACGTGCACGAAGGTGATGCCGACCTCGGTCTGGATGCGTTTGAGCTCCAGCTGCATCTGGCGGCGCAGCTTGAGGTCGAGGGCGCCGAGGGGCTCGTCGAGGAGGAGCACCCTGGGGTGGTTGATCAGCGCGCGGGCGACCGCGACCCGCTGCTGCTGGCCGCCGGAGAGCTGATGCGGCTTCTTGCGGGCCTGCTCGCCGAGCTGGACGAGGTCGAGCATCTCCCCGACCTGTTTCTTCACGCTCCTGATGCCGCGCCGGCGCAGTCCGAAGGCGACGTTCTCGAAGATGTCGAGGTGCGGGAAGAGGGCGTAGGACTGGAAGACGGTGTTCACCGGCCGCTTGTACGGCGGGAGCGCCGTCACGTCCTGGTCGCCCAGCCGCACGGTGCCGCTCGTGGGCTCCTCCAGGCCCGCGATCATGCGCAGGGTGGTGGTCTTGCCGCAGCCGGAGGCGCCGAGCAGGGCGAAGAAGGAGCCCTGCGGGACGGTCAGGTCGAGCGGGTGCACGGCGGTGAAGGAGCCGTAGGTCTTGCTGATGCCCGTCAGGCGGACGTCGCCGCCGTGGTCGGTCCTGTTCGTCGTCGTCACAGCGGTCACGCCCCCGTCAGCTTCGCGAACTTCTCTTCGAACTCGGTCTCTTCCGTCGAACTCAGCGAGCGGAAGGCGTGGGACTTCTCGGCCATGGCCTTGTCCGGGATGATCAGCGGGTTGTTCGCCGCGTCCTCGTCGATCTTCGCCAGCTCGGCCTTCACCCCGTCGACGGGACACACGTAGTTGATGTACGCGGCCAGTTCGGCGGCCGGCTTCGGCTCGTAGTAGAAGTCGATGAGCCGTTCGGCGTTCGTCTTGTGCCGGGCCTTGTTGGGGATCAGCAGGTTGTCGGTCGACGTCATGTAGCCGCTGTCCGGGATCAGGAAGTCGATGTCGGGGCTGTCCGCCTTGAGCTGGACCACGTCACCGGCCCAGGCGACGCAGGCCGCGAAGTCGCCGCTGCTGAGGTCGGAGGTGTAGTCGTTGCCGGTGAAGCGGCGGATCTGGCCCCGGTCGACGGCCTTCTGGAGGCGGGCGATGGCCGCGTCGTAGTCGTCGGCGGTGAACGTCGCCGGGTCCTTGCCCATGTCCAGCAGGGTCATGCCGACGCTGTCGCGCATCTCCGACAGGAAACCGACCCTGCCTTTGAGCTTGGGGTTGTCGAGCAGGTCGGAGACCGACGTCACCTCGACGCCGTCGAGTGCCTTCTTGTTGTAGGCGATGACCGTCGAGATGCCCTGCCACACGTACGAGTAGGCGCGGCCCGGGTCCCAGTCGGGGCTGCGGAACTGCGCGGACAGGTTGGCGTAGGCGTGCGGGAGGTTGGCCGGGTCGAGTTTCTGCACCCACCCGAGGCGGATCAGGCGACCGGCCAGCCAGTCGGTGAGGACGATGAGGTCGCGGCCGGTGTCCTGGCCCGCGGCGAGCTGCGGCTTGATCTTGCCGAAGAACTCGTTGTTGTCGTTGATGTCCTCGGTGTACTTGACCTTGACGCCGGTCCGCCGCGTGAACTGGTCGAGGGTGGGGTGGTGCTTCCCGGTCTCGTCGACGTCCATGTACTCGGTCCAGTTGGAGAAGGAGACGGTCTTCTCCTTCGCCGAGCGGTCGTCCGCCGAGACCCCGCCCTGCGTCTTGCCCGCCGCCGGGATGCCGCAGGCGCTCAGCGCGCCGAGACCGCCGGCCGCGAGCGCGCCGCCCGCGGAGGCGCGCAACAGGGAGCGCCGGGTCATGGCGGCCCGGCCGTTCCTGAAGCTGCGCCGCATGGCGGCCACCTGGGCCGGGGACAGGCGGTCGGGCTCGTACTGCTCCATGCGCGTGGTGCCCTTTCGGGAGGGTGTGGGCGGCCGCGGGTCAGGCGGCCCGAATACGGCTATCGGTCCCCGAAGATCGTGCGGTGCCAGTCCTTGCGGGGCACCGCCGTGTTGTCGAACATGACGTGCTTGATCTGCGTGTACTCCTCGAACGAGTACGCGGACATGTCCTTGCCGAAGCCGGACGCCCGGTACCCGCCGTGGGGCATCTCGCTGATGATCGGAATGTGGTCGTTGACCCAGACGCAGCCCGCCTTGATCTCGCGGGTGGCGCGGCCTGCCCGGTAGACGTCCCGGCTCCAGGCGGAGGCGGCGAGCCCGTACGGGGTGTCGTTGGCCAGCCGGATCCCCTCGTCGTCGGTGTCGAAGGGCAGGACGGCCAGGACCGGCCCGAAGATCTCGGACTGGACGATCTCGCTGTCCTGGGCGGCGTCCGCGATCAGGGTGGGGCGATAGTAGGCGCCGTTCCTGAGATCCCCCTGCGGGGCCTCACCGCCGGTCACCACGCGCGCGTAGGCCCGCGCCCGGTCGACGAACCCGGCCACCCGGTCGCGCTGGGCGTGTGAGATCAGCGGGCCGAGATCGGTGCCCGGCGCGAAGGGATCGCCCAGCCGGACCGTCTCCATGAGGGCGGCCGTCCGCTCGACGAACGCCTCGTAGAGGGGCCGCTGCACGTACGCGCGCGTGGCGGCCGTGCAGTCCTGCCCGGTGTTGATGAGCGCGCCCGCGACCGCGCCGTGGACGGCCGCCTCCAGGTCGGCGTCGTCGAAGACCAGGAAGGGCGCCTTGCCGCCGAGCTCCAGGTGGAGGCGCTTGACGGTGGCCGTGGCGATCTCGGCGACGCGCTTGCCGACGGCGGTGGAGCCGGTGAACGAGGTCATGGCCACGTCCGGGTGGCCGACGAGGCGTTCGCCGGCCTGCGTGCCGGTGCCGGTGACGATGTTGACGACACCGTCCGGGATCCCGGCGTCGGTGGCCGCCCGGGCGAAGAGCAGCGAGGTGAGCGGGGTGAGCTCGGCGGGCTTGAGCACGATCGTGTTGCCCGCGGCGATGGCCGGGAGGATCTTCCAGGCGGCCATCTGGAGGGGGTAGTTCCAGGGTGCGACGGAGCCGACGACGCCGATGGGCTCGCGGCGGACGTACGAGGTGTGGTCGCCGGAGTACTCGCCGGCGGACTGTCCCTGGAGGTGCCGGGCGGCGCCCGCGAAGAACGCGATGTTGTCGATCGTGCCCGGGACGTCGAACTCGCGGCTCAGCTTCAGCGGCTTGCCGCACTGGAGGGACTCCGCGCGGGCGAACACCTCCGCGCGCTCGGCCAGCACGGCGGCGAACCGGTGCAGGGCGTCGGAACGCTCGCCCGGGGTGGCCGACGACCAGCCCGGGAAGGCCGCGCGGGCAGCGGCCACGGCCGCGTCCACGTCGGCGGCGCTCGCCAGTTCGTACGGATACACCTCCTCGCCGGTCGCCGGGTCGACGACCGCGTGCGTACGGCCGGAGGTGCCCTGGGCCGGGCGGCCCGCGATGAACTGGGCGCCGTCCGCGAGGTGTTCCTGGGGCGCGAACCGGCCGGGGGTGGCAGTGCCCGGGTTGTGCATGTCGCTCTCCTCCGCCGTCGCCCCGCTCACGGAGGCGGATGACGTAGCTCCAGCTCGATTTGACTGCTGATCCTGACAGAGCAAAGGCGGTCCAACAAGTGATTCCGTTGTTGCCTTTTGGTTACGCGACGGAATCTGTCGACCAGGTGTCGAGCGGCCCTGGAAAAGAGGGGACAGGATGTCGGTGGTGCCTGTCAGACTCGCGGGCATGGCGGGAACCACGGGGAAGATCGACTCGCACGAGGCGCTGGTCAGGCAGGTCAGGGCGGGGGCGCGGATCAAGTATCTGCACTTCTGGGGCCACCGGCCGCGCCCGGACGGCCGGGTGGGGGCGAGCTGTCTGAGCCAGTGGTGGCCGTCGCCGTTCACGGTGGACGGCGTCTCCTACGCGACTGCCGAGCACTGGATGATGGCGCGCAAGGCGCGGCTGTTCGACGACGCCCAGGCGGAGCGGCAGGCGCTGGCGGCCAGATCGCCGGCCGAGGCCAAGAAGGCGGGCCGGCTCGTGCGCGGCTTCGACGACGAGACCTGGCGGCGCGAGCGGTTCCAGATCGTGGTCGAGGGCAGCGTCCACAAGTTCGCCGCGCACCCCGAGCTGCGCTGGTTCCTGCTGACCACCGGCACCCGGGTGCTGGTGGAGGCGAGCCCCGTGGACCGGGTGTGGGGCATCGGTCTGGCCGCGGACGACGAGGCGGCTCAGGATCCCGAGCGGTGGCGCGGGCCGAACCTGCTGGGCTTCGCGCTGATGGAGGCGCGGGAGCGGCTGCGGGCCGGATGAAGGTGAGGCCGGTCCCCGGGCCGGACGAGGCGGGTCCGGTCCCCGGGGCGGCCCCGCCTCAGCGCCTCAGGGCGCTCCTCCGAAGCCTCAGGACGCCGCCCCGAAGGCACCCATCACGCTCGCGAACAGGATGACCCCCAGCAGCGGGAGGATCACGGTGGCGACGATCCCGCAGACCAGTCCGGCGGTCGCCGCGCCCTTGTTGGTGGCCTCGCCGCGGTTGGCCTTGCCGCGGCCGATCGCGCCGAAGATGATGCCGAGGATCCCGAGGATGACCCCGAAGAACCACAGGAAGAACGTCACGCTGCACACGACGCCGATGATGCCCAGCACCAGCCCCGTCGTGCCCATGCCGTTGCTCGGCTGCGGCGCCATGGCGTAGCCGGGGTAACCGGGCGTCTGCGGGTAGGCGCCCACCGCGGGAGCCACCGGATAGGACGGGGCCTGGCCCGGATAGGACGGACCCGGGCTCGGATAGCCGTAGCCCGGAGCGGACTGCGGATAGGCGTAGCCCCCGGCCGGCTGCTGCGGCGGTTGCGACGGCGGCGGTGGCGGTGGCCCGAACCCACCGGATCCGGGATTGGCGTCGGACATGAACTGCTCTCCCCTCGTTGCCCTGCCAGGGCATCGTAGTGGCCCTGGTCACCTCGGGGGGCGCCGTTCCGGCAGGCCGCCGGGGCCGGTGCGCCGACGGCGCGTGGCCGGTGCGCGGCGGTACCCGGCCGGTACGTCAGTGGTGCGCGACCGTCGTCGACGCCGACGCCGCCGCGGCCCGGAGGGCGTTGTAGGGGTCGTCGTAGTAGTCGTCCGAGTTGATCGCGGCCGTGATCCCGATGGCGAGCAGGACGATCACCGCGACGCCCAGGATGATGCCGATGACGCCCGTGATCAGGCCGGCCTGCGCCTGGCCGTGATTGTTGGCCTCGCCGCGCTCGGCCCGCTTCTTCCCCTTGAGACCGAAGACCACGGCGAGGATGCCGAGCACGATCGACACGATGCCGTAGAGGCAGAACAGGCAGCAGGACAGGATGCCCAGCACCATCGCCGCGATGCCCATGCCGTTCTGCGGGGGCGGCTGCATACCGGGCCAGCCGTAGCCGGGGGGATAGGAGGGGTAGCCGTATCCGCCGGGGGCCGCGGGGCCGGTGGGCGCGACGGGCGGGGGAGGTACGGCACCGGGTCCGCCGGAAGCGGTCGCGCCCGGGGAGGCCGCGGCGCCGGGCGGCGGGTAGCCGGGCGAGCCGTGGCCGGGGGCGGCGAACCCGTCGGCGGCGGGCATCGAGGTGACCGTGGCCTGGTTGTGCACGGACGGCGGCTGCGAGGCGGGCGGTCGGCCGGTGCCGGGGGTCTCGCCGGTGCCGGGCGCCTGGTTCTTGTCCAGGGACGGCTTGTTCTCCGGCGCCGCCCAGGGGTCGTGACCGCCACCGGCCCCGCCGTTCGGCTCCGTCGCGTCCGTCATGTCATGTCCCCCTCGGTCGTTCTGTGCCGCCATGCTACGGCCTCACCTCCGGCCCGCCTCAGGCCGGTCCCGGCCCGGCCCGGCAGCGGGGATCCCCCGCCCACGGCCTACGATGTGCACCGCACTCGATCAGCCGATCACCCGCGCCGCACCCCGCCCGGTGCCCGGCGCCCTGCCCGGGGAGGCCCCCATGACCGACCACCTCGTCGACGCACATGTCCCCCGCGACCTGCGCGCCTTCATCGCGTCGCTGCCCAAGGCCGAACTGCACGTGCACCACGTGGGCTCCGCCTCCCCGCGCATCGTCTCCCAACTGGCCGCCCGCCACCCCGACTCCAAGGTGCCCACCGACCCCGAGGCCCTGGCCGACTACTTCTCCTTCACGGACTTCGCCCACTTCATCGACGTGTACCTGTCCGTCGTCGACCTGGTCCGCACCCCGGAGGACGTACGGCTGCTGACGTACGAGGTGGCCCGGGAACTGGCCCGTCAGCAGGTGCGCTACGCCGAGCTGACCATCACCCCGTTCTCCTCGGTCCGGCGCGGGATAGACGAGCTCGCGTTCATGGCGGCGATCGAGGACGCCCGCAAGGCGGCGGAGGCCGAGTTCGGGACCGTCCTGCGCTGGTGCTTCGACATCCCCGGCGAGGCCGGCCTGGAGGCCGCCGAGGAGACGACCCGGCTGGCCACCGACGACCGGGTGCGGCCGGAGGGACTGGTCTCCTTCGGGCTCGGCGGACCCGAGATCGGTGTGCCCCGGCCGCAGTTCAAGCCGTACTTCGACCGGGCGATCGCCGCCGGACTGCGGTCGGTGCCGCACGCCGGCGAGACCACCGGCCCCGAGACGGTGTGGGACGCGCTCACCCACCTGCGCGCCGAGCGCATCGGACACGGCACCAGCTCCGCGCGCGACGAGAAGCTCCTCGCCCACCTCGCCGAGCACCGGATCGCGCTGGAGGTGTGCCCCACCTCCAACATCGCCACGCGCGCGGTCCCGGCCCTCGACGAGCACCCGATCAAGGAGTTCGTGCGGGCCGGGGTGCTGGTCACCGTCAACTCCGACGACCCGCCGATGTTCGGCACCGACCTCAACAACGAGTACGCGGTCGCCGCCCGGCTGCTGGACCTCGACGAGCGGGGCGTGGCCGAGCTGGCGAAGAACGCGGTCGAGGCGTCGTTCCTGGACGCGGCCGGCCGGACCCGGATCAAGGACGAGATCGACGCGTACACCGCTGCCTGGCTCGCCTCCTGAGGCACGACCTCAGCCGCGGCCGGTGCGAGCTCGCGCGGCCACCCCGGCGACCCGTCCGGCACCGCCCGGCGCCCACCACAATGGACCCATGCAGAAGCTGACCGCCGTGGCCCACCGCGGCGACCCCTACCGGGTCCGTGAGAACACCGTCGACTCACTGCGTTCCGCGCTCCGGCGGGGCGCGGACGCGGTCGAGATCGACGTACGGCTCACCCGGGACGGCGTCCCCGTCCTGCTGCACGACCACACGTTGAAGCGGCTGTGGGAGCACGACCGGCCGCTGCTCGCGCTGTCCGCCGACGAGGTGCGCGGGCTCACGGACGGCAGGGTGCCGACGCTCGCGGAGGCCCTCGACGCGACCGACGGCAGCCGGGTGATGCTCGACCTGCCGGGCACCCCCGACGTGCGGGTGGCCCGCCGGATCGTGGACGTCGTCCGCGAGCGCGGGGCACAGGACCGCGTCTACTACTGCGCGGGCGCCCCGGCCATGCTCGCGGTCCGCGCCGCCGACGCGGCCGCGGAGATCGCGCTGACCTGGACGACGCTGGCGCCGCCCCGGCCCGCGTTGCTGGCGGCGGTACGGCCGCGCTGGCTCAACTACCGCTTCGGGCTGGTGGACCGCGCCCTCGCCGACCGCGTGCACGCCGACGGCCACCTGCTCTCCGTCTGGACCCCCGACACCCGCCGCTCCATGCGCCGCCTGCTCGCCCTGGGCGTCGACTCGATCACCACCAACCGCATCGACACCCTGTGCGCCCTGCGCGACAGCGACTGCGACAACAGCGGCGGCACCGGCACCGGCCGGCCCCTGCCCGCGAACCGCCCCGTGGCCACGGGGCACACCGGAATCACCGGACGCGGCGCCCAGGGCGGGAGCTAGTGCCGTGGCAGGCAACGTTCGCCCCGTCGCGACGCCCGGCACGCCCTCTCGCCGCACCGGCCGAAAGCCCAAGTACATCCAGTACGAGGGCTTCCGGCCGGCACGCCGAGAGCACGCACCGGACGCCGCTCCTTGACGGGCGAACGTTGCCTGCCGCGGCACTAGCCGCGGTCCCGCGAACTCCACGGGCGGTGCGATCGCCTGTGCGTCCGCCCCCTGCCCCACGCACAGCCCCGTCAGCAGCGCCGCCGTCGCCTCCAGCAGCGGGGCGCGGTCCGGTCCCCCGGCGTTCAGCGGGCGGCAGCCGTGGTCGCGCACGAGTCGCCGGACGACGGACAGCGCCGGTTCGTCGTCCCCCGCACAGGGAACCGCGAGGGGGCGGCCGTGGAGGACCGGCGGGGGCAGCCGCCAGACGTCGACAGGGCAGAACGCCTTCGGCGCGTGGGCCTTCGAGCACGGCGTCGAGGTGATGGAGGCGCGGGACCGTCACACGCGGGAGTCCTGAGGGACGGTCGCCGGATCGGCCGGGTTCGCGCGGGTGACGTACTGCGGCACCGGCGCCGCGTCCGTGCCGGTGTCACGGACCAGGCCGTGGCGGATCACACCCTGGGCGGGGCCGGTCGTGATGTCCTCGGTCACCGCGTCCCAGGTCGTCGGGAAGACGCTGACGCCGTAGTCGGCGCCCCGCTCGTTCACCGTGAGGGTGACGTCGCCGTCGACGTAGAAGTACTCGTTCTGCCACATCTGCTGGGTGCCGTCCGGCAGGACGGCGTAGCCGATGTCCGGTCCGCCCATGCCGGTGGCGTAGCCGTCGGGGGTGCCGGGGAGCGGGTCGTCCATGCGGCGGCCGCCGCCCGAGGCCACGTGGAAGAGCCGGCCCCTGAGGCCGGTCCAGGCGGGCATCACCAGGCCGCCGGGCCGGTACTTGGGGGAGATCTGCCAGCGGACGAGGACATAGCCCCGCCCGGTGAGCGTGACGCCGTCGCCACGGTGGTTCAGCACGGCGTGCGCGCCGCCGGTGCTGGTGATCCCGGGCTCGGGCCGGTGCGGCAGGGCCGCGGGCACGGCGTCCGGGTCGGGTGCCCGGTCGACACCGTCGACGACGCTGCCGTAGGCGTCGGCCGGGCGCGGCCGGGGCTGCGACCGGGAGGGCGAGGGGGAAGAGGAAGAGGAAGGGGAAGGGGAGGGCGAAGGGGAGGCGACGGTCGGGGGCGCCTGGGCGGATGTGGCGGTCGGGCCCGGGGAGGTGACGGCGGCGCGCGGGGGCGGGGCGTCCGGGGTCCGCGTGACGACGTAGGCGCCGCCCGCGACCATGGTCGCGCCCGCCGTCACGGCGACCAGCGGTTGGGTCAGCGCGCTCAGCACCTTGGCGGACCAGCCGGCGGAGGTGCCGAGAGACGCGCCGACGGCGGTCGCGGCGACGGCCGTCTTGCCGCCGAGGGCCAGCGAGAGCGTGAAGCCGACCGGCACCGGGACGAGCGCGATCCCGACGAGCAGACGCTCCGCCGGTACGACCGACGCGCGGGCGTCGCCGCAGTAGCCGCAGCCCCGGATGTGCCGGGCCAGCCGCTTGCGCCAGACCGAGTCCGGGGAGCCGTCCCAGCGGCCGGTCAGGTCGCGCAGGCCGGGGCAGGCGCCGTCCAGGGCCCGCACGATGCCGCGCGAGGTCTCCAGGCGTTCCTTCATCCGCTGGACGCGTACGGCGGCGTGCTGCCGGCTGATGCCGACGGCCGCCGCGAGGTCCCGCCGGGTGAGTTCGCCGGCGACCTCCAGCCACCACAGCGACAGCAGTTGCCGGTCCTCGTCGTCGAGCCAGCGCACCGCCTCCGCGACCTCGCGCCGCTGGCCCTCCAGCTGGAGCCTGAGGACGGTCAGCTCGGCGAAGTCGGCGGCGTCCCGCGGGGCCGACTCGTCCAGCCGGGCCGGGGTCCGGCGGCGGGCGCGGTCCCGGATCTGCCGCATGGCGATCGCCACCAGCCAGGACCGGAAGCTGTCCGGGTCGCGCAGCGAGCCGAGGTGGTCGACGGCTCGCAGCATGGTCTCCTGCACGACGTCGTCGACGTCGGCGTGGCCGTTCAGCGCCCGGCCCACGATGTTGTAGACCAGCGGGAGCCAGCCCGCGACCAGCTCGTCCAGCGCCCGCCGGTCGCCGGCCTGCGCCGCCGCGATGGTGTCGCGCCAGTCCCGCGTGTCCACGTCGTCCTCTCCGAGGGTCGAAGGCCGCTGTCCCCGGTGAGGTCACCGCGTCCCTGCACGCACCCTCTCAGGCGGGCACGGGGTGGTGGTTATGCCGGGGATCACAGCGTGGAGACGGCGTGACGGCGTCCGCGATAACAGTTTTTCCCTGCCCCTAGGGGTGCTCCCCCACAACACCCATGCGCGGCACGGCACTTGCTCGGGGTTCGGCCAGGGTGCGCTGCCCTCCTCGCAGACGATCCGGGGAGATGCGCACGACCGGAAGATGATCACAGGCACCTTCCGTCGACCTCTGGAGCAGCCGCATGCGCGTCCGCCGACGCACGACCGCCCTCGCCGCCTCCGTCGTTCTCGCCCTGGGCGCCGGCCCGCTGGCCGCCCCCGCGTTCGCCGCGTCCGCGCCCGCCCCGGCCGCCGCGCACGGCACGACGACCGGCGGCCCGGACACCGCCGCGCTGAACACCGCGCTCCAGAACCTCCCGGACCGGAACGCGACGTTCGCCCTGGTACGGGTCGGCGGCAGGGACGGCACCTGGCGCGGCAGCGCGGGCGTGCGGGACCTGCGGAGCGGGGCCGCGGCGGACCCGGACGCCCGGTTCCGGGCGGGCTCGACGACGAAGGTGGTGACGGCGGCCGTCGTGCTGGACCTGGCGGCTCAGCGGCGGATCGATCTGAACGCGCCCGTACAGCGCTACCTTCCGGGCCTGCTGACCAGGGACTTCCGGCCGATCACTGTACGGCAGCTGCTGAACCACACCAGCGGCATCCAGCCCGGCGACGGTCTCGGGACCACCTTCGAGGAGGCGTACGCGCACCGTTTCGACACGCTGACCCCCCAGGAGGTGGTGGCGTCGGCGGTGGCGAAGGGCCCGGAGTTCCGCCCGGGCGAGCGTCAGCACTACCTGAACATCAACTACACGGTCCTCGGCATGCTGATCGAGAAGGTGACGGGGAACTCCTACGCCTCGGAGGCAACCCGGCGCGTGCTGCTGCCCGCCGGGATGCGGGACACGTACTTCCCCGGCACGGACCCGAGGGTCCTGGGCCCGCACAACGCGGGCTACCAGGCGGTGAAGCGGGCCGACGGCACCACGGACCTCGTGGACGTGACGGACTGGAACCAGGCGGACCGGTGGGCGGCCGGCGACATGATCTCCACGACCGCGGACCTGGAACGGCTGGTGAACCGCCTCTACCGGGGCGACCTGGTGCCCCGCCCGCAACTGCGGGAGATGTTCACGGTCCCGAGGCACATCGAGGGCGCCACCATGAGCGCCGGTCTGGAGCGCTTCGAGTTCGAGGGCCGGGTCTACTGGCTGAAGTCGGGCGCGCGGTACGGCTACGGCACGCTGGTCGCCGCGACCCGGAACCTGTCGCGCACCCTCGTGGTGTCCGTCGGCGCGACGGACGCCAAGAGCGAGGGCATGAACCCGGTGACGGAGCGGATCGCGCGGGCCGCCCTCCGGTAGCGAGGGCGTGCGGCGAGTACGGGGTGACGGCCTCCGGACGCTCGGTCCTCCGGCGTTCGACGTACAGCGCGACCGTCCCGAAGACACCGAACGACAGTCGATCACGGTCCGCCGGAAGGGGATCCCCCGGATCGGGCCGCGGATCAGCGCGAGCGGGACGATCCCGGCGCGGGCACGCGCGGCCCCGGACGGTCACTCCCCGTCCGGGGCCGCGTGCGCCCGGTGGATCCGCGGGCTGCGCGAGTCACCCGTCCAGCGACGTCATCACGTGCTTGATCCGCGTGTAGTCGTCGAAGCCGTAGCCCGAGAGGTCCTTGCCGTAGCCGGACTTCTTGAAGCCGCCGTGCGGCATCTCGGCGACCAGCGGGATGTGGGTGTTGATCCACACGCAGCCGAAGTCGAGCTTCTTGGACATCCGCATCGCACGGCCGTGGTCCTTGGTCCACACGGAGGAGGCGAGGGCGTACTCGACGCCGTTGGCCCACTCCACCGCCTGGTCCTCGCCGGCGAAGGACTGGACGGTGATGACCGGGCCGAAGACCTCCTTCTGGATGATCTCGTCGTCCTGCTTGAGCCCGGAGACGACGGTCGGGGCGAAGAAGTACCCCTTGTCGCCGACGCGCTTGCCGCCGGTCTCCACCCGCGCGTGCGCGGGCAGCCGCTCGATGAAGCCGGAGACCTGCTGGAGCTGGTTCGGGTTGTTCAGCGGCCCGTACAGCACGTCCTCGTCGTCCGGCTGTCCGGTCTTCGTCGCGGCGGCGGCCTTCGCCAGCGCGGCCACGAACTCGTCGTGGATGGCCTCCTGGACCAGGACGCGGGTGGCGGCCGTACAGTCCTGACCGGCGTTGAAGAAGCCCGCGACCGAGATGTCCTCGACGGCCTTGGCGATGTCGGTGTCGTCGAAGACGACGACCGGCGCCTTGCCGCCGAGCTCCAGGTGGACCCGCTTGACGTCCTTCGCCGCGGACTCCGCGACCGACATGCCCGCGCGCACCGAACCGGTGATGGAGGCCATCGCCGGGGTGGGGTGCTCGACCATCAGGCGGCCGGTGTCCCGGTCGCCGCACAGGACGTTGAAGACGCCCTTGGGCAGGATCGAGCCGATGATGTCGGCGATCAGGACCGTGGACGCCGGGGTGGTGTCCGACGGCTTGAGCACGACCGTGTTGCCCGCGGCGATCGCCGGCGCGAACTTCCACACGGCCATCATCATCGGGTAGTTCCACGGCGCGACCTGCGCGCAGACGCCGACCGGCTCCCGGCGGACGATCGAGGTCAGCCCCTCCATGTACTCGCCGGCCGAGCGCCCCTCCAGCATCCGGGCCGCGCCCGCGAAGAAGCGGATCTGGTCGACCATCGGCGGGATCTCCTCGGTGCGGGTCAGCCCGATCGGCTTGCCAGTGTTCTCCACCTCGGCCGCGATGAGTTCCTCGGCGCGCTCCTCGAACGCGTCCGCGATCTTCAGGAGGGCCTTCTGACGCTCGGCGGGGGTCGTGTCGCGCCAGGCCGGGAAGGCCGCGGCGGCGGCCGCCATGGCGGCGTCCACGTCCGCCGCTCCGGACAGCGGCGCGGTCGCGTACGCCTCACCCGTGGCGGGGTTGACCACCTCGGTGGTCCGTCCGTCGGCGGCGTCCCGGAACTCACCGGCGATGTAGTTACGAAGTGTGCGCAGCCCACGCAGCTCGGTGCTCACTGCCGGCCTCCTGTCAGGTTTCTCAACCCGTTGTGACTGTCCATCTGCTGAGACACCACCCTAATCCGCGTGCCCGCGTTTTCAACACCCCTGATCCCACCATGACTGCGAAATCCGCAGACTTCAGTTACGTAAACAACGAATTTCATCGATACGGCCTTGCGGAACTGTCGATACGTCGTGCAGAGTGACCTGGTGGCCAGTCGAAGCGCAGACCCCAGGGACCCGCGGGAGAGCCGCGAGTCCAGGAACGGCACCACCCCGCATCCGGATGCCGTCTCCCTCGCCATCATCGAACAGCTCCAGGAGGACGGCCGCCGGCCGTACGCCGCCATCGGCAAGGCCGTGGGCCTGTCCGAGGCGGCCGTGCGCCAGCGCGTCCAGAAGCTGCTCGACCAGGGCGTGATGCAGATCGTCGCCGTCACGGACCCGCTCACCGTGGGCTTCCGCCGGCAGGCGATGGTCGGCGTCCGGGTCGAAGGGGACGCGGAGTCGGTGGCCGACGCCCTGACCGCCATGGACGAGTGCGAGTACGTGGTGATGACCGCGGGCTCCTTCGACCTGATGGTGGAGATCGTCTGCGAGGACGACGACCACCTCCTGGACGTCATCAACAAGCGCATGCGAGCCATCCCCGGAGTGCGCTCCACCGAGAGCTTCGTCTACCTCAAGCTGAAGAAGCAGACCTACATGTGGGGAACCCGATGACCGTGAGCACCGACAGCCCCAAGGACCTCAGCAGGACCGCGTACGACCATCTGTGGATGCACTTCACCCGCATGTCCTCGTACGAGAACGCCCCCGTCCCGACGATCGTCCGGGGTGAGGGCACCTACATCTACGACGACAAGGGCCGGCGCTACCTCGACGGTCTCGCGGGCCTGTTCGTGGTCCAGGCCGGACACGGCCGCACGGAGCTGGCCGAGACCGCCTTCAAGCAGGCGCAGGAGCTGGCGTTCTTCCCGGTGTGGTCCTACGCCCACCCCAAGGCCGTGGAGCTGGCGGAACGCCTGGCCCACCACGCGCCGGGCGACCTGAACAAGGTCTTCTTCACCACCGGCGGCGGCGAGGCGGTGGAGACCGCCTGGAAGCTCGCCAAGCAGTACTTCAAGCTGACCGGCAAGCCCACCAAGCACAAGGTCATCTCGCGTGCGGTCGCCTACCACGGCACCCCGCAGGGCGCTCTGTCCATCACCGGTCTGCCGGCCCTCAAGGCCCCCTTCGAGCCGCTGGTCCCGGGCGCGCACAAGGTCCCGAACACCAACATCTACCGCGCCCCGCTCTTCGGCGACGACCCCGTGGCGTTCGGCCGCTGGGCCGCCGACCAGATCGAGCAGCAGATCCTCATGGAGGGCGCGGACACGGTCGCCGCGGTCTTCCTGGAGCCGGTGCAGAACGCGGGCGGCTGCTTCCCGCCCCCGCCCGGCTACTTCCAGCGGGTGCGCGAGATCTGCGACACGTACGACGTCCTCCTGGTCTCGGACGAGGTCATCTGCGCCTTCGGCCGCCTGGGCACGATGTTCGCCTGCGACAAGTTCGACTACGTGCCGGACATGATCACCTGCGCCAAGGGCATGACCTCGGGCTACTCCCCGATCGGCGCCTGCGTCATCTCCGACCGCCTGGCCGAGCCGTTCTACAAGGGCGACAACACCTTCCTGCACGGCTACACCTTCGGCGGCCACCCGGTCTCCGCCGCGGTCGGCCTCGCCAACCTCGACCTGTTCGAGCGCGAGAACCTCAACCAGCACGTCCTCGACAACGAGGGCGCCTTCCGCTCCACCCTGGAGAAGCTGCACGACCTGCCGATCGTCGGCGACGTCCGCGGCAACGGCTTCTTCTACGGCATCGAGCTGGTGAAGGACAAGACGACCCGGGAGTCCTTCGACGAGGAGGAGACCGAGCGGATCCTCTACGGCTTCCTCTCCAAGGCCCTGTTCGACAACGGCCTGTACTGCCGTGCCGACGACCGCGGCGACCCGGTCGTCCAGCTCGCCCCGCCGCTGATCTCCGACCAGGGCACGTTCGACGAGATCGAGCAGATCCTGCGCGCGACGCTGACGGAGGCGTGGACGAAGCTGTGAAGCTGTGATCGTCCTCAAGGACGATCAGTCACGGCCCCGGTGCCGTCCGTCCGAGTGAGAAACGGCGGCCCGGGGCCGTGTGCTGTCCAGGCTCCCGGCCGTGGCTGCCTAGCGTGCCAGTGACCGATCGGCCCTGCCTTCGTTCCCCCGCACGGGGGATGTCGGTAGGGAATACGGATCAGAACGAGGTGTACGCCATGGAGGCCCCGCCGGACAACGACGTGCTGTGGGCACGCGCCCTGCACTTCACCCACCCCGACGGCTCGCCCGCGCTGGCCGGCGTGTCACTGGGCGTCCGCGAGAGCGAGATCCTCGCCGTCAGCGGCCCGCGCGGCAGCGGCAAGACGACCCTGCTGCGGTGCCTGTCCGGCCTGGACCCGGTGAGCCGCGGCGAGGTCTGGTTCAACAGCGCGCCCGTGCACACCCTGGGTCCGAAGGCCCGGGCGCGCCTGCGCCGCGACCGCTTCGGCTGGATCGACCCGGCTCCGGTGCTCGTCCCGGAGCTGAACGTCTGGGAGAACGCCGCGCTGCCGCTGATGTTGCGGGGCACCAGCCGCCGCCGCGCCAAGGTCGCCGCGCTGGAGTGGCTGGAGCGCCTGGACATCGGCGACCGCGCCCGCAGTCGCCCGCACGAACTGCGCCAGTCCGAACGGCAGCGCGTCTGCATCGCGCGGGCCCTGGCCCCGGCCCCCAGGGTGCTGTTCGCCGACGAGCCGACGGCTCCCCTGCACCGCGCCGACCGCGCCCAGGTCCTGCGCACGCTGACCACGGCGGCCCGCTCGCACGGCATCACGGTGGTGCTGGCCACCCACGACCCGGACACCGCCGCCCTCGCGGACCGCACGGTGTCGCTGCTGGACGGGCGGCGCGTACGCACCGTGCACCTGCCCCCGGTCCCCGAGACGGAAGGCCGGGCCACGTGCTCGCTCTCCGCCTGACCCGCGGCGCCCACCCGGCCGTCCAGCTCCGCCGTCTGCTGGTGGCGGCGGCCTCGGCGGGCACGGGCTTCCTCCTGCTGTGCACGCTCGGCCACGCGATGAGCCACCCGGAGGATCCCGGCGCCGCGCTCCTGCGCCTGGCCTGGTGCGCGACCCCGCTGGCCGCGACGGTGTACTTCGCGGTCGCGGTGGCCCGCACCGACCCCGCCACCAGACCCCGCCCCGGCCTCTCGGCGATCGGTCTGGGCCCGGCGCGCCTGATGGCCGTGTCGGCGGCCACGACGGTCCTGTCCTGCGCCCTGGGCTCGATGCTCGCCCTGCTCTTCTTCCTGTACCTGCGCGGCGACCTGACCGGCCTGCCCTTCGACGGGGCGGCGGCGGACTTCCTGGCGGCGGGACAGCCGTTGCCCCTGCCGGCGGCACTGACCCTGCTGGCGCTGGTCCCGGCCGTCGCGTCGGTGGCGGTGGCGTGGGTCCTGCGGCCGCGGGACGACAGGCCGGCGTCGGCGCGGCCGGGGATCCGGTCCTACGGCCGCTTCGGCGCGTACGGGAGCGGGGGCTCGCGGGAGACGTTCGGGGCGTACGGCCGTTTCCGTGCCCGCCCGGCCGCGCGCGTCCGGGTCCCCGGAGCGGCTCCCGGCCCGAGGACCGGCGACGACACCCCGCCTGCCCTGACGGACGCCACCAGCCCTCCGGCGCCGGCCACGGCCACGGCCCAGGAGGCCGACCCGGCCGACGCTCCCGTCCTCCCGGAGGCCGCGCCCTCCCACGCCTCCGTCGCCCCGCGTGCCGACCCGGACCCCGGCTCCCTGCCACCGGAGCCCCGGGAAGCGCCGGGCGGCCTGCCCTGGGGCATCGCCGTCCTCGCCGCGGGCCTCGCCGTGGAGGCGTACGCGAACCGCTCCGGGGCCGCCTCGGACACCCCCCTGCCCGGCGGCGTCGGCGGGGCCTCCTCCGTACTCGCCGGCTGGATCCTCACCGCCCTCGGCCTGGCCCTCGCCGGTCCCGGACTCACCCACCTGTGCGGGCGCCTGCTGCAGACGGCCCGCCCCGGCGCCCTCCGCCTGCTGGCCGGCCGCGTCCTCATGACGGAGGCGGGCCGCATCGGCCGCCCCCTCGGCGTGGTCTGCGCGGTCGCGTCCGGCGCGTACGCCATGGTCACGCTGTACGACACGGCGGACCCCTCCTTCGGTCCGCTGAGCACCCTCGGGCTGCTCCTGGTCACCGGGTGCACGGTGGCGACCCTGCTGACCGCGGCCGTGGAGGCCAGGCAGGCCCGCGCCGACACCACGGCCGCCCTGCTCAGGATCGGCGCGCCGGCCACGGTGCTGCGCGGCGCCGCGGCCCTGCGCGCCGGTGCCGTGCTGGCGGTGTTCGGCCCGCTGACCCTCGTCGTGGCCGAGTTGGCAGTCCTCCCCCTGGCCCCCTGAGGGCGCGCACGGACGATCACGCGAAAAAAATCTTCGGCGGCCGATGACTTTCGTGCGGGCACGCCGTCTAACTCATCGAACAGCACACACCCGATGGGAGAGACCGATGACCGCGACGTACCAGCAGATGATCTTCGTGAACCTGCCCGTGGACGACCTCGACACCTCGAAGAAGTTCTTCACGGACCTGGGCTACGCGATCAACCCTCAGTTCAGCGACGAGAACGCCGCCTCCGTGGTGATCAGCGACACCGTCGTCGCGATGCTGCTCACCAAGTCGTTCTACTCCACCTTCACCAAGAAGGAGATCGCGGACGCCACGAAGACCAGCGAGGTGCTGATCGCGCTGAGCGCCGAGAGCCGCGAGAAGGTCGACGAACTGGTCGACAAGGCGCTGGCGGCGGGCGGCTCCCCGGCGGGCGAGACGCAGGACCACGGCTTCATGTACGGCCGCTCCTTCGACGACCCCGACGGCCACACCTGGGAGGTCGTGTGGATGGACCCGTCGGCGGTGGAAGGCTGAGCCGATACCGGAAGGCCGAGCCGGTACCGGGCGGTGCTGCCTAGCATGGGCGGGTGCACCCGACACCCGCCCAACCCCACCATGCCTCCCACGACCGCGAGATCGAGTCGCTGGCCGAGTTCGACGAGGTCCTCTCGACACACGGCTCCCTCGCCCACTACCGCGTCCAGGCCGTCGACCTGACGGAGCGTACGGACGCCCTGCGTTCCGTGGACTGCGCGGGCGCCGTCTTCCTCGGCTGCCCGATGGACCCCGAGGCCGCCGCCCAGGTGCGGACCTCCGGGGCCCTGGTCTTCCCGCCCGTGCCGGGCCTGCCCTTCGACCCGTACCGCGGGTTCGTCTACTCCCCGGACGAGTTGTTCGACTCCCTCGGCCAGGGGTACGAGTCCACGCCGGACGCCCTCGCCTACGCCTGGTTCCAGCGGACCAAGGCCGACGGTGACGTGTTCTCGTCCATGCTCCGCGCGGTCCACGACGACGCCGTCTCCGACGCCCTCGACGAACTCCTCGTCGGCGCCCGGGTGGTGGGCGTCATGGGCGGCCACGCGATGGCGCGCGGCACTCAGAAGTACGCCGGTGCCGCGCGGCTGGGCCGGGAACTGGCCCGCGCGGGCTTCACGGTGGCCACCGGCGGCGGTCCGGGCGCGATGGAGGCGGCGAACCTGGGCGCGTACGCGGCGCCGTTCGACGACGGCATGCTCAACGAGGCGCTGCACCTTGTCGCCAAGGCCCCCTCCTTCACACCGTCGATCACCGACTGGGCACGCGTCGCGTTCGAGGTGCGTGAGCGCTGGCCCGGCGGCGGGACCTCGGTGGGCATCCCGACCTGGTTCTACGGCCACGAGCCGCCGAACGTGTTCGCCGCGCACATCGCCAAGTACTTCGCCAACGCCACCCGCGAGGACGGCCTGCTGGCCCGGTGCACCGCGGGGGTGGTCTTCCTGCCGGGCGCCGCCGGGACCGTACAGGAGGTCTTCGACAACGCGACGCCGAACTACTACGAGTCCCGCGGCGAGCCGACGCCGATGGTGCTCGTGAACCGCGCGCACTGGACGGAGAAACTGCCGGCCTGGCCGTTGTTGCGGGCGCTCGCGCGGGAGCGGTCGATGGAGGACCGTATCGCCCTGGTCGACCGGATCGAGGAGGCCGCCGGGGCGTTGAAACGTCTCGGTGGTTAATAAGACGGCAAAGCCAACGCCTGTAACCTGCATATGCATTGACACTACTTATGCAGCGCTTATAGACCTGTGAGCCTCAAGGGGACGGCGTGGTGATGCCCGCATCACCTCTCCACCCCTTCCACCCCCCGCATTCGCGCATCCCGTGAAGGACAAACGTGGCAGTCCTGTCCCTATCCCGTCGTACCGTCGCACGCACCGCGCGCATCCTCGGTGTGGCCTCCGCCTCGGCCGCGCTCGCGCTCGGCGCCGCGGGCAACGCGCTCGCCTGCGACATCTCCGAGTTCTCCGCCGAAGCAAAGTGTGACGGCGCGAAGGGTGTCATCACCGTCACCGACGTGGACCCCGCCGGTATCCCGGCGACCGTCTCCGTGTTCCTCGAGAACAACGGCGCCGACGTGAAGAAGGTCGGCGAGCAGGTGGTCAAGGGCTCGCGCGAGGGCGTCACCATCACCTTCGAGGAGGACTGGGCGCCGAACGCCGAGTACCGGATCCACGTCAGGGCCGAGAGCTACGTCGACGAGGACATCAAGCCCAACCTGATCACCCCGGCCACGGCCTGCAAGGCCGAGGACACCCCGGTACCGACCCCGACCCCGACGCCCACCGCGACGCCGTCGGACTCCGCGTCGGCCCCGGCCGAGGAGACCATCACCCCGGTCCCGTCGGCCTCGCGGAGCGAGAGCACCGCCCCGGCGGGCACCGCCAGCAACGCCCCGTCCCCCGCGGTCGGTGAGTCCAACCTCGCCGAGACCGGCGCGAGCTCCAGCACCGGCGTCATCGCCGGGGTCGCGGTCGCCCTGGTCGCGATCGGCGGCGGCGCGATCTTCTACGGCCTGCGCCGCCGTGGGGCGAGCGGCAACCGCTGACGCCCCTGCCGCACGCACGGTGGCCCGTCCCCGCACGCAGGACTGCGGGGGCGGGCCACCTCCGTGTCACCCGAAGGTCGCCCGCTCCAGCCAGAACTCCAGCAGTTCCCGGGCAGGTCGGCACGGTAGCGGACAGGTCGGACCCGGAGGTGACCACCGCTCTCGACAGGTCCACCTGACGGGCGATCTCGGCGCAGTAGCGATCATGTCCGAGCAACGTGATGCCCCGTACCCCAGGCTCCTCCGGTCAGCCGAGCACCACGACTTCGGCCGCGTCGAACTCCACCCCGACCACGTCTCCGGCCTCCGGCGCCGCCCGCAGCGCGCACGCCGCCTCCAGCCGCGGCCCGTCCCCCTCCGGCAGCAGGTGTACGGCGACATGGGTGCCCTTGAACGTCCGCGCGGCCACCGCGCACCGCAGCCCTTCGTCCGCGCCCACGAGCCGCACCCCCGCGGGCCGCACCAGCACCCGGCGTTCCCCCTGCGCGGCGCCCGCGGGCACCGGCACCTTCCCCCACGGCGTGTCCGCCGCCTCCCCGGTGACCGTCCCGGCGACCACGTTCTCGAAGCCGAGGAAGCGGGCCACGAACTCGTCCGCCGGCCGCAGCCACACCTCAAGTGGCGTGCCGGACTGGGCGATGCGCCCGTCCCGCATGACCACGACCCGGTCGGCCAGCGCGAACGCCTCCCCCTGGTCGTGCGTCACGGCCAGCACCGTCGTCCCCAACCGCCCGAACAACTCCCGCAGTTCGACGACCAGCCGCTCCCGCAGCGTCCGGTCCAGCTGGCCGAGCGGCTCGTCCAGCATCAGCAGCCGTGGCCTGGGGGCGAGCGCCCGCGCCAGCGCCACCCGCTGCTGCTCGCCCCCGGACAGCGCGCCCACCGCCCGACCCACGGCGCCCGGCAACCCGACCAGCTCCAGCAACTCCCGTACCCGCTCGTCCCGTTGCCCACGTGAGACACCGTGCATCCGCAGCCCGAAGGCCACGTTCCCGCCCACGTCCCGCTGCGGGAACAGCTGGTGGTCCTGGAACATCAACCCGACCCCCCGCTGGTGCGCGGGCACCCCCGCCTGGTCCCGCCCGTCGAGCAACACCCGTCCGCCGTCGAGAGGTTGCAGCCCGGCCACCGCCCGCAGCAACGTCGACTTGCCGCTCCCGCTCGGCCCGAGCACGCACACGATCCCGTGCTCGGCGACACCGAGGTCCACCCCGTCCAGCACGGCCCGCCCGCCGAACCGTACGGTCGCGTCCTCAAGCTTCAGCAGCATCCAGTACTCCCCGGCATCTAGAACTCCCCGGTCCGGTCGGTCCGCAGCCGCTCCAGCACCAGCAGCGCCACCGCGCACACGATCATCAGGATCGTCGAAAGGGCCATCGCCTGCCCGTAGTTGACCTCGCCCGCCCGCCCGAGCAGCCGCGCCACCGCGACCGGCAGCGTGGGACTGTCCGGCCGCGCGATGAACACCGTCGCCCCGAACTCCCCCAGCGACACCGCGAACGCGAACCCGGCCGCGATCAGCAGCGCCCGCCGCACCATCGGCAGATCCACCTCACGCCACACCCGCCACGGCGAGGCCCCGAGCACCGCCGCCGCCTCCCGCAGCCGTACGTCCACCGCCCGCAACACGGGCAGCATGGTCCGTACGACGAAGGGCACGCCGACCAGAGCCTGCGCGAGCGGCACCAGGATCCACGAGGACCGCAGATCCAGCGGCGGCTCGTCCAGCGCGATCAGGAACCCGAACCCGACGGTCACCGCGGACACCCCGAGCGGCAGCATCAGCAGCGCGTCGAACCCCCGGACGAACCGGCCCGCGTCCCGGCGGGTCAGCGCGGCCGCGGCCAGCCCGCCGATCAGCACGGCGATGGCGGTCGCGGCGACGGCGTAGCGCAGCGAGTTGCCGATCGCCTCGATCGGCGGGACCAGGAAGAGCCCGCCGTCGTCGCGGGTCAGCGCCCGGTAGTAGCCGAAGCCGGGCGCGTCCAGGGACCGTCGCACCAGCACGGCCAGCGGCAGCAGGAGCAGGACGACGATCGAGGCGAGGACGCCGCCCAGCAGCGCCCACTGCCCCGCCCCGTGCGGCCGCCGCGCGCTCGCCGACGCGTCCACCAGCCGCAGCGTGCTCTCCCGCCGCCGAACCGTCCAGGCGTGCACCGCGAGGACCGCTCCCACCGCCACGAACTGGATGAGGGTCAGCACGGCGGCCGTGGACAGGTCGAAGATCTCGGAGGTCTGCCGGTAGATCTCGACTTCGAGGGTCGAGAAGCCCGGCCCGCCCAGGATCTGCACCACGCCGAACGACGTGAAGGTGAACAGGAAGACCATCAGCGCGGCGGCGGCCACGGCGGGTGCGAGCGCGGGCAGCGTGACCGCGCGCCAGGCCCGCGACCGGGACGCGCCGAGCATCCGCGCGGCCTCCTCCTGACGCGGGTCGAGCTGTGCCCAGAGCCCGCCGACGGTCCGTACGACGACCGCGTAGTTGAAGAAGACATGCGCGAGCAGGATCGCCCACACGGTGGTGTCCAGCCGTACGCCCCACAGCTCGTCCAGGAGCCCGCCCCGGCCGACGAGCGCCAGGAACGCCGTCCCGACGACGACCGTCGGCAGCACGAACGGGACCGTCACCACGGCCCGCAGCACCTGCTTGCCGGGGAAGTGGAAGCGGGCGAACACGTACGCGCCGGGCAGCGCGACCAGCAGCGTGAGCGCGGTGGAGGCGAGCGCCTGCCAGGTGGTGAACCACAGGACGTGCCGGACGTCCGACTGCCCGAGTACGTCCACGATCCGCCCGGGCTGCCAGACCCCGTCGGTCCGCAGGCCGCGCGCGACGATCGCGGCGACGGGGTAGGCGAAGAAGACCGCGAGGAACGCGACGGGCACGGCGATGAGCCCGAGCCGCGCCGCGTTCCCCCGGGCGTTCCCCTTGGCGCGCAGGGTCACTTCAGTACGAGCGAGGTCCACGACTTGACCCACTGGTCGCGGTGGTCGGCGATCTCGGCCGGCTCCAGGGTCTCGGGGTCCTTGGCCTGCGGTCCGAACTTCACGAACTCCGGCGGCACCTGCGCGCCCTCCCGCACCGGGTAGACGAACATGTTCAGCGGCATGTCGTCCTGGAACGGCTTGGACAGCAGGAAGTCCAGCAACGCCTTTCCGCCCTCGGCGTTGGCGGCGTTGCTGAGCAGGCCCGCGTACTCGACCTGCCGGAAGCAGGTGCCGGTGGCGACGCCCGTGGGCGCGGTCGTCGGCTTCGGGTCGGCGTAGATCACCTCGGCGGGCGGCGAGGAGGCGTACGAGACGACGAGCGGCCGGTCGGCCTTGGCCTGCTTGCCGCCCGCGGACCCGGAGAACTCCTCGTTGTAGGCCTGCTCCCAGCCGTCGACCACCTTCACGCCGTTGGCCTTGAGCTTCTCCCAGTAGTCCGTCCAGCCCTCGTCGCCGTACCTGGCGACGGTGCCGAGCAGGAAGCCGAGCCCCGGGGAGGAGGTGGAGGCGTTCTCGGTGACGAGGAGGTCCTTGTACGCCGGCTTGACCAGGTCGTCGAAGGAGGCCGGCGGGGCCAGCTCGCGCTCCTCGAAGTACGCCTTGTCGTAGTTGACGCAGATGTCACCGGTGTCGACGGGCGTGACCCGGTGCTTGTCCTGGTCGGCCCGGTACTCGGGCAGGACCAGGTCGGAGCCCTTCGCCTCGTACGACTGGAACAGCCCGTTGTCCAGGGCCCGGGACAGCAGGGTGTTGTCGACGCCGAAGAAGACGTCGCCCTGCGGGTTGTCCTTGGTGAGGATGGCCTTGTTGACGGCCTGCCCGGCGTCGCCGTCCTTGAGGACCCTGACCTTGTAGCCGGACTGCTTCTCGAAGTCCGCGAGGACGTTCTTCGACACGGCCCACGAGTTGTGGCTGACGAGGGTCACGGTCGTGGAGTCGCCGCCGCTCCCGCTGTCGGACGATCCGCACGCGGACAGTGTGACCAGGCCGAGCCCCACGATCAGGACGGTGGCCTTCTGGGTGATGCTCACTGAATTCCTCCTGGGGTGACCAGGAAGAGACGCGGCCCTGCCTGGGGCCGTCAGGGAATCCGGCGGCTCCCGGGCAGGGCGCAACAGCTCGAGTGATGACCGAACTTCCTACCCAGAATGACCTGGGCGAGGTTCAGAGGGTCTGCGGCCGGTGCCGCACTCTCAGCGCTGTGGCGCTCCCCTGTCGGAATATGAAGATGTACGAAGATGTACGTGGACCATATGACAATGTACTGACGCCGGTCAGACTACCTCTCGGTGGCCGCGAGCTGACCACACGCCCCGTCGATCTCCTGTCCACGGGTGTCCCGGACGGTCACCGGCACACCGTGGGCGGCGATGGCCTCGACGAACGCCTTCTCGTCCTCGGGGCGGGATGCGGTCCACTTCGACCCCGGCGTCGGGTTCAGCGGGATCAGGTTGACGTGTACGGGCTTGCCCCTGAGCAGCCGCCCGAGCCGGTCACCACGCCAGGCCTGGTCGTTGATGTCCCGGATCAGCGCGTACTCGATGGACAGCCGGCGCCCGGACCGCTCCGTGTACGCGAAGCCGGCGTCCAGGACCTCGCGCACCTTCCACCGCGTGTTCACGGGGACGAGGGTGTCGCGCAGCTCGTCGTCGGGGGCGTGCAGGGAGATGGCGAGCCGGCACTTGAAGCCCTCGTCGGTGAAGCGGTTGATCGCCGGAACGAGACCGACCGTCGAGACGGTGATCCCGCGCTGCGACAGCCCGAGCCCGTCCGGTTCGGGGTCGGTGAGCCGCCGGATGGCCCCGACGACCCGGTTGTAGTTGGCCAGCGGCTCGCCCATGCCCATGAACACGATGTTGCTCAGCCGCGCCGGACCACCGGGGATCTCGCCGTCCCTGAGCGCCCGCATCCCGTCCACGATCTGGTGCACGATCTCGGCGGTGGACAGGTTCCGGTCCAGGCCGGCCTGCCCGGTCGCGCAGAACGGGCAGTTCATCCCGCAGCCCGCCTGGGAACTGATGCACATGGTCACCCGGTCCGGGTAGCGCATGAGCACCGACTCGACCAGCGTCCCGTCGAACAGCCGCCACAGCGTCTTGCGGGTGGTGTCCTGGTCGGTCGACAGGTGCCGCACGACCGTCATCAGCTCGGGAAGCAACGCCTCCTGGAGCCGGCCGCGGGACCCGGCCGGGATGTCGGTCCACTCCTGCGGATCGTGCGCGTACCGCGCGAAGTAGTGCTGCGAGAGCTGCTTGGCACGGAACGGTTTCTCACCGACCGCGGCAACCGCCTCTTTGCGCTCGGCGGGCGTGAGATCGGCGAGATGCCGCGGCGGCTTCTGGGCTCCGCGCGGGGCGACGAAAGTGAGTTCTCCGGGTGCAGGCATAACCCATCCAGTGTCGCAGATCCACAGCAGTGACCCGGGCCGCCGGAATCCGGGCACCGGACCGGCTCCGCCACCGCCTCCGAAGGGCCCGGGAGCGCGTCGGAAGACGCCGCCGGCCACCGTGGCGACCCACGCCCCGTGATGCTTCCCACCGGTGGGACGTCCGGCAGTACAGGCGCGGCTTGCGCCGTCCGCCCCGGTCGATGAGTGTCGTGCACCGACGACACGGCAGATCACCGCGACACCGGCCGTCGTCTCCCGGACGCGCTCTCCCCATGATCCGGACTGTCACGAGCCGATTCCGCGGCGGTCCAGGACTCCCCCGCCGGACGGTCGGCAACGCCCCCGCCCGCCACGACGTGGGCCCCCGCCGAAACGGGGGCCCACCGGGACGACGTGCGACCGTCAGCCGGATCCGACGAAGAGCACCAGCAGCAGCCACACCACCGGTGCCGTCGGCAGCAAGGAGTCCAGCCGGTCCATGATGCCGCCGTGCCCCGGCAGCAGCGTGCCCATGTCCTTGATGCCGAGGTCCCGCTTGATCATCGACTCGCCGAGGTCACCCAGCGTGGCGCTGGCCGCGACCGCGAACCCCAGCACCAGGCCCTGCCACCAGGTGCCGTCGTCGATCAGGAAGTGCATGCACAGCGCGCCCGCGACCATCGCGAACGACACCGCGCCGAGCAGGCCCTCGCGGGTCTTGCCGGGGCTGATGCGCGGGGCGAGCTTGTGCTTGCCGAAGCGCCAGCCGACGGCGTAAGCACCGGTGTCGCTGACGACGGTCAGCAGCAGGAACGTCAGCACGCGACGCGGCCCGTCGTCGGCCGTGAGCATCATGGCGACGAAGGTGGCCAGGAACGGGACGTAGAACGCGGCGAAGACGCCCGCCGTGACGTCCTTGAGGTAGCCCTCAGGTGGTTCGGTCATCCGCCAGACCAGGACGGCCAGCGCGGTGAGCGCCATCGCCACCCACGCGCCCTCGGCGCCCCGGACGTACCCGGAGACCACCATGGCCGCACCGCCGACCGCCAGCGGAACGAGGGGCGCCCTGATGCCCTTGCGCTCCTCCAGCCGCCGGGTCAGCTCCCACAGGCCCACCACGACGGCGACCGCGACCACGCCGACGAACGCGGCCTTGACGACGAACAGGGACGCGACGATCACCACGCCGAGTCCGACGCCGACCCCTATGGCCGCACCCAGGTCACGACCCGCGCTCTTCTTCTGCGGCGCGGACGCCGGCTGCGGGGCGTCGGGCATGGGCTCCGGATTCTGCGGCACCGCCCCGGAGGGCCGCGCCTGCGGCGTGTCGTACCGCCCGTGGGCGGAGGCCTGCGGCGTGTCGTACGGCCCGTGGGCGGCGGCCCGCGGCGTGTCGTAAAGCTGCGGAGTCCGCGGGGCGTCGTACGACTGCGTGTGCGGCGTCTCCTCGCGGAACAAGGGGCCGCTCAGCCGAGCGGCCCCCCGGTCGTCATCCTGGTCTCCGCCGTACGCGGGTACCTCGGGCACGATGGGCATGGGGCGAGTGTGCTGCGCGTCATGCGCATCGTACGCGGGACCCGCCGGGGCAGCCCCCTGGACAGGCCCCTGGTCCGACGGCCCCCAGTACCCGGCGGGTGGCGGCGCTCCCCAGGAAGAGTCGTTCATCAGACCTCGAGCAGCTCCGCTTCCTTGTGCTTGAGGAGTTCGTCCACCTGGGCGACGTACTTGTGGGTGGTGTCGTCGAGGTCCTTCTCCGCACGACGGCCCTCGTCCTCGCCGACCTCGCCGTCCTTGACGAGCTTGTCGATCGCGTCCTTGGCCTTGCGGCGCACCGCGCGGATGGAGACCTTGCTGTCCTCGGCCTTGCTCCGGGCGACCTTGATGTAGTCGCGGCGGCGCTCCTCGGTGAGCTCGGGGAACACCACTCGGATGATGTTGCCGTCGTTGCTCGGGTTGACGCCCAGGTCGGAGTCGCGGATCGCCTGCTCGATGTTGCGCAGCGCGCTCTTGTCGAACGGGGTCACGACCGCCATGCGCGGCTCCGGCACGGAGAACGAAGCCAGCTGGTTGATCGGCGTCGGCGCACCGTAGTAGTCGGCCACGATCTTGTTGAACATCGCCGGGTGCGCACGCCCGGTGCGGATCGCGGCGAAGTCCTCCTTGGCGACCACGACGGCCTTCTCCATCTTCTCCTCGGCCTCGAGGAGGGTCTCTTCGATCACCACTTGCTCCTGCGTGTCTTGAGTAGGCCCGGCTGCGGTTCCTTGACGGAGGCGGCGGCCGGCTGCGTCGCGTCTTCTTCCTGCACGGTTCCCGACCGGCGAAACATTGTCCATCCCCCGGTCGGGGTCCGACCCGTCCGTCCCCCGGACGGGGTGGTGCCCCGGGTCGTCAGTCCCGACTGCCCTGGTCACCCACCAGCGTGCCGATCTTCTCACCCTTGACGGCGCGGGCGATATTGCCCTCGGCCAGGAGTTCGAAGACCAGGATCGGGAGCTTGTTGTCGCGGCACAGGGTGATCGCGGTCATGTCGGCGACCTTGAGGTCGCGGGTGATGACCTCGCCGTAGCCGAGGGAGTCGAACTTGACCGCGTCCCGGTTGGTCTTCGGGTCGGAGTCGTAGACCCCGTCCACGCCGTTCTTGCCCATGAGCAGCGCCTCGGCGTCGATCTCCAGGGCCCGCTGGGCGGCGGTGGTGTCGGTGGAGAAGTACGGCATGCCCATCCCGGCGCCGAAGATGACCACGCGGCCCTTCTCCAGGTGGCGCACGGCCCGCAGCGGGATGTACGGCTCGGCGACCTGGCCCATGGTGATGGCGGTCTGCACCCGGCTGTCGATGCCCTCCTTCTCCAGGAAGTCCTGGAGGGCGAGGCAGTTCATGACGGTGCCGAGCATGCCCATGTAGTCGGAGCGGGCCCGGTCCATGCCGCGCTGCTGGAGTTCGGCGCCACGGAAGAAGTTGCCGCCGCCGATGACGACCGCGATCTCCGCGCCGTCCCGCACGACCGCCGCGATCTCCCGCGCGATCTTGTGCACCACGTCGGGGTCGACACCCAGGCCCCCGCCACCGGCGAACGCCTCTCCGGACAGCTTCAGCAGAAACCGCCCGCGTACTTTGCCGTCGTCGCTCTTGTGGGCCTTGGTGGTCATGGCGTTCTCTTCTTTCACGTGTCGCACATACGAAGAAGGCCACTGCCGATGGGGTGTCGTTCGCAACCCATGCGCGGCAATGGCCTCCTCGTCAGATCTGCTGTCGTCCGCCACACACGTGACGGCGTACGCGGACGACTGCTGCCGACCCTATCCGGGTCGCGCGTCGATCGCGGTACGGACTCAGATGCCGACCTTGATGCGCGTGAAGCGCTTCAGGGTGACACCGGCCTCGTCCAGAACCTTCTGGACCGACTTCTTGTTGTCGAGCGCGTACGGCTGGCCCAGGAGCGTGGCGTCCTTGAAGAAGCCGTTGAGGCGACCCTCGACGATCTTCGGCAGGGCGGCCTCGGGCTTGCCCTCGGCGCGGGTGGTCTCCTCGGCGACGCGGCGCTCGGACTCGACGACCTCGGCCGGCACGTCCTCCTTGGAGAGGTACTTCGGCGCGAAGGCGGCGATGTGCTGGGCGACGCCCTTGGCGATCTCGGCGTTGGGCTTGTCGAGCTCGACGAGGACACCGATCTGCGGCGGCAGGTCGGGCATCGTGCGGTGCATGTACGCCGTCACGAAGCCGTCGGAGAACTGCGAGAAGCGGTCCAGGACGATCTTCTCGCCCAGGTTGGCGTTGGCCTCGTCCACGAACGCCTGGACGGTCTTGCCGGGCTCGATCTCGGAGGCGAGCAGCGCCTCCAGGTCGGCCGGGGAGCTCTTGGCGACGTGCTCGGCGATCGTGTTGGCGACGGCCTGGAACTTGTCACCCTTGGCGACGAAGTCCGTCTCGCACTTCAGCTCGACGAGGACACCGGAGGAGTTGTCGTCGGCGATGATCGAGACCACGGCGCCGTTCTCGGCGGAGCGGCCCTCGCGCTTGGCGACGCCCTTCTGGCCCTTGATGCGGAGCGCCTCGACAGCCTTCTCGACGTTGCCCTCGGCCTCGTCCAGCGCCTTCTTGCAGTCCATCATGCCGGCGCCCGTGAGCTCACGGAGCTTCTTGACGTCGGCGGCGGTGTAGTTCGCCATGATTTCTGGAATCTCTCTCGAAGTCCGAAGATCTACGGGCCGAACGGCGGGGGCTTCGTGGGCCCCCGCCGTCCAGTACCCGAAGGGGTGAGGGGTCAGGCCTGCTCGGCGTCCGCGGCAGGGGCCTCGGCGGCAGCCTCGGCCGGGGCCTCGGCGGCGGGAGCCTCGTCGGCGGCGGCCTCGGCGGCCGGCGCCTCCTCAGCGGCCGGAGCCTCGGCGGCGGGCGCCTCGGCGGCAGGGGCCTCGGCCTCGTCCGCCTTCTTCTCGCCCTCGAGCAGGTCGCGCTCCCACGCGGCCAGCGGCTCGCCCGCGGCCTTGTCGCCCTTGCCCTCGGTGGCGACACCGGAGCGGGAGATGAGGCCCTCGGCGACCGCGTCCGCGATCACACGGGTGAGCAGCGTGACGGAGCGGATCGCGTCGTCGTTGCCGGGGATCTTGTAGTCGACCTCGTCGGGGTCGCAGTTGGTGTCGAGGATGGCGACGACCGGGATGTTGAGCTTCCGGGCCTCGCCGACCGCGATGTGCTCCTTCTTGGTGTCCACGATCCAGACGGCGCTGGGCACCTTGGACATCTCGCGGATACCACCGAGGGTCTTCTCCAGCTTGGCCTTCTCGCGCGAGAGCACGAGAAGCTCCTTCTTGGTCAGACCGGACGCGGCGACGTCGTCGAAGTCGATCTGCTCGAGCTCCTTGAGGCGCTGCAGACGCTTGTAGACGGTCGAGAAGTTGGTGAGCATGCCGCCCAGCCAGCGCTGGTTGACGTAGGGCATGCCGACGCGGGTGGCCTGCTCGGCGATGGCCTCCTGCGCCTGCTTCTTCGTGCCGACGAACATGACCGTGCCGCCGTGGGCGACGGTCTCCTTGACGAACTCGTAGGCGCGGTCGATGTACGACAGCGACTGGAGCAGGTCGATGATGTAGATGCCGTTGCGCTCCGTGAAGATGAACCGCTTCATCTTCGGGTTCCAACGACGGGTCTGGTGACCGAAGTGGACGCCGCTTTCCAGCAGCTCCCGCATCGTGACGACGGCCATGGCCGTACTCCTTGGTGTTCTCGGTTGTGCCGCGCGCGCCGGATGGCACTCGCGCCTGACGCCCGCGATGCGCCTTGCCGCTAGGGACCGAGAGGCGCTGACACCGGCTGTTTGACGGCCAGATGTCGGGGCGTGCGAAGTCGACCCGGTGACCCGGATCGCCAAAGAAAGTGTACGGGACCCGCGAGGCACCGGGTGACGCCACTGTCCACAACCGGGGAGTGGTCCACAGGCCGCGGTCGTGCTCGCGCCGGATGCGGGACGGTTCCGGCATGCGAGCGAATCGATGCGTGGCGACGTGGGCAGTGGCACTGCTGCTCCTGGCAGCGGTGCTGACCTCCCCGGCCGGACCGGGCGGCCGGGCGGTCACCCTCGCCCCCGCGGCCACGGACGCCTCTGTCCCGCCCCTCGGCCGCGGCTGGCCCGTGGGCACCCGTCCCCCGGTCCTGCGCGGCTGGCTCCCCCCGGCGACGGTCTACGGCCGCGGCCACCGGGGCGTCGACCTGGCGGCCGCTCCCGGCACCCCGGTACGGGCGGTGGCGGCGGGCCGGGTCTCCTTCGCGGGCCGGGTGGCGGGCCGGGGCGTCGTCGCGGTGCAGCTCACGGGAACCGGCGATCCCCCACTGCGCACGACGTACGAGCCGGTACGTGCGTCGGTGCGCAAGGGCGACGAGGTGGCGGCGGGCGAGGCCCTGGGCACGGTGGAACCGACGGGCTCCCACTGCGCGGCTCCGTGCGTCCACTGGGGCCTGCGCAGAGGCGAGGCCTACCTGGACCCGCTGTCGCTGCTGCCGCCCTGGCTCCTGCGCCGCGGGCCGTCACGACTGCTGCCGGTGATCGGCGTCCCCCTGCCCTCGTAGCCGCCGGGTCGGGTCATGGTGACCGTGGAAGTCCGGCCGCTGGAGCGGTGCCCTGGGGAGGCTGCTTCCCGGGACAGGGCGCCGTCCTCCGCCGGGCGAAAGGCGGCCTTCCGGGTGGGGTGCTCTCCTTCCCCGGGGAAAGCCGTCCTCCGGGCCGACTGCCCTTCCTCCGGGCCGACTGCCGTTCCTCCGGGCTTACTGCCTTTCCTCCGGGCCGACTGCCTTTCCTCCGGGCTTACTGCCTTTCCTCCGGGCCGACTGCCGTTCCTCCGGGCTTACTGCCTTTCCTCCGGCCGGCGTGCCGTCCCCCCGAACTGGAAGACGCCTCCGCCCGGAGGAGGACGGAGTCCTGCCCGGCGAGACGGCGCCCCAGCTCAGACGGACGGCTTCCATCCGGAGGGAGACGGGAGCGCGCCCCGACAGACACCACTCCACACGGAGGTACAACACCTCGCCCGGGCGGACAGCGCCCCGCCCGGAGACAGCGCCCACATGCGCCGCACCGCGCGGCCGGGACCGCTCGACCCCGGACCGCTCCACCGCCCGCCGGCACCGCCCGTCTCAGCCCCGCACGCCCCGCAGGGCCATGCAGACCGCCGCCTCGGTGATCACCGTCGGCTCCTCCGCCGCCCCCAGCTCGATCCGCCGCACGGCCGCGTCCACGACCCCCTGCAGCAGCATGGCCGCCATCCGGGGCTGCGCGTGTCCCATCTCCGCCAACGCCTCGACGATCATCGCGACCAGCCCCCCGTGGGCGGCCCGGATCTTCTCCCGGGCTCTCGCGTCCAGCTCACTCGCGGAGATCGCCACCACGGCCCGGTGGCGCCGGTCCCCGACCAGGGCCAGCTGCTGCCGGACGTACGCCTCGACCTTGCCCTCGGGTGTCCCGGCCCGCTCCATCGCCGCCGACACCTCCGCCGCCCAGACGGGAAAGTCGGCCTCGCACAGCTCCTCGACCACGGCGGCCCGCGAGCGGAAGTACTCGTACACCGACGAGCGCGCGAGGCCCGTCCGCTCGGCGAGGGCGGGGAAGGTCAGCGCCTCCGTCCCGCCTTCGGACAACAGGGAACGAGCCGCGTCCAGCAGGGCGGCTCGCTGCATCGACCGGTGCTCGGCCACGGAGGCCGCTCGAATCCTTGGCACGCCGACCACTGTACGGACGGACCGTCCCGGACGGGAGTCACTGCGCCCGACCGGACTTCATCCGGCCAGGTCAACGGCCGAAGCTCGCCAGCTTCGCACGCAACTGGAGCACGGACTTGGTGTGGATCTGACTCACCCGGCTCTCGGTCACCCCCAGCACGTTCCCGATCTCGGCGAGCGTGAGTCCCTCGTAGTAGTACAGCGTCACGACGGTCTTCTCCCGCTCGGGCAGCGTGTTGATCGCCCGCGCCAGGAACCGCCGCAGCTCCCGGTCCTCGGCCACCTCGACCGGGTTGTCCGCGGCGGTGTCCTCCAGCGTGTCCATGACGCTGAGCCCGTCCCCGCCCTCACCCCCGACGTGCAGCAGCTCCTCCAGCGCCACCACGTTGGCCAGCGACAACTGGCTGAACACCGCGTGGAGTTCTTCGACCGCGATGCCCATCTCGGCGGCCACCTCCCCCTCCGACGGGGTCCGTCTCAGGCGCGCCTCCAACGTCGCGTACGCCCGCTCCACGTTGCGTGCCTTCTGCCGCACCGACCGGGGGATCCAGTCCAGCGCGCGCAGCTCGTCGATCATCGCGCCGCGGATCCGGGTGATGGCGTACGTCTCGAACTTGATCTCCCGGTCGACGTCGAACTTCTCGATCGCGTCGATCAGCCCGAAGACCCCGGAGGACACGAAGTCCGCCTGTTCCACGTTGGGCGGCAGGCCCACGCTCACCCGCCCCGCCACGTACTTGACCAGCGGCGAGTAGTGCAGGATCAGCTGCTCGCGCAGCCGCTCGTCTCCTGTCGCCTTGTACGACCGCCACAGCTCGTCGACGGTCGAGGGAGCGGGCGGCCGTACGCTGCCACCCTCGCGGGCGGCTGGGGGGATCGCCGCCCGGTCGGACCCGGAGGTGTGCTGGGGCATTCGTCGCCTTGTGCCGTTCTGCCGTGAAGTGGTGCTGTCTGGGTGAGCTGTCGGTCTGATGCCGAGTTGCCTGTCCGCGTCGGAATCCTCGTGAGCGTAGCGTGACTGAGGCGTCGCAGTGCGCGAACGGCGTCGTCCGCGGCGCGCGCGGACCCGTTCCGCCGGACGTCCCGCGGCGTCCGGCCGATCGCTCTGTGTGATCAAGGGACCAGGTCAACTGCGGGAATCCGCAAGGGTGTCAGGTTCCCCCGGACGGCCGAACACGCACCGTCAGCACCCACGTCGCCCACCTCGTACGGCCGTCATCGACTGGCGTGTCAACTTCCAGCCGTCGCCGTGTCGTTCGACGTAACCGAGTGATCGGAGTTCGTACAGCCTCGCGACCGCGTCGTCCGGGGTGGTCTGGGCGCCGCGCGCGATCTCCTCGGGGGGCGCCGTGCCGCGCCCGGGCAGCGCGGCCAGGACCCGCCGGGCGGCGGCGTCGAGGAGGTCGCGCGGCAGTACCGGCCCACGCCGGTCCGGGGCCAGTTCGCCCATGTCGCCGACGAGTTCCACGACTTCGGCGGCGTCGGTGACCAGTACCGCGTCCTGGCGCAGCAGCTCGTGCACACCGGCGGACAGGCCGCTGGTGGCGGGCCCCGGCACGCCCATGGTGTGGCGGCCCAGCCTCCGGGCCGCCCGTGCCGTGACCAGGGAACCGCTCCGGTAGGCGGCCTCGACGATGACGGTGCCCCGGGTGAGCGCGGCGATCACCCGGTTCCGCAGCACGAATCTGCTCGGCGTCGGATGGTCGCCGGGCGGCAACTCCCCCAACACCAGGCCCTGTTCGGCGATCCTGCTGATCAACTGGGCATGTCCGCGCGGGTAGGGCCGGTCGACACCGCAGGCCAGCACGGCGACGGTGGCGCCGCCCGCGCCGAGGGCACCGCGGTGGGCGGCACCGTCGACCCCGTAGGCCCCGCCGGACACCACGACCCAGCCGCGCTCGGCGAGACCGGCGGCGAGGGTGGCCGCCATGTGCGCGCCGTACTCGGTGCAGGCGCGGGCGCCGACCACGGCCACCGACCTCAGCGCCCACATCCGCAGGCTGGCCCGGCCCCGGACCCACAGCCCGAGGGGCCGCGCGTCACCGAGATCGTCGAGCTGCCCCGGCCACTCGGCGTCACCCGGCGCCACGAACCGCACCCCGGCCTCCCGGGCGACGGCGAGGTCCCGCCCCGGCTCGGCCTGCCCGGCCCGCCCCAGCAGCCCCGCCCAGCGTTTCCCGCTCACCCCGGGAAGGGGCGGCCCGCCCGCCCGCAACCGCCGCGCCACCGCCTCCGCACCGAGCTCGCGCACCCAGCGCCCGGCGGCCTCGTCCCCGGGCTCGACGACCCGGGTGAGGAAGACACGGTCGAGCAGACCGCGGCCTTCTTCGTCGGCGGCGTTCATGTCAGCGCCCCGAGGGCCATGGGCACACCGCGGGGCACGCCGGTACGCAGTTGCAGGGCCAGGGCGACGTCCGTCGCGTCGGGCCGGTCGTGGCCGACGAGGTCCGCGACGGTCCAGGCCACCCGCAGGACGCGGTCGAGCCCCCGAGCGGTCAGGACACCCCGCTCCAGACTCCGCTCCGCCTCGTCCATGGCGCCGCGCACCGCGTACCAGCGGCTGCGCAGTTCGCGTCCGGGCACCTCGCTGTTGGTGCGCCAGGGTGTGCCGGTCAGACGGGCCAGCGCGCGTGCCCGGGCCTCGCGGACCCGGTCGGCCACGGTCGCCGTCGAGTCGCCCCGCGTCCCGCTCCCGGTCAGTTCGGAGCGGCTGACGTGGTCCACCTCGACGCGCAGGTCGACCCGGTCGAGCAGCGAGCCGGACAGCCTGGACTGGTAGCGGCGGATCGCGGAGGGCGGGCACTCGCACAGGTCGCCGGTCCGGGTGAAGCGTCCGCACGGGCACGGGTTGGCCGCGAGCACCATCAGGAACTTCGCCGGGAAGCGCACGACGCCCGCACTGCGCGCGATCACGACGTGCCCCGCCTCCAGCGGCTGCCGGAGGGCGTCCAGGGCCCGGCTGCTGAACTCCGGGGTCTCGTCCAGGAACAGGACGCCACGGTGGGAGAGCGAGACCGCCCCGGGCCGCGCGATGCCGTTGCCGCCGCCGACCAGTGCCTGCATGGTCGCCGAGTGGTGCGGGGCGCAGTAGGGGGCGACGTCGACCAGGGGCCTGCCCGCGGGCAGCAGCCCCGCCACCGAGTGCACCGCCGTGACCTCCAGCGATTCCTGCCGGCTGAGCCGGGGCAGGATGGCGGGCAGCCGCTCCGCGAGCATCGTCTTGCCGGCCCCGGGCGGCCCCTCGAGGAACAGGTGGTGCCCGCCCGCGGCGGAGACCTCCACCGCCGTACGGGCCGACACCTGGCCCACGACGTCGGCCAGGTCGCGGCCGAGGTCGAGCTGGGCGGCGCCCATGCTGTGCATGCCGGTGGCCGCGCCCGTGCCGGGCATCCGCAGTCCGGCGAGCAGCGGGTCGGGGCGGCCCGTCTCGTCCGGCTCCTCGTCGGGCACGGGCTCGTCCGCGAGGACGGCGATCAGCTGCCGCAGGGTGCGCACTCCCAGGACGGAGACGCCCGGCACCAGTGAGGCCTCGGCGGCGGCGCACTCCGGCACGACGACCTGCTCGTAGCCGGCGTCCGCCGCGGCCAGGACCGCCGGCAGGATGCCCCGGACCGGCCGCACCCGCCCGTCCAGGCCCAGCTCGCCGATCATCACGATGTCGGCGAGCACCCGGGGGTCGATCCGCTCGCCGGCCCCGAGCACCGCGCAGGCGACGGCGAGGTCGAAGCCGGACCCGCCCTTGGGCACCGATGCCGGGCTGAGCCCCACGGTGAGCTTCTTCTGCGGCCATTCGGCCCCCGAGTTGACCACCGCGGCCCGAACGCGGTCCCGGCTCTCCGTCAGGCTCTTGTCCGGCAGCCCCACCAGCGTGAACGCCGCCACCCCTGGTTCGAGGTCGGCCTGCACCTCGACCACCACGCCCTCGACGCCCACCAGCGCCACCGAGCAGGTCCGTGCGAACCCCATGTCAGGCCACCCCCCGCGCGTGCTCGACGACGGGCGCGCCGCGGCGGGGCAGGACGACGCCCACCAGGTCGATGCGGACGCCTCCCGGTGGCGCTCCTCCATGGGCGTGGATCCAGCGTTCGGCGAGGCCACGCAGGCGCCGCGCCTTGTCGGGGGTCACCGCGGCCATCGGGTGCCCGAAGGGCCCCGCTCGCCGGGTCTTGACCTCGCAGACGACCAGGACGTCGCCGTCCCGCGCCACGATGTCGATCTCTCCGGTCCTGCCGCAGCGCCAGTTGCGCTCCAGGACCGTCATCCCGGCCTCCGCCAGTCGCCGGGCGGCCAGGGTCTCGCCGTACTTGCCGAGTGCGCTTCGTGCGTTCATGTCGGCACCACCTCCGGCGCCAACCGTCACGCACGCGGGCCCACCCGAGTGGATCTTGGTGGACTACTCACCGGTTGTGGAAAACTCGGTCACCCACCAGGGGTGTCCTCGACCGGGACCGACCTCCAGCGAGGGGGAACCGTCATCCGCTCGGCAGCTCGAGGTCGTTCTTGTTCAGCTCCTCGATGTTCACGTCCTTGAACGTGAGGACCCGCACCTGCTTCACGAACCGGGCCGGCCGGTACATGTCCCACACCCAGGCATCCGCCATGGACACCTCGAAGAACACCTCGCCCTGGACCGAGTGCACCTGCATCTCGTAGTCGTTGGTGAGGTAGAAACGTCGCTCGGTCTCGATCACGTACTTGAACAGACCGACGACATCGCGGTACTCCCGGTAGAGCTTGAGCTCCATCTCGGTCTCGTACTTCTCGAGGTCCTCGGCGCTCATGGCATGTTCCCCTTCAGCCGTGCGATCCCACCATTGTGCGCCAGTCCCGCGAGCCCCTAGACGATTTCGGTGTCCAGGGTCACGGGCCCGGCCGGGGGACCTTCGTCGAGCAGCCTCTGGAGCAGCTCGGCGAGTCTGGTCGGATACACCGTCTCATGTGCCCGGGTCAGTTCCTGACAGGTCCACCAGCGCGCTCCTGCGACGCTGCGCCGCTCCAGTTCGGTCAGGCCCAGCGCCCGGGTCGCCGTCTGGGTGGTCCGGGCCAGGTAGTACCACTCGTCCTGGTCCCAGCGGCGGCCCGCGAACGGGAACGAGCACGTCCGCCGCCACAGCATCGGGCCGAGTTCGACCTCGGTGATGCCGGTCTCCTCCGCGAGTTCCCTGAGCGCGGCCTCTTCACGAGTCTCGTCGCCCTCCAGACCACCACCGGGCGTGAACCACCAGTCGTCGGCCGGATCGTCCGGCTCGTGGCCGTGCAGGAGCAGGATGCGGTCGCGCGGGTCGAGCAGCACCACCCGGGCGACCCTGCGCAGCCCGCCGTCGTACGTGTCCGCGCCGGGGTCCGCCGCCTCAGTGGGCACCGGCGGGCCCCGTCCGGCTCCGGGAGCGCCCGCCCAGCAGCTTGGCGACCGGTCCGTACGCTCCGCCGCCCAGGACGAGCACCGCGCCGACGACGATCAGGACGCCGATCGTACTCAGCGGCCCGGGTGTGGACAGCGCACCGAGCGCCTCGAAGCCGGCCGGCCGCTTCAGCATGCCGTCCATGGGCCACACGACGGCGTCCACGCGGGCCGTGACGGCGTCCCGCGCCACGGTGCCGCTCGCCGCGTCGGTGAGGTGGGCCGTGGAGTCCAGCGAGCCCTGGCGCTCGTCACCGAGCAGGAAGAGCCGGCCCTTCGGCACGGTCACGGCCGGGAAGGCCGTGTCCTCGGCGAGGCTGCCCGCGGGCAGATACGGTTCGTCGATCTGCTTGCCGTTGACGGTCAGCTTGCCGTTCGTGCAGCAGGCCACGGTGTCCCCGCCGACCGCGACCACCCGCTTGACCACGAGGGCGTTGGTCACCCAGGCCGTGTCCTTGAAGACGACGACGTCACCGCGGCGTACCTCGTCACCGTCCACGCGCTCGGCCAGGATCCGCTCGCCGGCGTCGATCGTCGGCGTCATCGAGCTGGTGGGCACGGTGTAGGGCCGGTAGACCACCGCTCCCCAGGCGAACCCGCCGAGGAACAGCACAAGGCCCAGTGCGACGGCCAGTCCGGACAGTCGCTGTCCGGTCCGGCTGCCCACCGGGCCCGTGTCCGCGCCACCGCCGCGCGGGACCGTACGTGTCGTGCTCTCGCCACCCATGGGTCCGCACCCTACCCGGCGGTACCTGACCCGGTCAGCCCCTCCGGCCCGACCAAGGTCACCAGCGCGCGAGGGCGTGAGGCGCCGCGGCCGTACGACCGGAACGTCCCGTCCGTACGGCCCGGGAGCCACCGCGTGGTGCGGCGGCTCCGTCAGCGGGTCTGGGCGGCGGCGGTCTTCCGGCGGCGCCACAGGGCCACCGGCAGAACGCCGACGAGGGCGATCCCGTTCGGGGCGATGGCGAGGGTGGCGGAGGACACCGACTGGGCCTTCAGCCCGTCCTGGTCGAACGTGTCCGGGACCGGCAGGGTGCCCCAGCGGTTGATCGGCCAGGCCTTCACCACGGCCCGCCCGACGACCTCGTCCACCGGCACCATGCCCTTGTTCCGGTCGTTCCGGTTGTAGCGCGAGTCCCGCGAGTTCTGCCGGTGGTCGCCCATCACCCAGATGAAGCCCTCGGGCACCTTCACCGTGAACTGACCGCCCTGGTCGTCGACACTGCACGGGGTGTTGCCCGGGTACACGTACGGCTCGTTCAGCGCCTTGCCGTTGACCGTGAGCGGGCCGCTGTTCTTGCACGAGACGGTGTCGCCGCCCACGCCGACGACGCGCTTGATGAGGTCCTTCTCCTCGGCGGACGGCATCAGGCCGATCCAGCTGAGGAACGTCTGCACCGCGTTCGGGTCCGTCGTCGGCTCGCCCGCCAGCCACTTGTCGGGGTCGTGGAAGACCACGACCTCGCCGCGCTCCGGCTCGGAGCCGAACCACGGGGTGAGCTTGTCGACCAGAACCCGGTCGCCCTCCTGGAGGGTGTTCTGCATCGAGTCGGACGGGATGGAGAACGCCTGCACCAGGAAGGTCTTGATCAGCAGCGCCAGCACCAGCGCGATACCGATCAGGATGGGCAGCTCCTTCCAGAAGGAGCGGGGCTTCTTCCCCTGCGAGCCCGGCTCACCGGGTCCCTGGCCGTCCGTCCCTGTCCGCTCGGTCACCGTGCCGTCCTCGGCCGCCCCGGAGTCATTCCCGGGGGTCACGGCGCTGTCCGCGGCCGGGACGGCTGTCTCCGCGGGACGCCCGCGGTGCTCCTCGCCGTCGTGTCCGGACCGTGCGCCAACCGCCACATCCCCCACGCCAACTCCTTACTCTGTGCCGCCGCTGCCTGCCCCATACACGGCGCAGGCCCACCACTCCCATAACGAGCGGGAGTTCCGCAGGGCTCGGGAGCTGGACCGATCCGTTCGGATCGTCGGGTGCAACCCTAAGCGACGGCGCGGCGGCCGCGGTCGACCCGGAGACCGAGTCGGACACGGAGGCATAGGTTTTCGGCTCCTCCAGCTTGCTCCAGTGGCCGAAGGGCCAGGCGATGACCATGGCCCGTCCCACCACCGAGTCCTCGGAGACCGTGCCCCCGTAGTCGGTGTCCTGGTGCGCGCGGGAGTCCGCGGAGTTGTCCCGGTGGTCGCCCATCACCCACAGCCGTCCCTGCGGCACGGTGATGTCGAACTGTGTCGTGGACGGGACGTTGCCGGGGTACAGGTAGTCCTCGTTCAGGGGAACTCCGTTGACGGTGACCCTTCCCTGGGCGTCACAGCACGTGACACGGTCGCCGCCGACGCCGACGACCCGCTTGATGAGGTCCTTCTCGTTCTCGGACGGCAGCAGGCCGATGAAGGTGAGCCCCTCCTTGACCTGCTTGACGACGATGGGATCCTCCTTCGTCGTGGTGGGCTGCTCGTCCTGGAGCCAGCCACCGGGGTCCTTGAAGACGACGACGTCCCCGCGCTGCGGCCTGGAGCCGAACCACGGGGTGAACTTGTCCACGAGAACCCGGTCGCCGATCTGGATCGTCTGCTCCATCGAGCCGGACGGGATCACGAACGCCTGGACGAGGAACGTCTTCAGGACGAGGGCGATGAGGACGGCGACGCCGACCAGGAGGGGGATCTCCTTGATCGCGGAGCGCCTGCGGCGCCGCTTGACCTTGCGCTGGAGCTTGCGCCGCTCGGCACGGCTGCGCCCGGAGGCCGCGCCGGCGAAGGCGCGCCGGGAGCCGGTGGGCAGCAGGTTGTCGGCCGCGCTGCCCGACATCCCGCGCGGTTTACCGCGGTTACCCATGGGCGCCCGCCGCGGTGGTCGGTTCGCCGGCCCCTTCGGCGGCGGGCACGCGCGCGTACGCGTCGGGGCGGTGCAGGCGGGCGAAGTGGCCGGCGGGCCACAGGACCCAGTCGGCCCGGCCGATCACGAGGTCGACGGGGATCATGCCGCCGCCCGGTGAGCCCAGGTGGTCGCGGGAGTCGCTGGAGTCGCTGCGGTGGTCACCGAGGACGAAGAGGGTGCCCCGGGGCACGACGACGTCGAAGGGCACCGTGGACGGGCTGTCGCCGGGATACAGGAACGTCGTCTCGTCGACGGACCGGGAGTTCACCTCGATCCTCCCCTCCTTGTCACAGCAGACCACGTGGTCTCCCCCCACGCCCACAACGCGTTTGATGTAGTCCGCGTCCCCGAAGTACCCGGTGCCGTCGAACACGACGACATCGCCGCGCTGCGGCTCGGCACCGAAACGGTACGCCAACTTATTTACGAGAACCCGGTCCCCGATCCTCAATCCACGCTCCATGGATCCGCTGGGGATCTGGAACGGCTGCACCACGAACGTGCTGAGCAGCAGCAGGAAAACGAGGCAGGCCAGCAGGGTCAGGGTGATCCGCCCGCCGGGCAGCCAGTCGGCGGCCCGGGACACCAACGCGAAACGCGACCGTTCCTCCGGCGCTCCGGTGTCCGAGTTCTCCTCGGCAACGGAAGGGCGGGAGGAGCGGTCGCGCTCCGTCGGCTGTGCTTCGGTGTCCATCGGGGCCAGATGCTATCCGGCCCCGCTGTGACGTCCGGAAAGCGCTCAGTTGTCGCGCTTCTCCTTGATCTTCGCGGCCTTGCCGCGCAGCTCGCGCAGGTAGTACAGCTTCGCGCGGCGCACGTCACCGCGGGTGACGAGCTCGATCTTCTCGACGATCGGGGTGTGCACCGGGAACGTGCGCTCGACGCCGACGGAGAAGGAGACCTTGCGGACCGTGAAGGTCTCGCGGACACCGGCACCCTGGCGACGGATGACTACGCCCTTGAACTGCTGCACACGGGAGCGGTTGCCCTCGATGACGCGGACGTGGACGTTGACGGTGTCACCCGGGCGGAAGGCCGGGATGTCGCTGCGCAGCGACGCGGAGTCGACGGAGTCGAGCAGGTGAGACATTTCGTCTGCTTTCCTCGCTGATGCCACAGGTCATCAACGGAAACTAGGAGTTCTGAAGGAGAGCCGTGCGCATCGGGGCGGGCGTCGTGTCCCCCTGTGGCAGGGGCGCCCACCGGACGGCGCACAGCAGCGGCCTATTCTTCCACGCCCTCGGGCCTGCGCCAAAATCGGCCGTACGGCTCCCCCGCCGGGTCCGGGACCCAGCCCAGGATGGAGAGCGTCTCGCGGTCCTTCTTGTCGAAGACCTCGGGGTCGCAGCGCTCGATGAGATCGGGCCGGTGGGCGGCCGTACGCCTGAGGGCCTCGTCGCGGCGCCAGCGGGCGATCCTGCCGTGGTGGCCGCTGAGCAGCACGTCCGGGATCCCGTGCCCGCGCCACTGCGGCGGCTTGGTGTAGACGGGACCCTCCAGCAGGTTGGCCATCGTTCCGGGCGCGAAGGAGTCGTCCCGGTGCGACTCGGCGTTGCCCAGGACCCCGGGCAGCAGCCGCGCCACGGCCTCCGTGACGACCAGTACGGCCGCCTCCCCGCCGGCCAGGACGTAGTCGCCGATGGAGACCTCGTGGACGGGCATCCGGGTCGCGTACTCGTCGATGACACGGCGGTCGATGCCCTCGTAGCGGGCGGGCGTGAAGACCAGCCAAGGGCGCTCGGAGAGCTCCACGGCGAGTTCCTGGGTGAAGGGGCGGCCGCTGGGCGTGGGGACGATCAGCGTGGGCCGGCGGGCACCCGTCTCGTAGCCGTCCGCCAGGACCGCGTCGAGGGCCTCACCCCAGGGCTCGGTCTTCATGACCATGCCCGGACCGCCGCCGTACGGCGTGTCGTCGACGGTGTTGTGCCGGTCGTACGTCCAGGAGCGCAGGTCGTGCACGTGCACGTCCAGCTGTCCACGCGCGCGTGCCTTGCCGACGAGGGAGACGTTCAGGGGGTCGAGGTACTCGGGGAAGATCGTGACGACGTCGAGCCTCATGCGCTGTCGTCCTCGGCGGAGTCCCGCGAGGACACGACCTCGGCCCGGTCGTCGATCAGGCCGGGCGGCGGGGTGATGACCGCGCGCTGCTCCTCCAGGTCGATCTCGGCGACGATCTCCTCGACGAAGGGGATCAGCACCTCGCTGCCGTCGGGCCGCTCCACGACGAAGAGGTCCTGGGAGGGCAGGTGCGAGATCTCGGTGATCCGGCCGACCTCCACACCGTCCTCGGTGACGACGTCCAGGTCCATCAGCTGGTGGTCGTAGTACTCGTCCTCGCCCTCGGGCAGTTCCTCCGGGTCGATCTCGGCGATCAGGAGGGTGTTGCGCAGGGCTTCGGCGGCGGTGCGGTCGTGGACGCCCTCGAAGCGCAGCAGCAGACGGCCACTGTGGACACGGCCCGTCTCGATGGTCAGCGGTCCGGTGGAGGCCGGGTCCGTGGCCAGGACGGCGCCGGGGGCGAGCCTGAGTTCCGGCTCGTCGGTACGTACCTCGACGGTGACCTCGCCCTTGATGCCGTGGGCGCGGCCGACCCGTGCGACTACCAGCTGCACTGTGCTTGCTCTCCTGTCGGAACGACGGTGAGCCGGGATCGGCTCGTACGACTACGGGCCGGGGACGGCCCAGAGGCCCTCCCCGGCCCGAGCCGGTGCTGCGATCGCGTCAGCGGACGTGGTCCACGTCGACGAGGTCGACGCGGACACCGCGGCCGCCGATGGCGCCCACGACGGTACGCAGGGCGCGGGCGGTGCGGCCGTTGCGGCCGATCACCTTGCCGAGGTCGTCCGGGTGGACCCGGACCTCGAGCACGCGCCCACGACGCAGGTCACGCGAGGCGACCTGCACGTCGTCAGGGTTGTCGACGATGCCCTTCACGAGGTGCTCAAGCGCCTCTTCGAGCATGCTGCTCAGGCCTCGGTGGATGCGGACTCGGCGGGAGCCTCGTCCTTCTTCTCAGCCTTCTTCTTCTGGGTGATCGCCTCACCCTTGCCCTCGTCGTCGCCGCCGAGAGCCTCGAACGACGGACGCGCGGCCTTCTCGGCCGGCTGGAGCAGCGGAGCCGGGGCGGGCTCGCCCTTGAACTTCTGCCAGTCGCCGGTCTTCTTCAGGATGGCGAGCACGGGCTCGGTCGGCTGAGCGCCGACGGAGAGCCAGTACGCCACGCGGTCGGCGTCGACCTCGATGCGCGAGGGGTTCTGCACCGGGTGGTACAGACCGATCTCCTCGATGGCCCGGCCGTCACGGCGGGTACGGGAGTCGGCGACGACGATGCGGTAGTGAGGCGCACGGATCTTGCCCAGACGCTTCAGCTTGATCTTGACTGCCACGGGAGTTGGTTCTCCTGGTTTTGACGTGGTTGGGCACGGCGAGATGGCCGCGTGGGGTTGCGGTACCCGAGTGCCCGATGGACGCGTCAGCCGGAGGCGAGAGGGTTCCTGTGCGGCTGTCGAGTACAGCTAGCCATTGTGCCATACGCGGCGAGTCGTTCCGGACCGAGGGCGTGCGGTGCCGCCAGGCGGGACCCGCACCCGGCGCACTGCGGGATGCCGCCGCTACGACCGCGTCGGCACCCCGCGCTCACGCCGCCTGCTCGACCGGCACCCACGAGATGCCGGGAAAGGCAGTCAGCCGGCCGCCGCGCCCACGACCTCCGGGATCCTGAAGGGCTTGCCGCAGCCGCCGCAGACGATCGGGGCCTGCGCCAGGACCGACGGGACGACGCGGACGTTGCGCCCGCAGTCGCAGACGGCCTTGACGCGGACTCCGCCGCCGGAGGAGCCGTGGCGGGCGGCCGGTCCGCGGAACGTGCGGGAGGTGTCGGCGTTGGTCGCGGCCGTGTGGGCCTTGAGAGCGCGCTGGAGGCGCTCGATGGTCGGGCGGTAGCGGCGCTTCGCCTCGGGGGTGAGCATGACCAGGGAGAAGCCGCTGCTGGGGTGCGGCTCCTCGGGGTGGTCCAGGCCCATCTCCTCGGCGATCGCGAGGAATCTGCGGTTGTGGTAGCGGCCGGCACGGGAGGTGTCGCGGATACCGCGCGAGGCGGCGATGCCATGGACTGCCTCGTGAAGCAGTCGCTCGAAGGAGAGCTCGTGACCGCACGCGGACGACGACTCCCCGATCAGGGACTCTGGCGCGGCAAGATCGGGCAGCTCGGGGTGGTACCGCTGAATGTCGGCCCACGCCTGTGCCAGCTCTGCGGCGAGAACAGGTGGTGTCTGTGTCGTGCTCACGTAATGACAACGAGCCAGGGTGCCCGCGTGTTCCTATTCCGGGGCATCCCAAATAATTTGCACGTACCCGTCAGTTGGCACTGATGCGTCCGGACGAGGGCGGGTGCGCTGATCTGCGGAGAAGCCTCACAGCTCGTACCAATGTGGTGCGTAGCCTGACGTACGCCCCGGCGTGTAGATCGTGTCCACGCGCCGGGGTGGCTGGGGTCCGCGCGGGCGCAAGGGGCGTTTCGGCCGCTCTCGCGCCGGAGGGCGCCGCCTCAGTAGGCGCGCGCGACGATCGCGACGTTACCGGGCGCGTCGTCGGCGTCCGGCACCGACCCGTCCTCGGCGACCAGACACCGTACAGTCACCGCCTGCTCGCCCAGCCTGGCCTCGCCTTCCTCGCCGAGCACCGCCCAGGGCACGCGCGCCCAGCCGCCGGCGCCGGCCACCTCGACGGCCTCCTCGATCGTCGACACGTCGGACGTACGGGACTCGCGGCGCTCGCGGGACTGCCTCAGCAGCAGCGCCTGGTCCTCCTCGAGGAGCGCCGGCAGCAGTCCCGCCAGCGCGTCCAGGGACACCGGTTCCTTGCCGCCCGGAATGCGGCGTGCCAGCATCGCCGTGCCGTGCTCCAGGTCACGGGGCCCGACCTCGACCCGTACCGGCACACCCTTGAGCTCCCAGTCGACGGCGCGGCGGCCGAACGGGGTGTCGGTGCGGTCGTCGACGTGGACCCGCAGACCGGCCGCCCTCAGCTGATCGCCGACCTCGCGGACCTTGGCCAGAACCGCGTCGTCGCCCTTGATGGCCAGAACCACCACCTGGGTCTGCGCCAGGCGCGGCGGCACGCGCAGGCCGTGGTCGTCGCCGTGCATCATCACCAGGGCGCCGATCATGCGGGTGGTGGAGCCCCAGGAGGTCTGCCACACCAGTTCCTGCGTGCCCTCCCGCGACAGGTACCGGGTGTTGAAGGCCTTGGCGAAGTTCTGGCCCAGTTCGTGGCTGGTGGCCATCTGCAGGGCCTTGCCGTCGCCCATCATGCCTTCGAGCGTGAGGGTGTTGACGGCGCCGGCGAACCGCTCCCGGACGGTCTTGCGGCCGGGGACGACGTCCATCGCGAGGACGTTCACCATGAAGTCCTCGTAGACCTCGCGGTGGATGCGGGAGGCGAAGGCGCGGGCTTCCTCGTAGGTGGCGTGCGCCGTGTGGCCCTCCTGCCACAGGAACTCGGTCGTGCGCAGGAACAGGCGCGGCCGCAGCTCCCAACGGACCACGTTCGCCCACTGGTTGATCAGCAGGGGCAGATCCCGGTAGCTCTGCACCCACTTGGCGAAGTAGTCGTTGACGATCATCTCGGAGGTGGGCCGGACGACCGCCGGCTCCTCCAGTTCCTTGCCGCCGCCGTGGGTGACGACCGCGAGTTCCGGTGCGAAGCCCTCGACGTGGTCCGCCTCGCGCGTGAGGTAGGACTGCGGGATCAGCAGCGGGAAGTACGCGTTCTGGGTGCCCGTCTCCTTGATGCGGGTGTCCATCTCGGCCTGCATCCGCTCCCACAGCCCGTAGCCGTACGGTCGGATCACCATGGTGCCGCGCACCGGTCCGTTGTCGGCCAGTTCCGCCTTGGCGATCAGATCCTGGTACCAGCGCGGGAAGTCGTCCGCCCGCGGGGTGAGAACGGGTGCCTTTGCCATGGCGCGATGGTACGGGCCCAGGTTGCCGGAATGTGAAATCTCGCCACAGGCATGTGCGACTCACAAGCGGGACCCGACAACCCCTGGACGCGCGCTCTAGTGCGGAGTTACCTGGCATACGGGGGAAGTGCGAGCGCACTGCACGGGGGCCACAGAAAACAGGCACAAGGGCAACTCTCGGCGGATTGGGGCGCTTACCTATGACACCTACACTCGTGCGGCAGCACCGGACCGACGCGGGGCACCCACCCCGCCTTGACCTCGGTGCACGCGCGCGTGACTGGTCCGAGATCCAGGAGCGGATGCTGGTGCCGCTCTACGAAGCCGTCTACGAGCGACTCGACGTGGGCCCGCGGACACGGGTGCTGGGCCTCGGCTGCGGCTCCGGGCTGGCCCTGTTGATGGCGGCCTCCAGAGGCGCCGCGGTCACCGGTGTCGACGACTCCTCGCCCGAGCGGCTCGCCCTCGCGCGCGAGCGGCTGGTGCCGCGGGGATGGGAGGCACGCGCGCGTGGCGCGACGCGGCTCGTCGACGGAACGCCCGAGGACGCGGTCGACGCCAGGGCGTCCGCGTACACCCTGGTGACCGCCTTCGAGCCCATCGGGTGCCTCGGGGGCGACGCGGAGGGCCTCGGTTCACTGCTCGCGTCGGCGACGCCGCTGGCCGAGCGGGGGACGCCGGTGGTGCTGGCCGGCTGGGGTCCACCGGAGCGGTGCGCCACGTCGTCGGTACTGCGGGTGGCCGCCAAGCTGGCGGATCCGCCGCGCAGGTCGGGCCGTTGGCGCCCGGCCTACCGCGACGACCTGGAGGAGGTCGCCCAGCGGGCCGGCCTCCGGCCGGACGGCTCGGGCCGGGTCGCCTGCCCGTTCGGGTACGCCGATGTCGACAGCGCCGTACGCGGACTGTTGTCGACGGGGCTCTTCGACGCGGCGATCCACGCGACGGATCAGGCTCAGGTGGACAAGGAGCTGGCGGAGGCCCTGCATCCGCATCAGCGCCGGGACGGCACGGTGTGGATGCCGAACGTGTTCCGGTACCTGATCGCGCGCGTCCCCTAGGCCGCGGCCGGGCAACGGATTGGCCGGAAAGCAACGTCGCTGGGGGCGCCCCTCCCAAGAGGGGCGCCCCCAGCGACGTGTACGAGGTGCGCGCAGGACCGGACGAGCCGTCAGCCCATGAACTTCTTGAACTCGTCCGGCAGTTCGAAGTCCTGCGGGACCTGCTGGCCCGGCACGCCGAAGGCGCCGCCCGCCTGGGCCGCGGCGGCGCGGCGCGCTGCCTCCTCCTGCTCCTGCTGCTTGCGCTTCATCGGGTTGCCGGAGCGCTGCTTGCCCTTGGCCTTCTTCGGCTGCTTCTTGGAGCGGCCGGGACCGCCGCCCATGCCGGGGACTCCCGGCATGCCGGGCATGCCGCCGCCCTGGGCCATCCGGGACATCATCTTGCGGGCCTCGAAGAACCGCTCGACCAGGTTCTTCACGGCGCTGACGTCGACACCGGAGCCCTTGGCGATACGGGCGCGGCGCGAGCCGTTGATGATCGTCGGCTCCTGGCGCTCGGCCGGGGTCATCGACTTGATGATGGCGGCCGTGCGGTCGACGTCGCGCTCGTCGAGGTTGTTGATCTGGTCCTTGATCTGGCCCATGCCCGGGAGCATGCCGAGCAGCTTGCTGATGCTGCCCATCTTCCTGACCTGCTCCATCTGGGCCAGGAAGTCGTCGAGCGTGAAGTCCTCACCCTTCTTGGACGCCAGCTTGGAGGCCATCTTCTGGGCCTCTTCCTGGCTGAACGTCTTCTCCGCCTGCTCGATCAGGGTGAGCAGGTCACCCATGTCGAGAATGCGGGAGGCCATCCGGTCCGGGTGGAACGCGTCGAAGTCACCGAGCTTCTCGCCGTTGGAGGCGAACATGATCGGCTTGCCGGTGACCGAGGCGATCGACAGGGCGGCACCACCGCGCGCGTCACCGTCGAGCTTGGAGAGCACCACGCCGTCGAAGCCGACGCCGTCGCGGAAGGACTCGGCGGTGTTGACCGCGTCCTGGCCGATCATCGCGTCGACGACGAACAGGATCTCGTCGGGCGAGACCGCGTCCCGGATGTCCGCGGCCTGCCGCATCATCTCCTGGTCGATGCCCAGGCGGCCGGCGGTGTCCACGATCACGATGTCGTGGACCTTGGACTTGGCGAAACCGATGGAGTCCTTGGCGACCTTGACCGGGTCCCCGACGCCGTTGCCCGGCTCGGGCGCGTAGACCGCCACGCCGGCCCGGTCGGCGACCACGCTGAGCTGGTTCACGGCGTTCGGACGCTGGAGGTCACAGGCGACCAGGAGGGGCGAGTGGCCCTGCTCCTTCAGCCAGTGGCCGAGCTTGCCCGCGAGGGTGGTCTTACCGGCGCCCTGGAGACCCGCCAGCATGATCACGGTGGGCGGCTGCTTGGCGAAGCGCAGGCGCCGCGTCTCACCGCCGAGGATCGTGACGAGTTCCTCATTGACGATCTTCAGGACCTGCTGGGCCGGGTTGAGCGCCTTGGACACCTCGGCGCCCAGGGCCCGCTCCTTGACGTTCTTGATGAACGTCCGGACGACCGGCAGGGCCACGTCCGCCTCGAGGAGCGCGATGCGGATCTCGCGGGCCGTGGCGTCGATGTCCGCCTCGCTCAAGCGCCCCTTGCCGCGCAAGTTCTTGAAGGTCGCTGAAAGGCGATCGGAGAGAGTATCGAACACGGCGGCGTCGGTCCTCGGAGTCGGGGGCAGTGTGAGCGTCTTCCAGGGTATCCCGGCTCCACAAGACCGGGTCACGGTCGGACGGAGACCGGGGCACGGTCGGACGGAGACCGGGGCACGGTCGGACGGAGACCGGGGCACGGTCGGACGGAGACCGGGGCACGGTCGATCGGGCACCGGCGGTCGGTCGGCCTGTGCGGCCGGAGCGCGTCAGCCCCGCCTTCGGGACCCTGTCGACCGGAGCCCGAGCCGTGGCCGGCCCGTGGAACGGGCCCCGGTCCACCACAAGCCGGAGCACGATCGGCGCCGGAGGCCGAGCACGGTCGCGGGCCGGACACCGGTCGGCCGCGAGCCGGGCCACAGTCGGCCGGTGAGCCGGAAGCGGCGGCACGATCGCACCCCCGGCAGCGGAGTCCGGCCGACCGGAAGCCGTCGACCGGAACGTGGTCGGCGGGCGCCGGGCGAGGCGGTCGCCACACCGGAACGAAGCCGACCGGAGCGGCGGACCTCAGACGGCGGACCACAGACCGCAGACCACAGACCGCAGACCGCAGACCGCAGACCGCAGACCGCAGACCGCAGACCGCAGACCGCAGACCGCAGCAGGATCGGCCTAAGCCGAAGCAGAGCAGCCGAGTTCGGATTCGGAATCCGGAGCCCGGTCGGCCGAAAACCGAAGCGCCACCAGCCGGAGCCCCGGAGCCCGGTCGGCCGGAGACCGAACCACGATCACCCGGAGCCCGGTCCCGCCCCGGTGGCACGCCCGGAGCCCGGCCCCGCCCCGGTGGCACGCCCGGGTCAGCCCCGCAACGTCTCCTCCAGCTTGCGCGCCACCGCGGACGCCTCGTCCCCCGGCAGCGGCGCCCCCGCGGGGCCGGTCACGTAGAAGGCGTCCACGGCGTTGGCGCCCAGCGTCGACACGTGCATGCTCCGCACCCGCAGTTTCGCCTCGTCCAGCGCCCGTCCGATCCGGTGCAGCAGGCCGGGCGCGTCATGGGCGCGGACCTCGATCACCGTCGCCAGCCGTGAGGCGGCCGGGGCGACCGTCACCCGCGCAGGGGGCGCCACGACGCCCCGGCGGCGCGGATAGGCGGCGTCCCGCTCGGCGAGCCGGCCGGCGATGTCCAGGGACCCGTCCAGCGCACGTACGAGGTCGGCGCGCAGCCGGGCGGCCTGCGGCAGGGAGCCGTACTCGGCCGCGACCCGCCAGTTCAGCAGCAGGACGGAGCCCTCGACGCCGTCCGGCAGGTCCAGGGCGCGCAGTTCGGCCGTGCGGACGGTGAGGCGGTGCATGGCGAGGACGCCGGCCACCGCGGGCAGCACGCCCGCCTGGTCCGGTACGGCGATGAGGAGTTCCACGCCGAGCGGCTCCGGGTCGCCGGACGGCTGCTCCTCCGTCGGCGGCTCGGTCTGCGCGCGCAGCGACAGCACGGGGCTGCCGGTCGCGACCGCCTCGATGGCGAGCCGCTCCTGCTCGGCGGTGGGCGCGACGGACCCGGGGTCCTCCGGGACGTCCCCGGCCAGCACGGCGTCGACCCGCTTGACCAGGTCGGCGACGAGCGAGCCGCGCCAGGACGACCAGGCGGCCGGGCCGGTGGCCAGCGCGTCCGCCTCGGTGAGCGCGTGCAGCAGCTCCAGCGTGCTCTGCGAGCCGACGGCCTCGGCGACCGAACGCACGGTGGCCGGGTCCTCCAGATCGCGCCGGGTGGCCGTGTCGATGAGCAGCAGGTGATGGCGGACCAGGGTGGAGAGGACGGCCACGTCGGCGCGGTCGAAGCCGATGCGGGCGGCCACGTCCTTGGCGATGATCTCGCCGGCCACCGAGTGGTCGCCGGGCCAGCCCTTGCCGATGTCGTGCAGCAGCGCGGCGACCAGGAGCAGGTCGGGACGGTGGACGCGCCGGGTGAACTCGGAGGCGCGCACGGCGGTCTCGATCAGGTGCCGGTCGACGGTCCACACGTGCACGGCGTTGCGCTGCGGGCGGCAGCGCACCCGCTCCCAGTCGGGCAGCAGGCGCGTGATCAGCCCCTCGGCCTCCAGCGCCTCCCACACGTCGATGGTGGGCTGGCCGGAGCCGAGCAGGGTGACGAGCTGTTCGCGTGCCTCGGCGGGCCAGGGCGTGGGCAGCGGGCGCACCGCGGTCGCCATGCGCCGTACCGCGTGCAGGGAGAGGGGCAGCCCGGCCTGCGCGGCGGCGGCCGCGGCCCGCAGCGGGAGCACGGGGTCGCGCTCGGGGCGTGCGGCGCGGGCGAGCACGACCTCGCCGTCCTGTTCCACCACCCCTTCCGCCAGGGGGGAGCGTTCGGCGACCGGCTTTCCGCCCCCGAGCATGGCGCGCAGCCGCGGTCGCACCGCGCGCGACTTGAGCACGCGCCCCACTTCGCGCCAGGTGACATCACTGGCGTACGAGATGACCCGCGCCGCCTCGTAGACCTGCCGCAGCAGTGTGTCTGCGTCGAGCAGGCCGAGTTCGGCCGCGACCTGGTCCTGTTCCTGGAGCGCGAGCCGGTCGGTCGCGCGGCCCGTGGTCAGATGCAGGGCGTCACGGACGTCGAGGAGTCGGCGCCGGGCGTCGTCGAGGCCCTCGCGCGGGGCGTCGGCCAGCCAGGAGGCGGCGACGGCGCGCAGGGCGGTGGCGTCGCGCAGACCGCCGCGGGCCTCCTTGAGGTCCGGTTCCAGCAGGTACTGCAGTTCTCCCTGGCGCTCGGCGCGCTCCGCGCACAGTTCCTGGAGTTCGGGGAGACGTTTCGGCGCCTGGTTGCGCCAGTCGGCCAGGACCGCCGTACGCAGTCCCGCCGTCAGACCCAGGTCGCCCGCGAGGTGACGGGCGTCCAGCAGGCCCAGCTGCACCTTCAGGTCCTCGCCCGCGGTCTTGCGGGCCTCGGCGGGTGTGCGCACCGAGTGGTCGAGGGCGAGGCCGAGGTCCCAGACCGGGTACCAGATGCGGTCGGCCAGGGCGGCGACCCCGTCGGCGTCGCTGCCGTCGTGCAGCAGGAGCAGGTCAAGGTCGCTGCGCGGGGACAGCTCGCCGCGGCCGTAACCGCCGACCGCGATCAGGGAGACCCCGCGCAGTCCCTCGGCGCCCGCGGCGAACAGCCCCGTCAGCCAGTCGTCCGTCAGTTCGGACAGGGCCGCACGGCGCGGCGGCCCGGACTGCGCGCCCTCCGTGAGGAGGCGCAGCCGGGCCGCCGCATAGCCGCTGGGTCCCGAGTCCTCTGCATCCTTGCGCACGTCCGTACTCGTCACCCAGCGACTCCTGTTCTGTTCTGCGGTCAGAGCGCGTCCGGACCGCGTTCCCCGGTACGGACCCGTACGGCCGTGTCCACCGGCAGGGACCAGACCTTGCCGTCACCGATCTTGCCGGTGCGGGCCGCCTTGACGATGACGTCGATGAGACCCTCGGCGTCGTCGTCCTCGGCCAGTACCTCGATGCGGATCTTCGGGACCAGGTCGACGGTGTACTCGGCACCACGGTAGACCTCGGTGTGGCCCCGCTGACGACCGTAGCCGCTCGCCTCGGTGACCGTCAGGCCGTGAACCCCGAAGGCCTGGAGGGCTTCCTTGATCTCGTCGAGCCGGTGGGGCTTCACGACGGCCGTGATGAGCTTCATGCGTCCACCTTCTTGCTCGCCGTGCCGGCGACCGGGGCCGGGGCGGCGGTCCGGGCGGCACCGCCGCCGGCGCCGCTGAAGTCGTATGCGGTCTCGGCGTGCTCGGCCTGGTCGACGCCGGCCACCTCGACGTCCTCGGAGACCCGCATGCCGATGGTCCTGTCGAGGAGGAAGGCGAGGACGGCGGAGACCACCAGCGAGTAGGCGAGCACCGCGAAGACACCGGCGCACTGCTTCCAGAACTGGGTCATGCCGCCGCCGTAGAAGAGGCCCTCGACCTCGGACTGGCCGTGGCCGCTGGCGAGGAGGCCGACCAGCAGGGAGCCGACGACACCGCCCACCAGGTGGACGCCGACGACGTCGAGCGAGTCGTCGTAGCCGAGCTTGTACTTCAGGCCGACGGCCATGGCGCACAGGACACCGGCGATGGCGCCGACGGCGATCGCGCCGAGCGGGGACACCGCACCGCCCGAGGGGGTGATGGCGACCAGACCGGCGACCGCGCCGGAGGCGGCGCCCAGGGTGGTGAAGGCACCGTGGCGGATCTTCTCGTAGATCAGCCAGGCCAGCATGGCGGCGGCGGTGGCGACCTGCGTGTTGACGAACATCAGCGCGCCGACGCCGTCGTCGTTGCCGAGCCAGGAGCCGGCGTTGAAGCCGAACCAGCCGAACCACAGCAGACCGGCGCCGAGCATGACCAGCGGCAGGCTGTGCGGACGCATCGGGTCCTTCTTGAACCCGACGCGCTTGCCGATGACGAGGATCACGCCGAGGGCCGCGGCACCGGCGTTGATGTGCACCGCCGTACCACCGGCGAAGTCGATGACGCCCAGCTCGAAGGCCCAGCCGCCGGCGCCCCACACCCAGTGCGCGACCGGGAAGTAGACGACCGTGGCCCACAGGGCGACGAACAGCGCCCACGCGGTGAACTTCACGCGGTCGGCGAGCGCACCGCTGATCAGGGCGGGCGTGATGATGGCGAACATCATCTGGAAGACCAGGAAGACGAAGATCGGGATGGTGTAACCGTCCCACAGCTCCGTCAGGCCGATGTTGCTGAGGCCGACCCAGTCGGAGTTCCAGCCGATGATGCTGCCGGAGTCCGTACCGAAGGCCATGGAGAAGCCGTAGAGCACCCACAGGATGGTGACGATCCCGATGCTGATGAAACTCATCATCAGCATGTTCAGTGTGCTCTTGACCCGGACCATGCCTCCGTAGAAGAAGGCCAGACCCGGGGTCATGATCAGCACCAGGGCGGAACAGATAAGCATGAAGCCTGTGTTGGCGGACGACAGTGTCGGTGCGTCCGCCGCAAGCGTGATGGCGGCTGATGCCATCGGCGTCTCCTCGTCAATTGGTACGGCCCCGTGCGGGCGAAGCCTGAGCGGTATGAGGGGTGGGCCGGTTATGCGCCATGAGATTGACGCAGCGCGGTTTCGATGGAAGCCCCTCGTTGTTTCGCCGCCGTGACGAAGGCGCCCCGCGTGTTACGCGTAGATGAACTGGCGGATATCGGCCGAGTCGATCGTTATCGTGGCGCAACCTTCGGCGGGGGGAAGCGGGCCGGCCGCGGTCGGCCTTCCGGTGACCTGGCACGGGGGAGCCGAGTCGGGCAGTTCGGGAAGGCCGGCCGCGGCCGGGGTTTGGGACCGGGCCGCGCCGTCAGACCGCCTCGGCGGTCTCGGGCAGCTCGATGGCGAGCTGGTCGGTGAGGTCCACGACCTCGGCGAGATCACCGAAATCGCGTACGGCCGTGTCGACCGTCTTTCGGATACGAGTGTTGACGCGTTCGGAGCGGACCTTCTTGGCGATGTGCATCGCCCGTGTGGCCAGCACGGCGCTCTGCTCGGGCTCCCGCTGGAGCAGATGCACGGTCGCCATGCCGATGAGGTTCAGTGCGTACGACCGCTGGTGCTCGTCGTCGTCCGCGAAGAGCTCCACGGCACGCTGCATCAGGGGCTCGGCGAGGGAGGCGTACGTGGGGCTGCGGCCGGCCACGTAGGCGAGGTCGCGGTAGGAGTGGGAGTTCTCCCCGTACAGCTCGGCCTCCGAGAAGAAGCGGATCCAGTCGGGGTCCGGCTCGTCCCACTCGTCGGCGTCGGCGAAGGTGTCCTCGGCCATCCGGACCGCCCTCTTGCACTTCCCCGGCTGCCCCATGTTGGCGTAGGCGCGGGCCTCCATCGCATACAGCATGGACTGGGTGCGCGGGCCGGCGCAGTCCCGGCTGCCGTACTGCGCGAGGTGGATCAGTTCGAGGGCGTCCTCGGGCCGCGCGAGGTGGATCATCTGGCGGCTCATGCTGGAGAGGATGTACGAGCCGAGCGGCTTGTCGCCCGCCTCCTTGGCCGCGTGCAGGGCGAGCACGAAGTACTTCTGCGCGGTGGGCTGAAGGCCGACGTCGTACGACATCCAGCCCGCCAGCTCCGCCAGCTCGGCGGCGACCTTGAACAGCTTCTTGGTGGTGGCCTCGGGCTGGGGTTCCTGGAGGAGGTCGGTCACCTCGTGCAGCTGGCCGACGACCGCCTTGCGCCGCAGGCCGCCGCCGCACTGGGCGTCCCACTGGCGGAACATCATCGTGGTCGACTCCAGGAGGTCCAGCTCAGGCCTGGACAGCCGGCCGCGGCGGGCCGAGGAGGCCGCCGGCTCGGGCTCGCGGCGCGGGGCCGGCGGCGCGGGCACCAGCCAGCGCTGCATGGGTTCGATGAGGGACGGGCCCGCGGAGAGGACGAGCGAGGATCCGAGGAAGCCGCGCCGCGCCAGCATCAGGTCGCTGCGCGAGAACTCGCTGAGCAGGGCCACGGTCTGCGGGCCCGTCCAGGGCAGGTCGACGCCGGTCGCGGAGGGCGACTGGCGGGCGGTGCGCAGCCCGAGATCCTCGACGGAGACGACACAGCCGAACCGCTCGGAGAACAGCTCGGACAGGATCCTGGGAATGGGTTCGCGGGGGTTCTCGCCGTCCAGCCAGCGGCGGACCCGCGAGGTGTCGGTGGAGATGTGGTTGGCACCCAACTGGCGGGCCCGGCGGTTGACTTGACGCGCCAGCTCACCCTTGGACCAGCCGCTGCGCACGAACCAGGAGGTGAGCAGCTCGTTGGGGCGCCTGTCCGCGTGCGCTGCGCTCGCCGCGTTCGTCCCGCTACCGCCGTTGCCGCTCACTGGAACGCCCCCATCCCTGAGACCACTTGTCACTGAGTGCGCCAAGCCTTATCAGAATGCCGGTAAATAGAGCCTCCCGTCCGGCGGTTGTCATCCTTCGAACGGGGAGCCGAGTTGCCTCCGGCATACCCACGAGCGCATGTGCCCCCAGGGCTCGTGCACTCAACGTAATCCCACGATCACGCGTCCAGCCACGGCGGTCCCGGAAACGCCACCATTCGCCACCCCTTCGAATGAACTATCGGTGACCTCCCCACGATTCACTTGACAGAGGGCGACCGGGAATGGACGAAGCGATGCACTTGGGGGCGCGCACTGTCCGGCGCACCACCTGGAGCGCCCCCGAGCGCCGAAAGTGCCCGCACGCGACCACGGAGCGTCGCGGTACGCGTTCGTCGCGTAACTACGGCAGGTCGGACCCGTTGGAGGGGGTATGGGCTTCACGATCGGCGGTATCCGGGAGATCCGCTCCGGTTCACGTCGGCGCGGCCGCTCGTCGGAGTGCACCGCCGTCGCCGAGTTCACCGGGCTCTGGGGCTGGGACGTCGTCCCGGGCGCGCGGGCCGCGGCAGGTGCCTGCTCGTGCGGGCGCGCCGACTGCGCCGCCCCCGGCGCCCACCCCCTCGACTTCGCGCCGCAGGTCCCGGCCGGGGCCACGCTCGACGAGGTGACCCGGGCCTGGTCGGAGTTCCCCGGTGCCGCGGTGATGCTGCCGGTCGGCCGGGCGTTCGACGTGATCGAGGTGGCCGAGCCCGCCGGGCGCCGCGCCCTGGTCCGGCTGGAGCGCATGGGCCTGCCCCTCGGCCCGGTGGCCGCGACCCCTCAGGGCCGCGCCCACTTCCTCGTCTCCCCCGGCGCCGCCGCCGAGCTCCCCCAGCTGCTCTACCGCATGGGCTGGGACGACCCGACCTCCCTGGACCTGCGCGGCCTCGGCCGCGGCACCCACATCACGGCCCCGCCCTCCGACCGCGGCGGCCTGGGCCCGGTGCGCTGGCTGCGCCCGCCGGCCCTGGACACGGCGACCAAGCCGCCGGCGGCCGGACTGCTGCTGGGGACGCTGGCGTACGTGGCCCACCGGTCCCGCGCGGAGTCGTAGTCGCGGTCCCGCGCGGAGCCCTGCTCCCGATCCCGCGCGGAGCCTGGTCGCAGCCACAGCCACAGCCACGGTTACGGCCACAGCCCGACGTGACCAAGCACCCCTCCCAACGGGCTGACACGACGAAGCGGTCGCCATGTACCACCCCTCCGCGACGAAGCGCCCGTCCCCACCACCTTCGGGACGGGCGCTTCTCGCGGCTGCCGGACGCGGTAAGTACGTCACTCGCCGATCAGGGCGTCGACGAACGCCTCCGGCTCGAACGGCGCCAGGTCGTCCGCGCCCTCGCCGAGACCGACCAGCTTGACCGGCACACCCAGCTCCCGCTGGACGGCGACCACGATGCCGCCCTTGGCCGTGCCGTCCAGCTTGGTCAGCACGATGCCGGTGATGTCGACGACCTCGGCGAACACCCGGGCCTGGACCAGGCCGTTCTGTCCGGTGGTCGCGTCGAGGACGAGCAGCACCTCGTCGAGCGGCGCGTGCTTCTCGACGACCCGCTTCACCTTGCCCAGCTCGTCCATCAGGCCGGTCTTGGTGTGCAACCGCCCCGCGGTGTCGATGAGCACGACGTCCGCGCCCATCTCCTTGCCCTCCTTCACCGCGTCGAACGCGACGGAGGCCGGGTCACCGCCCTCGGGCCCGCGCACGGTGTGCGCGCCGACTCGCTCACCCCAGGTCTGCAGCTGGTCGGCGGCGGCGGCCCGGAAGGTGTCGGCGGCACCGAGGACGACACTGCGCCCGTCGGCCACGAGGACGCGTGCGAGCTTGCCGGTGGTGGTGGTCTTGCCGGTGCCGTTGACGCCGACGACCATCACGATGCCGGGTTTGCCGGTCTCCGGCTCGGTCCGGACCGTCCGGTCGAGGTCGGCGCCGACCAGCTTGAGCAGTTCCTCGCGCAACAGGGCGCGCAGTTCCTCGGGGGTGCGGGTGCCGAGCACCCGCACCCGCTCGCGCAGCCCCTCGACCAGTTCCTGGGTGGGCAGCACGCCGACGTCGGCGGTGAGGAGGATCTCCTCGATCTCCTCCCAGGTGTCCTCGTCGAGGTGCTCGCGCGCCAGCAGGGTGAGCAGCCCCTTGCCGAGCGCGTTCTGCGACCGGGAGAGCCGGGCACGGAGGCGGACGAGACGCCCGGCCGTCGGCTCGGGGATCTCGATCTCGGGGGCTGGTACGGCAGGGGGCTCCTCGACGACGACCGGGGCCGAGCCGTCCGGGAGATCCACCTCCTCAATGGTCCGGCGCGGTTCGTCGCGCGGCGTCTCGGCCTCGTCGCCGACGTGCGGCTCGGCCGGAGGGGCGGTGATGTCGGGCGCGGCGGGGGGCGGCGGGGGCAGCGGCTTCCGGCGCCGGCTGCCCACGATGAGCCCGCCGAGCGCACCGAGCACGACCACGGCGATGACTACAGCAAGGATGACGATTTCCATAACCCGTCCAGTATGCGTGACCTCTCCCCGCCGGGTCCGTCGCCGGCGCCCGGCGAACGGGGGCACGCCGTACCCCTGGTTACCTGACGCACCGTCAGCTAATCTGCTCCGGCACCGGCACCCCACCCACCCGGCGAAGGGGGCTCCCATGCCCGTCACGGTCGTCCGTTTCAACCTGGTCGAGCCCGGTGCCACGCCCGCCTCGCTGAGCGCCCGCTACCGGGCCGCGCTGGCGATGGCCGCGTACGCCGACGAGCACGGGATCACCACCGTCCAGACCGAGGAGCACCACGGTGTGGACAACAACTGGCTGCCCTCGCCGTTCGCCTTCGCGGGCGCGGTGTTCGGGGCCACACGCCGGATCTCCGTGACGGTCTCGGCGGTGATCGGCCCGCTGCACGACCCGCTGCGCCTGGCCGAGGACATCGCCGTCCTGGACCTGCTGAGCGGCGGGCGGCTGATCACGGTCGCCGGCATCGGGTACCGGCCCGAGGAGTACGCGCTGTTCGACGTGGAGTGGCAGCGGCGCGGCAGGATCCAGGACGAGGTCCTGGAGACGCTCCTGAAGGCCTGGACCGGCGAGGAGTTCACATACCGGGGCCGTACGGTACGGGTCACCCCGCGTCCCTGCTCCGACCCGCACCCCCTGCTGCTGGTCGGCGGCTCCTCGAAGGCCGCCGCCCGCCGGGCCGCCCGGCTCGGCCTGCCGTTCTTCCCGAGCGCGCATCTGCCGGAGCTGGAGGCGTACTACAAGGAGCGGCTCGTCGAGTACGGCACGGAGGGCTGGACGATGATGCCGGCCGCCGAGACCCCTCTGCTGCACCTCGCCGAGGACCCGGACGAGGCGTGGCGCCGTTACGGTTCCTGCTTCCTGCACGAGGCGCGGACGTACGCCTCCTGGCAGTCCGGCGACATCCGCTCGGCGGTACGGTCGGCGGCCACCACGGTGGACGAGCTGCGCGAGGAGGGCGTGTACCGGATCGTCACGCCCGCCGAGTGCTTGGAGCTGGGCCTGGACAACCTGGTCCTGCACCCGCTGGCGGGCGGGATGCCGGTGGAGGAGGGGTGGCGCGGTCTGCGGCTGTTCGCGGAGCGGGTGCTGCCGGAGCTGGCGGGCTGACGCCCCGGGGAGACGCCGGGGTGCCGGTGCCGCCGCGGGACATCGGGATGCCGGGCGCCCGGCGGGCCGACGGCGTCGTCATCCGGAGCGGCCCACCAGGACCGCCGCCCCCGGCTCGGGCAGTGGCCGAGCCGGGGGCGGCGGAGGTACGAGGAGAGGGGCGGCGGGGACCTGGCCCTTCTCCCCGAGTCGCGGGGTGCCTCGGGATGAGGCTCAGCCCATCTCCTCCAGGGACTTGCCCTTCGTCTCCTTGACGTACTTGAGGACGAACGGGATGGAGAGCGCGGCGAAGGCCGTGTAGATCACGTAGGTCGCGGAGAGGTTCCAGTCGGCCAGCGACGGGAAGCTCGCGGTGATGGCCCAGTTGGCGATCCACTGCGCGGCGGCGGCCACACCCAGGGCGGCGGCGCGGAGCCGGTTCGGGAACATCTCGCCGAGGAAGACCCAGACCACCACACCCCAGGACAGGGCGAAGAAGAGGACGAACACGTGGGCGGCGATCAGGGCGATCCAGCCCTGGGTGGCCGGCAGCTTGCCGTCGACCAGGTCGAAGGAGAACGCCCAGGCCTCCAGCGCGAGGCCGATCACCATGCCGACCGAACCGATGAGGGCCAGCGGCCGGCGGCCGACGCGGTCCACGAAGATCATGGCGATCACGGTGCCGACGATGTTGATGATCGACGTCGTGAAGGAGTAGAAGAACGAGTCCGTCGGGTCGACGCCGACCGACTGCCACAGCGTCGAGGAGTAGTAGAACGCCACGTTGATGCCGACGAACTGCTGGAAGACCGACAGGCCGATGCCGATCCACACGATCGGCTTGAAGAAGAAGGAGCCGCCGAGCAGGTCCTTGAAGGTGGACTTGTGCTCGCTCCTCATCGCGTGCTCGATCTCGGCGACGCGTGCGTCCAGGTCGATCTCCTTGCCCTCGACCTCTTCGAGGATCTCGCGGGCCCGCTCGTGCTTGCCCACGGAGATCAGGAAGCGGGGGGACTCGGGGATCGCGAAGGAGAGCAGACCGTAGAGGACGGCCGGGATCACCATGACGCCCAGCATGACCTGCCAGGCCTCCAGACCCATGAGCTCGCCGCGCTGGTCGCCGCCGGCGGCGTTCAGCAGGCCCCAGTTGACCAGCTGGGAGATGGCGATGCCGACGACGATCGCGGCCTGCTGGAAGGAGCCGAGCCGGCCGCGGTAGGCCGGCGGGGCGACCTCGGCGATGTAGGCGGGGCCGATCACGGAGGCCATGCCGATGGCGAAGCCGCCGACCACGCGCCAGAAGGCCAGGTCGTACAGCGCGAAGGGAAGCGCCGAGCCGACGGCGCTGACGGTGAAGAGGACGGCGGCGATCTGCATGCAGCGGATCCGGCCGATGCGGTCGGCGATGCGGCCGGCGGTCGCCGCGCCGATGGCGCAGCCGATCAGGGCGATGGCGATGACCTGCGCCAGGGCCGCCGATCCGACGTCGTAACGGTCGCGGATGGCTTCGACGGCGCCGTTGATCACGGAGCTGTCGTAGCCGAAGAGGAAACCGCCCATCGCGGCCGCCGCCGCGATGAATATGACGTGCCCGAGATGATCGGGGTGAGCCGAAGCGGCTCCTGACTTGGGTGCCTGCGCTGTGCTGGTCACGTGTACTCCTCGGGCCACCGGCAACGCTGCCGGCGGGGGATCGGCCCTTCGAGGTAGGTGGTACCTGAAGGTAAAAGCGACATTGCCGAGACTAAGACTTCAACTTTCGAAGTCAAGAGGCGGCACCTGTGACCTATACCCCCGAACGTGGCAGTGTTGCGTTCAAGTCTTGAAGAATTGGAGGAGGTCAGCGCAGTCGCTGCGAAATGACCTTCGACACACCGTCGCCTTGCATGGAGACGCCGTACAACGCGTCGGCGACCTCCATCGTCCGCTTCTGGTGCGTGATCACGATCAGCTGCGAGGCCTCCTGGAGCTCCTGCATGATCCGGATCAGCCGCTGGAGGTTGGTGTCGTCGAGCGCCGCCTCGACCTCGTCCATGACGTAGAACGGGCTGGGCCGCGCCTTGAAGATCGACACCAGGAGCGCCACGGCGGTCAGCGAGCGCTCACCGCCCGACAGCAGGGACAGCCGCTTGACCTTCTTGCCCGGCGGCCGGGCCTCGACGTCCACGCCCGTGGTGAGCATGTTGTCGGGGTCGGTCAGCACGAGCCGTCCGTCGCCGCCCGGGAACAGCCGGCTGAACACGCCCTCGAACTCACGGGCCGTGTCCCGGTAGGCCTCGGCGAAGACCTGCTCGACGCGCTCGTCGACCTCCTTGACCACCTGGAGCAGGTCGGCGCGGGTCTTCTTCAGGTCCTCCAGCTGCTCGCTGAGGAACTGGTGGCGTTCCTCCAGCGCCGCGAACTCCTCCAGGGCCAGCGGATTCACCTTGCCGAGCTGCTGGTACGCCCGCTCGGCGGCCTTCAGCCGCCTCTCCTGCTCGGCCCGGTGGAACTGCTTGGGCTGGTTGCGCGGGTGCTCCGGATCCTCCGGCAGTTCCTCGCCGTCGGCGGGGGGCGAGGGCGGCACCAGCTGGTGCGGACCGTACTCGGCCACGAGCCCCTCCGGTTCCACACCGAGTTCCTCCAGCGCCCTGGTCTCCAGCTGCTCGATCCGCAGCCGTTTCTCGGCGCCGAGTACCTCGCCCCGGTGCACTGAATCCGTCAACTTGTCGAGTTCGGCCTTGAGATCGCGCCCTGCGGTGCGGGCGGCGGCCAGTTCCTGCTCACGGCGGGCCTTGGCGGCGTCGGCGGCGGTGCGCTCCTCGTCGGCCCGGGCGAGGGAGACCTCGACGTGCGCGAGCAGCTGCCGGGCGCCCAGGGCGACGGCCTCCGCGACGGCCGCCTCGTGCCTGAGCCGTGCCCGCCGCTCCTCGGCACGCGCGCGTGCCTCGCGTTCCGCGCGGGCGGCCCGGTCGAGCGAGTCGGCCCGTCCGGCGAGCCCCTTGACCCGTTCCTCGTGCGTACGGACCTGGAGGCGGGCCTCCATCTCGGTCTGCCGGGCGTTGGCCCCGTCGGCGGCGAGCCGGTCCCGTACCGAGGTGTCGGGCTCCTCCTCGACCGGCATCTCCTCGGCGACGGCCAGCCGCTCCGCGAGTTCCTCGACGTCCTGGAGGGCCTTGTCGAGCGCGTCCTGTGCCCGCGCGGCGGCGGCGACGGACCGCTCGGCCTCCCCGGCGGCACCCCGCGCCTGTCCGGACAGCCGCCCCAGCTGCTGGGCCACCGCGGACTTCTCCCGGTCGGCGGCCCGGCGCCGCTCCCCCAGCTCCTCGACCCGCGCCGCACACTCCGTGCGCCGCTCGACGGCCGCGTGCTGCGCCTGGGCCAACTCCTCGCACCGCACGGCCAGTTCCTCCAGCTCGGCGGCCGCCTCGTCCACGGAGGCCTGCACTTCGAGGAGGCTGGGCGCCCCGGCGGACCCGCCCTGCGCGAAGTGCGCGCCCAGCAGATCGCCCTCGGCGGTGACGGCGGTGAGATCGGGCCGCGCGTAGACGAGGTCCTCGGCGTCCTCAAGAGTGCTGACGACGACGATCCCGCGCAGCAGCCGTCGTACGGCGGGCATCAGGTCGGAGGGGGCGCGGACCAGGTCGGCGGCGAAGGGAGGCCCGTCGCGACGCGGCTCCGAGACGGCGCCGGCCACGGCGGATGCGGCACCCCCCGGGGTCGCCGCGGACCCGGCGACCGCGAGATCGCCGACGGCGCCGGGAGTCGCCCCGGCCCCCGCCCACGGGGTGCCGCCGTCGGCCCCGGTGTCCGTCGACCGCGTGTCCTGGACGCTGCCCGCCCCGGCCTGTTCCGGCGCTCCCGCCAGCGCGTCCGTGGCCTCCGGCGCTCCCGCCAGCAGCAGTGCCGCCCGCCCCGCGTCCTGCTTGCGCAGGAGCCGGATGGCGTCGGCGGCGGCGGCCGGGGTGGTGACCGCGAGGGCGTCGGCGGCGGCACCGAAGGCGGCGGCCAGGGCGACCTCGTGGCCCGGGGTGACGGTCAGCAGCCCGGCGGCCGGGCCGAGCAGACCGCTGAGACGATCCTTCGCCGCGAGCAGCGCGCCCGTACCGTCCTTGCGGCGCAGGCCCAGTGCCAGGGTCTCGTGGCGGGCCTGGGTCGCGGCCCGTCTCCGCTCCGCCGCGGTCACCGCCTCCCGGGCCGCGCTGAGCGCGGCCTCCGCGTCGGCCAGTTGCCGCTTCGCCGTCTCGTGCCGCTCGCCGAGTTCCGCGTCGCCCGCGTCGAGGCCGTCGACCTCGGCCTTCAGCGCCTCGTACTCCTCCTGCGCGGTGACGGCCCGCTCCTGGGCCTCGTCCCGGGCGGCGGACAGGCGGTCGATCTCGGCCTGGGCGGAGGCCGCTCGTGAGCGGGCCGCGTTGACCTGCCCGTTCAGCCGGGCGAGGCCCTCACGGCGGTCCGCGATGGCGCGGGCGACGTCCTTCAGCCGCCGTTCCTCGTGGGCCAGTTCGCGTTCCAGGTCGGCGCGGTGGGCGACCGTGTCCTCCAGGGCGCGCTCGGCCGCCTCCAGGGCCGCTTCGAGCTCGGCCTCCTGCTCCCGGATCCGGGCGGCCTCGCGCTCCATGTCCTCGGGGTCGCGCCCACGCCGTTCCTCGGGGGGCGCGGAGGTGGCGCTCTTCACCCGGGCGTCGGCCAGCGAGATCGTGCCGCGCACCCGCTCGGCGAGCTGGGAGAGCTCGTACCAGGTCTGCTGGGCCCGCTGGAGGCGGGGCGTGAGCTGCCGCACCTCGTCCTCCAGGAGTCCCTCGCGCTGGAGCGCCTTCCTCAGCTCCAGCTCGGCGGCTTCCTTGCGCTCCTTGAGGGCGGCCTCGTCCGCGACCTCGGCCCGCAGCGCCTCCCGCAGCCGGACGAGATCGTCGGCGAGGAGGCGGAGGCGGGCGTCGCGCAGGTCGGCCTGGATGACGGCGGCCCGGCGCGCGACCGCGGCCTGCCGGCCCAGCGGCTTGAGCTGCCGGCGCAGCTCGTCGGTCAGGTCCTGCACGCGCGCGAGGTTGGCCCGCATCGCGTCCAGCTTCTTGAGCGCCTTCTCCTTGCGCTTGCGGTGCTTGAGGACGCCCGCGGCCTCCTCGATGAAGGCGCGCCGGCCCATGGGGTCGGCGTGCAGGACGGAGTCGAGCTGGCCCTGGCCGACGATGACGTGCATCTCGCGGCCGATGCCGGAGTCGGAGAGGAGTTCCTGGATGTCGAGGAGACGGCAGGTGTCACCGTTGATCTGGTACTCGCTGCCGCCGTTGCGGAACATGATCCGCGTGATGGTGACCTCGGCGTACTCGATGGGCAGGGCCCCGTCGGAGTTGTCGATGGTCAGGGACACCTCGGCGCGGCCCAGCGGCGGGCGGCCGGTGGTGCCGGCGAAGATGACGTCCTCCATCTTGCCGCCACGCAGCGACTTCGCGCCCTGCTCGCCCATCACCCAGCTGAGCGCGTCCACCACGTTGGACTTGCCCGAACCGTTCGGTCCGACGACACAGGTGATCCCCGGTTCGAACCGAAGAGTGGTCGCGGAGGCGAACGATTTGAACCCTCGGAGGGTCAGGGCCTTGAGGTGCACGCCGCCGGACTCTACCTTCCGGCGATGTCTCACTCCATGAACCCACGGTTTCACCCCTGAACGTGCAGGGCACACCAGACGTTAAAGAGAGTAAAAGGATGCGGGGGCAAAGAAGCCGGGGGAAAGAAAGAAGGGACGCCGAAGCGTCCCTTGCAACTCTGACAACTTAGCGGTTGATGTGGGCTGCCCAACCACTGCGTGAGCTGTCGTGGAGCGATGCAGTGATCAGGTGAGCGCAGGCTCCGCCTGGTGTGCGTCGATGCTCTCCATGATCCTGTCGTGAGAAGCGGCAGCCGCGAGCGAGTCGTTCTCCGCCTGGATCCGTACAAGCTCGGATTCCAGGTCCTGGACTCGCTGCTGGAGCCGTCGCATCTCGGCGAGGAGTCGAGGGTCGGAGCCGCCGACGTAACCGAGAAGCGCCTTTGCCATGATGGATGGTCCTCCACACTGAGTGACCGACCGAAGCGGTGTGGGTCGTGAGGGATTTCGCACCCGCGATGCTTGGCACTGTTGAGTTGTGCTGCCGTTCATCCATGCCAAACAGCGAAGGTGCTCGGGGTGCTTTCAGCGTCTCACCAAAAAGTTTGACGGTCAACACGATCACACCCCGTATTGGCGGCAACCCGGGTCCACGCGGCCTGGAACGGCGGCGCCGGGACTCTCACGGGGCGCTGAGGGTGAGGCGATCATCCTTACCCGCGGAGCCTGCCACGGCAAGCGATTCTTGGCAACCACCAGGGACTTTCTGCTCCGGGCACCTGCCGGTGGCATGTCCCTCCGCTTCCGCCGGGACGGATTCACAGAATCGGGTCAGCGGATGGCGAAGCCGTCGTAACCCCCGCGAGGTGTGTCCCAGATCTCGGTGACGCCGTCCACGCGCCCGGGCGTGTCGTCACTCTGGAGCCAGTCCAGGAGCCCCTGGCATCCCGGACGCGGGCCCTCCGCCACCACCTGGACCCGGCCATCGGCCAGATTGAGAGCAAAACCACTCAGGCCGCCGATCTCCAGCGCCTTGGCCCGCGTGAACCAGCGGAAACCCACACCTTGGACGCGTCCACGCACCCAGGCGACCAGTCGCACATCCTCGCTCATGAGTGCAACCTAACCGGGCAATGTCTCTCCGGACACTTCCTCCCCTCGCGCCATGCGGTACCGTCCCCACCCAATGAATCTCATACGAAACTCACTCCATCGTGTGAGTTTTGTGAGCTTGGTTGACCGGGGGGACGCGTCGACCGCCAGGACGAGGAAGGCAAGGACATGGGACGCCACCGACGCTCCGCCGCCGGCCGCGCCGCCACGGGCCGCGCCACGGGGATCACACCGACGGGCGGCTCCTCCATGGGGAGCCGTGATCCGCAGGACTCGTACAGCTTCGACCACGACGTGCCGGGGTCGTACGGTCTCGGCCCCCAGGGGTCGTACGCCGACGGCCCGGCCACGGACGGCGCCGCCCCGTATCTGAACACCGAGGGGTACGCCGAGACCTCCGCACGCAGTGCCGCCTATCTCTTCGCGACGGAAGCCGACTACGCCACCGTGTTCGGTCCCGACACCGGGTCCGCGCGCGGTGACGGCTTCACCCCCGACGGGGGCCGGCGCGGACGGTCGCGCCGTCGTCGGAGGAGGACCGCGACGCCGGTCAAGTCGGGTCTGCTCGGGGTCTCCGCGGCGGTCGCCCTCGGCACGGTCGCCGTCGCCACGGGTGCCGTGCCCGGCCTCGACAACTACCGGATCGGCGGGGGCGAGAGCAGCGGCGGTGGCGGCGGCAACGTACAGGCCGCCGGCACGCCGACCAACAGCCCCGCCGAGCAGGGCGGCACCTCCGGCAGCGCCGAGAGCCGCGAAGGCTCCACGTCGACCAGCCGCGACGCCGAGCGCTCCGCCTCGCCCGCCCCCTCCCCCTCGACGTCGTCGGCGGCGCCGACCAAGACACCGTCGAAGAAGCCGAAGGCCACACCCAGCAAGAAGCCGGAGACGACTCCCTCGCGTGCCGCCACCAAGGCGCCGGAGAAGGAGGCAGCCGAAGCCGAAGCCCCCGTGACCGTGTCCGCCGAGACGCAGGCCGCGGCCGAGGTGCTCAGGCTCGTCAACGAGGAGCGGGCGAAGGTCGGCTGCGACGCCGTGTCCGCGAACAGCGCGCTGGCGGAGCTGGCCGAGGACTTCAGCGACGCGATGGCCGCGCAGGGCTTCTTCGACCACACCGACCCGAGTGGCGCCACACCGTGGGACCGGGCGGCGCAGGCCGGGGTCACCAACCTCGGCGGCGAGAACATAGCCCGGGGCCAGGCCGACGCCGCCGCGGTGATGGAGGCCTGGATGGACAGTCCCGGCCACAAGGCGAACATCCTGAACTGCGACTTCAAGACGCTGGGCGTCGGCGTGCACCTCGGGTCCGGCGGCCCTTGGTGGACGCAGGACTTCGGCTACTAGGCCCGGCGCCGGAACGGGTGGCCCGCCCGCATGACCACGCGGGCCGCCCTGCCCGTCCACCGGAGCGCGCCGTCACCGCCACGCGCCGGTGGACGGCCTCCTGGTGACGGTCGCGACCACCACGGCACTAACTTCGAGTTAGTGCAGCCTGATGGTTAGCGCTGTGTTCGAGTAGCCTTGGTGTATGGACACCCTGGAGGAGCGCACGGCGGCTCAGGACCTTCCGTACGACGTGTTCGCCAAAGCCTGTCCCTCGCGGGGCACGCTGGAGCACGTCACCGGACGCTGGGGCGCGCTCACCCTGGGCGCCCTGTACGAGGGCTCGCTGCGCTTCAACGAGCTGCGCCGCCGCGTCGACGGCGTGAGCGAGAAGATGCTGTCCCAGACCCTGCACGCGCTGGAGCGCGACGGTCTGGTGCACCGCGAGGCCCAGCCGACGAACCCGCCTCGCGTGGACTACGAGCTCACCCCCCTCGGCCGCGAGGTCGCCCAGCGCCTGCTGAGCCTCATCCACTTCGTGCAGGGCCGGATGGACGACGTGCTGGAGGCGCGACGGCGTTACGACGAGACGCGCGGCGCGCGCTGACAGCGCGGGCAGAAGTAGCTGGACCGGTTCATCCAGGGGCGCCGGCGCATCGGTGTGGCGCAGCGGTTGCAGGGCAGGCCCTCACGTCCGTACGCGTCGAGGGACCGGTCGAAGTAGCCCGACTCCCCGTTGACGTTGACGTACAGGCTGTCGAAGCTGGTGCCGCCGACCGCGAGGGCCTGGTTCATCACGTCCCTGATGTGGCCCAGGAGTTCGGCGGTGCGCGGACGCGTGAAGTGGGCCGTCGGGCGTTCGTAGTGGATGCGGGCACGCCACAGCGCCTCGTCGGCGTAGATGTTGCCGACGCCGCTGATCAACGACTGGTCCAGCAGGGCCCGTTTGACGGTGGTGCGCTTGCGGCGCAACGCCTGGTGGAACGCCTCGTCGTCGAAGAGCGGGTCGAGGGGGTCGCGGGCGATGTGCGCGATCACGTCGGGCAGGCCGTCGGAGGCGGTGCCGTGCAACGACAGTCCGCCGAAGGTGCGTTGGTCCACGAAACGGAGTTCGGTGTCGACCTCGTCCGCGAACCGGACCCGGACGCGCAGGTGCTTCTCGTCGGGCGCCGCGTGCGGCTGGACGAGCAGCTGGCCACTCATCCCGAGGTGGGCCAGGACCGCCTGGCCGGTATCCTCCAGGGGCAGCCACAGGTACTTGCCGCGGCGGCTGGGCACGCCGACGCGGTGGCCCTTGAGCCGGTGCGTGAAGTCGTCGGCGCCGGCGGGATGACGGCGTACGGCACGCGGATGCAGGACCTCGGCCTCGGCGACCGTGCGGTGGGCGACCCACCGCTCCAGGCCGCGCCGGACGACCTCGACCTCGGGCAACTCGGGCATGGGGCTCCCCTGTCACGGACCTCTGAGCCTGTCACGGAAAGATGAGCCGAGCGCCCGCCCCACGGCGGGGACGGGCGCTCGGATGTGCTGGTTCGGTCAGGCGGAGACGGACGACGGACCCTCGTCGTCGTCCTGGGGGGCCTCGACGGCCTCCTCAGCAGCCTTCTCGGCGGCCTTCTCGACCGCCGCCTCGGCGCGCTCGTCCGCAGCGGCCCGGATGGACCGCCACGCGGATTCCGCGGCCTGCTGCTCCGCCTCCTTCTTGCTGCGGCCGGTGCCGGTGCCGTACGAGACGCCTCCGACGCGGGCGGCAGCAGTGAAGGTCTTCTCATGGTCGGGGCCGGTCTCCGTGACCAGGTACTCGGGAACACCGAGCCCTTCGGTCGCGGTGAGCTCCTGGAGACTGGTCTTCCAGTCCAGGCCGGCTCCGAGGTTGGAGGACTTCTCGATCAACGGGTCGAACAGACGGTGCACGAGCTCCGCCGCCGAGTCCAGCCCCTGGTCGAGATAGACCGCGCCGATCACCGCTTCCAGGGTGTCGGCGAGGATGGACGCCTTGTCCCGGCCACCCGTGCCCTCTTCACCGCGGCCGAGCCGGATGAAGGAGCCGAGTTCGAGGCCGCGGCCGACCTCCGCCAGCGCACGCGAGTTGACCACCGCGGCCCGCAACTTGGCCAGCTGGCCTTCGGGCAGGTCGGGGTGGGTGCGGTACAGCGTGTCCGTGACCACGAGGCCGAGGACGGAGTCCCCGAGGAACTCCAGACGCTCGTTGGTCGGCAGACCGCCGTTCTCGTATGCGTACGAGCGGTGGGTCAGCGCACGCACCAGAAGGGCGGACTCGAGTGTGTACCCGAGCCGCCCTTCCAACAGCGTGTGGGACGAGGCCGTGTTGTCCGCCGGGCCGCCCTCGCTGGCGCGGGCGGCGTTCTTCTTGGGCGTGGACACAGTGCCTCTCACCAGCCGCTCAGACCTCGAGGACCTGGCGCTTGTTGTAGGTGCCGCAAGACGGGCACGCGATGTGCTGCTGCTTGGGCTCGTGGCAGCGCTCACACGCAACCAGGGTGGGGACCGCAGCCTTCCACTGCGACCGGCGGTGGCGCGTGTTGCTGCGCGACATCTTCCGCTTCGGAACAGCCACGGCTACTTCTCCTGCTTCTCGTCGACGCCAGCTTCGGCGCCGCTGATCTCGTCCTTCTCGCCGTCTCCGAGTGAACCGGCGAGTCCCTGCAGTGCCGCCCAACGAATGTCGACGGCGTCATGGTGGTGTTCCGGGTCGTCCGCAAGGCGTGCGCCGCACTGGGCGCACAGTCCTGGGCAGTCTTCCCGGCACACCGGCTGCATCGGCAGTGCGAGCACCACCGCATCACGCAGCACGGGTTCGAGGTCGAACAAGCCGTCCTCGAGAAAGAGCCTGTCCTCGTCTTCCTCGGCGTCGTCGACCGGTTCCGCCTTGGGGCGGCCACGGTCGTCGGCGTCAGGGTACGAGAACATCTCCTGGAAGTCCGTGTCGAGCTCCAGCTCGACCGGCTCCAGACACCTTACGCACTCCCCCTCGGCCACCGCACGGGCGGTGCCTGTGACAAGCACACCTTCCATGACCGACTCGAGGCGGAGTTCGAGCTCCACCGGGGCGCCTTGCGGCACTCCGATGACCCCCTGGATCCCGAGATCCCTGGGGGCGTCGATCGTGCGGGTCAGGCGCTGCAGCGCACCAGGCCGCCGACCCAGCTCGTGTGTGTCGAACACGAGGGGGTTGCGGTGGTCGAGGCGGGCGTTCAGGGCCATTCCTGCTTTCGATCTATGAACTCGGGGCGCCGCCCTTCGGTGTTCCCGGGCAGCGTTGATCGCGGACGTACACGCGACCGAAGAGCCAGGATACTGGACCTTTCCCCCACGGCCCAATCCGGTGTGTGCTCCCGGCCCGCGCTTCCGCTCCGGGCGGCGGTTCAGCCGTTCCCGCGCCCCTGCTCATAGGCCCGCAGCTGCTCCGCGCTGATCATGCCGGTGTCGAAGAGGCTGGTCTCGTCGAGGGCGTGCGCCTGCTGCGGGACGTATCCCTGCTGGTTCCGGTGGTCCTGGTGGTCCTGGTGCTCCTGCTGGACCGGCTGCGGGGCCTGGTGCGGGTCGTAGGCCCCCTGCCCGCCGTCATAGCCCTGGTAGGCGTACGGGTCGGCCTGCTGCTGGTAGCCGTAGGCGTCCTGTCCGCCGTCGTACTGCTGCTGGTAGCCGGCGTAGGGGTCGGCACCCTGCTGCTGGTAGCCGTACGCCGGCTGCGGGTCCTGCTGGCCGTACTGGTGCGGTACGCCCTGGTCGGCGGGGGCGGCCGGGGTGTCCGCCTCGGCCAGGGCGACCAGGTCGGCCAGGTAGTCGGCGTCGCTGGAGTGCTGCAGGGTGTCGTCGGCGAGGGAGCTGAGGTCGTCGCTGGCGATGCGGCCGTGCAGCTTCTGCCGGCCCCGGCCGACGGCCTCCAGGGTCTTGGCGAGGACGGCCTCGAAGGCACCGAGCTTGACGTCGACGTACTCGTCGGCGGTGCGGCGCAGGGTCTCGGGGTCGTGGCTGCGCTCGGGTGCGTCCGCGTCCTCGTACCCCTGCTCGTCGACGCCGGGGCCGGTACCGAGGAGCTTCTCGCGGCCGCGGCCGACCGAGCCGAGGGTCTTGGTGAGGACGACCTCGAAGTTGGCGAGCTTGGAGTCGACGTAGTCGTCGGCCTCCGCGCGGATCTCCTCGGCCTCCTGGCGGGCCTCGGCGAGGATGCGGTCGGCCTCGGCCTGGGACCGACGGGCGATCTCCGTGTCGGAGATGAGGGAGCCGCGTTCGGCGTGCGCCTGCCCGATGATCCGCTCGGCCTCCTGGCGGGCCTGCTCGACCATCTGCTCGCGGTCGCCGATCACTTCCCGGGCCTGCGCGAGGGATCCGGGCAGGGCCTCGCGTACGTCCTCGAGCATCGCGAGCAGGTCGGCGCGGTTGACCACGCACGAGGCCGACATGGGCATCGACCGGGCACCGGAGACCGCGGCCACGATCTCGTCGAGCTTCTTCTGCACGTCCACCTGTGCTCGCCACTCTCTACAGCTGTGTTGGAGACGGACGGGAAGACTGTACGGCCATGGGGCGACCGGGGGACACCGGGTGACGGGCCCTCAGCGGCTCAGCCCTGACGGAGCCGCTCGGCGAGGGCCGCGAGGACGAGCGGCGGCACAAGGTGGGAGACGTCCCCGCCCCAGGTCGCGACCTCCTTGACCAGGGAGGAGGAGAGGAAGCTGTAGGTGGGGTTGGTGGGGACGAAGAGGGTCTCCACGCCCGAGAGGCCGTTGTTCATCTGGGCCATCTGGAGCTCGTAGTCGAAGTCGCTGACCGCGCGCAGACCCTTGACGATGGCCGGGATGTCGCGCTCCTTGCAGAAGTCGACCAGGAGGCCGTGGAAGGCCTCCACCCGGACGTTCTCGTACTCGGCGGTGACCTGGCGGATCAGGTCGATCCGCTCGTCGATCTCGAACAGGCCCCGTTTGGATTTGTTGATCATGACCGCGACATAGACCTCGTCGTACAGACGGGAGGCGCGGGAAATGATGTCGAGGTGTCCGTTGGTGATCGGGTCGAACGACCCGGGACAGACGGCGCGGCGCACTTGAGATCCCTCGCTCTCCGGTCCGGTCATCGTGCGTCTTCGCACGTAGAGGCGGCGCGACCGTACCAAAACGTTCCCTCGCCGTAGCGACGGGCCCGGATCGCTTCGAAGCCGTGCGGCCAGCGGAATTCGCCGCCCCTGGTGCTGCGCTCCACGGTGACGAGGGCTTCGGCCGCGAGCCACCCCTGCGTACGGAGTGTGAGCAGAATCTCCCGAAGATCGTCGTCCGACACAACGTACGGCGGGTCGAGAAAGGCGAGGTCGTAGGGGTGCGCCGGCGGCTGTGTCCGGACGATCTGCTCGGCTCTGCCCGCCCTCACCTCGGCGCCCGGCAGGCCGAGGGCCTTCACGTTCTCCCGGATCGTGCGGGCCGCGCGGGCGTCGGCCTCGACCAGCAGGGTGTGGCCGGCGCCGCGGGACAGCGCCTCCAGGCCGACGGCGCCGGAGCCCGCGTACAGGTCGAGGACGCGTTCGCCGTCCAGCGGGCCGCCGAGCAGGGACTGCCAGGTGGAGAAGAGACCCTCACGTGCTCGGTCGGAGGTCGGGCGGGTGCCGGTTCCCGGTGGAACGGCCAGGCGACGTCCGCCGGCCGCGCCGGCGATCACGCGGGTCATCTGGGGTCCTTGTTCGAGGGGCGGTGACAGGTCCAGTCTGGCAGGCAGGGGTGAGGGGCGCTTCGCGCGGACGGCCGCGGGTCCGGGGCGCCCGCCCTGTGCCCCGCCCCTGAGTGCCCGCGCCTTCTAGTGCCGCGGCAGGCAACGTTTGCCCGTCAAGGAGCGGCGTCCGGTGCGTGCTCTCGGCGTGCCGGCCGGAAGCCCTCGTACTGGATGTACTTGGGCTTTCGGCCGGTACGGCGAGAGTGCGTGCCGGGCGTCGCGACGGGGCGAACGTTGCCTGCCACGGCACTAGCCCTTGTCCAGGTACTGCTCCCTCTCCTCGTCCAGGAGGGCGTCCAGGGCCGTGCGCAGGCCCGGCAGGCGCTCCAGGTCGGGATCGGCCGCGACCACCGCCGTGGCCTCCTCCCGCGCCTCGGCGATGATCTCCTCGTCCTCGATGACGGCGAGCATCCGCAGCGAGGAGCGGGTGCCCGACTGGGCCTGGCCGAGGACGTCGCCCTCGCGGCGCTGTTCGAGGTCGATCCGGGAGAGCTCGAAGCCGTCGAGGGTGGCGGCCACCGCGTTGAGCCGCTGGCGGGCGGGGCTCGCCTCGGCCATCTCGGTCACCAGGAGGCACAGACCGGCGGCCGAGCCACGGCCCACCCGGCCGCGGAGCTGGTGCAGCTGGGAGACGCCGAAGCGGTCGGCGTCCATGATCACCATCGCGGTGGCGTTCGGGACGTTGACGCCGACCTCGATGACCGTGGTGGCGACCAGGACGTCGGTCTCGCCGGCGGCGAAGCGGCGCATCACCGCGTCCTTGTCGTCGGGGTGCATCCGGCCGTGCAGGACCTCCACCGCGAGGCCGCTGAGCGGCCCCTTGGCGAGCTGGTCGGCGACGTCGAGGACGGCGAGCGGCGGGCGCTTCTCGGCCTCGTCCTCGGGGGACTTCTTCTTGGCCGCCTTCTTGGGATCGTCCTCCTCGTCCCCGATCCGGGGGCAGACGACGTACGCCTGGTGGCCGTTCTCCGCCTCCTCGCGCACCCGGTCCCAGGCCCGCGCCAGGAAGTGCGGCTTGTCGGCGGCCGGGACGACATGGCTGGCGATCGGGGACCGGCCGGCGGGGAGCTGGTCGAGGACGGAGGTCTCCAGGTCGCCGAAGACCGTCATGGCGACCGTCCGCGGGATGGGCGTGGCCGTCATGACGAGCAGGTGCGGCGGCTGCTTGCCCTTTCCGCGCAGGGCGTCACGCTGCTCGACGCCGAACCGGTGCTGTTCGTCCACCACGACCAGCCCGAGGTCGTGGAACTGCACCTTGTCCTCGATCAGCGCGTGCGTGCCGATCACGATCCCGGCCTCGCCGGTGACGAGGTCGAGCAGCGCCTGCCGGCGGGCGGCGGTCCCCATCGACCCGGTGAGCAGCACCACCTTGGTGGCCTGCTCGGCACCGCCGAGCATCCCGCCCTCGGCCAGTTCGCCCATCATCTCGACGACCGACCGGTGGTGCTGCTGGGCGAGCACCTCGGTGGGCGCGAGCATGGCCGCCTGACCGCCGGCGTCGACCACGGCGAGCATGGCGCGCAGGGCGACCATCGTCTTCCCGGAACCGACCTCTCCCTGGAGCAGCCGGTGCATCGGATGGTCGGTGGCCAGGTCGTCGAAGATCTCCCGGGAGACCTTCCGCTGGCCGTCGGTGAGGGTGAAGGGCAGACGGGCGTCGAAGGCCGTCAGGAGGCCGTCCGGCTTCGGTCTGCGCGGGACCGCCGGCAGTTGGGCGTCGGCGTGGCGGCGGCGGGCGAGGGCGACCTGGAGGACGAAGGCCTCGTCCCACTTGAGGCGGGCGCGGGCGTCCTCGACGTCCGCCTTGGTGTGCGGGCGGTGGATCTTGAGGAGGGCCTCCGGGAGGGACACCAGGCCACGGCCCTCGCGCAGCGAGGCCGGGAGCGGGTCGACGGCTTCCTGGGCGCTGGGCAGCACCGTCTGGATCGCCTTGCCGATCTTCCAGGACTCCAGCTTGGCGGTGGCGGGGTAGAGCGGGATGAGCGCGCCGGCCCAGGTGTCGACCGTCTCCTCGGACTCGCCCCGCAGCAACTCGTATGCCGGGTGCGCGAGTTGCAGGCGTCGGTTGAAGACGGAGACCTTGCCCGCGAAGAGGGCGCGGGTGCCCGGCAGGAGCTCCTTGTGGGGCTTGTGCACGCCGTTGCCGAAGAAGACCAGCTGGATCCGGCCGCTGCCGTCCGTGATCGTGACCTCCAGGCGCTGGCCCTTGCCGCGGGGCGCCTTGGCGGAGGCGAAGGTGTGCAGACGGGCGTCGGCGACCTGGGCGACCACGGTGACGTGCTCGTCCATGGGGAGGTCGGCGAGGTGGGTGAGCTGGCCGCGCTCCTCGTATCTGCGCGGGTAGTGGTGCAGGAGGTCGCCGACGGAGTGCAGGCCGAGATGCTCGGCCATCACCTTCGCGGTGGCGGGGCCGAGCACTGACTTGAGCGGTTGTTTCAGTGGTTCTTCCAGCGCGGGCACGAGATCCATTGCACACCACACCACTGACATTGCCGTATACGTCCCGGGAAACCCCTGGTCAGACGGCTGGTTGGGGACTTAGGATGACGCGCTCCCGGTCCTGCTCCCGGTCCTGCTGCCGTTGCCGGCCATCCCACCTCCGCGGTCACCTCACCCGGGACCGCCCGACCCCGCGCCGTCGCCCGTCCCCCCACCGGCGCTGCGACGATGGATTCCCAGACCTCTCAGTCATCCCAGGCACCCCAGTCACCCCACACGTTCCAGGTCGACCTGCGCGGTCTGGTGGACCTGCTCTCCCATCACCTCTACTCCAGCCCCAAGGTCTACCTGCGCGAGCTGCTGCAGAACGCGGTCGACGCGATCACCGCCCGGCGGGCGGAGCAGCCCGACGCCCCTGCCCGCGTACGGCTGTACGCCGAGGGCGGGTCCCTGCGTGTCGAGGACACGGGCGTGGGGCTCAGCGAGCCGGACGTGCACACCCTGCTGGCGACCATCGGGCGCAGCTCCAAGCGGGCCGACGGGCTCCAGGAGGCACGCTCCGACTTCCTCGGGCAGTTCGGCATCGGGCTGCTCGCCTGCTTCGTGGTCGCCGAGCGGATCCGCGTGGTCAGCCGCAGCGCCCGTACCCCCGACGCCCCGCCGGTGGAGTGGACGGCGAGCGACGACGGTTCCTACACCGTGCGGACGCTGCCCGACTCGGCGCGCCCCGAACCGGGCACCACCGTGCATCTGACGGCACGGGCCGGTGCCGGCGAGTGGCTCACCGAGGAGCGCGTGCTGGCCCTGGCGCGGGACTTCGGCTCGCTGCTGCCGTACGACGTGCGGGTGGGCGAGGAGGCGGTCACCGATCTGCCCCCACCCTGGGACCGGGCGTATCCGAGCCCGGCCGGCCGGCGGGTGGCGCTGGCCCGGCACTGCCACGACCAGTTCGGGTTCACTCCGCTGGACGCGATCGACCTGGCCGTGCCGGTCGCCGGGATCCGGGGGGTGGCGTACGTCCTGCCGTCGGCGGTCAGCCCGGCGCAGCGGGCCGGTCATCGCGTGCATCTGAAGGGCATGCTGCTGACCGAGCGGGGCGAACAGCTGCTGCCGGACTGGGCGTTCTTCGTGCGCTGCGTCCTGGACACCGACAGCCTGCGGCCCACTGCCTCGCGCGAGTCCCTCTACGAGGACGAGACACTGGCCGCCGTACGGGAGGCGCTGGGCGAGCGGATCCGGTCCTGGCTGACCGGCCTGGCGGCCGGTGACCCGGAACGGCTGGCGGACTTCCTGGCCGTGCACCACCTGGGGGTGAAGTCGCTGGCCCGGCACGACCCGGAGATGCTGCGCACGATGCTGCCGTGGCTGCCCTTCGAGACGACGGACGGGCAGCTGTCCCTGGAGGAGTTCGCGCAGCGGCACCCGGTGGTGCACTTCACCCGGACCGTCGAGGAGTACCGGCAGGTCGCGCCGATCGCGTCCGCGCAGGGCGTGGGGGTGATCAACGGTGGCTACACGTACGACAGCGAGCTGATCGAGGCGCTGCCGTCGGTGCGGCCGGGGACGGTGGTCGCCGAGCTGGACGCGGACACCGTGACCGCCCACCTGGACACGGTCGACCCGGCCGAGGAGTTGGCCCTGGCCGGCTTCCTGGCGACCGCGCGGGCCACGCTGGATCCCCTGGGCTGTGACGTCGTCCTGCGGGCCTTCCATCCGCTGTCCGTGCCCGCGCTGCACCTGGACGACCGGGCGGCCCGGCACGAGCAGGCCCGGGCCCAGGCCGAGGAGCAGGCCGACGCCCTGTGGGCGGGCATCCTCGGCTCGCTGCGCGGCAGCGCCCCGCGCGCGCGGCTGGTGCTCAACCATCTCAACCCGCTGATCCGGCGGATCAGTTCACTCGGCGACCCGGAACTGATCGGCACCGCCACGGAGTCCCTGTACGGGCAGGCGCTGCTGCGGGCGCAGCGGCCCCTCAGGCCCGCGGACTCGGCGCTGCTGAACCGGGCGTTCATCGGCCTCCTGGAGTGGGCCACGCACAGCGAGGACGGTCACCGATGAGTGGGATCACGGACATCGACGGCCTGCGCCGGGCGATGGCGGAGAACGCGGAGCAGCCGGAGGGGGCCGCCCGCAACGCGCGCGCGGAGCAGCTGCTGGCCGAGGCGGAGAAGCTGAACGTCCCGCTCGCGGTGATCGAGGCGCTCGGACACCAGCTGAAGGTCTACAACTACAGCTCCGAGAAGGCCAAGATGTTCGTCCCGTTCGCGCGGCTGCTGCGCCTGTGGGACGAGCGGCCCGAGGACTTCGACGCGTACGAGACGCACGCGCTGCACTGGACCTTCAAATGGGTGTCGTCCGGCATGCTCGACCAGCCGCACATCCCGCTGGCCTCCATCGAGAAGTGGCTCGGCGAGATGGAGCACCGCTACCGGCTCGCCGGACACTCCGAACGGGCCGTGCGCGGCGCCGAGTTCAGTGTGGCCGCGCACATCGGCGACATGCGGCGGGCCGAGCGGGCGTACACCGCGTGGCTGGCCGCCGACCGGGACACCATGGCCGACTGCCACGCGTGCGAGCTACAGGGGCAGGGCTGGTGGCAGGCGGAGCGGGGCCGGGACGCCGAGGCGCTGGAGCTGTGGGAGCCGGTCCTGGCGGGCGAGTTCAGCTGTGCCCACGAGCCGCACACGGTCCTCGCGTCCTCCCTGGCGCCCCTGCTGCGGCTGGGACGCGTGGAGGAGGCCCGGGCCCACCATCTGCGGGGTTTCCGGCTGGTGCGGGCCATGGAGAGCATGCGTGACGCCTACGCGGACCACGTCGAGTTCTGCGCGCTGACCGGGAACGAGGCGCGTGGACTGGAGCTGCTCGCGCAACGGCCGACGTACTTCACGGACGAGGGGCATCCGCGCAGCGAACTGGACTTCATGGCCGTGGTGGCCCTGCTCATGGACCGGCTGACCGAACTCGGTCTCGGCGACCGGCAGGTCCCCGGGCCGGCCGGGCGGGCATGGACCGCGCGGGACCTCGCCGCCCACGCGCGCGGGCGGGCGCTCGCCCTGGCCGCCCGCTTCGACGAGCGCAACGGCACGCGGCACGTGAGCGAGCAGGCACGCGCGCGCATGGCGCAGCGGCCCCTGGTGGAGCGGCTGCCGCTGGGCGTGCGTTCGGTACGGACGGCCTCCGTGGCCGCGGTGGTTCCGCCGCCGGCCGTGGCCCCGCGAGAGCCCGACCTGGCCGCGCTGCTCACCGAGGCACGGCGCCTGTCGGACACCCTGCGGCCGAACGCGATCGAGGCGTGGGCGGCGGTCGCGCGCGCCGCGGAGGGCGTCGAGCTGGACGCCCGTGACCGTGCGGAGATCGCCGACCACCAGGCGATGGGCCTCGGCCCGGAGGGCGTCGCCCTCTTCGAACGGGCGGCCGAGCTGTACGCGGAGGCGGACGACCCGGGCGAGGCGCTGGCGGCACGCACCCGTGCGGCGTACGTCCACGCCCTCGACGGCCACGTGGCCGAGGCCCTCGCGGCGGTCACCGCCCCCTACGACGAGGTCCTCGCCCTCTACGCCGACGGCGGGACGGGTGTGCACCAGACGGCGTCCGTGCTGATGGGGCGGGCCCGGGTGCTGATGCGGCGGGTGCAGGAGGCGGAGTCTCCCGAGGAGTCCGGGGGCGACGCGGACGGCCCCGGGGAGAACCCGGAGGCCGGCGACGCCCCGCGCGGGGGCACGGTTCCCTCCTTCGGCGTGGTGCTCGCCGAGGCCGAGGGGGCCGCCCGGGAGGTGCTGGCCCTGGTCGAGGGTCGCACCGGGGACGATGTCCGGCTGGCCGCGCGGGCCGCCGAGGCGCAGGCGATGCTCGCGGAGGTGGCGACGCGCACCGGGGAGGTGGAGACGGCCGCGGAGCTGTTCGCGCGGGCGGCGGAGGGCTTCGTCGGGGCCGGGCTGCCCTGGTTCGCGGTGGAGTACGAAGCCCGGCTCGCCGGGCTCGCCCATCACCTCGGCGATCTGGACGAGACGGAACGGGCCCTGCGGGCCGCCCTGGAGCACGGCGGACCGCACCTGGAGCCGACCGGACGGGCGCAGCTGCACCTTCAGCTCGGCGAGGTCGTCGCCGGCCGGGGGTTGTCCGGGGAGGCCGCCGAACACGCCCTGGAGGCGGCGCACTGGGCCGACGAGGCCGGGGAGGGGCCGACGCTCGGCGCCTGGGCCCGCCACCAGCTCGGCGGGTTCCTGCTGCGCCAGGGGCGCTGGGCGGAGGCCGCGGAGGTCCTGGAGTCGGCGCTGGCCGACCTGAGCGCGGAGACGCACGGCGACGGCGCGATCGTGCAGACGCAGTGGTGGCTCGGTGACTGTCTGAGCGAGCTCGGCGAGCACCGGGAAGCGGCCGAACGGCGGCTTCGGGCGGCCGAGATCGCCCGGCACTGGCCGGAGCAGCACGACCACGCGACGCTCGCCCACCTCGCCGCCGAGTCCCTCGGCCACGCGGGGCTGCCCACCGAGGCGGACCGGGCGTACGCGCGCGCGGGCGAGCTGTGGCGCGTCCTCGGCAACGTGCACGGCCTGGTCCGCTCGCTGCGGGCGCGAGCCTGGCTCGCGCTGCGTACCGAGGACGAGCCGGACGCGGCGCGGGAGTTGATGGCGGACGCGGTGCGGGAGTGCGAGGCGGCGCTGGGCGCGGCAGCGGACGACGAGGAGACGCGGCGGCGGCTGGTGGCCGAACTGGGCCACACCCGACGGCAGTTCGGTGACCTGCTGGCCCGTTCCGCCGCCGAGGACGCCGAGGACGACTCGATCCGGTCCGTGCTGGAGGAGGCGCTGTCCCAGGTGGCGGAGGCGATCGTCGTGTTCACGGCCCTCGGGGCCGACGCGCTGACCAGCCGCACCGGTGCCGAACTCGCCGCGGGGTGGCTGGAGGCCGACCTGAGCCGTCCCTCGAACGCGGCGGCACGCGCGCGTGCGGTGCTGTCGGCGTACGCGGAGAACAAAGAGGACGAGGACGAGACCGCGCGGTCCCGGCGGGCCGACGCACGGCAACTGCTCGGCGTGGTGGAGGAACAGGCCGCGGGATAGCCGCCGCGGACCAGCCCGGGGCTATTCCACGCCGATCAGCAGCACGGCCCCCTGCCGCCCGCCCCGGTACACCACCGTGTCGACGGCGAGGTACGACTCCCGTACGCGTGTCTCCAGCCGGTCGGCGACCCCGTCGGGGGCCTCGTCCCCGAGGACGAGGGTGACGAGTTCGCCGCCGGCCGCGAGCATGCGGTCGAGGACCGTCTCCGCGGTCGCCGAGACCTCCGCGCCGATCACGGCGACGTCGCCGTCGATGAGACCGAGGACGTCACCGGCCTGGCAGATGCCCGCCATGGTCCAGGACCGGTGCTCCGCGACGACGACTTCCGCGTACCGGGTGGCCCCCGCCGCGGAGGTCATCGTCACGACGTCCTCGTCGAAGCGGCGCTCCGGCTCGTGCACGGCCAGCGCGGCGATGCCCTGGACCGCGGAGCGGGTGGGGATGAGGGCCACGCGGATCCCCTCGGTGCGGGCCTGCTCGGCCGCCGCGGCGGCCGTGTGGCGCAGGTCCGCGTCGTTGGGCAGCAGGACCACCTCCCGCGCGTGGGCCCTCCGTACGGCCTGGACGAGTTCCCCGCTCGCGGGCGGCTCCCCGGGGCGCGCGAGCACCGTCGTCGCGCCCGCCTCGGTGTAGAGCCCGGCCAGTCCCTCGCCGGGCACGACGGCCACGACCGCGCGCTGGGCCCGCTCCCGGGCAGGCCGGCCGGCGCCGGTGGTGTGCGCGTCGTCGAGCCCGAAGTGCGTGATCCGGATGCGGTACGGCCGTCCGGCCTCGATGCCCGCCTCCACCGCCGCGCCGGCGTCGTCGACGTGCACATGGACGTTCCACAGGCCGTCACCGCCGACCACCACGAGCGAGTCCCCGAGGGCGTCGAGCCGTGTCCGCAGGAGCGCGACCGCCTCGTCCTCCGCCTCCAGGAGGTAGATCACCTCGAAGGCCGGCCCGCCCTCCTCCGGCCCCGCCGGCCCGTCGGCGCACTCCGTCACGTCACCGGTGGCCGCTCCCCCGCGCGCGCGGGGGACCGGGTCGCCGGGCTCCAGGCGCGCGCGCCCCGCCTGCGGTCCGACCCTGGGCACGGCCTCAGGAGCTTCCCCGGTGTCGCCCGGGCCCCCACGGGCGGCGTACGACGTCGCGGCATCGACCTCGCTCGTGCCGCCGCTGTCCCCGGCACCGGACCTGACACCGGCACCGGACCTCTCACCGCGACCGGCCTCCGCGTGCCCCACGCGCGCGTGCACCCTGGTCCCGGACACCGGGCTCACCGTCCCGCCCGGCACCCGCCCCGTGAACGTCTCCACCAGAGCTCCGAGGACCGCCACCAGTCCCCGTCCGCCCGCGTCGACCACTCCGGCGCGCTGGAGGACCGCGAGCTGGCCGGGGGTAGCGGCGAGGGCCGCGCGTGCTCCCTCGTAGGCGGCCCGGGCCACCGTCGCGCAGTCGCCCTCGGGTTCGGCTTCGGCGGCCGCGTCCGCCGCGGCGGAGGCGACGGTGAGGACCGTGCCCTCGACCGGGCGGGACACGGCCTGGCGGGCGGAGTCGGCCGCGCGCCGCAGGGCGAGCCTGAGCCCCTGCCCGTCGGTGTGAGCGGTCTCACCGTCGGCGGCCAGCACCTGCGCCATGCCCCGCAGCAGCTGCGCGAGGATCGTCCCCGAGTTGCCCCGCGCGCCGATGAGGGCCCCGTGCGCCATCGCCCGGGCGGCATCGGCGAGCGTCGGCTCACCGGTTGCCCCAGGGCGCATCTCGTGCCCCGCGAACACCGCCTCGACGGCTCCCACGGCCGACTCCACGGTCAGATACAGGTTCGTGCCGGTGTCCCCGTCGGCCACGGGATAGACGTTGATCGCGTCGATCTCCTCGCGCGCCCGGCCGAGCGCGGCCAGCGCGAGACCGCACCAGGTGCGCACCGCGAGAGCATCGAAGAATGTCTGCGGCACCTGCGCCACCTGCGCCTCCTTGAGCTGCTGACGTGGGACGCAGCGTAGACCTCGGGTCGGTGTCCACCGGAAGAGGGCCTGGGCCGGGCCCCTGAGCAGCCATGGTAGTTTCGTTCTACTGGCGCAGCCGTTGTATGCTGCTCCGGTTGCCCGATCTCATCGGGCTCTCCCCCTGGCAGCGCCACTCAGATCTCTGATCCTGCGATCTTGATCCCGGCATGCCGGGATCCACCGTAAGTGCATCTGAAGTCTTTGGAGTGACCCGTGGCTGCCAACTGCGACGTCTGCGGCAAGGGGCCGGGCTTCGGCAACAGCATCTCCCACTCGCACCGCCGTACGTCCCGTCGCTGGAACCCGAACATCCAGCGCGTGCGTACTGTGGTCGGCGGGACGCCGAAGCGCGTGAACGCTTGCACCTCGTGCATCAAGGCCGGCAAGGTCTCGCGCTGACGCACAGCTAAGCGCGCGGCCACAGCTGGTTCGCTGCAGTGAGCCGGTCCACCGAGTGTGGACCGGCTTTTTGCACGTCCGCAGACAGGTACAGGGCGTCACCCGCCAGGCCTCTCATGCCTCCCGCGTCTGCGCACCGACCGGCGTAAACGCTTGCGCAACCGCTTACGCATACGCTTGCGCAACCGCTTACGCGCACCTCGGCGCGGTCGTCCACGCCCCGTCGCCCTTCAGCCGCCCTACCGCCCCACGGCCCTGAAGCGCCACCCATGGTCCACCGGCCCGATCCCCCCGCCGAGCGCGAACCCGGAGCGGATCGCCCCGGTGACGTACTCCTTGGCCGCCGTCACCGCCTCCGGCACGGACCGCCCCATCGCCAGCTGCGACGCGATCGCGGACGCGAGGGTGCAGCCCGTGCCGTGCGTGTGCCGGTTGTCGTACCTCGGTGCGCGCAGCCAGTGCGTCTCGGTGCCGTCCGTGAGCAGGTCCACCGCGTCGCCGGTGAGATGTCCGCCCTTGATCAGCACCCAGCGCGGTCCGTACGACAGCAGGGCCGCCGCGGCCCGGGGCAGCTGGTCCTCCGACTCGACCCGTACGCCGGTGAGCTGGGCCACCTCGTCGAGGTTCGGTGTGGCGACGGTGGCCACCGGCAGAAGCCTCGTCCGGACGGAGTCCAGCGCCGACGCGGCCAGCAAGGAATCACCGTGCTTGGAGACGCCGACCGGGTCGACGACGGCCGGCGCGTCCGTCCCGTCGATCAACCCCGCCACCGCCTCGACGAGTTCGGCCGAGGCGAGCATCCCGGTCTTGACCGCCTGGACGCCGATGTCGTCCACGACACTGCGGTACTGCGCCCGCACCGCCTCCACCGGCAGCTCCCAGGCACCCTGCACGCCCAGGGAGTTCTGCGCGGTGACCGCCGTCACGACACTCATGCCGTGCACGCCGAGCGCGAGCATCGTCTTCAGGTCGGCCTGGATGCCCGCGCCCCCGCCGGAGTCGGAGCCCGCCACCGTGAGAACCCGGACGGGCGCGCTCATGACTCGATGTCCCCGAAGTGGTCCCAGCCGCCCTTCTTCGTCCACGGCGCCCCGTCGACGGTCACCTGGGGCAGCGCCGACGGGTTGAGCACCTCGCCGATCACCCTCCAGCGGGCCGGCAGTTTCACGTCCGGCGGGAAGGTCGCCACGATCGCGTGGTCCTCTCCCCCGGTGAGCACCCACTGCATGGGGTCGACACCGACGGCCTGCCCGATGTCGTTCATCTGGGACGGGATGTCGATCGCCCCGGAACGGATGTCGATGCGGACCTTGCTGGCCTCGGCGATGTGCCCCAGGTCGGCGATCAGTCCGTCGCTCACGTCGCACATCGCGGTCGCCCCGAGCCCGGCGGCGGCCGGACCCGCGTGGTACGGCGGCTCGGGGCGCCGGTGCGCCTCCACGAAGGCCCGCGGCGAGCGGAACCCCCGGGAGAGCACCGCGAACCCGGCCGCGGACCAGCCCAGCCAGCCGGTGACCGCGACGAGGTCCCCGGGCCGCGCGCCGCCCCGCGTGACCGGCTCGACGTTGCGCAGGTCGCCGAGCGCGGTGATCGACACCATGATCGTGTCGCCGCGTACGACGTCCCCGCCGACCACGGAGGCGCCCGCGACCTGGCACTCGTCGCGCAGGCCGTCCATCAGCTCGCTCGGCCAGGTCACCGGGAGTTCGGCCGGGACGACCAGGCCGAGCAGCAGCGCGGTGGGCACCGCGCCCATGGCGGCGATGTCGGCGAGGTTCTGCGCGGCGGCCTTGCGGCCCACGTCGTACGCGGTGGACCAGTCGCGGCGGAAATGCCGGCCCTCCAGGAGGATGTCGGTGCTGGCCACGACCCGTCGGTCGGGCGCGGCGACCACGGCGGCGTCGTCGCCGGGGCCGACCCGGACCGCCGGGGTGGTGGTGAGACGGGAGGTGAGCTCCCTGATGAGCCCGAACTCCCCCAGCTCACCAACAGTGCCCTTCATTTCCCTTACGCCCCTTCTGTCCCTGTCCGGGCCCGCTCGCGCGTCACCAGTGTCCTCGATACGGTCGAGGTGACCGTCAACTTCCGTCGTGCCCGTACCCCGGCGCGCGAGCCCCGGCCGCCGCGGGTCTCCCCGCGACGAGCGACGACGCGATACCGTGGCGTTCCTTTTCCCCACATGATCCTCGTGGCCGCCCTGGAGGTTCCGTGGTACAGGCGTACATCCTGATCCAGACGGAGGTCGGCAAAGCGTCGACCGTCGCCGAGACGATCAGCAAGATCCCTGGGGTCACCCAGGCCGATGACGTGACAGGACCCTACGACGTCATCGTGCGCGCCCAGGCAGACACCGTGGACGATCTCGGCCGCATGGTGGTCGCGAAGGTCCAGCAGGTGGACGGCATCACCCGCACCCTGACCTGCCCGGTCGTTCATCTGTAGCCCCCGTCTACCCTTGACCGGTGAACCTCTTCCGTCACCGGCGCCGCATCCTCATCGGGCCGCCCGCGCTTGCCGTGTTGATCACGGTCGCGGGCTGCTCCTCAGCAGACGACACCGCGTCGACGGCGGTTCCCAGTCCGGCCGCGAAGGTCGTGAAGCTGTGCCGGAACCTGGACAAGGTACTGCCGTCGAAGGTGGACGGTGAGAGCCGCCGCGACCCCGGGCCCGCCTCGGCGCTGACCGCGGGCTGGGGAGGCCCGGCGATCATACTGCGCTGCGGTGTCGAACAACCGCCGAAGATGGTCGATCCCAAGGTGGCCGAGGGCGGCGACCCGGACGCGGTGGCCGGCGGCGTGAACGGCGTCGACTGGCTGATGGAGAAGCGGGACGACGGGGCGTACCGCTTCACCACCGCCAATCGCTCCGCGTACGTCGAGGTGACCGTGCCGGAGGGGCAGGACAGCGCGGGCGTGCTGACCGGCCTGGCGCCGGCCGTGAAGAAGGCGATTCCCGAGGGCGTCGCCCCACGGGGCAGCGCGGGCCGGTAGGTCAGCGCAGGCCGGTGGACCTGCGCAGGGCCGCCTGGATCAGCCGGTCCACCAGCTCGCCGTAGGCGATCCCGCTCGCCTGCCACATCTGCGGGTACATCGAGATCGGCGTGAAGCCGGGCATGGTGTTGATCTCGTTGATCACGAACTCGCCGTCCTCGGTGAGGAAGAAGTCCGCGCGGACCAGGCCCTCGCAGGACGCGGCCTCGAAGGCGTCCACCGCCAGCCGCCGCACCCGCGCCGTCTCCTCGGGCGTCAGCGGCGCGGGCACGATGCCGGGCGTCGAGTCGATGTACTTGGCCTCGAAGTCGTAGTACGCGTGCGCGTCCGGCGGCGGGATCTCCGCGGGGACCGAGGCGCGCGGCCCGTCCTCGAACTCCAGGACCCCGCACTCGATCTCGCGGCCGCGCAGCGCCGCCTCCACCAGGATCTTCGGGTCGTGCCGCTGCGCCTCGGCGATGGCCTCGTCCAGCCCCGCGAGGTCGTCGACCTTGGTGATGCCGATCGACGAGCCCGCGCGCGCGGGCTTCACGAACAGGGGCCAGCCGTGCTCTGCGGCGAAGTCGACGATCTTCTTGCGGGCGCCCGGCTCGTCGCGCTCCCACTCACGCGGCCGGATCACCACGTACGGGCCCACCTTCAGCCCGAAGGAGGTGAACACCCGCTTCATGTACTCCTTGTCCTGGCCGACGGCCGAGGCGAGCACACCGGAACCCACGTACGGCACACCGGAGAGCTCCAGCAGGCCCTGGAGGGTGCCGTCCTCGCCGTAGGGGCCGTGCAGCACCGGGAAGACGACGTCGATGTCGCCGAGCGCCTTGGGGACCGATCCGGGCTCGCTGTAGACGACTTCGCGGCTCGCCGGGTCGACGGGGAGCACCACGCCGCCCTCGCTGGAGTCGGCGAGTTCCTCGACGCCGGGGGTACGGCGTTCGCTGATCGCCATGCGTTCCGGTTCGTCCGCGGTGAGCACCCAGCGGCCCTCCCGGGTGATGCCGATCGGCAGGACGTCGTACTTCGTCCGGTCGAGGGCCCGCAGGACGGCGCCCGCGGTGACCGTCGAGATCCCGTGTTCGGAGCTGCGCCCGCCGAACACGACGGCCACGCGCGGCTTGCGGGGCGGCTGCTCAGGGCTCTGGGGGAGGTTCTCAGTGCTCATATCGGCTTGAGAGTACCCGCTGGTATCTGCCGAGTCAGCGTCCGCTGGGCCGCTGTCACCCAGCGTCGCACGGACGGTCGCCCAGCGTCGCACGGAGGGTCGCCGGCCGTGTACTGCCCGGTGTCACGCCGCACCCGGACGCGCTCGGCGTCGCCTCGTGGCCGGACTCGCTCAGCGTCGTTCCGGTTTCGCGCTGCGCGACATCAGTTCCTTGAGCGCGACCACCGGCGGCTTGCCCTCGTGCACGATGCCGACGACCGTCTCGGTGATGGGCATGTCGACGCCGTGCCGGCGGGCCAGATCCAGCACGGACTCACAGGACTTGACGCCCTCGGCGGTCTGCTTGGTGACCGCGATGGTCTCCTGGAGGGTCATGCCCCGGCCGAGGTTGGTGCCGAAGGTGTGGTTGCGGGACAGCGGCGAGGAGCAGGTCGCCACCAGGTCGCCGAGCCCGGCGAGCCCGGAGAACGTCAGCGGATCGGCGCCCATCGCGAGGCCGAGGCGCGTCGTCTCCGCGAGGCCGCGGGTGATGAGCGAGCCCTTGGCGTTGTCGCCCAGGCCCATGCCGTCCACGATGCCGACGGCCAGACCGATGACGTTCTTCACCGCGCCGCCGAGTTCGCAGCCCACGATGTCGGTGTTGGTGTACGGGCGGAAGTACGGCGTGTGACAGGCCGCCTGGAGCCGCCGGGCGACGCCCTCGTCGGTGCACGCGACCACGGCGGCGGCCGGCATCCGCGCGGCGATCTCCCTCGCCAGGTTGGGTCCGGTGACCACGGCGATGCGGCTCGGGCCCACCTTGGCGACGTCCTCGACGACCTCGCTCATCCGCATGGCGGAACCGAGTTCGACGCCCTTCATCAGCGACACGAGGACCGTGTCCGGCGCGAGCAGCGGCGTCCACTCGGCGAGGTTGGCGCGCAGCGTCTGGGAGGGGACGGACAGGACCGTGAAGTCGGCGCCGGCGGCGGCCTCGGCCGCGTCCGTGGTGGCCCGCAGGTTCTGCGGCAGCTCGACACCGGGCAGGTAGTCGGGGTTCGTGCGGGTGGAGTTGACCGCTTCGGCGACCTCCTCGCGGCGGGCCCACAGGGTGACCTCGCATCCCGCGTCGGCCAGCACCATGCCGAACGCCGTACCCCACGAACCGGCGCTGAAGACCGCCGCCTTGACCGGCTTGCTCACGTGCCCTGCCCCTCTTCCTGTCCGACCTTCCGCTGCGTCTGTGCCCGGGTCCGGCGCCGCTGCTCACGTCGCTCGTGGCGCGGGTCGTAGGGCGTGGCGGGCGCCTTCTCGCCGCGGATCTCCTCCAGCTGACGGGTGACGGCGGCCATGATGGCCTCGGTCGCCTCCTTCAGGAGCTCCGGGGTCATCTCCTTGTCGTAGAAGCGCTGCAGATCCACCGGGGGCCCGGCGAGCACCCGGGAGGTCTTGCGCGGAAGGAGGTTGAGCTTCCTGGCGTACGGCGGCAGCACCTCGTTGGCGCCCCACTGGGCCACCGGGATCACCGGGCACCTGGTCTGAAGGGCGACCCGGGCGGCACCGGTCTTGGCGACCATGGGCCAGCCCATCGGGTCGCGGGTGAGGGTGCCCTCGGGGTAGAAGGCGACGCACTCACCGCGCTCGACGGCGGCGATGGCGGCCCGGAAGGCACTGAGCGCGTCGGTGCTCTCGCGGTAGACGGGGATCTGTCCGGTACCGCGCATCGCGGCGCCGACGAATCCCTTTGTGAAAAGACTGCTCTTCGCCAGGAATCGCGGAACGCGGCCGGTGTTGTACTGGAAGTGCCCGTACGCGAAGGGATCGATGTGCGAATTGTGGTTCACCGCGGTAATAAATCCGCCATCAGCCGGAATGTGCTCCATTCCGCGCCAGTCCCGCTTGATCAGAACCACCAGCGGCGGTTTGCAGAGCACCGCTGCGAAGCGGTACCAGAAGCCGATTCTGCGGCGGGGCACGCGGACACCTTCCTCTAGGGCCTGGGGGCCGCACAAGTGTCACCCCAGGCCGCCGGTCTGTCGAGAACACCGTACGCCCCGCCCCCGCGCCCGCCGGATGGGCCGGTGACGGCTGAGTAACAATGGCCGCGACAAGGGAGGGACGGAACGCTCGTGCAGTGGACCTTGGTCATACCCGTGAAGGCGCTGGCGCGGGCGAAGAGCAGGCTCTCGGACACCGCCGCCGACGGTCTGCGCCCGGGCCTGGCGCTCGCCTTCGCCCAGGACACCGTGGCGGCCGCCCTGGCCTGCGCCGCCGTGAAGGATGTGGCAGTCGTCACCAACGACGCCCTGGCCGGCCGGGAGCTGGGCGCGCTGGGGGCCCGCATCGTCTCCGACGAGCCGCGCGGCGGCCTGAACGCGGCTCTGGCGCACGCGGCGGACGCCGTACGCGCATCGCGACCGGAAAGCGCCGTGGCGGCCCTCAACGCGGATCTGCCGGCACTGCGCCCGCTGGAATTGGCCCGGGTCCTGGACGCGGCCTCGGAATTCCCCCGTGCGTTTCTCCCGGATGCCGCCGCGATCGGCACCACTCTGCTGACCGCCCGGGAAGGCGAGGAATTGCGCCCCGCCTTCGGTACGGATTCCCGCTCGCGCCACCGCGCCGCGGGAGCGGTCGAACTCACCCTCGACGCGGTGGATTCCGTACGCCAGGACGTGGACACCGGAGCCGACCTGCGTGCCGCGCTGGTCCTCGGCGTGGGCCCCCGCACGGCGGCTCAGGCCGCGCGCCTGCTGATCCCCGGGCAGTAGGCTGCCGCCATGCAGGCCACCGCGTACACGTACGACCCCGACAGCCGCAGTGGACAGGTGCTGCTGGACGACGGCACCCCGGTGCCCTTCGACGCGCCGGCGTTCGACGCGGGCGGGCTGAGGCTGCTGCGGCCCGGGCAGCGGGTGCGCATCGAGACGGAGGGCGAGGGCGAGACCCGCCGGATCACCCTGGTGACGCTCCAGACCTTCTGACCCACTGACCTTCCGACGCTTCCGAGTCCCCCTCGACGATCCCCCGGCTCTCCCTGGATCTCCCCGGGATCTTCTCCGGATCTCCTCCCGGACACGCCGCGGGCCGGGCTCCGTACGGAGTCCGGCCCGGCGCGTGAGTGCCCCTGTGCCCTTACCTCTTGCGGGCGGTGGCCTTCTTGGCGGTGGTCGTGCGGGACGTCGACTTCTTGGCGGGGGCCTTCTTGGCCGTCGCCTTCTGCGCCGGGGCCTTCTTGGCCGCGGTCTTCTTCGCGGTCGACTTCGTCGCCGTGGTCTTGGCGGCGGGCTGCGTACCCGTCGTCTTCTTGGCCGTGGTCTTCTTCGCGGTCGCGGTCGTCTTCCTCGCCGCGGGCGTGGCCTTCTTCGCGGTCGTCGTCTTCCGCGCCGCGCCCGTCGCCTTCTTGGTGGCGGCCTTCTTGGCCGCGGACTTGGCGATGGTCGGCGCCGGGCCGGACAGGCTGCCCTTGGGTGCCTTCTTGACGGCGACGTCGTTCTTCGGGAGCTTCTTCGAGCCGCTGACCAGGTCCTTGAAGCCCTGACCGGCACGGAAGCGGGGGACGGAGGTCTTCTTGACCCGAACCCGCTCGCCCGTCTGGGGGTTGCGGGCGTAACGGGCCGGACGGTCGACCTTCTCGAACGAACCGAAACCGGTGACCGAGACCCGGTCACCCGCGACGACCGCGCGGACGATGGCGTCCAGGACCGCGTCGACAGCATCGGCGGCCTGCTGGCGGCCCCCCATCTTGTCGGCAATCGCTTCTACGAGCTGCGCCTTGTTCACGTCTTCCCCTTCGGAGACATTGCCAGAACGAAAGTGTTCAAGCGTTTTCGCACGTTAGGCAGATATATACCGCAAATCAAACACGAAACGGGCTTATCACCCGTGCGCCGCAACGAACTCGGCTGTTCTGGACTTGTTCAGCGTTCCTCTTCCGGGATTCGACCCGCGTCGAGGTCCGCCACGAACCCCTCCAGACGCCTTGCCGCATCGGCGAGATCGTGCTTGGCCGCGGCCGTAATGACCAGCAGCTTCCGGGTCAGCGCCATCCGTACGCCCTCCGGGACTTGCAGTGCGCGCACCCTTGCGTGCGCTTCCTTGAGTCGGTCCGCGACTGCCGCATAGAGCTGGAGTTGGCCGTCGTGTTCCATGCACAGATTGTGCCATCTGGGGCGAGTTGTCGCCTGCTCAGGGTGCAACTGCCGCCTCGAACGGCCTTCCCGGCGCATGGCGCAGCCGCGGCTTCAAGGCACGCGTACCCCGACAACAACCGCCTTAACGTGGGAAGTTGAGGAGGGACCGGGTGGCGCGCAGGGCCGTTCGGGTGCAGACGCAGCGGTACCCCCGATCGGGCTGATCGGGGGTACGGCGGGGGTGTCGCGGTGGCCGAAACTCGACCTGTTCAGTTGCTCCGGACCGGCGCTCCGGTCAGACCGGCAGCGTCCTCGGCTTGTGCGACGGGCGCTTGGCCTCGTACGCGGCGATGTCGGGCTCGTTCTGGAGGGTGATGGAGATGTCGTCCAGCCCGTTCAGCAGCCGCCAACGGGCGTTCTCGTCGAGCTCGAAGGGGGCGGTGATGCCCTCGGCACGCACCTCACGAGCCTCAAGGTCCACAGTGACCTCAGCAGTCGCGTCCTTCTCCGTGAGCTCCTGAAGCGCGTCGACGATCTTCTGCTCCAGAACCACGGTGAGCAGGCCGTTCTTGAGCGAGTTGCCACGGAAGATGTCGGCGAAGCGGGACGAGATGACGGCCTTGAAGCCGTAGTTCTGCAGCGCCCACACGGCGTGCTCGCGGGAGGAGCCGGTGCCGAAGTCGGGGCCGGCGACCAGGACGGTCGCACCCGTGCGCTCGGGCTGGTTGAGGATGAACGACGGGTCCTTGCGCCAGGCCTCGAACAGCCCGTCCTCGAACCCGTCCCGGGTCACCTTCTTGAGCCAGTGAGCAGGGATGATCTGGTCGGTGTCGACGTTGGAGCGGCGCAGCGGGACGGCCCGGCCGGTGTGCGTGGTGAATGCTTCCATGGCTCTCAGACTCCAGCGGGCGTACGGGTCTCGGCGTCGGACAGGTCGGCCGGCGAGGCCAGGTGGCCCAGCACCGCGGTGGCCGCCGCGACCTGCGGCGACACCAGGTGCGTACGCCCGCCCTTGCCCTGCCGGCCCTCGAAGTTGCGGTTGGAGGTGGACGCGGAGCGCTCGCCCGGGGCCAGCTGGTCGGGGTTCATGCCCAGACACATCGAGCAGCCCGCGTGCCGCCATTCGGCGCCGGCGTCCTTGAAGACGACGTCCAGGCCCTCGGAGACGGCCTGCAGACCCACGCGCGCGGAGCCCGGGACGACCAGCATCCGTACGCCGTCGGCGACTTTGCGGTCCTTCATGATCTCGGCGGCGGCCCGCAGGTCCTCGATGCGGCCGTTGGTGCACGAGCCTACGAAGACGGTGTCCACCTTGATGGAGTTCAGCGGCTGGCCGGCCTCCAACCCCATGTACTCCAGGGCCTTTTCGGCGGCGAGGCGCTCCGAAGCGTCTTCGTACGAAGCGGGGTCGGGGACGTGTGCCGAAAGCGGCGCGCCCTGGCCGGGGTTGGTGCCCCAGGTGACGAACGGCGCCAGCTCGGCGGCCTCGATCACGACCTCGGCGTCGAACTCGGCGTCCTCGTCGGTCTTCAGCGTCTTCCAGTACGCGACGGCCGCGTCCCAGTCCTCGCCCTTGGGTGCGTGCGGACGGCCCTCGAGGTACGCGAAGGTGGTCTCGTCCGGGGCGATCATGCCCGCGCGGGCGCCGGCCTCGATCGACATGTTGCAGATGGTCATCCGGGCCTCCATCGAGAGCTGCTCGATGGCGGAGCCGCGGTATTCCAGGACGTAGCCCTGGCCGCCGCCGGTGCCGATCTTGGCGATGATGGTGAGGATCAGGTCCTTGGCGGTGACGCCGTCGGGCAGATCGCCGTCGACGGTGATGGCCATGGTCTTCGGGCGGGCCATCGGCAGCGTCTGGGTGGCCAGCACGTGCTCCACCTGAGAGGTGCCGATGCCGAACGCCAGACCGCCGAAGGCGCCGTGCGTGGAGGTGTGCGAGTCGCCGCAGACGACCGTCATGCCGGGCTGGGTCAGCCCCAGCTGCGGGCCGACGACGTGCACGACGCCCTGCTCGACGTCGCCCAGCGGGTGCAGGCGCACCCCGAAGTCGGCGCAGTTCTTGCGCAGCGTCTCCAGCTGGATCCGGGAGACCGGGTCGGCGATGGGCTTGTCGATGTCGAGGGTCGGGGTGTTGTGGTCCTCGGTCGCGATGGTCAGATCGAGGCGGCGCACCTGGCGACCGCTCTTGCGCAGACCGTCGAAGGCCTGCGGGCTGGTCACCTCGTGCAGCAGGTGCAGATCGATGTAGAGGAGGTCGGGCTCGCCCTCGGCGCGCCGGACGACGTGGTCGTCCCAGACCTTCTCCGCGAGTGTCCTACCCATCGCTTTCCCTCCGGCCGGCAAGTGGTGCGCCGGCCCAACTAGAGATCTTGAAGGAGGCGACGCCCGCGCCCCTGTGTCCGGGCATCCGCCGCCGGGCCCCTCGTTCCGCGGGCCGCTGTGTCTTCCAGGGTGGCGCGTTCCACGGAAAATTGAACTTGCGTTTCACAGAGTGAGACGCGAGTATCGTTTCATGGACAACAGTAGCGGCGTCGGCGTTCTGGACAAGGCAGCCCTTGTCCTGAGCGCTCTGGAGTCCGGTCCGGCCACCCTCGCGGGTCTGGTCGCGGCGACCGGGCTGGCACGACCCACGGCCCACCGGCTGGCCGTGGCTCTGGAACACCACCGCATGGTGGCGCGTGACATGCAGGGCCGTTTCATTCTCGGCCCCCGGCTCGCGGAGCTGGCCGCGGCGGCGGGCGAGGACCGCCTCCTGGCGACCGCCGGCCCGGTGCTCACCCACCTGCGGGACATCACGGGCGAGAGCGCTCAGCTCTACCGCCGCCAGGGCGACATGCGCATCTGCGTCGCCGCGGCGGAGCGCCTGTCCGGCCTGCGGGACACGGTCCCGGTCGGCTCGACGCTCACCATGAAGGCCGGCTCCTCCGCGCAGATCCTGATGGCCTGGGAGGAGCCGGAGCGCCTGCACCGCGGCCTCCAGGGCGCCCGCTTCACGGCCACGGCCCTGTCGGGCGTACGACGCCGTGGCTGGGCCCAGTCCATCGGTGAGCGCGAGCCGGGCGTCGCCTCCGTGTCCGCTCCGGTGCGCGGCCCCTCCAACCGCGTGGTCGCCGCCGTCTCCGTCTCCGGCCCGATCGAGCGCCTGTCGCGCCACCCCGGCCGTATGCACGCCCAGGCCGTCATCGACGCCGCCGCCCGCCTCTCCGAGGCCCTGCGCCGCACGGGCTGACCTGCCTGCCGGACGTCACCCGTGGAGGGCCCGCCTCAGTGCCGCGGCAGGCTCTTGCGGACGCCCCACACCCAACTGATCGTGGCGCACGGCCGGTTGACGCACCGGGCGCCTGCCGACGGGCACCGCACGGACCGGCCCCGGACATGCCGATGGGCCCCCGCCGAAGCGGAGGCCCATCGGTTTCTGTACCCCCGACCGGATTCGAACCGGCGCTACCGCCTTGAGAGGGCGGCGTGCTAGGCCGCTACACAACGGGGGCGAGGATCTTACGTTTCCGCAGATCCGAGCTGGTCTACCTGGACTCGAACCAAGACTAACTGAACCAGAATCAGCCGTGCTGCCAATTACACCATAGACCAATGTGGTTTAGAGCAGTTTGTACCCCCGACCGGATTCGAACCGGCGCTACCGCCTTGAGAGGGCGGCGTGCTAGGCCGCTACACAACGGGGGCCCTAGCGATCCTGCATGAGAGTCAGCGGGTGCGACCCGGACTGTCCCCCTGGGAAGGATCTGTACCCCCGACCGGATTCGAACCGGCGCTACCGCCTTGAGAGGGCGGCGTGCTAGGCCGCTACACAACGGGGGCGTTGCGGAGTCGATCTCCGCGGTTGCAGATGAGCTCTGCGAGCTGGCCTACCAGGACTCGAACCTAGACTAACGGAACCAGAAACCGTCGTGCTGCCAATTACACCATAGGCCACTGAAACGCAATCCCTGATGGGGATCTTGTTTTAGCTTGCGCCTTCGGCTCGGGACCTTTCGGTCTGCTCCCCGGCGGCGCAGAAAGAACATTACCCGAAGGTGGACGGGGCTCCAAAACGGGTATCCGCGCCGAGGATCGCGGGGAGTTCGGCGAGGGAGGCGATCCGGTGCGGTCCGGTGGGCGGGTCGACGGTCGCGTACTGGCCCCCGCGATCGATCCAGACCGACAGCAGCCCGGCGTCGGCGGCGCCCCGCCCGTCGATCTCCGGGTGGTCGCCGACGTAGGCCACCTCGTGCGGAGCCAGCTCCAGGGCCTCGCAGGCCGCCAGGAAGGCGCGTGCCGCCGGCTTGGAGACGCCCAGCTCGGCCGCGCACAGGATGGCCTCGAAGCGGTCGTGCACGCCGAGCAGCCGCAGCTTGCGGTCCTGGACGTGGAGGCTGGAGTTCGACAGCACGGCATGCCGGTGACTGGCCGCGAGGGCGTCCAGGACCGGCAGGACGTCCGGGAACAGGGCCCAGGCGGCTTCGTAGTGCGTGATGTACCGCTGGAACCAGGCGTCGGCCTCGGCGTCGGTCAGTGCCGCGTCGTCCAGGAAGACCCGTACGCGGTCCCGGCGCTGTCCCTGGAAGGTCGCCTCCCCCGCCGCGAACCGCGCCCACTGCGCGTCGGTCACCTCCCGCCACCGTGCCAGGGCCCGCTCGACGCTCTCGTACCCGTCGAGCAGGCCCTCGGCCGCGAGGTGTCCGCGCATGCCGGCGCGGTCGGCGGTGGTGTAGTCGAAGATCGTGTCGTCCACGTCCCAGACGACTGCTTTCAGCGACATGCGATCGACCTCGGGTGTCGGGAGACAGGTCAGCCGGTGGAGGCGTCCTTCCACGGGCCGCAGTCCCAGGGAGTGCCTCCGGAGCCGTCCTGGAGGCAGGCGCGGATCTGGATGTCCCTGTCCTCCGGCAGGGAGAGGTTCCACACCGTCGCGTTCACCGCGCCCGCGCCGGTGCCGTTGTCGTACGAATCGACAGTGGACGAGCCGGTGTGACGCCACTGGGCGGCGGCGCCGTGGCCGTCGGCGTGGTGGTCCTCGGAGGTCAGAACCACCCTGGACCGAACGCACTTCGGAACGGGGCGAACGTATCACTCGGGTGACACAACTGGCTTACCCGCAAGGAAGTCCGCTCTGCCGGCCACCTGCGGCGGGCGCCCGGTGGTCGGCCGTACCGCCGGGCGGTCGGGTCAGCCGGCCAGCCTGGCCAGCGCCGAGTCGATGCGGGCCAGCGTCCTGTCCTTGCCGAGGATCTCCAGGGACTCGAAGAGGGGCAGGCCGACCGTGCGGCCGGTGACGGCCACGCGGACCGGCGCCTGGGCCTTGCCGAGCTTGAGGCCGTGCGCCTCGCCGGCGGCCAGGACGGCCTCCTTGAGGGACTCGGGAGAGGTCCAGTCCGCGGAGTCCAGCTTCTCGCGGGCCGTGCGCAGCAGGGCGTCGCTGCCCTCCTTCATCGCCTTGGTCCAGCTCGCCTCGTCGAACACCGGCTCCGGCAGGAACAGGAAGTCGACGTTGTCGGTGATCTCCGAGAGGACCTTGAGGCGGGTCTGGGCGTGCGGGGCGATGGCCTGCCACTTCGCCTCGTCGAAGGCCTCCGGGGCCCACGGGGCGAACGGGGCCTTCAGCCACGGGGCGCAGCGCTCCGTGAAGTCCTTCACGTCGAGCAGCCGGATGTGGTCGGCGTTGATCGCCTCGCACTTCTTCAGGTCGAAGCGCGCCGGGTTGGGGTTCACGTCCGCGACGTCGAAGGCCGCGACCATCTCGTCCATCGTGAAGATGTCCTGGTCGGCGGAGAGCGACCAGCCGAGGAGGGACAGGTAGTTGAGCAGTCCCTCGGGAAGGAAGCCGCGCTCGCGGTAGAGGTTGAGCGACGACTGCGGGTCGCGCTTCGACAGCTTCTTGTTGCCCTCGCCCATCACGTACGGCAGGTGACCGAAGGACGGGATCCGCTGGGCGACTCCCAGTTCGATCATCGCCTTGTACAGGGCGATCTGCCGGGGCGTCGAGGACAGCAGGTCCTCGCCGCGCAGGACGTGCGTGATGTCCATCAGCGCGTCGTCGACCGGGTTCACCAGCGTGTACAGCGGGGCGCCGTTGGCTCGTACGATCCCGTAGTCCGGCACGTTCTCCGGCAGGTACGTGATCTCGCCGCGGACCAGGTCCGTGAAGGTGATCGGCTCGTCGGGCATGCGGAAGCGGACGATGGGCGTGCGACCCTGGGCCTGGTACTCCTCTGCCTGCCCGGCGCTCAGGTCGCGGCAGTGGCCGTCGTAGCCGGAGGGCTTGCCGGCGGCGCGGGCGGCCTCGCGGCGGGTGTCCAGCTCCTCCTGGGAGCAGTAGCAGCGGTAGGCGTGGCCGCCGTCCAGGAGCCTGGCGGCGACGTCCTTGTAGAGGTCCATGCGCTGCGACTGGCGGTAGGGCGCGTGCGGGCCGCCGATCTCGGGGCCCTCGTCCCAGTCGAAGCCGAGCCAGCGCATCGAGTCGAGGAGCTGCTCGTACGACTCCTCGGAGTCGCGGGCCGCGTCGGTGTCCTCGATGCGGAAGACCAGGGTGCCCTGGTGGTGCCGGGCGAACGCCCAGTTGAACAGGGCGGTCCGGACCAGGCCCACGTGCGGGTTACCGGTGGGCGACGGACAGAATCGGACGCGGACGGGGGAGCCGGGTGCGCTAGCCACGCTTGACAACCTTGTTGGTGAGAGTGCCGATGCCTTCGATGGTGACGGCGACCTCGTCGCCGACGGTGAGCGGCCCGACGCCTGCCGGGGTGCCCGTGAGGATCACGTCGCCGGGGAGCAGCGTCATGGCCTCGGTGATGTTGACGATCAGGTCCTCGACGGAGTGGATCATCTCGCTGGTGCGGCCGAGCTGGCGCTGCTGCCCGTTGACCGTGAGCTGGATGGTCAGGTCGGAGTGGTCCAGGTCCGTCTCCACCCAGGGGCCGAGCGGGCAGGCGGTGTCGAAGCCCTTCGCCCGGGCCCACTGCTTCTCGCGCTTCTGGACGTCGCGGGCGGTGACGTCGTTGGCGCAGGTGTAGCCGAGGATGACGTCCTTGACGCGCTCGCGCGGGACCTCGCGGCACATGCGGCCGATCACGACGGCCAGTTCGGCCTCGTGGTGGAGGTCCTCGGAGAAGGAGGGGTACTGGATCGCGTCGCCGTGGCCGATCACCGAGGTGGAGGGCTTGAAGAAGGCGAACGGGGCGTCGGGCACCTCGTTGCCGAGTTCCCTCGCGTGCTCCGCGTAGTTGCGGCCGTAGGCCACGACCTTGTTGGGGAGCACGGGCGGCAGCAGCCTCACCTTGCTCAGCGGGACCTTCGTACCGGAGAGCTCGAAGTCCGCGAACGGGATGCCCTTGATGATGTCGAGGACGAGCTCGTCCGGCCTGTCGCCCTCGACCGCGCCGAAGGCGACGTTCCCGTCGATGGAGAATCTGGCGATGCGCACGGGATCCTTGCGCCCCTCACTGAGAACTGGTGTGCGTGTCGGCCTACCGGCTTGCCCGCGAGCCGACGCTGGACGCTCCAGGCTAACCGGTCGGAGCGCATGATCATCGGTCGGCGGGTCGCGAGATCGGGCTCCGCGTGCCCCCTGCCGACCGGTGCCGTGCTCCGCCGCCGACCGCCGTGCCTTCGGCCGGCCGGCCGCCATGACGCCGGTCCGCCGAGCGCCGCGGCCTCGCGCCCACCGTCGCGCCTTCGGCCTGCCCGGCGCGTTGTCTCCGGCCTGCCCGGTGACCGGAAAACGCTTGTCGTGATCTCGCCATCACCCTAGTGTGATCTTCCCGAGAGGCACGCGTCGGGTTCACGATCGAGGGGATCTCATGAAGGCATCACGCAAGGTCCTGTCCGCGGCGGTGGGCCTTCCCGTCGCGGCCGTGGCGGTACTGGGCATGGCCCCGACGGCACACGCGGAGGCCAGAGTCACCTGCCCGGACTCCGAACGGGACTGTGCCGTCTTCTACTACAACAGCAACAACTCGGGGTCGCACACCGCTTTCACCCGGGACGGCGTGGCCAACCTCGCGGGTTACGCGTTCCTGTCCTCCGGGACCGGCCAGGGACAGGGCGTGAAGAACAACGCGGCCTCGTTCTGGAACGCGAGCATCGACAGTGTCGCCACGGTGTTCTTCAACAGCAACTACGGGGGCGCCTGCGACACGTTCGCGCCGCTCTCCGAGACCGGCCGGCTCGCCAGGACGTACAACAACAACGCCTCGTTCGACTTCGACCGCGGCGGCTCGAACTGCTACAAGTGGGACTGACACCCACTCGCGGTGCAGCGGCACATGACCCCGCGCAGGGCAGTCGGGCCCACGCGGGGTTCCGTATGCACCGACGTCGTACCCCCCTCCCTCCCCCGGAGCCGCACGCTCCCACGGACACCCTGGACCCATGAGACGTCTGGCGATCCCCGTTCTCTCCCTCGCGCTGCTGGTCGGCTGCTCCGCGCGGGAACCGTCGGCCCCGACGTCCGCCACGCCCTCCGCCGAGGCGCCGGAACCGAGCGCGAGCACGGCGTCACCCGCGACGAAGGGCTACACCTTCCGGCTGCCCATCGCCGCGTACAGCTACAGCGCCGCCGACTACGAGGTGATCCGGTCGGCGGAGCAGGTACTGGCCCGCGACTGCATGAAGGACTTCGGCCTGTCCTACACGCCCGCGACGAGTCCCGTACCGGCGCCCGCGCCGGATCGCCGGTACGGACTGTCGGACATGGCCACGGCGGGCCGGTACGGATACCGGCTGCCGCCGGAGCCGGCCGCGCCGGAACCGGAGCTCACGAAGGACGAGGCCGCGGTCCTCTACGGAAAGCGGTCTCTCGGGGACAGTGGACGGCAGGACGCGAAGCTGGAGTTCCGGGGCCGGGAGATACCGGACCAGGGCTGTCTGGGGAAAGCGATCCTCGACTTCCGCGAGCCGTACGAACACCCGGCGGGAAGCCGGACGGCGAGCCGTATCGCGACGTCGAGCTACCAGGACTCCCTGAAGGACCCGAAGGTGCGGGCGGCCGTCGGGGCATGGTCCTCCTGCATGCGACGGAAGGGGTACGACTACGCCTCTCCGCTGGACGCGCTGGAGACGCCGGCCTTCCGTGCGGGAACCGTCTCGGGCGAGGAGAAGGAGACAGCGGTGGCCGACGTGTCGTGCAAACGGAGCACCGGCCTGCTGGACACCTGGTTCGACGCCGAGGCGGCCATTCAGAAAGACATGATCGCCAAGGATCCGGAGCCGCTGCGGAAGCTCGACGACATGCACCGGCGAAAGGTGAGCGCGGCCAAAGAGATACTGGCGGACGCGCGGAGGCGGTGAAGGGACGGCGCGTGAAGGGACGAGCGCCCGAAACGTCCGAGTGCCGGTCCGCGCCGGCACTCGTGGACGGCGGGCGGCTACTGCCCGGCTGCGGCCTCGGCGGCGACGGGGACGTCCATCAGGACCGTACGCTTGGGGTTCGCGGTCTGCGCGGGGAGGTCGGCGGAGTGCTCCGGCTGCTCCGAGGTCCGCAGGTCGTCGGCGTCCTTCAGGTGCGCCAGCGTCGTGCGCCGCGGGTTGGCGATCTTGTGGAACATCATCGTCGTCTTCACGGTTCTTACGAGACCCTGTCCATGCGGGCGCCGACCGGGCCGAAAGTGCCTGCGGTCGACGCGGGTTGTCGGATTTGCCTTCTCTGTAAAGCGTCAGGCTAAACATGCGATTCCCCGCCGAAGCCGGGAACACCCCACGATCACCATGTGAGTTTGCTCACGGAGCTCCGGTCAAATTGGTCAAAACGGACCCGCACCCTCCCTCGACGAAACGGACATTGCCTCCCTGAAGCTGTCATTCCGCTCCTGATCATGGCGACTGGGACACTCCCTACCCACGGGTGACTCGCGGAGACAAGTCCGTTATGGGGGAGATCGTGAGGTACACCCCGTGACGTCGCACTCACGTGCTGTCACATAGGTCACGGCCTGGCCTACGGGCCTTGTTGGAGATCCGGCACTGTGCTGGAATTCCACGGACCGCCGCAGGATCGAGCCGGCGCACAGGGGGCGCAGTGAAGCGCCGAGTGGCGGTGAGACAGGGGAACCAGCGCCGGTCACTCACGACCACCAGGGTGCGTATTCAGGACGCCCCCTACGACGCCGACACCGTCCTTCCGTTCACGCGGAGGGGCGCCTGGTCCAGAGGTTGCGACGCTAGTGCAGGGACGTTTCAAGAGGGATGGCAGTGCTTCGGCCGAGCCGGAGCCGCATGGCGGGACTGGCCCGATGGCCGGCAGCTCCTCGCCCCAGCACGCCCAGAACCCGGGCCCGGCCGCGTCCGGCGACGGCGGTGAGCGCTCCGGGCGCCCCGGCGCGTCCGCGTCGTCGAACCCGTCCGCTCCGACCACGCCACCGGTGAAACCGCCGAAGGGCTCGACCGGCCCCGGCCCGCGAATAGCCCTGCGCAACTGGCGCATCTCGACGCGTCTGGTGGCACTGCTGACGCTCCCGGTGGTCGCGGCCACCTCGCTGGGCGCGCTGCGTATCAACCAGTCCATGGACGACATCCAGCAGCTCGACAACATGCGGCTGCTGACCGAGATGACCAAGCAGGCCACCGAGCTCGCGGCCGCGCTCCAGGAGGAGCGCGACAAGTCGGCCGGCCCGCTGGCGCACGGCGCCGTGGCGACCGACTACACGGTCAGGGGCACCCGGACCAAGACGGACCGGGCCGTGGACACCTTCAAGAACGCCGCGGAGGACATCGACGCCTCCAACCTCCAGGGGGTGCGCGAGAGCCTGGTGGGCCTCGTCCGCGACCTGAGCGGCCTGTCGAAGATCCGCTCCACGGCCTACCGGACCAAGGCCAACGCCTCCCAGACGGTCGAGGGCTACCACCGCCTCATCACCCACCTGCTGGACCTCTCGCAGGACATGGCCGAGGCCACCAGCAACCCCGAGATGATCCAGCGCACGCGCGCCCTGTCGGCGTTCTCGTCGGCCAAGGAGTACGCGTCCATCCAGCGCGCGATCCTCGCGGCGGCGCTGCCCGCCGACGACAAGACGTTCGGCGACCTCTCCGAGAACGACCGTCTGTACGCCGAGGGCGCCCTGGAGAGCGAGAACTCCGAACTCGAGAGCTTCAGCAGCATCTTCGGCAGGGACGAGGCCCCCGAGATGCTCAAGCCCGTCGAGGAGGGCAACCCCACCATCCAGGCCACCGACACCTGGGCCGGGCGCGCCCTCGGCCGGGTGGACGGCCTGAACGGACTGGACAAGCGCTCCTACAAGGACTGGGTCGACGACAGCTCGATCAAGATCGAGCAGATGGGCAACATCGAGCACACGCTGCTCGAGGACATGGAGCAGAAGGCCCGCGAGCTGCGCAACGAGGCGGAGCGCGAAGCGATCATCTCCGGTGTGCTGATCCTGCTCGTGCTCGGCGTCTCGCTGGTCGGCGCCTTCGTCGTCGCCCGGTCCATGATCCGCTCGCTGCGCCGCCTCCAGGAGACCGCCACCAAGGTCGCCCAGGACCGGCTGCCCGAGCTGGTCAAGCAGCTGTCCGAGTCCGACCCGCAGGACGTCGACACCTCCGTCGAGTCGGTCGGTGTGCACTCCCGGGACGAGATCGGCCAGGTCGCCGCGGCCTTCGACGACGTGCACCGCGAGGCGGTCCGCCTCGCCGCCGAGCAGGCCCTGCTGCGGGGCAACGTCAACGCGATGTTCACCAACCTCTCGCGCCGCTCCCAGGGTCTGATCCAGCGCCAGCTGTCGCTGATCTCCGAGCTGGAGTCCCGCGAGGCCGACCCGGACCAGCTGTCCTCCCTGTTCAAGCTCGACCACCTCGCGACCCGCATGCGCCGTAACGGTGAGAACCTCCTCGTCCTCGCCGGTGAGGAGCCCGGCCGTCGCTGGACCCGGCCGGTGCCGCTGGTCGACGTGCTGCGTGCCGCCGCCTCCGAGGTGGAGCAGTACGAGCGCATCGAGCTGTCCTCCGTGCCGACCACCGAAGTGGCCGGCCGCGTGGTCAACGACCTCGTGCACCTGCTCGCCGAGCTGCTGGAGAACGCCACCTCGTTCTCCTCCCCGCAGACCAAGGTCAAGGTCACCGGTCACGCGCTGCCCGACGGCCGGGTGCTGATCGAGATCCACGACACCGGTATCGGCCTCTCCCCCGAGGACCTCGCGGCGATCAACGAGCGGCTCGCCTCGCCGCCCACCGTGGACGTGTCCGTCTCTCGCCGCATGGGTCTGTTCGTGGTCGGCCGCCTTTCACAGCGGCACGGCATCCGCATCCAGCTGCGCCCGTCCGACTCCGGTGGCACGACCGCGCTGGTCATGCTGCCCGTCGATGTCGCCCAGGGCGGCAAGAAGCCCCAGCCGAAGCAGGGCCAGGGCGCGGGCGGAGCCAACGGCATGGCCGCCTCGCAGGCCGCGGCCGGTGTCGCCGCGGCCCGCCGCGGTGGCGGTATGGGCGGTGGCGCCCTGGGCGCCGGTGCCCCCAGCGGCGGTCTGCTCGGTGCCGGTCAGGGACCGCGGGCCGCGCTGCCCGGGCGGGACGCGGGCGGTCGTCCGGGTGCCCCGGGCGGAGCGCGCGGACCGCAGGGCGCGGGTGCGCCCCAGCAGGGCCGGCCGGCTCCGGCCGGTGCGGGCGCCGGCTTCGGCGGTCAGGCACCGGGTGCGCCGCAGGGCCTTCAGGCCGCCGGCACCGGTGGACCGCAGGGCCAGGACCCGTTCGGCGGCGGTCAGGACAGCTTCGGCGGCGCCCGGGGTGCCGTACCCCCGAAGTCGGCGCCCTCCGGACAGGGTGCCGAGCAGCAGCAGGGCCGGCGCCGTCGGCCGCAGCTGCCGGGGCGCGGTGGCCCGCGGGCCGAGCTTCCCGGGAGCAACCAGCAGCCCCGTACGCCCAGTTGGAGCGACGAGAACGCACAGCCGCCGGTGCCGCGCGCCTCGCTGGACGCTCCGCGCGGCCACGACGAGCAGGACCCGGCGCAGACCTCCCGGATGCCGCGGATCGACGACCGGCAGGGCCCGGGCGCGACGACGGAGATGCCGGCGGTCCCGCGGTCCGACGGCCGTCAGGGTTCCGGGTCCCCGTCCGACTTCGGCCGCCCGGATTTCGACGCCCCGGCGCCCGGAGCCCCGCAGCACACCGGGCAGTTCGCCCGCCCGGGTACGAGCGGCGGCCAGAACGGCCGGAACGGCCAGGGCACGGACGACCCGTTCGCCCGCCCGGACGTGTTCGGTACCCAGGGCGGTCAGAACAACCCGTCCAGTCCGTCGAACACGGGCCAGTTCGCCTCCCCGCAGGCGTACGACAACGGCTCCACCGGCCAGTTCCCGCAGCCCGGTTACGACGGCGGCTCCACGGGCCAGCACGTCCTGCCGGGCAGCCAGAGCCCCGCGCACATCCCCTCGTCCACGGGCCAGTTCGAGCGCCCGCAGGTCAACGGCGGGCGGGGCGGCGACTTCGGTGTCCCGCGCCCGCCGGTCCCGCCGCGTCCGCAGCAGCGGCCCGCCCGCCCGGAGCCGGACAACCGGCGACCGGGTGACGGGTGGGAACTGCCGCCGGCCGGTCCCGGCGACGGTCGTACACCGCTGTACGACACGCTGGAGACCAACTGGTTCCACGGACAGCAGAACGGACAGCACGACGGGCAGCAGGGCAACGGCCCGGCTCCCGTCCCGGCGGCCCCGCAGCAGCAGCCGCAGGCTCCCGCCGCCCCCCAACGTCCCGTCGCCAGCTCCTGGCGCAGCTCGCCGAACGACGAACTCGTCCGGCAGGCAGAGCGCGTACGGCAGCCGGCCGCGGGCGGCGTCACCACCTCCGGCCTTCCGCGCCGGGTGCCCAGGGCGAACCTCGTCCCGGGCACGGCTCAACAGCAACAGCACCAAGCCGGTCCGCAGGTCTCGCGTGCGCCTGACGACGTACGCGGCCGGCTGACCAATCTCCGTCGGGGCATCGCCCAGGGTCGACAGGCCGGCAACGGCCAGACCGGAAGCTTCCCGAGCCCCACTCACCAGCAGGAGCATTAGTTGAGCCCGATGAGCCAGGCGGCACAGAACCTGAACTGGTTGATCACCAACTTCGTGGACAACACCCCCGGGGTGTCCCACACCGTCGTCGTGTCCGCCGACGGCCTTCTGCTGGCGATGTCCGAGGGTTTCCCGCGTGACCGTGCCGACCAGCTGGCGGCCGTCGCGTCGGGCCTGACGTCACTGACGGCCGGCGCCTCCCGGATCTTCGAGGGCGGCGACGTGGCCCAGACGGTCGTCGAGATGGAACGGGGATTCCTGTTCCTGATGTCCGTCTCGGACGGCTCGTCGCTGGCCGTGCTCGCTCACCCCGACTGCGACATCGGCCTGGTCGGTTACGAGATGGCACTCCTGGTCGACCGCGCGGGCGCCGTACTCACGCCCGACCTGCGTGCCGAACTGCAGGGAAGTCTGCTCCACTGACCCGCACGGATCCACCCGTCTCACCACATCACCGTCCGGCCGCCACAATCCCCCCCACCGGCCCCACCCCGACGGCTTGACTGACCGACTTGCTGTCCCCGCCCGGAGGATTCATGACCCCGCCCACCGCCTCTCATGATCCGTACGCGGAGCCGTACGAGGATGAGGGCGACCAGCCGCTGGTACGTCCGTACGCGATGACCGGCGGCCGGACCCGGCCGCGCTACCAGCTCGCCATCGAGGCCCTGATCAGCACCACGGCCGACCCGGCGGCGCTCATGGGACTGCTCCCTGAGCACCAGCGGATCTGCCACCTCTGCCGAGAGGTGAAGTCGGTCGCCGAGGTCTCGGCACTGCTGGCCATGCCCCTGGGCGTGGCCCGGATCCTTGTCGCGGACCTCGCGGAGGCCGGACTTGTCGCCATTCACCAGCCGGGCGGCGACGAGAGCACCGGCGCTCCGGACGTGACACTGCTCGAAAGGGTGCTCAGTGGACTTCGCAAGCTCTGACGGAGGCAGGACCACCACCTCCGCGAAGATCGTGGTGGCAGGTGGTTTCGGCGTGGGCAAGACCACGTTCGTCGGCGCCGTCTCCGAGATCAACCCGCTGCGCACCGAGGCCGTCATGACGTCCGCCAGCGCGGGCATCGACGACCTGACCCACACCGGGGACAAGACGACCACCACGGTCGCCATGGACTTCGGCCGCATCACGCTCGACCAGGACCTGATCCTGTACCTCTTCGGAACGCCGGGCCAGGACCGCTTCTGGTTCATGTGGGACGACCTGGTGCGCGGCGCGATCGGCGCCGTGGTGCTGGTGGACACCCGCCGGCTCGCCGACTGCTTCCCCGCGGTCGACTACTTCGAGAACAGCGGCCTGCCGTTCGTCGTCGCCCTCAACGGCTTCGACGGGCACCAGCCGTACGCTCCGGAGGAGGTGCGCGAGGCCCTCCAGATCGGACCGGACACCCCGATCATCACCACCGACGCGCGGCACCGCTCCGACGCCAAGGGCGCGCTGATCACGCTGGTCGAGCACGCGCTGATGGCACGCCTGAGATAGCACGCGAAATCTTCGACGCCATACGGCAGTTGTCGTAGATGTGGCGGAGCCGACTGTGTCCTTTGACACGGTCGGCTCCGGTGTTCATAACGTTTCGGCAGAGGAATCGGGTGGTATGGCCACGCGTCGCGGTCGTCCGGTCTCGCTGCGCGCACGGAGGCCCCGTCTTTTGACGGGGCTCGCTCTTTATGACCGTTTTATCTGAGGCTTACAACACTGCGGATTCTCGCACTCCACTGTTTGGAGGAGCGCAGGCCGCCGTGCTGGAATGCCTGAACTGCCCAATAGTCAACGACGTACACACCGGTCGATGGCGAACTGGGCTCTGAGACACTGCGGCACAACGTTGGTGCCGACCGCCGGAAGGTTGTTGGTCGAGTGAGGCGAAGCAAGAACAGTCCCGAGCCGTCGGCCCGGGGCAACTTCACCCCGCCGCCGCGCGGAGCGGCGCCCCACCCCGTGCCCGGATCGGAACCAACGGCTGTGCCGGCTCCCAGCGGCGGCCGGTTCTCCCCGCGCAACTGGCGGGTGCCGACCCGGCTGAACGCGATCCTGCTCATACCCGTGATGGTCGGCCTCGTCATGGGCGGCTTCCAGGTGAAGAGCTCGATCGACACCTGGCAGGAGGCCGAGGACGCGGAGAACACCGCGCGTCTGGTGCGGGCCGCGCTGGCCTACGGCAACCAGTTGCTCGTCGAGCGTGACGTGACCGCCGCGCCCCTGCTCCAGGGCAAGGGCGAGAAGAACGAGACGGTCGTACAGGCCCGCGCGAACACCGACAAAGCGGCCGACGCCTTCGACGAGGCCGTCCAGAACATGCCGGACCGGCCCAACCTGGTCCGGCGCCTGGAGCGTTTCCGCGAGGTCGAGCCGAACCTGGCGAAGCTCCGCAAGGCCGCCTACACCGACCAGCTCCCCGGCGTGCAGACGGAAGAGGGCTACGTCGCGACCGAGCACCGGCTGCTGGAGTTCGCCAACGAGCTCGGCCTGGGCACCGGCAACATCACCAGCTACGGCCGTACGGTCTACGCCATCTCGCTGACCAAGGGCGCGCTCTCGCTGGAGCGGTCCATCGGCACGCACATGCTGTACAAACCCGGCCCCGGCGCCGCGGACCTGGCCAAGCAGCGCGTCGCCCTCTCGTCGTACGCGTACCTGGAGGGCATCGCCATCCAGGAGTACACGAGCGGTGGCACCGATCAGGACATCGCCAACCTGGAGGCGGCCAACAAGCAGATCAGGGCCGAGGCCGTGAAGATGGCCACCGAGGCCAAGGCGAAGAACCCGGACTACGTGCCGCCGCCCGCCGGCGACACCACGATGGTCACGAAGCTCGCCTCGCTGTCCTCCACGGACACGAGTGAGCGCGCCGCCCTGGCCGAGGAGGGCATCACCGCGGAGAACTGGTGGGCGGTCACCACCCTCAAGTTCAACGCGTACAACGCGATCGAGACGGACCTGGCCGACACCGCGGTGAGCGAGGCCTCCGACATCTCCGACAGCGCCAAGCGCGACGCGCTGATCACCGGTGCCGCGGTCGTGGTCGCCCTGCTCGCCGCGTTCATCCTGGCCGGCATGGTGGCCCGCCAGATGAGCCGCGCGATGCGCCAGCTGCGCAACGCCGCGTTCGGTATCGCCGAGCAGCGGCTGCCGATGCTGGTCGACCAGCTCTCGCGCACCGACCCCGGGCGCGTGGACACCCGGGTGCAGCCCATCCCGATCACCACCCGGGACGAGATCGGCGAAGTCGCCCGCGCCTTCGACCAGGTCCACCGCGAGGCCGTCCGGCTCGCCGCCGAGCAGGCCCTGCTGCGGGGCAACATCAACGCGATCTTCACCAACCTCTCGCGCCGCAACCAGTCGCTGATCGAGGGCCAGCTGACCCTGATCACCGACCTGGAGAACAACGAGGCCGACCCGGACCAGCTGGAGAACCTCTTCAAGCTGGACCACCTGGCCACCCGTATGCGCCGCAACGGCGAGAACCTCCTGGTCCTCGCCGGCGAGGAGCCCGGCCGCCGCTGGGACCAGCCGGTCCCGCTGGTCGACGTGCTGCGCGCCGCCTCCTCCGAGGTGGAGCAGTACGAGCGCGTCGAGCTGTCCGGCGTCCCGGAGGCCGAGATCCACGGCCGCGCGGTCACCGACCTCGTGCACCTGCTGGCCGAGCTGCTGGAGAACGCCACCACCTTCTCCTCGCCGCAGACCAAGGTCCGCGTCACCGCGACCCGGCTGCCCGACGGCCGCATCATGATCGAGATCCACGACAAGGGCATCGGCCTCACCGCCGAGGACTTCGCGGACATCAACCACAAGCTGGCCAACCCGCCGACCGTGGACGCCGCGATCTCCCAGCGCATGGGCCTGTTCGTGGTCGGCCGGCTGTCCGACCGGCACGGCATCCGGGTCCAGCTGCGCCCCTCCGGCGAGCAGGCCGGCACCACCTCGCTGGTCATGCTCCCCGACGCGATCACCCACGGCGGTGGCGGCGGCGAGCAGCAGTCCGACCGCGACGAGTTCACGGTCTCGCAGATCATCCCGGAGCAGAACTTCGGCGGCGAGAACTTCTCCAACGGACTGCCGATGCGCACGGCCGCGGAGCTGGGCTTCGACGACAGCCGCTACTCCGAGGTCCCGGACGACATCCGGGAGCTGGACCCGGTGGGCCGCTCGCTGCTGCGTGAGGAGCGCCGCGCGGCCCTGGAGTCCCAGTCGCAGGGCCAGCCCGGCACACCGGACGTGGACAATCCGTCGTACGGGGACGCGTTCGACGCCCCCTCCGGCTACGACAACGGCCAGGGCGGCTTCCCGGAGCAGCAGCCGGCCGCCTACGACCGTCAGCAGCCGACGTACGACGAGCAGCAGCAGTCGTACGAGCAGCCGCGGCAGCCGTCGTACGAGGAGCAGCAGCGCTCGTACGAGGAGCAGCAGCAGCGGCCGGCGTACGACGAGCCGTACTACGCGCCGAACGGCGGTCCGCCGCAGCACGACCCCTTCTCCGCGAACGGCGGCGGCTACCCGGAGCCGGCGTATGCGGAGCCCGCCCTGGAGGAGCCCGCCGCCGCCCGTGGCGGTGCGCAGGAGACGTTCCCCGCCCTTGAGGAGCAGCCCTACCAGGACGACTGGCCGCAGACCGACGGCTACCGCAACGGATACCCGGACCAGTACGCTCCGGAAGCGGAATCCGCGCAGGCCGCTGACGTGAGTGAGCAGGACCGCGTAGGCTTCGACCGTCCGGGACCGACCTCCTCCGTCGCCCACGAGCTGACCGATGCCGGGCTCCCCCGCCGCGGATCCACCGCGAGCGGTGCCACCGGCTCGGGCGGCACGCGGCACGCGAACCAGGAGCCGTCGGCCCCCTCACCGGAGAGCAACGGCAGCGGCAGCTGGCGGTCGGCCAACGACGAGCGCTGGCAGCAGGCCTCGCAGCTCCGGAAGGGACCCAAGGCGGGCGGGGTCACCTCCTCCGGCCTGCCGAGGCGGGTGCCCAAGGCCAACCTGGTCGAGGGCGCCGCCGAAGCCACCCCCCAGGGAGGCCCACAGGTCTCCCGTGCGCCCGAGGACGTCCGGGGCAGGTTGAGCAACCTGCGCCGCGGGGTCCAGCGAGGACGTAACGCAGGCAGTGAAACGAACGGCCAGGGCTTCGGTCCTGACAGCACCTACAACCAGGAGCGTTAGTGTGAGCCCGATGAGCCAGGCGGCGCAGAACCTGAACTGGTTGATCACCAACTTCGTGGACAACACCCCGGGGGTGTCCCACACGGTGGTGGTCTCCGCCGACGGACTCCTTCTGGCGATGTCCGAAGGCTTTCCGCGCGACCGTGCCGACCAGCTCGCGGCCGTCGCCTCCGGTCTGACGTCACTGACGGCAGGCGCCTCCCGTATCTTCGAGGGCGGCAGTGTGAACCAGACGGTGGTGGAGATGGAGCGGGGGTTCCTCTTCATCATGTCCATCTCCGACGGTTCCTCGCTCGCGGTTCTCGCGCATCCGGAGGCGGACATCGGCCTCATCGGCTACGAGATGGCACTCCTGGTGGACCGTGCCGGTACGGTCCTGACGCCCGATCTGCGCGCGGAGCTCCAGGGGAGCCTGCTCAACTGACAGACAGACGGTGCGTTTTGGCGTCCCGAGGCCATAAGGTTTCGGGACGCGGTTCCACAGTGATGGAGCCCGGCACAGTCGGAGGAGGAGAGAAAGTGGCAACACCCCCAGGCGGTTCACCTTCGGGTAACTGGTCGTACGGCCCTGGCCAGGGTCAGGGCGACGGTTCCCAGAACCCCAACCGTTACAACTTCCCCTCCACTCCGAGCCAGCGGCGTCAACAGCCGTACGCACCCCAGAACCCCCAGGGTCCCGGGCCGTCGCCGTACGACCAGCCGCAGGCACCGCGCATCCAGCCCGTGCAGCCGCAGCGACGCACCCCTGAGCCTTCACCCGCGGGAGGCGCCAGCAACCCCCTGGTGCGCCCGTACGCCATGACGGGCGGCCGCACCCGCCCGCGCTACCAGCTCGCCATCGAGGCGCTGGTGCACACCACCGCGCAGCCGCACCAGATGCAGGGCCAGTTGCCCGAGCATCAGCGGATCTGCAACCTCTGCCGTGAGATCAAGTCGGTAGCCGAGATCTCGGCCCTTCTGACCATCCCTCTCGGCGTGGCCAGGATCCTCGTCGCCGACTTGGCGGAGGCGGGCCTGGTCGCCATCCATCAGCCCGGCGGCGACGAGAGCGCCGGCGGCCAGCCAGACGTGACACTGCTCGAAAGGGTGCTCAGTGGACTTCGCAAGCTCTAGCGGAGGGCCTTCCCGCTCCACCACGTCCGCGAAGATCGTGGTGGCTGGCGGCTTCGGCGTGGGCAAGACCACGTTCGTCGGCGCCGTCTCGGAGATCAACCCGCTGCGCACCGAGGCCGTGATGACGTCAGCGTCGGCCGGCATCGACGATCTGACCCACACCGGGGACAAGACGACCACCACGGTCGCCATGGACTTCGGCCGTATCACGCTCGACCAGGACCTGATTCTGTACCTCTTCGGTACGCCGGGCCAGGACCGCTTCTGGTTCATGTGGGACGACCTGGTGCGCGGCGCGATCGGCGCGATCGTCCTGGTCGACACCCGCCGGCTCGCCGACTGCTTCCCCGCGGTCGACTACTTCGAGAACAGCGGCCTGCCGTTCGTCATCGCCCTCAACGGCTTCGACGGTCAGCAGCCGTACAACCCCGACGAGGTGCGCGAGGCGCTCCAGATCGGCCCCGACACGCCGATCATCACGACGGACGCCCGGCACCGGGCCGACGCGAAGTCGGCCCTGATCACCCTGGTGGAGCACGCGCTGATGGCGCGGCTGCGGTAGGCCTGTTCGGGGACTGCCTGCCGTCGCGGCCCCCGATCTCTCCCGCCGGAGAGATCGGGGGCCTTCGTGCGTGGGCGTCGCCCTCCCGTGCCCACTGCCAGTGACCACGCGAACGGCCCCGCCCTCCGAAGGAGGGCGGGGCCGTTGAACGCGCGCTGAAAGGTCAGTGCCAGCTGTGCGGGGCGCGGAAGCCCGGCTCGCGCTCCAGGCGGCGCCAGCCGGCCTTGGGGCGGCCGCGGTGGGCCGGCGCTTCGGACGGCCGGGCGGCGGCCCGGGCCAGCAGGATCGCCGTGAGAGCGGCGACTTCCTCGGGCTCGGCGTGGCCCTTCTCGACACGAATGTCAGGGGTGTTCATGGGTGTCAGTCTCCGTGAGAGAGGTTTCCGCGGGGGTACCGCGAAGGATCCGCCTGGTTACTGCGGGGGGTTGCCGTGCTTGCGGGACGGCAGGTCGGCGTGCTTGGTGTGCAGCATCGCCAGGGACTGGATGAGGATCTCGCGGGTCTCCGCGGGGTCGATGACGTCGTCGACCAGGCCGCGTTCTGCCGCGTAGTAGGGGTGCATCAGCTCGGACTTGTACTCCTTGACCATGCGGGCCCGCATGGCCTCGGGGTCCTCCGCCTCCGCGATCTGGCGGCGGAAGATGACGTTGGCGGCACCCTCCGCGCCCATCACGGCGATCTCGTTCGTCGGCCACGCGTACGTCAGGTCCGCGCCGATGGACTGGCTGTCCATGACGATGTACGCACCTCCGTAGGCCTTGCGCAGGATCAGGGAGATCCGCGGGACGGTCGCGTTGCAGTAGGCGTACAGCAGCTTGGCGCCGTGGCGGATGATTCCGCCGTGCTCCTGGTCGACACCCGGAAGGAACCCCGGGACGTCCAGGAAAGTGACGATCGGGATGTTAAAAGCGTCACACATCTGGACAAAGCGCGCAGCTTTTTCCGACGCCTCGATGTCCAGGACCCCGGCCAGCGACTGCGGCTGGTTGGCGACGATGCCGACGACCTGGCCGTCCAGGCGGGCCAGCGCGCAGATGATGTTCCGCGCCCAGCGCTCGTGGACCTCCAGGTACTCGCCGTCGTCGACGATCTCCTCGATCACCTTGGTCATGTCGTACGGACGGTTGCCGTCCGCCGGGACCAGGTCCAGCAGGACGTCCGAACGGCGGTCCGGCGCGTCCGCGGACTCCGCGCGCGGCGGGTTCTCGCGGTTGTTCTGCGGGAGCATCGACAGCAGGTAGCGCACCTCGGCGAGGCACGTCTCCTCGTCGTCGTAGGCGAAGTGGCACACACCCGACGTCTCGGCGTGCACATCCGCCCCGCCCAGCCCGTTCTGGGTGATCTCCTCGCCGGTGACCGCCTTGACGACGTCCGGACCGGTGATGAACATCTGCGAGGTCTCGCGGACCATGAACACGAAGTCGGTCAGCGCCGGACTGTAGGCCGCGCCGCCCGCGCACGGACCCAGCATCACCGAGATCTGCGGGATCACCCCGGACGCCTTGGTGTTGCGCTGGAAGATGCCCCCGTAACCGGCCAGCGCCGAGACACCCTCCTGGATCCGCGCGCCCGCCCCGTCGTTCAGCGACACCAGCGGAGCCCCGGCCGCGATCGCCATGTCCATGATCTTATGGATCTTCGTGGCGTGCGCCTCGCCCAGCGCGCCCCCGAAGATCCGGAAGTCGTGCGCGTACACGAAGACCGTACGGCCCTCCACCGTCCCCCACCCGGTGATCACACCGTCCGTGTACGGCTTCTTGGCCTCCAGACCGAAACCGGTCGCCCGGTGCCGGCGCAACTGCTCGACCTCCCGGAACGAACCCGGGTCCAGCAGCAGCTCGATACGCTCCCGCGCGGTCAGCTTCCCCTTGGCGTGCTGCGCCTCGGTCGCCTTCTCGCTCGGGCCGGCCAGCGCCTGCGCACGGATCTCGTGCAGTTCGGCCACTCGCCCGCGCGCGTCCGTCGGCTCAGCCGTCAACTCGTCCGTCGACTCACCCGGCGCCTCATCCAAAACGGTCATGTAGCGACCTTACGAAGCCCGGCAAGGAAAGCTCGCCGTCGACTCCGCACAGTGTCCGGACCGTTTTCCTGGTGCCACTGAACAGAACCTCGACCGCATGCAGCCGTTCTGACTGCTCAGAGGGGCCCGCGCTTGTAGGGGTCAGACAAACCGTCAGCTGAGAGTCACCTCACATTCATGGGTGGCACATGCCTTCCCCGGGGTGACACGCAGGCGCAGTCGGCGGCCTGTGGCGAGCACCTCGACGGTGTCGTCCGCCCGTATCACCGTGCGCACCGGCCGGTCCCAGGTGATCTCCAGGGGTTCACCCGTGCGGGGCGGCTCGCTCACGCAGAGCGTAGCGGTACGGCCCCGGCGGCGGACCAGGACGCTCGCGCCGGCGGACGCGGTGAGCGGGCCCGCGCTGCCGGGCTGCCAGAAGTTGGCGGCCGTGAGACCGAGGGAGGGGACGTGGACCGCCTGGCGGGCGCTGTCGTTGGCCAGGACCTCCAGCCGGCGGCGGTCGGCGGCGCGGGCGGCGACCGTACGGCGGGATGCTCCGGGCAGGAGGAGGTAGGCGTACGAGGCGTCCTCCGGGTCGGTGCCGTGGTCCAGCCAGAGGGTCTGCCAGCGGCGGGTGCCGCGCTCGGTCGTACTGGTGGTGTTGATGTCGGACCAGGCACCGGTGCGGTCCTCCCGCAGGGCGCTGAGGCTCCCCTCGACGATCACCCAGCCGCCGTGGTCCTCCAGATGGGCCCAGCCGGGGCCGCGCACGAAGGACTGGGTGCCGCCCTCCCCCAGGTTGCGGTTGTCGACGACCGTCTCGACCGGGACGCCGTCGGCGCAGGTGATGCCCGCGCCGAGGCAGATCACCGCGTCGGCGACGCAGAACCACGACTTGCGGGCCTGGAGGGTGGAGTCCAGCCCCTTGAGGTGCTGGCCGATCGCCGCGTACTCGCCGTCGGTGGTGCCGCCGACCCACCGGACGTCCGGCTTGGGCGCGCCCCACTCGCCGCCCGCCCGGTCCGGGAGCCGCTTGGTGGAGACGGTGGTGCCGGGGAGGCGGTACCAGTCGACGGTGGGCCAGTACCAGTCGGTGTACTGGTCCGAGCGGCCGGCCGGCCACCAGGAGAGCATCCCGGCGCCCGTGTGCCAGCCGCGCGGGTTCTCGCCGTTGCCGCACTCGTAGTGGGCGATGCGGTCGCTGGCCATGGCGATGTTCGCGGTGAAGGCGGGCCGGCGGTGCACGGCGCGGTCCATCGCCGGGAAGAGGCGGTGGCCGAGGGGTTCCGGGGCGGCCGGTACCGGGGAGGCGGCGACCGCGTGCAGGCGGGCCAGGTCGGCGACACCGTACTGACGGGCCGTCACGATCGGTGTGACGGTGTCCCGTTCGATCCAGCCCTTGACGCGGGCGTGCCAGCGGTCGCGTTCGGCCGGGCTCGCTCCGGCGGCGAGCAGCGCGATGGCGGCGATGAGGCCCTGGCCGTGGAAGTGGTCGCCGCGCAGGACCCGGCGGTCGTCGCCCTTGAGCAGACCCCGGCTGATGGCACGGCCGTTGACGCTGTCCATCACCAACCCGTCGTGGATCAGGGGCGCGTAGGCGTGCTCGACGCTGTCCAGGACGGTCTGCCGGTTCGGGTCGGTGACCTCCCACGCGGATCCGGCGAGCAGGGCGAAGAGGCGGCCGAGCCCGTCGAGCATGACCTGGCCGTACGTTCCCGAGTAGGCGACCCAGGTGTGCTGGACGAACGAGCCGTCGGCGTGGAGCCCGTCCCCCTCGGTCACGTACGGGAAGACCGGCGAGAGCGCGTCCCGGGCGAGGGCGATCTTGGCGGGGTCGCGGCCCAGGACACCGCGCAGGGCGACGGAGCGGCACAGGTCGACGCGGTTGGCGCCGGTGGAGGTGCCGGAGTAGTCGGCCAGCATGGTGTCCGGGACGAAGTGGTCGACGGCGGCGCAGGCGGCGGTTCGCCGGGCCTCGGTGAGGTGCTCGTAGAGGGCGGCCGTGATGTCCATGAGCAGGCGGGGGCTGCCGATCTGCCACTCCCACCAGTTGCCGTAGCGGGTGGTGGAGGGGTGGTAGACCGTGGCGGAGAGGTGGTCGAGGCCGCGGAGCACGTCGGCGCGGAGCCCTGGGTCGCCGGTCGAGCCGGTGCCCTCGCGGACGCAGGCCTGGGTCATGGTCCACAGGCGGGCGTAGCTCCGGGTGATGCCGGCGGGCGGGTCGTAGGGGCGGTCCGGCCACAGGGAGGTGGCGGTGGGGGCCATGGTGGCGCGGAAGCCGCGGGCGAGGTCGCCGGTCTCGGCGAGGCGGGAGGCGTAGGGCTCGGCCGTGGGGTCGTATCCGGTGCCGAGGGCGAGGTCGAGCCAGCGGCGGCGGAGGGTGTCGTAGGGGTCGGCGGTGGTGCCGTGGTCGTTGTCGTCGGCGGCGCGGGGCGCGGAGCCACCCGGGGCGGCGGTCGCCAGGAGGGCGGCGGTGAGCAGGAGGGCTCGGCGGGTGGGCCGCCGGGAGGCGAGGGACAGGGCGAGGGCGCGACGCCGGGAGGTCATGACCGTCGTCTACCACCTCGGCGCCGTCGGGCCAACATTTCGCCGATGCCGTTGAAGCGCACCCGGAATAGGTCTACGGTCATCCCTGTTGGCATCGTTGAATATTCAACATCAATCCACCAGGAGCACGCCATGAGCATCTTCGGCCGCAAGGACACCGCCGACACCGCCACCGCCACGCCCGCCGCCGTGAACCCGGACCTCGCCGCCCTGACCGGCGACTACACGATCGACCCGTCCCACTCCACGCTCGGCTTCGTCGCGCGGCACGCGATGGTCACGAACGTCAAGGGCAAGTTCCTGGACTTCAGCGGCTCGCTGCACCTGGACGGCACCGACCCTTCCGCCTCCACCGCGTCCATCGACGCCAGGATGGACAGCATCGACACGGGATCCGCGGACCGCGACGGCCACCTCAAGAGCGCGGACTTCTTCAAGGCGGACGAGTTCCCGACCATGACGTTCCGCTCCACCAAGGCGGAGGCCCTGGGCGGCGACGACTACCGCATCACCGGTGACCTGGAGATCCTCGGCGTCACCAAGTCGCTCACCATCGACCTGGAGTTCAACGGCGCCGCGAAGGACCCCTTCGGCAACGAGCGCGTGGGCTTCGAGGGCAAGGCCGAGATCCTGCGCTCCGACTGGGGCCTGACGTGGAACGCCGCGCTGGAGACGGGTGGTGTCCTGATCTCCGACAAGATCAAGCTGAACTTCGACATCTCGGCGATCAAGAACGCCTGACCCCTCTGACGCCGGCGTCCGAGACGCCCGCCCGAGCGCGCCCGCCCCTCCGCTGTCACTGCGGACGGGCGGGCGCTCGGCTTGTCACCCCCGCTCCAACCTGAGGACGACCGCCGCCAGTTGAACCTCCCGGCGCTCCGGGGTGCGGGCACGCAGGACGGGGAGCATGGCCAGGTAGCGGTCCGTCCTGCCGAGGCGTTCGAAGGCCTCCTTGGCCCGCGGGTGCCGCTCCAGCGCGGCGGCGAGGTCGTCGGGGACCGTGGCCTCGCGCTGCGACTCGTACGCCGCCGCCCACCGCCCGTCCGCCCGCGCGGCCGCCACCTCCGCGAGCCCGCCGGGCCGCATACGCCCGGCCCGCGTCAGCTCCTCCACCCGCCGCACGTTGACCATCGACCAGAGACTGCCGGGCCTGCGCGGGGTGATCCGCTGGAGGTAGTACGAGGCGTCCAGTCCCTTGCGCTGACCGGTGATCCAGCCGTGGCACAGGGCGACGTCGTTGACATCGGCGGCGGTGACGGAGGGCAGGCCCGAGCCCTTCTTGGCGATCTTGATCCAGAGGCCGGGGTGCGGGGCGGGATGGTCGGTGAGCCAGGCGTCGAGATCGGTCACGGAGCTGAAGGGGCGGGGGTGCGGCTCGTCGGCTCGGGGCATGGGGAGAACCGTAGGCGGGTTCGCGGGAGACGGTGAAGACCCACGTCAGCCGGGTCCGGTCCAGGCCGGCCTCAGGGACCGGACGCAGGCGGTGGTCAGGGCGTACCGGTCGGGGCTGGTGGTGCCGCGGGTGCCGTAGGGCGCGGCGGCCGGCGGCACGAAGGAACCGGACACGGGTGGCCGGATCCCACCCCTTGTGTGAGTGCTTGCGGGGTTCTCATAATCCAGCAACAGATTTCGTCCTGCGCATGCCGGCGCCCCGGCGCTTCTTTGTTACCGGGCATGACATGCACACGTCAATTCTGTGTTTCGGTTGCACGCGTCCCGAGCTCAACCCCCCACGGAAGGGCACCACGTTGAAGAGACTCCTCACGGCCCTCAAGAGATGCGCGGCCGTCGGCGCCGCCGCCCTCGCGATCGCCAGTCTTCAGCCCGTCTCGGCCGCCCAGGCCGCCCCCTCGCCCGTCGTCGGCGGCACCCGCGCCGCGCAGGGCGAGTTCCCGTTCATGGTCCGGCTCTCGATGGGCTGTGGCGGTGCGCTGTACACCCAGCAGATCGTGCTGACGGCCGCGCACTGTGTGGGCTCCACCGGCGCCAACACCAGCATCACCGCCACCGCCGGCGTCGCGGACCTGCAGTCCACCAGCGGGCGGGTCCAGGTCCGCTCCACATACGTCTACCGGGCCCCCGGCTACAACGGCACCGGCAAGGACTGGGCGCTCATCAAACTCGCGCAGCCGATCAACCTGCCGACGCTGAAGATCGCCACGACCACGCAGTACAACACCGGCACCTTCACCGTGGCCGGCTGGGGCTCGGCCTCCGAGGGCGGCTCCCAGCAGCGCTACATGCTCAAGGCGACCGTGCCCTTCGTCAGCGACGCCACCTGCCGCGGCTACAGCGGCTACAGCGGCCTGGTCGCGAGCGAGGAGATCTGCGCCGGCTACGCGGCCGGCGGCGTCGACACCTGCCAGGGCGACTCCGGCGGCCCGATGTTCCGCAGGGACGCGAGCAACGCCTGGATCCAGGTCGGCATCGTCAGCTGGGGCATCGGCTGCGCCCGGCCGAACGCCCCCGGCGTCTACACCGAGGTCTCCACCTTCGCCTCCGCCATCGCCTCGGCCGCGTCCTCGCTCTGACGCAGCCATCTCACTCCCGCACGCCCGCACGGGCCCGGCGCCGTCCTTCCGCGCCGGGCCCGTGCCCGTGTCCGCCGGCTCCCGGCTCCCGGCTCCCGGCTCCCGGCTCCCGGCTCCCGGGGCGCCGCTCCCGCGACCCGCGCGTCAGAACCCGCCGCCGCCGAAGTCCCCGCCCCCGCCGAAATCTCCGCCGCCGAAGTCCCCACCGCCGAAGCCGCCGCCGAAGTCGTCGCTGCTGAAGTCCGCGCCGGAGACGTCGCCGCCCTCGTGACCGGCGCCGGCGAAGTCCCCGTAGCCGGAGCCGTAGTCGGCCGCGTAGGCCGGGGTGGCCATCATGCTGCCGAGCATCGTGCCGACGAGCAGGCCGGGCAGGATGCTGCCGCCGAAGTAGCCGCCCGCCCAGGGCCCGTAGGCGGGGCCCGCCTCCCAGTACGGGCGGCGGCCGTACTCGGTGTCGACCTCGCGGACCACCGGGTCGAGGCCGTCGGCCAGCCGGGTCCGGTCGGCCGCGCAGACCGGGACCTCCCGGGTCGCGCCCCCCGGCGGCGTCCAGATCGCGTCGGCGACCGAGGGTCCGTGCCGCGGGTCGAAGAAGCAGGGCGGCCGGCGTTCGGGCAGCGGCCGGCCCTCACGGCGGGCGGCCAGCTCGGCCAGCGCGAAGCGGCCGTCGTCGAGGGTCTGGGTGACGGCCCGCACGTCCTCGGGCTTCCCGGCCGCCGCCATGGCCGACTTCGCCCGGTCGTAGGAGTCCAGCGCCCGCTCGTAGGCGGCGCGCATGGCGTCGTCCGCGCCCGCCTCCCCCGGATGGAAGTCGAGCCGGTCCAGTTCCTCGCCGAACGCGGTGATGTCCTCGTCGACGACGACCCGCAGCTGCTCCAGCGCGGCCCGCTGTTCCTCCTCGTGCCGACGCCGGTTGCGCCGGACCAGCGCGTAGGCGCCGCCACCGCCGACGGCCAGGACGACCCCGGTGGTGATCAGTCCGGCGGTGGACACCCCGCCGCCGTCGGAGGAGTCCCAGCCGGCGGGGGCCGAGCCGCCCATGTTGGCCAGGGCCCGGTCGGTGAAGTCGTCGAGCTGTGTGCCCGCGTCGCGCTCGCCCCGCACGCTGCCGACCAGATTCCGTACGGCGTCCCGCGGCAGGACCGAGGAGTCGGCGCCGGCGTCGAAACGGTCGCCGACCCGGACCGCGTACAGACCCGTCACACCGGTGGCCGTGCGCAGGTCGCGCAGGAGGCCGTCGGTGGGCTGGTCCGCGGGCAGCACCGCCACGAAGAGGGCCTTGTCCGCGTCCCTGATCTGCTCGGCCAGCGCGTCCGCCTCGGCGTCCGAGAGCTGAGCGGACGCGGCCGGATCGACGTAGACCGGGTTCTCGCGCAGGGCCTCGGCGACCGCCGAGACACCCGTGGCCGCCTCGGCGCGCGGGGCGCCGGCCGTCAGGACGGTCAACGCCGTCAGGACGGCGAGCGCCAGCGTGGCCAGCAGTCCGGCGAAGCCTCGGGTCGAAAGTGCGACCTTCATACCGACCTTCATACTTCGAAGCTACCCGAAAGCCAGGGAAAAAGGGCCATTCGGGCGAGCGAAAGGCGGCGCCCCGACCCGCCCGGTACGCCACCGCCGGCTCACCCGACGCCCCTCCGCACCGCCCCCGGCGGACCGGCGCGTCGCCCACCTACTCCGCCGGCTGCACCCCCGCCCGCAGCAGCCCGTAGGCGTACGCGTCCTCCAGCGCCTGCCAGGAGGCCGCGATCACGTTCTCGGCGACGCCCACCGTCGACCACTCCCCCGCCCCGTCGGACGTGGAGATCAGGACGCGGGTCGTGGACTGGGTGCCGTGGACACCCTCCAGGATGCGGACCTTGTAGTCGACGAGGTCGAGCTTGGCGAGCTGGGGGTAGATCTTCTCCAGGGCGACGCGCAGGGCGCGGTCGAGGGCGTTGACCGGGCCGTTGCCCTCCGCCGTGGCGACGATGCGCTCGCCCTTCGCGTAGAGCTTGACCGTGGCCTCGTTGGCGTGGGTGCCGTCGGGGCGGTCCTCGACGATCGCACGCCAGGACTCGACGTCGAAGTACTTGAGGGGCTTGCCCTCGACCTCGGCGCGCAGCAGGAGTTCGAAGGACGCGTCGGCCGCCTCGTACGTGTAGCCCCTGAGCTCGCGCTCCTTCACCCGGTCGACCACCCGGCCCACCAGCGCCCGGTCGTCGCCGAGGTCGATGCCCAGTTCCTTGCCCTTGAGCTCGATCGAGGCGCGGCCCGCCATGTCGGAGACCAGCATCCGCATGGTGTTGCCGACCTGCTCGGGGTCGATGTGCTGGTACAGGTCCGGGTCGACCTTGATGGCGGAGGCGTGCAGGCCGGCCTTGTGGGCGAAGGCGGAGACGCCGACGTAGGGCTGGTGGGTGGAGGGGGTGAGGTTCACGACCTCGGCGATGGCGTGCGAGATGCGGGTCATCTCGCGGAGCTTGCCGTCGGGCAGGACCTTCTTGCCGTACTTCAGCTCCAGGGCCGCGACCACCGGGAACAGGTTGGCGTTGCCGACCCGCTCGCCGTAGCCGTTGGCCGTGCACTGGACGTGGGTGGCGCCCGCGTCCACCGCGGCCAGGGTGTTGGCGACCGCGCAGCCCGTGTCGTCCTGGGCGTGGATGCCGAGCCGGGCGCCGGTGTCGGCCAGCACCGTCGAGACGACCGCCTGGACCTGCGCCGGGAGCATCCCGCCGTTGGTGTCGCACAGGATCACGACGGACGCGCCGGCCTCCGAGGCGGTCCGGACGACCGCCTTCGCGTACTCGGGGTTGGCGCGGTAGCCGTCGAAGAAGTGCTCGCAGTCGACGAAGACGCGGCGGCCCTGTTCCGTCAGGAAGGACACCGTGTCGCGGACCATCTCCAGGTTCTCGTCCAGCGTCGTGCGCAGGGCGAGTTCCACGTGCCGGTCGTGCGACTTGGCGACCAGGGTGATCACCTGGGCGCCCGACTCCAGGAGCGCCCTGACCTGCGGGTCCTCGGACGCCTTGCCGCCGGCCCGGCGGGTGGCGCCGAAGGCGACCAGCCGGGCGTGCCTGAAGTCGATCTCCTGCCGGGCGCGGGCGAAGAACTCGGTGTCCCTCGGATTGGCGCCGGGCCAGCCGCCCTCGATGAAGCCCACGCCGAAGTCGTCCAGGTGCCGTGCGATGGCCAGCTTGTCCGCGACGGTGAGGTTGATGCCCTCCCGCTGCGCGCCGTCGCGCAGGGTGGTGTCGAAGACGTGGAACGAATCGTCGAGTTCGCTGGTTTCGGTCATGGTGTCAAGGCTCCTGTGTTGGATCTCGGTCTACCGGAATGACCGGCTCCACCGCCCCCACGTAGTCCCTCACGCTCTCGCCTCCGGCTTCGGGTGGGCCAGAAATGCGAAAAACCCCTCGCGGGTGCGAGAGGTCTGCGCGCGGGTCGAGGACGACGGTGTCCACCCGTACCTGGTCGTACGTGATGGTCACTGCGGACCGGCGCGCCTGCTGCCAATAATCGTGGCGAACGAGAGCACGCGGGCAGTCTGGCACAGTCCGCCCCCGTGCTCACCGTCCGTCTCAGGATGCGAGCACTCGGTTGATCACTTCAGGGCGGATGCGGACGTGCGTGATGTCGTGGGTGTCATCGGGCAGGAGGTCGGCGGCGCTGCCGCTGAGGGCGGCCTGGCGGCCGTGCCGGTCGATCACCGGGAGGGGCACCCCGTAGGGGCCGCTGGGTCCGGGTCCATCCGCCGTGTCGCGTACGGCCCGGGCGGGGAGTCACGTGTCCGCGAGGGGACTCTCGCCCAGGAACTCCCGTACGCGGCCGGGAACCGTCCCCGGTCACATCGCGCGTCGGACAGGGCCCGTGTGCCGGGCGGCGACGGACCGGGAACGCGTGCGGGGCCGCCGCGGACACCGAGTCCACGACGGCCCCGCAGGCGCCCACCGGCGCCCGTCCCACGCCTAACCCAGCTGGTGCATCCAGCCGTGCTTGTCCGGCGCCGTCCCGCGCTGGATGTCCAGCAGGGCCTGACGCAGCCGCAGCGTGACCTCACCGGGCTCGCCGCCCGACTGCTGCCACTCGGCGGTCGCGCGCTTGACCGTGCCGACCGGGGTGATCACGGCAGCGGTGCCGCAGGCGAAGACCTCGGTCAGGGTGCCGTTCTCGGCGTCCCGCTGCCACTGGTCGATCGACACGCGGCCCTCCTCGGACGCGTATCCGAGGTCGCGGGCGACGGTGAGGAGCGAGTCACGGGTGACGCCCTCCAGGATGGAGCCGGTGAGGGCGGGCGTGACGATCTTGTCGCCGTACACGAAGTACAGGTTCATGCCGCCGAGTTCCTCGACCCACTTGTGCTCGACCGCGTCGAGGTAGCAGACCTGGTCGCAGCCCTTGGCGGCCGCTTCGGCCTGGGCGAGCAGGGACGCGGCGTAGTTGCCGCCGGTCTTCGCGTCACCCATGCCGCCGGGGACGGCGCGGACACGGTCCTCGGACAGCCAGATGGAGACCGGCTTGACGCCGCCCGGGAAGTAGGCGCCGGCCGGGGAGGCGATGACCAGGAAGAGGTACTCGTTGGCGGGCTTCACACCCAGGCCGACCTCGGTCGCGATCATGAACGGCCGCAGGTAGAGGGACTCCTCGCCGCCGTGCGCCGGGACCCACGCCTGGTCCTGCCGCACCAGCGCGTCGCACGCCTCGATGAAGGTGTCCACCGGCAGCTCCGGCATGCCGAGCCGGTGGGCGGAGGACTGGAAGCGCAGCGCGTTCTTCTCGGGGCGGAAGCTGGCGACGGAACCGTCGGGCTGGCGGTAGGCCTTGAGGCCCTCGAAGATCTCCTGCGCGTAGTGCAGGACCATCGTCGCCGGGTCGAGGGAGAGGGGAGCGTACGGGACGAGCTGGCCGTCGTGCCAGCCGCGGCCCTCGGTCCACTTGACCGTCACCATGTGGTCGGTGAAGTGGCGGCCGAACCCGGGGTTGGCCAGGATCGCCTCACGCTCCGCGTCGGAGAGTGGCGAGGCCGAGGGCTTGAGCTCGATCGTGGGCGTCGTCATGAGTGGTGTCCTTCACCGGTTGTAGTGACGGGCCGCGCTCACGCCCGTACTGCCAGTGGCCAGTGTCAGGACGTCCGAGCATTCCCTCAATCCGCGGCTCCACGTTCGATTATCTCAAGCGGGGAGCCGGGGACGTGAACAGCGTGCGTGCGGCCCAGAGGATGATGGTGGCACCCGGCGGGGACATGCGAAAGCCGCCGGGTTCGGTGACCCGGCGGCTTCGAGGGGGTTCGGGAAGCTCGGCGGATCAGCCGGCTACTCGTACGGCGAGCGCGTCGCCGATCTCCGTGGTGGAACGGGCGGGCTTGCCGGTGCGCTCCGCGAGGTCGGCGGAGACGGCGTCCTCGATGCGGCCGGCCTCGGACTCGTAGCCGAGGTGACGCAGCAGGAGGGCGACGGACAGGACCGTCGCGGTGGGGTCGGCCTTGCCCTGGCCGGCGATGTCCGGAGCCGAGCCGTGCACGGGCTCGAACATCGAGGGGAACTCGCCGGACGGGTTGATGTTCCCGCTCGCGGCGACGCCGATGCCGCCGGAGACGGCCGCGGCGAGGTCGGTGATGATGTCACCGAAGAGGTTGTCGGTGACGATCACGTCGAAGCGGGCGGGGTCGGTGACGAGGTAGATCGTCGCCGCGTCCACGTGGATGTAGTCCGTGGTGACCTCGGGGAACTCGGCCGCCACCTTGTTGAAGGTGTTGGTCCACAGGTGACCGGCGAAGGTCAGCACGTTGTTCTTGTGGACCAGCGTCAGCTTCTTGCGCGGGCGGGCCTGGGCGCGGGCGAAGGCGTCCCGGACCACGCGCTCGACACCGAAGGCCGTGTTCACGGAGACCTCGGTGGCGACCTCGTGCTCGGTGCCCTTGCGGATGGTGCCGCCGTTGCCGGTGTACGGGCCCTCGGTGCCCTCGCGGACCACGACGAAGTCGATCTGCGGCTCGCCGGCCAGCGGGGTGGCGACACCCGGCAGCAGCTTGGAGGGGCGCAGGTTGACGTGGTGGTCGAAGGCGAAGCGGAGCTTGAGCAGGAAGCCGCGCTCCAGGACGCCGGACGGCACCGACGGGTCGCCGATCGCGCCGAGCAGGATGGCGTCGTGCTTCTTCAGCGCGTCGAGGTCGGCATCAGTGAGGGTCTCACCGGTGGCGTGGTAGCGCTTCGCGCCGAAGTCGTAGTCCTTGGTCTCCAGCTTCACATCCTGCGGGAGGACGGCGGAGAGGACCTTCAGGCCTTCGGCCACGACTTCCTGGCCGATGCCGTCACCGGGGATCACTGCGAGATTGATGCTGCGAGACATGTCGGCACCGTACTCCTTGTCCCATGGGATGACATGAGCCGTCCGCGATACGGACACGGCGGAACGCGTTCACGCCATCCCGTTGCCGCGTGTTCACCCGTACGGTGGGCGGGTGTTGAGGTCCGCTGGGAAGTTCACCCTCATGGAGACCCCCGACTGCGGCGTTCCGCATCAGCTCGCCCGCCGGATGAGCATGGCCGAGCAGTACGAGTACCTGCGGACCAGGCTGTCCCGGCGCCGCGCACTGGTGACGGCGGGCGCGGTGGCCGGCGGGGCGCTGACGGGCTGCTCGGGCGACGGCGCCCCGGGCACGGCCACGCGTGCGGGGGCCACGGCCGCCTCGCCGTCCGCGTCCCGGGTGCACGGCTCGGCCGTCGTGCCGTTCGGCCGGCATCTCGCCTTCGGCGCCGACCCGAGGACCCGGATGCGGATCTCCTGGCAGGTGCCGCTCGCGGTGCGCCGGCCCTTCGTCCGGATCGGCACCCGGCCCGACGAGCTGGGCCGCAGAATTGATGCCGAGGTGCGTGACCTGCACACACCGGGCGTCAGCGGGGTGCGGCCGGCGCTCGACCAGTTCTACGTGCACGCGGCGCTGGACGGCCTGCTCCCCGGCACCACGTACTACTACGGCGTCGGCCACGACGGCTTCGACCCGGCCTCGCCCGACCACCGGTCCACCATCGGCTCCTTCCGCACGGCACCGGCGACCCCGGAGCGGTTCGTCTTCACCGCCTTCGGCGACCAGGGCGTGAGCCGGGCCGCCGCGGCCAACGACGACCTCCTGCTGCGCCGCGAGCCCGCCTTCCACCTCCACGCGGGCGACATCTGCTACGCGAACGGCACCGGCCGGGGCGGGAGGACGGACGGCTACGACCCCGGTTACTGGGACCTGTTCCTCAAGCAGAACGAGCCGGTGGCGGCGTCCGTCCCGTGGATGGTGACGACCGGGAACCACGACATGGAGGCCTGGTACTCACCGGACGGCTACGGCGGCCAGCTGGCCCGCTGGTCCCTCCCGGACAACGGCTCCGACCCCCGCACCGCGCCGGGCGTCTACGCCTTCACGTACGGCAACGTCGCCTTCGTGGCCCTGGACGCGAACGACGTCTCGTACGAGATCCCCGCCAACCTCGGCCACACGGGCGGGAGGCAGACGGCGTGGCTGGACAGGAAGCTGGCCGGGCTGCGGGCGGACGCCTCGGTGGACTTCATCGTCGTCTTCTTCCACCACTGCGCCTACTCGACCTCCTCGCACGCCTCCGACGGGGGCGTGCGGGAGCAGTGGCTGCCGCTGTTCGCCAAGCACCAGGTGGACCTGGTGATCAACGGACACAACCACGTCTACGAGCGCACGGACGCCATCCGCGACGGCGAGGTGGGCAGGCCGGTCCCGATCGGCGCGTCGACCGACCCGACGCGCGACGGGATCGTGTACGTGACCGCGGGCGGCGGTGGCAGGGACCTGTACGGCTTTCCGGCGGGTGTGCCGGAGAGCTACGAGGGGCACGTCCGGGACCGCGAGTCCGTGGAGTCCTTCCACTGGACGCGGTCGCAGGAGTCCGCGAAGGAGACCGTGCGGTGGTCCCGGGTGCGCTATCGCGGCTTCTCCTTCCTCTCGGTGGAGGCGGAGAGCGGCCCGCGCCCGAGGCTGACGGTGTCGGCGCTGGCGCAGAACGGGGAGCGAATCGACCACTTCGAGGTCCGGCGCGGCACCTGAGCCCGCGCCGCATCGCGTGGGCCGCGGCGAGCGGGCGCCGCCTTTGAGGCGTCCCTCTTTGGACATCCGCGTGTCTCGCGCCGGTGCGTGCGACAGAGGAAATCGGCACGGTTGCGCAATGCCGCCGACGGCGGTGAGTACCCGTGTGATTCAGCGACAAACAACATAACTCTGTGTCGCCGTTTCGCTCACGGACGCACCAGGTCAGAGAAATGATCCGTACGCCTGTCGCATTGGGTGATGTGCGCGTCGGCTCGAGAGGGCGACGGCCCGAAAGAAGCGACACTTTTTGACGTCCTCAGGAACCGGATGGATACCATGCGGTCATCTGGTCGGGCTCCGGAGATGTGGGCTGCGACTGCCCGTCACCCGAAGGGGGATTGGAGTATGGAAATACTCCGGATTCCGGATGTCGAAAGGCAAGAGCTGATCGCACGCATTCCCGGCGAGGAACAACGCCGCTTACAGCTCGGGACGCTGGGGCCGGCCGGGACCAGCAGTGAGTACGTGGCCCGGATGATGTCGCGCAATGTCGCGGACGGCGGGCGCCTGCGGATCGTTCTGGAGGACACGTACGAGCGGTGCGTGGACGCGCTCACCGAAGGCCGGCTCGATCTGGTCCTGGTCGCCCACGCCTACCCCGGCATCAACGCCTTCTACATGCATCCCGGGCTGGAACCGGCCAGCGTCTTCCGCGGGTGCACCCCGGAGTACGGCCTGGCCATCCGGGACGACTTCGCCTTCCGCGAGGAACTGCTCGACAGCGAGACCGTCGTGTCGCACCCCGCGCCCATTCCGCTGCTGCGCTACCACCTCGGCCGGCCCCTGCACATGGCCACCGTGGACTCCACCAGCCAGGCGGCCTGCGATGTGGCGGACGGCCGGTACAACGTCGCCATCACGAACGAGGAGGCGGCCAGGCAGCACCACCTCAAGTTCGTCTACAAGTTCGACCGGATCCCCATGACATGGACCGTCTTCGCGAGGAGGAACGGCTGACATGACCACCCAGGTGCAGGAACGACGCTACTTCCCCGTCTCCGACGTGGCCCTCCACGACAACGGCGTGCGGGTGGAGTCCTACTGGCGCGACGGCACGGAGGTGCGGGTCTCCGTCATACCGCCCGGAGCCCAGGTGCCGGACCGCCTCAGCGGGCAGGCGCAGGTCGCCATGGTCGCCCAGGGCCGGATCTCCGCGACGGCCGGGGAGGTCACCCGGCTGATGGAACCCGAGCGCCACGTCTGCGTGGCCCCTCCGGGGGTCGCCTTCTCGGCGGTGAATCCCACCGACTCCGAAGCGGTCCTGGTCGAGCTGAGGCGCAACAACCCCGGGGAGGCCTACCCCGCGCCGAGCGACTACTTCCTCGAACCGTTCGAATCGCGCAAGTTCGTCGGGATGGACGTCACGTTCTTCGTCGCCGACTGGATCGAGCTGATGATCGCCGACATCCCGGGCGGCGGCGAGATGCCCTATCACCGGCACTCCCATGAACAGATAGGGATCTGCCTGGAAGGGCGCTACGACATGACGGTCGAGGAATCCAGCCACGAGTTACGGTTCGGCGGCACATATTTCTGCGCGAGCCAGGAGGGGCACGGCGCGGTGAATCCGCACGCCGAGGTGGCGCGCTCCGTCAATATTTTCATCCCGCCTCGCTATCACCGGGTTCCCGGCCAGAAAGCCAAGCGGGAGAACGAGCGGGACAGCGGGCGGGAAACCGAACGGTAAAACCGCGAGAAGAGGGGCGATCGGGCTCCGAAAGACCACCCACGTCATTTCCGGTGAGTCATCGAGCCCTCCTGGCGGGCAGTTGAGATGTGCGTGAGAGCGGACCCGGTCCGCTGACCGTTGTATCCGGCGTGGGAAGGGCTTGCTGGAGTGTCGCACCAACCGAACAGCGGGAAGAACCCGGTCGGCTTCCCCCTGCTGACGGTCTCCGGGCTGATGGCGGGGATCTTCACGGTCGGCTCGGAGGAACTGGTCGTCTCACCGCTGCTGGTGCGCATGGCCACGTCGTTCGACACGACCGTCGGTGTCATGGCGCTGTCGGTCAGTGTCTACGGCGCCGCGACGGCGCTCGGCGCGCTGGTCTTCGCGCCCCTCGGCGACCGGGTGTCGCGCCGGCTCAGCCTGGCGGTCGGGATGGCGGTGTTCATCCTGGGCACGGTGCTCTGCGCGTGCGCCACGGGGACGGGCGTGTTCTTCGTGGGCCGGGCGCTGGCCGGCCTGGCGGCGGGCGCGTTCGTCCCCACCGCCTACGCCTTCGTCGGCGACCGGATCCCGTACGAGCACCGCGCCAGGACCATGGGCGTCCTGGTGTCGAGCTGGTCGCTCGCGCTCGTGCTGGGCGTGCCGATGGGCGCCTTCGTCGGGCAGTGGGTGGGCTGGCGGTGGACCTTCGGCCTGTTGTCGCTGCTCGGTGTCCTCGTCCTGCTGGTGATGCTCCGCGTCGGCGGCGAACGGCGGACCGGCACCGAGGACCCCGCGGCGCCGCGGCAGGACCCGGAGCCGTCGGCGGGATGGACCCGGTCCGCGGCCCGGGCCTTCCTGGCGCCGCGGGTGCCGGCGTACGTGCTGGCGACCTTCCTGGTGATGCTGGGCTGGTACGGGATGTACACGTTCCTCGGCACCGCCCTGGAGTACCGGTACGCCTCCGGAAGCTCCCTGACCGGCGTCATGATCCTGCTGTACGGGCTGGGTTTCGCGTCGAGCTTCGTCACGGGCAGGTTCGCCGACCGGCTGGGCAAGGAGCGCGTCCTGACCGTCGCGCTGGCGGGGCTGGTGCCCGCGCTGGTGGGCGTGCCGCTCCTCATCCACTGGACGGCGCCGCTGGCGGTGTGCCTCTTCGTCTGGGGCATTCTGCAGAGCCTGGTCGTCACCCTGCTCAGCACGCTGCTCAGCGAGAGTTCACAGCGCCACCGGGGAACCATCCTGGCCTTCTACAGCCTCGCGACCAACCTCGCCGTGGCCGTGGGGGCCGCCGCGCTCGCCCCCTTGTTCACGGCACACGGCTTCCTCGCCGTGGGATGCGCCTGCGCCGGTGTCACCGCCGTCGCCGCCGGCCTGAGCGGATGGACGTCCCGGGCGGCAACCGGCAGCCCCGAGCCCGTGGCGGTGTCCCGGGTCCGGGGCGCAAGCGAAGGGGAGGACACGTGAGGACCGAGTGGGCAGACCGGCTCCGGAGCCTGCCGAGGAGTTCGTTCGCGACCACCGGGGTCAGGGTCGACGACCTGGTCAGGTCGGGTGAGGACGTCATCAACCTGTGCCAGGGAAACCCCGACCTGCCGACGCCGGCGCACATCGTCGAGGCGCTCCGCACGGAGGTGCTCGACCCCGTCACCCACCGCTATCCGGCCTTTTCCGGGCTGCTCGAACTCAAGGACGCCATCAGCGCCTGGTACGCGACGCGGCACGGGGTGCGGCTGGCCCCGGAGACCGAGGTGGCGATCCTGTTCGGCGCGAAGGCCGGCCTCGTCGAGATCAGTCAGTGTTTCCTGAACCCGGGCGACGTGTGCCTGATGCCCGACCCGGCATTCCCCGACTACTGGGCGGGCGTGGTCCTCGCCCGTGCCCACATGCACCCCCTCCCGCTCCTGCGGGAGAACGGCTTCCTGCCCGACTACGCCGCCCTGGACCCGGCCACCCGCGAGCGGGCCAAGCTGATGTTCCTCAACTACCCCAACAACCCGACCTCGGTGACGGCCCCGCGCGGGTTCTACGAGGACACCGTCCGGTTCGCCGCCGAGCACGGCGTGATCGTGGCGTCCGACTTCGCCTACGGGGCCCTGGGCCTCGACGGGCGGACCCCCGTCTCCTTCCTGGAGACGGCCGGCGCCAAGGACGTGGGCGTGGAGTTCATCTCCCTGTCGAAGACCTTCAACATGGCCGGATGGCGGATCGGTGCCGTGGTCGGACACCGTGATGTCATCGCCGCGATCAATCTCCTCCAGGAGCACTACTACGTCTCGCTCCCCCCGTTCATCCAGCGGGCGGCGGTCGCGGCCCTCACCGGACCCCAGGACAGCGTCCGGCACCTGGTGACGACGTACGAACGGCGTCGGGACGTCTTCCTGGACGGACTGAGGGACTCCGCGTGGTCCCTCGACACACCCCGCTCGATCTTCGCCTGGCTGCCGGTACCGCCCGGCGCCGGGGGATCCGTCGCGTTCGCCGACGAGTTGCTGTCGCGCGCCCACGTGGCGGTGGCCCCCGGCCGCTGGTTCGGCGAGCACGGCGAGGGCTACGTCCGCGTGAGCCTGCTCGCTCCGGAGGAGCGGCTCCGGGAGGCGGCCCGGCGCCTGGCCGACTTCCCTGCCCGCGCACCGATGAACCGATGAACCGATGACACCGACGAAACCGACGAAACCGACGACACCGATCAAGTGGCCGAAAGGGAATCCCGTCATGACCGAGATGGTCGACAACACCTCCCGCATCCGACTGGAGCGCGACGCGATCGACGCGATCGACGCGCACATCATCGAACTGCTCACCCAGCGCGCCCGGGTGTCCTCGGGCATCCAGAAGATCCGCACCGACTCCGGCGGCCCACGCACGGTGTTCACCCGGGAGATGGAGATACTCGGCCGCTACCGCGACGGTCTCGGCGAACACGGGACCCAGATCGCGATGAGCGTCCTCAAACTGTGCCGGGGCGCCGGCGCGTTACAGCCCGCCGCCGCGCGATCCGCGGGTGCCCCGTCGTGATCCGGCACGTCGTCCTGTTCCGGTTCAAGTCCGGGGTGGACTGGGCCGATCCGCGGGCCACGGGAGCGGAACGCACCGCCGCCCAGGTGGGCAGCGAGGTGCCGGAACTGCGCGAGTGGCGTTACGGGCGCAACGTGTCCACCCGGGACATCGCCTACGACTTCCTGGTCGAAGGGCTCCTGGACGACATGAAGGCGGTGGACCGCTATCTCGTCCATCCCTTCCACCAGCAGGCGATCCGCCAGTGGAAGGAGATCAGCGACTGGGTCATGGTCGACGTCGAGGAGTGACCTGCCGGGGTCCGTCCCCTGTCCCGCGGGCGGGAACGCCCGGAGAACGACCTCTGGAGAGAACGACTTCTAGGCGCTGTGGCCGGTCGAGCCGCCGTTGTCGCGGCGGTCGAGGGCGCGCTGGAGCGCGGCGGCGGCGTTCTTGCGGTCCGACTCGCTCGTACGGGAGAGGTGACGGACTCGACGGCGGGCGGTCGTCTCGGCCATGGGGAATCGACTCCTTCGAGATTCCTGCAGCGGGAAGTTACGAGACGCCGGAAGGGGCGGGGAGCGGTGCCGCAGGGGTTGCCTGCACGGGGCCCGGCTCACGACCGCCATTCGCTTGATCGAGCGAGACGTTCGGCTCCTACAAAGCTAAGCGAGGACGGCGCATCTGTCTCCACAATTACTTGGGCTTCCTACTATCTGAGACGGCCCATCGCCTCCAGCCCCTCTGGCCTGCGGTTCACGGCAGGGGCAGAAAGCAGCGCCGCCGCCCGGCTGCCGGAATCCCGGTCGCGGGCACGCGAACACAGCACAACACTCGAACACGCGGACGGGCCGGATCGGTGAGGATCCGGCCCGTCCGTGTGCGGGGGTGTGTCAGCCCATGTGCGGGTAGCGGTAATCGGTCGGCGGAGCCAGGGTCTCCTTGATGGCGCGGGTCAGGGTCCAGCGCATCAGGTTCTGCGGGGCGCCCGCCTTGTCGTTGGTGCCGGAGGCACGGCCACCGCCGAAGGGCTGCTGGCCGACGACGGCTCCGGTCGACTTGTCGTTGATGTAGAAGTTGCCGGCCGCGTAGCGGAGCCGGTCCATCGTGTACGCCGCCGCCGCGCGGTCGTTGGCGATGACCGAGCCGGTCAGGGCGTAGGCGGACACCGACTCCATCTGGGTCAGCATCTCCTCGTACCGGTCGTCCTCGTAGACGTGCACGGCGAGGATCGGACCGAAGTACTCGGTGGTGAAGACCTCGCTCTCCGGGTCGTCGCACTCGATGACGGTCGGCCGGACGAAGTAGCCGACCGCGTCGTCGTAGGAGCCGCCGGCGACGATCGTGCAGGCCGGGTCGGCCTTCGCACGGTCGATGGCGGCCTTGTTCTTGGCGAAGGCACGCTCGTCGATGACCGCGCCGACGAAGTTCGACAGGTCGGTGACGTCACCCATGGCGATGCCGTCGACCTCGGCGGCGAACTCCTCCCTGAACCCGGAGTTCCAGATGGACGCCGGGAGGTACGCGCGGGAGGTCGCGCTGCACTTCTGGCCCTGGTACTCGAAGGCACCCCGGGTCAGCGCCGTCTTCAGCACCGCGCGGTCGGCGCTCGGGTGGGCGACGACGAAGTCCTTGCCGCCGGTCTCACCGACCAGGCGCGGGTAGGAGCGGTACTTCTCGATGTTGGCGCCGACCGTCTTCCACAGGTACTGGAAGGTCTTGGTCGAGCCGGTGAAGTGGATGCCGGCGAGCTCACGGTGCTCCAGGGCGACCTCGGAGACCTCGATGCCGTCGCCGGTCACGAGGTTGATGACGCCCTTGGGCAGACCGGCCTCCTCCAGCAGCCGCATGAGCAGCACGGCGGCGTGGGTCTGGGTCGGCGAGGGCTTCCAGACGACGACGTTGCCCATGAGGGCCGGGGCCGTCGGCAGGTTGCCCGCGATGGCGGTGAAGTTGAACGGCGTGATCGCGTAGACGAAGCCTTCGAGGGGGCGGTGGTCGAGGCGGTTCCAGACGCCCGGCGCGTTGGCCGGCGGCTGCTCGGCGAGCAGGTCACGGGCGTACTTGACGTTGAAGCGCCAGAAGTCGACCAGCTCGCAGGGGGTGTCGATCTCCGCCTGCTGGGCGGTCTTCGACTGGCCGAGCATGGTGGAGGCGGCCAGCGTCTCGCGCCAGGGCCCGGCCAGCAGCTCGGCCGCGCGCAGGATGATCGCCGCGCGGTCGTCGAAGGCCATCGCGCGCCAGGCGGGCGCGGCGGCGAGGGCCGCGTCGATGGCGTCCTGGGCGTCCTGCCGGGTGGCGTTGCCGTACGTCCCGAGGCGGGCCTTGTGGTTGTGCGGCTGCACGACGTCGACCCGCTCACCGCCGCCCAGCCGCTTCTCGCCGCCGATGGTGCAGGGCAGGTCGATCGGGTTGTCGGCCAGTTCCCTGAGCCTGGCCTCCAGCCGGGCCCGCTCGGGCGAGCCGGGAGCGTAGCCGCGCACCGGCTCGTTGACGGGGGTGGGGACCTGGGTCACAGCGTCCATGGTGTCCGTAACTCCTTAGTGAGCGGTGTTTCGGGCTCAGCCCTTGGTGAGGATCGAGCGGGCGAAGAAGCGGAGGTTGGCCGGCTTCTCCGCGAGGCGGCGCATGAAGTAGCCGTACCAGTCGGTGCCGTAGGCGGTGTAGACGCGCATCCGGTGGCCCTCGGCCGCGAGCCGCAGATGCTCGTCGCCGCGGATGCCGTACAGCATCTGGAACTCGTACTCGTCGGGCTTGCGGCCGGCCTGCCGGGCGAGTTCCTGGGCGATGGAGATCAGGCGCGGGTCGTGGGACCCGATCATCGGGTATCCCTCGCCCTCCATCAGGATCCGCAGGATCCGCACGTACGCCCGGTCGATCTCGTGCTTGTGCTGGTGGGCGACCTCGGCGGGCTCCTTGTACGCCCCCTTCACCAGCCGTACCCGGCTGCCGCTGCCGGCGAGACGGCGGGCGTCGGCCTCGGTGCGGAAGAGGTAGGCCTGGATGACGCAGCCGGTCTGCGGGAAGTCCTTCCGCAGTTCCTCGTGGATGGCGAACATCGAGTCGAGGGTGGTGTGGTCCTCCGCGTCGAGCGTGACGGTCGTCCCGATGGCGGCTGCGGCCTCCACCACCGGACGGACGTTGGCGAGGGCCAGCTCGTGCCCTCCGGGGAGGGCCTGGCCGAACATCGAGAGCTTCACCGACATCTCGGCGCGCGTGCCCAGCTCCAGTCCCTTGAGCCGGTCGACGAGTTCCAGGTAGGCGTCCCGGGCGGCGGCGGCCTGCCCGGGCGTGGTGATGTCCTCGCCGACGACGTCCAGCGTCAGCTCCAGGCCCTGGTCCGTGAGCTCCCGGACGATCGGCACGATCTCGTCGACGGTCTCACCGGGGATGAAGCGGTCGACCACCTGCCTGGTCACCGGAGCCGCCGAGATCAGACGTCGCATCCGGTCGCTGCGCGACGCGGCGAGAATCACGGGACCCAGCACGGGGCACCTCCACATACCAACCCGGACGAGGCCGATCCCCTCTGGCGGGGAGCGGCACGGAGAACCACCGTGAAACCTAAGGATCCCTCCGATCGTCGGCCATCGACAGCTGTCACGCATCCGTGCCGCAGATCTCAGACAGATGTATGAAGACCGCCCGGAACTGCGGGACAATGCCCGGGTGACGTCGGACTACAGGGACCACAAGGGCGACTACCAGGAGCTGGTCGACGAGATCTCGGAGCTTCTCGGCGCCCCGGCGACCCTGGAGAACCGGGACTTCGAACTGCTCGCCTTCGGGGCGTACGACAGCGAGGGCGAGCTGGACGCCGCGGCGCTGGACCCGGTGCGCACCCGCTCGATCCTGACCCGCCGCTCGACGGCGGCCGTCCGCGCGTGGTTCGAGGGCTTCGGCATCACCCGGGCGACCGGCCCGGTCCGCATCCCGCCGGCTCCGGAGGCGGGGGTGTACCGCGGCCGGGTCTGCCTCCCCGTCCGGCACCGGGGGGTCGCCCTCGGGTACGTCTGGCTCCTGGACGACGATCCCGGCCCCACCGCCCGGCAGCTGGCGGCGGCGATGGAGGTGACGGCCCGCGTCGGCGCGCTGCTCGCGGACGAGGCGCAGCACGGGGCGGACCTCTCGCGGGAACTGCGCGCGGTCCTCACCGCCGAGCGCGACTGGCAGCGGGACATGGCCGTCGCCGAACTCCGTACCGCGCTCGGCCCGCGCGCGGACACCGTGCACGCGGTGGTCTGCGTGACCCCCTGGCCCTCGGCCGCCCCGGAGGACGCCCCGTCGGTCCGCACGGTGCCGGGCGCGACGGCCCTCTGCCTGCTCCCGTGGGACACGACGGCCCACTCCCTCGCCCTGCTGATGCGCCTGCGCTCGGCGGACACCCTGACACCGGCGACCTCGGCGGCGGGCCGGCTGCTGGAGCGGGCGCGGGAGGAGAGCGGGGCGGGCCCCGGCGACAGTCCGCCGGCTCCGGGCACCGCCACCGGCTCCGGGCCGCCGTCCTCCCGGACACCCTCCGGCCCCGCCGCCGGTGTCTCCCTCCCCCGCACCGGTCTCGCCGAGCTGGGCACCGCCTGGCGCCAGGCCTCCGCCGCCGCCCGTGCCGCCCTGGCCGAACCGCGGTTCGGGCCGGTCGCCGCGTGGGCGTCCATCGGCCCGTACCGGCTGCTGGCCGCCCTGCCCCCGCACCCGGACCCCGACCCCGCCGTCCAGGCCCTCCTCTCCCCCGCGCACCGCGAACTGGCCCGCACCGCCGAGGTCTACCTCGACCGCGCCGGCCAGGCAGCCCGCACGGCGGCCGAACTGGGCATCCACCGGCAGACCCTGTACTACCGCCTCTCCCGCGTGGAGAAGCTCACCGGCCTCGATCTCGACGACGGCGAGGACCGCCTGCTGCTGCACATGGCGCTGAAAGGGGCACGGCTGTGACCGCCCGCGCACGCCCTCCGGGGTGACTGTCGGGGTCGTTTCGTGGGGCAGGAGTCGACCACCCAGCCGGAGCGCGAACTCCGCCCCTTCCGGCCACGCGTGCGGCCCGTCTTCCAGGACCGCTACGGCTCCTTCGGCCCCCGGCACCGCACCCGTGACGCGGTGGCACCGCTGAAGGCGCAGGGCCGCTGGACCGCCGCCGACGACCCCGCCCGGGTGGCCGGACTCCTCGACCGGGTCGGCCTCGCCCCCTCGTACGGCGACCGCGGGAGGCGTTCACCGGCGGGATGCAGGGAGCGGCCGTCGCCGGGGCGGTGGTCCTCGCCGGGGCGGCGGGGCCGGCGGCGGTGACGCTGCGGGGCGTCGAGGTGCGCGAGGAGGCGCCGGGACCGGAGAAGGCGGCGGTCTGAGACGGAACGCGAACCGGGAGCGCGCGAGAACACCAGAACGCCGGACGGGCCGGCAGCAACCGGCCCGTCCGGCGTTCAGGACGGCATGCGGGGCGACAGCGTCCGGGAGCGGCCCCCGGACGCCGCGCCTCAGACCAGGTTCACCGCACGAGCCGACGTGGCGCCGATCTCCTCGGCGACCTCGGTCAGCACTCCGGCGGGCACGGTGTCGTCGACGGTCAGCACCGCCAGCGCCTCGCCGCCGGCCGCCGCGCGGGCGACCTGCATACCGGCGATGTTGATACCGGCCTCGCCGAAGACGCGGCCCACCGTGCCGACGACGCCCGGACGGTCCTCGTACCGCAGGACGACCATGTGGTCGGCGAGCGCGAGGTCGACGTCGTACTCACCGACCGCGACCAGCTTCTGCAGGTGCTTCGGGCCGGCCAGGGTGCCGGAGACCGACACCTCCTCGCCGCTGCCGAGCGTGCCGCGCACGGTCACCACGTTGCGGTGGTCGGCCGACTCCGAGCTGGTCGTCAGCCGCACCTCGACACCGCGCTCCTGCGCGAACAGCGGGGCGTTGACGTACGACACCGTCTCGTCGACGACGTCCTCGAAGACACCCTTGAGGGCGGACAGCTCCAGCACCTTCACGTCGTGCTGGGTGATCTCGCCGTACACCTCGACGTCGAGACGGACGGCTACCTCGCTCGCGAGCGCGGTGAAGATCCGGCCCAGGCGCTCGGCGAGCGGCAGGCCCGGCTTGACGTCCTCGGCGATGACGCCGCCCTGGACGTTCACCGCGTCCGGGACCAGCTCACCGGCGAGCGCGAGCCGCACCGACCGGGCGACGGCGATACCGGCCTTCTCCTGCGCCTCGTCCGTCGACGCGCCGAGGTGCGGGGTGGCCACGACCTGGTCGAACTCGAACAGCGGGGAGTCCGTGCAGGGCTCCTTCGTGTACACGTCGAGACCGGCGCCTGCCACCCGGCCCTCCTTGAGGGCGGAGTACAGCGCCTCCTCGTCGACGATCCCGCCGCGCGCGGCGTTGACGATCCGCACGCCGGGCTTGACCTTGCGCAGCGCCTCGTCGCCGATCAGGCCGAGCGTCTCGGGGGTCTTCGGCAGGTGGACGGTGATGAAGTCGGAGACCTCGAGCAGCTCGTCCAGCGACAGCACCTTGACGCCCATCTGCGCGGCCCGTGCGGGCTGCACGTAGGGGTCGTAGGCGACGACCTTCATGCCGAACGCGGACATGCGCTGGGCGACGAGCGCGCCGATGCGGCCCAGACCCACGACACCGAGGGTCTTCTCGGCCAGCTCCACGCCCGTGTACTTGCTCCGCTTCCACTCGCCGTTCTTGAGCGCGGCGTTGGCCTGCGGAATGTTGCGCGCGGTGGCGAGCAGAAGACCGCAGGCCAGCTCCGCCGCGGTCACGATGTTGGAGGTGGGGGCGTTGACGACCATCACGCCGGCCTTGGTGGCGGCGGACACGTCGACGTTGTCCAGGCCGACGCCGGCTCGTGCGACGACCTTCAGCTTGCGGGCGGCGGCGACGGCCTCGGCGTCGACCTTGGTGGCCGAGCGGATCAGGATCGCGTCGACGTCGGCGATGGCGGGGAGCAGTTCGGCCCGGTCCGCGCCGTTGCAGTGCCGGATCTCGAAGTCCGGCCCCAGAGCGTCCACGGTGGCGGGCGACAGCTCTTCAGCGATGAGTACGACAGGTTTCGAGCTCACGTGAGTCCTCACAAGTCCAAGCGGACGGCCGTCCCGACGGCCGCAGGCGGTGGAGGGGTGCTAGCCGCGTGGAAGACGCACGACGCTGTGGGCCTGACGCGTATGTAGTACGGCAGTGTAGTGGCGTGGCGGAGGTCGTCCCGCGCCTGTACGGAAGGATCACCCGGACGGGCAAGGTCCGGCCGCGACGGACGCCACGGCCGGACCATGACGTCAGGCCTCCTCGTCGTTCACCCAGCTCATGAGCTTGCGCAGCTCCTTGCCCGTGGTCTCCAGCAGGTGCTCGGAGTCCTGGGTCTTGTACTCGTTGTACTTCTTCAGACCGCCGTGGTACTCGTCCATCCAGGCCTGGGCGAAGGTGCCGTCCTGGATCTCACCGAGGATCTTCTTCATCTCGGCCTTGGTGGCGTCCGTGATGATCCGCGGACCGGTGACGTAGTCGCCCCACTCGGCGGTCTCGGAGATCGACCAGCGCATCTTCTCCAGGCCGCCCTCGTACATGAGGTCGACGATCAGCTTCAGCTCGTGCAGGCACTCGAAGTAGGCGATCTCCGGCTGGTAGCCCGCCTCGGTCAGCGTCTCGAAGCCCGCCTTGACCAGCGCGGCCGTACCACCGCAGAGGACGGCCTGCTCACCGAACAGGTCGGTCTCGGTCTCCTCGGTGAACGTCGTCTTGATGACGCCGGCGCGGGTGCCGCCGATGCCCTTCGCGTACGACAGGGCCAGCGCGAAGGCGTCGCCGGTGGCGTCCTGCTCGACGGCCGCGATACAGGGAACGCCGCGGCCCTCCTCGTACTGGCGGCGGACCAGGTGGCCCGGGCCCTTCGGGGCGACCATGCAGACGTCCACGCCGGCCGGGGGCTTGATGAAGCCGAAGCGGATGTTCAGGCCGTGGCCGAAGAACAGCGCGTCGCCGTCCTTGAGGTTGTCCTTGATGGACTCCTCGTAGACCTGGGCCTGGATCGGGTCCGGCACCAGGATCATGATGACGTCGGCCTCGGCGGCGGCCTCCGACGGCGTCACCACACGCAGGCCCTGCTCCTCGGCCTTCGCCCTGGACTTGGAGCCCTCGTGCAGACCGACACGCACGTCGACACCCGAGTCACGGAGCGACAGCGCGTGGGCGTGGCCCTGGCTGCCGTAACCGATGACCGCGACCTTGCGGCCCTGGATGATGGACAGGTCGGCGTCGGCGTCGTAGAACAGCTCGGCCACTTTGGGTTCTCTCCTTGGTGTGCAGGTGTTGCGTCCCACCGTATGACGGAGGGCGGAAGGCGGGTTGCGGGGTCTCGGTATACGGGCGGCCGACGAGTACCGGCCGCCCGGCCGTGGAGGAGGTACTGCTTACGCCGAGCGGTCCAGGGCGCGCAGCGACCGGTCCGTGATGGAACGGGCACCGCGCCCGATCGCGATGGTGCCGGACTGCACTAGCTCCTTGATGCCGTACGGCTCGAGCATCTTCAGCATCGCCTCCAGCTTGTCACTGGAGCCGGTCGCCTCGATGGTGACGGCCTCCGGGGAGACGTCGACCGTCTTGGCGCGGAACAGCTGGACGATCTCGACGATCTGCGAGCGCGTCTCGTTGTCGGCGCGCACCTTCACCAGAACGAGTTCGCGCTGAACGGCCGAACCCGGCTCCAGTTCGACGATCTTCAGCACGTTGACGAGCTTGTTGAGCTGCTTGGTCACCTGTTCCAGCGGCAGGTCCTCGACCCCCACGACGATGGTGATGCGGGAGATGTCGGGGTGCTCGGTGACACCGACGGCGAGCGAGTCGATGTTGAAACCGCGGCGGGAGAACAGGGCGGCGATCCGGGCGAGGATTCCGGGCGTGTTCTCCACCAGGACGGAGAGCGTGTGCTTGGACATGTCTCTTGGGTCTTCCTCGCTCAGTCGTCTTCGTTGTCGCCGAAGTCGGGGCGGACGTCCCGGGCGGCCATGATCTCGTCGTTGGAGGTGCCTGCGGCGACCATCGGCCACACCATCGCGTCCTCGTGGACGATGAAGTCGACGACGACCGGGCGGTCGTTGATCGAGTTCGCCTCCTCGATGACCTTGTCGAGGTCCTCCGGGGACTCGCAGCGGATCGCGTAGCAGCCCATGGCCTCCGACAGCTTCACGAAGTCGGGGACGCGGGTGCCGGCGCTGGGCTGCTTGCCGTCCGCCTCCGGGCCGCTGTGCAGCACGGTGTTGGAGTAGCGCTGGTTGTAGAAGAGGGTCTGCCACTGGCGGACCATCCCGAGGGCGCCGTTGTTGATGATGGCGACCTTGATCGGGATGTTGTTCAGGGCGCAGGTGGTGAGCTCCTGATTGGTCATCTGGAAGCAGCCGTCGCCGTCGATCGCCCAGACCGTCTGGCCCGGGGCTCCGGCCTTGGCGCCCATCGCGGCCGGGACCGCGTAGCCCATCGTCCCGGCGCCGCCGGAGTTCAGCCAGGTCGCGGGCTTCTCGTACTGGATGTAGTGCGCGGCCCACATCTGGTGCTGGCCGACGCCCGCCGCGAAGATCGTGCCCTGCGGCGCGAGCTGCCCGATGCGCTCGATGACCTGCTGCGGCGAGAGCGAGCCGTTGTCCGGCTGGTCGTAGCCCAGCGGGTACGTCTCGCGCCAGCGGTTGAGGTCCTTCCACCAGGCCGCGTACCGGGACCTGGCGGCCTCGCCCTGCTGACCCTCGCTGTGCTCCTTCTGCACCGCCTGGACCAGGTCGGCGAGGACCTCGCGGGCGTCCCCGACGATCGGCACGTCGGCGGCGCGGTTCTTGCCGATCTCCGCCGGGTCGATGTCGGCGTGGACGATCCTGGCGTTGGGTGCGAAGCTGTCCAGCTTGCCGGTGACGCGGTCGTCGAAGCGGGCTCCGAGGGCGACGATCAGGTCGGCCTTCTGCAGCGCGGTGACGGCGGTGACCGCACCGTGCATGCCCGGCATTCCCACGTGCAGCGGGTGGCTGTCGGGGAATGCGCCGAGCGCCATCAGGGTGGTGGTGACGGGCGCTCCGGTGAGTTCCGCGAGGACCTTCAGCTCGGCGGTGGCCCGGGCCTTCAGGACGCCGCCGCCGACGTAGAGGACGGGGCGCTTCGCGGAGGTGATCAGCTTGGCCGCCTCGCGGATCTGCTTCGCGTGCGGCTTGGTGACCGGACGGTAGCCGGGCAGGTCCATGACCGGCGGCCAGGAGAAGACGGTCCGCGCCTGGAGGGCGTCCTTGGCGATGTCGACGAGGACCGGGCCGGGGCGGCCGGTGGCGGCGATGTGGAACGCCTGCGCGATCACCCGGGGGATGTCCTCGGCCTTGGTGACCAGGAAGTTGTGCTTGGTGATCGGCATGGTGATGCCGACGATGTCCGCCTCCTGGAAGGCGTCCGTGCCGATCGCCTTCGAGGCCACCTGCCCGGTGATCGCGACCAGCGGCACCGAGTCCATGTGGGCGTCCGCGATCGGCGTCACCAGGTTCGTCGCGCCGGGACCCGAGGTCGCCATGCAGACGCCCACCTTGCCGGTGGCCTGCGCGTAGCCGGTGGCCGCGTGGCCGGCGCCCTGCTCGTGCCGGACCAGGACGTGGCGCACCCGGGTGGAGTCCATCAGCGGGTCGTAGGCCGGGAGGATCGCACCACCGGGGATACCGAATACCGTGTCGGCGCCGACCTCCTCGAGAGAGCGGATGAGGGACTGCGCGCCCGTGACGTGCTCGGGGGCGGACTGTCCTCCGGATCGGGGCCGCGGCTGCGGGTGATGGGCCCCGGTGGCCTGCTCGGTCATCGGCATTCTCTTCTCGATGCTGAGGGTTTTTGCGAGGTTTGCGCGGTGTTCGTCTGTTGCGCGGACGGTGTCCGTGCAACAAAAAACCCCTCGTGCCATAAGGCAAGCGAGGGGAGCGCGCCGGGTGGAGTCGCTGGGAGGTGCCGGGTCCGTCCGGACATCACCAGCGTCAGCCGACGCGCTTTCCAAGTACGAGAATTCGGGTGCGCATGGCACTGACCCTCCCCCCGGCACACACCCACTGTCAAGTGGGTGGGACGGGAGTCTCATTATGTGAGCGCAGGGCCGTCCCGCCGCCGAGCACCGCGGGCACGCCACTGGTGTACACCCCCGCGCCGCCACCCGCGAACGCGGGCTCGGCCGGGCCGTGCGGCACCGGATAGCGGCCGGAACTCAGGGCCCGGCGCAGCCGGTACTCGTCCAGCGGACCCGAGAACGCCATGCCCTGCCCGTGCGTGCAGCCCATCGCGCGCAGCGCCACGACCTGCTCCGGAAGGTCCACGCCGTCCGCGACGGACCGCAGCCCGAGATCGCCGGCGATGCGCAGCAGCCCGCTGGTGATCTTGTGCAGCCGCGCGGACTCGACGACGCCCTCGACCAGACCGCGGTCGAGTCTCAGTACGTCGACGGGGAGCCGCCGCAGGGCCGTGATGGCCGCGTATCCCGTGCCGAAGCCGTCCAGGGCGATCCGGACGCCCAGCCTGCGCAGCGCGCTCAGCCGGCGCTCCAGCTCCTCCATGGGGACCCGGGGATCGAGGTCGGACAGCTCGATCACCAGGGACCCGGACGGCAGCCCGTGCCGGGTCAGCAGGGCCTCTATCGAGCTGAGCGGCATCGAGCGGTCCAGCAGCCGACGTGCGCCCATCCGGACCGCCACCGGTACGGCCAGCCCGGTCGCGGCCCGCTCGGCGGCCTGTTCCACGGCCTTCTCCAGCATCCAGCGGCCCAGCTCGGCGGTCTTGTCGCTGTCCTCGGCCACCCGCAGGAACTCCGCGGGTGTGAACAGCACGCCCTGGGAGGAGCGCCAGCGCGCCTGGGCGCACACCGATGCGATCCGGCCGTCCCCGAGGCACACCACCGGCTGGTGCAGCAGCGTGAACTCGCCGTCGTTCAGCGCGGCACGCAGCCGCGTGGCCAGCTCCGCCTTCCGTACGACGTCCTGCTGCATCTGGGGGGCGTACAGCTCGACGCGGCCCTTGCCGCCCGCCTTGGCGCGGTACATCGCCAGGTCGGCGTTGCGCAGCAGTTCGCCCGCGCCGAGGCCCGGTTCGGCGAAGGCGACGCCGATGGACGCGTTGACCCGGACATCGTTGCCGTCGATGAGGTACGGCTGCGAGAGCGTGGTCCTGAGGCGTTCGGCGAGCTCCAGTATGTGGCGTTCACGGGCGGCCCGGTCACGGGTGCCGTCGCCGACGATCAGGGCCGCGAACTCGTCGCCGCCGAGACGGGAGGCCGTGTCCCCGTGCCGGACCGCGTCCTGGAGTCTGCGGGCGGCCTGGACGAGCAGTTCGTCCCCGGCCTGGTGCCCGATCGTGTCGTTGACGGCCTTGAAGCCGTCGAGGTCGATGAAGAGGACGGCCGTGCCGCGCAGGGCGGCGCCCCGGTCGGAGGAGCGGCGGCCGGACAGGGCCTGCTGGACGCGCCGGGTGAACAGGGCGCGGTTGGGCAGGTCGGTCAGCGGGTCGTGCTCGGCGTTGTGCTGGAGCTGCGCCTGGAGGCGCACCCGTTCGGTCACGTCCCGGCTGTTGAAGATGAGGCCGCCGTGATGCCGGTTGACGGTGGACTCGACGTTGAGCCAGCCGTCGTCGCCGGAGCGGAAGCGGCATTCGATGCGGGTGGTGGGTTCCTCCTGGGGGCTGGCGGCGAGGAAGCGGCGGACCTCGTGCACCACGCAGCCCAGGTCCTCCGGGTGGATGAGCGCGGCCAGTTCCGTCCCGACGAGTTCCTCCGCCGGGCGTCCGTAGACCCCTGCGGCGGCCGGGGAGACGTAGCGGAGGATGCCGTTGGGCGCGGCGATCATGATGACGTCGCTGGAGCCCTGCACCAGGGAGCGGAAGTGGTTCTCCTTCTGCGCCAGTTCCTGGGTGAGGGTGATGTTGTCGAGCAGCATGATGCCCTGGCGCACCACGAGGGCGAGCACCACGGTGCCGCCGGTCAGGAGCACCACACGGTCGACGCTGCGGCCGTTGAGGACGTTGTAGAGGATGCCCAGGGTGCAGACGGCGGCGGCGAGATAGGGCGTGAGGGCGGCCAGCGAACCCGCGATCGGCCGGGCGGCCGGATACCGGCTGTGATCCCCTCCCGGCGCGGGCGGGTGGTGGTGCGGGGCGATGTGCTGTCCGGGCAGGTGGCCGCGTACCACGCGCGTGTGCCCGGGTGGCTGCGGCCTGGCGGTGTCGGCTCCGGAGCGCGGGGCGGCCCAGGGGGCGTACGCGAGCAGCAGCGAGCCGGCGAACCAGCCCGCGTCGAGCAGTTGGCCGGAGCGGTAGCTGTGGTGCAGCAGCGGTGAGGTGAACAGGGCGTCGCACATCACGGTCAGGGCGAGCGCGCCGATCGCGGTGTTCACCGCCGTGCGGTTGCCCGAGGAGCGCCGGAAGTGCAGTGCGAGCACCATGCTGATCAGGGCGATGTCCAGCAGCGGGTACGCCAGTGAGAGCGCGGCGCTGGACACGCTGCGCCCCTCGGACCTGGCGGCCTGCGCCAGGGCGAGGCTCCAGGAGAGCGTGAGCAGGGAGCCGCCGATCAGCCAGGCGTCCAGGCCGAGGCAGACCCAGCCCGCCTTCGTCACGGGCCGCTTGGCGAGCACCAGCAGACCCACGATCGCGGGCGGCGCGAAGCACAGGAAGAACAGGTCGGCATAGCTGGGCGTCGGGACCTCGACTCCCAGGACGACCTCGTACCATCCCCAGACCAGGTTGCCGAGGGCCGCCATCGTGGAGGAGAGGCCGAACAGCATCCAGGCGGGCCGGAAGCGGATACGGCGGTTGCGGGCGTAGAGGAAGCAGGACACGGCCGCGGCGCCCGCCGCGGCGCTCAGCCCGAAGTCGCCCATGATCAGCGCGACTTGCTGCGAGCCCCAGCCGACCGCGGAACCGATGGCGTATGCCGCGCAGACCAGGGCCAGAAGGAGTTGGCGGGCCAGGCCGGACCCGCCGCCGGCGGCCGAGGGGCGGGTCGGTGACGCCCCCGGCGCGCGCCTGACCGGCACCACCGAGTCGAGGGTGGTCGTGGAGGACGGGGGCGAACTCACCGGGCCCTCCCGGTCCGCGCCGCTCGGGGGTCCCGCGGATCCCGCTGCGCCGGGTGCGCGTGCCTCCTGCGGCCGCTGTGCCTGCGGTGGTGCGAGCTGTGATGGTGATGGCTGGGATGTCCGGCATGACCGCCGAACCGGCCGCCGTGGTGACCGCGTCTGCGCGCGGCCGTGTGCCCGGGTCGCCGTCGGCGGCTCCGCCGCGTCGGATCGTTCGTCCATAGGCCGTGCATCGCCCGTCGCCCCCCTCACAGTCTGAAACGTCCATCCCCGGCGCCGAAGAGTGCGCGGCGCAGCCCCTGTCGGGACGATACACCAGTCTCGTCACTCAGGGACATAGTTCCTCTACGCTCCGTGACGATCAGCGGAGGCGCGGGCACGGACCGCGTCCGGAGGGTTGCGGAGGGTGCCGGAAACGGATGACGCCCCGTCGCGCCCGTCGCGCGGATCGCGCGCTCGGGGCCCGGCCCGCGGGCGTCAGGCGCCGGTTGTACCCGTCGTGAGGATCACGTTGCGCAGCGGCTCCCGGTTCACGAAACGGCTCAACTGGTCCACGAGGAGCCGTTTGGCGCGCGGCAGGAACGCGGACGTGGGTCCGCCGACGTGCGGGCTGACGAGCACGCCGGGCGCCTTCCACAGGGGGTGGCCCGGGGGCAGCGGTTCGGGGTCGGTGACGTCGAGGGCGGCGCTGAGGCGGCCGTTGTCCAGTTCGGCGAGCAGCGCCTTGGTGTCGACGACGGGACCGCGGGCGACGTTGACCAGCAGCGCGCCGTCCTTCATGCGGGCCAGGAAGTCGGCGTCGACCAGGTGGCGGGTGGCCTCGGTGAGCGGCGTGGACAGGACCACGACGTCCGCCTCCGGCAGCAGGGAGGGGAGCTGGGTGAGCGGATGCACCGGTCCGCGCGCCGTGGTGCGCTCGGAGCGCGCGACGCGCGCCACCCGCGCGACCTCGAACGGAACGAGCCGGTCCTCGATCGCCGACCCGATCGAGCCGTAGCCCACGATGAGGATGTTCTTGTCGGCCAGCGCCGGCCGGAACCCGCCGCGCCACTCCCCGCGGTCCTGGGCGCGGACGAAGTCCGGTACGCCGCGCAGCGAGGCGAGGATCAGCGTCAGCGTGAGTTCGGCGGTGCTCGCCTCGTGCACCCCGCGTGCGTTGCACAGCCGCACGCCGGGCCTCAGGTGCCGCAGACCCGGCTCGACGACGTCGGTGCCGGCCGACAGCGTCTGCACGACCTGCACGGAACTCAGGTACGGCACGGGCCGCAGGACCACCTCGGCGGGCCGCATGTAGGGGACGACGTAGTAGACGCAGTCGGCCGGATCGGCGGGAAAGTCCTCCTCGCCGTTCCAGAAGCGGTAGTTCGGGCCCTCGGGAAGCCCCTCGATCTCCTCCGGCGGCACCGGAAGCCACACGTCAGCAGCAGTCATGGTCAGGAGGCTATGTCAGGCGCCCGGAGCCGCAGAGGTTAGGTTGGGGGCAGGAGAGGGAGGGTCACGGGCAGGTGGAGCGCAGGACGATCGGCGCGGCGGCGCTCGCGGTGGGGGCCGTCGGACTCGGATGCATGCCGATGAGCTGGGCGTACAGCGGATCACGGCAGCGCGGCGAGGAGTCGCTCAGGGCCGTGCACCGGGCGCTGGACCTGGGCTCGACGCTCCTGGACACGGCCGACATGTACGGGCCGTTCACCAACGAGCTGCTGATCGGGCGGGCGTTGAAGGAACGGCGCCAGGACGCGTTCGTGTCCACCAAGGTGGGACTGCTGGTGGGTGAGCAGCACATCGTGGCCAACGGCCGCCCCGGGTACGTGAGAAGGGCCTGCGACGCCTCCCTGCGACGGCTCCAGACGGACGTGATCGACCTCTACCAGCTCCATCGTGCGGACCCGGAGGTTCCGGTCGAGGAGACCTGGGGCGCGATGGCCGACCTCGTCCAGGCCGGAAAAGTACGGTCGTTGGGGCTGTGCGCGGTGGGCGCCCGGGCCGGCCGCCGGTCCGCCGCCGGGGCGGGGCTGCACGACGTGACGCTGCGGCAACTGCGGCGGGTGCAGCAGGTGTTCCCGGTGAGCGCGGTGCAGGCGGAGCTGTCGGTGTGGTCCCCGGAGGCCACGCAGGCGCTGCTGCCCTGGTGCGAGGCGCGCGGGATCGGCTTCCTGGCCGCGATGCCCCTCGGCAACGGCTTCCTGACCGGCACGCTCACCCCGGGCGAGGGGTTCGAACCGGACGACGTGCGCGCCCGTCACCCCCGTTTCACCGCGGAGATGATGGCCGCGAACCAGCCGATCGTGGTCGGTCTGCGCCGCGTGGCCCGCCGCCACGGGGAGGACGTCACCCCGGCGCAGGTCGCCCTGGCCTGGGTCCTGGCGCAGGGACACCACGTGGTCCCGGTGCCCGGCGCGAAGCGGGAGCGCTGGGTCACGGAGAACGCGCGGGCGGCGGCACTGCGGCTGACCGCGCGGGACCTGGCGGAGCTGGCGGACCTGCCGCGGGCGCAGGGGTCCTGGGAGTAGGACCGTGGCACGGCCGGTCTTCGCGCGCCGGAGTTCGTATGGGCTTGCGGTGATCGGGAACCTGTGAGGCGCGAGCGGTGTATGAACAGTAGAACCGCCGGTGGAACCCGCCGGGAGAACCTGCCGCGAGACCGCCCCGTCGAAGGGACCAAGATCGTGCAACGTCGAGCTGTGTCGGCCGTGCTGGCCGCGGCCGCGCTCCTGCTGACGGCGGGCTGCTCCTCCGAAGGCGGGGGCGGTGGATCGCCGTCCGTCGGCGGAAGCACGGCACCCGTCCCCACGGCGTCCGGGTCGTCGCCCACCGAGCAGGCCGCCGAGCGGACCCCTCCCGCCAAGGGCTCGGTGAAGGTGCTCCGCACCGTCGCCGAGGGCCTGAGCACCCCGTGGGGCGTGGCCCCGCTGCCGGAGGGCGACCTGCTGGTCTCCTCCCGCGACGAGGCCACGATCACGCGGGTCGACGGGGCGTCGGGCAAGAAGACCGAGCTGGGCGAGGTGCCGGGGGTCTCACCGGCCGGCGAGGGCGGCCTCATGGGCCTCGCGCTCTCCCCGGACTACGCCTCGGACCACATGGTCTACGCGTACTTCACTTCGGCCTCCGACAACCGCGTCGTGCGGATGCTGTACGACGAGAGGAAACCGGCCGGGGAGCAGCTGGGCGCCCCCGACACGATCTTCAAGGGCATCCCCAAGGGCTACATCCACAACGGAGGCCGGATCGCCTTCGGCCCGGACAAGATGCTGTACGCGGGCACGGGCGAGAGCGGTGACACGGGCCTGTCCCAGGACACCAAGTCCCCGGGCGGCAAGATCCTGCGCATGACCCCGGAGGGCGAGCCGGCGCCGGGCAACCCCTTCCCGGACTCCGCCGTGTACTCGTACGGCCACCGCAATGTGCAGGGCCTCGCCTGGGACGACAAGCAACGCCTGTTCGCCGCGGAGTTCGGGCAGGACACCTGGGACGAGCTGAACGCGATCGAGCCGGGCGGCAACTACGGCTGGCCGGAGGCCGAGGGCACGTCGGACGACGCCGAGTACCGCGATCCGACAGCCCAGTGGGGCACGGACGACGCCTCGCCCAGCGGCATCGCCTACGCCGAGGGTTCCGTCTGGATGGCGGGCCTGAAGGGTCAGCGCCTGTGGCGGGTCCCCCTGAACGGCACGGAGGCCTCGGCCGACCCGCAGGCCTTCCTCGAGAGCGAGTACGGCCGGCTGCGCACGGTGGTGTCGGCGGGCGGCGACAAGCTGTGGCTGGTGACCAGCAACACGGACGGCCGGGGAGACCCGAGGGACGGGGACGACCGGATCCTGGAGATACAGGTCAGCTAGGGCCCTGATCCGGACGCCGTTCCCCGGTCCCGGCCCTCACTCCGGCGAGGACTCCTCCTCGTCCGGCTGCTGCGGTCGTACGACGACCTTTCCGGACGTGAGGTCTATCGGTCCGCGTCCGGGGTCGCCGTCCCCGACGTCCTCGCGGGTCAGCTCCAGCCGGTTCTGCTCGTCGCGGGTGTGCTTGCGGCCGGGTGCGAACAGTTCCTCGAACATGTTGAACACGGCGCCTCCTGCCGGTCTCCTCGCAGCGTACGCCTCATCCCTGCGCCGGTACCCGGGAGACCCCGGCCGGGAACAGCCCCAGCTGATGCGCCACCGCCGCCGCCTCGCCCCGGCCCGAGACGCCGAGCTTGGCGAGGATGTTCGAGACGTGGACGCTGGCCGTCTTCGGCGAGATGAACAGTTCCTCGGCTATCTGGCGGTTGGTGCGGCCGGCGGAGACCAGGCGCAGGACGTCGCGTTCCCGGCCGGTGAGGCCGAGGGCGCGGGCCGGGTCGTCCGGGGTGCCGGTCTCCGCCCCGCCACCGGTCCCGCCGCTCAGGGCGCGGGTGCCGGTCAGGGGCAGGCGGGCGCGCTGGGCCAGGCGGGCGGCGGATGCGGCGAGGGGGCGCGCGCCGAGGTGCTCGGCGACGGTGTGGGTGAGGCGGAGCAGTTCCGTGACCCGGGCGCGCTCGGGCTCCCCGCCGCCGGCCAGCAGGGACTCGGCCAGCCGGTACCGGACGCGGGCGAGATCGTAGGGGTGTTCCAGGGGCTCGAAGGCGGTGACCACCTCCGACCACAGTTCGGGGGTGTCCTGGCCCTCGGCGCGGCGGACCTCGGCGCGGAGCCACTTCTCGACGGCGAGCCACACGGGCGCGCCGGTGGTGACGTTCTTGGCGGCCGTGTGGATCCGGTCCAGGACGGCGGGCCGGTCCGGCTGGGCGGCCGGCAGGTCGCGGGCGTCGGCCTCGGCCTGGGCGGCGGCCAGCAGGAGCGGCCAGCCGTACCGCTGGGTGCCGGGCGGGAAGCCGGCGGCCAGGACCTGGTCCAGTTCGGCGCGGGCGTCGTGCAGGCGGCCCTCCCCCACGGCCACGCCGATCACGATGCGGGCGAGCGGCAGTGCCTGCTGCGGCGTGGGGTCGTGGGTGCCGTAATAGGTCCGGGCGGTGGCCAGATGCGCGGCGGCACCGGCCACGTCGCCCCGGACGAGGGCGAGGTTGGCCAGACGCAGCGCGCCGGAGCCCTGGGGTTTGGCGCTGTGCCCGACCCGCAGGGCGTTCTCCGCGGCCTCGGCGGCGGCGTCCCAACGGCCCAGCGAGTACAGCGAGTCGGACAGGTTGCCCCACACCCACGCCTCGGAGTCCAGCAGGCCGAACCTGCGGGTGAAGGCGAGGCCCGCCTCCAGGATGGGCACCGCCTCCCGGGAGCGGCCGACGGCCTCCAGTTCCGAGGGCAGGTTGATGTGGGCGCGGCCGGCCACATACGTCATGCCCTCCTCGACGGCCCGCTCCTTGACCTCGTACAACTCGGCGAGCCCGGCCTCCACGTCGCCCGCGTCGACCATCAGGCAGCCGACGGTGAGGCGGGCGTTCAGCTCGATCTCCCGGGCGCCGACCATGCGGGCGTACTCGACCGCCCGCTCGGCGGCGGAGCAGGCGTCCGGGCCTGGTTCGTGCAGCATCGCCCAGCTGGCCACGGTGGACAGCACCTCGGCGTGCACCTCGGACGGCGGCAGCCCGCGGACGAGGTCCTGGGCGGTGGCCAGTTCCTGCCAGCCGTCACCGCGGGCCTGGGCCTGGACCAGCCGGGAGCGCTGGACCCAGAACCAGGCGGCGCGCAGCGGGTCCCCCTCCTCGTCGAGCAGGCGCAGCGCCCGCTTGATGATCTTCAGGGCGCGTTCGCGTTCGCCGCACAGCCGTCCGGCGACGGCGGCCTCCGCCATCAGGTCGAGATAGCCGAGCGGGGTGGTCGCGGGGTCACAGCCGCCGGGCGGGTAGACCTCGGTGTAGTCGACGGGGCGCAGGCGCGCGCGGACGTCCTCGGGTGCGGTGTCCCACAGTTCCATCGCGCGTTCCAGCAGCCGCAGTTGCTCGGAGTAGGCGTGCCGGCGGCGGGCGGTGACGGAGGCGTCCAGGACGGCGGGCAGGGCCTTGGCTGCGTCGTGGGCGTGGTACCAGTAGCTGGCCAGGCGCATCACGCGTTCGTCGGCGGGGACGAGGGTGGGGTCGGCTTCCAGGGCCTCGGCGCAGCGGCGGTTGAGGCGGGAGCGTTCGCCGGGCAGCAGATCGTCGCTGACGGCCTCGCGGACCAGGGAGTGGCGGAAGCGGTAGCCGTCGCCGTCGGGCGCGGCGAGCAGGATGTTGGCGCCCACGGCGGCCCGCAGTGCCTCGATGAGGTCGTCCTCGGCGAGCCGGGCGACGGCGGCGAGCAGCCGGTACTCGACGGTGGAGCCGCCCTCGGCGACGATCCGGGCGACTCGCTGGGCGCTCTCGGGCAGTGACTCGACGCGTACCAGGAGCAGGTCGCGCAGGGAGTCGGTGAGGCCGGTGCGGCAGCCCTCGTGGGCGGCGACGGCGAGTTCCTCGACGAAGAAGGCGTTGCCGTCGGAGCGTTCGAAGATGTCGTCGACCTGGGCCGGGTCGGGTTCGTGGGCGAGGATGCCGGCGATCTGGCGGCCGACCTCGGCGCGGTTGAAGCGGCCGAGTTCGAGGCGGCGGACGGTGCGCAGCCGGTCGAGTTCGGCGAGCAGGGGGCGCAACGGGTGGCGGCGGTGGATGTCGTCGGCGCGGTAGGTGGCGAGGACGACGAGGCGGCCGGTCCGCAGGGTGCGGAAGAGGTAGGCGAGGAGGTGCCGGGTGGAGGCGTCGGCCCAGTGCAGGTCCTCCAGGGCGACGACGACGGTGCGGTCGGCGGCGACGCGTTCCAGCAGCCGGGCGGTGAGTTCGAAGAGGCGGGCCATGCCCTCCTCGTCGTGCCGTCCGGAGACCGTCTCGCCCAGTTCCGGCAACAGGCGGGCCAGTTCCTCCTCCTGGCCGGCGGCCGCGGCGGCGAGTTCGTCGGGCAGTTCGCGGCGCAGCGCGCGCAGGGCGGTGGAGAAGGGGGCGAACGGCAGTCCGTCGGCGCCGATCTCGACGCAGCCGCCGAGCGCGACGACGGCACCGCGGCGGCAGGCCGCGGTGGCGAACTCCTCGACGAGGCGGGTCTTGCCGACCCCGGCCTCGCCGCCCAGCAGTAACGCCTGCGGCTCGCCCGCGGCGGCACGGACGAGCGCGTCGTTCAACGTGTCCAACTCGTCGGCGCGACCGATGAACACGGGACTGACGGACCTGGTCTCCACAGGCCCGAGCATCGCACGTGGGTACGACAACGCGGCACCGGTTTTCCCGACGCCCGCGTCCACGACGCCCGCCGCGGCCTGCGGTGCGGAACCGGCCACGACGGCATGCGCGAGGGAGGCGGCGGCGGAGGTGTGCCCCGTGGGAACGACCGTCGCCCCCTTCACCGCCACACCCCGCGCTCCCCGGCCGCGCGCCCCCGACCGCGCGCCCCCGACCGCGCGGTCCCTCGTGCTCCCGACCTCACGCGGTGCGGATGAACCGGTGACGGCGGGGGCGGCCGGTATGCGGATCGTTCTCGGCGGTGCTTCGTGCCGCTTCGCGGCGGGCGGCGCGGCGGAGGCGGGTGGCCTCGCGGGCCAGTCGCTCCTGGTCGGCCCGGCGGATCAGCTCGGCGGAACGGAGTTGCTGGAGCTCGAACTCGTACATGGTGTGTCCCCTGGTGGAAGGTGGTGGAAGGCTGTTTCGGCTTCGCTTTCCTGCGATGTCTCAACCTTCGTCTCCCAGGGGGGTCCACCACATCGGGAGAGTTCCGCATCTTCGGAGGCGGGCGGGAGCCTTAGACGTGCGTGAGGGGCCTTAGGAGGGCCGTAAGACGGTCACGGCATCCCTAAGACCCCTCGGGTCACGTGGTGTTTCAGCTGGTGGAGGGCAGTCCGACCAGGACGTCGGTGTACTTGAGGACCGCGAGGAGCAGCCCGATGACGCCGAGGGCGACACCCGCCCAGGAGACGGACTTGATCCAGGCGGCCTGCGGCTCGCGGGGCGCTCCGAAGGCGGGCCGGATCAGCACCAGGGCGCCGACGACCAGGGCGACGAGCGCGAACGCTCCGCCGTAGAGCGCGGTGACGTTCCAGCCGTCGCCGTAGCCCTCACTGACCAGCGTGGCGATGTCCGAGGTCTGTGAGTTCTCGAGCTGGCCGACGAGGTTCTCCCGGGCGGCGGCGACGGTGCCCAGCCAGCTGCCGGTGAGCGACACGAGGCCGAGCGCGGCGGAGACGACGGCCGCGGCGCCCTGTCCGACACCGCCGGCGCTCTCCGCCCTGGCCGGCTCGGCCTCGTCGCCCAGGTCGTCAGCGCCAGCGTCGGCATCGGTCTCGGCGTCGGCGTCGGCGTCGGTCCCGGTGCCGGTGCCGGCCGGCGTCACCTCGTCGGTCTTGGTGAGATCGGTGGCGCCCGCCTTCTGCTCGTCGGTCGTGGTCTCGGCACCCGTCTCGGCGCCGGTCTCGTCAGCTGTCTTGGTTCCCATATCGCGCACCGTACGGATCCTGTCTGAGAGGTCTCTTAATGATCGTTGTGAGCCGCACGCGCGCGTACCGCTCGCCGCTCCGGGGGTACCGGCGGGGCCCAGCGGGCAGCCGGTCCCGCCGTCACCGAGTCCACGCCGGCGGCCATGTCGCCGAAGGGGACGCACCGGTCACGGAACACGCCCACCCGTTCCAGGTGCGCCAGGAACCCCCTCGCCGTGCCACGGCTCCGGGCAGCGCCGGGCACCGGTACGGCCACGGCGAGAGCAGCGACGCGGTTCGGCACCGTCGTCACCCGGAGATGTCGCGTACATCCCGTCGCCGCTCCCTCGCCAGTACGTCCGCCGCCTCGGCGTCCGTCGCAGCGGCCAGCCTCTCATGGGCGGCGCGGGACTCCGGCGGCTCGATGCTGATGCGGGGCATCCGGCGGTCCAGCCAGCGCGGGAGCCACCAGTTGGCACCGCCGAGCAGATGCATCAGGGCCGGCACCAGCAGCGTACGCAGCACGAAGGCGTCCAGGGCGACGGCGGCGGCCAGCGCGATCCCGAACATGGCGATCACACGGTCGCCGCTGAGCACGAAGGCGAGGAAGACGGAGATCATGATGACCGCGGCGGAGTTGATCACCCGGCTGGTCTCGGCGAGCCCCACGCGCACCGCCCGCCGGTTGTCGCCGGTCTCCAGCCACTCCTCGTACATCCGGCTGACCAGGAACACCTGGTAGTCCATGGAGAGCCCGAAGAGGACGGACACCATGATCACCGGCAGGAAGGGCTCGATCGGGCCCGCCCGCCCGAGGCCGAGCAGGTCGCTCCCCCAGCCCCACTGGAAGACCGCGACGACGACACCGAAGGCGGCGGCGACGGCGGCCACGTTCATCGCGGCGGCCTTCAGCGGGATGCCGACGGACCGGAAGGCGAGCAGGAGCAGCAGCGAGCCCAGGCCGATGACCACGCCGACGAACACGGGCAGCTTGCCGACGATGACGTCGGCGAAATCGTCGTGGCCGGCCGTCACCCCGCCGACCTGCACGTCCAGGGAGGTGCCGGCCTCCGCGCGCGGCAGGACCTCGGCGCGCAGCCGGTCGACGAGGTCACTGGTGCCGCGCGACTGCGGGGAAGACTCCGGGACGACCGTGAAGTACCCGGTGTCGCCGCCGGCGGCGTACGTCACCGGTGTCACCGACGCCACGCCCTCGGTGGACCGGACCGTCGCGTCGAGGTTGTCCAGGGCGAGCTTGTCCTCGGCGCCGCCGACCTCGGTGACGAGGGTGAGCGGACCGTTCACACCGGGGCCGAACCCGTCCGCGAGAAGGTCGTACGCCTGGCGGGTGGTCGACGTCCGCGCGTTGTTGCCCTGGTCGGAGGTGCCCAGGTGGAGGGAGAAGGTGGGCAGGGCGAGAACGGTGATGACGGCCAGGGCGAGGGTGCCGAGCAGCTTGGGGTGCCGCTCGACCAACGCCGACCAGCGGGCGGCGAACCCGGTGGGCAGCTCGGGCTCGGGCCCGTCCTCGGCGAGGTGGCGCCGCTCGCGCCGGCTCAGGGCGCGCTCCGCGATGAGGGACAGCAGGGCGGGCAGCAGGGTCACGGACGCCGCGACGGTGAGGACGACGGTCAGCGAGGCGGCTATCGCCACGCCGTTGAGGAAACCGAGCCGGAGGATCAGCATCCCCAGCAGCGCGATGCAGACGGTGGCACCCGCGAAGACGACGGCTCGTCCGGTGGTGGCGACGGCGTTGACGGCCGCCTCCGTGACGGACAGCCCGCGTTTGAGACCGCGCCGGTGTCTGGTGACGATGAACAGCGCGTAGTCGATGCCGACGCCGAGCCCGATCAGCAGTCCGAGCATGGGCGCGAAGTCCGCCACGGTCATGGCGTGCCCGAGCAGCACGATCCCCGCGTACGCGGTCCCGACGCTCACCAGCGCGGTGGCGATGGGCAGCAGCGAGGCGGCGAGCGAGCCGAAGGCGAGGAACAGCACGACCGCGGCGACGACCACGCCGGCCACCTCGGCGAGGTGCCCGCCGGACGACTCGGTGAGCGCGACGGCGCTCCCGCCCAGCTCCACCCGCAGCCCGTCGGCCCCGGCGGCGGCCTCGGCGGCCTCGGCCGCCTCCACCACGGCCCGCACCTCGGTGACGTCGATCTCGTCGGCCGGGTCGTCGAAGGTGACGGTGGCGTACGCCGTGCGCCTGTCCTCGCTGATCCGGCCCGCGCCCTGCCCGTCGTACGGACCGGCCACGGCGGCCACGCCGGGCAGGCCGGCTATCTCGTCCAGGGCGCGGGTCATGGCCTGTTCGACGGCGGCGGCGCGGACGGTGCCGGACGTGGCGTGCCAGACGACGGTGCCGCTGTCGCCGCCGAGGCCCCGGAAACCGTCGTGCAGCAGCTGGGTGGCGCGGCCCGACTCGGTGCCGGGTACCTCGTAGTCGTTCGAGTAGGCGGAGCCGGCGACGGCGGCGGCCGCGGTCACCGAACCGAGAGTGAGGAGCCACAGCAGGACGACGAGAAGGCGTCGCCGGACACACCAGCGTGCGAGGGCTGCCACGGAACGAGCTCCCAGAGGACTATGGGTGGATCTTTGACCGGGAACAGCCGTTCATGACGTGAACTGCCCGCAAAGAACGCATGAGCAATGCGAAAACCACTCTGGCAGCCAGAAGTGATCGTTTATCGCATTCGTGGGTTTATTCACAGAATGCGAGCCACATCACAGGACAGTAACGGGCACTCTGTCGTCCCGTCCGACCTGCTAGCGTCCCGGCGTCCGTCGTTTCCGGCACGTCGCCGCCGACCGAAGCAGGTGCGTTGTTTGATGGTCCGACCGAGCTCCTCCGCCTCTCTCTTCCCTACGAAGGACTCAAGGAGCCCGTTCACCGATGTCCGACATCACTTCCAGGACCTCGAACGACGATCTGACTAGCCGCCTGACCCACCCCCGCTACCCGCGCAGCAACCGCTACGACGCCCGCTGGACCGTCGAGAACCAGATGGGCCCGCACGCGCTGTGGCTGCTGGAGTGGCTGGCCCCCGCCCTCGGCCTGGACGCGCTGCCCTCCGGCGCCCGGGTCCTCGACCTGGGCTGCGGCCGGGCGATGACCTCGGTCTTCCTCGCCAGGGAGTACGACGTCCAGGTCACCGCGGCCGACCTGTGGGTCAAGCCCGACGAGAACGCCGTACGCGTCGCGGCGGCGGGCGTCGCCGACCGGGTGCTGCCGGTGCACGCCGAGGCGCACGACCTGCCCTTCGCCGAGGGCAGCTTCGACGCGATCGTGTCGATCGACGCGTACCAGTACTTCGGTACCGACGACCTGTACCTGCCCACCCTGACCCGGCTGCTCAAGCCGGGCGGGCGGATCGGCGTCGTCGTCCCCGCGCTGCGGGAGGAGCCCGAGGGCACCGAGCCGCCGGAGCACCTCACGCCGTGGTGGGAGCCCGACTTCTGGTGCTTCCACACCGCCGACTGGTGGCGGCGCCACTGGACGCGCAGCGGGGCAGTGGAGGTCGAGGCGGCCGACTGGCTGCCGGACGGCTGGAAGGACTGGCTGCTGTGGTGCGAGGTGGTCGCCGAGGAGAGCCCGGAGGAGTTCCACCGGCGCATGGCCCGTGAGGTCGGCGAGATGGTGCGCGTCGACGAGGGCCGCTCGCTGGGCTTCGTACGGGCCGTCGGCCGCCGTCCGTGAGCTGACATGACTCGGGGGGCTGTGTCGGCGTACCGACACAGCCCCCCGAGTCGCGTGCTCAGCCCTCGCTGACGCCCAGCTTCTCCAGGATCAGTTCCTTGACCCGGGCAGCGTCCGCCTGACCGCGCGTGGCCTTCATGACCGCGCCGACCAGGGCGCCGGCCGCCGCCACCTTGCCGCCGCGGATCTTGTCCGCGATGGCCGGATTGCCGGCGATGGCCTCCTCGACGGCGGTGGTGAGGGCGCCCTCGTCGGAGACGACCTTCAGACCGCGCTTGTCGACGACCTCGTCCGGGGTGCCCTCGCCCGCGAGGACGCCTTCGATGACCTGGCGGGCCAGCTTGTCGTTCAGGTCGCCGGAGGCCACCAGCTCGCTGACCCGGGCGACCTGCTCCGGCGTGATCGCCAGCTCGTCCAGGGACGTGCCCGACTCGTTGGCGCTGCGGGCGAGTTCACCCATCCACCACTTGCGGGCGGAGGCCGCGTCGGCACCGGCGTCGATCGTGGCGACGATCGGCTCCAGCGCGCCCGCGTTGAGGATCGACTGCATCTCGTTACCGCTGATCCCCCACTCCTCGCGCAGGCGGTTGCGGCGGACCAGCGGCAGCTCGGGCAGACCCGACCTGATCTCCTCGACCCACGCGCGCGTCGGGGCCACCGGCACCAGGTCCGGCTCGGGGAAGTACCGGTAGTCCTCGGCCTCCTCCTTCACGCGGCCCGAGGTGGTCGACCCGGTGTCCTCGTGGAAGTGCCGGGTCTCCTGGATGATCGTGCCGCCGCCGTTCAGCACGGCCGCGTGGCGCTGGATCTCGAAACGGGCCGCGCGCTCCACGGACCGCAGCGAGTTGACGTTCTTCGTCTCGGACCGCGTGCCGAACTTCTCCCGGCCGTGCGGGCGCAGCGACAGGTTCACGTCGCAGCGCATCTGGCCCATCTCCATCCGGGCCTCGGAGACGCCGAGCGCCTTGATGACCTCGCGCAGCTCACGGACGTACGCCTTGGCCACCTCGGGGGCACGCTCACCCGCGCCCTCGATCGGCTTGGTGACGATCTCGATGAGCGGGATGCCGGCGCGGTTGTAGTCGAGCAGCGAGTGCGAGGCGCCGTGGATACGGCCCGTCGCGCCACCGACGTGCATGGACTTGCCGGTGTCCTCCTCCATGTGGGCGCGCTCGATCTCCACGCGGAAGGTCTCGCCGTCCTCCAGCTGCACGTCGAGGTAGCCGTTGAAGGCGATCGGCTCGTCGTACTGGGAGGTCTGGAAGTTCTTCGGCATGTCCGGATAGAAGTAGTTCTTCCGGGCGAAGCGGCACCACTCGGCGATCTCGCAGTTCAGCGCGAGACCGATCCTGATCGCGGACTCGACGCCGGTCGCGTTGACGACCGGGAGCGCGCCGGGCAGGCCGAGGCAGACGGGGCAGGTCTGGGAGTTGGGCTCGGCGCCCAGCTCGGTCGAACAGCCGCAGAACATCTTCGTCCTGGTGCCGAGTTCGACATGGACCTCGAGGCCCATGACGGGGTCGTACGACGCCAGCGCGTCCTCGTACGACACCAGGTCGGTCGTGGTGGTCACGGTGCTACTTCCCTCTCAGCCCAGCAGGACGTCGTCGTCGCCCAGCCGCTTCAGCTCGCGGTAGAGGATGGCGAGGCCGGTGACGATGGCGACGGCGGACACGGTGGCGTCGATCAGGACCAGGGTGTCCTTGTCGGCGCGGGCTTTCTTCAGCCGCTTGGCGACGCCGAACGCGCCGAACGCGGTCCCGGCGATGGACAGGTACGTACCGGACTTGGACTTCTTGAAGCCCTTGGCCTTGGTCAGTGCGCTCACAGCGACGGAGCCTCCTCGATCAGCGGGTGACCCCACCTTTCCACGAAGGCGGCCTCGACGGCGGCGCCGACCTTGTAAAGGCGGTCGTCCTTCAGCGCGGGGGCGATGATCTGCAGCCCGACCGGGAGGTTGTCCTCCGGGGCGAGACCGCAGGGCAGCGACATGGCCGCGTTGCCCGCCAGGTTGGTCGGGATGGTGCACAGGTCCGCGAGGTACATCGCCATCGGGTCGTCGGCGCGCTCGCCGATCGGGAAGGCGGTGGTCGGCGTGGTCGGCGAGACGATGACGTCCACCCGCTCGAACGCCTTCTCGAAGTCCTGCGTGATGAGCGTGCGGACCTTCTGGGCGCTGCCGTAGTACGCGTCGTAGTAGCCGGAGCTGAGCGCGTACGTGCCGAGCATGATGCGGCGCTTGACCTCGGGGCCGAAGCCCGCCTCACGGGTGAGGGAGGTGACCTCCTCGGCCGAGTGCGTGCCGTCGTCGCCGGTCCGCAGGCCGTAGCGCAGGCCGTCGAAGCGGGCGAGGTTGGACGAGCACTCGGACGGCGCGATCAGGTAGTACGCGGACAGGGCGAGGTCGAAGGACGGGCAGTCCAGCTCGACGATCTCGGCGCCCAGCTCCTTGAGCAGCGCGACGGACTCGTCGAACCGCTGGATGACGCCGGCCTGGTAGCCCTCACCGCGGAACTGCTTGACCACGCCGACGCGCATGCCCTCGACGCTGCCGTTGCGGGCGGCCTCGACGACCGGCGGGACCGGGGCGTCGACGGAGGTGGAGTCCAGCGGGTCGTGCCCGGCGATGACCTCGTGCAGCAGGGCCGCGTCCAGAACCGTACGGGCGCAGGGCCCGCCCTGGTCGAGGGAGGAGGAGAAGGCGACCATGCCGTAGCGGGAGACCGCCCCGTACGTGGGCTTCACGCCGACCGTGCCGGTGACGGCGGCCGGCTGGCGGATGGAGCCGCCGGTGTCGGTGCCGATGGCCAGCGGCGCCTGGAAGGAGGCGAGCGCGGCGGAGGAACCGCCGCCGGAGCCGCCGGGGATCCTGGTGAGGTCCCAGGGGTTGCCGGTCGGGCCGTAGGCGCTGTTCTCCGTCGACGACCCCATGGCGAACTCGTCCATGTTGGTCTTGCCGAGGATGACGACGTCGGCGGCCTTCAGCCTCTGGGTGACGGTCGCGTCGTACGGCGGGATCCAGCCCTCGAGCATCTTCGAACCGACGGTCGTGGGCACGCCCTCGGTGGTGAAGATGTCCTTGAGCGCGAGGGGGACGCCGGCCAGCGGGCCGAGCTTCTCGCCCCTGGCCCGCTTCTCGTCGACGGCGCGGGCCTGCGCGAGAGCGCCCTCGCGGTCGACGTGCAGGAAGGCGTGCACCTTCTCGTCGACGGCCTCGATGCGGGCCAGGTGGGCCTCGGTGACCTCGACCGCGGTGAGCTCGCCGGAGGCGATCTTCGCGGCGGTCTCGGCCGCCGTGAGCTTGATGATGACGTTGTCCGTCATGGCGGTTAGTCCTCCCCCAGGATCTGCGGCACCTTGAAACGCTGCTGCTCCTGGGCCGGGGCGCCGGAGAGCGCCTGCTCGGGGGTGAGCGACGGACGGACCTCGTCCGCCCGCATGACGTTCGTCAGCGGGAGCGGGTGCGAGGTCGGCGGTACGTCTTGGTCGGCGACCTCGCTGACGCGGGCGACCGCGCCGATGATGTCGTCCAGCTGTCCCGCGAAGTGGTCGAGCTCTTCGGGCTTCAGCTCCAGACGCGCCAGTCGGGCGAGGTGGGCGACCTCCTCGCGCGTGATGCCAGGCATGCGGCGATCCTCTGGGGTGAGTGAATGTGGTGTGGGGCCAATCCTATGGGGCGCGGGCCCTTGCCCGTGAAACGGTTCCCCGGGCGGGCGGGAAGCGGGCCCGCGCCCCAGGCCGGACCGCCCACCGCCCGGGCCACTACGGTCGCCGACGGCGGTCACGCCCGGTGGGTGGGGCCGCCCGCCTGACCGGGGCGCGCCGGTGAGCCGCGGACGGTGGGACGACTGGTTCCAGTGGGACCGAGGGACCTGGGGCCGACGGGACCTGGGGCCGACGGGACCTGGGACCGACGGGACCTGGGGCCGACGGGACCGGTGGGGTCAGCGCGTCACTCGGCGGCCGGCAGAGCCGCCCGCGGCCGCTGCCAGCCCCTCGATCCCCGGGCCAGGAGCCAGGCCGTCGTCTCCTCCGGCGGCATCGCCGCCGCGACCAGCCAGCCCTGCACGGCGTCGCAGCCGAGGTCGCGCAGCCGCTCCCAGGTCTCGTCGTCCTCGACGCCCTCGGCGACCACCAGGAGCCCGAGGGAGTGGGCGAGGTCGACCGTGCAGCGCACGATCTCCGCGTCCTCGGTGTCGATGGCCAGCCGGGCCACGAAGGAACGGTCGATCTTCAGCTCGCTCACCGGGAGCTGGCGCAGGTGCACCAGCGAGGAGTAGCCGGTGCCGAAGTCGTCCAGGGACATCTTCACGCCGTGCCCGGTCAGCGCGGCGAGGGTGTCGGCGGCGCGCTGCGGGTCCTCCAGCAGGACGTGTTCCGTGATCTCCAGCTGGAGGGCCCCGGCGGGAACGCCGTGCCGGGCCAGCCGGGCGGCGACGGAGCCCGCGAAGCCGGGGGTGTGGACGTCGCGTGGGGAGACGTTGACCGCCACCGGCACGTACAGCCCCTGGGAGCGCCACTCGGCGACCTGCCCGAGGGCGGTGTCCAGGACGTACTCCGTGAGATGGGGCATCAGTCCGGAGGACTCGGCGATGGCTATGAACTCGTCCGGCGGCACCTTGCCCCGTTCGGGGTGCACCCAGCGGACCAGGGCTTCGAGTCCGGCGACCTGTCCGTCGAAGCGGACCTTGGGCTGGTAGTGCAGCTGGACCTCGCGCGCGTCCAGCGCTCGGCGGAGGTCGCCGAGCAGTCCGAGCCGGTCCGGGGTGTTCGAGTCCCGCTTGGACTCGTAGACCTCGACGCCGGTACGGTCCCGCTTCGCCTGGTACATCGCCACGTCCGCCCGGCGCAGCAGGCCCTCCGCGTCGAGGGCGTGGTCGGGGAAGACGGCGACTCCGGCGCTGGCCTCCAGCACCAGGGTGAGGCCGTCGAGGTCGAGGGGGGAGCTGAGGGCGGCCACCAGGCCGCGGGCGACGCGGGTCGCGGAGGTCGTGGAGTCGGCGACCGGCAGTAAGACGGCGAACTCGTCGCCGCCGAGCCGCGCCGCCTCCGCGCCGCGGGGCAGCGCCAGCCGGAGCCGGTCGGCTATCTGGAGCAGCAGCCGGTCACCGGCGAGGTGGCCCAGCGTGTCGTTGACCGACCGGAAGCGGTCGAGGTCGATCAGCATCAGGGCGGAGCGGGCGCCGATGCGCTCGGCGTCGTCCAGGGCCGTCCAGATGCGTTCCAGCAGCCACTGGCGGTTGGGAAGCCCGGTCAGCGGGTCGCGCAGCTGCTCCTCGGCCCGGGCCCGGGCTATCCACAGGGTGGAGTCGAGGGCGATGAGGGGGATGGCGAACAGCGGCAGCAGGATGGGCTTGGCGGTGGCGACCACGCAGACCAGGGGCGCGATGCCGAGCAGCGCGACCGCGACCAGGCCCTGTCTGACCAGGGCGGTGCGGGCGACGGTGGGCAGGCCCCCGGAGCGCGGCGCGTTGAGGTACCAGCCCAGGGTGCGGGTGACCGCGAGGTAGGCGACCGCGACCAGCACCACCTCGGGGGCCGTGTAGAGCGTCCAGGTACTGGGCTCCCAGGGGTCCTCGACGGACGGCACCCGGCCGAGGGCCCAGAGCAGCAGGGCTCCGGCGGCGATCCCGAGGATGTCCACCGCGCCGTGCAGGACGCCCTGGCGCCAGCGGTGCCGGCGGGCCACGCCGACCAGCAGCACCACGGTCAGGCTGACCAGGCCGGCGGACAGCCAGCCGTACAGCAGCAGGACGGCGAGGGTGAGGGCGGCGCCGGAGCCGGTGCCGCCCCACCAGCGGGCGCGGCCGAGCGCGACCAGGTGGCCGACGATGACACCGGTCAGCACGGCCAGGGACCAGCCGACCGTGCCGGACGGGAAGAGGGCGTGGCCGCCGGTGAAGGCCCGGTAGAAGCCGGCGCCGAGGACGAACCCGGCCGCGGAGACGACCGACGCGGGCAGCGCGGGCCAGGACAGGTGCCGATCCGGCTCACCCCCCGGCAGTCCGGACGCGCGTTCGGCGGTGCGGGGGGAGGCGCCGAGGCCGTCGGCCGCGGTGTAGGGTCCGGCCGGGTACTGTCCGGCGGCGTGCCCCTCTCCGCCCGGACGCTCCGCCGGCCGCCCGGTCCGCCGGCTCTCCCGCCAGGCGCCGGCCATCCGGCGCAGGCGCAGGCGTGAGTCCGGGGCGGCGCTCTCGCTCGGTTCCATTCCCGTCCCTCTCACAGCCGGCGGTGCCCACGCCACGCGGCCCGATGCCCGACAACAACCCTCGACGGCTCCGCGGCGGAAAACCCCTTCCCGCCGCTCCTGAAGGCTCTTCAGGAGCAAAGGGATGCCCCAGCCGCAGCTGGGCACGGCAGGCGCACATCCCAACAGTAGGCGGCAGAGGGCTTCCACGGGCACCGGTCGTGGACGGTTGCCCGAATGCGCCCCGGCCACCCGTATGCATCTGGTATGCGCCGATCGGGTGGCCTTCAACCGCTCCTCCGCGTTACTCCTCTGCCGGAAGCGCGACGTCGGACGCCGCCTCGGGCCCTTGTTCCAGCAGGACGTCGAACCCGTCCTCGTTCAGAACCGGAACCTTCAGCTGCATCGCCTTGTCGTACTTCGATCCTGGATTCTCACCCACAATGACGAAGGACGTCTTCTTGGAAACAGAACCGGTCACTTTCGCGCCACGGCCTTGCAGCGCCTCCTTGGCGCCGTCCCGGGTGAAGCGCTCGAGGGTGCCGGTCACGACGACGGTCAGCCCTTCCAGCGGACGCGGCCCCTGGTCCTCCCCGGCACTCTGGTCCTCCATCCGGACCCCGGCGGCCCGCCATTTGCGGATGATCTCGCGGTGCCAGTCCTCGGCGAACCACTCCTTGACGGCGGCGGCCACGATCGGGCCGACGCCGTCGGTGTTCCTCAGCTCCTCCTCGGTGGCCTCGTCGATCCGCTCGATCGAACGGAACTCGCGGGCCAGCGCCTCGGCCGCGACCGGGCCCACGTGGCGGATCGACAGCCCGGTCAGCACCCGGGCGAGCGGGCGTTCCTTCGCGGCCGCGATGTTCTCCAGCATGGCGAGCGCGTTCTTCTTCGGGTTGCCCTCCTGGTTGGCGAAGACGGTGGCGACCTTCTCCTCGCCGGTCTTCGGGTCGCGCTTGGGCAGACCGCTGTCCTGGTCCAGGACGTACGCCTTGATGGGCAGCAACTGCTCCAGGGTGAGGTCGAACAGGTCGCCCTCGTCCCGGAGTGGCGACTCGGCGGGCTCCAGCGGCTGAGTGAGGGCCGTGGCGGCGACGTAGCCGAAATGCTCGATGTCCAGCGACTTGCGCCCCGCGAGATAGAACAGGCGTTCCCGCAACTGGGCGGGGCAGCCGCGGGCGTTCGGGCAGCGCAGGTCGACGTCGCCCTCCTTCATCGGCCGCAGCGCGGTCCCGCACTCGGGGCACTCGCCCGGCATGACGAACTCGCGCTCGCTGCCGTCGCGCAGGTCGACGACCGGGCCGAGGATCTCCGGGATGACGTCCCCGGCCTTGCGCAGCACCACGGTGTCGCCGATCAGGACGCCCTTGGCCTTGACCACGTCCTGGTTGTGCAGGGTGGCGAACTCGACCTCCGAACCGGCCACCGTGACCGGCTCCACCTGGGCGTACGGGGTGATGCGGCCGGTACGGCCCACACCCACGCGGATGTTGATGAGCTTGGTGTTCACCTCTTCGGGCGCGTACTTGTACGCGATCGCCCAGCGGGGTGCGCGGGAGGTGGAGCCCAGCCGTCCCTGGAGCGGGATCTCGTCGAGCTTGACGACCACGCCGTCGATCTCGTGCTCCACGGAGTGGCGGTTCTCGCCGTAGTACGCGATGAACTCCCGTACGCCGTCCAGGTCGTCGACCACCTTGTTGTGCCGGGAGGTCGGCAGGCCCCAGGTCTTCAGCAGCTCGTACGCCTCGGAGAGGCGGGTCAGGCCCTCGAAGCCCTCCAGGGCGCCGATGCCGTGGACGACCATGTGCAGCGGCAGGGTCGCCGTGACCTTGGGATCCTTCTGGCGCAGCGAACCCGAGGCGGAGTTGCGGGGGTTGGCGTACGGCTTCTCGCCGGCCGCCACCCGGCGGGCGTTGAGGTCCTGGAAGGCCTCCATCGGGAAGTACACCTCACCGCGGATCTCGACGAGCCGCGGGACCCGGTCGCCGTTCAGCCGGTGCGGGATCTCCGCGATCGTCATCACGTTGGGCGTGATGTCCTCGCCGGTCCGGCCGGTGCCCCGGGTGGCGGCGCGGGTGAGCCTGCCGTCCTCGTACGTCAGGTTCACCGCGAGACCGTCGACCTTGAGCTCGCACAGCAGGTGGTAGCCGGGCGTGCCGACGTCCTTGGCCACACGGTCGGCCCAGGCGGCCAGCCCCGCGTCGTCGAAGACGTTGTCGAGGGAGAGCATGCGTTCGCGGTGCTCGACCTCCGCGAGGTCGGTCTCGTACTCGACGGCGACCTTCTGGGTCGGCGAGTCCGGCGTCCGCAGTTCCGGATGCTCCTCCTCCAGCGCCTCCAGGGCGCGCAGGAGCTGGTCGAACTCCGCGTCGCTGATGACGGGAGCGTCCTTCACGTAGTACCGGAAGCGGTGCTCCTCGATCTGCTCAGCGAGCTGCGCGTGCTGCTCCCGTGCCTCGGCGGGCACCGTCGTCTCCGCCTGCTCTTCGCCGGCCACCGTGTTGTCCTCCCGTTACTCTGGGTTGTCCGCGAGGGATCTCGCCGCCCGGGCGCAGTGGGCGAGTGCCTCACGTGCGTACGCCGGAGAGGCCCCCGCGAGTCCGCACGCCGGTGTGACCGTGACCGCCTCCGCGAGAAGCCCCGGATGCAGCCCCAGCCTGCGCCACAGCGTCCTGACACCCATGACGCTACCGGCAGGGTCTGACAATGGGCCGTCCGTGCCCGGCACGACACCGGCGAACAGCCGGGTGCCGCTTTCCACCGCCTCCCCGATCACGTCGTCGTCACGTTCGGTGAGGAGCGAGACGTCGAAGGAGACCGCCGCCGCGCCCGCCCGGCGCAGCAGGGCGAACGGGACGTCCGGTGCGCACGAGTGGACCACGACCGGGCCGCCGCCGTGCACCCCGACGACGTCGCGGAGCGTGGCCTCGATGACCTGCCGGTCGTAGGCGCGGTGGGTGCGGTAGCCGCTGGCGGTCCGGACCTGGCCGCGCAGGACGGCGATGAGGGACGGCTCGTCGAGCTGGAGGACGATCAGGGCGCCGGGTACGCGCCGCTGGACCTCCGCGAGGTGCTGCCGCAGTCCCTCGGCGAGCGAGGCGGCGAGGTCGCGGCAGGCGCCGGCGTCGGAGAGGACGGCCTCGCCGTTCCTCAGCTCCAGCCCGGCGGCCAGGGTCCAGGGTCCGACGGCCTGCACCTTGAGCGGGCCCTCGTAGCCCTGGGTGAACTCCTCCAGCGCGTCGAGGTCCTCGCCGAGCCAGGAACGGGCCCGCCGGGTGTCCCGGCCCGGCCGGTCGCCGAGTCGCCAGCCGCTGGGCTCCACGCGCGCGTACAGCTCGACGAGCATTCCGGCGGTCCGGCCGATCATGTCCGCGCCGGGGCCGCGGGCGGGGAGCTCGGGCAGGAACGGGAAGTCCTCGAAGGAGCCGGTGGCGGTCCTGGCGGCCTCCCGGGCGTCGTCGCCGGGCAGCGAACCGACGCCGGTGGCAGAACCGAAACTGAAGTGTGCGTTCACCCCTGAAGCCTACGTACTCCGGTTCCTCCGGGCTCCACCCCGGACCCCGATCCTCGAACGCCGCAGGGGCTGCTCCCGGCCCCCGTCCGGCGTTCGGGGACGGGGCCATCCAGGGCCGAACTGGGGGTCGGGGGCGGCAGCCCCAGGGTCGGACGGAAAGGGGCGACGGGGCGGAACCCCCGCGCCGCCCTCACGCTCCCGGTCGTACCGTCAGGTCGTTGATCTCCGCGTCCCGCGGCAGGTCCAGCGCGAGCAGGATCGTCGTCGCGACCGACTCCGGGTCGATCCACCGGGACGGGTCGTACTCCTTGCCCTCCTGCTGGTGGACCTTCGCCTGCATGGGGCTGGCGGTACGCCCGGGATAGACCGTGGTCACCCGGACACCGTTGCCGTGCTCCTCGTGCCGCAGCGAGTCGGCGAGGGCCTTCAGCCCGTGCTTGGACGCGGCGTACGCGGACCACTCGGCGCTCGCCCGCAGCCCGGCACCCGAGTTCACGAACACCACGTGGCCGCGGGCGGCCCGCAGCGGAGGCAGGAAGTGGCGGGTCAGCTCGGCGGGCGCGACGAGGTTGACGTTGAGCTGGTGGCGCCAGGACTTCGGGGTCAGCTCGCCGACCGGGCCGAGGTCGACCACGCCCGCGATGTGCAGCAGGGAGTCCACCCGGTCCGGCAGCGTCTGGTGGGAGAAGGCCCAGGAGAGCTTGTCGGGGTCCGCCAGGTCGCCGACCAGCGTCCTGGCGCCGGGGTACGCCGCCGCCAGTTCCTTCGCGCGGCCCGCGTCGCGCGCGTGCAGCACGAGGTCGTCCCCGCGCGCGTGCAGACGGCGGGTCACGGCCGCGCCGATGCCGGAACCGGCTCCGGTGATCACATGTGTAGCCATGCCTGCCATGCTCGCATCACCCGCGCCCGGCTCACCGCCATGTCACTCGATGCCCTGGCTCTCCTCCAGGTAGGCCAGCGCCCCCACCGGCTCCTCCGCGAAGAACACCAGGTCGGTCAGCGGCCGGGGCAGGAACCCCTCGTCCTCCATGCGGCGGAACTGCTCCTTGAGGCCGTCGTAGAAGCCCGCGGTGTTGAGGAGGACCACCGGCTTGTCGGTGTGCCCGTGCTTCTTCAGTTCCAGGATCTCGGTGGCCTCGTCGAGCGTGCCGGTGCCGCCCACCATGACGACCACGGCGTCGGCGTTCTCCAGGAGCAGCCTCTTGCGCTCGGCCAGGTCCCGTGCGATCACCATCTCGTCGGCACCCGGACGCGCCTTGGCCGCCAGGAAGTCCACCGAGACCCCGCAGAGCCGGCCGCCCGCCTCCTGCACTCCGTCGGCGACCACCTTCATCAGTCCGACGTCCGAGCCGCCCCAGACCAGGGTGTGTCCGCCCTTGCCGATCAGTTCGGCGAACTCCCGCGCGGGGCGGGTGTACCGCTCGTCGAGGTCGGCGGCGGAGAGGAAGACGCAGATTCGCATGCGGTCACGGTACGCGGGAAGAACCCGGGGCCCGCGAGCGCTTTCCCGATATGGCCCAAGGACACACGATCACCATCGAGCAGGGCACGCGACGCGTACGGGTCGTCCACGGCGACCAGGTGCTGGCCGAGAGCGAACGGCCCCTCCTCCTGCGGGAGACGGGCTGTCCGGTGCGGTACTACCTCCCGCCCGAGGACGTACGGCTCGACCTGCTGACCCCCTCCGAGACGCACACGTACTGCCCCTTCAAGGGCACCGCCTCCTATTGGTCGCTGCCGGACGCGGCGGACCTGGTGTGGGCGTATCCCGACCCGAAGCCCGACGTCACCGCCATCAAGGACCACCTCTGCTTCTACGAAGTGGAAGTCGACTAGCCGAGCCGCGCAGCCGCGTGGAGGTGCGTGGAAGTGTTGTGACCGATTAATCGGGTCTCGTGGGGCAGTCTTCACAGTCATGGACAAGAAGACCCTTTCGCGCGACGGCACGCCCCTCGCGTACGAACGCACCGGCCAGGGACCGGCGGTCGTCCTGGTGAGCGGCGCGATGTCGACGGGTGGCACGGTACGCCCGCTCGCCGCCGCTCTCTCGGACCGCTTCGACGTCGTCGTGTACGACCGCCGGGGCCGTGGCGACAGCGGCGACACGCTGCCGTACGCGGTGGACCGTGAGATCGAGGACCTGGCCGCGCTGATCGAGGTGGCGGGCGGCGAGGCGGCGCTCTACGGCGTCTCCTCGGGCGGCGCGCTGGCCCTGCACGCGGCGGCGAGCGGGCTGCCGGTGCGCCGGGTGGCCGTGTACGAGGTGCCGTACGCCATGGACGAGAGCGCGGTGAAGGAACGCGCCGAGTACACCGAGCGCCTGACCGGGGCGCTCGCGCGGGACCGGCGTGGGGACGCGGTGGAGCTGTTCCTGAGGCTCACCGGTCTGGCCGAGGAGATGATCCGCGGCGCGCGTCAGTCCCCCATGTGGGCCGGCATGGAGGCCATCGCGCCGAGCCTCGCGTACGACGACGCCGTGCTGGGCGACGGCCGGGTCCCCCGGGAGCTGCTCGCGTCGGTCACCGTCCCGGTCCTGGCCGTCGCGGGCGGCGCGAGCCCCGGATGGCTGCGCGAGGCGGCGCGGGCGGTCGCGGAGGCGGCACACGAGGGCGCCTCGCGGACCCTGGAGGGGCAGACCCACATGGTGGATCCGCAGGCGCTGGCACCGGTGCTGGCGGAGTTCTTCGCGGGGTGACCGACCCTCCCGGGGTGAGACCGGCCGGCACGCGCGCGTGCCGATGGGGCGCGCCCCGCGCACCGTCGGTTCAGGAGACGGGGGCCGTCGCGCGCGTGGTGGAGGCGATCGTCGCCGAGCCGACCACGCGCGTGCCGTCGTAGAGGACGATCGCCTGGCCGGGCGCCACGCCGCGGACCGGCTCGGTGAACGTCACCTCCAGGGTGCCGTCGACGAGTTCGGCGGTGACGGCCGTCTCGCCGCCGTGGGCGCGGAGCTGGGCCGTGTAGGTGCCGGGGCCGGACGGGGCGGCTCCGCACCAGCGCGGCTTGAGGGCCGTCAGCCCCGTCACGTCGAGGGCGGCGGCCGGGCCCACCGTGACCCTGTTGTCCACCGGCGAGATGTCGAGGACGTAGCGCGGCTTGCCGTCGGGGGCCGGGGTGCCGATCCGCAGGCCCTTGCGCTGGCCGATGGTGAAGCCGTACGCGCCCTCGTGCGTCCCGAGCCTGGCTCCCGACTCGTCGACGATGTCGCCCTCCGCCCTGCCGAGGCGGGCGGCGAGGAAGCCCTGGGTGTCGCCGTCGGCGATGAAGCAGATGTCGTGCGAGTCGGGCTTCTTGGCGACGGCGAGGCCGCGGCGCTCGGCCTCCGCGCGGATCTCGTCCTTGGTGGTGACCGTGTCGCCGAGCGGGAACATCGCGTGGGCGAGCTGCCGGTCGTCCAGGACCCCGAGGACGTACGACTGGTCCTTCGCCATGTCGGAGGCGCGGTGCAGCTCGCGGGTGCCGTCGTCCCGCACGATCACCTGGGCGTAGTGGCCGGTGCAGACCGCGTCGAAGCCGAGGGCGAGCGCCTTGTCGAGCAGGGCGGCGAACTTGATCTTCTCGTTGCACCGCAGGCAGGGGTTCGGGGTGCGGCCGGCCTCGTACTCGGCGACGAAGTCCTCGACGACGTCCTCGCGGAAGCGGTCGGCGAGGTCCCACACGTAGAACGGGATGCCGATGACGTCGGCGGCGCGGCGGGCGTCGCGGGAGTCCTCGATGGTGCAGCAGCCACGCGCGCCCGTGCGGAACGACTGCGGGTTCGCCGAGAGGGCGAGGTGGACGCCGGTCACGTCGTGCCCCGCCTCGGCCGCGCGGGCGGCGGCGACGGCGGAGTCGACTCCGCCCGACATGGCGGCGAGGACACGAAGAGGACGGGTGGGCTGCGTGGTGTCAGTCATAACCCTTCAAGAGTAAGGGGGCTCGGGAACCGGAGCCCACGAGTATCCGTTCACGGTCACATGGGCGCGACGCGAGCAGGCAAGAACAAGGCCGGTACGGACACGGACCGGCGCATCGGCCGGCGTGCCCTGCTGATCGGGGGCACGGCGGCCGCGGCGGGCACGGCCGTGCTGGCCCGTGACGAGCTGGCGCGGCTGTGGTGGCGCGCGCCCGGCGTGGAGAAGCCGCGCGAGGAGGGGGCGGTCGACTACACCGGCGCGCGCTGGGTGGCCGCGTCCGACGCGAACTGGCGGCGCGCGGACCGGCCGGACGACTTCGGGATAGACATGGTGATCGTCCATGTCACCCAGGGCAGCTTCGACAGCGCGGTGAAGGTGTTCCAGGACCCGGGGCACGGCGCGGCCGCGCACTACATCGTCGGCAAGGACGGTCACGTCGCGCAGATGATCCGGGAGCTGGACGTGGCGTACCACGCGGGCAACCGCGACTACAACGAACGCAGTGTCGGTATCGAGCACGAGGGCTTCGTGGACCGTCCGCAGGACTTCACGGACGCCATGTACGCGTCGTCGGCCCGCCTCGCGGCCCGGATATGCGCGCGCTACGACATTCCGGTCGACCGCGAGCACATCATCGGCCATGTGGAGGTGCCCGGGACGGACCACACCGACCCGGGCCCGCACTGGGACTGGGACCGGTACCTGCGGCTGGTGCGGGAGGCGCGGACCGCCCCGACCCCGCGCCGGACCGCCCCGGCGTAGCGCGACCGTCCCGGCGTAGCGCGAACCGCCCGGCGTGGCGCCGGCGCGCCGCTATGTCAGGCCCGCCGCCCGCGCCCGTTCCACCGCCGGTCCGATCGCCTTGGCGACCGCCTCGACATCGGCCTCGGTGGAGGTGTGGCCGAGGGAGAAGCGCAGGGTGCCGCGGGCCAGGTCGGGGTCGGTGCCGGTGGCGAGCAGGACATGGCTGGGTTGGGCGACGCCCGCGGTGCAGGCGGAACCGGTGGAGCACTCGATGCCCTGGGCGTCCAGGAGGAGCAGCAGGGAGTCGCCCTCGCAGCCCGGGAAGGTGAAGTGGGCGTTGGCCGGGAGGCGGTTCTCGGGGTCGCCGCCCAGGATCGCGTCCGGGACCGCCGTACGGACCGCCTCGACCAGGCTGTCGCGCAGGGCGCCGATCTCGCGGGCGAACCACGCGCGCTGCTCGGCGGCGAGCCGGCCGGCCACCGCGAAGGACGCGACGGCGGGCACGTCGAGGGTGCCGGAGCGGACGTGCCGCTCCTGACCACCGCCGTGCAGGACGGGTACGGGGGTGTGCTCGCGGCCCAGGACCAGGGCGCCGATGCCGTACGGGCCGCCGATCTTGTGGCCGGAGACCGTCATCGCGGCGAGGCCGGAGCCGGCGAAGTCGACGGGGACCTGGCCGACGGCCTGGACGGCGTCGGCGTGCAGGGGGATGCCGAACTCGGCAGCCGTGGCGGCGAGTTCGCGGATCGGCAGCACCGTGCCGATCTCGTTGTTCGCCCACATGACGGTGACGAGGGCCACGTCGTCGGGATCGCGGGCGATGGCGTCGCGCAGCGCGTCGGGATGGACTCGGCCGTGCCGGTCGACCGGGAGGTACTCGATCGTGGCGCCCTCGTGTTCGCCGAGCCAGTGGACGGCGTCCAGGACGGCGTGGTGCTCGACGGGGCTGGCGAGGACCCGGGTGCGGGCCGGGTCGGTGTCGCGGCGGGACCAGTACAGGCCCTTGACGGCGAGGTTGTCCGCCTCGGTGCCGCCGGAGGTGAAGACGATCTCGCTGGGGCGGGCGCCGAGCGCCTCCGCGAGGGTCTCCCGGGCCTCCTCGACGGTGCGCCGCGCGCGGCGGCCGGACGCGTGGAGGGAGGAGGCGTTGCCGGTGATGCCCAGGTGCGCGGTGAGTGCCTCGACTGCCTCGGGGAGCATCGGGGTGGTCGCGGCGTGGTCGAGGTATGCCATGGTGGCCCCGATTCTACGGGGCCCCGGTGCGCGGCCTCGGGGCACGGTCGGCCTCGGCGGTGAACGGCGGCACCGCTCAGAAGCTCCAGGACACGGTGTTGTCCAGCTGCATGAAGGTCACCAGGACCACGAGGTCGGCGACGCCCAGGCCCAGGCCCAGGTACGCGCGGCCCCTGCGGGTGGTGCCGCGCCAGAGGGCCGCTCCCGCCAGGGCGATGGCGATCGGGCCGAGGAGGACGTTGAGGACCAGCAGACCGAGGAGGCCGAGGACGAAGGACGCGACAGCCATGCCGTCGGCGTCGCGGAAGCCGGTGCGGCGCGTGGTGGCCGGTGCGGTGAGGTGCATGACGGGTCAGCTCCTTGAGGTCGGGTCGGCCGGATCGGGGGCCGGGTCAGTGCGTCCACGGGCGGGGCAGTGCGCGGACGTGCGGGGTCGGCGATCAGTGCGCGGACGGGCCACGCCGGCGCTCGCGGACCGCGAAGACGCCGAGCCAGGCGGCGATGACGACGGCGGCGACCAGGGTGAAGCTCAACGGCGCGTGGGCGACGGTGCCCATGACCACGCCGAGCAGCAGGAGTGCGGCGACCAGGAACAGCATGGCGGTATCCCCTCCGTGACGTTTCGGTGAACGCTTGTAGTTACAGTTGTTCACTGACTTCCCAGTCTAGCGTGCCTCATGACTTTCCAATTCCGGAGAACAGTTGTTAACTGCATGGCATGAGTCACACGCTCGGCATCCGGCAGGCCCAGAAACAGAAGACCCGGCAGGCGCTCCTGGACGCCGCGCTCGCTCTGCTGGAGGACCAGAGCCTGAGCAGTCTTGGCCTGCGCGAGGTCACCCGCGCCGTCGGCGTCGCCCCGACCGCCTTCTACCGGCACTTCCGCTCCACCGCGGATCTCGGCGTGGCCCTGGTCGAGGAGGCGCTGGGCAGCCTGCATCCGATGGTCCGGACGACGGTGTCCACGGACGGCGACGGTGACCAGCGCATCAGGCGCGCCATCGAGTTGATCGCCGGCCACGTGGACGCGTACCCCGCGCACGTCCGCTTCATCGCCCGGGAGCGGCACGGCGGAGTCCAGCCCGTGCGGGAGGCGATACACGACCAACTGGCCCGCTTCGGCCGGGAGGTGCGGGACGAGCTGGCCAAGGACCCGGAGTCCGCCGGCTGGAACGACGACGATCTCCTGATGCTCGCCACTCTCTACGTCGACCAGATGCTGAGCACCGCCTCGCTGTTCCTGGAGACGCTGGAGGCCCCGGAGGAGGAGCGCGAGCGCGTCACGCGGGTGGCGGAACGCCGGCTGCGGCTCATCGGCATCGGCCGCCGGCACTGGCTGGACTGACCGGCGCGAAACACCCCGGAGCGGAAGCCACCCGGCGCGGAAAGCGCCGCCGCGGGACGCCCGGAGCGGGGACATCGGCGCGGGACGACCCGGCGCGGAAGCCACCAGCGCGGAGAGCACTGGGGCGGGACGCCCGGAGCGGAAGCCACCGCGCGGGACGCCCGGGAGCGGGGAACACCGGCGCGCAAGGCGCGGGAACGACGCAGGCGTACACGACGACACGAGCGGGACGCCCGAGAACCGGGCGGCGCGGTGCTGCCCACCACCCGGTGCCTCCTGGACGCCCCCGCCCCGCCGGCCCCGAAAGGGCCGACGTCTACCGCGGGCCGGCGGCCCGCCCGGGGCGGAAGCCCCTCACAGCCTGACCCGGGCCAGCTGCCGCGACTGCGCGACCAGCCGGTCCGCGCTGTCCCACACCTCGGCGTCCTCCTCCAGGAAGCCGCCGGCCAGGTTGCGCGTGGTGATCGACACCCGCAGCGGGCCCGGCGCCGGGCGGGCACGGACGTGGACCGTCAGCTCGACCGTGGGCACCCAGCCGGACAGGCCGATCTCGAAGGCGGTCGGCGGCAGCGCGTCGACCGCCAGCAGCAGCGCGAGGGGATCGGCGTCACGGCCGTCGGCGAGCCCGAACCAGGCCCGCATCTCCCCCTTGCCGGACGGCGCCCCGAGCGCCCAGCCCAGGGTGGACGGGTCGACCTTGAGCAGCAGCCGTTCGGTGATGGCGGAACCGCCCTCCACGGGCGCGGGACCGTCCTCCGCGCCGAAGCACTGCTCCAGGGGCGGGAGCGCGGGCGGCCGGGCCGTCGTGCGGACGTCGTCGGGGAGGGCGTCCAGGTCGCCGTAGGACGCGAGCACGCGGATGCGTTCCACCTCGCGGCCCTCGTCGTCGTACTGGAAGAGCGATGCCTGGCCGGTCGACAGGGTGCGGCCGGTGCGGACGACGCCCGTGCGCACCACCGCCGGGCCCGGCCGGGACGCGGTCAGGTAGTGCGCCGAGATGGTGAACGGGTCGGCGTGCGGCAGGGCATGGGCGAGGGCGCGGCCCAGGACGGCCAGCAGATAGCCGCCGTTGACGGCGCCCAGGATCGTCCAGCCGGCGGAGAGGTCGATGTCGTAGACCCCGGGTTCGCGGCGGATCAGCGCGGTGTCCCGGTCGAACTCGCTGTCGCCGATGACGGCGCGCGCGGTAGCTGCTTCTGGCATGCCTGCACGGTACAACAGGCAATTACTAAGCGGTAGCTTTCATCGTTACGGGCGGATGACGGCCTCCGCGTCACCGCTCCTCCCGCACCGTCGACCGCCGGTTCCACGCGCGCGGCGCCCGCCAGTGGAACCGCATCGCGAGCAGCCGCAGCACGAAGGCGGTGACGACCGCGAGCGCGCTGGTGAGCGGGGTGAGGGCGTCGTAGCGGAGGCACAGCGCGACCATCGTGGCGCCGACGATCGCCGGGACCGCGTACAGGTCGCGGTCCCAGCGCAGCAGCGAGGGCACCTCGTTGGCGAGGACGTCCCGCAGCACGCCGCCGCCGACCGCGGTGGCCAGGCCCAGGGCCGCCGACGGGGTGAGGCCGAGCCCGTACTCGTACGCCTTCGTGGTGCCGGCGACGCAGAACAGGCCGAGGCCGGCCGCGTCGAAGACGTTCACCGCGACCTGGATGCGCTCCACCTGCGGATGCAGGAAGAAGACGAGGAGGGCGGCGAGCAGCGGGGTGACGAAGTAGCCGAGGTCCGTGAAGGCGGCGGGCGGCACGGCCCCGATGATCAGGTCGCGCAGCAGTCCTCCGCCCAGCGCGGTGACCTCGGCGAGGACGGCGATGCCGAAGACGTCGAAGTTCTTGCGGACGGCCAGCAGCGCGCCGGAGATGGCGAACACGAAGATGCCCACGAGGTCGAGCGTGTGCTGGACGGAAGGGGTGAACAGTTGCAGGAGCACTCGAACATTCTCACCCGACAGCGAGCCCCCGCCTTGCAAACGAAGGCGGGGGCTCGCTGTTCAGCCGAGGAGTGTCACTTCTCCTTGGCGGTCTCCGTCGTGTCGGTCCCCGTCTCGGGGGGCCTGGTCGCCCCGGTGTCCGACGGGTGGGGAGCCGTGGCCTCGGCCGACGTCAGGCCGCTCTCCGCCGCCTCGGTCTCCGTCAGGGCCGTCCGGTCCGCGGTCCGGTCCGCGTCGGCCTTCGCGCCGGTGTCCTTGGACGGGCCCGGCGCCGCCACCTCGGCCGCCACCGCGGCCGACGTGGCCGCCGACTCCGCGAGCACCTCGTCGGCCACCAGCTCCGCCGCCTCCTTCGCGGCGGTCAGCAGAACCGTGTCCTGCGGGGCCTGGTCCTCGAAGTTCTCCGGGTGGTGACAGGCGACCTGCTGGCCGGGCCTCAGCTCGAGGAGCGGCGGCTCGGTCGTCTTGCAGATCTGCGTCGCCTTCCAGCACCGGGTGTGGAAGCGGCAGCCGCTCGGCGGGGAGATCGGCGAGGGCACGTCGCCCCTGAGCAGGATGCGCTCGCTCTTGGCGTTCTTGCGCCTCGGGTCGGGGATCGGCACCGCCGACATCAGCGCCTTGGTGTACGGATGCATCGGCGACCTGTACAGCAGGTCCCGGTCGGCGAGCTCCACGATCTTGCCCAGGTACATCACCGCGATGCGGTCCGAGACGTGCCGGACGACCGAGAGGTCGTGCGCGATGATCACGTACGTCAGGCCGAGCTCCTGCTGGAGGTCGTCCAGCAGGTTCACCACCTGCGCCTGGATCGACACGTCCAGCGCGGAGACCGGCTCGTCCGCGACGACCAGCTTCGGGTTGAGCGCGAGCGCGCGGGCGATGCCGATGCGCTGGCGCTGACCGCCGGAGAACTCGTGCGGGTAGCGGTTGTAGTGCTCGGGGTTGAGGCCCACGACCGACAGCAGCCGCTGCACTTCCTTCTTGATGCCGCCCTCGGGCTCGACGCCCTGGAGCTTGAAGGGGGCGCCGACGATCGTGCCGATGGTGTGCCGCGGGTTCAGCGACGAGTACGGGTCCTGGAAGATCATCTGCACGTCGCGGCGCATCGGGCGCATCGCGCCCACCCCGAGGTGTGTGATGTCCTTGCCCTCGAACTCGACCTTGCCGTCGGTCGGTTCGAGCAGCCGGGTGATCAGCCGGCCCATCGTGGACTTGCCGCAGCCGGACTCGCCCACGACGCCGAGCGTCTCGCCGGAGCGGACCTCGAAGTCGATGCCGTCGACCGCGTGCACCGCGCCGACCTGCCGCTGGAGGAGACCCTTCTTGATCGGGAAGTGCTTCTTCAGCCCGGTCACCTTCAGCAGGACCTCGCCGGGGGCGGGGTCCTTCGAGAGGGTGGCGCCCTGCTTCTCAGGAGCCTTGCCCTGCGCGGGAATGGTCACCGCTTTCTCGTCGTCGCTCACAGCTTCGGCGCAATCTCTTCGGTCCAGATACGCTCCCGCTGCTCCGTGCCCAGGTGGCAGGCGGCCCAGTGCCGGCTGCCCACTTCGGCGAGCTCGGGGCGGACGGTGCGGGTGATGTTGTCCTTCGGGAGGTCCGCGTACGGGCAGCGCGGGTTGAAGGCACAGCCGGACGGGATGTTGATCAGCGACGGCGGGGAGCCCTTGACCGGGATCAGGCGCTCCTGCTGCTCGCGGTCCAGACGCGGCATGGAGCCGAGCAGACCCCAGGTGTAGGGGTGGCGGGGCTCGTAGAACACCTTGTCGGCCGGGCCCCGCTCGACGCAGCGGCCGCCGTACATCACCAGGATGTCGTCAGCCAGTTCGGCGACGACGCCCAGGTCGTGGGTGATGACGATGACCGCGGAGCCGAACTCCTTCTGGAGGTCGCGGATCAGGTCGAGGATCTGCGCCTGGACGGTCACGTCCAGGGCGGTCGTCGGCTCGTCCGCGATCAGCAGTTCGGGGTTGTTGACCAGTGACATCGCGATCATCGCGCGCTGACGCATACCGCCGGAGAACTCGTGCGGGTAGCTGTCGACCCGCTTGTCCGGCTGCGGGATGCCCACCCGGTCGAGCATGTCGACCGCACGGCGCTTGGCGGTCTTCTTGTCCACGTCGTGGTGGATCCGGTACGCCTCCACGATCTGCTGGCCGATCGTGTAGTACGGGTGCAGCGCCGACAGCGGATCCTGGAAGATCATCGCCATCTCACGGCCGCGCAGCCTGCGCACGTAGTCCGGGTCGGCGGACAGCAGTTCGGTGCCGTCCAGCCAGATCTCGCCGGAGATCTGCGCCTTGCGCTTGCCGTACTGGCCGGCGGTGTGCAGGCCCATGATGCCGAGCGAGGTCACCGACTTGCCCGAGCCGGACTCGCCCACGATGCCGAGGGTCTTGCCCTTCTCCAGCTGGAAGCTGAGCCCGTCGACGGACTTGACCAGCCCGTCGTCGGTGGGGAAGTGCACCTTCAGGTCGCGCACTTCCAGGAAGGAGGTCGGGGCGGGCGAGGTGCCGGTGGGCTCGCCCACGGCCGCTCCGCTCTTGCTGAGTTCGGTCATGTGAGCCTCACTCGGGGGTCGATCACGGCGTACAGGATGTCCACCACGAGGTTGGCGACGAGCACCGCGAGGGATGTGATCAGGGTGACGCCCACGATGATGGGCAGGTCCTGATTGCGGATGGCGTCCAGTACGGCCCGGCCGAGGCCGGGCAGGTTGAACGTGGACTCGGTCAGGATGGCGCCGCCGATGAGGGCGCCGAGGTCCATGCCGAGCATGGTCAGGATAGGCGTCATCGTCGAGCGCATGGCGTGCTTGCCGATGACGGTCTGCTCCTTGAGACCCTTGGCGCGAGCCGTGCGGATGTAGTCCTCGCCCAGGATCTCCATCATGGTGGCGCGGGTGATCCGGGCGTACATCGCCGCGTAGAGGAACGCCAGGGTGATCCAGGGCAGGATCATGCCGCCGAACCAGCCGCCGAAGCTGTCCTCCAGGGGCACGTACTGCGCGTCGATCCATTTCAGCCCGAAGGCGAAGATCGCCAGGCTGAGCATGCCGGTGAAGTAGATGGGGAGGGAGACACCCGCGAGCGCGACGACCATCGCGCCGCGGTCCCACAGGGTGCCCCGCTTGAGCGCGGAGAGCACACCGGCCGCGATGCCGAAGATCAGCCACAGCACGGCGGCGCCGAGCGCCAGTCCCAGGGTCACCGGGAAGCGGTCGGTCAGCACCGGCCAGACAGCCTGCTCGCTGCGGAAGGAGTAGCCGAAGCAGGGTGCGGAGCAGTGGATGGTGTCGCCGCCGCCCGTGTAGGTACGGCCCGCGAAGACGCCCTTGAAGAACTCCCAGACCTGGGCGTAGATCGGATCGCCCAGTCCGAGCTTCTCGCGCACGCCCTCGACGGCGGCAGGGTCGGCCTGCTTGCCCACGAAGCTCAAGGCGATGTCGACTCCCGCCCACTTCGGGACGAGGAAGAAGATGCCGAAGACCACCATGATGATGACCACGAGCATCACTGCGGCGGCGAACAACCGCCTGATGAGGTAAGCGAGCACAGCTCTCGGCCCGCCGCGGACCGCGGGCCACCTACGGTCTCCCCCACCGTCTTATGGACGTGGGAGGTTCCCCAGGTGGCCCGCGATCACGCCGCGCCGGCCTTCACCTGCCTTTCGTGCCGTTCGGCGGGTGTGCCGGGTTTACTTCTTCGGGTTCTTCAGGCCGAGGTTGACGAAGTCGTACTGACCGCTGTAGCCGTCGGTCGTGTAGACGTTCGCCAGGTTGCTCGAGCGCCAGTTGATGAACTTCTCGAAGACGAAGGGCAGGTAGTACGCGCCCTCCATGACCTTGTGGTTGATCTCCGTGGCGATCTTCGCCTTGCCGGCGTCGTCCAGCGTCGTGACGTACGAGTTGAACAGGCCGTCGATCGTCTTGTCCTTGATGAGCGCGTAGTTGTTGTTACCGCTCTCCTGGATGTACTTGCTGCTCCACAGCGGCAGACCGTAGCCCTGGACGGACGGGAAGTCCGGACCCCAGCCCATGATGATGATGCCGTAGCCCTTCTTCTTCACGTTCGAGGGGCTGCCGATGATGCCGGCGGTCTGCGAGCCGTCGTACTGGTCGATCTCGGCCGTGATGCCGATCTTCTTCAGCGAGGCCTGGAGGGACTGGGCCGTGGCCACCTCGACCGGCTTGTTGTTGCGGACCGCGATGGTGGTCTTGAAGCCGTTCGGCTTGCCGCAGGCCTTCAGGGCCGCCTTGGCCTCGGCCACGTTGCCGTTCTTGTTGGCACCGGCGAGCTTGTACGGGTCGTACTTCTGGCCCTCGGAACCCGGGACGGACGGCGGCAGCATGTTCGTGCCGATGTCGCCACCGGCGATCGGGCCACCGCGAGCGGTCTGCAGCGACACGTGGTCGGCGCCCAGGATGACGGCCTTGCGGCACTCGATGTTCTCGAACGGCGCGACGCTCTGCGGGAAGACCGCGTAGCGGACGTAACCGGAGACCGGGTTGTCCAGGTTGCCCTTGTGCTGCTTCAGGGCGGTGGTGCGGCCCTGCGGTGACATGCCGGTCTGGTTCAGGTCCAGGTCCAGGTCACCGTTGAGCAGGCGCTGGTCCAGCTGGTTGGCGTCCGAGAAGAACTGGACGGTGATCTTGTCCGGGTAGGCCTTGCGGACCGGGTCCGAGGCCTGCTTCCACTCGGTGTTGCGGACCAGGGTGAGGTCCTTGCCCGGGCTGTACGACTGGAACTTGTACGGGCCGGAGGAGAACGGGTGCAGCTGGTACTTGCCCTTGGTGTCCTTGTCCTGACGGACCGGCGAGGCGGAGACCAGGGCCAGCATCTCCTCGAAGTCCGAGTTGGCCTGCGGCAGCTTGAAGACGATGGTCTTGTCGTCCGGCGTCTCGATGGCCTTCAGACCGAGCTTGTCGGGGGAGGTGTCCTTGTACGGACCCTTGTACTCGCCCTTGGGGTCGAGCACGTCCTTCAGGTACGTCGGACCACCGGACAGCACGTCCTGCGCCCACACACGCTCGATGCCGTACTTGATGTCCTTGGAGGTGATCGGCTTGCCGTCCTCCCACGTGATCCCGTCGCGCAGCGAGTACGTGTAGGTCTTGCCGTCGTCCGAGATCTTGGCGGTCGCGGTGGCGAGGTCCGGGGTGATCTCGGCACCGGCCGCGCCCGGCTCGGTCTTGTTCGTGACGAGCTGGCGGCTGTAGTAGCGGGCGAAGTTCCACATCATGCCGTAGTAACCGCGCGTGGTGTCCCACGAGTCGGCGTCCTGGGCACCACCGAACTTCAGCGTGCCGCCCTTCTTGGCGGCGGATGCCTGGGCGACCTTGTTGTTCGCGGCGTCGAAGCCGGCGGCGCCGGACGCCGAGCCGTTGTCGCCGTCGTCTCCACCGCCGCCGCACGCCGCCGTGGTCAGCAGCGCGGCGACCGCGGCGACAGCGGCAAACGCCTGCTTCCGCCGCCCTGAGGTGCGTTGGGTAGTCACGATCTCGGATCCTCCGGATTGATGAGAGACCCCGTGTGAGTGCCACGGGACGCTTGAGGTGCTGTGGTTCGGCTGAGGTGCTGTGGTTCGGCGGTCCAGCGGTTCAGCGGGAGGCCTTCGGATCCAGCGCGTCCCGGACGCCGTCGCCGAAGAGATTGAAGGCCAGCACGGTGATGAAGATCGCAACGCCCGGCACCACCATGTACATGGGGTCCGACTCGTAGTAGTCGATCGCGCTAGAAAGCATCTGCCCCCACGAGGCCGTGGGCGGCTTGACGCCCACGCCCAGGAAGCTGAGCGCCGCCTCGGTGAGGATGTTGGTGGGGATCATCATCGTCGTGTAGACGACGATCGGGGCGACCAGGTTGGGCAGCAGCTCCTTGAACAGGATGTACAGCCGTCCCGCGCCCAGCGATCGGGCGGCCTCGACGTACTCGCGCTCACGCAGCGAGAGCGTCTGGCCGCGCACCACGCGTCCGATGTAGGGCCAGCCGAAGAAGCCGATGACGACGATCATCACGAGGACACGCACGCTCGACCCGGTCAGGCCCAGCATGTTGTTCGGCATGACGGAGACCAGCGCGATGATGAACAGCAGCTGGGGGAAGGCGAGCAGACCGTCCATCACCCGGCTGATCACGGAGTCGATCCAGCCGCCGAAGAACCCGGCGAGGATGCCCAGCACCGTTCCGAGGATCACGGCGACCACGGCGGACAGGAAGCCGACCAGCAGGGAGATCCGGGCACCGTAGAGGATGCGGGCGAAGATGTCACGGCCGTTGACCGGCTCGACGCCGAGCAGGTGTTCGCCGCTGATGCCGCCCAGGGAGCCCGTGGGCGTACCGAAGAGCGGGTCGATGAGGTTCTCGTGGTACTCGTTCGGGTCCTGTCCCAGAAGCCCGGTGATGACCGGGGCGAGCAACGCGAGCACCACGAGGAAGAGCACCACGACGCCGCCCGTGAGGGCGAGCTTGTCCCGCTTCAGGCGCTCCCAGGCGATCCGGCCCAGGGAACGCCCCTGTACGGCCTTCGCGTCGGCGCTGGCGACCGCCGCTTCCTCTGCCGCACTCGGGGCCGCTTCCGCGGTCGGCTCGTGCAATGGTGCCGTCATCTGGCAGGGACCCCTCTCAACCGGCGGTAGCCGGCCCGCACTTGCCGCTGTGGCGGCATCGATCAGTCCGTCGGCAGGGGCGAAAGCCCCCCTGTTGCCGGAGTCTTCAACGCTTTGGCGATCTGTAGCCAGACTTGGCGGTGAAAGGATGCATAAACGTGATGCAGGTTGGGGGATTCCGTTATCCGGACGGTGGGTAACGTAGGTCGGACGCGCATGAGTTGGACATTGGCGACCATCGCGGATGATTCACCGAGTTCTACGCGCGAAGACGAAGCCGGCCGCCGGAGCCGGGAGATGGTCCGGTCAGTATCCGCCGCGTGCCGGCGGATAGCCGTAACCCGCCGCCGGCCCCTGGGCGGGCGCGGCGTGCGCCTCGCGGTCGTAGAACGGGCGGGCGGCGGCCCGCATCCACAGGGCGACCGGGTCGTACTCGTCGGACATCGCCACGGTCGACACCGGCAGCCCGTCCGGGACCGCGCCGATGGACTGCTGCATCATCGCCCGCACGGAGTCGACGGCCGGCGGGCTGGTGTCGTACACGTCGAGGCCGATCGCGAGATACGGCGCCCCGAGCGCGGGCTGCACCCAGGCGCGGCGCAGGGCGCGGACGGCCGGGGTACGGTGGGCGTTCTGCGTGAGCAGGGCGTAGAACTGCGGGATCTCGATGGCGGGTTCGGAGAGCCGCAGCGGTCCCGCGGGCTGGCGCTCCAGACCGGTGGCGATCCGGCGCAGGTCGAGCCACGGGATGCCGACACCGCCACCGGGGGCGTGCGGGTTGAGCCAGAGCCCGTAGTGCTCGGGGTAGAGGGTGCGGGCCACGTCGAGGCCGTCGACCACTTCGTACGATCTGTTCCAGCCGCTGGCCGACAGCTCCTGGGCGGAGGTGACGCAGGGCGCGTAGCCGTACCCGTCGACCTGCATGTTGCCGTACTGGGCGTCGGGGGAACCGGCCTGGCCGTGCCACAGCAGCATCCAGACCTGGCCCGAGGACGGGGTCGCGAGCGCGCGCAGGAGTGCCTCGTAGGCGTCGTAACGCCCGGGCGTCACCTGGCGCAGCATGTGCTCGACCTGCCCGGTCGCGATGCCGCTGGCGCTCACCTGTACCGCCCCTTCGAGAGTCTGGCCCGCAGTATGGAACCAGCTTAAGTGGAGGCGCCCCCGACACAGCCCATGAGCGCGGGCCTCTCGCCTCCGCCGGGCCGGGTGGCACGGGCCGACGGCGCGGTTCCGCGCGCCCCCTCGGGGGCCTTTCCCGGCGGTGTTCCTAGTGCCGTGGCAGGCAACGTTCGCCCCGTCGCGACGCCCGGCACGCCCTCTCGCCGCACCGGCCGAAAGCCCAAGTACATCCAGTACGAGGGCTTCCGGCCGGCACGCCGAGAGCACGCACCGGACGCCGCTCCTTGACGGGCAAACGTTGCCTGCCGCGGCACTAGTGGTCCCGCGTGTAGAAGGGCCGGACCGTCTCCCTCATCCAGTGGCCCACCGGGTCCTCGGCCACGTCCAGGAGGACCAGGTTGACCGGCCAGGGGCCCGGGGCGCGGGTGAGGGCCCGGGACAGGGCCTCCATCGGGAGCGCCCGTATGTCACCGTCCCACTGGGACAGTTCCACGCCCACGAACATCACCGGGTCGGCCGTCTCGATGGCGGCGAGGCAGCGGCGGGCCGTGCGGACCACGCCGGTCGCGGCGAACTCGGCGGAGGCCGCCGCCAGGAAGTCCACCGGGTCGTCCTGCCAGTCGGGCTCGTACAGCTTGACCCGGCCGCCGCTCGCGGGGCCGTCCAGCGGGGTGCGGCCCGCCCGGCACAGCTCGGCGACGGCCGGCGGCGGGAGCGGGACGCCGACCGTGCCGTCCGGGTTCACGGCGAGGCCGACCTGGGGCGGCAGGCCGCGGGCGAACTCGACGGCGGGGGCGATGGTGTACGCCATGTGCGAGCCGGCGACCTGCCGGAACTGCTCCTCGGAGCTGAACACCGGCACATAGGCCTGGCCCGCGATCTCCAGGGTGGGCAGGTCCAGCGGACCGCTGTGCGGGCCGCCGCCGTTGGGCAGCGGGACCCAGACGAAGCTGCGGCCGAGCACCTCGATGATCCGTCCGCCCGCCCCGGGGATGCCGAGGGCGGCGGAGAGCACCTCCTCCAGCTCGTTGCCGGGCCATCCGCCGTGCGGATGGGGGTGCGCCTGTGCCGGGAAGCCCGGGAAGTCAGCGGGGAGATCCGCCGGGAAGTCCATCTGCCTGCCTACCGCCTGCCGAGTACCGCTTGCTGTGGCTGAAAAGGCTAACCGGTACGGGGGCCACCCTGGGGGTCTCAGCCCGTGAAGCCGATCCGGCGCAGCACGTTCGCCGCGTCGCGGTCGATCAGCACCGCCGAACCGCAGCCCGGGGGCAGGTCGCCCTGCTCCACGGCGCTGATCAGCCGGGAAGCCGCGCTCCGGTGGCGCAGGAACGCGTACCGCGACACGCCCCGGCCGCGCTCCCGCTGGCCCTCCAGGGCGAGCCCGGGTGTGACGTCGAGCAGCAGCAGGTGCAGGGTGCCGCCCCGGCGGCGGGCCTCGCGGGCCAGCCAGCCGCGCACCCAGGCCTGGGTGCCGCAGTCGTGCACCACGACGCCCTCGCCCGAGCGCAGGGCGCGGCGCAGACCGGCGTAGTGCGCGGCGCGGACGAGCGGCCGGTAGAGCGCGTACGGCAGGGAACGCGGCATCCGGGTGTCCCAGCGGTCGCGGGTGTCCTGGGAGTCGATGCGGATGCCCTTGACGGTGCGCCGCATCAGCGTGGACTTGCCGCTGCCGGGCAGGCCGGTGATCACGACGAGGTCCTTGGGGCCGAAGAGCAGCGCGTGCGGGCTGTGGCCGCCCCGCTCACGGAGGTCGCGGACGACGGGTGCGCCGACCGGTCGGCAGGCCTCCCTGGCCCCGGTCGTCGGCTGGCCGGGCAGCGCGAGGGCCGAGGTGGTCGCGTACGCCGTGGTCCTGTTCACCGTGATCGTCCTCCCCTGGGGTGGTCACGAGATCCCATCCCCGTCGAGTGTAAAGAGAAGGTAATGCGCGGTGTCTCGTGTTTTCGTGCACTTCCTGCCACAAGCCGGTCACAAGATGCGACCTGCCGCCTCCGGCCGATGCGTGCAATGATGTCGGCGCCAACTGCATACCGGCCGTTCGAATCCGCGCGGGAGAGTTCCGGGCCGTACCCCTGGGGTACGAGTGCCCGGGCGCCGAAGGAGCAAGTCCCTCCCTTGAATCTCTCAGGCCCCGTACCGCGCGGGCGAGGCAGATCTGAAAAGCGGGCCGCCGCGACGGCGGCTCCACCCAAGGTGCAAGTCACGACCACCGTTTCGCGGGGTCGCGACGAACCTCTCAGGTTCCGATGACAGATGGGGAGGAAAGACCTCTCTGTCATGCCTTGGGAGACCGACCGATGAGCAGTACCGCACCCTCCGACAAGCGCCGGACCGCACTCGATGCCCTGCATCGTGCGCTGGGCGCGACGATGACCGACTTCGCCGGCTGGGACATGCCGCTGCGCTACGGCTCCGAGCGCGACGAGCACCTCGCCGTGCGCACGAGGGCCGGGCTCTTCGACCTCTCGCACATGGGCGAGATCACGGTGACCGGCCCGCAGGCGGCCGCCCTCCTCGACCACGCGCTGGTCGGCGACATCGGGGGCGTCAAGGCCGGCCGCGCCCGCTACACCATGATCTGCCGCGAGGACGGCGGCATCCTGGACGACCTGATCGTCTACCGGCTCGCCGACACCGAGGCCGGGTCCGCCCACTTCATGGTCGTCGCCAACGCCTCCAACGCCCAGGTGGTGCTGGACGCGCTCGTGGAGCGTTCGTCCGGCTTCGACGCCGAGGTCCGCGACGACCGGGACGCCTACGCCCTGATCGCCGTGCAGGGCCCGGAGTCGCCGGGCGTGCTGAAGTCCCTCACCGACGCCGACCTCGACGGCCTGAAGTACTACGCCGGGCTTCCCGGCACCGTCGCCGGTGTGCCCGCCCTGATCGCCCGCACCGGCTACACCGGCGAGGACGGCTTCGAGCTGTTCGTGGCGCCGGAGCACGCCGTGGAGCTGTGGCAGGCGCTGACGAAGGCCGGCGAGGGCGTCGGCCTGGTCCCGTGCGGTCTGTCCTGCCGGGACACGCTGCGCCTGGAGGCGGGCATGCCGCTGTACGGGCACGAGCTGTCGACCTCCCTCACCCCCTTCGACGCCGGGCTCGGCCGGGTGGTGAAGTTCGAGAAGGACGGCGACTTCGTGGGGCGCGCGGCGCTCACCGAGGCCGCTGCCCGCGCCGGGAGCAACCCACCGCGCGTCCTCGTCGGCCTGGTCGCCGAGGGGCGTCGGGTCCCGCGCGCCGGGTACCCGGTCGTCGCCGGCGGCGAGGTGATCGGCGAGGTCACCTCCGGTGCCCCCTCCCCCACCCTGGGCAGGCCGATCGCGATGGCGTACGTCGACGCGGCACACGCGGCCCCCGGCACCCCCGGTGTCGGCGTGGACATCCGGGGCAGCCACGAGCCGTACGAGATCGTGGCACTGCCGTTCTACAGGCGCCAGAAGTAGACACTGGACCTGGTCCCCTGTGACCCCGCGCCCATACGCGCTGCTCACGCACGGTCTCAGCAGTCCCCCCTTCACCAGCACTCCCTCGCGTACAGGAGAATTCAGGCCATGAGCAACCCCCAGCAGCTGCGCTACAGCAAGGAGCACGAGTGGCTGTCCGGCGCCGAGGACGGCGTCGCGACGGTCGGCATCACGGAGCACGCGGCCAACGCGCTCGGTGACGTCGTCTTCGTGCAGCTCCCGGAGGTCGGGGCCACCGTGGCCGCGGGTGAGACCTGCGGCGAGCTGGAGTCGACCAAGTCGGTCAGCGACCTGTACTCCCCGGTGGCCGGTGAGGTCACCGAGGTCAACGAGGACGTGGTGAACGACCCGTCGCTGGTGAACTCCGCCCCCTTCGAGGGCGGCTGGCTGTTCAAGGTACGCGTCACGGAGGAGCCGGCCGACCTGCTCTCCGCCGACGAGTACACCGCCTTTTCCGCCGGCTGAGGAGTCGTACACCCGATGTCCGTACTGAACACGCCCCTGCACGAGCTCGACCCGGAGGTCGCCGCCGCCCTCGACGCCGAACTGGGCCGCCAGCAGTCCACCCTGGAGATGATCGCCTCCGAGAACTTCGCGCCGGTCGCGGTGCTGGAGGCACAGGGTTCGGTCCTCACCAACAAGTACGCCGAGGGCTACCCGGGCCGCCGCTACTACGGCGGCTGCGAGCACGTCGACGTCACCGAGCAGATCGCGATCGACCGGGTCAAGGAGCTGTTCGGCGCCGAGTACGCCAACGTGCAGCCGCACTCGGGCGCCTCCGCCAACCAGGCCGCCCTGTTCGCGCTGGCCCAGCCCGGCGACACCATCCTCGGGCTCGACCTCGCCCACGGCGGTCACCTGACCCACGGGATGCGGCTGAACTTCTCCGGCAAGCAGTTCGACGTGGTCGCCTACCACGTGGACACCGAGACCGGCCTGGTCGACATGGCGGAGCTGGAGCGGCTCGCCAAGGAGCACCGGCCGAAGGTGATCATCGCGGGCTGGTCGGCGTACCCGCGTCAGCTGGACTTCGCGGAGTTCCGCCGGATCGCCGACGAGGTCGGCGCGTACCTGTGGGTCGACATGGCGCACTTCGCGGGTCTGGTCGCGGCGGGCCTGCACCCGAACCCGGTCGAGTACGCCGACGTCGTCACCTCCACCACCCACAAGACGCTGGGCGGTCCTCGCGGCGGCATCATCCTCGCCCGGCAGGCCTTCGCGAAGAAGCTGAACTCGTCCGTCTTCCCGGGGTTCCAGGGCGGCCCGTTGGAGCACGTGATCGCGGCCAAGGCGGTCTCCTTCAAGGTCGCCGCCTCACAGGACTTCAAGGAGCGTCAGCGCCGTACGGTCGAGGGCGCGCGGATCCTCGCCGAGCGGCTCACCGCGCCGGACGCCCGCGAGGCCGGCGTGAACGTCCTCTCCGGCGGCACCGACGTGCACCTGATCCTGGTCGACCTGCGCGCGTCCGAGCTGGACGGGCGGGCGGCCGAGGACCGGCTGCACGAGGTCGGCATCACGGTCAACCGCAACGCCGTCCCGGACGACCCGCGTCCCCCGATGGTCACCTCGGGTCTGCGCGTCGGCACGCCCGCCCTGGCCACCCGTGGCTTCACCGCCGAGGACTTCGCCGAGGTCGCGGACGTCATCGCGGAGACGCTGAAGGCGCCCGCCCCGTTCGAGGGGGCCGCCGTGGAGGCGCTGAAGGCACGGGTCACGGCACTGGCGGACAAACACCCGCTCTATCCCGGCCTGAACAAGTAAGTCCCCGGTGGGGCACCCGCACCGGGTGCCCCACCACCCCGTTCTGAGGAGTCACCGTGGCCATCTCGGTCTTCGACCTGTTCTCGATCGGCATCGGCCCGTCCAGCTCCCACACGGTCGGCCCGATGCGCGCGGCCCGCATGTTCGCCCGCCGGCTGCGCAACGAGGGTCTGCTGGACTCGGTGGCGAGGGTGCGGACCGAGCTGTACGGCTCCCTGGGCGCGACCGGCCACGGGCACGGCACGCCCAAGGCGGTGCTGCTGGGCCTGGAGGGTGACTCGCCGCGCACGGTGGACGTCGAGGCAGCCGACGAACGGGTGGCGAGGATCCGGGAGGAGAAACGTTTGCTCCTCCTCGGCGGGCACGAGATCACGTTCGACTTCGACGCGGACCTGAAACTCCACCGCCGCAAGACACTCCCCTACCACGCGAACGGCATGACCCTGTGGGCGTACGACGCCTCGGGGGCGGAGCTGCTGTCCAAGACGTACTACTCGGTGGGCGGCGGTTTCGTCGTCGACGAGGAGGCGGTGGGCGCGGACCGCATCAAGCTGGACGACACGGTGCTCAAGTACCCGTTCCGCACGGGCGACGAGCTGCTGCGGCTGACGAAGGAGACCGGCCTGTCGATCTCCGCGCTGATGCTGGAGAACGAACGGGCGTGGCGCACCGAGGAGGAGATCCGCGCCGGGCTGCTGGAGATCTGGCGGGTGATGCGGGCGTGCGTGTCGCGCGGCATGTCCCGCGAGGGCATCCTGCCGGGCGGTCTGAAGGTCCGCCGCCGCGCCGCCGTCTCCGCGCGCCAACTGCGCGCGGAGGGCGACCCGCTGGCGCACGCGATGGAGTGGATCACGCTCTACGCGATGGCGGTGAACGAGGAGAACGCGGCGGGCGGGCGGGTGGTGACCGCCCCGACGAACGGCGCGGCCGGCATCATCCCGGCGGTCCTGCACTACTACCTCGACTTCGTGCCGGGCGCGGACGAGGACGGGGTGGTCCGCTTCCTGCTCGCCGCCGGCGCGATCGGCATGCTCTTCAAGGAGAACGCCTCGATCTCCGGCGCCGAGGTCGGCTGCCAGGGCGAGGTCGGCTCCGCCTGCTCCATGGCGGCCGGCGCGCTGGCCGAGGTACTGGGCGGTTCCCCGGAACAGGTGGAGAACGCCGCCGAGATCGGCATGGAGCACAATCTCGGCCTGACCTGCGACCCGGTCGGCGGCCTGGTCCAGATCCCGTGCATCGAACGCAACGGCATGGCCGCCGCGAAGGCGGTCACCGCGGCCCGCATGGCCATGCGCGGCGACGGCTCCCACATGGTGTCCCTGGACAAGGTCATCAAGACGATGAAGGACACCGGCGCGGACATGAGCGTCAAGTACAAGGAGACGGCCCGGGGCGGGCTGGCGGTCAACATCATCGAGTGCTGACGGTCCCTCCGGCGGGGGCGAGGCCGGCGTTCGCACCTCGCCCCAGGAGCACCCGTGCCATGGTGGGGAACCCGATGTGAACTCCTGTTCCCCCACGGACACTCCAGGGAGTCCCCCATGCTGCGTGGCATCGATGTCAGCTCGTACCAGTCGTCCTCCTACGCCACGGACGGCATCTCCTTCGTCTTCGTCAAGGCGACCGAGGGCCGGTCGTACGTCAACCCGAAGCTCGCCGCCCAGACGAAGCGGGCGCGTGACGCCGGGCTGGTCGTCGGCTACTACCACTTCCTGTGGCCGGGCAACCTCACGGCCCAGGCGGAGTACTTCGTCCGGCACGCCCCCGAGAGGGCGGGCGAGATCCTCGCCGTCGACTGGGAGACGACCGGCGACGGCACGCACGCGAGCAACGCGGAGAAGGACAGCTTCATCCGCAAGGTCAAGGCGCTGCGGCCGGACAATCGGGTGATCTTGTACTGTAATCGGGACTACTGGCTGAACGTCGACACCACCTCGTACGCCGGTGACGGCCTGTGGATCGCGGACTACGTCACGGCCGGCAAGCCCCGGATCAAGGCGAAGTGGCGCTTCCACCAGTACACGTCCGACCCACTGGACAAGAACATGGCGGACTTCGCCAGCAAGGCGGCGCTGCGGGAGTGGGCCGGGAGCGCCTGAGGCGGCCGGGAGAACTTGGAATCATGAGCGGGTCGGTCACGGCGGTCAGCAGCAACGGCACGTACTCCTTCACCAAGCCGAACCGGGAGAGCATCACGCTCGTCGCCGGCCTCGGGGTGGAGGGGGACGTGCATGCCGGGGCGACGGTGAAGCACCGGTTCCGGATGCGGAGGGATCCCACGCGGCCCAATCTCCGGCAGGTGCACCTCATGCACGAGGAGTTGTTCGAGGAGGTCGCGGCGGCCGGGTTCGAGGTCGCGGCCGGGCAGCTCGGGGAGAACGTCACCACCCGTGGGATCGACCTGCTGGGGTTGCCGGCCGGGACGCTGCTGCGGCTCGGGGACGAGGCGGTCGTCGAGGTGACCGGACTGCGGAACCCGTGTGCGCAGATCGACACGTTTCAAAAGGGCCTCTTGAAGGAGGTCGTGGGGCGGGACGCGGCGGGCCGGCCGCGGCTCCGGTCCGGGATCATGGGCGTGGTCGTGACCGGCGGGGTGGTGCGGCCCGGCGACCCGGTGCGGGCCGAACTGCCGGACGGGCCGCACCGGCCCCTCGATGTCGTCTGACCTGCCCGCACCCGCCCCCCGACCTCGGCGTGGCCTGCCCGCACCCGCCCCCCGACCTCGGCCTGACCTGCCCGCGCCCGCCCCAGACGTCGGCCTGACCTGCCCGCGCCCGCCCCAGACGTCGGCCTGCCCGCGCCCGCCCCGGTTATAGGCGCCGCCGGACGCGCCCGCGCCTACCCGCGGGCGTCGGAGCCGCGCTGCGGGCTCGCCTCGGCCAGCGCCTTGGTGACCTCCTCCACGCCGGCCCGCAGGCCGTACACCGGGGTGCCGGGCGGTGAGCCGCCGGGTGAGGTTGCCGCCGATGTTGCCCGCGCCGATGATGCCGATCTTCATGACAGGCCCTTCCAGGTCAGGTCGATGCACACACATACGTCTGTCTGTACATGAACCCCGGGTGCCCGCCGGCTGTTCCTCCGTAGGCCGGCAGCCGCCGGACGCGCGGGTCCGGCACCGGACATGAGGAAGGGGGGCGCCTTCGGGCGCCCCCCTCTTTCCGCTCACGTCACTTGTTCAGGTACGACCAGAACTCGTCGAAGGAGAGGACCTTGTCGCCGTTGAGGTCACGCGACTTGATGATCGCCTCGGCCACCGTCTCGGTGACGTTCCAGTCGCCCTGCTGCGCCAGGGCGGTCTTGAACTCGGCGGCGGTGATGAACCCGTCGCCGTCCGTGTCGATCCGCTCGAAGTGCTTGCGTGCCTCGTCGATGTCCGCCACCGATCCGCCCCTTTTCCCTCGTCCTGCTGATCACGTGCTGTCGTACTGACGCAGGTCAGACTAGCCGCCCGCCCGTGCCCGCAGTGCGGCGACCGCCCAGGGGAGATCCTCGGCCGCGGGACGGCCGGGGGCGAGGACCTGGACGACGGCCGCCGGCCCGCGGTACCGGGCCGGGCGGTGGAGGTGACCCGGGCCGGTTCGCCGATGGCGAGGAGTCCGGTGCCGTCCTCGACCACGTCTGGGAGTGTGGGGCCTTCCAGCGGGTGGAGACGCGAGGAGCGCGACAGTGGTGACCCTGCACGGCATTCTCGACGCGGCGGCCCGCGGCGTCTTCCCGCCGCCGGACGGCTCCACGACGGTCGTGCCCCAGCCCTCCCGCCGGGACGCCGGGGTCCTCGCCTTCACGGCGCACTCCGTGGTCTTCACCGACGAGGATCCGCAGTGGGTCCACGAGACACTCCGCACCGTCGCCTGCGACCCCCTCGCCGCGACCATGAACGCGCGGTTCCTCGCGGCTCTCATGGACCGTACGGGCCGCCGGAGCGACACGGTCGACGTGCTGACCGTGGGTTCGCCCCTGCCGGGCGCCCCGCCGCTCGCCCTCAGGCGGATCGACGACCCCGGTCACCCGCGGGTCGCCGGTTCCCGCGAGCGGCGCGACGAGGTGCGGGTGTGGAGCGCCGACGGCGGGCTGCTCGTCCTGGGGCGCGGGGTGGCCGGGCGGCTGGAGGTGGCGGTCGAGGTGGCCGAGGGCGTACGGCACCGGGGCCTGGGGCGGGCGCTGGTGCGCGCGGCGCGGCAGCTGAGCGGGGGCGAGCCGGTGTGGGCGCAGGTGTCGGCGGGGAACGCCCGCAGTCTGCGGGCGTTCCAGGCGGCCGGGTATCTGCCGGTGGGGTCGGAGGTGCTGCTCAGCGACCGTCGACTGCCGCCGCGTCAGCGGAAGACGCCGGTGTGGCCGAGGGAGTAGCGGCCCGGCTGCGGATACACGGCGAGGCCGTGCGGGCCATTGCCGACCTTGACGCGGGCGAGCTGCTTGCCGGTGCGGGTGTCGATGGCGTACACCTCGGCGTCGTACCGCCCCGACAGCCACAGCACCTTGCCGTCGGCCGAGACGCCGCCCATGTCGGGGCTGCCGCCGTCGGGCAGGTGCCACTTCTTGGTGAGCTTGTCGCGGGTGAAGTCGAAGACGGAGACGGAGCCCTCGCCGCGGTTGGACACGTACATCTCGCGCGAGTCGCGGCCGACGTAGAGACCGTGGGCGCCCTTGCCCGTGGGCAGGAGTTCAGGCTCGGTGAACCTGTCGCCGTCCAGGACCCACATGCCGTCGGCCATCATGTCGGCGATGTAGAACTTCTTGCCGTCGGGCGAGATCTTCACGTCCTGCGGCATGGCGCCGTCGAACGGCAGCTTCCGCTGTCCGACGACCTTCATCTTCTCGGTGTCGACCTTCAGCAGTTCGCCGCTGAACTCGCAGGAGACGATGAAGTACCGGCCGTCGAGCGAGAAGTCGGCGTGGTTGACGCCGTAGCAGGTGACCGGTTCGGTCTTGATCCGCTTCATGGTGTGCGGGTCGCGGAAGACGAGTTCGCGGTCGAGGGAGGCCATCACGACGGCGTACTTGCCGTGGGGCGTGAAGTAGAGGTTGTACGGGTCGTGGACCTCGACCTCCTTGCCCGCCTTGCCGGTCTTCGGGTCGATGGGGGTGAGGGTGTGTCCGCGGTTGTTGTTGACCCACAGGGTCTTCAGGTCCCAGGACGGCACGACGTGCTGGGGCTGGCGGCCGACGCGGATCGTCTCGACGATCTCGTACGTCGTCGGGTCGATGACCGAGACGGTGTCGGACTCGGTGTTGGGGACGTACACCCGGGACGGGAAGTCCTTGACGACCGGGGAGAGCTTGTTCGGGCGGTCGGCCGCGTAGACGTCCTCGGGGTCGAGGACGGGCGGCATGCCGGGCAGGCCCTCGACGGTCTTCTTCTTCGCCGGCGCGGGGACCGCGGCCTTCGTGCCGAGGGCCTCGGAGGCGCGGTCCTGGCTCCCGGTGCCGCAGGCGGCGAGCGCGGTGAGGGCGGCGCCGACGGCGAGGGCGCTTGTCATGAGGTGGCGAGGCATCAGCTGAGCAGCTCCGTGGTGGTGACGGCGCGCAGGCCGCGGCGGTCGAGTTCGTCCAGTACGGCGGGGAGCGCGGCGACCGTGTCGGCGTACCCGAAGTGCAGGCTCACCACGGACCCGTTGCGGATCGCGCCGCTGACCGAGCGGGTGACGGCGTCGGCGCCGGGCGAGGTGAAGTCGAGCGAGTCGACGTCGTAGGAGAGGACGTGCGGGTAGCCCGCGCGCTGGGCCAGGCGTTCCACGAGGGGGGAGGCGCGGGTGGCGCGGGAGGGGCGGAACCAGGTGCCGACGGAGCCGGTGAGGCGTTTCAGACGCCGGGCACAGCCGTCGATCTCCTCGCGGGCCTCGGCCTCGGACAGGGCGTTGATGTCGAGGTGCCGGACGGTGTGGTTGCCGAGGTCGTGACCGCCGTCGAGGATGCGGCGGGCGAGGTCCGGGTGGGCGTCGAGCCAGGTGCCGACGGCGAGGACGGTGACGCGGGCGTCGTGCCGTTCGGCCGTCGCGAGCAGGGCTCGGGCGGTGGCGGGATCACCCTGCCCGTGGAAGGTGAGGGCGACACGGGCGCGGCCGCGGGGGCCGTGGGTGAGCTGGGCGGGGTGGGCGGGGAAGCGGCGGGGGGCGGGAGCGGCGCTTCCGGCGGGGCTGGGCCGGGTGGCGGGGGCCGGGCCGGCGGCGGCTCCCTGAGGCGCGCAGCCGGCGGTGAGCGCGCCGGCGGCGAGGAGGGCGGCGCCGGTCCGGAGGGCCGCCCGGCGGTCGGTCGTGGTCACCCGCCCCATTTAAGAGGAGTTACGGAGGAAAGCGGGCGATTCGCCCGATTGGCGGCCGGTCCGGGTCGCCCCGGTCACCAGGGGCTCCACTCCCCCGCCGACCGCTGCCCGCGACCTGTTGGCCTGCCGGCCTGCACCCCGTGGCCACCACCACCGGCCATCCACCCCGGCCGGACAGGCAGCGCCCGCCCCGGGCCCGACCCGCCCCGGCGGGACAGGACCTCAGCGGTCCGCCACCCTCATCTCGAACCAGGTCGTCTTGCCCCGCGGCAGCAGGTCCACCCCCCAGCGGTCGGAGAGCTTGTCCACCAGGAACAGGCCCCGGCCGCTGATGTCCAGCTCCTGCACCGGCATCAGACAGGGCAGGCCGCGGGAGGGGTCGCGGACCTCGACGCGGATCCAGCCGCGGCGGCGGCGCATGCGGAGGCCGAAGACGCGGGCGCCGGTGTGCCGGACGGCGTTGCCGACCAGTTCGGAGACGAGTAAGACCGCGTCCTCGGTCATCTTGGGGGTCAGTCCCCACTCGCGCAGGACCACCACCTGGGCCAGCCGGCGCGCCGTGGCAGCCGACTCGGGGCGGGAGGGCAGCGGAACCTCCGCCTCCGTGGGATTACCGAACAGTTCGAGTGCCTTGAGGGCGTATTGGTCCTCGACCGTCGGAGACCAGCGCGCCGCGGTCGCACGGCTCTCTCCCCGCGGCTGTTCGATGCCCTCCAGCCCCGCCATGCCCCCATCATGGCCGCCCGGAACCCCCTCCGGGGCGGTTCCAGGGGAATACGCCCTGCGGAACCGCCCGTTCCGCGAGACCCGATCGGCATGCGCCAGTGGCGTTCCGGAGCCCTGCCCCGCCCCCACGACCTGCGGCGAAGACCGGACCGGGCTCGACCGGAGGCATCCGACCGGTTCCCCCGACACGGCGGACCCGAGGATCACGCGTGACGTCCCCGCACCGCCCCATCAAGGGACCCCGCAGCAGGCGTCATGTCAAGTGCGGACGCTTCAGAGGAACTTCGCCTTTCCGGGGCCCTCCTCGACGAAGCTGCGCATTCCCCGCTCCCGGTCCTCCGTGGCGAACAGGCCCGCGAACCAGTTCCGTTCCACGGCCAGGCCCGTCTCCAGGTCCGTCTCCAGGCCCGTGTCGATCGACTCCTTGGCCGCGCGCAGCGCGAGCGCCGGGCCCTGCGCCAGCTTCGCCGCCCAGGCGTGCGCCTCGGTGTACACGTCGGCGGCGGGGACGACCCGGTCCACCAGACCGAGCGTCAGCGCCTCGTCCGCCTTCACCATCCGCCCGGTGAAGATCAGGTCCTTCGCCTTGGACGGGCCGATCAGCCGGGAGAGCCGCTGGGTGCCGCCGGCTCCCGGGATCACCCCGAGCAGGATCTCCGGCTGGCCCAGCTTGGCGTTGTCCGCGGCGATCCGGAAGTCCGCGCAGAGGGCGAGTTCGCAGCCGCCGCCCAGCGCGTACCCCGTGACGGCCGCCACCACCGGCTTGGGGATGCGGGCCACCGCGGTGAACGCGTCCTGGAGGTCGCGGGCGCGCAGGACCATGGCGGCGTGGTCCATGGCCTGCATCTCCTTGATGTCCGCGCCGGCCGCGAACACCTTCTCCCCGCCGTACACCACCACGGCCCGTACGTCGTCGCGCCGGGTCGCCTCCTCGGCGAGTTCCTTCAGCCGGTCCTGGGTGGCCACGTCCAGCGCGTTCATGGGCGGGCGGTCGAGGCGGAGCGTGCCCACGCCCTCGGCGACTTCGAGATTCACGGTCATGCCAGCAGGTTAACGGCGACTAACGGCTACGGCCCCGGTGCGGTACCTCACACCGGGGCCGTCGCTCAGCTCACATCCGCGTCACGCTGTGCGCGTCACGTTGTCCGCGTCACGCCTTCCACTTCTCCCAGGACATGTTCCAGCCGTTGAGGCCGTTGTCGGGGGCGATCGTCGCGTCCTCGGAGTTCTTCACGACCACCACGTCGCCGATCATCGAGCGGTCGAAGAACCAGGCCGCCGGGACACCGCTGTCGTACCCGCCCTTGACGTCGCGCAGGCCGATGCAGCCATGGCTGGCGTTGCGGTTGCCGAAGGCGTCACCGCCCCAGTAGTTGCCGTGCAGGAAGGTGCCGGACGTGGACAGGCGCATGGCGTGCGGGACGTCCTTGATGTCGTACTCGCCGCCGTAGCCGACCGTGTCGCCGTTCATCCGGGTCACCGTGAGCTTCTCGCTGATGACCATCTGGCCGTTCCAGGTCTCGTAGCCGGGCGCGCCGGTGGTGACGGGGATGGTCTTGACGACCTTGCCGTCCTGCGTGACCTTCATGGTGTGCTTCTTGGCGTCCACGACCGAGACCTGGTTGCGCCCGATGGTGAAGGAGACGGTCTTGTCCTGCTTGCCGTAGACGCCGTCGCGTCCCTCGACGCCGTCGAGGTCGAGGTCGACGGTGACCTTGGTGCCTTCCTTCCAGTACTTCTCGGGACGGAAGTCGAGACGGTCGTTGCCGAACCAGTGGCCCGCGACCTCGACGGCCGGCTCGGTCCTGATCCTGATGGCCTTCTCGACGTCCTCGGGGTTCGTGATGCCCCGGGTGAAACGGATCGAGAACGGCATCCCGACACCGACCTTCGAACCGTCCTCGGGGGTGAAGTTGCCGAGGAAGGTGTTCTTCGGTGTGAGGGTGGTGAAGCTGGAGTCCTCGGCGGCCGTACGGCCCTCGGAGTCCTCGGCGACCGCGTGCACGGTGTACCTGGTGCCGGAGGCCAGGTGCGTGGACGGCGTCCAGGAGGCGCCGCCGTCGGTTATCTTCCCCGCTATCGCGGTGCCCTCGGCGTCCTTGACCCGGACCTCGGTCAGCTTGCCCTCGGTGGCGCTGACCTTGAGGGCGCCGCTGGTGTCGACGGACTTCGCGCCGTCCTTCGGGGCTATGGCGACGACGGCCCGCGACTGCTCGCTCTGAGCCTGGGAGGCGCCCTGGCCCTCCCCCTTCCCCTCGCCGGAGCCGGAACCTCCGCCCCCGCCGCACGCGGTGACGGCCAGCAGCAGGACGCCGAGTATCAGCGCCATCCCCTTGCCGCCGTGCCCCCGCGCGTCAACCGACGCCCCCGATATCGGTCGCACGTTCAAGTTCTCTCCCCTCGCCGGGCCTGGTCAGACCCGCTCCCCAGCGCGCGGCCCGCACGCATCGGCGCATATTAACCGCCAAGTTTTTGGCAACCTGTGAGCCGATGGTCACCATTGCGTACCAACCGACCGCGACGGGGAGGCGCCGGACCAGCCCCCTGTGGGTCACTTCACCGCACTGCCCGCCTTCCAGGCCTTCCAGCCCATGTTCCACCCGCCGAGGCCGTTGTCGGGAGCCACCTTCTTGTCATTGCTGTGCACGACCTCCACGACGTCCCCGACGAGACTGCGGTCGAAGAACCAGCCCGCGGGCGTGTCCGAGCCGCCGCCCTTCACGTCCCTCAGACCCACGCAGCCGTGGCTGACGTTGACCTTGCCGAAGGCGTGCGGCGCCCAGTAGTTGCCGTGCAGGAAGGTGCCGGAGTCGGTCAGCCGCATGGCGTGCGGGACATCAGGGATGTCGTACTCGCCCTTGCCGTCGGCCTTCTTGAAGCCGACCGTGGCGCCGTTCATCCGGGTCAGCTCGAACATCTCGGTGACGACCATCTTGCCGTTGTACGTGGTCGTCCTCGGGGCGCCCGCCGTGATCGGCACCGTGGCGAGCAGAACGCCGTCCCGCCGCACCTGCATGGTGTGCCTGGCGGCGTCCACCAGGGAGACCTGGCTGCGGCCGACGGTGAAGGAGAACGTCTTGTACTGGAGCCCGTAGACCCCCGGCGCCCCTTCGACGTCCCGCAGCCGCAGCGAGACCGTGACCTGGGTGCCGGGCTTCCAGTAGCGCTCGGGGCGGAAGTCGAGGCGGTCCCTGCCGAACCAGTGCGGACGGATGTCCACGTGCGGCCTCGCGGTGACGTGGACGGCCCGTTCGACGGCGGCGCGGTGCTCGATCTCCCGGTTGAACTCCAGGGAGACGATCATTCCGGTGCCGACGGTGGAGCGGTTCTCCGGGGAGACGTATCCGATGAAGCGTTCCCCGGGGACGTCCGTCGTGAAGGTGGTGTGCCGTGCGGAGCGGCGGCCGTGGGCGTCCAGGGCGACCGCGTGGACGGTGTACTTGGCGGCGAGCGCGAGCCGCGTCTCGGCGGGTTTCCAGCTCAGGGCGTCGTCGGAGAGGTGGCCGGGCACCGGGGACTCCCGCGCGTCCTGGGACTTGACCACCTTCACCGACTCCAGGCGCCCGCCGGACACCCGTACCCGCAGCCGCGCGTCGGGCCGCACGCCCGTGTCTCCGTCGTCCGGCCAGATCCGGATGACCTCCCGGGGTGCCAGGGGCTTGCCGAGCCCGTCGATGTCGATGCCGCCGGTGCCGTCCGCGGTACAGCCGGCGGCTCCGGCGAGCAGTCCTGCCCATGTCAGTACGGCGGTCAGTGCGACCCCCGCGCGCCGTGCGCGCCCAGTTACGTGCCTCACGACGACCCCAACGACCGGGCACGCTCCGGGGAAACGTGAGTGCGAGCCAAGCGCTGGGCAGAACAGTGGGGAGAACGACGCGAGAGGGCGGGCGAGCGGGTCGCCGTAAGCTTTCTTTCCCCGTCGTTCCACGAGCCGTGGGAGGCTGAACGGTGTCCAGCGCAGCCGAGCAGGAGACGGTGGCCGGGGAACGGGCCGCCGAGAACGGGCGCCGCGTCGCCATGAACGGCACGCAGCCGCGCAGGGCACCCGGCCCGCCCGTGTGGCCGGGGGCGCCGATGCCGCTGGGTGCCCGCTTCCGGGTCGGTCCGGACGGGGTGGCGGGGACCAACTTCGCGCTGTGGGCCGGCGGGGCCGAGGCGGTCGACCTGTGCCTGTTCGACGAGGCCGGCAAGGAGACCCGGGCGCGGCTGACCGAGCTGACCCATGAGATATGGCACGGCTTCGTGCCGGGTGTGATGCCGGGCCAGCGCTACGGCTACCGGGTGCACGGCCGCTGGGACCCGTGGACCGGCGGCCGGTGGAACCCGGCGAAGCTGCTGCTGGACCCGTACGCGCGCGCGGTGGACGGCGACTTCGGCCTGCCGCCGGAGGTGTACGGACACGTCCGGGACTGGCCGCAGCAGCAGGTCGCGGACACCGTGCGGGACGACCGGGACTCGGCGCCGTTCGTCCCGAAGGGTGTCGTGGTGCACGACGACGCCACCGACGACGAGTGGATGGACGACCGCCGGCCGAAGACGCCGTGGGCGGACTCGGTGATCTACGAGGTGCATGTGCGGGGGTTCACCCGGCTGCACCCGGGGATCCCCGAGGAGCTGCGGGGCACGTACGCCGGACTGGCGCACCCGGCGGCGATCGAGCACCTCGTCGGGCTGGGCGTGACGGCCGTCGAGCTGCTGCCCGTGCACCAGTTCGCGCACGAGGACCATCTGCTGCGCAAGGGCCTGAAGAACTACTGGGGCTACAACTCGATCGGCTACTTCGCGCCGCACGCGGCGTACGCCGCCTCCGGTACGACGGGGCAGCAGGTCGGCGAGTTCAAGCGGATGGTGCGGGCGCTGCACGCGGCCGGCATCGAGGTCATCCTCGACGTGGTCTACAACCACACGGCGGAGGCGGGCGAGCTGGGCCCCACCCTGTCCCTGAAGGGCATCGACAACCGCGGTTACTACCGCCTCCAGCCGGACGCCCGCCGGTACGCCGACTACACGGGCTGCGGCAACACCCTGCACGTGGTCCAGCCGCACGTGCTCCGGCTGATCACCGACTCCCTGCGCTACTGGGTGACGGAGATGGGCGTGGACGGCTTCCGCTTCGACCTGGCGGCGGCGCTGGCCCGCTCGATGCACGACGTCGACATGCTCTCCCCGTTCCTCGCGGTGATCGCGCAGGACCCGGTGCTGCGGCGGGTGAAGCTGATCGCCGAGCCGTGGGACGTGGGGTCCGGCGGCTACCAGGTGGGGGCCTTCCCGCCCCTGTGGACGGAGTGGAACGACCGCTACCGCAACGCTGTCCGGGACTTCTGGCGGGGCGCGCTGCCGGACGTGCGGGACCTGGGCTACCGGCTGTCGGGGTCCAGCGACCTGTACGCCTGGGGCGGCCGGCGCCCCTACGCCTCGGTCAACTTCATCACCGCCCACGACGGCTTCACCCTGCGCGACCTGGTGTCGTACGAACACAAGCACAACGAGGCGAACGGCGAGGGCAACCGGGACGGCACGGACGACAACCGCGCGTGGAACTGCGGCGCGGACGGCGAGACGGACGACGAGGGCGTACGGGCGCTGCGCCGTCGCCAGCTGCGGAACCTGCTGACGACGCTGCTGCTGTCGACGGGCGTGCCGATGCTGGTGGCGGGCGACGAACTCGGCCGCACCCAGCGGGGCAACAACAACGCCTACTGCCAGGACAACGAGATCAGCTGGGTCGACTGGACCCTGCTGGAGGACCCGGGCTGGAAGGCCCTGTTCGACCTGACCGCCCGCCTGATCGGCCTGCGCCACCGCCATCCGGTGCTGCGCCGCCGCGCGTTCTTCTCCGGCCGCGCGCACTCGGCGGACGGCCTGCGGGACCTGGCCTGGTTCACCGCCCGGGGCACGGAGATGACCGAACGGGACTGGTACGCCCCCGCCGCCTCCCTCGGCATGTACCTCTCCGGCCGGGACATCCCCGGCCGGGACGAGCGCGGCGCCCCGATCGTCGACGACAGCTTCCTCGCCGTGCTGCACTCCGGTGACCGCCCGGCCGACTTCGTCCTGCCGGGGCCGCCGTGGGCGGAGCGGTACGAGGTGGTCGTCGACACCTCACGGGAGGAGCAGGGGGAGCCGCCGGGGGTGGTGCACCCGGCGGGCACGGCGATCAGGGTGCCGGCGCGGGCCGTGCTGTTGCTGAAGGTGGGCTGAGGCGGCGTCGCGGGGGCCCATGGACGCGTACCGGCCCTCGAACACGCAGGTCGTAGGACCGGCGGCCGATCCGGGTCCGGCCAAAACTCGGTGGGCGATGTCCGTGCCGGTCCGTAGGCTCGCTGCTGATGCCGACGCCACCTGCACCCACCGAGAACCGCTCCGCCGTCAGAAGTCTGCTGCGCCTGTGGCCGTACGTGCGGCCCGTGCGGGTGCGGCTGTTCACCGCCGCGTCCGTCGCGGTGGTCGCCTCCTGCACGGGGCTGGTGATCCCGCTCGTCCTGAAGTGGATGGTGGACGGGCCGGTCGCCGACCGGGACGCGGCGGGGGTGTGGCTGGGGGCGCTGTACCTGCTGCTGCTCGGGCTGGCGGAGGCCCTGCTGTTCGGGCTGCGGCGGTGGCTGGTGGCGCGGCCGCTGGCGGGTGTCGAGGCGGGGATGCGGGCGGATCTGTACCGGCACCTGCAACGGCTGCCGGTGTCCTTCCACGACCGCTGGGCCTCGGGTCAGTTACTGTCCCGGGCCACCACGGATCTGATGCTGCTGCGTATGTTCCTCGCCTTTCCGCTGACGTTCCTGCTGGTCAACGGCGTGACGATCCTGGTCGGCGTGGCCATCATGCTGATGCAGGACTGGACGCTGGGGCTGGTGATCCTGGGGCCCGCCGTTCCCGTGATGGTGACCTGCGTGATCTTCGAGAAGCGGTACGCCGAGGTGGCGCGGCGCGCGCAGGACCAGGTGGGGGATCTGACCACGGTCGTCGAGGAGAGCGTGCTCGGCATCCGGATCATCAAGGGGTTCGGACGGCACCGCAGTCAGGCCCGCGCGTTCCGTGAGCTGTCGCGGACGCTGCGGGGCACGGAGCTGCGCAAGGCGGGACTGCTGGCGACGATCTGGGGCGTCATCGTGACGCTGCCGGAGATCGCCATCGGCGCGGCGCTGGTGCTGGGCACGGTCCAGGTCGCGGACGGGGAGCTGTCCGCGGGCACCCTGGTCGCCTTCCTGTCGACGGCGCTCGCGCTGCGGTGGCCGGTGGACTCGATCGGCTTCCTGCTGGCGATGAGCCAGGAGGCGGCGACGGCCACGGAGCGGTACTTCGAGGTGATGGACGAGGAACCGGAAGCACCGGCCACCACCGTCGCGCCGCCCGTCGAGGACAGCGGACTGCGCTTCCACAGCGTCTCGTTCCGCTACCCCGACGCCCCCGCGGACTCCCCGCCCGTGCTCGACCGCGTCGACCTCCACATCCGTCCCGGCGAGTCCATGGCGCTCGTCGGCGCGACCGGGAGCGGGAAGACCACGCTCACCGCGCTCGTCCCGCGCCTGCACGAGGTGACGGACGGCCGGATCACCCTGGACGGGCAGGACATCCGGGCCATGTCCCGGCAAGAGCTGCGCTCGAAGGTGGCCGTCGCGTTCGAGGAGCCCACCCTCTTCTCCGCCGCCGTCGGCGAGAACGTGCTGATGGGCGCCGACGACACCGCCGGGAGGGCCGAGCTGGAGCGGGCCCTGGCGGTCGCGCAGGCCGGCTTCGTGCACAGCCTCCCCCAGGGCACGGACACCCAGGTCGGCGAGCAGGGCCTCAGTCTGTCCGGCGGTCAGCGACAGCGCCTGGCGCTGGCCCGGGCGGTCGTCGGCCGGCCCCCGTTCCTCGTGCTGGACGACCCGCTGTCCGCCCTGGACGTGCACACCGAGGCCGCCGTGGAGGCGGCGCTGCGGGAGGTCCTCGCGGACACCACCGCCCTCATCGTGGCGCACCGCCCGTCGACGGTCCTGCTCGCCGACCGGGTCGCGCTGCTGTCCGGCGGCCGGATCACCGCCGTCGGCACCCACCACGAACTGCTGCGCGCGAACGCCGAGTACGCCCATCTGATGGCCGGGACCGAGGAGGCCCACCGATGACGGCGCCCACCACCACGACCGCACCGGACCGCAAGCAGCCGTCGGAGCGGCCCGAGGGATCGGGCGACCCCTTCGACCGGGACGTCCTGCCCACTCCCCCGGGCGCCACCACCGCCCTGCTGCGCTCCCTGCTCGCGCCGATGCGGGCCCGGGTCGCCTTCACCTCGCTCCTCCTGCTGCTCCAGCAGGCGGCCGTGCAGGCGGGCCCGCTGCTGGTGGCGTACGCCATCGACAGCGCGGTGCCGGCGTTCCGGGACCACGACAACGGGCCCCTGCTCGCCGTGGCCGTCGGCTATCTGCTGTGCGCGCTGGCCTCCGGCGGGCTCCAGTACGCGTTCATCATCGCCTCCGCCCGGGTGAACCAGGACGTGCTGCTGGACCTGCGGGGCCGGATCTTCCGGCACGCGCAGGCGCTGAGCGTCGACTTCCACGAGCGGTACACCTCGGGCCGGCTGATCTCCCGGTCCACCACGGACGTGGAGTCCCTGCGCGAGCTGCTGGACGAGGGGCTCCAGGAGCTGGTCACGGTCATCCTGTCCTTCGTCTACATCTCGGTCCTGCTGCTCTGGCTGGACCTGGCGCTCGGCGCGGTCGCGGTGGCCTCCTTCGTGCCGCTGTACCTGCTGGTGCGGGCGTACCGGCGGCGGGCGGGGCAGGTGTACGCGAGGCGGTCCACGGCGATCGCCGCCGTGATCGTGAAGTTCGTCGAGACGATGAACGGCATCCGCCCGGTGCGCGCGTTCCGCCGGGAGGACGCCAACGACGCCGCCTTCGCCGTACTCAACGAGCGGCACGAGCGGACCAACGGGGACGCGCTGCTGGAGATGGCCCGCTATGTCGTCGGTTCCCGGCTGGTCGCCAACACGGCGGTCGCGCTGATCGTGCTGTGGGGTGCCCACCGGGTGGCGGGCGGCTCGCTGGAGCTGGGGGTGCTGGCGGCGGCGGTGCTGTATCTGCGGCGGCTGTACGACCCGATCGACCGGCTCGGCATGTTCCTGAACTCGTACCAGTCGGCGGCGGCCTCGCTGGAGAAGATCGCGGGGCTGCTCGCGCAGACACCGACCGTGCCGGAGCCGTCCGCGCCCCGGCCGCTGCCGGCCCTGGAGTCGGAGCACCCCGGCCGGGAGGTCGTCTTCGACGGGGTCCGGTTCGCCTACCGCACCGGCGGCGAGGTGCTGCCCCGCTTCGACCTGACGCTGCCGGCCGGGCAGACCGTCGCGGTCGTCGGCTCGACCGGCGCCGGCAAGTCGACGCTGGCCAAGCTGCTCGCCCGGTTCTACGACCCCTCCGCGGGCCGGGTCCTCCTCGACGGCGTGGACCTGCGCGACCTGGCGATGCCGGAGCTGCGGCGCGGGGTGGTCATGGTGACGCAGGAGGCGTTCCTGTTCTCCGGCACGGTCGCCGAGAACATCGCGATCGGGCGGCCGGACGCCACCCGGGAGGACGTCGAGCGGGCCGCGAAGGCGATCGGCGCGCACGAGTTCATCACCGCCCTGCCCGACGGGTACGACACGGACGTGCGCAAACGGGGCGGGCGCATCTCCGCCGGTCAGCGGCAGCTCGTGGCGTTCGCGCGGGCGCTGCTCGCCGATCCGGCGGTCCTGATCCTCGACGAGGCGACCAGCTCGCTCGACGTCCCGGGCGAGCGGGCCGTGCAGCGGGCGATGGCGACGGTGCTGCGGGGCCGTACGGCGGTCGTGGTCGCGCACCGGCTGTCGACCGTGGAGATCGCCGACCGGGTGCTGGTGATGGAGCACGGCCGGATCGTCGAGGACGGCACCCCCGCCGACCTCGTCGCGGGCACCGGGCGGTTCGCCGACCTGCACCGGGCGTGGCGGGACAGTCTGGCGTGAGCCGGGGCCGGGGGCACAGGTGATCGACGCGTACGAGGACCCTGGCACGCCCGACCGCCGTGGCGGCTGGCGGTATCTGTGGTGGCTGGTGCTGCGGCAGCCGGGGCGGTCGGCGGCGGGCGCGCTGCTGGGCAGTGTGTGGATGGTGCTGCTCGCGGCGACGCCGTATCTGATGGCCAGGGCCGTGGACGAGGGCCTGGCGACGGGCGACATGGGCGCGCTGGCGCGGTGGACCGGGCTGCTGGTGGTGGTCGGGGCGTTCAACGCCTGGCTGGGCATCATGCGGCACCGCACGATGACGCGGGTGCGGATGGACGCCAACTTCCGCACGGTCAAGGTCGTCGTCGGGCACGCGGTGCGGCTGGGGGCAGCGCTGCGGCGGCGGGCCGGCGCCGGGGAGGTGGTGACGATCGGGGTGGGGGACGTCCAGCAGATCAGCTCGTCCCTCACGGTGATCGGTCCGGGAGTCGGCGCGGTCGTCGCCTACCTGGTGGTCGCCGGGCTGCTGCTGACCGTCTCCACACGGCTCACCCTGGTGGTGCTGCTCGGGGTGCCGGTGGTCGCCCTCCTCGTCGGGCCCTTGATGCGCCGGATGCAGGGCACGGAGGCGGAGTACCGGGAGCGGCAGGGCGTGCTGACCGCCCGGATCGGCGACCTCGCCGGCGGGCTGCGCGTGCTGAACGGGCTCGGCGGCAAGGGCCTGGTCGCCGACGCCTTCCGGCGCGACTCGGCGCGGCTGCGGGAGCAGGGGTACCGGGTCGGCGTGGTGGGCAGCTGGATGCAGGCGCTCGGGGTGGGACTGCCGACGCTCTATCTCGCGGTGGTGACCTGGATGGCGGCCCGGATGGCGGCCCAGGGGACGCTGACCGTGGGCGAGCTGGTGTCGGTGTACGGCTATGTCGCGGTGCTGGTGCGCCCGGTGGCGTACTTCATCGACTGGGGTTACCAGCTCGGCCGGGGCGTGGTGGCCGCGCGGCGCGTGGTCGGGCTGCTGCGGCTGGAGCCGGAGCCGGACGGCGGGACGCGCGACGCTCCGGCCGAGCCGTCGGTGCTGTACGACCCGGAGTCCGGGGTGCGGGTGCGGCCGGGCCGGCTGACCGCGCTGGCCGGGGGGCGGCCCGCCGACGCGGCGGCCGTCGTGGACCGGCTCGGCCGGTACGCCCCGTCGGCGGCGACGTGGGGCGGGGTCCGCCTGGACGAGGTGCCGTTGCCGCGGGTCCGGGAGCGGATCCTGGTCGCCGACCACGAGGCCGACCTGTTCGCGGGGCCGCTGCGGGAGCTGGTCGGCGGGCGCGGGGATCCCGGTGACGCGGAGATCATGCGGGCGGTGCGGGCGGCGGCGGCCGAGGACCTGCTGCGGAGTCTGCCGGCGGGGCTCGACTCGGCGGTGGACGCGCAGGGCCGCAACCTCTCCGGCGGGCAGCGGCAGCGGGTCCGGCTGGTGCGGGCGCTGCTGGCCGACCCGGAGGTACTGCTGGCGGTGGAGCCGACCTCGGCGCTGGACGCGCACACGGAGGCGGCGGTGGCGGCCCGGCTGCGGGACGAACGCCGGGGCCGTACGACCGTCGTCACCACCACCTCCCCGCTGGTGCTCGACCGGGTGGACACCGTGCACTACCTGGTGGACGGGAAGGTCGCGGCGTCCGGCAGTCATCAGCGGCTGCTGGCGGAGGAGCCGGGCTACCGGGCGCTGGTCACCCGGGACTCGGACATCGACGTCGAGGACACCGGCACGGCCGGCCCGGACACCGAGGAGGCCGTGGGATGACGCGGGGACAGCTGCCCGTCGCCGGGCCGGAGGCGGTGCGGCGGGCCACCGTGGGTCTGGTGCGCGCCGACGGGCGGGCCTTCGCCGCGGTCCTCGCGCTCAACGCGGCGGCCGCCGGGGTGGGCCTGGCCGGCCCCTGGCTGCTGGGCCGGATCATCGACGAGGTGCGGGCCGGGGGCGGCGTGGCCGCGGTGGACCGGGCGGCGCTCGCCATCCTGGCCTGCGCGGCGGCGCAGCTGCTGCTGGCGCGCTGGGCCCGGTACGCGGGGCACCGGTTCGGTGAGCGGACGCTGGCACGGGTGCGGGAGCGGTTCGTGGACCGGGCGCTGGCGCTGCCCGCGTCCGTGGTGGAGCGGGCCGGCACCGGCGACCTGACGGCGCGCGGTACCGCGGACGTGGCGACCGTCGGTACCACGCTGCGCGACGCGGGCCCCGCGCTGCTCATCAACATCGTGCAGGCGCTGTTCCTGCTGGGCGCGGTCTTCGTGATCGACCCGCTGTTCGGTGCCGTGGGCGTGCTCGGTCTCATCCCGGTCTGGTTCGCCCTGCGCTGGTACCTGCGCCGGGCCCGCGACGCCTATCTGGCCGAGGGTGAGGCCAATTCCGCCGTCGCCGAGATCCTCGCGGCGACCGCGGCCGGCGCCCGGACGGTGGAGGCGTTCCGGCTGGGGGAGCGCCGGGTCGCGGCGAGCCGGCGGGCGCTGGAGACCTCCCGGCGCAGGCGCCTGCGCACGCTGCGCCTGCGCACGGTGTTCTTCCCGGTGGTGGAGGTGTCGTACCTGTTCCCGGTGGCCGGGGTGCTGCTGCTCGGCGGGGTGCTGCACGAACGCGGGGCGGTGAGTCTGGGGGCGGTGGTGGCCGCCGCCCTGTATCTGCGGCAGTTCGAGACGCCGCTCGACGAGATCCTGGTGCGGGTCGAGCAACTTCAGAGCAGCGGCGCCTCGTTCGCCCGGGTGGAGGGCCTGGCCCAGGCGCCGGGCGCCGCCCCGGCCGGCAGCTCGCCGACCCCGGCGGACGACCGGATCGACGTGTCCGGCGTGCGCTACGCGTACGGCCGCGGGGGTGAGGTGCTGCACGGGGTGGACCTGACCGTGCGGCCCGGGGAGCGGCTGGCGGTGGTCGGTCCCTCCGGCGCCGGGAAGACCACGCTGAGCAGGCTGCTGGCGGGCGTCGACGCGCCGAGCGCGGGTTCGGTGACGGTGGGCGGGGTGCCCGTCGTCGGCCTGGATCCGGAGCGGCTGCGCCGGCACGTCGTGCTGGTCACGCAGGAGCACCACGTGTTCCTGGGCACGGTCCGCGACAACCTGCTGATCGCCGAGCCCGCCGCGACGGACGAGCAGGTGTGGTCCGCGCTGGCGGCGGTGGGCGCCGACGGGTGGGTGCGGGAGCTGCCGGCCGGGCTGGACACCGAGCTGGGCGACGGGGGATGCCGCGCGGACGGCTCGCAGGCACAGCAACTGGCCCTGGCCCGGGTGGTCCTGGCCGATCCGCACACGCTGATCCTCGACGAGGCCACCGCCCTGCTGGATCCGACGACCGCCCGGCACACCGAGCGCGCCCTGGCCGCCGTACTCGAAGGTCGTACGGTCATCGCCATCGCCCACCGCCTGCACACCGCGCACGACGCGGACCGGGTGGCCGTGATGGAGGACGGCCTGCTGACCGAACTCGGCACGCACCAGGAGCTGGTGACGGCGGGCGGTGCCTACGCGGCGCTGTGGGCGTCGTGGCACGGGGATCCCCGGCCGCGTCACTGACACCGGGCGCGTCCCTGACACCGGAGCGACACCGGGCGGCTTCCGCACCGGGAGCCCGCATGACACCGGGCGCCGGCGAGCGGCACCCGACGCCCGCACCACGAGTCCGTATAGCGAACATGAACTCCCGGACAGCGAACGACTTTCGGCCATATTCTTGACGCGCTCCTGACAGTAACCGCCCTCTGCTGCGACTCTTCCCACGGCCGCTTCACAGCAACCCCACAGGCGGCCCGCCTGTGTCCCGGCCGATTCCGCACGAGGTTCCCGCACCGCCCCTGTTCTGCCCGTTCGGCCCACCCGCCGAGCGGTCTCCCCTGGCCGCGCGATCCGCGGCCGCGCAGAAGGAGTCAGTGTTGAGACGTTCCTCTCACAGACGCACCCCCCACGCCCGAACCCCGCACACCCCGCCCCGCAGGGCCGCGGCCGTCGCCCTCGTCGGCGTCTGCGCCCTGATCGCCACGGCCGTCCAGTCGGGCGCCGCCACCGCAGCCCCGGAGAAGGCACCGTCGGCCGCGGGCAAGGCCGTCCCGGGCGCCGAGTCGGTGAAGCTCACCCCGGCCCAGCGCGCCGAGCTGATCCGCCGGGCCGACGCGGCCAAGGCGGAGACCGCCAGGGACCTGGGCCTGGGCGCCCAGGAGAAGCTGGTCGTGCGTGACGTCCTCAAGGACGGCGACGGCACGGTCCACACCCGTTACGAGCGCACCTACGCCGGCCTGCCCGTCCTCGGCGGCGACCTGGTCGTGCAGAGCACGCCGGCCGACGCGACGGACGCCGTCGTCAAGGCCACCCGCGCCGCCATCGAACCGGCGACGACCACGGCCGAGCTGCCCGCCGCCCGGGCCGAGACGCAGGCCCTCGCCGCGGCCAGGGCCGAGGACGCGAAGAGCCCCGAGGTCAACCGCGCCCCGCGCAAGGTGGTCTGGGCGGCCGACGGCAGGCCGGCCCTGGCCTACGAGACGGTCGTGGGCGGTTTCCAGCACGACGGCACCCCGCAGGAACTGCACGTCGTCACGGACGCGACGACCGGCGCGAAGCTGTACGAATGGGAGGCGATCGAGACCGGCACCGGCAACACGGTCTACAGCGGTCAGGTCACCCTCGGCACCACCCAGTCCGGGTCGGCGTACAACCTCACCGACGGGGCGCGCGGCAACCACAGGACGTACAACCTCAACCGCGGCACCTCCGGCACCGGCACGCTCTTCTCCGGCCCCGACGACGTCTGGGGCAACGGCAACCCGTCCAACCTGGAGTCGGCCGCCGCGGACGCGCACTACGGCGCCGCGCTGACCTGGGACTACTACAAGAACGTGCACGGGCGTTCGGGAATCCGCGGGGACGGCGTGGGCGCGTACTCGCGGGTCCACTACGGCAACAACTACGTCAACGCGTTCTGGTCCGACTCCTGCTTCTGCATGACGTACGGCGACGGCAGCGGCAACGCCAACCCGCTGACGTCGATCGACGTGGCCGCGCATGAGATGACGCACGGGCTCACGTCCAACACGGCCGGCCTCAACTACAGCGGCGAGTCCGGCGGTCTGAACGAGGCCACGTCCGACATCTTCGGGTCGACGGTCGAGTTCTACGCCGGCAACTCCTCCGACGTCGGTGACTACCTCATCGGCGAGGAGATCGACATCAACGGCGACGGCACCCCGTTGCGCTACATGGACCGGCCGAGCCAGGACGGCTCGTCCAAGGACAGCTGGTACTCCGGCATCGGCTCGATCGACGTGCACTACTCCTCGGGCCCCGCCAACCACTTCTTCTACCTGCTGAGCGAGGGCAGCGGCACCAAGACCATCAACGGCGTCACCTACAACTCGCCCACCGCGGACGGCCTTCCGGTCACCGGCATCGGCCGCGACAAGGCGGAGAAGATCTGGTTCCGCGCGCTGACCACCAAGTTCACCTCGACCACCAACTACGCGGCGGCCCGCACCGGCACCCTCGCGGCCACCGGTGAGCTGTACGGCGCCACCAGCGCGGAGTACAAGGCCGTGCAGGACGCCTGGGCGGGCGTCGCGGTCGGCGCGCGCTCCGACGGCGGGGGCGGCGGTGGCGGCACCTCCTTCGAGAACGCGAGCGACGTGTCGGTCCCGGACAACGGAGCGGCCGTCACCTCGGCGATCACCGTCTCCGGGCGGACGGGCAACGCCCCCTCGAACCTCGCGGTGGCGGTCGACATCGTCCACACCTACATCGGTGACCTCCAGGTGCAGTTGCTCGCCCCCGACGGCACCGCGTACACGCTGAAGGCGTACGGCGCCGGCGGGAGCGCGGACAACATCAACACCACGTACACGGTGAACGCCTCCTCCGAGGTCGCCAACGGCGTCTGGCAGTTGCGGGTCCAGGACAACGCGGCCCGGGACACCGGGTACGTCAACAGCTGGAAGCTCACCTTCCCGTAGGCCCACGGCCTGAGCGGCACCTCCGATCAGGGCGCCGCCCCGGTGGTTCGACTCCCCGGGGCGGCGGCCTGGCCGGCGGCCGACACCGGCCGAGCGCCGGGCGGTCGACGGCGGCGTGACAGGACGGCACCCGGGACGAAGGCGTTCCGGGGTGCCGTCCTACTCTTGGGACCCATGTCCTTCACGTACGACGACGTCGGCGCGACCCGGGAGAACGGCTTCTGCCCGCCCGGTTTCCACCCCCTGCACGTGCGCACCCGCATCGGTGAGGGCGAGGAGGTCTTCCGCAGAGCCCGGGAAGCGGTCCTCACCTGGGAGATGCACCGCGCGATGGGCGTGGGCTTCGACGCGAGCGCGGCCCGGGCCGCTCCCGACGTCGACGTCACGGTCACGCTCGCGGGCCTCATCAAGGCGCCCTGCCGGGTGGTGTGGACGGTCGAGGAACCCCGCCGCGCCGGCTGGGCGTACGGCACGCTGACCGGCCACCCGGAGTGCGGCGAGGAGTCCTTCGTCGTGGACCGCACCGGCGACGGCACGGTCTGGCTGACCGTGTCCGCCTTCAGCCGGAGCGCGAAGTGGTACTCGCGGGCGGGCGGACCCGCCACCCGAGGCCTTCAGCACGCCTACGCCCGGCGGTGCGGGGTGGTGCTGCGACGGTTGTGCGGCGGGTCCGAGTGACGGGCGCCGGGGGGCGGCCCGGCCCCCCGGGCGCTCAGCGCAGCAACACCCCGGCCGCCTCCACCACCTCCTCCGACGGCAGCGCCACGAGCCCGGGCTCGGCGCTGGACGACAGCAGACGGTGGGCGGGCAGCACCCGGACCGTGTAGCCGTACGGCCCCGTCCGGTCCAGGGACAGCGGGCCCTCGTAGACCCAGCGCCCCTCCGCGTCCGGGCCGCCCACCGGTTTCAGCGGGACGGCCGCCGCGTCGGTGATGCGGTCCTCCTCGTCCACCCGGCCGGAGACCGCCTGCACCTCGACGTCGTCCGGCCCGAGGTCGCCGAGCGCGACCCGGACGCGCAGCCCGAGGGTCGTGCCGAGTTCCGCGGTCGCCGTGGCGGCGCTCGTCTCGACGTGGTCCACGGTCACGCCGTGCCAGGCCGCGCGCAGCCGTGCCTTCCACTCGGCGATCTCGCGGGCGGCGTCCGGGTCCGTCGCGCGGTGGGCCTCGGCGGCCGGGGCGTAGAGCCGTTCCACGTACTCGCGGACCATCCGGCCGGCCAGCACCTTGGGCCCGAGCAGGGTGAGGGTCTGGCGGACCATCTCGATCCAGCGGTCGGGCAGGCCCTGCTGGCCGCGCTCGTAGAAGCGGGGGGTCACCCGCTGTTCCAGCAGGTCGTAGAGCGCGGCGGCCTCGATGTCGTCCCGGTGGTCCTGATCGGTGCCCACGCCGTCGGCGGTGGGGATGGCCCAGCCGAAGTCGGGCTGGAACCACTCGTCCCACCACCCGTCCAGGACGGAGAGGTTGAGACACCCGTTGAGGGCGGCCTTCATCCCGCTGGTGCCGCACGCCTCCAGCGGACGCAGCGGGTTGTTGAGCCAGATGTCGCAGCCCGGGTAGAGCTTCTGCGCCATCGCCATGCCGTAGTCGGGCAGGAACACCAGCCGGTGCCGCACCCGCGGATCGTCCGAGAACCGCACCAGCTCCTGCACCAGCCGCTTGCCGCCGTCGTCCGCGGGGTGCGCCTTCCCGGCGACCACGATCTGGATCGGCCGCTCGGCATGCAGCAGCAGGTCCATCAGCCGGTCCCGGTCCCGCAGCATCAGCGTGAGCCGCTTGTACGACGGCACGCGCCGCGCGAACCCGATGGTGAGGACGTCGGGGTCGAGCACACCGTCGATCCAGCCCAGCTCGGCCGTGCCCGCGCCGCGCTGCCGCCAGGAGGCGCGCAGCCGCTCCCGCACCTCCGTCACCAGCTGCTCGCGCAGGTTCCGCCGCAGCTCCCAGATGTCCTGGTCGGGAATGTCGGCGACCGCGTCCCACCGGTCCGAGCCGCCGACCGTCATCGCGTCCTCGGTGCGCTGCGCCCCGATCTGCCGGGCGCCGAGCCGGAACACCTCCGGGGCGACCCAGGTGGGGGCGTGCACCCCGTTCGTGACGGAGGTGATCGGCACCTCCTCGGGGTCGAATCCGGGCCACAGCCCGGAGAACATCTCGCGGCTGACCCGGCCGTGCAGCAGGGAGACGCCGTTGGCCCGCTGGGCGAGGCGCAACCCCATCACCGCCATGTTGAAGAGGTTGGGTTCCCCGCCGGGATAGGTCTCCATGCCCAGGTTCAGGACCCGTCCGACGTCGATCCTCGGCAGTTCGGCGTCCGGCCCGAAGTGGCGGGCGACCAGCTCCCGGTCGAAGCGGTCGATGCCGGCGGGGACCGGGGTGTGGGTGGTGAACACCGTCCCGGCCCGGACCGCCTCCAGCCCGGAGTCGAAGTCCAGGCCCTGGTCGCACAGCTCGGCGATCCGCTCCAGGCCGAGGAAGCCCGCGTGGCCCTCGTTGGTGTGGAACACCTCGGGCGCCGGGTGCCCGGTGATCCGGCAGTACGTCCGGACCGCCCGCACTCCCCCTATGCCGAGCAGCATCTCCTGGAGCAGCCGGTGCTCGCTGCCGCCGCCGTAGAGCCGGTCGGTCACCCCGCGCTCGCCGAGGTCGTTCTCCTCGACGTCGGAGTCCAGCAGCAGCAGGGGGACCCGGCCGACCTGGGCCAGCCAGATCCGGGCCCGCAGCTGCTTGCCGCCGGGCAGGGCGAGGGCGACGTCGGCCGGGGTGCCGTCGGCGTCCCTGAGCGGGGCGACGGGCAGTTCGTTGGGGTCGAGCACCGGATAGTGCTCCTGTTGCCAGCCGTCCCGGGACAGGGTCTGCCGGAAGTACCCGTGCCGGTACAGCAGCCCGACACCGATCAGCGGCACCCCGAGATCGCTGGCCGCCTTGAGGTGGTCGCCGGCCAGGATGCCGAGGCCGCCGGAGTACTGGGGCAGGGCGGCGGTGATGCCGAACTCCGGGGAGAAGTAGGCGACGGCGGCCGGGAGTCCGGCCGGCTGCGTCTGGTACCAGCGGTCGCCGGTCAGGTAGTCGTTCAGGTCGTCGGCGACCGCGGTGAGCCGGCGCAGGAAGCGCCGGTCCTCGGCCAGCTCGGCGAGCCGCGCGGGCCGCACACTGCCGAGCAGCCGCACCGGGTCGCCGTCCGAGGCGCCCCAGCGCTCCGGATCGACGGACTGAAAGAGGTCGCGTGTCTCCGCGTGCCAGGACCAGCGCAGATTGCGCGCGAGATCACTCAGCGGCCGGAGAGGGTCGGGGAGAACGGGACGGACGGTGAATCGACGGATCGCCTTCACTTGCCACCTCGACGCGAGTCGCTGCCGCGGACGCACGACACTGTGCGCCTCATCGTCCCTACGACGGTACCGGCGTTGGTGTCGTCCCCGCTGGGACTGCCGCACCCAGGCCCCCGTCCGGCCCGAAACAACCAAGTCCGTGCGCTCCTTTCCAGGGTACGCGCCCCGGACCGACACCATGAGAGTGATATGGCCGGTTCCACCCCCTCAGGCGTTCTTGTGGTGCTTCGCACCGCACGAGAGGCTGCCCAGTGGCGTCCCGGCCCGGAGACCGCGCACCTGGTGCTCCGCGGCCGTCGTACGCCGACTTCAGGAGGGGGTACACAGCCATGGCACGGACGCGAACGCGGCGTCTGCGCGTGGCGGGGGGTCTGACCGCGGCGAGTTGTGCCGTGGCGCTTTCGGCCATCACCCTGCCCGCGCACGCCGTACCGGAGGGGCGGATATCAGGCGCCGGAGAGCCCGGTTCCGTCGGCGGGAGTTACCTGGTGACACTCAAGGGGGAGATCAGCGCCCGGTCGGCGGCCGGGAAGGGCCTCGCCGAGAAGTACGGGGCGGAAATCAGCCACGCCTACTCCACGGTACTGAACGGCTACGCGATCAGGGCCGACGCCGGACAGGCACGGCTGCTCGCGGCGGACCCGCGGGTCGCCTCGGTCGTCCAGGACAGCCGGGTGGGCCTGGAGCACGTCCAGCGGAACCCGCCGTCCTGGGGCCTGGACCGCGTCGACCAGGCGAGCCGGCCGCTCGACCGCAGCTACGCCGCGCCGGACTCCGGGGGCGCGGGTGTGACCGTGTACGTGATCGACACCGGGATCCGGACCGGCCACCGGGACTTCGGCGGGCGGGCGCGGCACGGGTGGGACTTCGTCGGCGGCGACCGGAACGCCGGCGACGGCAACGGACACGGCACCCATGTCGCCGCCATCGTCGCGGGCAGCACGTACGGCGTCGCCAAGAAGGCCGGGGTCGTCGCCGTGCGCGTCCTCGACAACGCCGGCGCGGGCACCACCGCCCGGGTCATCGCCGGCATCGACTGGGTGACCCGCAACGCGCGCAAGCCCGCGGTCGCCAATCTCAGCCTGGGCGGCCACCGCAACGCCCAGCTGGACGCCGCGGTACGCACATCGATCGCGTCGGGCGTGACGTATACGGTCGCGGCGGGCAACGGCGGGCGGCCGGCCTCCCTCTACTCCCCCGCCGGTGTCAAGGAGGCGGTCACGGTCGGCGCCACCGACCGGGAGGACGCGAAACCGGGCTTCTCCAACCACGGTTCGGCCCTCGACCTGTTCGCCCCGGGTGTGTCGATCACCTCGGCGTCGCACACGAGCGACACCGGCCGGGTGACCTCCTCCGGTACGTCGATGGCGGCGCCGCACGCGGCCGGCGCGGCCGCGCTCCATCTCGCGGATCATCCCGGGGCCGGCCCCGCGCAGGTAGGCAACGCACTCGTCACACGGGCGGCACCTGGAAAGGTGTCCGGCCGGGGTACCGGTTCACCGAACAAACTCCTGCGGGTTCCGCGCTGACGGGGCGGATGTCCGGCACCGGCCCCGTTCGGCCAGAATGGGGCCGGTCTTCTACACAGACATACGCCTGAGTAGTTAACAAACAGCCGGATTGCTCACCCGAATAGGGTGGGAAGGCTCCTCCGGGACACCCTCAGGTACAGCACAGGCACCACAAGGGATGCCACGCAGGACCCACCTCCCCACAACCATCCGCCCACCCACGTTGACGCGGACAGGAGCGGTCATGCCCGCCACGCACCACTCGTCGGCACCCCCGACACCCAGCACCGAAACGCACCTCGCGCGCCCGGTCGACGCCGGTCCGCCGGCCCCGGAGCCACCCTCCGCGGGAGACGGCACGGCCGTCGGGCGCATACCCGTGCTCGACGTCCGCCCGGTCGTCCAGCACGGCCGCCGGCCCGCCAAGGCGGTCACCGGCGAGTCGTTCGAGATCTCGGCCACCGTGTTCCGCGAGGGCCACGACGCGGTCGCCGCCAATGTCGTACTGAAAGACCCCGAAGGGCGTCCCGGTCCCTGGACGCCGATGCGGGAACTGACCCCGGGCACCGACCGCTGGGGCGCCACCGTCACCGCCGGTGAACCCGGCCGCTGGACGTACACCGTGGAGGCGTGGGGTGACCCCGTCACCACGTGGCGGCACCACGCCCAGATCAAGATCCCGGCCGGGATGGACACCGAACTCGTCCTGGAGGAGGGCGCGCGGCTGTACGAGCGGGCGGCCGCCGGTGTCCCCGAGGACACCGCCCTGCGGGAGGTCCTGGCGGCCGCCGTGGACGCCTTGCGCGACAACAGCCGCCCCGCCGCCTCCCGGCTGGCGGCGGCGTTGACGCCGGAGGTGGACGCGGTGCTGGCCCGGTATCCGCTGCGGGAGCTGGTGACGGCGTCGGAGTCGCTGCCGCTGCTGGTGGAGCGGGAGCGGGCCCTGTTCGGGTCCTGGTACGAGTTCTTCCCCCGCTCCGAGGGCACTCCCGAGCGGCCGCACGGCACGTTCCGCACCGCCGCCCGCCGGCTGCCGGAGATCGCCCGGATGGGCTTCGACGTCGTGTACCTGCCCCCCATCCACCCCATCGGCCACACCTTCCGCAAGGGCCCCAACAACACCCTGTCGGCCGGCCCCGACGACGTGGGCGTGCCCTGGGCGATCGGTTCCTCCGAGGGCGGCCACGACGCCGTCCACCCCGACCTGGGCACCCTGGAGGACTTCGACTGGTTCGTGGGCCGGGCGCGGGAGCTGGGCCTGGAGATCGCGCTGGACTTCGCGTTGCAGTGCTCCCCGGACCACCCCTGGGTGCACAAGCACCCGGAGTGGTTCCACCACCGTCCCGACGGGACGATCGCGTACGCGGAGAACCCGCCCAAGAAGTACCAGGACATCTACCCGATCGCGTTCGACGCGGACATGGACGGCCTGATCGCCGAGACGCTGCGGGTGCTGCGGCACTGGATGGACCACGGGGTGCGGATCTTCCGGGTCGACAACCCGCACACCAAACCGGTCGTGTTCTGGGAGCGGGTGATCGACGGCATCAACCGCACCGACCCCGACGTGATCTTCCTGGCCGAGGCGTTCACCCGGCCCGCGATGATGCACACGCTGGCCCAGATCGGTTTCCAGCAGTCGTACACGTACTTCACCTGGCGTACCGGCAAGGAGGAACTGACCGAGTACCTCAGCGAGCTGTCGGGGGAGGCCGCCTCCTACATGCGGCCCAACTTCTTCCCCAACACGCCCGACATCCTGCACGCCTACCTCCAGCACGGCGGCCGGCCCGCCTTCGAGGTGCGGGCCGTGCTCGCCGCGACCCTCTCCCCCACCTGGGGCGTCTACAGCGGCTACGAACTGTGCGAGAACACCCCCGTGCGCGACGGCAGCGAGGAGTACCTCGACTCCGAGAAATACCAGCTCAAACCCCGTGACTGGGAAGCCGCCGACCGCGAGGGACGCAGCATCACCCCCCTGATCACCCGGCTCAACACCATCCGGCGGGAGAACCCGGCCCTGCGCCAGCTGCGCGATCTCCACTTCCACCACGCGGACCAGGAAGCGGTGATCGCGTACTCCAAGCGGCAGGGATCGAACACGGTTCTGGTGGTCGCCAACCTCGACCCCCACCACACCCAGGAGGCCACGGTCTCGTTGGACATGCCGCAACTCGGCCTGGAATGGCACGAGTCGGTACCGGTGCGCGACGAGCTCACTGGTGAGACCTATCACTGGGGCAGGGCGAATTACGTGCGCCTGGAACCGGGCACTCGGCCCGCACACGTTTTCACCGTCCTGCGACCGTCCACCCCGCAGATCGGAGGGTCACCCACAACATGATCGTCAACGAGCCCGTCCAGGACACCTTCGAGGACACCCCCGCGAAAGACCGGGATCCGGAGTGGTTCAAACGCGCCGTCTTCTACGAGGTCCTCGTCCGCTCCTTCCAGGACAGCAACGGCGACGGCGTGGGCGACCTCAAAGGCCTGACCGCCAAACTCGACTACTTGCAGTGGCTGGGCGTCGACTGCCTGTGGCTGCCGCCCTTCTTCAAGTCGCCGTTGCGTGACGGCGGCTACGACGTCTCGGACTACACCGCGGTGCTGCCCGAGTTCGGCGACCTCGCCGACTTCGTGGAGTTCGTGGACGCCGCCCACCAGCGCGGCATGCGCGTGATCATCGACTTCGTGATGAACCACACCAGCGACCAGCACCCGTGGTTCCAGGAGTCCCGCAACAACCCCGACGGCCCCTACGGCGACTACTACGTGTGGGCCGACGACGACCAGCAGTACCAGGACGCGCGGATCATCTTCGTCGACACCGAGGCCTCCAACTGGACCTTCGACCCGGTGCGCAAGCAGTACTACTGGCACCGCTTCTTCTCCCACCAGCCGGACCTCAACTACGAGAACCCGGCCGTGCAGGAGGAGATGATCTCCGCGCTGAAGTTCTGGCTGGACCTCGGCATCGACGGTTTCCGCCTCGACGCCGTGCCCTACCTCTACCAGGAGGAGGGCACCAACTGCGAGAACCTCCCGGCCACCCACGAGTTCCTCAAGCGGGTCCGCAAGGAGATCGACGCCGGCTACCCGGACACGGTGCTGCTGGCGGAGGCCAACCAGTGGCCGGAGGACGTCGTCGACTACTTCGGCGACTACGCGAGCGGCGGCGACGAATGCCACATGGCGTTCCACTTCCCGGTCATGCCCCGCATCTTCATGGCCGTCCGCAGGGAATCCAGGTACCCCGTCTCGGAGATCCTGGCCAAGACCCCGGCCATCCCCTCCAGCTGCCAGTGGGGCATCTTCCTGCGCAACCACGACGAGCTGACCCTGGAGATGGTCACCGACGAGGAACGCGACTACATGTGGGCGGAGTACGCCAAGGACCCCCGCATGCGCGCCAACATCGGCATCCGCCGGCGGCTCGCACCCCTGCTGGACAACGACCGCAACCAGATCGAGCTGTTCACCGCCCTGCTGCTGTCCCTGCCCGGCTCGCCGATCCTGTACTACGGCGACGAGATCGGCATGGGCGACAACATCTGGCTCGGCGACCGCGACGCCGTCCGCACCCCCATGCAGTGGACCCCCGACCGCAACGCCGGCTTCTCCTCCTGCGACCCCGGCCGGCTGTATCTGCCCACGATCATGGACCCGGTCTACGGTTACCAGGTCAGCAACGTGGAGGCGTCGATGGCGTCGCCCTCCTCGCTGCTGCACTGGACCCGCCGCATGATCGAGATCCGCAAGCAGAACCACGCCTTCGGTCTCGGCTCCTACACGGAGCTGCCGTCGTCGAACCCGGCGGTCATTGCGTTTCTGCGGGAGTACGAGGACGATCTCGTCCTGTGCGTGAACAACTTCTCCCGGTTCGCGCAGCCGACAGAGCTGGACCTCAGCGCGTTCGAAGGGCGGCACCCGGTCGAGCTGTTCGGCGGGGTCCGCTTCCCCGCCATCGGTGAGCTGCCGTATCTGCTGACCCTGGGCGGGCACGGCTTCTACTGGTTCCGGCTCCGCAAGGACGCGGCGTAGGGCATGCCGAGCCCGCACAACCCCGGGCGAGGCGGTTTCCTCCGCCCCGCCCGGGGCACGCACTAGTAACACCCCGACCGCCCCCGGGGAAAGGACGCGACGCCATGTCGGAAGCCGTCACCCGTACCGCAACGACCACCACCGGCAGCCCCGGCCTCCTTGCGTCACTGGATCCGCTGCTGCGGGAGTGGCTGCCGCGGCAGCGCTGGTTCGCCGGCAAAGGGCGCCCGGTCACCGGGTTCTCCCTGGTGGCGGCCACCGAGCTGCTGCCGCCCACGGGACAGCTCGGCCTGTACCACCTGCTGGTGCGCGCCCACCAGCCGCTCGCGCTGGGCTCCCCGCCCCACCCCGGCGACTGCTACCAGCTGCTCATAGGCGTGCGCGAGGCGCTGCCACCCCGGCTGGCGCCCGCGCTGATCGGCCACGTCGACAAGGGCCCGCTCGCCGGACACACGGTGTACGAGGCCCTGCACGACACCCGGCCCGCCGAACTGCTCCTGGAGGCCGTGCGCAGCCAGGCCCGCATCGGCGGGCTCCGTTTCGAGCGGGACCCGCACCAGGAGATACGCGAAGGTCTCGTGCCCCGCCTGATGACCGCCGAGCAGTCCAACTCGTCGCTCGTCTATGGAGATACGTTCATTCTGAAGCTGTTGCGCCGGATCGTGCCCGGCATCAACCCCGACCTGGAGCTGCCGCTGGCGCTGGCCCGGGAGGGCTGCCCCCGGGTGCCCGCGCCGACCGGATGGGTCCGGGCGGAGCTGGCCGGTGAGCCGTACGTGCTGGGCGTGCTCCAGCCGTTCGTGCAGGGCGCGTCCGACGGCTGGGAGCTGGCGCTGCGCGAGCTGGCCAAGGGCGAGGACTTCGGCGCGGAGGCGCGGGCGCTCGGGCGGGCCACGGCCGAGGTGCACACGGCACTCGCCCGCGCGCTCCCCACGGTCACGCTCGGGCACGCCCCGCTCCAAGTGCTGGTCGACGGCATGACCGAGCGCCTGGAGGCGGCCGTGCAGGCGGTGCCCGCGCTGCGGCCGTACGCGCCCGGGCTGCGTTCCGCGTTCACCGCGCTCGCCGATCTGACCGCCGAGGGCCGTACCTGGACCGCGCAGCGCATCCACGGCGATCTGCACCTCGGCCAGTGTCTGCGCTCGGCCTCCGGTGAGTGGTCGCTGATCGACTTCGAGGGCGAGCCGTCGAAACCGCTCGCCGAGCGCCGGATGCCGCAGCCGCCGGCCCGGGACATCGCGGGGATGCTCCGCTCCTTCGACTACGCCGCGCTCACCGCCGACCCGCCCGCACCGGAGTGGGCCGAGACCTGCCGGGCCGCATACTGCTCGGGATACGCCGAGGTCAGCGGCGTCGACCCGCGGACCGACCCGGTGCTGCTGCGGGCCTACGAGACGGACAAGGCGATCTACGAGGTCGTCTACGAGGCCCGGCACCGCCCCGACTGGCTGCCCGTACCGATGGCCGCGATCGAGCGGTACGCCACATCCGACCTGATCTGACCGACCAGACTTTCTCGCCCAGGAGGCTCCGCCCGTGACCCCCCGCCCCCCGTCCAGCGGTTCGGATCCGAAGAAGACGGCTGAGCAGGCCGAGAAGCCGGCTGTCGCGAAGAAGGCCGTCGCGAAGAAGACCGTGGCGAAGAAGGCCGCCGCGAAGCAGGCCGTCGCCAAGAAGACGGTGAAGAAGGCCGTCGAGAAGGCGGTGGCACCGAAGAAGACCGCGCCCGACAAGACAGCGGTCCAGAAGACAGCGGCCGACAAGACAGCGGCCGGGAGGCCCGCGGCCAGGAAGGCGCCCGCCGAGAAGACCCCGGCCAGGACGGCGTCGGTGAAGACGGCCTCGGCGAAGAAGGCGCCGGCCAAGGAGACCGTCGCCAAGAAGACGGTGGCGAAGAAGGCCGCCGCCAAGAAGGCCGTGCCGGCGAAGACGGCCGCCAAGAAGGCGGCGTCGGTGAAAACGGCGTCGGTGAAGGCCGCGCTGAGCAAGACGGCCCCCGCCGCCACGAAGGCCGTCGCGAAGAAGGCGGGCACGAAGACGGCCGTCGTGAAGAAGGCCGTCTCCAAGAAGGCCACCGCCGTGACGCCGGAGGTACCCGCCGTAGCCCCGGAGATACGCGCAGTAGTCCCGGAGGTACCCGCCGTATCCCCGGAGATCACCGCCGCGGCCCCGGGCGTCCCCGGCGCGGCCCCGGAGGTGCCCGTCGAGGTCGCCGTCTCCCCCGCCCTGGACGCCGGTGACCGTCAGCGGCTGCTCTCGGGCACCCACCACGCCCCGCACTCCGTCCTCGGCGCCCACCCGGTGCCCGGCGGGGTCGCCTTCCGGGCCTTCAGGCCGTACGCGCTGAGCGTGACGGTCCTCGCCGACGGCGTACGGGCGGAGCTGCACGACGACGGGGACGGGTTCTTCTCCGGTCTGCTGCCGCTGCCGGACGTCCCGGCGTACCGCTTCCTCGTGGCCTACGAGGGGACGGCCCAGGAGACCGAGGACGCGTACCGCTTCCTGCCCGCCCTGGGCGACCTCGACCTGCATCTGATCGGCGAGGGCCGGCACGAGGAGCTGTGGCGGGCGCTGGGCGCGGAGCCGATGACCCACCAGGGCGTGCGCGGCACCCGGTTCACGGTGTGGGCGCCGAACGCGCGGGGCGTGCGGGTGGCCGGCACCTTCAACTTCTGGGACGGCACCGGATTCCCGATGCGGGTGCTCGGCTCGTCCGGTGTCTGGGAGCTGTTCGTGCCCGGGATCGGCGAGGGTGAGCTGTACAAGTTCGAGATCACCCGGCCCGACGGGTCCAGGACCCTGCGCGCCGACCCGATGGCCCGGCGTACGGAGGTCCCGCCGGCCACCTCCTCGGTCGTGCACGCCTCGCACTACGAGTGGGGCGACGAGGAGTGGCTGGCGCGCCGCGCGGACGCCCCCGCGCACGAGACCCCCTTCTCGGTCTACGAGATCCACCTCCCGTCCTGGCGCCCGGGGCTGACATACCGTCAACTGGCGGACGAACTCCCGGCGTACGTCAAGGAACTGGGCTTCACCCACGTGGAACTGATGCCGGTCGCCGAGCACCCCTTCGGCGGGTCCTGGGGCTACCAGGTCACCGGCTTCTACGCCCCCACGGCCCGCCTGGGCACCCCCGACGACTTCAAGTACCTGGTCGACGCCCTGCACCGGGCCGGCATCGGCGTCATCATGGACTGGGTCCCGGCGCACTTCCCGCGCGACGCCTGGGCGCTGGCCGAGTTCGACGGGCGTCCGCTGTACGAGCACGAGGATCCGCGGCGCTCGGCCCACCCCGACTGGGGCACGCTGGAGTTCGACTACGGCCGGCGCGAGGTGCGCAACTTCCTGGTCGCCAACGCCGTGTACTGGTGCGAGGAGTTCCACATCGACGGCCTGCGGGTGGACGCCGTCGCCTCCATGCTCTACCTCGACTACTCGCGCGAGCCCGGCCAGTGGGTCCCGAACGAGCACGGCGGGCGGGAGAACCTGGACGCGGTGGCGTTCCTCCAGGAGATGAACGCGACGGTGTACCGGCGGGTGCCGGGTGTGGTGACGGTCGCGGAGGAGTCCACGGCCTGGGACGGCGTCACCCGCGCCACCCACCACATGGGCCCGGGCGGCTTCGGCGGTCTCGGCTTCGGGCTGAAGTGGAACATGGGCTGGATGCACGACTCGCTCGACTACGTGAGCCACGAGCCCGTCCACCGCAAGTACCACCACGGTGAGATGACGTTCTCGATGGTGTACGCCTACAGCGAGAACTACGTGCTGCCGATCTCGCACGACGAGGTCGTCCACGGCAAGGGATCTCTGGTGTCCAAGATGCCGGGCGACTGGTGGCAGCAGCGCGCCAACCTGCGCGGCTATCTCGGCTTCATGTGGGCCCACCCCGGCAAGCAACTCCTGTTCATGGGCCAGGAGTTCGCCCAGGGAGCCGAGTGGTCCGAGACGAAGGGGCCGGACTGGTGGCTGCTGGACCCGGAGTACGGGGCCGAGGCCGACCACCGGGGCGTGCGCGACCTGGTCCGCGACCTCAACACCGTCTACCGGCACACGCCGGCGCTGTGGGAACGGGACACCGACCCGTCCGGTTTCCAGTGGGTCGTGGGCGACGCGGCCGAGGACAACGTGTTCGCGTTCCTGCGCTACGACGCGGACGGCACCCCGCTGCTGGCCGTGTCCCACTTCGCCCCGGTCGTACGGCACGACTACCGGCTGGGCGTACCGGACGACGTGCCGGCCTGGCTCGAGACCCTCAACACGGACGCGGCCCGGTACGGCGGCAGCGACGTCACCAACCCGGACGTCATCAAGCCGGAGCCGCAGGGCTGGCACGGCCGCCCGGCGAGCATCCGCCTGACGCTGCCCCCGCTGGCGACGGTCTGGCTGCGCCCGGCCTAGTGCCGCGGCAGGCAACGTTTGCCCGTCAAGGAGCGGCGTCCGGTGCGTGCTCTCGGCGTGCCGGCCGGAAGCCCTCGTACTGGATGTACTTGGGCTTTCGGCCGGTGCGGCGAGAGGGCGTGCCGGGCGTCGCGACGGGGCGAACGTTGCCTGCCACGGCACTAGCAGGGCTGCCCGCCTCCGGACCCCCGGGCCTCGTGCCCGGGGGTCCGCGGGTGGAGCCGCGGGACCTCAGCTCGCGCGGACGGATCCGAACGCGCCGGCCAGCGACGCCGGCAGCGCCCCCGTGTGCACCACGCCGAGCCGCTGTGTCGCCCTGGTCAGCGCCACGTACAGGTCGCTGGTGCCGTACTGTCCGGGCTCGACCACCAGCACGGAGTCGAACTCCAGGCCCTTGGCCTGCCGCGGGTCGAGGAGGACGACGGTCCGGGTCAGGTCCGGCTCCCCACCCGCCGTCACGCCGTCCAGGCGGGCCGCCAGCCGCCGGTGCAGCGCGCGCGGCGCGATCACGGCGAGCCGCCCTTCGGCCGGGGTCAGTTCCTCGACGGCCTTCGCCACGGCGCCGGGAAGGTCGTCGGTGGCGCGCGCCCAGGGCCGTACCCCTGTGGACCGCACCGAACTCGGCGGTTCGAAGCCGGGGTGCTCCGCGCGCACCACGGCCGCCGCCACGTCCATGATCTCGGACGGCGTGCGGTAGTTGACCCCGAGGCGGGTGTGCTCCCAGCGGTCCTCGACGTACGGATGGAGGATCTTCGACCAGGAGCCGACGCCCGCCGCCTCCGCGGTCTGCGCCGGGTCGCCGACCAGGGTCATCGAGCGGGTGGGGCTGCGCCGCATGAGCAATCGCCAGGCCATCGGGGACAGTTCCTGCGCCTCGTCGACGATGATGTGCCCGAACGCCCAGGTGCGGTCGGCCGCCGCGCGCTCGGCGGCGCTGCGGTGGTCGTCCTCCTCGTGGCGTTCGGCGAACCGCTCGGCGTCGATGATGTCGTGCGCGGACAGGATCTCGGAGTCCTCCTCGTCCTTGTCCTCGAACTCGTAGGTCCGCGAGGCGTAGGACACGTCCAGCACGCCCTGCGCGTAGGCGACCTGGTTCTCCCGCTCGCGCTCCGCCCGCGCCCGCGCCACCCGGTCGTCCTCGCCGAGCAGTTCGGCCGCCTCGTCGAGCAGCGGTACGTCCGCCACGGTCCACGCCCGCGTCACCGGGCGGCGGACGGCGGCGGCGTCCTCGTCGCTCAGGTATCCCTCGGGTGCGGCGAGGAAGTCGGCGACCAGGCGGCGCGGGGTGATCCGCGGCCACAACCGGTCGACGGCGGACCAGACCTCCGGGTTCTCCGCCAGCTCGTCGCGGATCTGGGTGATGTCGCTCGGGTCCAGGAGGTTGGAGCCGTCGTAGGGGTCCGTGCCGATGCGTTCGGCGACCATGTCCGTGAGGGTGTTGAGGATGTGGCCCTCGAAGTGCTCGCGGGCCGCGTTGTGCTGGAGTCCGGCGGCCCGGGTGCGCTCGCGGGCCATGTTCACCAGGTCGTCGTCCAGCATCAGGACCTCGCGGTCGTGCTCGATCGTGATCACCGGGTCGGGCAGCGCCTGCCGGTCGCGTACGACGGCGGCGAGGACGTCGGCCATGTCGGCGCGGCCCTTCACGGCGGCCGCCTCGGGGGTGTCGGCCGCCGTCGCCCGCACCCCGGGGAACAGTTCGCCGACCGTCGCCAGCAGGACGCCGGTCTCGCCCAGCGAGGGCAGCACCTCGCCGATGTAGCCGAGGAAGGCGGGGTTGGGGCCGACGATCAGGACGGCCCGCTTGGCCAGCAGCTCCCGGTGCTCGTACAGGAGATACGCGGCCCGGTGCAGGGCGACCGCCGTCTTGCCGGTGCCGGGGCCGCCCTCGACCACCAGCACCCCACGGTGGGGGGCGCGGATGATCTCGTCCTGCTCGGCCTGGATGGTCTGCACGATGTCGCTCATCCGGCCGGTGCGCGCGGAGGTGAGCGCGGCGAGCAGCACGGCGTCGCCGCTCGGGTCCTCATGGCCGGTGCGGGTGGCGTCGCCGAGGTCCAGGAGCTCGTCGTGCAGGGCGGTGACCCGGCGGCCTTCCGTGGTGAGGTGCCGGCGCCGGCGCAGGCCCATCGGGGTGTGGCCGGTGGCCAGGTAGAAGGGGCGGGCGACGTCGGCCCGCCAGTCGATCAGGATCGGGGTGCGTTCGGCGTCCTCGGTGCGCAGGCCGATCCGGCCGATGTGGTGGCTGACGCCGGAGGTGAGGTCGATCCGGCCGAAGCAGAGCGATCCGTCGACCGCGTTCAGCGCGGCGAGCAGCCCCGAGCGCTCGGCCACCAGGATGTCCCGCTCCAGCCTGGCCTGCATGGGCGTGTTGCCCTGGGCGAGCGCGTCCGTGACGGAGACCTCGGTGTCGCCGCGCAGCGCGTCCACGCGTGCGTACAGGTCGTCGATGAATTCCTGCTCGCGCGTCAATTCACGATCTGGAAAGTCGGCGTTTGACAATTCCACTCCCGCCCGGATATACTGTGCTCACTGAACTTCTTTTGCGGCCGGATCAATTACAGGTCCCCTGAAGCCGCAAACCATTGAATATACGCAAAGAAATCCCCCGAGCGCAATTGCTCGGGGGATTTCTTCGTGTGGGGACAGGTCAGAGGACCTCTTCCAGCTCCGCCAGCAGCCGCCGCTTGGGCCGGGCCCCCACCATCGCCTTCACCGGTTCACCGCCGCGGAACACCAGGAACGTCGGCATCGACAGCACCTTGTACGTGTTCGTGGTCTCCGGGTTGGTGTCCACGTCCAGCCGCACCACCTTGAGCCGCTCACCCTCCTCGGCGGCGAGGGCGCTGAGCACCGGTCCCATCTGCCGGCACGGCGGGCACCAGTCGGCGGTGAACTCCACCAGCACCGGCAGATCCGCGCCGATCACCTCCGCCTCGAAGTCCGCGTCCGTCACCTCGGTCACGCCCGTTGCCCCGCTCACTCGTCGACCCCTCCCAACTCGCACACCGGCTCCGGACCACCCGGAGCCGCCGCCTCGGCGGCCAGCTCGTCCCGCGCCCGTTCGGCCCGCACCAGCTGTGCGCCGACCTGCGCGCGCACGGCCTGCAACTCACCGATCAGCGCGTCGAGTTCGTCCAGCTTGCGCCGGTAGACCGCGAGCGACGCCGGGCAGGTGTCGCCCTCCGGGTGTCCGGCCCGCAGACACTCCACGAACGGTCGCGTCTCCTCCAGGTCGAACCCGAAGTCCCGCAGCGTCCTGATCTGCCGGAGCAGCAGCAGGTCGTCCTCGTCGTAGACGCGGTACCCGTTGCCGTTCCGCTTCGCGGGCAGCAGCCCCCGTGCCTCGTAGTACCGCAACGTCCGGGTCGTGGTCCCGGCCCGCGCGGCCAGCTCGCCGATGCGCATGACACGAACGTAGGCCTTGACGCCGACGTCAGGGCAACAGCGGTTTCCGCTCCACCGGGGAGGTCAGCACGATCGACGTCGTGGTACGGCCCAGGGCGGAGATCCTCTCCAGGACCTCCTCCAGGTGCACCGTGTCCCGGACGGCGACCTTGAGGATCCAGCAGTCCTCGCCGACCACGTGGTGCGCTTCGATGATCTCCGGACGCCCGATCAGTTCCAGGGTCCTGGGGTGCTTGAGGGTGAAGCCGCCGTGCGGATCGACCCGGACGAACGCCTGGAGGCGGTAGCCCAGCCGGGCCGGGACGACCTGGGCGCCGTAACCGCTGATGACGCCCGCCGCCTCCAGGCGCCGCACCCGCTCGGTGACCGCCGCCGGGCTGAGCCTCACCCGGCGGCCCAGTTCGCTGAGCTTGATCCGGCCGTCGGTCTGCAGGAGTTCCAGGATGTGTCGGTCCAGCGCGTCGAAGGCCACCGATGTTTCGTCGGCGGCGGCACGTATCTGCCGAGGTTCTTTCGGCGCGGCGGCCGGAACTCCCATGGTTCCCCCTTCAGGACGGGCGGGTACGGCTGGAGAATTATGGTCATGGAAAAGGCGCGAGAGGTACTGGTCATCGGCGGAAACCGTTATGTCGGCAAGCGGCTCGTCACGCGGCTGCTCGCCGCCGGGGACCGGGTGACCGTACTGAACCGCGGTTCCTCCTCGCCGCCCGCGGGCGCTGTCCACCTGGTCGCCGACCGGAACGACGAGGAAGCGCTGCGGCGGGCGCTCGGCGCACGCGCCTTCGACGTCGTCGTCGACCAGGTCTGCTACACCCCGCGCCAGGCGGCGATCGCCCGCCGGGTCCTCGCCGGCCGGACCCGCCGCTATGTGCTGACCTCGACGGTCGAGGTGTACGAGTACGAGGACTCGATCGCGCCGGTGCGGGAGGCGGCGGTCGACCCGACGACCGTCCCGGTGGACCTCGGACTCCCCTGGGAGAAGCCGGAGTTCCTCGACACTCACTACGGCGAGGGCAAGCGGCAGGCGGAGGCGGTCCTCGCCGCCGACCCCGCCTTCCCCTCCGCGGCCGTCCGCGTGGCCCATGTCCTGGGCGGCGCCGACGACTTCACCGGCCGGCTCCAGCACTACGCCGACCGCATCCGCGCCGGCGAGCCGATCGCCGTACCGGTGGACAACCAGCCCGCCACCTACATCCACGTCGAGGAGATCGCCGACTTCCTGGCCTGGGCGGTGGACCAGGACTTCACCGGCCCGGTCAACGCGGCCTCCCACGGGCTGCTGACCACCGAGGAGTTGTGCGCGGCGGTGGCCGACCGTTTCCCGGACGGCGAGACCGTGTGGCGCGCGGTCGAGGTCGGCGAGGTCTCCCCCTTCTCGTTCACCCGCTCCTACGGCATGGACAACTCCCGCGCCACCCGCCTCGGCTTCTCCTTCGGCGACACCCGGCGGTGGCTGCCGCGCGCGGTGGCGGAGACGCTGGGGAGAGGCGACTGAGGTACGCCACCGGCGGCGCGGGGCGCCACGGCGAGTTCCACGTCCTGGCGGACCGAGTCGGGTGGCGGGCCGGCACAGGCCCCGGGGCGGAGCCCTCAGGACAAGGGCCACATCCCGGCCGACCGAATCGATGGCGGGCGGGCACAGACCTCGGAGGCCGGGGGCAGAGCCCCGGGACAACGCCCGGATCTCACCGGGTCAGCGGCTGCCGGCCAGTTCCTTCTCCCGGTCCCCGCTCTCCCGTGTCACCTCCGCCGCCCGGCGCGGCAGCAGCACCGCGACGACCACCGTGCCGACGCCCAGCACCACCGCACCGATCAGGCTGGTGTGGGCGACCGCGTCGGAGAAGGAGGAGCCGACCGCGTCGGCCATCCGGCGGGCGCTCTCGGTCAGTTGGCCGGCCTGCGCCCGCAACTGCTCCGCCTGCTGCGGGTCGGCCGCGCGGGCCGCCTGCGCGGCGGCCTTCTCGGCCTGTCCGGCGATGCCCTGGGAGACCCCGTACCCGGCGCCGACCGAGTCCTGGGCGGTGGCCAGGGCGGACGCGGGCAGCCCGCTGCCGGCGGTCGCGTCCGCGAGGTGGCCGGAGTACGACGTGGCCAGCAGCGAGCCGAGGATGGCGATGCCGAGCGAGCCGCCGAGCTCCAGCGAGGTGTCGTTCACGGCGCCGCCGACGCCCAGTTCGGACTCGGGGAACGCCCCCATGATCGCGTCCGTGCAGGGCGAGAGCGCGAGCCCGATCGCGAGGCCCAGGACGACGAGGGGGGCGACGAGATCGCCGTACGACGAACCGGCGTCGACCTGGGTGAGCAGCGCGAGGGCCACCGTGCCGCCGACCATGCCCGCGGTGACCGTGACGTTCATGCCGACGCGCGGGGTGAGGTAGCCGGTGAGGGCAGAGCCGACGAAGACCGCGCCGGCCAGGGGCAGCATGCGCAGACCGGTGTCCAGGGCGCTGTAGCCGAGGACGAACTGGAGATGCTGGGTGAGGTAGTAGAACGCGCCGAAGACGGCCAGGAAGAACAGGGCCACGGCGAGGTTGGAGCCCGCGAACCGGCGCTCGGTGAAGCGGCGTACGTCGACGACCGGGCGCGGGTGGCGCAGCTCCCACACCACGAACAGGACGAGCCCGGCACCCGCGACGACCGCGGCCGTGACCGCCTTGACGCCCCAGCCGAAGTGCGGCCCCTCGATGATCATGTAGACCAGCGCGCCGATCCAGACGACCGACAGCAGTCCGCCGACGTAGTCGATCCGCCCCTTCCCGTGGGCCTTGGACGGCGGGACGAGCAGGAGGGCGCCGACGACCGCGAGGGCGGCGACGGGCACGTTGATCAGGAACGTGGACTTCCAGCTGTGGTGTTCCAGCAGCGCGCCCGCGAGCAGCGGGCCGGCCGCGATGGCGAGACCGGCCGTGGCGGTCCACAGGGTGATCGCCTTCGCCCGTTCCGCGCGCGGGAAGGTGGCGGCGAGCAGGGAGAGCGTGGCGGGCATGATCATGGCCGCGCCCACCCCCATCACCGCGCGGGCCGCTATCACCCCGGCGGAGCTGCCGACGAGCGAGCCCGCCACGGCCCCGCCCCCGAACACGAACAGCCCCAGGACGAGGGCGCCGCGGCGGCTGTACTTGTCGCCGATCGCGCCGAGCAGCAGCATCAGCGCCGCGTACGGGACGGTGTAGCCGTCGATGACCCACTGGAGGTCCGCGCTGGACAGGCCCAGGTCCTGGGTCATGTCGGGCGCGGCGACGGTGAGGGCGGTGTTCGCCATCACGATGATCAGCAGGCTCAGACACAGGACCAGCAGCGCCCACCAGCGCCGGGAGTAGGGCCGGTCCATCCTCTCGACCGGTTCGTTCATCACGAGTCGCATGGGCAGGAGTCGCCTTCCTCACAGCGTGCGCGTTCGACTTGCACAGCAACGTGCAATTGCTCAACCTTGTGCAATGTACGTCCACTGCACAACACTGTGCAAATGGAGGAGGTGAAGCCCTTGCGAAGGGACCACGGCGTCCCGGGGCGGGGCGTGCAGAATGGCAGCCATGAGCACGGGTAACACCAGCCGCGCCGACGCAAACCGCCGGCGCATCCTCGACGTCGCACTCGGCGAGCTGTTGCGCGACCCCGACGCGTCGATGGACCAGATCGCCCGCGCCGCGGGGGTGGTACGGCGGACGGTGTACGGGCACTTCCCCAACCGTGAGGCGCTGATCGGCACCCTCGTCGACGGCGCCGTGGAGTCGGTGGCGGCCGCGCACGCGGCGGGCCGGGACGGGGTGGCGGACCCAGCGGAGGCCGTCGCCCGCTCGGTACTGGCGGTCTGGGAGGTCGCCGACCGCTACCGCATCCTGATCGCGCTCGCCCAGCGCAGCGTGACCATGCAGGGCATCCGGGACCGCCTCACCCCGGTACGGCAGGTCAGCGTCGAGCTGTTGCGGCGCGGCCTGGAGGAGGGCGTCTTCGCCTCACCGCTGCCGGCGCCGGCCCTGGCGTACGTCCAGGAGCAGACGGTGTTCGCGCTGATGGAGGCGGTGAACGACGGCCTCCTGGCGTCCGAGGAGGCGGGCCGCTCGGCCGCGGTCACCGTACTGACCGCGGCGGGAGTACCTGCCTCACGTGCCACCGAGCTGGTGGCCGAGCTGAGCGATTGAGCCACGCTTCAGCGGCGCCCGCGGACGCCGGGCACACACAACGCCGAGCGGCCAGGTCACCCGGGGAAGGTGACCTGGCCGCTCTGTTCACGACAACCGGACGGCTGGGCTACGGGGGAGTACCCAGCCGCCCGGGGCCGACGGGACGGGCCCGGGTTCAGGCGCCGGGCCCGGCCCGGCTTGGGGGCCGGACGGACCGGCCGTGAGGCCGGAGGGGAGGCCGGAGGGGAGGGCGGAGGGGAGGGCGTGCGGCCGGCGGACCGGCCGACAGGCCCGGAACCGTCCTCAGGCCTTCGCCAGCTCCTTCTCGCCGCCCTGCTCGGGGATCTCCGCGTGGGTGTCCTGGCCGTGGGCGCCGCCGCCGTGGCCGTCGTCGAGGAGCGTCTCCTCGTCGAAGGGCAGCTGACCGGCGAGCACCTGGTCGACGCGGGCGCGGTCGATCTCCTTCGTCCAGGTGCCGATCAGGACCGTGGCGACGGCGTTGCCCGCGAAGTTCGTCAGGGCGCGCGCCTCGCTCATGAAGCGGTCGATGCCGACGATCAGGCCGATGCCGTCCACCAGGGCCGGCTTGTGCGACTGGAGACCGCCCGCCAGGGTGGCCAGACCCGCGCCGGTGACACCCGCCGCGCCCTTCGAGGCGACCAGCAGGAACAGCAGCAGCGGAATCTGCTCGCCGACCGACATCGGCGTACCCATGGCGTCGGCGATGAACAGGGACGCCATGGTCATGTAGATCATGGTGCCGTCGAGGTTGAAGGAGTAGCCGGTCGGGACGGTGATGCCGACCACCGGCTTGCTGACGCCGAGGTGCTCCATCTTCGCGATGAGCCGCGGCAGCGCCGACTCGGACGACGAGGTCGAAAGGATCAGCAGGAACTCACGGCCCAGGTACTTGAAGAGCGTGAGGATGTTCAGGCCGGCGACCGCCCGCAGCAGGATGCCGAGCACGATGAAGACGAACAGGAAGCAGGTGACGTAGAACCCGAGCATCAGGACGGCCAGGCTCTTGAGCGCGTCCACGCCCGCCGAGCCGGTGACCGCGGCGATCGCGCCGAAGGCGCCGATCGGGGCGGCCCACATCACCATCGCCAGGATGCGGAAGACGAGCCGCTGGATGTGCTCGACACCGCGCAGGATCGGCTGACCGGCCGGGCCCATGGCCTGGAGCGCGAACCCGGCGAGCAGGGCGATCAGCAGGGTCTGCAGCACCTCGCCGCCGGTGAAGGCGGAGACCATCGTGGTCGGGATGATCCCGAGCAGGAACTCGGTGGTGTCCTTGGCCTCCGGCGCCACCTGCGCCTGGCCGACCTCCTTGACCGCGTCGGTCACCGCGAGGCCCGTGCCGGGCTCCAGGATGTTGCCGACGACCAGGCCGATGCTCAGGGCGACCAGCGACATGACCGTGAAGTATCCGAGGGCGATACCGCCCACGGCGCCGACCTTGGCGGCCTTGCGTACCGAGCCGATGCCCAGCACGATCGTGCAGAAGATGATGGGGGAGATCATCATCTTGATCAGGTTCACGAAGCCGGTACCGATGGGCTTCAGCTCGACCGCGAAGTCGGGGGCGACCAGACCGACGGTGATGCCGAGGGCAACCGCGACGATCACTGCGATGTAGAGGTAGTGGGTGCGGTCCCGTTTGGCTTTGGGTGCGGTAGCTGCCGTATTGGCTGCGCTGCTCACGGCTGCCCTCCTTGACGACGTCGTCGGCATCACCGGCGTGCGGCTCACGTCCGGGGGTTCGGGATGGGGATGTACTGCGGGGACGCAGTGCGGGGATCTGCTGCGGTTCCGCGGGGGTCGTGCTGCGGTTCCGCCGGGTTCTGCATGGGGGGATGCGGTGACTATCTCCCGCCGTGTGAGGGCGGTCACCCTTCCGTTCATTTAGTTCACAATCAGCCAAGGGGCAGACTGACGGCATGCACGTCCGTGTCCCGAGACCCCGCAGCCTGGCCGGCCAGCTCTTCGCCATGCAGGCCGTGCTGATAGCGGTCGTCGTCGCCGGGTACGCGCTGTTCACGTACGTCAGTGACCGCAGCCAGGCCGAGGACGCCGCGCGCCGGCAGACCCTGGCGGTGGCGCGATCCGTCGCGGACTCCCCCTCCGTGCGCGAGGCGATCGGCACCGCCGACCCGACGGCCGAGCTCCAGCCGTACGCGCTGCGGGTGGCGGCCGACACCGACGTCGACTTCGTCACGATCATGAACCCGCGGGGCATCCGCTGGACGCACCCGGTCGAGTCGGAGATAGGCCAGCGCTTCCGGGGACACATCACCCCCGCCGTGCGCGGCAGGGCCTTCACGGAGACCTACACGGGCACGCTGGGTCCGTCGGTCCGCGCGGTCGCCCCCGTCGTGGACGGCGACCGGCGGGTCATCGGCCTGGTCAGCGCCGGCATCCGGGTCGAGGAGATCACCAAGCGGGTGCAGGGCCAGCTGACGGCCCTGCTCGCCGTGGCGGCCGGCGCGCTGCTGCTCGGCGCGGTCGGCACGTACGTCGTCAACGCCCGGCTGCGCCGCCACACCCACAACATGAACGCCACCGAGCTGAGCCGGATGCACGACTACCACCAGGCCGCGCTGCACGCCGTGCGCGAGGGCCTGCTGATGCTGGACGGGCAGTACAAGGTGGCGCTGATCAACGACGGCGGACGCGAGCTGCTCGGGGTGGCGTCGGAGGCGGACGTGGTCGGACGTTCGGTCGCCGAGATCGGCCTGCCCGCCCCTCTCACCGGGGCGCTGCTGGCGTCGGAGCCGCGGGTGGACGAGGTGCACCTGACGGCGGACCGGGTGCTGGTGATCAACACGTCCCCGGTGTCGGGCGGCGAGCGCCGGGGCACCGTGGTCACCCTGCGGGACGTGACCGAGCTCCAGTCGCTGATGGGCGAGCTGGACTCCGAGCGCGGTTTCACCCAGGCCCTGCGCTCGCAGGCCCACGAGGCGGCGAACCGCCTCCACACGGTCGTCTCCCTGATCGAGCTGGGCCGCGCGACGGAGGCGGTGGACTTCGCGACCGCCGAGCTGGAGCTGGCCCAGGCGCTCACCGACCAGGTGGTGGCGGCGGTGAGCGAGCCGGTGCTGGCGGCGCTGCTGCTGGGCAAGACCGCGCAGGCCAACGAGCGGGGCGTGGAGCTGGTGGTGTCGCAGGACAGTCGCCTGGACGACGGCCTGCTGCCGCCCTCGCTGCCCTCCCGTGACCTGGTCACCATCCTCGGCAACCTGATCGACAACGCGGTGGACGCGGCCCAGGGCAGCATGCGGGCCCGGGTGACGGTGACGGCGTACACGGAACGCGGTGAGCTGGTGCTCCGGGTGTGCGACACGGGCGCGGGCGTGGCCCCGGCCCACAAGGAGATGGTGTTCCAGCGGGGCTTCTCCACCAAGCCGTCGGGGCCGGGCGGGCGGGGGCTCGGGCTGGCCCTCGTGCGGCAGGCGGCGAACCGGCACGCGGGTTCCCTGACGGTGGCGGAGGCCGACGGGGGCGGCGCATGCTTCGAGGTGCGGCTGCCCTTGGAGGACGGGGGTGGCGTCGGCAGGACGGCCGAGGGGGACGTCCCGGGGGGCGCGGCCGAGGGGGGCCACCCGCAGGGCGTGGCCCAGCGGGTCGTCGCGCAGGGCGTGGCCGACGACGAGGCGGCTCGCGGAGCCCTCCCGGCGAGCGTGGCCGAGGACCGGGCGGCTCGCGGAGCCGTCCCGGGAAGCGCGGTTTCTGGAGGCGACGTATGACGACGAGCGAGCAGCAGCCCCTGATCCGTGTCCTGGTCGTGGAGGACGACCCGGTCGCCGCCGACGCCCACGTCATGTACGTCAACCGGGTCGCGGGCTTCACGGCCGTCGGCAAGGCCCACACGGGTGCGGAGGCGCGACGGGCGCTGGACCGCACCCCGGTCGACCTGCTCCTCCTGGACCTGCACCTGCCGGATGTGCACGGACTTCAGCTGGCGCGTTCGCTGCGGGCGGCCGGCCACCAGGCCGACGTGATAGCGGTGACGTCGGCGCGCGATCTCACGGTGGTCCGGGAGGGGGTCTCGCTCGGGGTGGTGCAGTACGTGCTGAAGCCGTTCACCTTCGCCACCCTGCGGGACCGCCTCGTGAGGTACGCCGAGTTCCACGCGGCGGCGGGCGAGGCGAGCGGGCAGGACGAGGTCGACCGGGCGCTGGCGACGCTGCGGGCCCCCGGCCCGGCGGCACTGCCCAAGGGGCTGAGCGGTCCGACGCTGGAGCGGGTGACGGGTGCCCTGCGGGACGCGGTGGAGGGCCTGACGGCGGCGGGCATCGCGGAGGCGGTGGGCATCTCACGGATCACCGCCCGCCGCTACCTGGAGCACCTGGTGGAGGCGGGGTGGGCCGAGCGGGCTCCGGTGTACGGGCAGGTGGGGCGGCCGGAGCTGGTGTACCGGTGGGTCCGGGGGGCGGTGGGGCGGGGGCGTTGACGGACCTCGCCCCTCGGGACGGGAGCCACGCCGCGTTCGGCCCGCGCCCCTCGCACAGGAGTCACGCCGCCCGCGCGTACCGCACCACCTGCGAGGCGAGCCCGGTCACGGCGAGCGCCTCCAGTACCGACACCGCGACCAGGAGTCGGCCGCCGTCGCCGTCCGCCCAGAAGACGACCAGCGCGGCCAGCGGCACGGCACAGAACGCCGTCAGGTCCACCGCGGTCTGGACGGCCTTGCGGGATCTGCGCCGCGCGTCCCCGCGGTGGGCGGTCTCCCAGCCGAACGCCTGGAAACCGCCGCCAGGCCGGGCCAGCGCAGCGAGCCGGGGCCCCAGGTCCTCCCGTACGTAGGCACCGATCGCCGAGATCTTCTCGTCGTTCACGAGGTAGGTCCACCCGAGCACGACGCACACCGGCGGCAGCGCGAGCAGCATCGACGGCTGCTCGGCCTGCGCGGTCGCGGCGATGACGGCGGCCACGACGGCGAGGGTCACGTAGAGCAGGTTGTCCCGGAACCCGATCCGCGCCTTCTGCTCGTCCTTGACGCTCTGGTATTCGGCGAGCAGCAACTGCCCGACGGTGACGTCCTGTTCCGGCACTCGGTTCCCTTCCCGCGGCGTACGTCGAGTGTGCCGGAGACCGGGCCGTGCCGGGCGTGCGCCGGGGACACCCGGACCGCCGGGACCGCCCGGGCCCGCACCGGTCGATCCGCCGCAGTTCTTCGGCAACCGGGGCATGGTGGCGTACGGGCAGCGCGCAGCGTTCTCCGTCGTCTACTCGACCCCGGTCGTCCTGCTGTACGTACTGATCGCCCGACGGCTGGGCGGCGGGTTCGCGCTGGGCGGCGCGGTCAAGGGGGTGAGCCCGCCGAACCTCACCCGTCCGGGTGAGCGGAACGTTCGGATCGCGCCGCGCGTTCTGCGCCTTCCCGAGCCCGATCGGCGGGTCGGCCAGGGCGTACGCGTCTTCGATGTCCGCCCGCACGGGCGGGACCCGCCGCGTCCCGTCGGCGCCGGCCGTCGCGGGAAACCGGAGGTCCGGCGCGGGCGGACCCGCGCGCATATGCCGCTCCACCTTGCCCTTCGCCCCATACGCGGGCGCCTCAGACCGCCCGGCCGCCCGTCCGGGCGGCCCCGCGCCCACCACCCGGCCGCCCCCGGGTCGGCGACGGACGATCTTCGGCCACCCCGAACCCACGACCGAAACCGTATTTTCCTACAATCTGTGATCCTGGCCGAACTGACCGTAGTCACCGCACTCCCGGGCCCCTACTTTGTGGCCGTGCACCGACCCCCACCGCCGAATCCGCCCAGCCCGCCGCCGCCTCCCCTGTTCGACGCCCCCGCCGCCCGCAGACTCCGAACCGCTCTCGGAATGGGACCCGAGCACGTCGCCTACGGCATGCGCGCCTCGTTCGGGCTGCCCTATGTGACCCCGGACCTCGTCATCGCCTGGGAACGCGGGATCACCTCGCCCGCCGGGCGCGAACTCACCGCCCTCGCCGGTGTGTTGTGGTGCTCCCCCGGTGAACTTATCGACAGGCCGCGCACCTTGCGCGAGCACCGGCTCTCCCGCGGCTTCGCGCCGGAGGACGTGGCCCGTGCCGTCGGGCTCGAACTCCTCGCCTACCTCGGCATGGAGGAGCACGACGAGTGGCGCGGCACCGACCGTCAGTCGGCCCTCCTGGCCGACCTGCTCGACCTCTCGCTGCCCGACTTCGTCACCGTCACGGGCCGCGAGCCGAAACTCGCCGGGCTGCTGCGCGATGCCGTGACCACCCGGTGGCAGGCCTACGTCCGTCCGGTCGCGAAGATCGTGCCGCTGGGCCGGCGGCTGCTGGAGGACACTCTGCAGAAGCTGCACCGGCAGTACCACGGGCAGATGGTCGCCACCCTCAACTGGGGCGGCGGCAGCGGCGACGCCGGGACCACCGGCCAGGAGTTCCTGGACCGGGTCGTCGACCACTTCTGGACCACGGTCCGGAACAACACGGGCTAGTGCCGTGGCAGGCAACGTTCGCCCCGTCGCGACGCCCGGCACGCCCTCTCGCCGCACCGGCCGAAAGCCCAAGTACATCCAGTACGAGGGCTTCCGGCCGGCACGCCGAGAGCACGCACCGGACGCCGCTCCTTGACGGGCAAACGTCGCCTGCCGCGGCACTAGGACCCCGCCCGGAGATCCCGCGCCCGGTGGTCCCGCGCCCGACGAACCCCGCCCGGGTTCCCCGGCCGGGACCCGGACCCGGAGCCCCGTCTAGAAGACCGACTCCACCTCGTCCATCCGGTCCTTCGGGACCCTCTTCAGCTCGGTGACCGCCTCGGCCAGCGGCACCATCACGACGTCGTTGCCCCGCAGCGCGGTCATCCTGCCGAAGTCGCCCCGGTGCGCGGCCTCCACCGCGTGCCAGCCGAAGCGCGTGGCGAGCACCCGGTCGTACGCGGTCGGTGTGCCGCCGCGCTGCACATGGCCGAGGATGACCGGCTTGGCCTCCTTGCCGAGCCGGCGCTCCAGCTCGTACGCCAGCGCCGTACCGATGCCCTGGAAGCGCTCGTGGCCGAACTGGTCGATGTCGCCCTTGCCGTAGTCCATGGAGCCCTCGGCGGGGTGGGCGCCCTCGGCGACGCAGATCACCGCGAACTTCTTGCCGCGGGCGAAGCGCTCCTCGACCATCTTGACCAGGTCGGCGGGGTCGAACGGCCGCTCCGGCAGGCAGATGCCGTGGGCGCCGGCGGCCATGCCGGACTCCAGGGCGATCCAGCCCGCGTGCCGGCCCATGACCTCGACGACCATCACACGCTGGTGGGACTCGGCGGTGGTCTTCAGACGGTCCATCGCCTCCGTGGCGACGCCGACGGCGGTGTCGAAGCCGAAGGTGCGGTCGGTGGACGAGATGTCGTTGTCGATGGTCTTGGGGACACCGACCACCGGCAGACCCGCGTCGGCCAGCATCCGCGCCGCCGTCAGCGTGCCCTCGCCGCCGATCGGGATCAGCGCGTCGATCCCGAAGTCGCGCGCGATGTCGTACGCGTTCTCGCAGGCCTCGCGCAGACGGTCGCGCTGGAGACGGGAGGAGCCGAGGATGGTGCCGCCGCGGGCCAGGATGCCGCTGACCGCGTCGAGGTCGAGGGTGCGGTAGTGGCCGTCGAGGAGACCGGCGTACCCGTCCTCGAAGCCGATGACCTCGTCGCCGTAATTGTCGACCGCTCGGTGCACGACCGACCGGATCACGGCGTTCAGGCCGGGGCAGTCGCCGCCTGCGGTGAGAACTCCGATACGCATCGTGCTGTGTCTCCTGCTCGCTGTTGATACCGGTGAGCCAGATCCGATTGTTTCATGCCCCACCGGACGGTGCCGCATCCGCTGTTGACGGGCGCCTTATCTATCGCGAGAGGTATTGTCAAGAGGGTTCCGCTCACCTCGGTGGGCGCTTTTTATGGCCGCCCGAGCACCCGAAGACGAAACGGAGAACACGCGTGACCCGCAGCGTGTACGTGACCGGTATCGACCGCGGCGACGGCCGCCAGGTCGTCGAACTGGGGGTCATGGAGCTCCTGACCCGGCAGATCGACCGGGTCGGCGTGTTCCGTCCCCTCGTCCACGACGGCCCCGATCGCCTGTTCGAGCTGCTGCGGGCCCGGTACCGGCTGACCCAGGACCCGGCGACGGTCTACGGCATGGACTACCACGAGGCCTCCGCCCTCCAGGCCGAGCGCGGCGCGGACGAGCTGGTGTCGGGGCTCGTCGACCGCTTCCACCGGGTCGCCCGGGACTACGACGTCGTCCTGGTCCTCGGCACCGACTTCGCCGACACCCAGTTCCCGGACGAACTCGCCCTCAACGCCCGGCTGGCCAACGAGTTCGGTGCCTCCGTGATCCCGGTGGTGGGCGGCCGGGGCCAGACCGCGGAGTCCGTGCTCGCCGAGACCCGCAACGCCTATCGCGCCTACGACGGCCTCGGCTGCGACGTCCTCGCCATGGTGACCAACCGGGTGGCCCGCGCCGACCGGGACGAGATAGCCGAGCGGCTCGCGAACCGCCTCCCGGTGCCCTGCTCCGTGGTCCCGGACGAGCCCGCCCTGTCCGCGCCGACCGTCGCGCAGATCGCGCACGCCCTCGGCGCCAAGGTCGTCCTCGGCGACGACTCGGGGCTGGCCCGGGACGCGCTCGACTTCGTCTTCGGCGGCGCGATGCTGCCGAACTTCCTCGGCGCCCTGACCCCGGGCTGCCTGGTGGTCACCCCCGGCGACCGCGCCGACCTGGTCGTCGGCTCGCTGGCCGCGCACAGCGCCGGCACCCCGCCGATCGCCGGCGTGCTGCTCACCCTGGGCGAGGTCCCGGGCGACGACATCCTCACCCTGGCCGCCCGCCTCGCCCCCGGCACCCCGGTGCTGTCGGTGGCCGGCAACAGCTTCCCCACCGCCGCCGAGCTCTTCTCCCTGGAGGGGAAGCTGAACGCGGCCACCCCGCGCAAGGCGGAGACCGCGCTCGGCCTGTTCGAGCGGTACGTCGACACCGCCGACCTCAACCGGCGCGTCTCCGCGCCGAGCAGCGACCGCGTCACCCCGATGATGTTCGAGCACAAGCTGCTGGAGCAGGCCCGCTCGGACCGGCGGCGCGTCGTGCTGCCCGAGGGCACCGAGCCGCGCGTCCTGCACGCGGCGGAGGTGCTGCTGCGCCGCGGGGTGTGCGACCTCACCCTGCTCGGCCCGGTCGACCAGATCCGCAAGAAGGCCGCCGACCTCGGCATCGACCTGGGCGACTGCCAGGTGATCGACCCGGCCACCAGCGAGCTGCGGGACGCCTTCGCCGAGAAGTACGCGGCCCTGCGCGCCCACAAGGGCGTCACCGTGGAGCTGGCGTACGACGTGGTCTCGGACGTGAACTACTTCGGCACGCTGATGGTCCAGGAGGGCCTCGCCGACGGCATGGTGTCGGGCTCGGTGCACTCCACGGCCGCGACCATCCGGCCCGCCTTCGAGATCATCAAGACCAGGCCGGACGCCGGCATCGTCTCCTCGGTCTTCTTCATGTGCCTCGCCGACAAGGTCCTCGTCTACGGCGACTGCGCCGTGAACCCCGACCCGAACGCCGAGCAGCTCGCCGACATCGCCATCCAGTCGGCCGCCACCGCCGAGCAGTTCGGCGTGGACGCGCGGATCGCGATGCTGTCGTACTCGACGGGTACGTCCGGGTCGGGCGCCGACGTCGACAAGGTGCGCGAGGCGACGGAGCTGGTGCGGCAGCGGCGGACCGACCTGAAGATCGAGGGGCCGATCCAGTACGACGCGGCCGTGGAGCCGACGGTCGCGGCGACCAAGCTGCCCGGGTCGAAGGTCGCCGGCCAGGCCAGCGTGCTGATCTTCCCCGACCTGAACACCGGCAACAACACCTACAAGGCCGTGCAGCGGTCGGCCGGCGCGATCGCCGTCGGGCCGGTGCTCCAGGGTCTGCGCAAGCCGGTCAACGACCTGTCCCGGGGCGCGCTCGTCCAGGACATCGTCAACACCGTCGCCATCACGGCCATCCAGGCCCAGTCCTCCGCCCCGTCCCCGATCGAGAAGGCGTCCGCCCAGTGAGCTCGTCCCGCGTCCTCGTCCTCAACTCCGGTTCGTCGTCGGTGAAGTACCAGCTGCTCGACATGGCGGACAGCAGCCGGCTGGCCGTGGGGCTCGTCGAGCGCATCGGCGAGGAGACCTCCCGGCTCACCCACACGCCGCTGACCACGGGCGAGGCCCGTGAGCGGACCGGCCCGATCGCCGACCACGAGGCCGCCCTGAAGGCCGTGGCGGAGGAACTGTCCAAGGACGGGCTCGGGCTGGACTCGCCACAGCTGGCCGCGATCGGGCACCGGGTGGTGCACGGCGGAAAGCACTTCACCGAGCCGACCGTGATCGACGACACGGTGCTCGCCGAGATCGAGCGCCTGATCCCGGTGGCTCCCCTGCACAACCCGGCCAACCTCACCGGCATCCGCACCGCCCAGGCCCTGCGCCCGGACCTGCCCCAGGTCGCCGTCTTCGACACCGCCTTCCACACCACGATGCCGGAGTCGGCCGCCCGCTACGCGATCGACGTGCGCACCGCCGACGAGCACCGCATCCGGCGCTACGGCTTCCACGGGACCTCGCACGCGTACGTGTCCCGGGCCACGGCCGAACTGCTGGGCAAGGCCCCGGAGGAGGTGAACGTGATCGTGCTGCACCTCGGCAACGGAGCGTCCGCCTCCGCCGTGCGCGGCGGAAGGTGTGTGGAGACCTCCATGGGACTGACGCCTTTGGAGGGGCTCGTGATGGGTACGCGCTCCGGAGACATGGACCCGGCCGTCATCTTCCATTTGATGCGCGTTGGCAAAATGTCCACGGACGAGATCGACACTCTTCTCAACAAGAAGAGCGGATTGATCGGTCTGTGCGGGGACAACGACATGCGGGAGATCCGCCGCCGGGTCGACGAGGGCGACGAACAGGCACAGCTCGCCTTCGACATCTACATTCACCGGCTGAAGAAGTACATAGGCGCCTATTACGCCGTGCTCGGACGCGTGGACGCGATCGCCTTCACAGCGGGAGTCGGGGAGAACGCGAGTCACGTGCGGGAAGCTGCCGTCGCGGGCCTGGAGGAGCTGGGCCTCACGGTGGACGGCGCGCTCAACGCCGTACGCGGTGACGAGCCGCGGTTGATCTCGCCCGCGCACGCGCGGGTGGCCGTCGCCGTGGTGCCGACCGACGAAGAACTGGAGATCGCCACACAGACCTACGCGCTGGTCGGAAAGAACGACTGAGCAGAACAGCGAGCAATACACGGCAGTAACACGCCTGAGCGCGAAGCCGCCCATTTGTATCTTCCGCCAGACGGAATATTCCGTAGCGAAACAAACCGATAGGATCGCCCCATGCGCCGTTCCAAAATCGTCTGTACTCTCGGCCCCGCGGTCGACTCCCACGAACAACTCGTGTCGCTGATCGAAGCCGGCATGAATGTGGCCCGCTTCAACTTCAGCCACGGCACGCACGCCGAGCACCAGGGGCGGTACGACCGCGTCCGTGCCGCCGCCAAGGAGACCGGCCGGGCCATCGGTGTCCTCGCCGACCTCCAGGGCCCGAAGATCCGGCTGGAGACCTTCGCCGAGGGTCCGGTCGAGCTGGAGCGCGGTGACGCGTTCGTCATCACCACCGAGGACGTCGCCGGTGACAAGCAGATCTGCGGGACCACCTACAAGGGCCTGCCCGGTGACGTCACCAAGGGCGACCAGATCCTCATCAACGACGGCAACGTCGAGCTGAAGGTCACCGAGGTCGAGGGCCCGAAGGTGAGGACGATCGTCATCGAGGGCGGTGTCGTCTCCGACCACAAGGGCATCAACCTGCCCGGCGCGGCCGTGAACGTGCCGGCCCTGTCCGAGAAGGACATCGAGGACCTGCGCTTCGCGCTGCGCATGGGCTGCGACCTGGTCGCCCTGTCCTTCGTCCGGGACGCCAAGGACGTCGCCGACGTCCACAAGGTCATGGACGAGGAGGGCCGCCGGGTCCCCGTCATCGCCAAGGTGGAGAAGCCGCAGGCGGTGGAGAACATGGAGGACGTCGTGATGGCGTTCGACGGCGTGATGGTCGCCCGTGGCGACCTGGCCGTCGAGTATCCGCTCGAGAAGGTCCCCATGGTGCAGAAGCGCCTGATCGAGCTGTGCCGGCGCAACGCCAAGCCGGTGATCGTGGCGACCCAGATGATGGAGTCGATGATCACCAACTCCCGCCCGACCCGCGCCGAGGCCTCCGACGTGGCGAACGCGATCCTGGACGGCGCGGACGCGGTCATGCTGTCGGCGGAGTCCTCGGTGGGCGCGTACCCGATCGAGACCGTGAAGACGATGTCGAAGATCGTCACCGCGGCCGAGCAGGAGCTGATGTCCAAGGGCCTGCAGCCGCTCGTCCCCGGCAAGAAGCCGCGTACGCAGGGCGGTTCGGTCGCGCGTGCCGCGTGCGAGATCGCCGACTTCCTCGGCGGACGGGGCCTGGTGGCCTTCACCCAGTCCGGCGACACCGCCCGGCGCCTGTCGCGCTACCGCGCGGTCCAGCCGATCATCGCCTTCACCACCGACGAGAGCACCCGCAACCAGCTCACGCTGAGCTGGGGCGTGGAGTCGCACGTCGTGCCGTTCGTGAACAGCACCGACGAGATGGTCGACCTGGTCGACCAGGAGATCACCAAGACCAAGCGCTTCAACCCGGGCGACATCGTCATCATCACCGCGGGCTCGCCCCCCGGCGTGGCGGGCACGACGAACATGCTCCGCGTCCACCACCTCGGCGGCGGCGACGGCAACTGACCGGCCGCGGCTGACTGTGCGCGACGCCGAGGGCGCCCCCTGCGACAGGGGGCGCCCTCGGCGTTCCACGCGGTCAGCGGCTGCCGCCGGGTGCACCCCCGGGCCGCCGCGCGCAGGACAGGACTGTGCCCCGCCGGACGGGTGTCCGGCGGGGCACAGTTTCTGGCGGCTCCCGGAAAAGGCCGTCGACGATGACGCTCAGCCGGTCAGGTCGTGTACTGGTGCAGCCCGGGAACGGTCAGCGTGCCGCCGAACTGGCCGGCCTGCTGGACCTTCGCGTTGGTGAAGTAGATCAGGGGGATGTTCAGCGGCGGCGGGTGCTCCGGATCGAAGGTGATCGGGATCAGCCCGAACAGGTTCCCGGAGATGCTCTCCGTGTACATGATCGTGTCGCCGTCACGGATGGTGGACGTCGTGCCCTTGCCCGCCTGCACGTGGTAGGTCTTCCCGGACTGCTTGTCCTGCACCGTCTGGTGCAGGTCGCCGATGTCGGTCCCGTCGGAGATGACGTACTTCAGGACCTTCTTGACCTGGCCGCCGGCGGTCTTCACCTCGACGACGCCCTTGTAGTCGGCGCCCTTGAGCGTCAGCGAGCTGGCGTTCAGGTACCAGGGCGCGTCCGGCAGCGGGACGGCGTTGTCGATGCCGCTCTCCGCCTCCGTGGCGACCGGGCAGTCCTCCGCGTCCGTGGAGGGGCTCGCGGACGGGCTGGGCGAGGACGTGGCGTCCGGGGAGGCGCTCGCGGCAGGCTCCTCGACGGCCTCTGTGGTGTCCTCGGCCGCCTCGGACGCGCTGTCCGTGGCGTCCTTCCCGGTGTCGCCGACCGGGTCGGTGACCTTCTCGGCCGTGTCCTCGACGGCGTCGAGGTCCTTGCCGGCGCCCGCCGGACCGTCCGAACCGGCCGGGCTCTCCGACGCGGACGGGGTCGCGGACGGGCTCGGACTCGCGCTCTCCGTCGCCTTGGTGCCGCCGGTGAAGACACCGGTGATCGCGTCGCCGATCTCCTCCAGCAGGTTGCCGTCGCTCTCGGAGGGCGAGGGCGACGCGGTGCCGGTGCCGGACGCCGAGCCGCCGTCCCCCTCCGGCGAGGCGGAGGCGGAGGCCGAGGGCGCGGGGGCGGGGTCGGCCTCGTCGCCGGAACCTGAATCCGGCGAAGGGGAGTCGTCCGGGGATCCCGGGCCGTCGCCGCCCGAGGAGCCGTCGCCGCCCGGGGAGGCGGACGGGCTGGGCTCGGCGGTGCCGGTGTCCGGGGAGTCCGTGGAGTCGTCGGACGGGTCCTCGGAGCCGTCGCTCGGCGAGGCGGACGGCGAGGGGCCGTCCGACGCCGAGGCGCCGTCCTCCAGTGCCGTGAGGCAGTCCTTGTACTCGTCGGCCGTCAGGCTCCTGGACGTGGGCTGGTCGTCGGCCAGCGCGAGCGTGGGTGTGAACCCCATCCCCATGAGGACCGCGGTCGGCATGGCCGCCAGGGCTATCGCCTTGCCGGCCGGCACGTGGAGCCTGGTGAACAGCGGCTTCTTGGGTGCCGCGTGGCGCGGCCCGGTTCTCACACGGGACGCGTCCACGTCCATCCCGTGGGTCACCTCGTCAGCCGGCACTGTGCCTCCCGTTCGCCCCGTTGACCGGGATCGTTCCTGACAGATCGTTCGGCTCGCCGAGGTCGTGCACGGGCTGGGGCACCGCGGTGCCGGGGTCGCTGTCCGCGGCGGGCGGGGCGTCCTTGGCGAACGACACCGCCGGGCCCGCGGCCTCGGGAGCATCGCTCTCCTGCGCGGGCACTCCCGGCGCCGGCGGCGTGAGCGGCTCGCCCGGCACCCAGGCCACGGCCATCGCCCCGCCGACGAGGGCGAGGAGGAAGCCGACGATGAAACCGCCGAAGTTGGACACCGGAAGGGACACCAGTCCCAGCAGGATCGCCGCGACGCCCGCGAAGGTGCGTACGTGCTTCTGGAACCAGAGGCTGACGCCCAGGACGGCGAGCAGCACGCCGATGATCAGGGAACCCGCGCCGGCCGTGGTGGCCATGGTCAGCGTCAGGTGACCGATCTGAAGGTTCGCGTACGGGAAGTAGGCGATGGGGAGTCCGGCGAGCAGGACGAACAGCCCGGCCCAGAACGGCCGAGTGCCCCGCCAGGCGCGGAAGTTCCGCTGGAAGACCCGGAGATAGTGCTCATCGCGACCGGGCGCGGCAGGAGTCTCGGCGCTCATGGAAAAACAGCTCCCTGGAACGGCTTTGCTGTGGTGAGTGGTTCTGCGGTTCGCAGAGTGGACGGGCGGGGAGGCCACCGGCTCCCCCGCCCGTCAGTGAGTGCTCAGTAGCACTCCTTGACGCCCTTCGACAGCGACATCTTCAGACCGCTGAGCTTGAAGGTGCCGGCGGTGGTCGCCCACGCCGTCTGCTTCACGTCGGTCAGCGTGGCCCTGGTGGCCTGCTGGCCGAACCCGAACGGGTTGGCGGTGTCACCGCTCTTGATGCCCGGACCCTTGCTGAGGTCCTTGCCGGCCACACCGATGTCGATGTTCTCGAAGGTGGCGTTCGCCTCGAGTTCCTCGACGTCGATGTAGAGGTTGTCCGCCTGGACCGGCGTGCCCTTGCCGCCCGCGCTCAGCGTGAGGCTGACCGACCCGAGCAGCGGGATGTTCGGGGTGACGACCGACTGGCACATGTTCGTGATCGAGGCCTTCTCGAAGGCCGAGACCGCGACGGGGTGAGCCGTCTTCTTGCCGTCGAGGGTGTACCCCGAGTCGATGGCTCCGTACTGCGAGAAGCCCGTGCCCTCGATCCGGTCGGCCGTCACCTTGAACGACTGCCCCGACACGCTGAACGACGCGGCGAGGGCGCCCTGCGCGAGAGCGATACCTATACATGCCGTGGCGGCAACGCTGGGCACCATGACCACAGCGAACCGCTTCCATCTGGTCCCGCCACGCACCTGGGACTCCATATTTCCTCCTTCTCGGACGTACATCTCCTGGCCCTGGCTTCCCCTGTCGGGTCGACGGCTCAGCCGGGCAGGGATGGGAGAAGTGCTACGTCCTCGGGAAGGGGAGCGCCTGTACTCGGTGGCGCGAACCGCACCCGAATCACCGGCGATCACCCCCGAGCGACAACCACTGGTCGCGCCTGACACGCATCACGCACAACCCTGCTGGACAGGCTTCGCCGAGCGGCGAAGACCCCCCTGCCCAAGAGCCGGCGCCACTGCCGCCGGCTCTGCTCGGTGGGGACCCTGGGTTCCCGTCGACCCAACCGGCTGTCGGGGTACGGGATTGGACCGAGCGTCGCCGATCGTGGTGCATTCTCGCCGTCGACACAAGGGGGTTCGTTACTCGCTAGTAACGGCCGGATAACCGAACAACGACCCGCTGGTCTCGGTCGGCGACGCTCGGTGTCAGACAGGGGCGTGACAAAGCTGTTGATCATTGGACAGAAAGCGACAGATCAACGCCTCTGACTTACTGCAAGTAACAGCGGCCGCGATTGCCAAGATTTGGCAAAGCGCGGCCGCACCGGCCCCTGTGGGCCAATCTTCACTCGGGCATCACATGGCAGGAGGTTTAGCGACTGGTCAGAAACCGGACCGCCGCGCCGGTCAGAACAGGGCGCGCGCCAGCGCCCTGCGCGCCGCCGCCACCCGGGGATCGTCGGCGCCGACGACGTCGAACAGCTCCAGCAGCCGCACCCGCACGGCCTCCCGGTCGTCACCCGCCGTGCGGCGCACGGTGTCGATGAGCCGGCCGAAGGCGTCCTCCACGTGACCGCCCACCAGATCCAGGTCGGCGGCGGCGATCTGCGCCTCGGGGTCGCCGGGCTTCTCGGCCGCCTCCTTGCGCACCTGCTGCGCGTCCAGTCCCTGCACCCGCTGGAGCAACTCGGCCTGGGCCAGACCCAGTCGGGCCTCCGTGTTGCCCGGGTCGTCGGCCAAGACGTTCTTGTAGGCCTGGACGGCACCGCCGAAGTCGCCCGCGTCCAGGGCGTGTACGGCGGCTTCGAGGAGCGCGTCGTACGGTCCGGCCGGCGTCGGCGCGGGAGCGGTCTCGGCGACCGCGCCCGGCTCGGCGTCCGGGTCGACCACCAGGCCGGTCAGGCCGAAGCGCTGCTCGGCGACCTGCACCAGCTGGTCCAGGGTCTGCCGGATCTGCGCCTCACCGGCGGCGCCCTGGAAGAGCGGCAGGGCCTGTCCCGCGACCACCGCGAAGACGGCCGGGATCCCCTGGACCCCGAACTGCTGCATCAACATCTGGTTGGCGTCGACATCGATCTTGGCGAGGAGGAAGCGCCCGTTGTACTCGACGGCGAGCCGCTCCAGGACGGGGCTCAGCTGCTTGCAGGGCTGACACCACTCCGCCCAGAAGTCGATGACGACGGGCACCTCGGCGGAGCGCTGCAGGACGTCCTGCTCGAACCCCGCCTCATCGACGTCGATGACGAGATCGGCCGGGGAGATCCCTCCCGGCCCGCCGCCCTGTCGGGCCGCTTCGGCGCGCGCCTGCTCCGCCTTCGCCTTGGCCTCCTGGGCCGCCTTCACCGCGGCGAGGTCGACGACTCCGCTCATGGACATGTTCCGTGGCTGCATGCGTCTATCCTCCCCCGTTCGCGCCCGCGTGTGAAAAGCGCTGTGAAAGCCGGTCGTGCCACGTGCTCCTCCGCGCCGGGTCCCCACCCCGCACCAGTGGTTTCGCTACGGGTCGTAGCGTAATGGCGCCGGGTCCCTCCGGGCCACCCACCCCCGGTGATCTCCCTCACGGACGCGTCCCAACCGTCGGTTTATGGTCAGGGGATGCAGAGCCGCACCTCCGTCCCGCGCGCCGCCGGACGCCCCCGCAGCCCCACCGCGGACACCGCGATCCTCGCGGCCACCCGGGCGGCGCTGGTGGAGCTGGGCTGGTCGAAGCTCACGCTCGGGGACGTGGCGACGCGCGCCGGGGTGGCGAAGACGACGCTGTACCGGCGCTGGGCCGGCAAGAACGAGCTGGTCGTCGACGCGGTGGCGGAACTCTTCGACGAGCTGGAACTCCCCGACTGCGGCACCCTCGCCGCCGACATAGAGGGCGTGGTCCTCCAGTTCGCGGCGATCCTGGCCCGCCCGGAGGCGAAGAGCGGCCTGATGGCGGTGGTCGCGGAGTCGACCCGCGACGACGCCCTGCGCGAACGCATCCGCGCCTCCATCGTGGACCGCCAGAAACGCCTGGTCCTGGAGGGCCGCCGCCGGGCCCAGCGACGCGGCGAACTGCCGCCGGCGTCCGACCCGCGGGAAGCGGCCCGCACGGTGGACCTCATCTTCGACGTGGTCGCCGGCGCGGTGGTCCACCGCACCCTGGTGAGCGCGGAACCGGCGGACGAGGAGTGGGTCCGCGGCTTCACCAGGGTGCTGCTGCTGGGCCTCTCGGGTGCGGGAGCGGAAGGGACAGCAGGAACGGGAACGGGAACGGGAACGGACTAGCCGGTCAGAACCCCGCCGGTTCCGTGTACACCCCCCACTCGTCCCGCAGCACCCCGCAGATCTCGCCCAGCGTCGCCTCGGCCCGTACCGCCTCCAGCATCGGCTCGATCATGTTGCCGCCGGTGCGCGCGGCCGCGAGCATCGCGTCCAGGGCGGACCGTACGGCGGAGTCGTCCCGCGCGGACCTGCGCGCGCCCAGCGCCCGCACCTGGTCCCGCTCCACCTCGTGGCTGACCCGCAGGATCTCCAGGTCGCCGGTCACCGAGCCGGTGTGGACGTTGACGCCGACGACCCGCTTCTCACCCTTCTCCAGGGCCTGCTGGTAGCGGAACGCGGACTCGGCGATCTCACCGGTGAACCAGCCGTCCTCGATCCCGCGCAGGATCCCGGAGGTGACCGGCCCGATGGGGTGCCGCCCGTCCGGGTGCGCCCGGAGGCCCCGTTCCCTGATCCGCTCGAAGATCTTCTCCGCGTCCGCCTCGATCCGGTCGGTCAGCTGCTCGACGTACCAGGAACCGCCCAGCGGGTCGGCCACGTTGGCGACGCCGGTCTCCTCCATCAGCACCTGCTGCGTGCGCAGCGCGATCTCCGCGGCCTGCTCGGAGGGCAGCGCGAGCGTCTCGTCCAGGGCGTTGGTGTGCAGCGAGTTGGTGCCGCCGAGCACCGCCGCGAGCGCCTCCACCGCTGTCCGTACGACGTTGTTGTACGGCTGCTGCGCGGTCAGCGAGACCCCGGCGGTCTGGGTGTGGAAGCGCAGCCACTGCGCCTTGTCGCTCTTCGCCCCGTACACGTCCCGCATCCACCGTGCCCAGATCCTGCGGGCCGCGCGGAACTTGGCGATCTCCTCGAAGAAGTCGACGTGCGCGTCGAAGAAGAAGGACAGTCCGGGCGCGAAGACGTCCACGTCCATGCCGCGGCTGAGCCCCAGCTCCACGTACCCGAACCCGTCCGCGAGGGTGTACGCCAGCTCCTGCGCGGCCGTCGAACCGGCCTCGCGGATGTGGTAGCCGGAGACCGACAGCGGCTTGTAGGCGGGGATGCCGGCCGCGCAGTACTCCATCAGGTCGCCGATCAGGCGCAGGTGCGGCTCGGGCTGGAAGAGCCACTCCTTCTGGGCGATGTACTCCTTGAAGATGTCGGTCTGGAGGGTGCCGTTGAGGACGCCCGGGTCGACGCCCTGCCGCTCGGCGGCGACGAGGTACATGCAGAAGACGGGCACGGCGGGCCCGCTGATGGTCATCGAGGTGGTGACGTCGCCCAGCGGGATGTCCTGGAACAGGACCTCCATGTCGGCGGCGGAGTCGATGGCGACACCGCAGTGCCCGACCTCGCCCAGCGACCGCGGGTCGTCGGAGTCGCGCCCCATCAGTGTCGGCATGTCGAAGGCCACGGACAGCCCGCCACCGCCGTTGGCCAGGATCTTCTTGTAGCGCTCGTTGGTCTGCTCGGCGTTGCCGAACCCGGCGAACTGCCGGATGGTCCAGGTACGCCCGCGGTAGCCGGTCGGGTACAGGCCACGCGTGAAGGGGTACTCCCCCGGCCACCCGATCCGCTCGAAGCCGTCGTACCTGTCCCCCGGCCGTGGTCCGTACACCGGCTCCACCGCGTCCCCGGAGAGCGTGGTGAAGTCGGCCTCCCGCGTGCGCGAGGCGTCGTACCGGGCCTGCCAGCGTCGGCGGCCCTCTTCGATGGCGTCAGCGTCCATGCCACAAATTTACTTGGACGTCCTAGTAAATGTCGATGGCCGACCGCCGCACGTGTGTCCGTGCGGCGGTGAGGTTACGCCTTGGCGGCCACCGGAGCGCCCTCGGTGATCAGCGGCTCCACCTCGCGGCTGATCTTCCGCTCCACGAAGAAGGCGGCCGTGGGAACCGTCCCGGCCAGCAGCACCCAGATCTGCTTGGCGACCGGCCACTTCGCCTTCGAGCCCAGATCGAAGGCGAAGACGAGGTACAGGATGTACAGCCAGCCGTGCGCGATGCCCACGACGCGGGTGAAGCCGTCCGCCCCGTCCATGTCGAGCAGGTACTTGGCGATCACGCCCAGGGTCAGCAGGACCAGCAGCACACCGGTGACGTAGGCCATCACCCGGTAGCGCGTCAGCACGGACTTTTTCATGCGTACGAGCGTAACCACGCGCCCGGGGAGCCCGTGCCCCGGGTCAGTCCTCGTCGAAGTCGTGTGCCGAGACGCGCAGGGGTCTGAGCATCGCGAAGATCTCCGCGCACTCCTCCGCGTCGTACACGCCGAGGCCGAAGTCCATCGCCATCAGGTCGCGGGTGGCCGCGTCGACGACCTCGCGGCCCTTTTCGGTGATGGTGGCGAGGGTGCCGCGGCCGTCGTTGGGGTTGGGGCGCCTGGCCACCAGGCCCGACTTCACCAGGCGGTCGACGGTGTTGGTCACCGACGTGGGGTGCACCATGAGCCGCTCGCCGATCTTCGACATCGGCAGTTCACCGGCCTTGGAGAAGGTGAGCAGCACCAGCGCCTCGTAGCGCGCGAACGTCAGTCCGTACGGCTTGACCACGGCGTCGACCTCGGCGAGCAGGATCTGCTGCGCGCGCATGATCGAGGTGATCGCGGCCATGGACGGCACGTTTCCCCAGCGCTGCTTCCAGAGCTCGTCGGCGCGGGCGATGGGGTCGAAGGGGAGACTGAGCGGCTTCGGCACGTCTTGACCTTACCGGCCGGTCACATACCGGTCAGCCCCGTCTCGCCTGTCGGTCCCGGGTGCGGGGGGCTCTGACTCGTGGCGGGCCGCTCGGTGCGCGTAGCGCGTTCGGTCGGGTGGTGGGTCGGGGACGGGTCGGGGGTTGCGGCCCCCTGGTGGTGCTGGTTCAGGGCCCCTTGCGGCCCGTCCAGGGTTTGCGAGGGTCGCGTCTCGGCGCCGGGCCGGCGAATCCAGCCCGTCCGGCGTTTGAGGACGAGGCCCCTTCAGGGCCGACACGGGGGTTCGGGGGCCAAGCCCCCGAAGGCGTGCGGGGGGAGCGGCTACGCGGAGAGGTGGCGCTCCACCGTCTCCACCTTGGACGTGAGCCCGTCCGTCACCCCGGGACGGATGTCCGCCTTGAGGACCAGCGACACGCGCGGCGCCCGTGCCTCCACCGCGGCCACGGCCCGCCTGACGACGTCCATGACCTCGTCCCACTCACCCTCGATCGACGTGAACATCGCGTCGGTGCGGTTCGGCAGGCCGGACTCGCGCACGACCCGGACGGCGTCGGCGACGTACTCCCCCACGTCCTCGCCGACGCCCAGCGGTGTCACGGAGAAGGCGACGATCATGCGCCGACGACCCCTTCCTTGCGGGCGCGGGAGGCGATGACCGCGTCCTCGGTCTCCCGCCGGAGCCTGCGCTCGGCGAAGAAGCCGCCGGCGGGCAGCACGGAGAGGACGAAGTAGAGGGCGGCCGTCTTCAGGGACCACTTCGTGCGGTTCCAGGCGTCCGCCCAGAAGATCACGTACAGGACGAACAGGACGCCGTGGACCATCCCCATCACGGGGACCGCGTTGAAGTCCGTGGTCCGCTTCAGCACCGAGCAGACGAGCAGGAGGAGGAAGGAGATCGCCTCGGGGGCCGAGACCAGGCGGAGGCGGCGGAGGGAGGTGGCGGTCTTGAGGTCCACGGGTCACCTTCGGTGGGAGAGACGTCGGACGTTTGTGAATGCGAGCACAAAGGTCCGTCCATTGTGGCAAACGGTTGTGCGGCGCCCGGTGCGGGGTCGCCCCGTGACGGCGTCGCGCACGGGAGCCGGCCCGGGATCAGCGGGCCCCCGGGCGGCGGACGGATCCCCCAGGGGACGATCGGGGCCTTTCTCCACCTCTGGGACCTGTTGGCCGGGGCCCACCTGGGGCTACCTTCACAGCGTGGCGATGTTCCGACTTCAAGGCAGCAAGGTGCTCGCCGTCGACATGACCGGGGACGCCGTGAAGGCGAAGAACGGCTCGATGGTCGCGTACGACGGGCAGATGGACTTCAAGAAGCTCAGCGGCGGCGGTGAGGGCATCCGGGGGATGGTGACCCGGCGGATCACCGGTGAGCAGATGACACTGATGGAGGTGAAGGGGCACGGGACCTGCTGGTTCGCGGACCGGGCCTCGGAGATCAACCTCGTCGCCCTTCAGGGGGACAAGCTGTACGTGGAGTCGAGCAACCTGCTCGCGACCGATTCGGGGCTGCGGACCGGCACCTCGTTCACCGGCACGCGCGGCGCCTCGCAGGGCAACGGGCTGTTCACGACGACGATCGAGGGCCACGGACAGGCCGCGATCATGTCGGACGGGCCGGCGGTCGTGCTGCGGGTGAGCGCGCAGTTCCCGCTCACCGTCGACCCCGGCGCCTACATCGCCCACCAGGGCGACCTGCGGCAGTCCTTCCAGTCGGGTGTGACGTTCCGCACGTTCATGGGCGAGGGCGGCGGCGAGGCCTTCCAGATCCGCTTCGAGGGGGACGGCCTGGTGTACGTCCAGCCGAGCGAGCGGAACACGATCGCGGGGGACGTGTGACATGGCCTTGCGTGAGATCAACTCCAAGATGGTCGAGGCCACGGTCGTGCCCGGGCAGCGGCTGTTCAGTCAGCGCGGGGCGATGCTCGCCTACCAGGGCGAGGTGTCCTTCACCCCGAACATGCAGGGCGGCCAGGGCGGGATCACGTCCATGATCGGCCGCCGGGTGGCGGGCGAGGCGACGCCCCTGATGAGCGTCGAGGGCAACGGCACGGTGCTGTTCGGGCACGGCGGCCATCACGTCCAGGTGATCCACCTGACCGGCGAGACCCTCTACGTGGAGGCGGACCGGCTGCTCGCCTTCGACGGCACCCTGGAGCAGGGGACGATGTTCATGGGCGCCCAGGGCGGCGTCATGGGCATGGTCCGGGGCCAGGTGACCGGCCAGGGGCTGTTCACGACCACCCTGAGGGGACACGGCTCGGTCGCGGTGATGGCGCACGGCGGGGTCATCGAGGTCCCGATCACCCCGCAGCGCCCGGTCCACGTCGACCCGCAGGCGTACGTCGCCCACCACGGCGACGTCCGCAACAAGCTGTCCACCGCGCTGGGCTGGCGGGACATGGTGGGCCGCGGCTCCGGCGAGGCGTTCCAGCTGGAGCTCAGCGGCAACGGCGCGGTGTACGTCCAGGCCTCGGAGGAGAAGCTGTGAGCATGTACGGGGCTCCGGGCGGCGGCCCGACGGTCTACGACCCGTTGACACTGCCGTCCGACGACAACGTCAACAACCACACCTTCTGCGTGGAGCTCAAAGGGAGCCAGTGGTTCCTGCAGAAGGGGAAGATGATCGCCTACTACGGCTCGATGACTTTCGACGGCATCGGACACGGCCGGCTGGACGGTCTGGTGCGTACGTCGTTCCATTCGCCTTTGCACGCCGCCGACTGGGTCGTGGCCGCGGGCTCCGGCAAGATGCTCCTCGCCGACCGGGCCTTCGACGTGAACTCGTACGACCTGGAGAACGGCAACCTGACCATTCGCTCGGGCAACTTGCTTGCTTTTCAGCCAACTCTCGCCCTCAAGCAGTCGATCGTGCCGGGCTTCCTGACCCTCATCGGAACCGGAAAGTTCGTGGCGGCCTCCAACGGTCCGGTGGTGTTCATGGAACCGCCGATCCGGGTGGACCCGCAGGCGCTCGTCGGCTGGGCCGACTGCCCCTCGCCGTGCCATCACTACGACCACGGCTACATGACCGGTCTGATGGGCGGACTACGTGCGCTGACGGGCCTCGGCGGGGCCTCCGGCGAGGAGCACCAGTTCGAGTTCGTCGGGGCCGGCACGGTCCTCCTCCAGTCGTCGGAGGCACTGATGGCCGAGCAGGCCACGGGGGCGGTTCCGCAGCAGGCCGGAGTACCCGGGGGCGGCGGGTCACCCGCGGGCCCCTCACAGCAGCCGGGCGCACCGCGCCTTCCCGGACAGCTGGGAGACCTCCAGCGTCGCTTCGGGCTGTGAGCGGTAGTCTGCGGAGTGTGACGTCGAACGTGTGCACGCCGTCACGCCACCCTCACTAGTTCGCCTTTCAACATTTTAGGTAGACTTCATTCATGGAGACCGAGACGGCCACGCGCTGGCTGACGGATGCGGAGCAGTGCGCCTGGCGCACCCACCTGGAGGTCAACAGGCTGTTGACGTATCAGCTCGAAAAGGACCTGCAACCGTTCGGCCTGACCCTGAACGACTACGAGATCCTGGTGAATCTCTCCGAGTCGGAGGGCGTACGGATGCGGATGAGCGACCTCGCCTCCGCCACCCTCCAGTCCAAGAGCCGCCTCTCCCACCAGATCACGCGCATGGAGAACGCGGACCTCGTTCGGCGCGAGAACTGCGAGTCGGACCGCCGAGGTCTGTACGCGGTGCTCACCGAGCACGGCATGGAGACGATGAAGAAGGTCGCGCCCCATCATGTGGCGTCCGTGCGAAGGCACTTCATCGATCTGCTGTCCCCCGAGGCCCTCACGGAACTCGACAAGGCCCTGAAGCCCATCGCGCAACACCTGCGCGGGCACCGGGGACGCCCCTGACCCGGGCGGCACCGCTTCCTAGGCGAGCGGCAGGCGGAGTTCGAACAGGGCTCCGCCCGCCGGCGCGTCCCGGACCGTGAGGCTGCCTCCGTGCCGTACGGCGACGTCCCGGGCGATGGCGAGTCCGAGCCCGGCACCCCCGTCGTCCCGGCTGCGGGCGTCGTCCAGCCGGACGAACCGCTCGAAGATCCGTTCCCGGTCCTCCTCGGGCACCCCGTCCCCGTCGTCGGCGACCTGGGCCACCGCCCACTCCCCCTCGCACCGCACGCTCACGGCGACCGTGTGGCGGGCGTGCCGCCGCGCGTTGTCCAGCAGGTTGGTCAGCAGCCGTCCCACCTGCCCGCGTGACCCCGCCGTCCGGACGGCCTCCGGCGCCCGGACGGTCACCCCGGGCCGCCCCTCGGCCTGCTCCCGCACCAGCGCGGCGAGGTCGAACCGGGCGTCGGTGGCGGGCCTGTCCCCCGCGTCCAGCCGGGCGAGCAGCAGCAGGTCGGCGGCGAGCCGCTGAAGCCGTACGGTGTCCTCGACGGCACCCTCCACGTCCAGCAGCTCGGGGTGCGCGGCGCCCACCTCCAGCTGGGTGCGCAGGGACGCGATCGGGCTGCGCAGCTCGTGCGAGGCGTCGGCGACGAACCGGCGCTGCCGCTCCACGGAGGCCTCCAGGGCGGCCAGCGTCTCGTTGGTGGTGCGGGCGAGCCGGGCCACCTCGTCGTGGGTGTCCGGTACCGGCACGCGGCGCGCGAGGTCCTCGGAGGCGGTGATCGCGGCCATCTCGCCGCTGATGCCCTCGACCGGGCGCAGAGCGCGCCGGGTGACCAGCCAGGTCACCGCCGCGACGACGGCGAGCAGCAGCGGGAAGCCGATCAGCATGACGGTCAGCGCGGTCCGCACGGCGCCCTGTTCGGCGGACAGGGGCGCGCCGGCCCAGACGGTGAGCGTGCCCTGCTGCTCCGTCTCCACCTTCACGGCGGCGAAGCGGTAGTCGGCGGTGTCCTGGTCGACGGTCACGGAGCCGTTGGTGAAGGTGGTCGAGTCGTCGATCTCGCCGGGCTCCAGGGAGTCGCCGGCGTGCGCGTCGTCGTCGCCGTCCTCGTCGCCCTCGGGGGCCGTCGTCGTCGACGGGCGCGCCTTCACCTCCGGCGTGCCCGCGCCGCTGATCCGTTCCAGGTCCTCGCTGACGGCGACCAGCGTGCCGTGCTCGTCGACGACCTGGACCGGCCCCTCGTCCGCGTCCAGGGCGAGCTGCTCGGGCGTCTTCCCCACGGACAGCTCGGAGGCGACCGACCGGGCGGTGCGCTCCGCCTCCGTGCCCGCCTGGCCGATGAGGTTGGACCGCAGGGACAGCAGCACGGCCGCCCCGGCCGCCACCAGCGCCACGGCGACGACCAGGGTGGCCGCGAGGGTCGCCCGGGACCGGACGGAGCCGAACAGGCGGCTCATCGTTCCGCCTCCAGCCGGTAGCCGGCGCCGCGGACCGTCCGGATGAGTTCGGCGCGCAGCTTGCGCCGGAGGGTGCTGACGTACACCTCGACGATGTTCGGATCGCCGTCGTACGCGAAGTCCCAGACGTGCTCCAGGATGTCGGCCTTGGACACCACCTCGCCGGCCCGCAGCACGAGGTGCTCCAGGACGGAGAACTCCTTCGCGGTGAGGACGACCTCGTCCTCGCCGAGGAAGACCCGGCGGGCGGCCGTGTCGACCTTGAGGTCGCCGAGGACGTGCACGGGCGAGGCGCCGCCTCCCTGCGCGCGGCGGCGCAGCAGCGCCTTGATCCGGGCGACGAGGACGACGTACGAGAACGGCTTGGTGAGGTAGTCGTCGGCGCCCGTGTCGAGGCCCTCCGCCTCGTCGTACTCGCCGTCCTTGGCGGTGAGCATCAGGATCGGCACGTCGTGGCCGGCGGCACGCAGGGCGCCGCACACCCGGTAGCCGTTGAGGCCCGGCAGCATGATGTCCAGGATCACGAGGTCGTACGTGCCCTCGGTGGCCCGGTGCAGGCCCTCCCGGCCGTCGTGGACGACGTCCACGGCGTACCCCTCGGCGGTCAGACCCTTGGCGAGCGACAGGGCCAGCCGCTTTTCGTCCTCGACGATCAACAGGCGCATGCGTAAAGGTTCGCAAAGAGAAGCTGAAGATCACTTCAGGGGGTTTCAGGTGCCGCTCAGCGTCGGTCGGTGACGGTGGGTGACGTCGAAAGCGAACGCATCGCACGGACTCTGGAGGAACCCCCATGAAGCGCAACATCGTGATCGCCGCCGTCACGGCCGCCGCCCTGGCCGGAGGCGGCACCGCCACGGCTCTCGCGGTGACGGATGACGGCGAGGGGACGGCACGGCAGACGGCGGACGCGGCGCGGACGGGCACGGACGCCCGGGACGACGACCGGGACGACGACGGAAGCGACGACGCCGGCGAGGACACGCGCGAGGACCGGAACGACGACGCGGACCGTGTCGCGGCCGCGAAGGTGACGGCGGCCGACGCCATCGCCGCCGCGCTGAAGCACTCGCCCGGCACGGCCGTCTCCGCCGAGCTGGACGACGAGGACGGCCAGGACGACCAGGACGACGACCGGAACGGCCGGGCCGCGGACGGCGGTGACGCGGCGGTCGTCTGGGAGGTCGGGGTGCTGGCCGGCGACGACACCTGGCACAGCGTGCGGATCGACCCCGCGAGCGGGAAGGTGCTCGGCTCGCACACCGGGAGCGAGGACGACACCGCTCAGGTGCGCGCCGCGCTGAAGGGCGCGTCGGTGACGGCGGCGGACGCGGCGCGGGCGGCGGCCGGCAAGGGCACGGTGACCTCGGTGGACCTGGACGAGGACGGCGCGTCCAGGAGCTGGGACGTGGAGACGCGGACCTCCGGCGAGGCCGAGGAGGACTGGAACGTCGGGCTGAGGACCGGGAAGGTCACGGCGGACACGGCGGACGACGACAGTGGCCAGGACGCCGGTCGGGACCAGGACGACGACAACGGCAACGACGACGCCTGACGGGTGGTGCGGGGCGGTGGGGGTGAGGGCGGGGGCCGGGAGGTTCTCGCCCCCGCCGCCCCTTCCCGTCCCGTCGCGGGGAGCCGCGCCCCCCAGACCCCTGCTTCGGGCCTGAAGGGGCCTGTCCTCAGACGTCGGACGGGCTGGGAGGAGCCGGACGGGCCGGGAGTGGCTCAGGTCTGTGTCAGGCCCGTCACCAGTTCGTCCGCCGCCCGGTACGGGTCCAGCTCGCCGGCGACGATCCTCTCGGCCAGGGCGCTGAGCCGGCGGTCCCCGTGCAGGTCGCCGATGCGTTCACGCAGGGCCGTGACGGCGATGGCCTCCACCTCGTGGGCCGCGCGGGCGCGACGCCGGTCGGACAGGACGCCCCGCTCCTCCATCCACGCCCGGTGCTTCTCCAGCGCCTCGACGACCTCCTCGACGCCCTCGCCGCGCGCGGCGACCGTCTTGACGATGGGCGGGCGCCAGTCACCGGGGCCGCGGGACTCGCCGAGGCCCAGCATGTGGTTCAGCTCGCGGGCCGTGGCGTCCGCGCCGTCCCGGTCGGCCTTGTTGACGACGTACACGTCGCCGATCTCCAGGATCCCGGCCTTGGCCGCCTGGATGCCGTCACCCATGCCGGGTGCCAGCAGGACCACGCTGGTGTCCGCCTGGGACGCGATCTCGACCTCCGACTGGCCGACACCGACCGTCTCGACCAGGATCACGTCGCAGCCCGCCGCGTCCAGCACACGGATCGCCTGCGGGGCCGCCCAGGCGAGACCGCCCAGGTGGCCGCGGGTCGCCATCGAGCGGATGTAGACCCCGGGGTCGGACGCGTGCTCCGACATGCGCACCCGGTCGCCCAGCAGCGCCCCGCCGGAGAACGGCGAGGACGGGTCGACGGCGAGCACGCCGACCCGCTTGCCCTGCTTGCGGTACGCCGTCACCAGGGCCGACGTCGATGTCGACTTGCCGACCCCCGGTGAACCGGTCAGCCCGACCACGTACGCCCCGCCGGTCAGCGGAGCCAGCGTCGCCATGACCTCCCTGAGCTGCGGGGACGCCCCCTCCACCAGGGAGATCAGCCGGGCCACGGCCCGGGGCCGGCCCTCCCTGGCCTGGGCGACCAGTGTGGAGACGTCCTGCATCACAGCTCCGTTCACGAAGAGACCACGAGTAACACGGGAGGCACGGGACCTCGGGAACCACCGGCCCACGGAACCGCGGGAACCGCGGGAACCGCGATAAGGGGGTCGGCCGGTAAGCGTTGCTCAGGCCTTGGGCACCCGCACGATCAGCGCGTCACCCTGGCCGCCGCCGCCGCACAGCGCCGCCGCGCCCACGCCACCGCCGCGCCGCTGCAGCTCCAGCGCCAGGTGCAGCACGAGACGGGCGCCGGACATGCCGATCGGGTGACCCAGAGCGATGGCACCGCCGTTGACGTTCACCCTTTCCGTGGAAACTCCGAGGTCCTTCATTGACTGCACGGCGACCGCCGCGAAGGCCTCGTTGATCTCGATCAGGTCGAGGTCGGAGACGTCCAGGCCGTCCTTCTTCAGGGCGTGCAGGATCGCGTTGGACGGCTGTGACTGGAGCGAGTTGTCCGGGCCCGCCACATTGCCGTGGGCCCCGATCTCCGCGATCCACGCGAGGCCCAGCTCCTGCGCCTTCGCCTTGCTCATCACGACCACCGCGGCGGCGCCGTCGGAGATCTGCGAGGCGGAGCCCGCCGTGATCGTGCCGTCCTTCGCGAACGCCGGGCGCAGCTTGCCCAGCGACTCGGCGGTGGTCTCGGGCCGGATGCCCTCGTCGGTGCCGACGACGACCGGCTCGCCCTTGCGCTGCGGGATCTCCACGGCGGTGATCTCGGCGTCGAACAGGCCGTTCTTCTGGGCGGCGGCGGCGCGCTGGTGGGAGAGGGCGGCGAACTCGTCCTGCTCGGGGCGCTCGATGCCGAGGCGGGTGTTGTGCTTCTCCGTCGACTCGCCCATCGCGATGTTCTCGAAGGCGTCGGTCAGACCGTCGTGCGCCATCGCGTCGAGCATCTCGATCGCGCCGTACTTGAAGCCCGCGCGGGACTTCGGCAGCAGGTGGGGGGCGTTGGTCATGGACTCCTGGCCGCCCGCCACGATCACGTCGAACTCACCCGCGCGGATCAGCTGGTCGGCCAGGGCGATGGCGTCGAGGCCCGACAGGCACACCTTGTTGACGGTGAGCGCCGGGACGTTCATCGGGATGCCGGCCTTGACCGCGGCCTGCCGGGCCGGGATCTGCCCCGCCCCGGCCTGGAGCACCTGGCCCATGATCACGTACTGCACCTGGTCGCCGCCGATGCCCGCACGGTCGAGGGCGGCCTTGATCGCGAAGCCGCCGAGGTCGGCCCCGGAGAAGGACTTCAGCGAGCCCAGCAACCGTCCCATGGGCGTCCGGGCGCCCGCGACGATCACCGAGGTCGTGCTGTTCGATCCAGTCATGAGCTGCGATCCCCTTACCGGCCCGCACAGGCCGAGGAGTGAACGAGGGTTTACTTCGAATGTACTGAGCGGTAGTCCACGCCGTCATCGGGCTGTCGGTGTGATCGCGCGCACGTTGCGTAACCACTCGAGGCGCGCTGCACTGGCACCATGCTGACGCGAATCGACCACATCGGGATCGCCTGCCACGACCTCGACGCGACCGTCGAGTTCTACCGGGCCACATACGGCTTCGAGGTGTTCCACTCCGAGGTCAACGAGGAGCAGGGCGTACGCGAGGCCATGCTCAAGATCAACGATACGTCCGACGGCGGGGCTTCGTACCTCCAGCTGCTGGAGCCGACCCGGGAGGACTCCACCGTCGCGAAGTGGCTCGCGAAGAACGGCGAGGGCGTGCATCACATCGCTTTCGGTACGGCGGATGTCGACGGCGCCGCCGCGGACATCAAGGACAAGGGCGTACGCGTTCTGTACGAAGAGCCGCGACGCGGCTCCATGGGGTCACGAATCACCTTCCTGCACCCCAAGGACTGCCATGGCGTACTGACAGAACTGGTCACTTCGGCGCCTGTTGAGTCACCTGAGCACTGACCCCCGTACATATGGGCCGGTAGGGTTGGGGGCGGTCGCCGCTCGCAACCAGGGCGACCGGGGTCCTGCCGTGACGGCCGGACCCGTCCGGGGTCCGGGTTTCGGGGGACGAGCGTCGGGGCAGCAGCCCATGCTCCGTCGTTGATCTGACACCATTCCCCGGGAGCCCCGTTCGGCGGATGGACGGAGCTCGTACGGAGAGACTTGCGACCAGGGGACGGATGGGACCGCGCAGTGCGGGGCTACGAGAGCCAGGAGCGGGAACCGGCGGCTGACGTCGATCACCTCACTCGTTTCGAAGCCGAGATGAAGCGGCTGAAGACCGAGCGGGAAAAGGCGATCCAGCACGCCGAGGACCTCGGCTACCAGGTCGAGGTGCTGCGCGCCAAGTTGCACGAGGCGCGGCGCACCATCATGTCCCGGCCCTCCTTCGACGGCGGTGACCTCGGCTACCAGGCCGAACAGCTGCTGCGCAACGCGCAGGTCCAGGCCGACCAGCTGCGCCAGGAGGCCGAGCGCGAGCTGAGCCAGGCCCGGGCGCAGACCCAGCGCATCCTCCAGGAGCACGCCGAGCAGGCCGCCCGGCTCCAGGCGGAGCTGCACCAGGAGGCGGTCACCCGCCGCCAGCAGCTGGACCAGGAGCTGGCCGAGCGCCGGCAGACCGTCGAGTCGCACGTCAACGAGAACGTGGCCTGGGCGGAGCAGCTGCGCGCCCGGACCGAGCAGCAGGCCCGCCGGCTCCTCGAGGAGTCCCGCGCGGAGGCCGAGCAGGCCATGGCGGCCGCCCGCGCGGAGGCCGAGCGGCTGACCGGCGAGGCCCGCCAGCGGTTGCAGAGCGAGGCCGAGTCGGCCCGTACCGAGGCCGAGCAGCTGCTGCGCCGCGCCCGCGCGGACGCCGAGCGGCTGCTGAACGCCGCCTCCGCCCAGGCTCAGGAGGCCACCGACCACGCCGAGCAGCTGCGGACGTCCACCGCGACCGAGTCGGACGCGGCCCGCCGTGAGGCGCTGGAGCTGAGCCGGGCCGCCGAGCAGCGCATGACGGCGGCCGACGCGGCCCTGCGCGAGGCGCGCTCCGAGGCGGAGAAGGTGCTCGCCGAGGCCAAGGCGGCCGCCGAGAAGGCGCTGTCGAGCGCGGAGTCGGCGAACGAGCAGCGCACCCGCACGGCGAAGGAACAGGTCGCCCGGCTGGTCAGCGAGGCCACCAAGGAGGCCGAGTCCACCCGGGCGGACGCCGAACAGCTGGTCGCGGACGCCCGCGCCGAGGCCGAGAAGCTGCTCGACGAGGCCGCCGAGAAGGCCCGCACGCTCACCGCCGAGGAGAGCGCCACCCAGCTGTCCAAGGCGGCCAAGACGGCCGAGGACGTCCTCAACAAGGCCCAGGAGGACGCCAGGCGGACCACCAGGGCGGCCTCCGAGGAGGCCGAGCGGATCCGCCGGGAGGCCGAGAGCGAGGCGGACCGGCTGCGGGCCGAGGCGCACGACATCGCCGAGCAGCTCAAGGGCGCGGCGAAGGACGACACCAAGGAGTACCGGGCCAAGACGGTCGAGCTCCAGGAGGAGGCCCGCCGGCTGCGCGGCGAGGCCGAGCAGTTGCGCTCCGACGCGGTCGCCGAGGGCGAGAAGATCCGCGGGGAGGCCCGCAAGGAGGCCGTCCAGCAGATCGAGGAGGCGGCCAGGACCGCCGAGGAGCTGCTGTCCAAGGCCAGGGCCGACGCGGACGAGCTGCGCCAGAAGGCCACCACGGACAGCGAGAAGGTCCGCACGGAGGCCATCGAGCGGGCCACCTCCTTGCGCCGGCAGGCCGAGGAGACCCTGGAGCGCACCCGCAAGGAGGCCGAGCGGCACCGCGCCGAGGCGGTCGAGCAGTCCGAGGGCATCAAGGCCGACGCCGAGCGGGCCGCGCGCGAGCTGCACGAGGAGACCGAGCAGGCGATAGAGGCCCGCCGCGCGGAGGCCGCCACCGAACTGACCCGGCTGCGCACCGAGGCCGAGGAGCGCCTCACCGCCGCCGAGCAGGCGCTGGCCGACGCCCGCGAGGAGGCCTCGCGGATCCGCCGGGAGGCCGCCGAGGAGGCCGACCGGCTGCGCGCCGAGGCCGCCGAGCGGATCCGTACGCTCCAGCAGCAGGCCGAGGCCGAGGCGGACCGGCTGCGCACCGAGGCCGCCGCCGACGCGTCCGCGTCCCGCGCGGAGGGCGAGACCGTCGCCGTACGCCTGCGGTCGGAGGCCGCCGCCGAGGCGGAGCGGCTGAAGTCGGAGGCGCAGGACACCGCCGACCGGGTGCGGGCGGAGGCGCAGGCCGCCGCCGAGCGGCTGGCGACGGAGGCCACCGAGACGCTGGCCGCCGCGCAGGAGGAGGCCAACCGGCGCCGCCGCGAGGCCGAGGAGATCCTCGGCGCGGCCCGCGAGGAGGCCGGCCAGGAGCGCGAGCGGGCCCGCGAGCAGAGCGAGGAGCTGCTGGCCTCGGCGCGCAGGCGCGTGGAGGAGGCGCAGGCCGAGGCCGTACGGCTGGTCGAGGAGGCGGACCGGCGGGCCACCGAGATGGTGTCGGCCGCCGAGCTCCACGCCCAGCAGGTGCGGGACTCGGTCGCCGGTCTGCACGAGCAGGCGCAGGAGGAGATCGCCGGGCTGCGCAGTGCCGCCGAGCACGTGGCGGACCGTACCCGCCGTGAGGCCCAGGAGGAGGCGGACCGGGTCCGCGGCGACGCGTACGCGGAGCGGGAACGGGCCACCGAGGACGCCAACCGGGTCCGGCGCGAGGCGACCGAGGAGACGGACGCCGCCAAGGCGCTCGCCGAGCGCACGGTGTCGGAGGCGATCGCGGAGGCCGAGCGGCTGCGCTCGGACGCGGCCGAGCACGCCCAGCGGGTGCGCACGGAGGCCTCGGAGACCATCGCGGAGGCCGACCAGGCCGCCGCCCGCACCCGGGCGGACGCCCGCGAGGACGCCAACCGCATCCGGTCGGACGCGGCGACTCAGGCCGACACCCTCATCACCGAGGCGCGCAACGAGGCCGAGCGGCTGACCACCGAGACCCTCACGGACACCGACCGGCTGCGTCAGGAGACGGTCGCGGAGGCGGAGCGGCTGCGCTCCGAGACGGTCACGGAGGCCGAGCGCGTCCGGTCCGAGGCGCTCGCCCAGGCCGAGCAGCTGGTCGCGGACGCGAGCGGCGAGGCGGAGCGGCTGCGGGCCGCGGCCGCCGAGACGGTCGGGTCGGCCCAGCAGCACGCCGAGCGGATCCGCGGCGAGTCGGCGCGGATCAAGGCGGAGGCGGCGGACGAGGCCGAGCGGCTGGTCACCGCGGCGCGCGAGAAGGCCGAGCGCACGCTCGACGAGGCCCGCAAGGAGGCCAACAAGCGGCGTTCCGAGGCGGCCGAGCAGGTCGACACGCTCATCACGGAGACCGCGGCCGAGGCCGACAAGCTGCTCACCGAGGCCCAGCAGCAGGCGCAGAAGACCACCGCGGACGCGGAGGCCCAGGCCGACACCATGGTCGGGGTGGCCCGCACCGAGGCGGACCGGCTGGTGTCCGAGGCGACGGTCGAGGGCAACGCGCTGGTGGAGAGGGCCCGGACGGACGCGGACGAGCTGCTCGTCGGCGCCCGCCGGGACGCCACCGCCATAAGGGAACGCGCGGAGGAGCTGCGCGACCGCATCACGAGCGAGATCGAGAACCTGCACGAGCGGGCCCGCCGCGAGGCCGCCGAGACGATGAAGTCGACCGGCGACCGGTGCGACGCGCTCATCAAGGCCGCCGAGGAGCAGCTCGCGAAGGCGGAGTCCAAGGCCCGGGAGCTGGTCTCGGAGGCCAATTCCGAGGCGGGCAAGGTGCGGATCGCCGCCGTGAAGAAGGCCGAGGGACTGCTCAAGGAGGCCGAGCTGAAGAAGGCCACGCTGATCAAGGAGGCCGAGGAACTCAGGGCCGAGGCGATCCGCGAGGCGCGGCGCACGGTCGAGGAGGGCAAGCGCGAGCTGGAGATCCTGGTGCGCCGGCGTGAGGACATCAACGCCGAGATCTCCCGTGTCCAGGACGTCCTGGAGGCGTTGGAATCCTTCGAGGCCCCGGTGGCGGGCAAGGACGGTGGCGTCAAGGCGGGCGCCGCGGTCGGTGCTCCCCGTTCGGGCGGCAAGTCGTCGGAGGGTTAGAACAGAGAGCGGATTCCGGTGCGTTCTGGGGCCTTTGACCAAGTCTTTGGCAAGTCGTCCGACGGTTAGCCACCCAAAAGGGGTGTCATTCTCCAGATCAAACACGCATCCGCTCGATGACACACCGCTTCGGCCCCTAGGATTCCCCCTATCACCTCACCGGTCTCATTCGACAGGAACCCCATGAGCGACACTTCCCCCTACGGCTTCGAGCTTGTGCGGCGTGGATACGACCGCGCTCAGGTGGACGAACGCATCTCGAAGCTCGTCTCCGACCGTGACAGCGCTCTGGCCCGTATCACTGCTCTGGAAAAGCGCATCGAGGAGCTCCACCTCGAGACGCAGAACGCCCAGGCTCAGGTCAGCGACGCAGAGCCGTCGTACGCCGGTCTCGGCGCACGTGTCGAGAAGATCCTCCGCCTCGCCGAGGAAGAGGCCAAGGACCTGCGCGAGGAGGCCCGCCGCGCGGCCGAACAGCACCGCGAGCTCGCCGAGTCGGCGGCCCAGCAGGTTCGCAACGACGCAGAATCGTTCTCTGCGGAGCGCAAGGCCAAGGCCGAGGACGAGGGCGTCCGGATCGTCGAGAAGGCCAAGAGCGAGGCGTCGCAGCTGCGCTCCGAGGCGCAGAAGGACGCGCAGTCCAAGCGTGAGGAGGCCGACGCCCTCTTCGAGGAGACCCGCGCCAAGGCCGCGCAGGCCGCCGCCGACTTCGAGACGAACCTGGCCAAGCGTCGCGAGCAGTCCGAGCGCGACCTGGCCTCGCGTCAGCAGAAGGCGGAGAAGCGTCTCGCGGAGATCGAGCACCGCGCGGAGCAGCTGCGTCTGGAAGCGGAGAAGCTGCGCACGGACGCCGAGCGTCGTGCCCGTCAGACCGTCGAGACGGCGCAGCGCCAGGCCGAGGACATCGTCGCGGACGCGAACGCGAAGGCGGACCGCATCCGTTCGGAGTCCGAGCGCGAGCTGGCGGCGCTCACCAACCGCCGCGACTCGATCAACGCCCAGCTGACGAACGTGCGCGAGATGCTCGCCACGCTCACGGGCGCCGCGGTGGCCGCCGCGAGCACGCCGGCCGACGACGAGCCGATCTCCCGGGGTGTTCCGGCTCAGCAGTCCCGGTAAGCGTGTGACCTGGTACGGCGTGTGACGTAGTACTGCTGAGGCCCGCGTTCCCTTCGGGGGCGCGGGTCTTCGGTGTGCGCGGCCGGTTCTCGGCGTGCGCGGCCGACCGGATGTCGCCGTTGTTGCCCCTCCTGCCGGTTTCCGTTTGCCGATTCGGGTGGCATGGGCCGAAACCGGGCCCTAGCGTGGTCCGCATGATCGAGCTGGAAGGACTCACCAAGCGGTACGGCGAGAAAGTGGCGGTCAACAATCTGACCTTCGCCGTCAGACCCGGCATCGTGACGGGCTTCCTCGGCCCCAACGGCGCCGGCAAGTCGACGACCATGCGCATGGTGCTCGGCCTCGACCGGCCCACCGCCGGCGACGTCCGCATCGACGGCAAGCACTACGACCAGCTCAAGGACCCGCTGACGTACATCGGCGCCCTGCTGGACGCCAAGGCCATGCACGGGGGGCGCAGCGCCTACCACCACCTGCTGTGCCTCGCGCAGAGCAACGGCATCCCGAAGCAGCGGGTGCACGAGGTGCTCGACTCACCTCGGTGGCGAAGAAGAAGGCCAAGGGCTTCTCGCTGGGCATGGGGCAGCGGCTCGGCATCGCGGGCGCGCTGCTCGGCGACCCCCGGATCCTGATGTTCGACGAGCCGGTCAACGGGCTCGACCCCGAGGGCATCCACTGGATCCGCAACCTGATGAAGTCGCTGGCCGCGCAGGGCCGTACGGTCTTCGTCTCCTCCCACCTGATGAGCGAGATGGCGCTGACCGCGGACCACCTCGTCGTCATCGGGCAGGGGCGGCTGCTCGCCGACACCACCATGGCCGACTTCATCGCGCGGAACTCGCGGTCGTACGTCCGTATCCGCACCCCGCAGCGCGAGCGCCTGCTCGACGTGCTGCACGACGCGGGGATCACCGTCGTGGAGGCCGGCAACGGCACGCTGGAGGTCGACGGCGACAAGTCCGAGCGCATCGGCGAGCTGGCCGCGCAGCACCAGCTCGTGCTGCACGAGCTGAGTCCCCAGCGGGCCTCCCTGGAGGAAGCGTTCATGCAGCTGACCGCGGAGTCGGTCGAGTACCACGCACACGACGGCACACCGCTCGAAGCACCGCTGGCACAGCAGCGGTGGGGCGACGGCCGGAAGGGGAACTGAGCATGGCGGCGATCCAGGTCGTCCAGTCCGAATGGACCAAGATCCGGTCGGTGGCGTCCACGGTGTGGACGCTCTCCCTCGCCGTGGTCGTCACCATCGCGCTCGGCATGCTGATCTCGGCGCTGTCGAAGAGCGAGTTCGACAACATGAGCCGCACCGACCAGGCCTCCTTCGACCCGACGTTCATCAGCTTCGCGGGCATGAGCCTCGGTCAGCTCGCGATGATCGTGTTCGGGGTGCTGGTGGTGTCGAACGAGTACAGCACCGGCATGATCCGAACCTCGCTGGCCGCCGTGCCGCAGCGCGGGACCTTCCTGGTCAGCAAGATCGCGGTGGCCACCGGCCTCGCCCTCGTGGTGGGCCTGGCCACCAGCTTCGTCGCCTTCTTCCTGGGGCAGGCGATGCTCGGCGAGCACAAGGCGTCGATCGAGGACACGGGTGTGCTGCGCGCGGTCATCGGCGGCGGGCTCTACATGACCCTGATCGCGATGTTCTCGATGGGGGTCGCCGCCATGCTCCGCTCGCCGATGCTGTCGCTGGGCATCCTGATGCCGTTCTTCTTCCTGATCTCCAACATCCTGGGGAACGTCTCGGCGACGGAGGACATCGGCCGGTACCTGCCCGACCAGGCCGGCAGCAAGATCATGCAGGTGGTGCCCCCGGTCGACGACGACACTCCCTACGGCCCGTGGGGCGGCCTCGGCATCATGGCGCTGTGGGTGGCCGCCGCGCTCATCGGGGGTTACGTCCTGCTCAGGAAGAGGGACGCCTGAGGCCGGTCTTTGCTTTCATTTGAACGGAACCGTCAGCGTCCCGATAAGCTCCTAACCCTTACGGGGGCGTGTGCCCTGCTGTCCTGAACCTTGCGATGGGTGCGGAGCATGATCGAGGCAGTCGGCCTGACGAAGCGCTACGGCGACAAGACCGCTGTGTACAACCTTTCCTTCCAGGTGCGGCCCGGTGCCGTCACCGGTTTCCTCGGGCCCAACGGCTCGGGCAAGTCGACGACGATGCGGATGATCCTCGGCCTGGACAACCCGACCTCGGGCCAGGTGACGATCGGCGGTTATCCCTACCGCAAGCTGCCCAACGCCCCCCGCCAGGTGGGCGCGCTGCTGGACGCCAAGGCCGTGCACGGCGGCCGGGCCGCGCGCAACCACCTGCTGTGCCTGGCCCAGCTGTCCGGCATCCCGGCCCGGCGGGTCGACGAGGTGCTGGGCGTCGTCGGCCTCCAGGACGTGGCCAGGAAGCGCTCCAAGGGCTTCTCGCTCGGTATGGGGCAGCGGCTCGGCATCGCCGCCGCGCTGCTCGGCGACCCGCAGGTGCTGCTGTTCGACGAGCCGGTCAACGGGCTCGACCCCGAGGGCATCCTCTGGGTGCGGAACCTGATGAAGGCGCTCGCGGCGGAGGGCCGTACCGTCTTCGTCTCCTCCCACCTCATGAGCGAGATGGCGGTGACCGCCGACCACCTGATCGTCATCGGGCGCGGGCAGCTGCTCGCCGACATGAGCATCCGGGAGTTCATCTCGGCGAACTCGGCCGACTTCGCGCGGGTGCGGACGCCGGACACCGAGCCGCAGCTGCGCGAGAAGCTGTTCTCCGCGCTCACCGAGGCGGGCGGGCACGTGATGCACGAGCAGGACGGCGCGCTGCGGATCACCGGGCTGCCCCTGCCGCGCATCAGCGACATCGCGCACGACACCGACGTCCGGCTGTGGGAGCTGTCGCCGCACCAGGCCTCGCTGGAGGAGGCGTACATGCGGATGACCCAGGGCGCGGTCGACTACCGCTCGACGACCGACCAGCGGGCCGGGCTCCAGCAGCAGCTGCCGCCGGGTGCGCAGCCGCCGATGCCGGTGCCGGGGCAGGGACAGCCGGGCTGGTACGCCCCGCCGCCGCCCCAGCAGGGCGGGCAGCCGTTCGCGGGGGCGCCGGGGCAGCCGATGCCCCAGCAACAGCCTGGCGCGCCCGGACAGCCCGCGCCGCAGGGACAGCCGGCTCCGGGCCCGTACGGGGCCCCGGTGGCGCCCGGTGCCGCTCCCGGCGCGGGCGGCCCGGCCAACCCGTACGCGCAGGCTCCGGCCGCCGCTCCCGGCCCGTCGGCCGCGCCGCCCGCCCCGGCTGCCTCGGCCCCGCCCGCCCCCGTGCCGGCCGCTCCCTCCTCCCCGGCCTCCGCCCCCGCCTCCGACCTGACCAAGCCCGAGGACGCCCGATGAGCACCCCGCAGCCCCCGATGCCGCAGGCCGCGCCCGCCTGGCAGGCGGCGCCCGGACCGTCGTACCCGAGCTACACCTCGCCGATCCCGGTGGTGCGCACGCACCTCGGGCACGCCATCGCCTCCGAGTGGACGAAGATCAAGTCGGTGCGCTCCACGATGTGGACGCTCGGCGTGTTCGTGCTGCTGGTCATCGGCATCGGACTGGGGGCCGCCGCGCTGGTCGCCGCCAACACCGACCCGGGTGGCCTGGAGGGCGAGAACCCGCTGTCGTTCGGCTTCTTCGGGCTGCTGCTCGGCAGCATGTGCGTGATCACTCTCGGCGTGCTGACCACGGCCTCCGAGTACGGCACCGGCATGATCCGCACCACGATGGTCGCGTGCCCGTCCCGCGGCCGGGTCCTCGCGGCGAAGGCGATCGTGTTCTTCGTGGTCGCGTTCACGGTCACGCTGGTGTCGGCCCTCGTCGTGGCCCTCGCGGACGTGGCCATGCTGGACGGCACCCGGGAACCGACCGGCCAGGAATGGCTGAAGGGCACGGTCGGCATCTCGGTCTACATCGCGCTGCTCGGGCTGCTCTCGCTCGTCGTCGGCTCGATCATCCGGCACTCGGCGGGCGCGATCACCATCATGATCGGGCTCGTGCTGGCTCCGCTGGTCATCGCCCTGTTCATGTTCTCCCAGTCGCTGGAGGCCCTGCGCGAGGCCCTGGTCGAGTACTCCATCCCGAACCAGCTCAGCGTCTTCTACGCCAACTCCCTCACGGAGGCCGGCCCGTCGGGCTGGGACCCGCTGTGGATCGCCCTCGGGGTGACGGCCGCCGCGTTCGCCGGCGCCTACGCGCTGCTGGAGAAGCGGGACGTGTAGTCCGCCCGTAGTCCGCCCGAGAATCCGGGCGCTCAGAACCTCGGCGCGTTCCTGGACCGCTGCACCCGCGTGGTGCGGCGGTCCTTCGCGTTCCAGCACGCCTTGTGCCAGTGGCGCCGCTCGTCGACACCCGAGTGCTGCGGCCAGGCCACCAGGTGCGGGACGCCGTCCGGGATCAGCTGCTCGCAGCCCGGGCAGCGGTACGCCTTGCCCTGGGCGCTCGCCCCGGCCACGTGCCGCACGCTCCACTGCTCGCCCTGCCAGTCCTCCGCGATCTGCCAGCCGCCGTAGCGGCCGGGCCGGTCGTCGTCGGCACTGTGGCCGGACAGGCCGGAACCCTTGGGTCGGTTGCGACGCGGGGACACAGGACACCTCACGGGGCTATACAGGAGGCAGGGCTCGTGTCCAGCCTACGCGGCACCGGCGCGGGGTAGGTGTAGGGAACCAACCCCCACAAGTCCCCCTCCGGGGCGGTCCATTCAGCAGACAATCCGCAAATCTCTTCGCCAGGCCGTGTCTTCGGCACGTGTCAGACGGTTATGCCCGGTGGGGGAGCTCCGCGTCGGAGCCAAGGAAGCAGGAAATGCGATGCGCGTAGGTAGTTTCGTGTTGGCGGCCCAGTTCCCGGGGCAGGGCGAGGGGGAGGCGCTGCACCGCGCGGTCCGCTCGGCCGAGGTGGCCGAGGAGGCCGGGCTGGACGCGGTCTGGCTGGCCGAGCACCACTTCGTGCCGTACGGCACCTGCCCGTCGGCGGTCACCCTGGCCGCCCTGCTGCTCGGCCGCACCCGCCGCATCCGGGTCGGCACGGCCGTCAGCGTGCTGCCCACCGTGCACCCCGTCGCCCTCGGTGAACAGGCCGCGCTGCTGCACCTGACGAGCGGCGGTCGCTTCTCGCTGGGCGTGGGACGCGGCGGACCGTGGGTCGACCTGGAGGTGTTCGGTGCGGGTCTGGAGGCGTACGAGTCGGGCTTCCCGGAATCACTCGATCTGCTGGTGCGCTGGCTGCGCGAACCCTCGGTCGGATCGTCCGGCGGACGCTTCGCCTTCCGCGAAGTGCCCGTCGTCCCGCGGCCGTCCGAGGCGCTGACCGACACCGCGGGCCCCGAGGTGATCGTCGCGTGCACCTCTCCGGCGAGTGTGCGGCTGGCCGCCGAGCGCGGGCTGCCGATGCTGCTCGGGATGCACGTGGGCGACGAGGAGAAGGCCGAGATGGTCGCGCTGTGGCGCAGGCACGCGCGCGCCTGCGGCCATCCGCCGGAGCTGGTCCTGGGGGCGGCCCATGTCTCGGCCGGCGTCTGCCAGATCGCGGACCGGCGCCAGGACGCGGTGGAGGCGCTGACGAAGGCGATGCCGGGCTGGCTGAGGCAGGGTCTCGGCGCCCATGTCACGGTGGACGGCCGCGAGCGCCGGATGCGCGACCCGCTGGCGTACACCGAACTGCTCTGCGGGCTGCACCCGGTGGGCACTCCGCGGCTGTGCGCCGACCGGCTCGCGGCGACCAGCGAGCGGACCGGCGTGACCCGCTTCGCCCTGCTCGTGGAGGGGTCGGGAGACCTCGCGGCCACCGAGGAGAACGTACGGCGGCTCGGTGGCGACGTCATCCCGCAGCTCGGCTGAACCGTCCCGGCCGAACGGCCCTGTCCGGTGGAGAGCTTGCCGCTCCGGTACTGAATGCACCTCCCGCGTACGGAGCGGCAAGCCGACGGCTCACTGCGTCAGCAGTCCCTGAGCTCCGGGGACTGGTTCAGGAGCTGGTTGCGCGCCGAGGTGAAGCGGGCCAGTGTCCCGTCGACGGAGGAGTCCAACGGGAACACGGCCACCCGGTGGCAGTTCTGGAATGCCAGCCGGACACCGAAGTGCCGTTGCAGCGCGCCGCGTATCGCGTCACTCGCAAGCGCACGCAGCAGTTGACCGCGTGCCTGCTCGTCCGGCGGAGGCGTCTGGTTGTCGGCGAACTGGCCGCCGTCCACCTTCAGCTGGGCCACCAGGGAGCTGATCATCTCCCATGCGTAGGGCAGGGAGGTCCGGACGCAGTCGACGAAGGCAGCTTCGTCGACCTCGCCTCGCTCGGCCTGTTCGAGTAGGGCCGGTGAGACGTCGAGCGACATGGGTTCTCCTCTCGCACCCCCGGTCAGCAGGGGTTGCCGGACAGATAAAGGGAGTTCGCGACGTAAACACGCTGCGTACACGACTCGCGACCTCCCGTTTACTACGGTAAGCACCGTACGGGGCCCGCACCAGGAGAATGCGTACATAGCCAGGCCTCATTGGGCACACAATCGGCCATAACCGAACAGGGGTTTACCAGAACAAGAGGGACGGACCACTGACCCTCCAGCGCGGGCACCGGCGGGGCGGCGGGAGGGCGAATCGCGTGGACCTGTGCCCGTCGAGTAGCGTTGCCGACCATGCGTCTCGTCATTGCCCGATGCTCCGTCGACTACGCGGGCCGGCTCACCGCCCACCTGCCCTCGGCCCCCCGTCTGATCCTGGTGAAGGCGGACGGCAGCGTCTCGATCCACGCGGACGACCGGGCCTACAAGCCCCTGAACTGGATGTCGCCGCCCTGCACGCTGAAGGAGGGCTCCGGCGACGAGGAAGGCGTCTGGACCGTCGTCAACAAGGCGGGCGAGAAGCTCATCATCACGATGGAGGAAGTCCTCCACGACTCCTCGCACGAACTGGGCGTGGACCCGGGCCTGATCAAGGACGGCGTGGAAGCGCACCTCCAGGAGCTGCTCGCCGACCGCATCGAGACCCTCGGCGAGGGCTACACCCTCATCCGCCGCGAGTACATGACGGCGATCGGTCCGGTCGACATCCTGTGCCGGGACGCGGACGGACAGACCGTCGCGGTGGAGATCAAACGGCGCGGCGAGATCGACGGCGTGGAGCAACTCACGCGCTACCTGGAGCTGTTGAACCGCGATCCCCATCTGGCCCCGGTGCGCGGCATCTTCGCCGCGCAGGAGATCAAGCCGCAGGCCCGCGTCCTCGCCACCGACCGCGGCATCGGCTGCACGGTCCTCGACTACAACGCCCTGCGCGGCATCGAGGACGACAAGCTGCGGCTGTTCTGACGGCCGCCTCCCCCAACGGCCGAAGGGCCCGGTCCGTTCCCCGGACCGGGCCCTTCCGCGCTGTACCGGACGTCAGGTCGCGGGAGGTCAGATCACCGGACCCGAACTGCCGGGTGGGGCCGCCTCACTCGTCTCGGGAGCGCCCGCGGAGGCACTGCTGCTCTCCACCGGCGACGACGCCGGGCCGCTGGCGGAGTCGGAGGTGGACGGCGTGGTCGACGGCTCCTGCGTCGGCGTGGTCGTCGCGCTCCCGGTCGGCGTGGTGGTCGGGGTCGGGGTGACGGACGTCGACGGCGGTTTCGACGGAGACGTCTGCGACGGGTTCGGCGAGGTCGGCGGCTTCGTCGTCGACGGCTTGGGCGAGGTCGACGGACCGCCGCTCGGCCCCTGGGTTCCGCTCGGGTCGTCGGACGGCGTGGCGGAATCCGTCGGCGTCGGGTCGTCGGAGGTGCCGAGGGTGCCGTCGGGGCCGGGGTCGGTGGGACGGCTGGTCGCCGTGCCGGTGTCGTCGGAGGGGTCGTCGTTCTTCGGCACGTCGGCGCCCAGGCTGCCGTCGTCCGCGCCCTGGCTGGCGGACGGGTTGACGCCCACCTGGCTGGACGGCTGCTCGGCGTCGCTGTCGGAGGTGGCGCCCAGCGTCACCACCGTGCCGAGCACGGCCACCAGCAGCGCGCCCGCGCCCCCCGCCACGAGGTTGCGCCGGGCGAGGCCCCGCAGGCCGCCCCGCGCCTTGCGGGACGACGGCGACACCCCGGTGGACCGGGACGACGAGACGGGCGGCCGGGGCGTCGGGGAGGACGTCCGGTAGGTGACCAGCGTGCCGCTGTCGGTGGGCGGCTGGAGCTGCGGGAAGGCGGCCGGGGGTGACTGCGACTCCTCGGACCGCGCGTCCGGCACCTCCTCCCCCGCCATGGCGGCGAGACCGGGCACGGTGCCGGAGCGGTCGGCGACCAGGGCGAGGGCGCGACGGCCCGCGACGGTGCCGCGCTTGTCGGCGAGAGCGCCGCGCAGGCCGATGGAGGACTCCAGTTCGGCGCGGGCCCGGTCGAGGTCTCCGCCGCAGAGCGCGAGGACGCCGAGTTCGTGGTGGAAGTAGGCCTGTTCGGCGACCTCCCCGGCGAGCCGGGCGGCCTCGGCGCCGGCGCGCAGCATCCGCTCCCAGGCACCCCAGTGGCCGCCCGCGGCGAACGCGGGCGCCGCCGTGCGGGCCAGCGGCACGGTGGGGCTCTCCTCGTCCTCGGCGGGTGCCGTGGTGGCGGGCACGAGGACGGCGAGGGCGGCGAGCAGGGCGTCCGCCTCGGCGCACACCCGTTCCGGGGTGACCGAGGGGTGTCCGGCCCACCAGGCGTAGTGCCGGGCGGCGTCGCGCGCGCGGGCCGGGGTGTCGTCGCCGTATCCGGCGGCCTCCAGCTGGGCCTGGACACCGGCGGCCAGCCGGTAGCGGGAGCCGACCGGGGAGACCAGTCCGCAGGCGGCCAGCTCGCCCAGCGCGGCGTCCGCGTGGGTGTCGCCGACCAGTGCGGGCAGATGGGCCTGGTGGGGCACCTCGCCGCCGAGCGCGACGGCGAACCGGAGGGTGGCGCGCGCCGAGTCGCTGAGCCGGGCGGCGAGCAGCGGGGCGGGCGCGGCGGCCTCGCCGAGCGCGGGCAGGGGGATGTGCTCGGTGTCGTCCGGGTCGACGGGCGCGTCGGCCGGCACCATGTCCGCGAACACGCCGATCTCGTCGACGGCGCTCGCTCCGGCCCGCAGCCGGTCACGCTGCCGCAGCAGGGCCCCGGCCTGGACGAAGCGCAGCGGCAGGCCCTCGGACTCGAACCAGAGGTCGCCCGCCCAGTTGGACTCCTCCTCGGTCAGGCCGCGGCCGACGGCGTGCTCCAGGAGTTCCAGCCCGTCGGCGCGCTCCAGGCCGGTGAGGAACACCTCTTCGAGCGCGGAGTCGGCGGACGGGGCGGGCACGTCGGGCGTGGCCGCGATCAGGAAGGCGCACTCGGGGGTGGCGTCCAGCAGTTCGTCGAGCGCGGCCCCGCCGAACTCGATGTCGTCGAGGACGACGACCGCGCCGATCTCCCGGACGTGGCCGAGCAGCTCGTCCCGGTCCGGGCGGTGCAGGGGCGCGTCGTGGACGGCGTGGAAGAGGTCGTACAGCAGGTCGCCGGTGGTGCGGTGGTAGCCGCTGAGCCGGATCACGCCGTCGGGGGCGAGATCCGCGCAGTCCTCGGCGACGACGTCGAGGAGGGTGGTGCGGCCGGAGCCGGCCGGGCCGGTCAGGCGGACGGAGCGACCGCGGGCCAGCAGGCGCACCAGGCGCTCGCGGTCGTCCTGGCGGGCCAGCAGCGGCAGCTCGGGCAGGGCCGGGCCGGGCGGGACCGGCGGCCTGGCCGCACGGGCGGCCTCGGCGCGGTCGGCCGCGGTCAGCTTCTCGGGCCGGCCGGGGCGCTCTCGCGGCGGGCAGACCTCTATCTCGCTGCCGTCGACGGGATTGACGGTGAGCAGGTAGTCGCCCGTGACGAGCCGCACCGTGCGGGCCGGTGCGGGCGCGTGCGGCGCGAAGTCGGACGGCAGGGAGTCCCTGGGCGGGCGCGGGCGCGGCGTGGAGCCTGCCCCGGTCTCGAACGCACTCGACCGGGAGGTGTCCCCGTCGTCGTGGCCGTACTCCTCGGGTCCCCGGTTGTTCGGGTCCATAGGTCAAGCCCCCCAAAAGCGTCGTGTGCCGGCTCCGGCCCCTTCCGGCCTGTTGCACACCGCGCTGTCGCTTCTGGTCCGGGCCCGCTCAAGGGTTGTCACGCAGCGGGCGACCGAACCCTAAACCTTCGCACAGTATCTACGACAGCCCGGGGTACCGCGCCGTCCGAGACGTCACAGTCTCATGCGGATTGCGAGCGTCGTACTTTCGCGGCGTCCCACGCGGGTCTCCCCGGTCCGACGGACCACACCTGTGCCGGGAGTCACACCCGGGGCAGGGACTCCACCCCGATGCCGCCCTCGATCGCGAGGATGCGGTGCAGCCGGGTGGCGACGAGCAGGCGCTGCATCTGCGGCGGTACGTCGCGCAGCACCAGCCGTCGGCCGCAGCGGCCGGCCCGCCGGTGCGCTCCCATGATCACCCCGAGTCCGGTGGCGTCCCAGGAGTCCAGCTCGGACAGGTCCAGCACCAGGTCGCCGACTCCGTCGTCGACGGCCGAGTGCAGGACCGTACGGGCGTCCGCCGCGCTGCGGACGTCGAGGCGGCCCCCGACGACCAGCTCGGCGTGGTCGCCCCTGATGTACATATGCGCTCCCCTGTGCGTGCCTGCCGTGCTCCGCGAATGTGCTGCCTTGCCGTGTGCCAGGTGATGCAACCTCTGACTCACTTCGACGGTCGGAGGTTGCCGTCCGTAAGCGAACCGATACCGAATTCACCCAAGGGTGTGATTCACCAGGGGCGTGTGCGGTTTCCGGGTCCTCAGTGCTTGTAGAAGCCCTGCCCGCTCTTGCGTCCGATGTCACCGGCGTCCACCATCCGGCGCATCAGCTCCGGCGGGGCGAACTTCTCGTCCTGGGACTCGGTGTAGATGTTGCCGGTGGCGTGCAGGAGGATGTCGACGCCGGTCAGGTCCGCCGTGGCGAGCGGGCCCATGGCGTGGCCGAAGCCCAGTTTGCAGGCGAGGTCGATGTCCTCGGCGGTGGCCACGCCCGACTCGTAGAGCTTGGCCGCCTCGACGACGAGCGCCGAGATGAGACGGGTCGTCACGAAGCCGGCCACGTCACGGTTGACGACGATGCAGGTCTTGCCGACGGACTCGGCGAACTCCCGCGCCATGGCGAGGGTTTGGTCGCTCGTCTTGTAGCCGCGCACCAGCTCGCACAGCTGCATCATCGGGACCGGCGAGAAGAAGTGCGTGCCGACGACGCGCTCCGGGCGCTCCGTCACGGCCGCGATCTTGGTGATCGGGATGGCGGAGGTGTTGGAGGCGAGGACGGCGTCGTCGCGGACGATCTTGTCGAGCGCACGGAAGATCTCGTGCTTGACCTCGAGCTTCTCGAAGACGGCCTCGACGACGATGTCCGCGTCGGCGACGGCGTCCAGGTCGGTGGTCGTGGTGATCCGGGCGAGGGCCGCGTCGGCGTCGTGCGCCTCCAGCCTGCCCTTGCTCACGAACTTGTCGTACGAGGCCTTGATGCCGTCGGTGCCCCGCTCGAGCGCCTCGTCGGTCACGTCGCGCAGGACGACGTCCCAGCCCGCCTGCGCGGAGACCTGGGCGATACCGGAACCCATCAGGCCGGCGCCGATGACGGCAAGCTTCCGTGCCACTGTGCGACTCCCCTTTGACTGCACACAAGCGCTCACACGCTGTTCAAATTGCCTCTCCGGCGGACCCTAGCGTTCGTGAGGGGCCCTGTGGCCCGTAAGTAATGCGCGTCACGTCTCATCTGACGGACATCACACCGGCGTGGGTCATTCGACGCCACGTACGGCGTAGTTGAGCACCTTCTCGCTCCAGCTCCTCGATGTCGTCGAGAAGCACGAGCACCTCTCGTGACACTTCGTCCGGATTGCGGCCGTCCATCATCTCGCGTCCGATGACGGACATCACGGTCTGGTGCGCCCAGCCGATCTGACCGGCGATCAGGCCGGGCATCGGGTCGTCGGCCGGGGCGCCGGTCTCCTCGCGCAGGGCCTCCTCCAGCCTCTCGTGGACCTCCTGGCCGATCGCCCACAGCCGGGAGCGCAGCGCGGGGGCGTCGTGGATGACCCGCATGAAGCGGGCGTAGCCGGAGAACAACCCGACGTGCGGCGAGACGGCCTCGACCTCGCCGCGCAGTTCCCGCAGGACCGAGGCGGCCGCGGACTCGCCGGCGCTGCGGGCGCGCACCCAGCGGGCGAGCCGGTCGACGATGCCCGCGGACCGGTCGAGGAAGAGGTAGGGCCGTGTCGTGAAGCAGCATCGTCGTGGGGTTCCTATACGGCTACGGGGGCGGGGTCGGCGGAAGCGGGACCGCGGCCGGTGACGGCGAGGAACGTGTCCTGGAGGCTCGCGTCGAGCGAGCCGCCACGCTCTCCGGCGGCCAGCGGCGCCGCCTGGACATCGCGATGGCGCTCACCCACCGCCCGAAGGTGCTGTTCCTCGACGAGCCGACGATGCTGGTCCCCGGACTGCTGCTCCAGCTCGCCCTGTTCGGAGCGTCGTTCGCGGGCTTCTCGGTGATCGTCGAGAACGGTCAGGGCGTGGTCGAGCGTATGCGGGTCACCCCGGTCAGCCGCCTGGCGCTCCTCCTGGGCCGGGTGCTGCGCGATGCCACGGTGTTCGTCTTCCAGGCCGTGCTGCTGGTGCTGGCCTCGGTGGCGATGGGCCTGCGCGCGCCCCTGGCGGGCATCCTGATCGGCTGCGCGTTCGTCGCGCTGCTCACGGTGTCGCTGGGTTCGCTGTCGTACGCGCCGGCGATGCGGGTCCGCACCCCGGGTGAGTTCGGCCCCTTGGCCAACGCGGTCAGCATGCCGCCCATGCTGCTGTCCGGCCTGATGCTCCCGATGACACTCGCCCCCGGCTGGCTGGACGTCCTCTCCCACCTCATGCCGTTCCGCTATCTGGTGGACGCGATGCGGGACGCGTACGTCGGCTCGTACACCTCGGCGGCCATGCTGTACGGCGTCCTGGTGGCCGCCGGCCTGACCGCGCTGTCCGTGACAGTGGGCACACGGGTCTTCCGGACGGCCGGTGCGTAACTACGCTGACCCCATGGTCAATCTGACGCGCATCTACACCAGGACCGGCGACCAGGGCACCACCGCCCTCGGCGACATGAGCAGGGTCGCCAAGACCGACCTCAGGATCGCCGCGTACGCCGACGCCAACGAGGCGAACGCGGTCATCGGCACGGCGGTCGCCCTGGGCGGCCTGGACGAGGAGATCGTCACGGTCCTCACCCGCGTCCAGAACGACCTGTTCGACGTGGGCGCGGACCTGTCGACACCGGTGGTGGAGAACCCGCAGTTCCCGCCCCTGCGGGTCGAGCAGTTCTACGTCGACAAGCTGGAGGCGGACTGCGACCGCTTCAACGAGCGGCTGGACAAGCTCCGCTCCTTCATCCTGCCCGGCGGCACCCCGGGCGCGGCCCTGCTGCACCAGGCGTGCACGGTCGTCCGCAGAGCCGAGCGCTCGACGTGGGCCGCGCTGGAGGCGTACGGCGAGACCATGAACCCGCTCACGGCGACCTACCTCAACCGGCTGTCCGACCTGCTGTTCATCCTGGCGCGGTCGGCGAACCGGGAGGTCGGGGACGTGCTGTGGGTGCCGGGCGGGGAGCGCTAGGCGGGATGCCGACGACAGGGCCCTAGCCCGGCCGGGGGCCGGACGAACCGCGTGCCGCCTGGTACAGGCCCGTCGCGATGAGAGCGCCCCCGACCCACATCATCACCACGCCGACCTTCGTCAGGGTGACGACCGGGACGTCCACGTCGCCGGTGAACAGCCACAGCAGCAGGCCGGTCACCAGGGTGACGGCACCCTCCAGCAGGTTCCTCAGCGGCCTGTTCATCGCCCGACACGCTCCTTCGAGACGTTCACCCGGTGCTCCGGCCCGGCGTCGGCCGGGGCCTTCTTCGGCCAGATCGTGTAGGACAGCGCGACCAGGCCGTGGATGCCCACGGCCCGCCAGGCGACGAAGCGCCAGCTCTCCAGGGAGCCGGTGCGGGAGGAGTCGTCGACGTACCAGATGGCGAGCTGGAGAAGCGCGGTCGCCACGGCCGCGGCGACCACCGAACCCAGCCACACCGTGCCCTCGTGCCGTGCCCGGGCCATCCCGTGGCGCGGCGGCCCGGCGGGCTTCGGCGCACCGCCCAGCCGGTGGGCGGCGTGGCCGTCGAGCCACTTCACGGTGCGATGGCCGTGGCCGACCGTGTAGCCGATGTACAGCGCGGCCAGCCCGTGCTTCCAGCTCGGGTCGGCCCCGTTCTTCAGGTCCAGGGCGGTGACGACCAGCAGCAGGATCTCCAGGAGGGGCTCGCACAGCAGCAGGGCCATGCCGGTGCGCGGCATGCGCAGCAGGTAGCGGAAGGCCAGTCCCGCGGCCAGCAGCACCCAGAACCCGATCTCACAGACGACGATCAACGTGACGATCACGACGCGCTCCTCTCGGTCACCCTTCAAGGCTCCCGTCGGGACCGGCCCGCCGCGTCGTCGACGGTGACGAACCGGCGGTACATCGAAGGATGCAGCGCGGGACCGTTCCCGGGCATCAGGCGTCCGGGGCGCGGGCCGTGTTGGATGGAGGCATGGCCCTCGGACTGCCCCGCCCGCACCGGTTCGACGTGTACGTCGCGGCAGCCGGGCTGCTCGGCGGCCTGCTGGTCTGGGCGATCGGCCTGGGCACCCGGCCGGCCCACGAACCGATCGTGCTCCTCGGCGGCGACTGGGTGATCCTGCTGCCGCTCGCCGTGACGGCCGGCTGCGAGCTGCTGCGCCGGACCGCCCCGCGCACCGCCGTGCTCGCCGGCACCGCCGCGCTGGTCGCGGACACCATCACCCAGGGCAACCTGTTCACCATCCTGATGTACACCGACCTCATGTACGCGGCCGTCCTGTACGGTCCGCCCTCCGCGGCCCGCCGCATCCCGTGGATCACCGGGCTGCTCACGGCGGCCGGCGCGCTGGTGCCGTTCGCGGTGTGGCGGGTGCCCGAGGCCCTGCTGATCGGGGTGGCCGTCGGTGTCGTGTCGTTCGCGCCCGCGGCCACCGGTCTGATCGTGCGCAACCACCGGGACGCCGCCGACGCCGCCCTGCTGCGCGCCGAACAGACCGCGCTGCTCGCCGAGATGGACCGCACTCAGGCGGTGACCGCCGAACGGGCGCGCATGGCACGGGAGTTGCACGACATGGTCGCCAACCACCTCTCCGCGATCGCCATCCACTCCACGGCCGCGCTCTCCCTGGACGACCCGGCGGTCTCCCGGGACGCGCTCGGCGTGATCCGGGAGAACAGCGTGGCGGGCCTGGCGGAGATGCGACGCCTGATCGGCATCCTGCGCGACGGCGGCCGCCAGCCGGCCGCGACCCCGACCCTCGAAGGGCTCCCCGCCCTGGTCGACGGCGCCCGCGCCAACGGCCTGGACGTCGTGCTCGACAACACCCTGCCCGACGCCGACGCCGTACCCGCACCGGTCGAACTCGCCGCGTACCGGATCGTGCAGGAGTCCCTCACCAACGCCCTCAAGCACGCCTCCCCGGGCCGTGTCACCGTGACCCTGGCCCGCCGGCAGGACGCGCTCACCGTCACCGTGACCAGCCCGTACGGCGACCGTGCCGGTCCGCGCGCGCCCGGCTCCGGCGCCGGACTGGTCGGCATGCGGGAGCGTACGGCCCTGCTGGGCGGCGGCTTCGAGGCCGGCCCCGCCCGGGACCCCGCCTCGGCGGACGGCACGCTCTGGACCGTCCACGCCACCCTGCCCCTGGCCGACAGCGCCCAAGGAGATCCCGCATGATCCGTGTCCTCGTCGCCGAGGACCAGTCCGCGGTACGCGCCGGACTCGTCCTCATCCTGCGCAGCGCCCCCGACATCGAGGTGGTCGGTGAGGCGGCGGACGGTGAGCAGGCGGTGGCGCTGGCCCGCGAGCTGCGGCCCGACCTGGTCCTGATGGACGTGCAGATGCCACGCCTGGACGGGGTGTCGGCGACCCGGCAGGTGGTCGCCGAGGGCCTGGCCGACGTGCTCGTGCTGACCACCTTCGACCTCGACGAGTACGTCTTCGGCGCGCTGCGGGCCGGCGCCGCCGGGTTCCTGCTGAAGAACGCCGAGGCGCGGGACCTGGTGGAGGCGGTCCGTACGGTGGGCCGCGGGGAGGGGCTGATCGCCCCGGCCGTCACCCGGCGGCTGATCGCCGAGTTCGCCGCCAAGCCCGTACGGGAGACGACCGCCGACCCCGCGGTGCTCGACACGCTCACCCGGCGCGAGCGCGAGGTGCTGGCCTGCCTCGGCGGGGGGCTGTCCAACGCCGACATCGCGGCCCGCCTCGACATGGCCGAGGCGACCGTGAAGACGCACGTCAGCCGACTGCTGGGGAAGCTGGAGCTGCGCAGCCGGGTGCAAGCGGCGGTGCTCGCTCAGGAGTTGGGGATTCAAGGAAAGTGAAACCCTAGTGGTCCAGACCTATTGACCCGTGGTCCAGACCTTTCTATTCTCGCGGCACCGTGGGCGTGAAGGCTCAGTCGCGCCCCCAACCCCCGAGGAGGCGCAGCATGCGCTTCAGACACAGGGCCGCGGCATTGTTCGCGACACTGATGCTCCCCATCGCCGGCCTGGTCGGTCTCGCGAGCCCCGCCCAGGCCGCGACGTCCGCCACCGCCACCTACACCAAGGCCTCCGACTGGGGCACCGGATTCGAGGGCAGGTGGACGGTGAAGAACACCGGCACCACGGCTCTCAGTTCCTGGACCGTCGAGTGGGACTTCCCCTCCGGCACCTCCGTCACCTCCGCCTGGGACGCCGACGTCACCTCGTCCGGCACCCACTGGACCGCCAGGAACAAGTCCTGGAACGGTTCCCTCGCCCCGGGCGCCTCCGTCTCCTTCGGCTTCAACGGCACGGGCACCGGCTCCCCCGCGGGCTGCAAGCTCAACGGCGGCAGCTGCGACGGCGGCACCGTCCCCGGGGACGCGGCCCCCTCCGCCCCCGGCATGCCCACCGCCTCCGCCGTCACCGACACCTCGGTGAAGCTGGCCTGGAGCGCGGCCACCGACGACAAGGGCGTCAAGAACTACGACGTCCTGCGCGACGGTGCCAGGATCGCCACCGTGACGACCACCTCGTACACCGACACCGGTCTCACCGCCGGCACCGACTACTCCTACAGCGTCCAGGCGCGTGACACCGCCGACCAGACCGGCCCGGTCAGCGGCGCGGTCGCGGTCCGCACCACCGGCGGCACCACGGAACCCCCGCCGCCCGGCGACAAGGTCAAGCTCGGCTACTTCACCGAGTGGGGCGTCTACGGCCGCAACTACCACGTCAAGAACCTGGTGACGTCCGGCTCGGCCGCCAAGATCACCCACATCAACTACGCGTTCGGCAACGTGAAGAACGGCCAGTGCACGGTCGACGACACCTACGCCGCCTACGACAAGGCCTACACCGCCGACCAGTCCGTCAGCGGCACCGCCGACACCTGGGACCAGCCGCTGCGCGGCAACTTCAACCAGCTGCGCCAGCTCAAGGCCAAGTACCCGCACATCAAGGTGCTGTACTCGTTCGGCGGCTGGACCTACTCCGGCGGCTTCGGGCAGGCCGCCGCCAACCCGGCCGCCTTCGCCAAGTCCTGCAAGGCGGTCGTCGAGGACCCGCGCTGGGCCGACGTCTTCGACGGCATCGACATCGACTGGGAGTACCCGAACGCCTGCGGTCTGACCTGCGACACGTCCGGCCCGGCCGCGTTCCGGAACCTGTCCCAGGCGCTGCGCACCGAGTTCGGCCGGAACTACCTGGTCACCGCCGCCATCACCGCCGACGGCTCCTCCGGCGGCAAGCTCGACGCGGCCGACTACGGCGGCGCCTCCCAGTACCTCGACTGGTACAACGTGATGACGTACGACTACTTCGGCGCCTTCGACAAGGACGGCCCGACCGCCCCGCACTCGCCGCTCACCTCGTACCCCGGCATCCCGGCCGCCGGCTTCAACTCCGCCGACGCGATCGCCAAGCTGAAGGCGAAGGGCGTCCCGTCCGCGAAGCTGCTGCTCGGCATCGGCTTCTACGGGCGCGGCTGGACCGGCGTCACCCAGTCAGCCCCCGGCGGCGCGGCGACCGGCGCGGCACCCGGCACGTACGAGGCGGGCATCGAGGACTACAAGGTGCTCAAGACGTCCTGTCCGGTCACCGGCACGATCGCGGGCACGGCGTACGCGCACTGCGGCACCAACTGGTGGTCCTACGACACCCCGTCGACCATCGCCGGAAAGATGACCTGGGCCAAGAACCAGGGCCTGGGCGGCGCGTTCTTCTGGGAGTTCAGCGGTGACACCGGAAACGGGGAGCTGGTGAACGCCATCGACAGCGGTCTGAAGTAACCGTCACACCACAGGGGCTCCCCCGGACCGCGTCCGGCGGAGCCCCACCCATGTGGGTGAACGCGGCTACGCCACGTTCACCCGCTGTCCGGGTGGGGCCGCCTCCAGCCACGCGAGGAAACCGGTCAACGCGTCCTCGCTCATCGCGAGCTCCAGACGCGTGCCCCGGTGCAGACAGGTGAGGACGATGTGGTCGGAGATCAGCGCCAGCTCCTCCTCGCCCTCGGGCACCCGGCGGCCGGCCACCTCGATCGCGGAACGCTCCAGGACCCGGCGCGGACGGGGTGAGTACGAGAAGATCCGGTACCACTCGATGCGGTCGCCGTTGTAGCGGGCGACGCCGTAGCCCCAGCCCTTGCCACTGGTGTCGGGCTTCTCCGGAACGTCCCAGCGCAGGCTGCAGTCGAAGGTGCCGCCGGAACGCTGGATGAGCCTGCGGCGCAGGCCGAAGACGAACAGCCCCACGACCACCAGGGCCACGACCAATCCGCACACAGTCAGAGCGAGGACCATCGACACCGACCTCCTCGTCTCCTCGGTTACGGATTTCTCGGTAACGGAATGGAAAAAACACCCACATCTGCCTCAGCCGCGACTGGTACCGGATCGCTCCGGTTCCAGCCGCGGCTGAGTGACGTCATCGCACAACGCGCTGGTTCAGCGCGCTGCCGCCGCCCGCAGTCGTACGTCCGCGCGACGCTCGGCGTGGGCGTCGCCCTCCGCCTTCGCGCGATCGAGCTCGCGCTCGGCACGCTGGACGTCGATCTCGTCCGACAGCTCGGCGATCTCGGCCAGCAGCGACAGCTTGTCGTCGGCGAACGAGATGAAACCGCCGTGCACCGCGGCGACGACCGTTCCACCGCCACTCGTACGGATGGTCACCGGGCCCGACTCCAGCACACCGAGCAGCGGCTGGTGACCGGGCATGACGCCGATGTCGCCGGACGTGGTGCGCGCGACGACCAGGGTGGCCTCGCCGGACCAGACCTCTCGGTCGGCCGCGACCAGCGCGACGTGCAGCTCAGCAGCCAAGGTGGCTCCTCGGGTCACCACCCGGCGGGTCTGCCGGGTGTTGGTTACAAGTCTAGTAGGCGTGCGAGAGGGGGCGGGACGCGCCCGCCCCCTCAGACGAACTCAGCGCTCCCGGATCAGGAGACGCCCAGCTCCTTCGCGTTCTTCTTCAGGTCCTCGATGCCACCGCAGAGGAAGAACGCCTGCTCCGGGAAGTGGTCGTACTCACCGTCGATGATCGCGTTGAAGGCCGCGATCGACTCGTCCAGCGGGACGTCCGACCCGTCGACGCCGGTGAACTGCTTGGCGACGTGGGTGTTCTGGGACAGGAAGCGCTCCACGCGGCGGGCACGGTGGACGGTGAGCTTGTCCTCCTCGCCCAGCTCGTCGATACCGAGGATCGCGATGATGTCCTGCAGGTCCTTGTACTTCTGAAGGACCGACTTGACACGCATCGCGGCCGCGTAGTGGTCCGCCGCGATGTAGCGGGGGTCCAGGATGCGGGACGTGGAGTCCAGCGGGTCCACGGCCGGGTAGATGCCCTTCTCGGAGATCGGACGGGAGAGAACCGTCGTCGCGTCGAGGTGGGCGAAGGTGGTGGCCGGGGCCGGGTCGGTCAGGTCGTCCGCGGGGACGTAGATCGCCTGCATCGAGGTGATCGAGTGGCCACGGGTCGAGGTGATGCGCTCCTGGAGGAGACCCATCTCGTCGGCCAGGTTCGGCTGGTAACCCACCGCGGAGGGCATGCGGCCGAGCAGGGTCGAGACCTCGGAACCGGCCTGGGTGAAGCGGAAGATGTTGTCGATGAAGAACAGCACGTCCTGCTTCTGCACATCGCGGAAGTACTCCGCCATGGTCAGACCGGCCAGGGCCACGCGCAGACGGGTGCCCGGGGGCTCGTCCATCTGGCCGAAGACCAGCGCGGTCTTGTCGATGACGCCGGACTCCGACATCTCCTCGATGAGGTCGTTGCCCTCACGGGTGCGCTCGCCGACACCGGCGAACACGGAGACACCGTCGTGGTTGTTGGCGACGCGGTAGATCATCTCCTGGATGAGCACCGTCTTGCCGACGCCGGCACCGCCGAACAGACCGATCTTCCCACCCTTGACGTACGGGGTGAGGAGGTCGATGACCTTGACGCCGGTCTCGAACATCTCGGTCTTCGACTCGAGCTCGTCGAAGCGCGGGGCCTTGCGGTGGATGGACCAGCGCTCACCGTCGTAGGTCTCGTCGGTGTTCAGCACCTCACCGAGGGTGTTGAACACCTTGCCCTTGGTGAAGTCACCGACCGGGACGGAGATACCCGTGCCGGTGTCGGTGACCGCGGCCTGGCGGACCAGACCGTCGGTGGGCTGCATCGAGATCGTGCGGACCAGGCCGTCACCCAGGTGCTGGGCGACCTCCAGGGTCAGCGTCTTCTTCGCACCGTCCAGGGCCGGGTCGGCCACCTCTACGTGCAGAGCGTTGTAGATCTCCGGCATCGCGTCGACGGGGAACTCCACGTCGACGACCGGGCCGATGACCCGGGCGACGCGGCCCGTGGCAACGGCCGTCTCAACTGTCGTCGTCATTACCTGTCACTCCCCGCGGTCGCGTCGGCCAAGGCTGCGGAGCCACCGACGATCTCGCTGATTTCCTGGGTGATTTCGGCCTGGCGGGCCGCGTTGGCAAGTCGGGAGAGCGTGGTGATGAGCTCTCCCGCGTTGTCGGTTGCCGACTTCATCGCGCGGCGCGTGGCGGCGTGCTTGGAAGCGGCCGACTGGAGCAGCGCGTTGTAGATACGGCTTTCGACGTAGCGCGGCAGCAGGGCGTCGAGGACGTCCTCCGCCGAGGGCTCGAAGTCGTACAGCGGAAGGATCTCGCCCTTGGGCGCCTCCTCCGCGACCTCTTCGAGGCGCAGCGGCAGCAGCCGGCTGTCGATCGCCGTCTGCGTCATCATCGAGACGAACTCGGTGTAGACGATGTGGAGTTCATCCACACCACCCTCGGCCGTGTCCTTCTCGATGGCCTCGATCAGCGGACCCGCGACCTTCTTCGCGTCCGCGTACGTGGGCTCGTCGGTGAAACCCGACCACGACTCCACGACCTTGCGCTCGCGGAAGTTGTAGTGGGCCAGACCGCGGCGGCCGACGATGTACGCGTCGACCTCCTTGCCCTCGGCCTCGAGACGCGCGGTCAGCAGCTCCGCCGCCTTGATGGCGTTGGAGTTGAAGGCGCCGGCCAGACCGCGGTCGCTCGTGAGGAGCAGCACCGCGGCACGGCTCGCCGTCTCCGCCTCCGTGGTCAGCGGGTGCTTGGTGTTCGAGCCGCTGCCGACCGCCGTGACCGCGCGGGTGAGCTCGGTCGCGTACGGCGTGGAGGCCGCCACCTTGCGCTGCGCCTTGACGACGCGCGAGGCGGCGATCATCTCCATCGCCTTGGTGATCTTCTTGGTCGCGGTGACGGATCGGATGCGACGCTTGTAGACCCGGAGCTGGGCTCCCATGAGTCAGGTCCCTTCCTACGTCACTTGGAGACGTTGACGGACGGAGCGTCCTCGCCGAGCAGCTTGCCGTCCGAGGTCTCGAACTGCTTCTTGAAGTCCGTGATGGCGTCGGCGATGGCCGTCAGCGTGTCGTCGGACATCTTGCCGCCCTCCTTGATGGAGGTCATGAGGCCCTGCTCCTTGCGGTGCAGGTACTCCAGGAGCTCCTTCTCGAAGCGGCGGATGTCGGCGACCGGCACCTCGTCCATCTTGCCGGTGGTGCCGGCCCAGACGGAGACGACCTGGTCCTCGGTCGGCATCGGCTGGTACTGCGGCTGCTTGAGCAGCTCGACCAGGCGCATACCGCGCTCCAGCTGCGACTTCGACGCCGCGTCCAGGTCGGAACCGAAGGCGGCGAACGCCTCCAGCTCGCGGTACTGGGCCAGGTCCAGACGCAGTCGGCCGGACACCTGCTTCATCGCCTTGTGCTGCGCGGAACCACCGACTCGGGAGACGGAGATACCGACGTTCAGCGCGGGGCGCTGACCGGCGTTGAACAGGTCCGACTCCAGGAAGCACTGGCCGTCGGTGATGGAGATGACGTTGGTCGGGATGAACGCCGAGACGTCGTTGGCCTTCGTCTCGACGATCGGCAGACCGGTCATCGAGCCGGCGCCCAGCTCGTCGGAGAGCTTCGCGCAGCGCTCCAGCAGACGGGAGTGCAGGTAGAAGACGTCACCCGGGTAGGCCTCACGGCCCGGCGGGCGGCGCAGCAGCAGCGACACGGCGCGGTAGGCGTCGGCCTGCTTCGACAGGTCGTCGAAGATGATCAGGACGTGCTTGCCCTCGTACATCCACTGCTGGCCGATGGCCGAGCCGGTGTACGGCGCCAGGTACTTGAAGCCGGCCGGGTCGGACGCCGGGGCGGCGACGATGGTCGTGTACTCCAGCGCACCGGCCTCGTCGAGGGCGCCACGCACGGAGGCGATGGTCGAGCCCTTCTGGCCGATGGCGACGTAGACGCAGCGGACCTGCTTCTTCGGGTCGCCGGAGCGCCAGTTGTCCCGCTGGTTGATGATCGTGTCGACGGCCAGGGCGGTCTTGCCGGTCTGGCGGTCACCGATGACCAGCTGACGCTGGCCACGGCCGATCGGGGTCATCGCGTCGACGGCCTTGTAGCCGGTCTCCATCGGCTCGTGCACCGACTTGCGGGCCATGACGCCCGGGGCCTGCAGCTCGAGGGCGCGGCGGCCGGACGTCTCGATCTCGCCGAGGCCGTCGATGGGGTTGCCGAGCGGGTCGACCACGCGGCCGAGGTAGCCCTCGCCCACGGCGACCGACAGGACCTCGCCGGTACGGGTGACCGGCTGGCCCTCCTCGATGCCGCTGAACTCGCCGAGGACGACCGCACCGATCTCGCGCTCTTCGAGGTTCAGCGCGAGACCGAGGGTGCCGTCCTCGAACTTCAGCAGTTCGTTCGCCATGGCCGAGGGCAGGCCCTCGATCTTGGCGATACCGTCGCCGGCGACGGTGACCGTTCCGACCTCCTCGCGCGAGGCCGCGTCCGGCTGGTACGACTGGACGAAGTTCTCCAGTGCGTCCCGGATCTCCTCCGGCCGGATCGTGAGCTCCGCCATCTGGGTTCCCTGCTCTCCTTGTTGGGCCCGAAGTTTCACTTTGGGGTCTGGGGGCGACCCCCAGGATTCTTCTGCACGGCCCAACACGGGCCGTAATAAGTACGTACTGCTATGAAGTTGCGGCTAGCCCGCCAGTCGGCGGCCGGCGTCCTCGATGCGGTCCGCGATGGAGCCGTTGATGACCTCGTCACCGACCTGCACCCGGATCCCGCCGAGGACCTCGGGGTCCACGTCGAGGTTGAGGTGCATCGTGCGGCCGTAGAGCTTCGCGAGGGCGGCGCCCAGGCGCTGCTTCTGCGGGTCGCTCAGCGGAACCGCCGAGGTGACGATGGCCACCATGCGGTCCCGGCGATCGGCGGCGAGCTTGGACAGGGACTCGAGTCCCGCTTCCAGGCTACGTCCCCGCGGCGCGGTCACAAGGCGCGTCACCAGACGCTCGGTGGTCGCTTCGGCCCGGCCGCCGAGCAGGCTGCGCAGCAGCTCGCTCTTGGCCGCGGTGGTGGCCTTGCGGTTGGTCAGCGCGGCGCGCAGCTCGGTGCTCGACGTGACGATCCGGCCGAACCGGAACAGCTCGTCCTCGACGCTGTCGAGCCGGCCCGCCTTCTGCGCGGCGGTGAGGTCGGCGAGGCCGGCCAGTTCCTCCAGGGCGTCCACCAGGTCGCGCGACTGCGACCAGCGGGAACGCACCAGGCCGGAGACCAGGTCGACGGTCGAGCCGCCGACCTGCGAGCCGAGCAGGCGCCGGGCCAGCTCGGCCTTGGCCTCTCCGGACTGCGCCGGGTCGGTCAGGATCCGACGCAGCGACACCTCGCGGTCGAGCAGCGTGGTGACGGCGGCCAGCTCGTCGGCGAGCGTGCCGGCGTTCACGGACGTGGAGTCCGTCAGCGCGTCGAGACGCTCACGTGCGGCTGCCAGGGCCTCGCGGCTCGCTCCGTTCATCGGGTGGCCTCGGCCTTCTCCTCGAGCTCGTCGAGGAAGCGGTCGATGACACGGCTCTGCCGGGCGTGGTCCTCGAGGGACTCGCCGACGAGCCTGCCGGCCAGGTCGGTGGCGAGCTTGCCGACGTCCTGACGCAGCGCGGAGGAAGCGGCCTTGCGGTCGGCCTCGATCTGCGCGTGACCGGCGGCGACGATCTCCTCGCGCTGCCGCTGGCCTTCCGCGCGCATCTCGGCGATGAGCGTGGCGCCCTGCTCCTGCGCCTCCTGGCGCAGCCGCGCGGCCTCGTGCCGGGCCTCGGCGAGCTGAGCCTTGTACTGCTCAAGGACGCTCTGGGCCTCGACCTTCATGGCGTCGGCTTCTTCGATACCGCCTTCGATCGCCGCGCGGCGCTCTTCCAGAACCTTGTTGATGTTCGGGAGGAGCTTCTTCCAGAAGAAGAAGAACACGATGGCGAAGGCGATGGTGCCGACGAGCAGCTCGGGGCCGGGCGGGATGAGCGGGTTCTGCTCCTCCTCGGCCGCCAGCTGTACCAGGTTGGCGATCACATCAGTGCCTTCCGTTGTGTTTGCTCGTCAGGTTCGATCATCCGTAGACGAACGGCATGACGATGCCGATGAGGGCGAGCGCCTCACAGAAGGCGAAGCCGAGGATCTGGTTGGCACGGATCAGGCCGGCGGCCTCGGGCTGACGGGCGAGCGCCTGGGTGCCGTTACCGAAGATGATGCCGACGCCGACGCCGGGGCCGATGGCGGCGAGGCCGTAGCCGATGGAACCGATGTTGCCTTCGACGGCGGCGAGGGTCTCAAGGGCAGCCATGCTGATTCTTCCTTCTCTTTCAAGGACCGGCGGGGGTTGGCCACCGGACGTTCATGGGTCTGGGAGTGGGGTGGCTCAGTGGTGCTCGGCGAGCGCGCCCTGGATGTACGAGCAGGCGAGGAGCACGAAGACGTACGCCTGGACCAGCTGCACGAAAAGCTCGAAGAGGATCATGACCATGGTCATGATGAACGAGACGCCGGCGGCCGGGATCATCCAGCTGTTCAGCAGGTACCAGGAGGCGACCGTGAACATGACCAGCATGAGGTGACCGGCGAACATGTTGGCGAACAGTCGCACGGCGTGCGTGAACGGCCGGACCAGCAGGTTCGAGAAGAACTCGATGACCATCACGAGCGGCAGCACCGGGCCCAGCGACTTGTCGTAGCCGGTGACGTTCTTGAAGAACCCGACGAAGCCGTGCCGCTTGAAGGTCAGCGACACCCAGACCACGTAGACGATCAGCGCCAGCACCATCGGGTACGCGATGATCGACGACACAGGGAACTGTGCCAGCGGGATCACGGACCAGATGTTCATGATCCAGATGAAGAAGAAGAGCGAGACCATGAGGGGGACGTACTTCTCGCCCTCCTTCTTGCCGAGGGTCTCGTAGACAATGCCGCGGCGTACGAAGTCGTAGCCGGCCTCGCCGATCATCTGGAGCTTGCCCGGCACCACTTTCGCCTTACCGAAGGCGAGCGTGAAGAAGGTGATGACCAGGAGGGTGGTGATGAGCGCAAGCAGCATCACCTTGTTGAACTCGAACCCTCCAACCGTGGCGATCGGCTTGAAGAGGAACGAGTGCAGGCCCGGAGCCGGAAAACCACACCCGTTGTCGGACATGATCCGACAGCTCCAGTCAAAGGCGAGCTGGGTCTGGTCAGCACTCACCACGGGCTCCTTCGGCGTGACGCATGGGTACGGCAACCTCGTTGTGTCGGCGGGGCACGAAGCCACGGTTCGGCACTGGACTGGTGTTACGGATGTGGGGGCGGCAAGAGGACATCGAGCCTCGCGATTGAGCAGGCGTCAGCTCAGATGCCCGCGCCCGCGATGCCGCAGTTGGCACCGGACGATAGCAGGAGATGTCACACGCCTTTATCCCGGCCCTACCCCTCACGACGAGTGCCCCGATTTTTCGGGCTTCCCGCCCGTGGGCTCGGGTTCGACGTAGAGGATCTTGGCCTTCATGTGCGCACGGGTCTGCGCGGCGATCCAGGCGAGGGTGCCGGCGACCAGCGTGAACGCGAAGGCCTTGGGGTGGAACAGCGTCGTGTTCTTGAAGGCGGCCATGAAGATGAACAGCAGCAGAATCTGCGCCGCGTACAACATGAGGCCCATCGCCTGGAAGAGGTGCGGAAGCGATTTGGCAGTGCGCTGCAGGATGTAGAAGCCGATCCCCATGAAGAGGATCACGACCAGCGTCGCGACGACCGCCCCGATCGCCCCCTTGCCGCCGGCCACCACGCCACTGACGACAGCGGCGACAGCGCCGACCGCGGCTGTGGGCACAGCGGCCTGGAGCAGGATCCGGACGTCGTTGGACGGCATGGCGGCAACTCCGCTTTCGCAGGGGGGCAGGGGTGTCGTCATGGACGAGCGTAGTCCCCGGGCCGAGTGTCAGAGACCTCGCGCCAATGGACCGTCGCACTGCGGTCCGTCGGCTCTATCCGGGGTTCTCGTGAACCGTATCACAAACTATTTGATGCGGTCTTTACCAAGTGGGTGTGCCCGGTGTCACACATGAGAGTGACCCTGCGCGTCTGTGCAGGAATCTGGGCGTCTTGTCTGGTATTGGGGAGCTTTGCTTCCCCACGACTTGGCAATGCTCTAGTCAGATTCTTACCTTGTGGCGTGGGCGCGAGCCCCCGGCTCAGCGCGAACTCCCGGCCTTCCGCCCCTCCAGGACGCGCGAACGAGCCCCGAGGGCGGTCGCCCCGTTGACACCCGCCACTCCGGCAGCCACCGGGGCGCGGCCCTCCTCCTCCGCCCCGGACGGCGGCGTGAGTTCCTCGTCGACGGCGACCTCGCCGCGACGGCGGTAGCGCGGCGGTACCAGGTGCTGGGCCCAGCGCGGGGCGCGCGGGGTGAAGCGGGGCAGCAGCAGCAGGATCAGCCCGATCGCGCTGAGGAAGACGACGCTGAGCACGATCCACATGGACGCCGAGTTGACCGAGTAGGCGAGCGCGCCGAAGGCGATCAGCGCGGACCAGAAGTACATGATCAGCACCGCGCGGCTGTGCGAGTGGCCGACCTCCAGCAGACGGTGGTGCAGGTGACCCCGGTCCGCCGCGAACGGCGACTGGCCGCGCCAAGTGCGCCGCACGATGGCCAGGACCAGGTCCGCGGCCGGGATCGCGATGATCGTCAGCGGCAGCAGCAGCGGGATGTACACGGGGACCGTCTGGTGCACCGCCGCCTGCTCGGACCCGGCGAACAGCTTCAGCGCGTCCGGGTCGACCTGGCCGGTGATGGAGATGGCGCCGGCCGCCAGCACCAGGCCGATGAGCATCGAGCCGGAGTCACCCATGAAGATCCGCGCGGGGTGCATGTTGTGCGGCATGAAGCCCAGGCACATGCCCATCAGGATCGCCGCGAACAGCGTGGCCGGGGCGGCGGCCTCGATGCCGTACGACACCCAGACGCGGTAGGCGTACAGGAAGAACGCGGCCGAGGCGATGCACACCATGCCGGCCGCGAGGCCGTCGAGGCCGTCGACGAAGTTGACCGCGTTGATGGTGATGACGACGAGGGCGACCGTCAGCAGGGTGCCCTGCCACTGGGTCAGCGCGACCGAGCCGACGCCCGGGATGGGCAGCCACAGGATGGTCAGACCCTGCATGACCATCACGCCGGCCGCGATCATCTGGCCGCCCAGCTTGATCAGGGCGTCGATCTCGAACTTGTCGTCCAGGACACCGATCAGCCAGATGAGGGCCGCGCCGGAGAGCAGCGCGCGCGGTTCGTTGGACTTGGAGAAGACCTCGTTGAGGTTGGCGAGGTGGTCGGCGACCAGCAGGCCCGCGCACAGGCCGAAGAACATGGCGATCCCGCCGAGCCGCGGAGTCGGTTCCCGGTGCACGTCACGGGCCCGGATCTCCGGCATCGCCCCGGCCACGATCGCGAACTTCCGTACCGGCCCTGTCAGCAGGTACGTCACCGCGGCCGTGATGCAGAGCGTCAGCAGGTATTCACGCACGGGCTTCCCCACAGGTCTCGCTGGCCATCACAGCCCCACACACTAGCGATGCACGCTTACGGTTGGGGACTTCCGGGTAGCGACGATGGTTGCACGTGTGGCTGTGTACGGATCGGCGCCTCCCCCGGTTCAGCCGGGATACGGGGGGAATCTCCCGGTCAGCTCCCGCACTTCTTCACGTACCTTCGGGCTCTCCGCCTCACCCCTGAGCACCTGTCCGAACAGGACGGCGATCCGTGCCATCTCCACCTCCCCCATCCCCTGCGTGGTCACCGCGGCCGTCCCCAGCCGCAGGCCACGGGCGTCGGCGTGCGGCAGCGCGCAGCAGTCCAGCACCATCCCGGCGGCGGCCAGGCGACCACGGGCGGTGCGTCCGTCGACGCCGAGCGGCGCCGGGTCGGCCGTCACCAGATGGGTGTCGGTCCCGCCGGTGGTGATGACGAGCCCCTCGGCGGCCAGCCCGGCCGCGAGCGCCCGCGCGTTGGCGACCACCTGATGGGCGTACGCCGTGAACGCCGGCGTCGCCGCCTCGCCGAACGCGACCGCCTTGGCGGCGATGGTGTGCATCTGCGCACCGCCCTGGGTGAACGGGGACACGGCCCGGTCGACCCGTTCGGCGAGCTCGGCGCCGCACAGGATCATCCCGCCGCGCGGCCCGCGCAGCACCTTGTGGGTGGTGGCGCACACGATGTCGGCGTACGGCACCGGGCTGGGCGCCGCTCCCCCGGCGACGAGCCCGATGGGATGCGCGGCGTCGGCGATGAGATACGCGCCCACCTCGTCGGCGACCTCGCGGAAGAAGGCGTGATCGAGGTGGCGGGGGTAGGCGATGGACCCGCACACGATCGCCTTGGGCCGGTGCGTGCGCGCGAGGGTGCGCACCTGGTCGTACTCGATCAGCCCGGTCTCGGCGTCCACCCCGTACCCGACGAAGTCGAACCAGCGGCCGGAGAAGTTGGCGGGCGAGCCGTGCGTGAGGTGACCGCCGTGGGGCAGGCCGAGGGCCAGGACGGTGTCGCCGGGCCGCAGCAGGGCGGCGTACGCGGCCAGCACGGCCGACGATCCGGAATGGGCCTGGACGTTGGCGTGCTCCGCCCCGAACAGGGCCTTGGCCCGTTCCACGGCGATCCGCTCGGCGACGTCGACGATCTCGCAGCCGCCGTGGTACCGGGCCCCCGGATAGCCCTCGGCGTACTTGTTGGCGAGCGGCGAGCCGAGGGCGGCCAGCACGGCCGGCGAGGTGAAGTTCTCGGCGGCGACGAGCTGAAGCGTCGTCGCCTGCCGGTCGGCCTCCCCGAGCAGGATCTCGGCCAGCTCGGGATCCTGCCGGCGCAGCAGATCGGCGCTGGCGACGGTCTCGACGGTCGCGGGGGCATGGGTGACCGACATGGCGAACTCCGGGCGTCGACGGTGACGTACGTCCAATGTAGGCCCGGGACCGATGGGGTGCTCGGTTGTCACGTCCTTGCGGGGACACCGGTGAGCGCTGTGACGACGGGATCCAGCGCCTGGTTTATCTCGTCCCCGATCGACCGGAAGAACGGCAGCGGCGCCCCGTAGGGGTCGTACACCTCGTCCGCCTCGGCGGTCGGGGCCAGGAGCCACCCGCGTAGAGCCGCGGCGGCGCGGACCAGCGCCCGCGCGCGGGCGACGACGCCGTCCTCCAGGGGCGGCAGGGTCGCCGGGTCTATCGCCTTCACCAGGCGGGTGAACTCCTTGAGGGTGAAGGTGCGCAGGCCCGCCGAGTGGCCCATGGAGATGACCTGGGCGCGGTGATCGCGGGTGGCCGTCAGGACCAGGTCGGCCATGATGACGTGCTCGTCGAGGAGTTCGCGGCCGGTGAAGCCGGAGGCGTCCGCGCCGAAGTCGGCCAGCACGGTCTCCGCGTTGGCCTCCATGGGCGCGCCCTCGTGGCCCCAGGTGCCGGCGCTCTCCACGATCATCCCGCCCCACAGGGGGTCTCCGAGCCGCTCCGCCAGGGCGTGCCGGGTCAGCCGCTCGGTGATCGGCGAGCGGCACACGTTGCCGGTGCTGACGTGGAGGATGCGGAAGCTGTCACGCGGGAGCCCCGTGAAGGTGCGCGTCTCTTCCCCGTCCCATATGCCACGCCCCGCGTCAGGGGCCGTCAATTCGCCACCTCGAGGTCGGGTACGACCTTCCTGAGCTCCTCGGCGGAGAGCGCGCCGGCGCGCAGCAGGAGCGGCACCTCGCGCGTGACGTCGACGATCGAGGACGGGACGTTGCCGGGCGTGGGCCCGCCGTCCAGGTAGACCGACACCGAGTCACCGAGCATCTCCTGGGCCGCGTCGCAGTGCTCCGGCGCGGGGTGGCCCGTCAGGTTCGCGGAGGAGACCGCCATGGGGCCGACCTCGGTCAGCAGCTCGATGGCGACCGGGTGCAGCGGCATACGGACGGCGACCGTGCCCCGGGTGTCGCCCAGGTCCCACTGGAGGGACGGCTGGTGCCGGGCGACCAGCGTGAGCGCGCCCGGCCAGAACGCGTCGACCAGTTCCCAGGCCAGCTCGGAGAAGTCCGTGACAAGGCCGTGCAGCGTGTTCGGGGAGCCGATGAGGACGGGGGTGGGCATGTTGCGGCCCCGGCCCTTGGCCTCCAGCAGGTCGTGCACCGCTTCCGAGGAGAACGCGTCGGCGCCGATGCCGTACACCGTGTCGGTCGGCAGCACCACGAGTTCGCCACGGCGGACGGCGGACGCGGCTTCGCGCAGACCGGTCGTGCGGTCGGTCGCGTCGTTGGTGTCGTATCGCCGTGCCATGTCTAGCGGGCCTCCTCGTACACGTACTTCGGGGAAACAGTCTGCGGGGCGCTCACGGCATCGCCTTGCGGGCCGTCGCGAAGCGCGGGCGGTTGTTGAGGTCGGGGTGGTCGGCCGCGTCGGCCCAGCCCCGCTCCTCGGTGAAGATCCACGGCACCTGGCCGCCCTGGGTGTCGGCGTGCTCGATGACGACGACCCCGCCGGGGCGCAGGAGACGGTGTGCGGTGCGTTCGATGCCGCGGATCAGTTCGAGGCCGTCCTCGCCCGAGAACAGGGCGAGTTGGGGATCGTAGTCCCGCGCCTCGGGCGCGACGTACTCCCATTCGGTGAGCGGGATGTACGGCGGGTTGGAGATGACCAGGTCGATCTGGCCGTCGAGGTCCGGGAAGGCGTCCAGGGCGTTGCCCTGACGCAGGTCGACCCGGGACCCCTCCATGTTCCTGCGGGTCCACACCAGGGCGTCCTCGGACAGCTCCACGGCGTGCACCCGGGAGCGCGGGACCTCCTGGGCGAGGGCGAGCGCGATGGCGCCGGAGCCGGTGCACAGGTCGACGATCGACGGCTCCACGACGTCCATCGCGCGCACGGCGTCTATGGCCCAGCCGACGACCGACTCCGTCTCGGGACGGGGCACGAACACCCCGGGCCCGACCTGGAGTTCCAGGTAGCGGAAGAAGGCCCGCCCGGTGATGTGCTGCAGCGGCTCGCGCTGTTCACGCCGGGCGATGACCTCCCAGTAGCGGGCGTCGAAGTCCGAGTCCTTCACGGAGTGCAGCTCGCCCCGCTTCACGCCGTGCACGAACGCGGCGAGCTCCTCCGCGTCGTTGCGCGGCGAGGGCACGCCGGCGTCGGCCAGCCGCTGGGTGGCCTGGGCCACCTCTGCGAGCAGCAGGTTCACGCAAGTCCTCCGTGTCGTCCTCGTGCGTGGGTACGTCCTTACGTGCTTACGCGGCCGCCAGCTTCGCCGCCGAGTCCGCGTCGACGCAGGCCTGGATCACCGCGTCGAGGTCGCCGTCCAGGACCTGGTCCAGGTTGTACGCCTTGAAGCCGACGCGGTGGTCCGAGATGCGGTTCTCCGGGAAGTTGTACGTGCGGATCTTCTCGGAGCGGTCGACGGTGCGGACCTGGCTGCGGCGGGCGTCGGCGGCTTCCTTCTCCGCCTCCTCCTGCGCCGCGGCGAGCAGCCTGGAGCGCAGGATACGCATCGCCTGCTCCTTGTTCTGCAGCTGGCTCTTCTCGTTCTGGCAGGAGGCGACGACTCCGGTCGGGATGTGCGTGATGCGCACGGCGGAGTCGGTGGTGTTGACCGACTGGCCGCCGGGTCCGGAGGAGCGGTACACGTCGATGCGCAGGTCGTTCGCGTTGATCTCGACGTCGACCTCCTCCGCCTCGGGCGTCACCAGGACACCGGCCGCGGAGGTGTGGATACGGCCCTGCGACTCCGTGGCCGGGACCCGCTGCACGCGGTGCACGCCGCCCTCGTACTTCAGCCGGGCCCACACGCCCTGACCGGGCTCGGTGGCGCCCTGGCCGCCCTTGGTCTTCACGGCGACCTGGACGTCCTTGTAGCCGCCCAGCTCGGACTCGGTGGCGTCGATGATCTCGGTCTTCCAGCCGACGCGCTCGGCGTAGCGCAGGTACATCCGCAGCAGGTCGCCGGCGAACAGGGCCGACTCGTCGCCGCCCGCGCCCGCCTTGACCTCCAGGATGACGTCCTTGTCGTCGTTGGGGTCACGCGGCACCAGCAGCAGACGCAGCTTCTCCGTCAGCTCCTCGCGCTGCTTCTCCAGCTCCTTGACCTCGGCGGCGAAGTCGGGGTCGACGGCGGCATACTCACGCCCGGTCTCGATGTCGTCGCCGGTCTGCTTCCAGGAGCGGTACGTGGCGACGATCGGGGTCAGCTCGGCGTACCGCTTGTTCAGCTTGCGCGCGTTGGCCTGGTCGGAGTGGACCGACGGGTCGGCGAGCTTCGTCTCCAGGTCGGCGTGCTCGGCGACGAGTTCCTCGACGGCCTCGAACATCTTTCGGCTCCTGTACTGCGGGAAGGGGAGGGCGGGCGACCAAAAACGCCGGTCCCGGTGCGCCCGGGAAGGGGGCGCGACCGTGGACCGGCGAAATGGGGCTCGCTACTTCTTGGAGCCGGCGGCCTTGCCGAAGCGGGCCTCGAAGCGGGCCACACGGCCACCGGTGTCGAGGATCTTCTGCTTGCCCGTGTAGAACGGGTGGCACTCGGAGCACACGTCGGCGCGGATGGCGCCGCTCTCGATGGTGCTGCGGGTGGTGAACGACGCGCCGCAGGTGCAGCTGACCTGCGTCTCGACGTACGCGGGGTGGATGTCGCGCTTCAAGGTGTCTCCTAGTTTCGGGAGGGCGCCGGGTCGCAGCCGCGGGATGCGGAGGCGTGAACCGGAGCCGACGTACCAGTCTGCCAGGACTGGGGCCATCCACCCAAACCGAGGCCCGCGGTGCGCTATTCCCACGGCCGCGGCGGGGCCGGTCGCGCCCACGGACCGGAGCCGGCCGGTCACGGCCCGCGTCGTGACCGGCCCGGCCGGTCACGACCCACGCCGTCAGCCGGCGCTCACCACGCCGTCCGCCTCGCCGGTGGCCGTGCCCTCGGTGGCCGACTCCGGGATCGCCCGGTCCTCCTTGAGGGCGGTCCACACCTGCTCGGCCTGGGCCTCGCGGACGATGACCCGGTTCGGGTTCGCCGGGTCGTACTGGACCGGCATCGTGACCATGTGCATGTCCGAGGAGCCGATGCCCTTCAGGCCGCTGGCGAAGGACATGAGCGAGTTGACCGAGCCGAGGTCGGAGTCGGTCGTCACGGTCCGGGTCGCGGTGTTGGCGAGGTCGTACAGCTTCTTGGGGTTGCCGAACAGGTCGACGCTCTTCACCTGGTTGATCAGCGCCTTCATGAAGGCCTGCTGGAGCTGGATGCGGCCGAGGTCGGAACCGTCGCCGACGCCGTGCCGGGTGCGGACCAGGCCGAGGGCCTGCTCGCCGTCGAGCTGGTGCGTGCCGGCCTTCAGGTCGAGGTGGCTGTCGTCGTCCTTGATGGCTTTGGTGGTGGTGACCTCGACACCGCCGAGTTCGTCGATGAGCGTCTGGAAGCCGCTGAAGTCGACCTCCAGATAGTGGTCCATGCGGACCCCGCTGAGGGACTCGACGGTCTTCACCGCGCAGGCCGCTCCGCCGGTGGTGTACGCGGAGTTGAACATCACGCCGGACGCGGCGTCGTGCGTGCCGCCCTTGGCGTCGGTGCACTCGGGACGGTCGATGACCGTGTCGCGCGGGATGGACACCACGCTGGCCTTCTTGTGGCCCTCGTAGACGTGCACGACCATCGCGGTGTCGGAGCGGGCGCTGCCGTCGTCGGGGCCGCCGCCGAGCTTCTGGTTGGTGCCGGAGCGGGTGTCCGAGCCGAGGACGAGGATGTTCTCGGAGCCGTTGTCGACCTTGACGGGCCGGTCGGTGCCGAGGGCGGAGTCGATGTCGACGCTCTTGATGTTGCCGTTGAGCTTGAAGTACAGGTACCCGGCGCCGGTGCCGCCCAGGACGACGATGCCCGCCGCGGTCCAGGCCATGACCAGGACGCCCCTGCCCCTGTTCCGGGGTTTGCGGCGACTGCCGCGGACGCGATGGCGCCCCGTGGTGCCGGACTCACCCGGTATGGCGGGCTCCGGCGTGCTCTCGGCGGACATGTGCTCCTCGAATCCCGTCCGGTCGGATACCCCCTGCTTCCAGGGTCAGGCGCGGTCGTGACGGACCAGTACCGCACCATCGTCACTCCGCCAGGTCAGACGGCGGAACTCGGCAAAGGGTTGCACGGCGCGCTGTGACCACCCTGTGCGTCTCCGGCCACGGTAGGTGACGTCCTTTTCCGGCCACACTCGCTCACCAGCGGTTCAGCCACCGGCCCGGTCCTGCCGGACTCCGGCCCCGGCGGCACTCTTGTGGCCGAGATCTCGCCGCCGGCCGGGTACCGGCGCAAAGGGCCGCCCCGTGAACGGGACGGCCCTTTGCGGCTCAACCGGCTCGGCGGTGACTAGTCACCGTTTCCCGGCGTCGGCGTCGTCTTCTGGATCTGCAACAGGAACTCGGCGTTCGACTTCGTCTGCCGCATTTTGTCGAGCAGCAGCTCGATCGCCTGCTGCTGGTCGAGCGCGTGCAGCACCCGGCGCAGCTTCCACACGATGGCCAGCTCGTCGTTGCCGAGCAGGATCTCTTCCTTACGGGTACCGGACGCGTCCACGTCCACCGCCGGGAAGATGCGCTTGTCGGCGAGCTTGCGGTCGAGCTTGAGCTCGGCGTTGCCGGTTCCCTTGAACTCCTCGAAGATGACCTCGTCCATGCGGGACCCGGTGTCCACCAGCGCGGTGGCGAGGATGGTCAGCGAGCCGCCGTCCTCGATGTTGCGGGCCGCACCGAAGAAGCGCTTCGGCGGGTACAGGGCGGTCGAGTCGACACCACCCGACAGGATGCGGCCGGAGGCCGGCGCGGCGAGGTTGTACGCACGGCCCAGACGCGTGATCGAGTCGAGCAGCACGACCACGTCGTGGCCCAGCTCCACCAGACGCTTGGCGCGCTCGATGGCGAGCTCGGCGACGGTGGTGTGGTCCTCGGCCGGGCGGTCGAAGGTCGAGGAGATGACCTCGCCCTTGACCGACCGCTGCATGTCGGTGACCTCTTCCGGACGCTCGTCGACCAGGACGACCATCAGGTGGCACTCGGGGTTGTTGTGCGTGATCGCGTTGGCGATGGCCTGCATGATCATGGTCTTGCCGGTCTTCGGCGGGGCCACGATCAGACCGCGCTGGCCCTTACCGATCGGCGCGACGAGGTCGATGATGCGGGTGGTGAGGATGCCCGGGTCCGTCTCCAGCCGGAGGCGGTCCTGCGGGTAGAGCGGCGTCAGCTTGTTGAACTCCGGCCGCCCGCGCCCGGATTCGGGCGCCATGCCGTTGACGGAGTCGAGCCGCACCAGCGCGTTGAACTTCTCGCGGCGCTCGCCCTCCTTGGGCTGACGGACCGCGCCGGTGACGTGGTCGCCCTTGCGCAGGCCGTTCTTGCGGACCTGGGCGAGGGAGACGTACACGTCGTTGGGACCCGGCAGGTAGCCCGACGTACGGATGAAGGCGTAGTTGTCGAGGATGTCGAGGATGCCCGCGACCGGGATCAGGACGTCGTCGTCGGCGACCTGCGGCTCGTTGGCACCGAACTCCTCGCGGCCACGACGGCCACGGCGGTCCCGGTAACGGCCGCGGCGGCCGCGGCGGCCACCCTCGAAGTCGTCGTCGTCCTGGGGGCCGTTGTCACGCTGGCGGTCCTGACGGTCCTGACGGTCCTGACGGCCGCCGCTCTGCTGCTGGCGGTCCTGACGCTGCTGGCCGCCACCCTGCCCGCCCTGCTGGTCGTCGCTCTTGCGGCGCTCACCGCGGTCGGCACGGTCGCCCCGCTCGGGACGGTCCCCGCGGTCGGCACGGTCACGGCCGCGCTCACGGCGGTCGCGGCGTCGGCCCTCGGCGCCGTCACCGGCGTCGCCGCCCTGCGGCTGCGCCTGTGCGGGCGTCTCGGCCTTGGGCTCGCTCTTCGCCTCGGCGGTGACGGTCTCGGGGCTGCCCGCGTCGGCGGTGGCGCGGCGACGGCGGCGCTCCACCGGAGCGTCGTCTCCCCCGCGCTCGGCCTCTGCTCCGCGGGAGGCGCCCGCGTCGCGGGACGGGCCCCCGGCCGGCTGGCCCGGAATCTCGATCTGCTGCTGCGCCACGGCCTTCTCGGCCGGGGCCTCGGCCTTGACGGCCGCCTTCTTCTCCGCGGCGGGAGCGGCGTCGTCGCCGGTCCGGGCCTTGGAGGTGGCCCGGCGCTTCGGCTTGGTCTCGGTGGCGTCGGCGGCCTTCGCGGCCGGGGCGGCCTGGGGGGTGCCCCCGGCCTGCGCCTCCTTGATGACCTCGATCAGCTGGCTCTTGCGCATACGCGCGGTGCCCCTGATGCCGAGGCCGGATGCGACCTGCTGGAGCTCGGCCAGCACCATGCCCTCGAGGCCGGTACCGCGGCGCCGCCGGGAGCCGGCACCGGTGGCAGGCGCGGAGGCGTCCGTGGAGGGCGCGGCAGCGGTCTCCTCGACACGTGCGCCCATCAGATCGGTGGTGTCGCTCACGAAGGGTCCTTCCCTGGAGCGGACGTCGGCCTGTCTGGCTCGGCGACCGGTTGTGCTGTCCGGCTTCGGTCCTTGCTGTGTGGACCGTGCCGGGGCGGTGGTCCGCCTAGCGGCGGAGGAATGTGGTGACGGCGCTTCCCGAAGCAGTGGCACTGAGTGTCCGTGTCACGTGGCTTGGTCGCACCGGTTCCGGAGCGTGCCCGGCATGTCGCTCAGTGCTGCCGTACGACGTACTGCTCGTGTACGGCGTACAGAACACAGTGCGGCTTGGGAGGCTCCCGGAAGGATGTCTGTCCCGGACGGGGACACGAAGCACCTCGCCATGGTGGGGTCGGGTGCAGACTTGAGGTTAACACTACCGGATCCAACAAACATTCCCCCTCTCGAAATCCGGCAACCGCCGGTTTCAGATGTCACTGGAGGCCGCGAGCGGAAGCACGCCGGCCCCTTGGGTGTCGAGCGCCAGCCGGTTCGCGGCCCACCCCTCGCCCGCCAGATGGGCGACCTTGTCGGCGCTGTCCTCGTCGACGAGGGCCAGCACCGTGGGCCCCGCTCCGGAGATCACCGCCGGGACGCCGTCGGCCCGCAGCCGTTCCACCAGCGCGGCGCTCTCCGGCATGGCGGGGGCGCGGTACTCCTGGTGGAGGCGGTCCTCGGTGGCGGGCAGCAGCAGTTCCGGGCGGCGGGTGAGTGCCTCGACGAGCAGGGCGGCGCGGCCGGCGTTGGTGGCCGCGTCGACGTGCGGCACGCTGCGCGGGAGCAGTCCGCGCGCGGTCTCCGTCAGGACCGGCTTACCGGGCACGAAAACCACCGGTACGACGGAATCGGCGGGCTCCATCCTGATCGCCCGCGCCGCTCCGGCCTCCATCCAGGACAGGGTGAAGCCGCCGAGCAGACAGGCCGCCACGTTGTCGGGGTGACCCTCGATCTCGGTGGCGAGCTCCAGCAGGGCGGCGTCGTCGAGCCGGGAGTCCCCGCCTATGGTCACGGCACGCGCGGCGACGATGCCGGCGCAGATGGCGGCCGAGGAGGAGCCCAGGCCCCGGCCGTGCGGAATGCGGTTCGCGCAGACGATCTCCAGGCCGCGGGGCTGCCCGCCCAGCAGGTCGAAGGCGGTGCGCAGGGACCGTACGAGAAGGTGGTTCTCGTCCCGCGGGAGCGTCTCGCTGCCCTCACCCGCGATGTCGATGTGCAGCCCGGCGTCGGCCACCCGGACGACCACGTCGTCGTAGAGCCCCAGCGACAGGCCGAAGGCGTCGAACCCTGGGCCGAGGTTGGCGCTGGTGGCGGGGACGCGCACCCTGACGGCGGCGGCGCGGAAGGCTGGACCGGCCATCGCTCGATGACTCTCCTTGAGCTGCGTGATTGTCGAAGACATTCGATACGTACATGAGGACCCGGGGCCTTCTGGGGACCCCTGGGACCGCTTCCGGGCCGCGGAGACGGCGCGGCACCCGGCCATATGCGAGGGCATATGCGGCGGGCGGGTTCGGTACAGCCTATCGAAGGAAGGTTCAGTGGCGACATAGGGCGCACAGGAGGCGCACGATGCGTGTCGTAAGCCCCCTGTGCACCCCCGCTGGGGATTTCCCCGTCGGGCCCGGGTTCGGCCTGGTCAGACCAGGCCGAGGCGCTCGGCCGCGGTCGCCGCGTCGACCGGGACGGTGACCGGCTGCGGGGCGCCGGCGACGGCCCAGTCGGGGTCCTTGAGGCCGTTGCCGGTGACCGTGCACACGATCCGCTGTCCCGGGTCGACCTTGCCCTGCTCGGCCGCCTTCAGCAGACCGGCGACGGACGCGGCGGACGCGGGCTCGACGAAGACGCCCTCCTGCGCGGCCAACAGCCGGTAGGCGCGCAGGATCTCACGGTCCGTCACCTCGTCGATGAAGCCGCCCGACTCGTCCCGCGCGGCCAGGGCGTACTGCCAGGAGGCGGGGTTGCCGATGCGGATCGCGGTGGCGATGGTCGACGGGTCCTTGACCACCTCTCCGCGCACGATCGGGGCGCTGCCGGACGCCTGGAAGCCCCACATGCGGGGGGTGTGCGTGGCGATGCCGTCGGCGGCGTACTCCTTGTAGCCCTTCCAGTACGCGGTGATGTTGCCCGCGTTGCCCACCGGCAGGACGTGGATGTCGGGGGCGTCCCCGAGCATGTCCACGATCTCGAACGCGGCCGTCTTCTGGCCCTCGATGCGTACCGGGTTGACCGAATTGACCAGCGACACGGGGTAGTTGTCGCTCAGCGCACGGGCGAGGGTGAGGCAGTCGTCGAAGTTGCCGTCGACCTGGAGGATCTTGGCGCCGTGCACGAGCGCCTGGCCCATCTTGCCGAGCGCGATCTTGCCCTGCGGGACGAGAACGGCCGAGACCATGCCCGCGCGCACGGCGTACGCGGCGGCGGAGGCGGACGTGTTCCCGGTGGAGGCGCAGATGACCGCCTTCGCGCCCTCCTCCTTGGCCCGCGTGATCGCCATGGTCATACCGCGGTCCTTGAAGGACCCGGTGGGGTTGGCGCCCTCCACCTTGAGGTGGACCTCGCAGCCGGTGCGCTCGGAGAGCACCTGCGCGGGCACGAGCGGCGTGCCGCCCTCGCGGAGCGTCACGACCGTCGTGGTGTCGGACACCGGCAGCCGCTCCCGGTACTCCTCGATGATTCCGCGCCACTGGTGGGTCATTGCTGGTTACTCTCCTTCAACCCGCATGATGCTGGCGACACCACGCACGGTGTCGAGCTTGCGCAACGCCTCGACGGTCCCGCCCAGGGCGGCGTCGGACGCGCGGTGCGTGACGACGACGAGGGAGGCCTCGCCGTCCTTCCCCTGCTGCCGAACCGTGTCGATCGACACGCCGTGCTCGGCGAACACGGTGGCCACCTGGGCGAGGACGCCCGGTTTGTCGGCCACGTCAAGGCTGATGTGGTACCGCGTGACGACCTCGCCCATGCCCGACACGGGCAGCGCGGTGTACGCCGACTCACCGGGCCCGGTGGAGCCGTTGAGCCGGTTGCGGCAGACGGCCACGAGGTCGCCGAGCACCGCGGAGGCGGTGGGGGCGCCGCCGGCGCCGGGCCCGTAGAACATCAGCTGGCCGGAGGCGTCGGACTCCACGAACACCGCGTTGTACGCGCCGCGCACCGAGGCGAGCGGGTGCGACAGCGGGATCATCGCGGGGTGCACGCGCGCGGTGACGGAGGCGCCGTCCGTGGCCCGCTCGCAGATGGCGAGCAGTTTGATGGTGCAGCCCATCTCCCTGGCGGAGGCGAAGTCGGCCGCCGTCACCTCGGTCATGCCCTCACGGTGGACGTCGTCGAGACGCACGCGCGTGTGGAACGCGATCCCGGCGAGGATGGCGGCCTTGGCGGCGGCGTCGAACCCCTCGACGTCGGCGGTCGGGTCGGCCTCGGCGTATCCCAGGGCGGTGGCCTCGTCGAGGGCTTCCTGGTATCCCGCCCCCGTGCTGTCCATCTTGTCGAGGATGAAGTTCGTCGTCCCGTTCACGATGCCCAGCACACGGTTGACCTTGTCGCCGGCGAGGGACTCGCGCAGCGGGCGGATCAGCGGGATGGCACCGGCGACGGCGGCCTCGTAGTAGAGGTCCGCGTCGTGCTCCTCGGCGGCGGCGTGCAGGGCCGCGCCGTCCTGGGCGAGCAGCGCCTTGTTGGCGGAGACGACGGAGGCGCCGTACTCGAAGGCGGTGGTGATGAGGCCGCGAGCGGGCTCGATCCCGCCGATGACCTCCACTACCACGTCGATGTCGCCGCGTTTGACGAGGGCGGTGGCGTCGGTGGTGACCAGGTTCGGGTCGATGCCGTCACGGACCTTGCCGGGCCGCCGGACGGCCACGCCCGCGAGCTCCACCGGGGCGCCGATGCGGGCGGCGAGGTCGTCGGCGTGCGTCGTCATGATGCGCGCCACCTCTGAGCCGACCACTCCACAGCCCAGCAGCGCCACCTTCAGCGGACGCGTACGCATCATCCGACCTCGTTTCCTCATACCACCGTCTAGGTTGGACCAGTCTCACTCACCGGACGGGACTTTCTGCCCCATGTCCGGATCGTGAGACATCGATTTCATCACTCCAGGGCCGGAAGACAGGAGATCTTCCACCCGGTTTCCACCCCGTTTCCAGCGCGGATCAGACGCGAATCTGGCGTGCCTTCCGGTCCGTTTCCGATTCGGTTCCGGTTTCCGATGCGGTGCCGGTTTGCGGTCCGGTTCCGGTTGCGGTCCGGTTCCGGTTTCCGGTCCGGTTGTCCGTGTGGTTCCGGTTTCCGGTCCGGTTGTCCTTGTGGTTCCGGTTTCCGGTCCGGTTGTCCTTGTGGTTCACCCGACGTCGAGGCGCAGGAGATCCTCCTCGGTCTCCCGGCGGACGATCACCCGGGACTCCCCGTCGTTGACCGCGACGACCGGCGGGCGCAGCACGTGGTTGTAGTTGCTGGCCATGGACCGGCAGTACGCGCCGGTGGCCGGCACGGCGATGAGGTCCCCCGGCGCCAGGTCGGCCGGCAGGAACGCGTCCTTCACCACGATGTCACCGCTCTCGCAGTGCTTGCCGACGACGCGGGCGAGCATCGGCGCGGCGTCGCTCGTCCGGGACACCAGGGCGACGCTGTACTCGGCGTCGTACAGCGCGGTACGGATGTTGTCGGACATGCCGCCGTCGACGGAGACGTACGTCCGCAGCCCGTCGAGGGGCTTGGTGGTGCCGACCTCGTACAGCGTGAAGGCGGTCGGTCCGACGATGGCGCGGCCGGGTTCGACGGAGATGCGCGGGGTGCGCAGCTTGGCGGCCTCGCACTCCCGGGTGACGATCTCGGTCAGGGCCTTGGCGATCTCGTGCGGCTCGCGGGGATCGTCGTCACTCGTGTACGCGATGCCGAGACCGCCACCGAGGTCGATCTCGGGCAGTTCGACGCCGTGCTCGTCCCGGATGTCCCTCAGCAGCCCGACGACCCGGTGGGCGGCGACCTCGAAGCCGGACATGTCGAAGATCTGCGACCCGATGTGACTGTGGATCCCGATCACTTCCAGCCCGTCCAGCTGAAGCGCACGCCGTACGGCCTCGGCGGCCTGCCCACCGGCCAGCGGGACGCCGAACTTCTGGTCCTCGTGGGCGGTGGCGATGAACTCGTGGGTGTGCGCCTCGACGCCGACCGTGACCCGGATCTGGACGCGCTGCCGCTTGCCCAGGGACTGCGCGATGTGCGCGACCCGGACGATCTCCTGGAAGGAGTCGAGCACGATCCGCCCGACACCCGCCTCGATGGCCCGGTGGATCTCCTGTGTCGACTTGTTGTTGCCGTGGAAGGCGATGCGGTCGGCCGGCATCCCGGCGGACAGCGCGGTGGCGAGCTCGCCACCGGAGCACACGTCCAGGTTGAGCCCTTCCTCGTGCAGCCAGCGGACGACGGCCCGGGAGAGGAAGGCCTTGCCGGCGTAGAAGACGTCGGCGTCGCGCCCGAAGGCGCTCCGCCAGGCGCGGGCGCGGGCCCGGAAGTCGGCCTCGTCGATGACGTAGGCGGGGGTGCCGTGCTGCTCGGCGAGCGTCTTCACGTCGATGCCGCCGACGGTGACGACGCCGTCCTGGTCACGGCCGACGGTCTGGGCCCACACCTTGGGATCGAGGGCGTTGAGGTCGGCGGGCGGCGCGGAGTAGTGCCCCTCGGGGTACACATCGGCGTGCCGGGGCCCGGCGGGGTGTGCGGAACGACTCATGACTCTTCTTGAACTCTCTGTGCGCTGTCTCAGAGGTGGTCGGGTGCGTCGATGCCGAGCAGGGACAGGCCGCCGGCCAGCACCGTCCCGGCGGCTTCGGCAAGAGCCAGCCGGGCACGGTGGGCGGCCGAGGGTTTCTCCTCGCCGCGCGGGAGGACGGCGGGAAGGAAGGGAAGGACGGCATCGGCCACGGTGACGAGGTGCCGGGCGAGCCGGTCGGGGGCACGCTGGGCCGCGGCCGCGGCGAGGACCCGCGGGTGATCGGCGAGCACCCCGACGAGCCCGTCGTGGTCGTACGCTCCCGCGTCACCGGGTTCGGCGTGGAACCCCAGGTCGGCGGCGTTGCGGGCGAGAGCCCGGGTACGGGCGTGGGCGTACCGCACGCGGAAGAGGGGGTTGCTCTCACGCTGCACGAGGTGCTCACCGGTGGTCCGGGGCCGGTTGTGCGCGGCGGGGTGGAGGAGGGCCCAGCGGGTGGCGTCGGGGTCCAGGGGGTGGGGGGTGAGGGTTGCCGGTACGGGGCGTACGGCGATGTCGATGGTGGCGGTGCCGGTGCTTGTGCTGGTGCCGGTCCGCTTGCCGGTGCCTTCCAGCGGGGTGGGTGCGTCGGGTGCGCTGGGTGCGTCGTACGTGTCCAGCCGTACACCGAGGACGTCCACCCACGCCGGTTCGGGGCACGCGGGTTCGGTGCACGCGTCGCAGCTGGTGTGTACGAGCGCCCCCTGGGAGCGCAGCAGCCGGGCGACGACGTCCATGACCACGACGGCCCGGACCTCGTGCGGAGCGTGCAGCCGGACGACGTGTCCGCCGGGCTGCTCGACGTACCCGTACCGCGGTCCGCGCCGCAGGATCTCCTCGACGAGGGCAGCGGACGAGGAACCGCGCAGGCTGATGTTGAGGAACCCGGGCCCGGTGACGACGACGTCGCGGACGCCGTCGGCGTCCGCGAGACGCGGCCGCAGGATCTCGGCGACCTGTCGCGGCGGCCGCCCGGCCGCGCGGGCGAGCTGGAGGGCGATGTTGGTGGCGTAGTCACCACACCCACCGGGCCCGGGCACGGTCACCACGGCCCGCTCCGGAACGGTCACGTTCAGCTCCCCCACGTCGACAGCCCGACGGACCGCGCGCAGCACGGTACGGGAGAGCTCGACGGGGGTCACGGGACAAGCGTAGGGGAGGAGGGGGGTGGGTGAGCGAGCCACATCCGGTCCGGTCCGCGATGTGGACGGGGCGAGGACGGGGGCGGCTGCCGCAGGGCCGGCATGAGCAGGGGAAGCAGGTGTAGGTGAGGACTGGGAGTGCCTGAGGGTCAGCCGCCGGCGCGTCCGGCGGCCCGCTCGGCCTCTCCGGCACCGAGGATGCCGTCGAACGCCGACTCCTCGCCGGCCTCAACAACCCCGCCCCTCTTCTCGCTCTCCCTCTCCCTGTCCCTCTTCTCCTCGATCAACTGCCGCACCAGACAGACGAGTTCAGTGGGCTCGAAGGGTTTGGCGAGGAAGGCGTCGACGCCGACATCGAGGCCGGTCTCGACCTCGAACTGCGTACAGGCGCTGATGATGGCCAGCGGGAGGTGGCTGGTTCGCGGGTCGCTGCGCAGTCGGGCGGCGGTCCGGAGCCCGTCGAGCCGCGGCATGACGACATCGAGGGTGACCATGTCGGGCCGCACCTGATGAACGACATCCAGACATTCGGCACCATCGGCCGCGGTCACCACCTCGAAGCCCTCCAGCTCGAGATTGACCCTGATCAGCTGCCGGATGACCTTGTTGTCGTCCACAACAAGCACCCGGCCAGACGCGCCTGGCACAACTCGAGAGTAGGTCGGGACCGGCCACCGCGTCCGGGTTTTCCCCACTTCCGCCCCGTGCGGGCGACCTCCCCCTCCCCACGGGACATCGAGCCACCCCGCCCCGACCCCGCGGACCTGCCCCCACGCCGCAAAACCCGTTCATGAACACCCCGGGGGAGCTGGTAGTGTTCTACCCGTCGCCGCGAGCAAGCAGCTCCGCGCCCGACACGCCCCCGTAGCTCAGGGGATAGAGCAACGGCCTCCGGAGCCGTGTGCGCAGGTTCGAATCCTGCCGGGGGCACCTTGGAGAAGGTGCCCAAAGACCCCGCCATCAGCGAGTTCGCTGAGGACGGGGTCTTCGCGTATGTGCTCCGTGTCTTCCGTGGTCGGCGGCCGCCCCCTGTCCGGGGCGGGACGTCCTGGTGTCTCAGCGTGGGGGGGGACGGGGCGGTCGTAGACGTTGTCCGGGGTGACGATCTCTGTGATCGCTCGGGCGAGGAGTGAGGACTGTTCCTGGCCCCCGGTGGGGATGTCGGTGTTGAGCATGACCACCAGGGTGGCCTTCTCGGAGGGCAGGTAGACGGTCACGGTCTCGTGGCCGGGGATGGAGCCGTTGTGCCCGATCCAGCCGCCGGACTTGAGTATGCCGAGGCCATAGTTCGTACCGGGATAGCCGGTCGGCAGCGTCCTGAGTCGTTGTGCCTGGGTCTCCGGGCGGAGCAGTGTCCCGGTGGCGACGATCTCGGCGCAGCGGCGCAGGTCGTGCAGGTTCGAGATCAGCGCCCCGGCCGCCCAGGCCCAACTGGGGTCCCAGCCCGTGGAGTCGGTGACCGCTGACCTTCTCGATCACCAGGCCGAGAAGGATGAGGTTGCTGTTCGAGTACTGGAACTGCGTCCCCGGCGCGAAGGTGTGGGGATGCCTGAAGCCGTACGCGAGCACCTCCCGCGGGGTGAACGAGCGAGTCGGGTCGCTCAACAGATCGTGCTCGAAGTCCGGGTCGGCGCTGTACGGGAACAGGCCGCTGCGCATCTCCGCCAGATGCCTCAGCGTGATCCGGTCGCCGCCCGGCACGCCGTCGACGTAGGCGGAGATCGGGTCGTCCAGCCCGATCCGGCCGTCGTCCACGAGCTTGAGCAGCGCGGTGACCGTGAAGGTCTTGGTCTCGCTGCCGATCCGGACGTACTGGTCGGTGGTCATCGGTCTGCCGGTACGGCATCGTCTCGTGGAGCCACCGGCCCAGCGGGTGGGCGCCGGCCTGGCGAATCTCGTCGGTGGCCAGGCGGAAGACCTCCTCTTCGGGCCCCGTCCAGTCGAACTCGCCGTCCGGCCCGACGATGTAGCCGTCGAGCGAGACGCTCATCGAACAGGTCGCGCCGCGCATCCGGAGTCCTCCTCGGTGACGGGTTCGGCAGTACGACCGCCGGACGCCGCAGGACTCATTGCGGCTCGCAGGCCGATATCTCGTCCATCTCGTTATGCCGCTGTCCCGGCTGTGCGGGGTGGCGCGGTCCTTCGCCGTCGGCATGCCGGTGGCGGGTCCGTACGCGGTGCCGTGCGGCCCGTTGCCTGGTACCGTCCGCTGCACGTGACCGACCGAGGAGGTGAGACCCATCAACGCTGTATCAGGCTGGGTGCTCTCCTCCCCCATTGGTGATGCGGTTCATCTGACGTCGTGACGCAGATGTGGCCCTGGGAGCGCCCGTAGGCATCCCGAAAGGCCACCGTTCTCATGCGCTCCGACTGCCTGCCCTCCTCCGGCTGCACGCGCTTCCGTCGCCGTCGCCCGGTCCGACACAGACACAGACACGGACACGGACACGCCTGCGCCTGCGCCTGCACACACGCACACCAGTCCCCACGCGAAAGGACCTTCGCCATGCCCTTTTTCTCCTCGTACGACGGAACCGTGCTCGCGTATCACGTCGCCGGTGACGGAGCGCCCGTCGTGTGTCTGCCCGGCGGGCCGACGGACTCGGCGTATCTCGGGGACCTCGGTGGTCTCTCCGCTCACCGGCAAGTGATCAGGCTCGATCTTCGGGGCACCGGCCGGTCGGCCGTCCCGGAGGACCCCGGGTCCTACCGGTGCGACCGGCTGGTCGGGGACGTGGAGGCCCTGCGCGAGCGTCTCGGGCTGGACCGGCTGGATCTCCTCGCGCACTGCGCGGGCGCGAATCCGGCGGTCCAGTACGCGAGTCGCCACCCGGAGCGCGTCGGGAAGCTGGTGCTGGTGACGCCCAGTGTCAGGGCCGTGGGGCTCACGATCGAGGGGGGCCTTCGACTGGAGACGGCTCGGCTGCGGCGGCACGAACCGTGGTTCCCGGAGGCGTTCGCGGCCCTGGAGGCGATCGTGGAGGGCCGCCAGGTCACCGAGGACGCGGTGAACGCCGTCGCGCCGTTCTCCTACGGGCGTTGGGACGAGGCCGCTCAGGCCCATCACGCCGCGCTCGAGGAGCGGAGGGCTCCAGAGGTCATGGCGGCCTTCGGGGCCGAGGGCGCCTTCGACCCGGACGCCACCCGCGCGGCCCTCGGCCGGTTCCCGGCGCCGGTGCTGCTGCTGGCCGGCGAGGTGGACCTGGGGGCGCCTCCTCGGACGGTGGCCGAGTTCGCCGGGCTGTTCCCGGACGCGGAGTTCGTCGTTCAGCCCGGCGCCGGGCACAACCCCTGGGTCGATGACGCCGAGCGGTTCGTGCGGAGCGTGGTGGGGTTCCTGGAGCGGACCGGGAACGACGGGCCGGTCGTCACTGTGTGCACAGGCACGGCATAGCATCTCGGTGATGAACGGGCGGACACAGCAGCGCGGGGCGCGGGGGACGAACCTCGCGGTGCTGTGGGCTGCCCTGGGCGTACTGCTCGGCTCGCTGACGGTGTGCGCGGGGCACACGGGCCGGACCGACAGCGACTCGGCCCAGGTTCAGGGGCAGGTGCAGCGGCAGGTCCAAGCCCCGAGTGCGGCCCTCGCGGGCCACCGCGCAAGCAGTCACCCCGCCGTATCCGCCGCATCCCCCGCCGCGCTCGCGGCACCCACTGCCGCGCCCGCGCACGACTGCCCCTCCAGCGCCCCGTGCGGTGCCCGTGCCGAGCAGGCAGCCCTGCATCCCGTACGCACGACCCTCCCCGCCACCGTCCAGGCGCTGTCGGCGCTGCTGCCCCGGCTGCCGCGCCGGCCCGCTGTGGAGGGCCGGTTCCGTCCGGCCGGGTATCCGGCCCCGCGGGGCGCTCCCGATCTCCACGTCCTCCAGGTGCAGCGGACTTAGGGGAGGTCCGGGGGTCCGCGCCGGCGGTCGCCGTCAGCCGGCCCCCTCACCCTCCACCTCCCTCATCCCCCGCACTCACGCACCGCCGCGCCGCGACTCCGCGCGGCGGGGACAAGGACGTACCCATGAGCAAGAACAGCAAGAAGGCGGCCTCCGCGGCCCGGAAGGCCCGGATAGAGGAGATGCGCCGGGCGGACAGAGCCCGTGAGCGGCGCGGCCGGATCCTCACCGTCGGCGTCTGCACGGCCATCGTCGTCGGGCTCGTCGGCTGGGGCGGATACGCCCTGAACAGCGCCGACGAGAAGGCGGAACAGCGGGCCGCCGCGGCGAAGAAGCCGGTGCGGGGCGAGAAGACCTGGGACGCCGAGAAGCTCGGGCGCGACCATGTGACCGGCGCCGTCTCGTACCCGATGACCCCGCCCGTCGGCGGCGATCACCACCAGGCGTGGATGACCTGCGACGGCACCGTGTACACCGAGGCCGTCGCGCGCGAGAACGCCGTCCATTCCCTCGAACACGGGGCGGTCTGGATCACGTACAACGACAGGGCGGCCGATGCCGACGTCGAGGAGCTGGCGGACAAGGTGTCCAGGACGCCGTACACGCTGATGAGTCCGGAGAAGGACCAGAGCGGGGCGATCATGCTGTCCGCGTGGGGGCGTCAGCTCACCGTCGGCAGCGCGTCCGACCCCCGGGTCCAGCAGTTCCTCACCAAGTACGTGCAGGGTGCGCAGACCCCCGAGCCCGGCGCCGCCTGCTCGGGCGGTCTGACGGCGGCCTGACGGTACGAGCCGGGCCACGGCGGCCGGGCGGAAGGAGGGCACGTGAACGGAGCGGGCGTCGCGCTGGTCACCGGGGCGAACCGGGGCCTCGGCAAGGAGGTGTGCCGGCAACTCGCCGCGCGGGGGCACACCGTGATCGTCACGGCGCGCTCCGGGGACGCGGCCCGCGCGGCCGCCGAGGAGGTCGGTCCCGGAACGTGGGCGTCGGTGCTGGACGTGACCTCCGCCGAGGACGTCGCCCGGGTGGCGCGGGAGGTCGGTGAGCGGCACGGGCGGCTGGACGTCCTGGTCAACAACGCCGCCATCCTGTACGACACCTGGCAACGGGCCGTGACCGCCGACCTGGACGTGGTGCGCGAGGCGGCGGAGACCAACCTGTACGGCCCGTGGCGGCTCACGCAGGCGCTGCTGCCGCTGCTGCGCGCGAGCGGTCACGGCCGGATCGTCAACGTCTCCAGCGAGTCCGGGTCGTTGGCGTCCATGGGCGGGGGCACGCCCGCCTACGCGGCGTCCAAGGCCGCGCTCAACGCCCTGACCAGGATGCTGGCGGCGGAACTGCGCCCCGACGGCGTCCTCGTGAACGCGGTCTGCCCGGGCTGGGTGGCCACCGAGATGGGCGGCCCGGGTGGCCGCCCGGTCGGCGAGGGCGCCGCGGGGATCGTGTGGGCGGCGACGCTCCCCGACTCCGGTCCGACGGGCGGGTTCTTCCGGGACGGTGAACCCGTGCCCTGGTGAGGCTCCGCGTACCGCCTCCGCATGCCGCCCGCTTGACGGGCGGGGGCAGCGCCGCGGCGGGCGGAATGGCGGTTCGGCGAGTGGTGGGACGGTACGGCGAGTGGCATGGAGTAAGGCGAGTGGTGGGGCCGTACGGCGAGTGGCAGAGGGTACGGCGGCGGCGCACCGAACCGGATGGCGGCCGGGCGCCGAACCGGATGGCGGGCCGCGCGCCGAACCGGATGGCGACGACGCACGGCGGCACGCCCCGGAAGTGGCCGTGTGACAAGATGCTGCGGCCAAAGCCCCACCAGAAAGGGACGTACTCCATGTCCAGGGTCGAGCTGACCACGAACTTCGGCCGCATCGTCCTCGAACTCGACGACGCCGAAGCCCCCAAGACCGTCGAGAACTTCCTGACGTACGTCGGGAACGGGCACTACGACGGCACCATCTTCCACCGGGTGATCGACGGCTTCATGGTGCAGGGCGGTGGCTTCACCGCGGAGATGGCGCAGAAGCCCACCCTCGCGCCGGTGCCGAACGAGGCCGACAACGGGCTGAAGAACACCGCGTACACCGTGGCGATGGCGCGCACCAGCGATCCGCACTCGGCGACCGCCCAGTTCTTCATCAACGTGTCGGACAACGAGTTCCTCAACTACACGGCGAAGAACCCGAGCGGCTGGGGTTACACCGTCTTCGGCCGCGTCACCGAGGGCCAGGACGTCGTGGACCGGATCAAGCAGGTTCGCACCGGAACCGTCCGCGGCATGCAGGACGTGCCCACCCAGCCCGTCGTCATCGAGTCCGCCAAGACGCTCGGCTGACGGGTCGGCAGCGCACGCCAGGCTGCCGGGACCTGCGTCCGCGGTCCTGAGGCCGACGCGGTGCGCAGGTCACGCGGTCCGTTTGCGGGCCGCGGTCTTCTTCGCGGGGGTCTTCTTCGCCGCCGTCTTCTTCGTGCCCTGGGCCGATTTCGTCGACTTGGCCGGTGACTTGGCGGTCGATCGCGCGGTCGGCTTGACCGTCGACTTCTTCGTGGACGCGGACGCCGTGGTCTTCTTGGCGGCGGTCTTCTTCGCCCCGGACGCCGTCGACTTCTTGCCGCCCTCCTGCTTGGGCGTCGTCCGCGCCGACTTCCGGGCCGGCAGGCGTCTGACCTCAGCGGACTCCTTCGCGGACTCGTCCGCCGACTCCCCCGCGGCCTTGTCGGCCGTCCCCTCGCCCCGGGACTCCTTCGCCGCCCGCACGCTCTTCTCCAGGGCCGCCATCAGGTCCAGGACCTTGCCGCCCTTGGCCGGTTCGGGCGCCTCGGGCGGTACCTCGCCGGCCGCCTTCGCGGCGACGACCTCCTCCAGCGCCTCCCGGTACTCGTCGTGCAGGTCCTCCAGGTCGATCTCGCCGAGGGTGTCCATGAGGGCGTCCGCGAGGTCGAGTTCCTTGTCGTTGACGGTGACGTTCGTGTCCGGGGCGAGGCCTTCGGGGGCGCGCACCTCGTCCGGCCACAGCAGTCCGTGCAGGGCGATGGCGTCGCCCACCACCCGCAGCATGCCGAGGCGCTCCCGGCCGCGCAGCGCGTACTTGGCGATGGCGACCTTCTGGCTGCGCTTGAGGGCCTCGCGCAGCAGGGTGTACGGCTTGGCGGCCGGGACACCGCCCGCCCCGAGGTAGTACGCGGCGTCCATCTGGAGCGGGTCGATCCGGTCGGCCGGCACGAAGGCCACGATCTCGATCGTCTTGGCGGTCGGCAGCGGCAGGTGGGCCAGGTCGTCGTCGGTGATCGGGATGATCGTGCCGTCCGCGTCCTCGTAGCCCTTGCCGATCTCGGACTGGGTGACCTCGCGGTCCTCCAGTTCGCACACCTTGCGGTAGCGGATGCGGCCGCCGTCCTCCGTGTGGATCTGGCGGAAGGAGATCGAGTGGCTCTCGGTCGCGTTGACCAGCTTGATCGGGATGCTGACCAGGCCGAACGAGATGGCGCCGTTCCAGATGGATCGCACGTGCAGCACCCTTTCGATCATTTTTGGGTGAGTTATAACTATTTTCGCCAAAATATTGGGATTCTCATCGTATGACGCCGATCACAGAGGTGGAGGGGCGAAGGCTCGCGCTCAGCAACCTGGAGAAGGTGCTGTATCCCGCGACCGGCTTCACCAAGGCCGAGCTGCTGCACTACTACGCCACCACCGCCGAGGTCCTGCTGCCCCATCTGCGGGACCGGCCGGTGTCCTTCCTGCGCTATCCCGACGGACCCCAGGGCCAGGTGTTCTTCGCCAAGAACGTGCCGCCGGGTACGCCCGACTGGGTCACCACCGCCGAGGTGCCCCGGTCGGAGGGGCCGGCCCGGATGGTGCTGGTGCAGGACCTGGCGAGCCTGATGTGGGCGGCGAACCTGGTCACCGAGTTCCACACCCACCAGTGGCTGATCGGCTCGCCCGGCGAGGCCGACCGGCTGGTCCTCGACCTCGACCCCGGGGCGCCCGCGACGATCGTCGAGTGCTGCGAGGTCGCCCTGTGGCTGCGGGAGCGGCTGGCGGCGGACGGGATCGAGGCATACCCGAAGACCGCCGGGTCCAAGGGGCTGCACCTGCTGGCGGCGGTCCGGGGAGCGTCGTCCGACCAGGTGTCCGAGTACGCCAGGCAGCTGGCCGTGGAGGCGGAGCGGGCCATGCCGCGGCTGGTCGTCCACCGGATGACACGGAGCCTGCGGCCCGGCAAGGTGTTCGTCGACTGGAGCCAGAACGCCGCCCGCAAGACCACGGCCACGCCCTACACCCTTCGGGCACGTGCCGAGCCCCTGGTGTCGGCGCCGGTGACCTGGACGGAGGTCGAGGACTGCGGGGCACCCGCGCGGCTGGCCTTCCTGGCACCTGACCTCGCGCCCCGCGTACAGGACCACGGCGATCTGCTGGCGCCGTTGCTCGACCCGGACCGGGCGGGACAGCTGCCGTGAGCAGCCCGTTCCCCACGGCAGGAAGAACGGCGTGGACGACGCGAGGAACCGCGTGGACGAGATGAGCCGCGTGGACGAGATGAGCCGCGTGGACGAGATGAGCCGTGTGGACGACGCGACCACCCTGCCGCCCTGCACCTGCAAGAACGCACCTGCGCGAACGCGGCCGACCGCCACCAGGACGTCATCGACAACCGGGGGAGGGCCGGCATCCGCTTCGGCACCGGCGCCACGGGCGACAGCCGCGTCGGCCGCGGTATCGGCCACTTGGCACTGGACCACTTCGTCCAGCCGGTCCGGTGACGCGCGTCCGGCGACTCACACCCGTGTCCACGTCCGCCGGTCGCGCGCCATAGCGTGCAGGGCCTCCACGTCGGCCGGCTTGAGCACGCCGCCGGTACGGGCCAGACCGTCCACCTCCGTGTCCGTCAGGACCCGGACCGCTCGCGGGGGCGCGGCGACCGTCACGTCCGCGGGGCCGACGAGGGCCAGGACCGGGTGGACCTCGGCCGTCAGGGCGTAGGAGGCGCGGTCGGCGTCGGCCCGGACGCGGCGCAGCAGCGGGAGTGGTGCCCGGCGGCCCAGCGTGACCATCGGGTCGGCGACCGTGACCCGCTGCCTGCGGGCGTACAGCGTGTGGACGGCGAACAGGCCGCCCGGGCCGATCACCAGGTGGTGCACGCGGTCGCCGCCGGGCAGCGGAACGGAGTGCAGGGCGTGCCAGCCCGCTCCGTCGAGGCGGTCCAGGGCCTCCCCCACCGCCTGCTCGGCGGCGAGGGCCCGGCGGCGCGGGTCGGGGCGCAGCCGGTGGGCGGGGCCCGGGTCCCGGTCCAGGGCGATCTGGAGCGCCTCGCCGGGGCGGTTGGGCGCCAGGTCGTCGTCCGGGTGCAGGGACAGCCTGGCCAGCTCGGAGGGGGTCGGGACCGGGGGCGGGCCCACGGCCACCGGCCCGGTCAGGAAGGGGCCGAGGACGTCGAGCACGTCCTGTCTGCGGTCCTCGCTGAGCAGGTTGACCCGGGCTGCCTCACGGTCGTACCAGGCGATGTTCCTGCCGTCCGTGAGGCAGACGTAGAGCCGTTCCTGACCGTGTCGCCAGGTCGGTACGACGCGCAGTCCGCTCATGCACATCACCCCCTGACCATGGGAACAGGCGGGGTGCTCCCGTCGCAAGAAGCCGGGTACCTTTGAGGAGGTGTTGACCCGGGTAGGTTCTGTCGGCCCGTGGGTGGACCGGGCACGGGCTCGGGGAGGCGCCGGTGCGAACGAGCAGGAAGCAGTCCGACGTACCCGCTCCGGACAGTCCCTGGAGCGAGATCGTGCCCGGCCTGTGGATGGGCGGGCACGAGTTCAGCAGCCGGCCCGGACAGATCGGGTTCGCCGTCGTGCGGGACGAGTTCGATCTCGTGCAGACCCTGCTGCGGCTGCCGGGGCACGGGCCGGACCCCGGTGTCGAGCACCATGTGTGGCCGATTCCCGACGGACCGCTGGACGGCACCCAGCTGGCGGGGGTGATCCGGCTCGCGCGGGCCGCGTGCGACGCGCTGGACGAGGGCCGCAAGGTCCTCGTCCGCTGCTATCACGGCTACAACCGTTCGGGCCTGGTCGTCGCGCAGGCCCTGATCCGCCACGGGCGCTCCGCGGACGAGGCGATCCGGCTGATACGGTCCCGCCGTTCGCCCTGGGCGCTGCACAACGAGCTGTTCGTGGACTACCTCAAGGCCGGGCTTCAGACCGCCCGGCTGCTGGAGGAGCTCGCCGAGTAATCGTTTCCCCCCGCGCGTCGCCCGGGTGCCCAAAAAGGACTTCCCGCGGAATAGGGTGTGCGGGGCCGCTGCCCGGGCCCCTGGTCACGCCCGCCGGTACGCGCCCGCCGCCCGGTACGCGCCGACCCCGCCCCGACTCGCCCCGAACCGCCACCACTACCGCTACCGCTACCGCTACCACTACCGCTACCGCTGGAGCACCGTGTCCGCCCCGCGCCTCCGCCCCGCCGCCATCCTCGCCCTGCTGTCGGCGGCCCTGGGCACCCTGGCGGCCTGCGGCGACACCGGCGCGCTGCGCGGGGCGGGCCCGACGCCGACCGCGATCAGCCCGGACCGGCTGTGGCCGGATCTGGCGCCCGCGTCGAGTCCGGCCTGGGACTACGACGACGGCGGGTCCGAGCTGATGCGGGGTGTCGCGGTCCCGGGCGAGGACATCCGCCGCGTGGACCCGGTGGCCGTGGTCCGGGCCGAGATCGCCCAGCATCCGGACGCGTACACGGGCGGCAAGGCCACCTACCGGGAGACCGTCCGCCGGATGGCCGACTGTGCCCGGGGCGCGGCCACGGGCCGGTGTCCCGTCCTCACGCCGTACTACCGCGATCTCACGGGCGACGGCCGGGACGACCTGACGCTCGGGTTCCGGCTGCTGCCCGGCAACCAGACGGCGGTGCGCGTCTACACGGTCCGCTCGGGCCGGCTGGTGCAGGTCATGTCCAACGACGACGCCGTGACGGGGGTGGAGCTGGCGGGGCGGTCCGTCATCATCCGGTCGCCGTCCGACATCGCGGGCTACGAGTACCGCTTCCAGTGGACGTGGGACCCGGACCAGCGCGTCATGCTGCTCACGCATGACGAACTGCTGCGCACGCGCGGGAAGAAGGGTTCGAAAGGGCCGGAGGGTTCGAAAGGGCCGGAGGGTTCGGAGGTGTCTGAGGGTTCGGAGGTGTCTGAGGGTTCGGAGGTGTCGGACGGTTCGAAGCATCCGACGGCCTCCCCGTCCCGCTCCCCGTCGTCCTCCGTCCGGGTCCCCGCCTCGGTCTCCGTCACAGTCCCCGCCGCCTCCTCCGTCTCCCCCTCGGCGAGTGGTCGATGAGACGGCCCACGCTCCCCCGGTGGGCCGGCACGCTCGGCGCGAAGGCGGCGGTGTTCATCACCGTGATGTGCTGCGCGCTGGCCGCCCTGCTCGGCGTCCTGGTGCATGTGTCGGTGACGAACCAGACGGTCGGTCAGGCCCGTGACCTCGCCCTGGCCAGACTGACGGAGCAGACGGCGGCGTTCGAGGCCGGGGACACGCTGCCGCGCGGCGCCGGCGTCGATCCCCCGGAGCTGCCCGAGGCGCTGCGGGACCTCGCGGCGGCCGGCGAACGCGGCACGATGGTCGGCGAGCACCACGGGCGCCCCACGATGTGGGCGGCGGGTCCGGTCGACGGCGGCCGGGCGCTGGCCGTGGAGGTCGACTACGCGCAGGGCGAGCGCACCATCGACGGCCTCGACCGGGCGATCGTCTGGTCGTCGGGGCTGGCGATCGGGGCGACCCTGCTGGTCGGCGCGTTCGCGGTGACCCGGGTGACCCGGCGGCTGGAGACCACCGCGCAGGTGGCCCGGCGGATCAGCGCCGGTGACCTGGACGCACGGGTCGGCGACCCCCGTACGAAGGACCCGACCCGGCCGCAGGACGAGGTGGCCGCGGTCGCCGCCGCGCTGGACTCCATGGCGGCGTCGTTGCAGGGCAAGCTGCTGAGCGAGCAGCGGTTCACCGCGGACGTGGCGCACGAGCTGCGCACCCCCCTGACCGGGCTGCACGCGGCGGCCGAACTGCTGCCGCCGAGCCGCCCCACCGAGCTGGTCCGGGACCGGGTGGCGGCACTGCGCACGCTCACCGAGGACCTGCTGGAGATCTCCCGGCTGGAGACCGGGCGGGAGCGGCTGGAACTGGACACGGAGCCACTGGGTGCGCTGGCCGGGCGGGTGGTGCGGGCGTCGGGAACGGACACGGAGGTCGTCGTCGTCCGGGACGTGGCCGTGGAGACGGACCGGCGGCGGCTGGAGCGGGTGCTCGGGAACCTGGTGGCGAACGCGCACCGGCACGGGCGGGGGCCGGTGCTGCTGACGGTGGACGGGCCGGTGGTCACCGTGCGGGATCACGGGGACGGCTATCCGGCCTACCTCGTGGAGCACGGGCCGCAGCGGTTCCGTACGGAGGGCGGTGCCAAGGGGCACGGGCTCGGCCTGACGATCGCGGTCGGCCAGGCGGAGGTGCTCGGCGCACGGGTGACCTTCGGCAACGCGCCGGACGGCGGGGCCGTGGCGATGGTGACCCTGCCATAGGGCTCGCGGACGCGGCGACCCTGCGGCAGGGCACGGGGCCGTGGATCGTCCGGTGCCCGCGGGCGGTCGGGCGGTGCCGTAGCCGTAGCCGTAGCCGTAGCCGTGGTGACTCTGCCATGGGGCTCGGAACCGCAGTGCCCCCGCGCCAGAGCCCGAGGCCGTGAATCGCCCGGTGTCCTCGGACCACAGCCCGCGGAGCCGTGGATCGTCCGGTGCCCGCGGGCGGTCGGGCGGTCGGGGTCCGGCACGGGTGGTGGTTCGCGTCCTTCCGGGTGCTCCTATGGACCAGCGTGACGGGCAAGGGTCCGGTTCCGATCCTAATGTGGCGGTAAGTCAGCTTCCGCCCCTGTTCACTGAGGTACCCCATGTCCCTGCGTTCCCGCTGCGCCATAGCCGTCGCCGCCTCCGCCCTCGCCGCCGCCTTCTCGCCACCCCCGCCGTCGCGAGCGACGAGTGGAACGCCCTCGGCGGCGACGGCGGAGGTCACCACCACGACGAGAGCCAGAGCCTGTACAGGGGCGTGGTCACCGCGGGCACCCTCGCGTTGCGCAGTGCGCCGAACCGGGGGTCACAGATCATCCGGTACGCGCACCGCGGCGAGATCGTCAAGATCTTCCGCGAGGTCGGCGGCCAGACCGTCGACGGCAACCCCCTGTGGTACCTGCTCGCGGACGGCACCTGGGCCTGGGGTCCGGCCCGGTACATCGACAACGTCGGGCCCGCGCCACGCTGGCGCCGATGACGAAGGAAGACAACTCATGCCATGTGGGTAAGTTCCGGACATGACCAAGGCCGGAACCACCGTACGGACAGCGGACCCGCCCCTGCCCGTCGTCCACCTCCCCCGGCGCCGTGGCGTCGAACTGGCCCTCATCGTCCTCGCCGTCCTGCTGTCGGTGTACGGCTACTGCGCGGTCGGTCTCGCCCAGCACGGCACCGTCCCGCCCGGCGCCGCGGGCTACGGCGCCGGGCTCGGCGTGCTCGCGCTGTTCGCGCACTGCGCGGTACGCCTGCGCGCCCCCTGCGCCGACCCGCTGCTGCTGCCGATCGGCGTGCTGCTCAACGGTCTCGGCCTGGTCCTGATCTACCGGCTCGACCTGGAGACACCCGGCGACCGGGCGGCGCCCACCCAACTCGTGTGGTCCGCCCTCGGCGTGACCCTGTTCACCGTGGTCGTCCTGGTGCTGCGCGACCACCGCGTCCTGACGCGCCACTCCCGGACCTGCGTCACCGCCGCCCTCGTCCTGCTCACGCTGCCGATCTTCTTCCCGGCGGTGAACGGTGCCCGCATCTGGATCCGGATCGCCGGATTCTCCATCCAGCCGGGCGAGTTCGCGAAGGTACTGCTCGCGGTGTTCTTCGCCGCGTACCTCGCGGCCAACCGCGACGCGCTGGCGTACGCCGGCCGCCAGGTCTGGCGGTTGCGGCGGGTCCAGCTGCCCACCGGCCGCGTCCTCGGCCCGATCGTCGCCGTCTGGCTGGTCAGCGTCGGCGTGCTGATCCTGGAACGCGACCTGGGGACCTCGCTGTTGTTCTTCGGCCTGTTCGTCATCCTGCTGTACGTCGCCACCGGCCGGATCGGCTGGATCGCCGTCGGTCTGCTGCTGGCCTCGTTCGGCGCGGTCGCCGTCGGCTGGCTGGAACCGCACGTGCACAGCAGGGTGGAGGCCTGGCAGCAGCCGTTCGCGTCGATCGAGGCGGGCGAGGGACCGAACCAGCTCGCCCAGTCCCTGTTCGCCTTCGCGGCGGGCGGCATCCTCGGCACCGGACTCGGTCTCGGCCACTCCGTCCTCATCGGCTTCGCCGCCAAGTCGGACTTCATCCTGGCCACGGCGGGCGAGGAGCTGGGCCTGGCGGGCCTGTCCGCGATCTTCCTGCTGTACGGCCTGCTGGTGGAGCGGGGCTACCGGGCCGGCCTGTGCACGCGGGACCCCTTCGGCCGGCTGCTCGCCGTCGGGCTGGCCTCGATCGTGGCGCTCCAGGTGTTCGTGATCGCCGGCGGGGTGACGGGGCTGATCCCGCTGACCGGCATGGCGATGCCGTTCCTCGCCCAGGGCGGCTCGTCGGTCGTCACCAACTGGGCGATCGTGGCCCTGCTGATCCGGGTGAGCGACGCGGCGCGGGGACCGGACACGGACGACGGGCAGGTGATGCCGTGACCCGGCACATCCGGCACGCCGCCGTCTTCTGCGCCCTGCTGCTGGTGGCGCTCCTGGTCAGCGCCACCCGCGTCCAGGTCTTCGAGGCCGGGGCCTACGCCGGCAACGCGGCCAACCGGCGCACGGACATCGCCCGTTACAGCGGACCGCGCGGTGACATCCTGGTCGAGGGCAGGCCGGTCACCGGATCCCGGGACACCGGGGAGCAGCTGCGCCACGAACGGACGTACACCGACGGGCCGTTGTACGCGCCGGTCACCGGCTTCGCCTCGCAGGAGTACGGGACGACGCTCCTGGAGCACGCGGAGGACGGCATCCTGTCCGGCACGGACCCGATGCTGGCGCCACTCCCGCTGTGGAACGACTTCACGCGCGCCCGAAGCCCGGGCGGCGACGTGGCGACCACCCTGGACCGGGCCGCGCAGAAGGCGGCGTACGACGGACTGCGCGGACGCAAGGGCGCGGTCGCGGCGATCGAACCGTCGAGCGGGCGGATCCTGGCGCTGGTGTCGAGCCCGTCCTACGACCCGGCGGCGCTGTCCGGGAACGACGCGGGGGTGGCCCGGTCCTGGGCCCGGCTCAACGGCGACGCGGACAAGCCGATGCTCAACCGGGCGGTACGGCAGACGTATCCGCCGGGTTCCACCTTCAAGGTGGTCACCGCGGCGGCCGCGCTGGACGCGGGGGTGATCACGGACCTGGACGCGCCCACCGACTCACCGGCTCCCTACCGGCTGCCCGGGACGACGACCAGTCTGACGAACGAGTCGGACCGCTGTACGGACCTGTCGCTGCGGGAGGCCTTCACGTGGTCGTGCAACACGGTGTTCGCGAAGCTCGGCGTGGACGTGGGCGTGACCGACATGGCGGCCACCGCCCAGGCCTTCGGCTTCAACGACACGGCGCTGCGGATCCCCTTCTCGGTGGCACAGAGCACGTTCGACACCTCCGTCGACCGGGCACAGCTGGCGCTGTCGTCGATCGGGCAGTACAACACGCGGGCCACGCCGTTGCAGATGGCGATGGTCTCGGCGGCGGTCGCCAACGGCGGGCAGGTGCGGGAGCCGTATCTGGTGGAGCGGACGACCCGGGCGGGCGGCGCGACGGTCTCGGCGGGCGGCGCCCGTTCCGTACGGCAGGCGATGCACCCGGCGACCGCCGTGCGGCTGAAGGAGCTGATGACCCAGGTGGTCACGGAGGGCACCGGCGGCAACGCGGCGATCCGCGGCGCCACCGTGGGCGGCAAGACCGGCACCGCCCAGCACGGTGTGCTCAACGTCGGGACGCCGTACGCCTGGTTCGTGTCCTGGGCGCAGGGCGACGACGACCTGGAGCCGAAGGTCGCGGTGGCGGTCGTGGTGGAGGACGCGTCCGTGGCCCGGGGGGACATCACGGGCGGCGGGGTGGCGGCGCCGATCGCCCGGGCGGTGATGGCGGCGGTGCTGACCTCGTAGGCGCGACAGGGCCGAGGGCGCCGGTCCGCGAGGGGGACGGCTCGTCAACAAGTGGCGCGTGAGGGATTGACGAGCTTGCTGACAAGCAGTCTCATAAGACCGGACGACGTGACCCCGGGCAATGAGGTGGATCAGCCATGACGACCCTGACGGAAGCCGACGCGGTCGACGGCCTGCGCGACGCGCTCGGCCTGCTCAAGGACCGGGAACAGGTGGCCCAGCGGCTGCTCGACTCCTCCGCCAGGCACTCCTTCGACCCCGACAAGGAACTGGACTGGGACGCGCCCTTCGAGGAGGGCAAGTGGTTCTGGCCGCCGGAGCTGGTGTCGCTGTACGACACGCCGATGTGGAAACGGATGAGCGAGGACCAGCGGATCCTGCTGTCCCAGCACGAGGCCGCGGCGCTCGCCTCGCTCGGCATCTGGTTCGAGATCATCCTGATGCAGCTGCTGGTCCGGCACATCTACGACAAGGCGGCCACGAGCGCGCACGTGCGGTACGCGCTCACCGAGATCGAGGACGAGTGCCGGCACTCCAGGATGTTCGCCCGGCTGATCTCGCACGGCGACACGCCCTGGTACCCGGTGAGCCGGGCCCACCAGCACCTCGGGCGGCTGTTCAAGACGATCTCCACGACCCCCGGCTCCTTCACCGCCACCCTGCTCGGCGAGGAGGTCCTCGACTGGATGCAGCGGCTGACCTTCCCGGACGAGCGGGTGCAGACGCTGATCCGGGGCGTGACCCGGATCCACGTCGTGGAGGAGGCCCGCCATGTGCGGTACGCCCGTGAGGAACTGCGGCGGCAGATGGTGACGGCGCCCCGCTGGTCCCAGGAGTTCACCAGGGTGACGTCCGGGGAGTTCGCCCGCGTTTTCTCCGTGGCATTCGTGAATCCCGAGGTGTACACGAACGTGGGGCTGGACCGGCGGGAGGCGATGGCCCAGGTGAAGGCGAGCGGGCATCGGCGGGAGGTCATGCAGACCGGAGCCAAGCGGCTGACGGACTTCCTGGACGACATCGGTGTGCTGCGGGGGGCCGGACGGCGGCTGTGGAGGTCGTCGGGACTGCTGGCCTGATGGCGCCCGCGAGCCGGTGAGGGCCGGCCCGCGGAGTTCCCCGCGCTCCTTGAGGTGGGCTTTCGCGGCCTGCGATTACGCTGCATTGCATGACCCCCTCCGCGCCCACTCCCGCCTACCGCCGCCTGAGCGTCGAGGAACGCCGCAGTCAGCTGCTCGACGCCGCGCTGACCCTCTTCGCGCACCGGGCACCCGAGGAGGTGTCGCTGGACGACGTGGCGGAGGCGGCCGGGGTCTCGCGGCCCCTGGTCTACCGGTACTTCCCGGGCGGGAAGCAGCAGCTGTACGAGGCCGCCCTCAGGTCCGCCGCCGAGGAACTCCGGCAGTGCTTCGACGAGCCCCACGAGGGCCCCCTCCTGGACCGGCTCGCCCACGCCCTGGACCGCTACCTCGCCTTCGTCGACCAGCACGACGCCGGCTTCAGCGCGCTGCTCCAGGGCGGCAGCGTGGTCGAGACCTCCCGTACGACCGCCATCGTGGACGGCGTCCGGCGGGCCGCCGCCGCGCACATCCTCAGCCATCTGCGGGTCACCGAGCCCGGAGCCCGGCTGCGGATGACCGTCCGCATGTGGATCACGGCGGTCGAGGCGGCCTCGCTCATCTGGCTGGACGAGGACAAGCAGCCGCCCGTCGACGAACTGCGGGACTGGCTCGTGGAACAGTTCCTGGCGGTGCTCTCGGTGACCGCGCGGCGCGACGCGCAGACCTCGGCCCTGGTCGAGGCGATCGTGGCGGACGCCGGCACGGGTGCGGTTGGCTGACACTGGTCCCGTGAAGAGCGAAGACACCCCGTTCGAAGGCGGCCCGATGGACGGCCGGGTGCTGCCCGTCCTGCTGGGCCCCACCGGGCACCCGCCCAGGACCTACCGCATCCCCGTCCCGGACGCCGCCGGCGGCCCGCCCACCGTGCTGGTCTACCGCCGGGTCCCGCGCGGGCACAGCAGGCGGCTCGGCCTCCAGCAGGGCTGGAAGTACGCGTACGACCCCGAAGGCGCCACGGGGACGGGCGGCGCTCGGAGCGGGCTGAAGTGGCCGTGGTCGAAGCCCGGCGCGGAACCCGGCACCACGCCCGGCACCACGCCCGGCGAAACGCCCGGCGCCACGCCGGGCGGGCGGCGGGACGACGCCCACGAGTGACCCGGTTGCGCCGAACCGCGCACCTCCGGCGCGCGGGCCGCGCACGCGCGCCTGATGCTCGCCCTACGGGATGGAGGGGCCGTCCCGCAGCGGAGGTGATGACGTGTCAGGAAGGCTGCTGCGCCTGGCCTGTACGGCCGCCACGGCGGCGCTCGCCGTACAGGCCGTCCTGGGCCCCGGGCTCGCCATGGCGGCACCGGAGCCGTCCGAGCCCGGCGAACGGACGGTGACGACACCACGGACCCCGGAGACCCCGGACCCGGACGAACCGCCGGTCACGGAAGCGGAACGCGCCGACGCCGACAGCGACAGCGACAGCGACAGCGACAGCGACAGCGACAGCGACGAGCGGACCGTGGCCGAGCTTCTGCGGCAGCTTCAGCGGCTGTACCAGGAGGCCGAACAGGCCACCGAGGCCTACAACGCCACCGAGGAGCGGCTGAAGCGGCGGCGGGCCGAGGCCGGACGGCTGGACGCCGCCCTGGTGAAGGCCCGGCTCTCCCTGCACGAGAGCCGGGGCGCGGCCGGACGGCTGGCCCGTCAGCAGTACCAGGGCAGTACCGACATCTCCCCGTACGTACGGCTGCTGCTCGCCCGCGATCCGCAGCGCGCCCTCGACGAGGGGCACCTGATCGGCCAGTTGGCGCGCGAGCGGGCCGGGACGGTCGGCCGGCTGACGAGCGGCGAGCGCCGGGCCGCCGAGCTGGCGCGCAAGGCCCGCGCCGCCCTCGACGAACAGCTCACCCTCACGGAACGCCGGAAGAAGGAGCGCGACGACGTACGCCGGCGCCTGGACGACGTCGAGGCGCTCCTCGCCTCTCTCACCGCCGAACAGCTCACCGCGCTCGCCGAGCTGGAGCGGGACGGCACGGCGCGGGCCCAGGAGAAGCTCATGGCGTCCGGAGCGCTGGGCGAGGACCGCAAGCCGTCGGAGGAGGGCGACAGGGCCGTGCGGTACGCCGTACGGCAGATCGGCAAGCCGTACGAATGGGGCGCGGAAGGCCCGCGGACGTACGACTGCTCGGGCCTGACCTCCGAGGCCTGGGGGCACGCCGGGACGCCGATCCCCCGGACCAGCGAGGAGCAGTGGGCGCGGCTGCCGAGGATTCCGCTGACGGAGCTGCGCCCGGGCGACCTGGTGATCTACTTCCCCGAGGCCACCCACGTCGCGATGTACCTCGGGCAGGGCAGGGTGGTCCACGCCCCCAGACCCGGCGAGCGCGTGAAGGTGTCCCCGCTCGCGTCCAACCCGGTGCTCGGCGCGGTCCGTCCGGATCCGGAAGGCCGGCCCCTGCGGCGGTACGAGCCGCCGGAGACGCCGGAGACGCCGGGGGCCCTGGAGCCCCGGAACGGCTAGGGGGTGTCGTGTGGATCACCCCCTGGGCTGTCGATCGTGTGCCGAGGGGCCGTCACCGTGTGTTGAGGTAGAGCTGCGGCGACCAGTTGGTGCACCGCGACGACTGGAAGGCGCCACCCCGGTTGCACGCCTGCACCGAGAAGTTGTAGTCGCCGTAGGCGGCGGGGAACTTCCACATCATGTGCGCGCCCGCGCGCAGTTCGGTCTGCTGCCAGCCGCCGCCCGGCGGGGCGTAGCGGACGTTGTAGTGCGTGGTGTTGTTGGTGTACCCGCCGTAGTAGAGCCGGACGGTTCTGCCGCACGAGGCGTACCGCGCCCCGACGTAGGGGGTGTGGTCCCACTTGTACTTGGGCGGATTCCCGCCGATGTTCCTGCCGCCGTCGGGCGGATAGCCGTCGCGCGTGTAGCACCCCTGCGCGACCGCGTCGGTGACCGTCGGCGCCGCCGCGGGTGCGGCGCCGGCTTCGGGCGCCATCACGATTCCGGCGGCGACGGCACACGAGGAGAGCACCGTCGCCGTCCGGCGCAACATCAGTGCGGCCATTCTTCCCACCGTCCCTTCGGTGAGCAGAGCCTGCCGGCCGTCGTCGCGCGCCTGCGCCGGAGCGGTCCCGTGCCGGTGGTCACGGCGCGGCCGCAGCAGGTCCTGACGTTTCTGGATTGCCTCGTCGAGCCCCGCCCAGGCCCTTCCAGGCTAGCCCCGGCGGGCCGCTCCCGCCTGTCGTGCGGCAGCGGCGGCGGATGGTCAGGACGGTCAGGCGCCGGTCACCGACTCCAGGTACGCCTGCGTCTTCTCCGGGTCGTAGAAGAAGTTCTCGAAGTCGGCCGGATCGTCGAACCCGTTGGCGAACCGGTCGGCGACCGGCGGGAGCTGACCCGCCGCGCCGATCAGGTTCAGCACGTGCTCCGGCGGCGGCGCCAGCATCGCGTTCGTCCACCTGGTCACATGGCGGGCCGTCTCCCAGTACCGCTCGAACGTCGCCCGCATCCAGGTCTCGTCGAACTCCCGCTCCCCGTGCTCCAGGATCGACGCGAGGTAGGAAGCGGCGCACTTGGACGCCGAGTTGGAACCCTGTCCGGTGATCGGGTCGTTCGCGACGACCACGTCGGCGACGCCGAGGACCAGGCCGCCGCCGGGCAGCCTGCCGACGGGGTTGCGGACGGTGGGGGCGTACCGGCCGGCCAGAGTGCCGCCGGCGTCGGTCAGTTCGACCTTCGTGGCCCGCGCGTACTCCCAGGGGACGAACTTCTCCATGAGTTCCAGGGTCAGGGAGAGGTGCTCCGCCGGGTCCTTGACGCCGTTGAAGACGTCCAGCGGGCCGCCGGGTACGCCCTCCCAGAAGAGGATGTCCGCGCGGCCGGAGGTGGTGAGCGTCGGCATGACGAACAGCTCGCCCACGCCCGGGACGAGGTTGCAGCGGACCGCGTGGTGGTCCGGGTGCTCGGGTCGCGGGCCCAGCCCGTGCACGTACGACACGGCCAGGGCCCGCTGCGGCTCGCGGTAGGGGGACCGCTCGGGGTCCCGGGCGAACATCTGCACCAGTTCGCCCTTGCCCGCCGACACCAGCACCAGGTCGTACGTACGGGAGAAGTAGTCGAGGTCGCCGACCGCGGCGCCGTGGATGACCAGTTGGCCGCCCCGCTGGGCGAACGTCTCCATCCAGCCGGCCATCTTCACCCGCTGGTCGACCGACTGCGCGTAGCCGTCGAGCCGGCCCACCCAGTCGATCGCGCGCTGGGTGGGACCGGGGTCGTGCGAGCCGGGGGCCGCCACCGAGACGCCGAGTCCTTCGATCTTCGGGGCCTGGGACTCCCAGAAGTTCAGCTGGAGATCGCGCTCGTGCTGGAGTGCCGTGTGGAACATGCACTGCGTCGACATGACCCGGCCGGAGCGGATCTCGTCCGCCGTCCGGTTGGACATCAGGGTGACCTCGTACCCCTGCGACTGGAGGCCGAGGGCGAGCTGGAGACCGGACTGGCCGGCTCCGACGACGAGTATCTTCCGCATGCGGGTGCTGGCTCCTTACGGGGACTGCTCAGGATTACTCAGGGGTCTCGTCCAGCGCGTGGCCGACGAGGCACAGCAGGGTCTCGATCACCGAGATCCTGCGCCGAGCATCCATGATCATGACAGGTATGTGTGCGGGGATCGTGAGCGCCTCCCGCACGTCCTCCGGCTCGAACAGCTCGCTGCCGTCGAAGTGGTTGACCGCGACGACGTACGGCAGTCCGCAGCTCTCGAAGTAGTCCAGGGCCGGCCAGCAGTCCTTCAGCCGGCGGGTGTCGGCCAGCACGACCGCGCCGATCGCGCCGCGCACCAGGTCGTCCCACATGAACCAGAACCGCTGCTGGCCCGGCGTGCCGAACAGGTAGAGCACCAGGTCGTCGTCGAGCGTGAGGCGGCCGAAGTCCATGGCGACGGTGGTGGTCAGCTTGCCCGGCGTGGCGGTGAGGTCGTCGTGCTCCTCGCTCGCCTCCGTCATCAGCGCCTCGGTCTGTAGGGGCGTGATCTCGGAGGCGGCGGTGACCATCGTGGTCTTGCCGACGCCGAAGCCGCCCGCCACCACGATCTTCGTCGCGACGGGGGCGCGGGTGTGGTCCGTCTGCCAGGACCTCAGGTCCTCCTCGGCCTCGACGAACGGGGAGACGACGCTACGAGCGGCGTCAGAGACGACGGAGTCCACTGAGCACCCTTTCCAGCAGAGCGCGGTCCGGCCGGCCCGTGCCGTGACCGGTTCCTGTTCCGTACACACGGATCTTTCCCTGGTCCGCGAGGTCGCTCAGGAGCACCCGGACCACACCGAGTGGCATCTTCAGCAGCGCGGCGATCTCCGCCACCGTCCGCATCCGGCGGCACAGTTCGACGATGGCCCGCATCTCCGGCATGACCCGGGTGTGGAGGGAGCCGTTCGCCAGCTCCCTGCGCTCCTCGGCCGCTTCGAGGGCCGCGGTGCTCGCCACGAACGTCTCCACGAGGAGGACGTGTCCGAAGCGGGTACGGCCGCCGGTGAGCGAGTAGGGGCGCACCCGGGCGGGTTTGCGGTCCGCGCCGCGCACCGGGAGCCTGTTCGACGCACCGCTCGGCGTACCGCTCATCGGATGCTCCCTGTCGACGTCGGCTCGCTCTCCAGGGACTCCCGCAGCTCGCTGCGGAGTTCCGGTGTCAGGACGTGGCCGGCGCGGCCCACGAAGAGCGCCATGTGGTACGCCACCACGCTCATGTCGCAGTCCGCGGAGCCGTGTACGCCGAGCAGCGAGCCGTCGCTGATCGACATCACGAACAGACTGCCCTCGTCCATCGCGACCATGGTGTGCCGCACCGGGCCGGACTCCATCAGTCTGGCGGCGCCGACGGTGAGGCTGCCGATGCCGGAGACGATGGTCGCGAGGTCGGCGGAGGAGCCGCGCGGGCCGGACGGCTTCTCCTCGCGGGCCTCCCGGGCCGCGGCGTTGCGACCGGGGTCGGAGGAGAGCAGGAGCAGTCCGTCGGAGGAGACGACGGCGACCGACTGGATGCCCGGCACCTCCTCGACGAGATTGGTCAGCAGGAAGTGAAGATTGCGGGCCTCACGGCTCAGTCCGAAGGTGCTGGGCGCGGTCAACTGCTTGCCTCCTCGACGGTGCCCCCCGTGGCTTCTTCGGCTTGTGCGGTTCCTTCGGCATCCCTGGCGGGTGCCTGGTGCTGCCCCGTCCGCTCGGCGATCTCCGCCTCCACGTCGCGGTGGCCGGCCTCCGCCCCCCGGCGGAAGCCGCCCAGGCGGCGGCGGAGTGCCTCGGCGTCGACGGACCCGCTCCGCTGACGCGGGGCGGCGGCCGGGGCGGTGATCTTCGGAGTGCGCTTGGGGAGGCCCTTGTCGGTGACGGGCTCGTCCGGCTCGTCCCGGTCCTCCCGGTCCTCCGGGTTCTCCGGGTTCTCCGGTCGGCCGGTGAGGACCTCGTCCCGCTGGTCGGGGACGATCTCCTCCCGGCGGTCGGGGACGCGCTCGTGGCGGTCGGGGCCGATGGTGTACGGGTCCGCGGCCGGGTCCCGGTGCGGGTTGTGGTCGGCCGCGGGCGGGTTGTGGTCGGCCGCGGGCGGGTTGTGGTCGGCCGCGGGCGGGTCCTGGTTCGCGTACGGGTCCTCGTTCGCGTACGGGCGCTGGTTCGGGTGCGGGTCCGCGGTGGCTGTCGGCTCGTCGGTCCCGGCCGTCTCGTGGAGCTGGGGCTCCGGGACGAGAAGCTCCATCGTGGTCTCGGCCGGTGACTCCGCCGCCGACGGTCCGCCCCCGTCCCGTCGGTCCCCGTCCCGTCCGCCGGCGCCTCGGTCGTCCGCGTCTCGGTCGTCCGCGCCTCCGTCGTCCGCGCCTCCGTCGTCCGCGCCCCGCCGGGTCCCGTCCAGCCGGGTTTCGTCCAGCCGGGTGTCGGCTTCTTCGTTCTCGGCCGTCTCCGAGCCTCGTACGGCCTTCTCGGCGAGCGCGACCAGCGGGTCCTCGCCCTTGTCGCGGCCGCTGAGGACGTTGGAGTTGACCTCGGCGTCCGCGCCGGGGAGGGAGAAGGTCTGGGTGCCGCCGGCGACCGGCGGCGACGACGCCGGAACGGCGGCGGACGGCGCGGCGGCCAGCAGGCTCTTCGGCAGGACGACGACCGCGGCGACACCCCCCTGCTTCTGCTCGCGCAACCGCACCCGCACGCCGTGCCGGTGGGCGAGCCGGGCCACCACGTACAGGCCGAGACCGAGCCCCTCCGCGCCGTCGTCGTCCGCCGAGCCGTAGGAGTCGTACGACGTCTCGGGGTCGAAGTCGGCGAGGCGGGCGTTGAGGGCGCTCATCCGGTCGGCGCTCATGCCGATGCCCTCGTCCTGGACGGAGAGCATGACCTCGCCGCTCTCCAGGAGCCAGCCAGAGACCTCGACGGGCAGGTCGGGCGGGGAGAACGAGGTGGCGTTCTCCATGAGTTCGGCGAGCAGGTGGGAGAGGTCGTCGGCGGCGAAGCCGACCACGTGCGCGTGCGGCGGCAGCGCGGCGATGCGCACCCGCTCGTACCGCTCGATCTCGCTGACCGCGGCGCGCACGACGTCGACCAGCGGGACCGGACCGGCGCTCTGCTGGACGTGCTCGGTCCCGGCGAGGACGAGCAGGTTCTCGCTGTGCCGGCGCATGACGGTGGCGAAGTGGTCCAGCTTGAAGAGCGTGGCGAGCCGCTCGGGGTCCTGCTCGCGCTCCTCCAGGCCCTCGATGACGGCCAGTTGCCGCTCCACCAGGCCGAGTGTGCGCAGTGCGAGGTTGACGAAGGTGGTGGAGTTGCTGGTGCGCATTCGCTCCAACTGGGCGGCGGACTCGGCGAGTTCCGCCTTCAACTGCTCGCGGGCGTCGGCCATCTTCTGCCGCTGGCCGACCAGGTGCTTGCGGTCGGCCTCCAGGGTCGTGACGCGCTCGGCGAGGGCGGCGGCGTGCGCGTGCAGGGCGTTGACGGAGCGGACGACCTGGGCGAACTCGTCGTTGCGGCCGGTGAAGGCCACCGGTTCCTCGGCGGTGGGGTCCTCGGCCCCGGCCAGCCGGGCGGACCCGCGGCGCAGCACGGACAGCGGCCGGGTGAGGGTGCGGGCCAGACCGGTGGCGATGCCGACGGCCAGCAGCACCAGGGCACCGAGGGCGGCGACGCGGATCTCCAGGGCGGTGACGTCGTCGTCGCGCAGCTGGACGAGCTCCTTGACCCGGCGGTCGTAGAGGGCGGCCTCCGCACCGCGCATCGCGTCGATCCGGGCGGAGAGGGCGGCGTCGACCTTGCCGGAACCGGTGTCGAGCTCGTCGGTGCTCAGGGTCGGCTGGTCGGTGAGGGAGGCCAGGTACTTCTCGGCGGAGTTGACCTCGGGACCGGTGACCGTGGAGTCGTAGCGCGCCTTGGCCGCGGCGGGCGCGACGTCCTGGAAGTCGGCGAGGGCGGCGTCGGAGCGCAGGCGGGCCTGCTGGGCGGCGGCGCTGAGGGCGTCGCGCTGCTTGGTGTCGGCGTCCGAGGAGCCGGTCTCGGTGGCCGGCAGACCGGTCGTGGGGTCGATGACGGTCTGGGTCGTCGTCGGCACGTTCAGCGCGGCGAGCAGGAGTCCTCGGGCGGCGGCGGCCTGCTGGACGGCGGAGTCCAGCTCGGCGAGGGCGTACGCGCCGGAGCCCGCGCGGGGCGGCATCCGCTCGGCCAGCCGCTCGGCGAGATTGTGCAGGTCGGTGATGGCCGCCGAGTAGGCGTTGTGCGCTTCGAGAGCGGTGCTCTTGCCGGTGAGCGCCGCTCGCCTGACGGCGGCGACGTCCTCCAGGTCGGCGCGGAGCGAGGCGGGCGCCTCCGGGTCGGCACGCAGCTCCTCGACCTCCCGGTCGACCCGGGCGCTGCGCTGCTCGGAGGGCGCCTTCGACTTGGGGCGCCCGGCGGCGATGTACGAGGTGACCTCGTCGCGTTCGTCGGCGAGCGAGTGGGCGAGAGCGAGCGCGTCCTGGGTCTGCTCGGCCAGGACCACCAGGTCCTGGGAGTCGCCGAGCTGACCGGACGCGGTGATCAGGGAGGGAGCGCCGGCCCCGGCCACGGCGGCGGCCACCACGGCGACGGCGAGAATGAGCCGCGTGCGGACGTGGGTGGGCCGCCCCTTGCCCACGGGGACGACCGGGACGCCGGGGGTGCCGGGCGTTCCGGAGTGGGGCGTGCCGGGTGTCTGCTCCACGCCTTTGCCGGAGGCCGCCTGCTTGCCCGTACGACGAGGCCGCGTCTTCTGCACCGGTGCTCGCATTCCTGACTCGTGAATACCCATGGCCCCGGGACGACGCCCCATCGACCCATCTTTCGGGTCAACTGGTGCATACACCCGGTGCGGTTCCCGACCCTCCCAGTGCCGGTGGGCGGTGGTCGCGCATCACCTGACCCGCCACCCGAAGGAGTGAACATCGGACGGGAGTTGGCGGGCAAGTTCCTCCGGCCCATGCAGCGGCCACGCGCGGCGGGCCGGTTGGACGTCCACGGCGGGCGGTGGCAGTATTCGCCGACACGCCTGCCCGGAGCCAGCCAATCCAGCCCAAATCAGGCGGCTGACCTGCATGACTGCGTCAATTCCGCAATCCTTGCCAGGCTTTGGCGCACCTTGTGAAGAGCTCGTGCAGACTGGCTGGATGCGTACGGAACTTGTTTCGGAACCGGGCGACCCGGCCCGCCCCAACGAGGACTTCGCGAGCGTCGCGCTCCCGGCCTCCGGACCGGGTGGCGCGCTGGTGGTCCTGGACGGGGTCACACCACCGAAGGGCGCGACGGGCTGTCTGCATTCCGTCCCCTGGTTCACCGCACGCCTCGGCGGCGCCCTGACCGAAATAGCCGTTTCCCGCCGGGATCTGCCCCTCCCCGAGATCCTCTCCCAGGCGATTCTGCGAACCGCCGAGGTTCACCGATCCTCTTGTGATCTTTCTCACCCACGCACCCCGCAGGCCACGGTGGTGCTGGCCCGCTGGTCACCGGAGACGGTCGACTATCTGGTCCTCTCGGACTCCGCGCTCCTGCTGGAGTCACCGAACGGCACGGTGACCCCCCACCTGGACGACCGTCTCGCCCTCCTCCCCCGCTCCGCCCTGGCCACGGACGCCCTGATCGACTCCACGATCCGCAACAAGGAGGGCGGCTTCTTCACCGCGGCGGCGGACCCGACGGTGGCGGCGCGGGCGGTCACGGGAGCGGTACCGCGCACGGACGTGCGTGCCCTCGCCGCCCTGACGGACGGGGCGACCCGCTGGGTGGAGAGGTTCCGCGAGGGCGACTGGACCGACTGCTTCACCTACGTCCGCAAGGAGGGCGCTCAGGCTCTGGTGGAGCGCGTACGGGAGTTGGAGCAGTCGGACGAGCGGGAGCGGCAGCACCTCGGCCGCGGCAAGACGCACGACGACGCGACGGTGGTGTACGCGGAGCTGTGAGGGACGCGGAGCTGTGAGGGACGCGGAGCTGTGAGGGACGCGGAGCTGTGAGGGACGCGGTCCCGCGGCCCCGCTTGTCCCGTACCCGGTCCCGCGGACCTCCGCGCCCTGTGCCCGGTCCCGCGGCCCTACTTCTCCATCTGCCGGTTCAACTGGTGCAGCAGCCGCGCCAGTTCCGAGACCTCGCGCGAGTCCCAGTCGTCCAGCCGGCGGGCGTAGCGCGCTCGGCGGGCCTCACGGACCCGGGTCACCCGGTCGTGGCCCTCCTGGGTGAGCGCGACCAGCCAGGCGCGGCCGTCGGCCGGGTCCGGCTCCCGGGCCACCAGGCCGAGTTCCTCCAGGGCGCGCAGCTGACGGGACATCGTCGCCTTGCCGACGCCGATGTAGGCGGCGAGTTCGGTGGCGCGCTGGGGGCCGAACTCGTCCAGGCGTACGAGGAGGCCGTACGCCGCCGACTCCAGGTCCGGGTGGACCTCGCGGGCCATCTCGCCCTGGTTGGCCCGCGCACGCCGCAGCAGGACGGTCAGCTCGCGTTCCAGCGCCAGGAACGCGGGCTGGTCCACACCGCTCGCGGTCCCGCGGGATCCGGTCCCGCGTCCGTCGCCGTTCGCGTCTTCGTGCACGTCAGTCCCTGCCTCGGTCTTCCGGGTCCTGAAGGTCTCCGTCACCGCACCACCATCACCGCAGCTCCGCCAGTATTTCGCAGCGCCGGACCGACGGCAGCCTTTGGCCCCACCGGGCTGCTGCTCCACCGGGCTCCGGCCCCACCGCGCTCCTGCTCCGCCCGCGACCGGACCCGGGCACTGGTGAACGGCCGACCGCAGGGCGAAGGCCCGGGTCTCCCTCACGAAACCCGGGCCTTGCCTTGTCCGGCGGCGTCCGTCACGCCGCCACCGGAACCTCCGGGGCGGCCTCCTGGGTCGCCGGGGACAGCGCCAGCTCCAGGACCTGGCGGACGTCCGTGACGGCGTGGACGTCGAGCTTGTCCAGCACCTCCGCGGGGACGTCGTCCAGGTCGGGCTCGTTGCGCTTGGGGATGATGACGGTCGTGACGCCCGCGCGGTGGGCGGCGAGCAGCTTCTGCTTCACCCCGCCGATCGGCAGCACCCGTCCGGTCAGCGACACCTCACCGGTCATCGCCACGTCCGTACGGACCAGGCGTCCCGACAGCAGCGATGCCAGCGCCGTCGTCATCGTGACGCCCGCGCTCGGCCCGTCCTTCGGCACCGCGCCCGCCGGGAAGTGGATGTGCACCCCCCGGTCCTTCAGGTCACCGACCGGCAGCTCGAGTTCGGCTCCGTGCGAGCGCAGGAAGCTGAGCGCGATCTGCGCGGACTCCTTCATCACGTCACCCAGCTGGCCGGTCAGGGTCAGCCCCGCCGCGCCCGTCTCCGGGTCGGCCAGCGACGCCTCGACGAAGAGCACGTCACCGCCGGCGCCGGTGACCGCGAGGCCGGTCGCCACACCCGGCACGGCGGTCCGCCGCTCCGCCGGGTCCTGGGCGGACTCCGGCACGTGGTGCGGCCGGCCGATCAGCCCGCGCAGGTCCTCGTCCCGGATGGTGAACGGCAGCTCCCGCTCGCCCAGCTCGTGCTGGGCCGCGACCTTGCGCAGCAGCCGCGCGACGGACCGCTCCAGGTTGCGGACGCCGGCCTCGCGGGTGTACTCCCCGGCGAGCTTGCGCAGCGCGCTCTCGTGGAGCGTCACCTCGTCCGCCTTCAGACCGGCCCGCTCCAGCTGACGCGGCAGCAGGTGGTCCCGGGCGATGACGATCTTCTCGTCCTCGGTGTACCCGTCGAGCCGGACCAGTTCCATGCGGTCGAGCAGCGCCTCCGGAATGGCCTCCAGCACGTTCGCCGTGGCCAGGAAGACGACGTCCGACAGGTCCAGCTCGACCTCCAGGTAGTGGTCCCGGAAGGTGTGGTTCTGCGCGGGGTCGAGCACCTCCAGCAGGGCGGCGGCCGGGTCGCCCCGGAAGTCGGACCCCACCTTGTCGATCTCGTCGAGGAGCACCACCGGGTTCATGGACCCGGCCTCCTTGATGGCTCGCACGATCCGCCCGGGCAGGGCGCCCACGTACGTACGCCGGTGCCCGCGGATCTCGGCCTCGTCCCGCACACCGCCCAGCGCGACGCGGACGAACTCGCGCCCCATGGCATGCGCCACGGACTCACCCAGCGAGGTCTTGCCGACACCGGGCGGACCGACGAGCGCGAGCACGGCGCCACCACGCCGCCCGCCGATGACACCCAGTCCCCGGTCGGTACGGCGCTTGCGCACCGCCAGGTACTCGGTGATCCGCTCCTTCACGTCCTGCAACCCGGCGTGCTCGGCGTCCAGGACCGCCTTGGCGCCCTGGATGTCGTACTGGTCCTCGGTCCGCTTGTTCCACGGCAGTTCGAGGACGGTGTCGAGCCAGGTCCGGATCCACGAACCCTCGGGCGACTGGTCGCTCGACCGCTCCAGCTTGTCGACCTCCTTGAGGGCGGCCTCACGGACCTTCTCGGGCAGATCGGCGGCCTCGACGCGCGCCCGGTAGTCGTCGGACTCCTCGCCCTCCGACTCCCCGTTGAGCTCGCGCAGTTCCTTCCGCACGGCCTCCAGCTGACGCCGCAGCAGGAACTCCCGCTGCTGCTTGTCGACGCCTTCCTGGACGTCCTTGGCGATGGTCTCCGCCACGTCCTGCTCGGCGAGGTGGTCGCGCAGCTGCTGGGTGGCCAGCTTCAGCCGGGCCACCGGATCGGCGGTCTCCAGCAGCTCCACCTTCTGCTCGGTGGTCAGGAAGGGCGAGTAACCGGAGTTGTCGGCCAGGGCGGACACGTCGTCGATGGCCTGCACCCGGTCGACGACCTGCCAGGCACCGCGCTTGCGCAGCCAGGCGGTGGCCAGTGCCTTGTACTCCTTGACGAGTTCGGTGACCTGCCCGGGCAGGGGATCGGGCACGCTCTCGTCGACGCGAGTGCCCTCGACCCAGAGGGCGGCGCCCGGACCCGTGGTCCCCGCACCGATCTTCACCCTCCCCCGGCCGCGGATCAGCGCACCCGGGTCGCCGTCGGCCAGCCGGCCGACCTGCTCCACGGTGCCGAGCACGCCGGTGCTCGCGTACGTCCCGTCGATGCGCGGCACCAGCAGGACCCTGGGCTTGCCGGGCTCCGACCGGGCGGCGGCCTCGGCGGCCTCCACCGCGGCGCGCACGTCGGCGTCGTTCAGGTCCAGCGGTACCACCATCCCGGGCAGCACGACCTCGCCGTCGAGCGGCAGCACGGGCAGGGTGAGCGGTGTGGACGTCGAAGCCATGATCTTCCCTTCGGCAGTCAAGTTGAGCTGTACCGACTCAATGCGTAGGGAGCCACGATTGTTCCCCGCCCCACGTTCGCTCTGAGCGATCACTCACCTGGGGTCTCACCGCTCACCCCGCGGCCTGCCGACCGCCGACCGCCGAACGCCGAACGGAACGGCCGCGGGCCGCGTCCGGCGACGGGCGGAATGCGCCCGCAGGAGCTGCAACCCCACGGCCGCTGGAGGTGTTCCACCCGGCGCGGTCGCACGAGCCCGGCGGTGGACGTGTCGGTCCCCCGCACGGGTGCCGCGAGGGCTCAGAGCCGGTCTGTGCGCCGGTGACGGCCCGGCCGGGCGAGCCTGTCCCGCGGCCCGGGACGGGGGTCGCCTACGGCGACGGCGGACCCCAGGCGGAGGCGCCGGTGGGAACAGTCATGCCGCGGCGCTCACACGAAGCGGGGCGGAGTCGACGGTGCCGGCCTCGGGCGTCCGCCCGTCGGACTGATCCGCGGCCCTGGGGCGGCGGCCATGTGCCACAGCCGGTCACGGCCGCCAGTACTCACCATCGGCCCGCATGAGCAGGCGCTCCTCCACCAGGTACCGCCGCAGCGCCGCCACATCCGGATGGACCTCCCGCAGGATGCCGTTGACCTCGGATTCCGGGTAACGCCGCTGCGGTGCGAAAAGCGGTACCAGCCCTTCCAGGAACACCCTGCGCTTGCTCTGCTTCGCGGGTATCGAGGCCTGCGGCCGTGGTCGCGGACGGCGAGGCGCCGCATGCCGCCAGACGTCGTTGACGGGGGACCAGAGTTTTTCGGCGTACGCGACCAGTCCCGCCTGCTCCAGCGCGGCGAGGGACTTCGCGCAGCGCCCGGGAGCCATCCCCAGACGCTCCGCGATGCCCTGAGTGGTGTCGGCCTGGAGGACGACGGCGCTGTAGACGGTGCGCCGGGTGTCGTCGGCCAGTACGGCGAGAATCCCACCCGCGGCGTCCACCGTGTCACCAGCCGTGGGTGCCGGGACCGAGCCCAGCCGGGGAGCCTTGGCGGAGTCGGTCTCGCCCAGGGCCCTGAGTTCCTCCGGGAACGGAATTCCCCTGTCACGCTCCCCCGTACCGTGCTTGCGCAACAGCAGCAGGCCCGTCTGGCGGTGCTTGTGGGGCTCACCCAGGGCGAGCACGTCGAATGCGCCGCCCGGAACGGCGGCCTGCCGGCGCAGCTCCTGCAACAGCGGTGTGGGGACGACCCGGCACGCCACCCGGGGGTGGCCTTGTCCGGTGTGCGTCTCGACCGTCGTGGCCAGGTACGGCTCGTGCAGCACGACCGTGCCGCCAGGCGCCACACGCGGCCAGAGCGACGTGAGGAACCCGGCGTCGTCGGCCTGTGTGCCGGCGTCGAGCCACACCAGGTCCAGCGGTCCCCATGCGTCGAGCTCCTGGTCCGCCAGGTCGAAGAAGTCCCGCTCGACGAAGGTGAGCAGGTCGTCGAGGCCGAGCGAACAGGCTGCCTCCCGCACCTGATGCGCGGACGTGCCGGGTACCGAGAGGTCGTCGACGACGAGGAGCCTCGGCGCGTAGTCGTCGAGTACGGAACGCGGGTGCAGAACTGACGCCCGTTCATCCGCCGCGATCTCCCCGCGGACGATCCGCCGGTCCTCGGCGGCCTCCGACCGGGCATCACGCAGCCCGAGGAGCAGGTGCAGCGTCGAGGAACCGGCCCCCACCTCGAGCACGGTACGCGGACGCAGCATCCTGGCCAGCACGCGCAGCGCGGGACCGGCGTTCTCGGTTCCCATGCCGGGACGTGCCAGGGCGCTCAGCGCCTCGCCGACCGGATCGTGCATGGATCGTCCTCTCTTCGGCTGTTCTCTCGTCAGCCGTCATGCTGTGGGGGTATCAGGCCCGGACAGCCCGGAGCATGCCGGCGGACAGCAGCCGGTCTGCCACCTCGTGCAGCTTGGCGGGCAGCTGGTCGGCAGCGATCCCGTCCTCGTGCCCTGCCCACCGCCACAGCTGGAGGGCGGCTGCGCCGACCTTGAGGAAGTTGCCCGTCACGGTGTGGGCGAGGACGTGGACACCGGCTTCCCGCTCCACCACCCGCACCCAGGCCTCCTGAACCAGCGCCCTGTCACCGTCCGGCTCCTGCTGGGCCATGGGCGACGGGTCGCCGCTCAGCAGGCCGAAGCGCATCAAGCCCACCAGACCATGGTCGACGGCTGCCGCCGCCTCCCCCCATCCCTGACGGACGTCGGCCACTGAGGCACCGCGCAAGAGTAGATCACCGACCGGCTCGGGTACCTCGGCGAAGGCCGGGGGGCCCGGCCCGAACAACACCGCGACGGGCCCTCCGTCGTGCAGGAACGGGACAGGCGTGGTCCGGAGCCGCACCCCGGACGGCAGGCTGAGCCTGACGCCAGGAGACAGGCGGCGGGGCCAGACGGCGCGGTCGGCCGCCTGGGCACCCGGCGGTGGTGTCAGTCTCACCGCGGCGTCTTCGGACTGCTCCGACCAGGCGAGTTCCCAGGCGAGCGGCAGCGAGGCTCCCGTCTGGGCGCAGAACCGGGGGATGACCGGATCGAGCCCGGTGCCTCGGCTGCTCACAGCGTGCCTCCCTCCGATCCCTGCCCGGCGGCCACGGAGACGCCCTCGGCCGGCACCGGTGCGGGGGCCACCGCGCGCGTACGCAGCCAGCCGATCGAGCCGGCCAGGAAGGCGACCGCGCCGCCGACGAGGATGCCCCAGCGGGCCCACTCGGCGGGCGCGAGCGCCGCCAGGGCGAAGCCGACGGCCACCGAGCTCTGCAGCGTCGCTCCGTAGGCGGCGCCGACCCGGCCCCGCACATCCGGTGGGCATTCGGCCATGACATACGTGCGGAGCGCCACGTTCTGCACGGCGTTGGCCATGCCGCCGCACAGGAAGGCGGCCAGCATCAGCGGAACGACAGGGTAGGCGCCGGTCACCAGATAACTGAGGCCGACGATCGCCGCGGCTCCGACGGCGACGACGGAGGTGGGCCGGCGACCGAGCCGGCCCCTCAGGGTGAACGGCCCCAGCACCAGACCCACGCTCCAGGTGGCCAGCAGCACGCCGTAGAACGCCGTGCCCCCGGGGATCTCGTCCGCGAAGAAGGGCAGCAGCACGTTGACGACCGAGGTGGCCGCGACGGTGACCACGATCGTGGCGAGGGTCGCCCGACGCTGTGCCCCCGCCCACAGAAGGGTCAGACCGACCCGCAGGCCCCCCGAGGTCTTCCCCGAGGACCGCGGTCCGTCCGTGACCGCTTCGTCCGTTCCGTCAGCGGGGCCGTCGGAAGCGCCGGCTGTCCGCGCGTCCCGGGCCGCCATGACGAGCCAGCGGCTGATCACCGGCACGGCCAGCAGGGCGAAGGCGAACGTCCCCGCGTCGACCGCCAAGGCCAGCCCGGTGCCGCCACGCGCCGTCAACAGGCCCACCAGCAGCGGGCCGACGACGTACCCCGCGTTCCTCACCGACTCCATGAGGCTGTTCACCCGCAGCTGGGCGTCGGAGGCCGGGAACAGCTGCGGCACGAGCGCCATCACGCAGGTCTGGGCGACAGCCCCCAAGGCACCCAGCAGCAGCATCGTGGCGATGAGCAGCACCGCGCCGTCCGCGACCGCGGCGGCGGCCGCTGCGATCAGGCACTCCAGGACCAGGGTCACGCCCAGGACCGCGTCCGCGCGGAAGCGGTCGACGATCCGTCCGATGGGGCCGCCCAGGGCGATGCCGGGGACCAGGCCGGCGAGCATCTGCGCCGACACCACCGACGTCAGCCCCGTGCGGTCGGCGCCGCGCAGGGCCAGCGCCACCATGGCGACCTCGTCACCGACCGTACTCACCAGCAGGGCGGCGACCACCAGGAGTGTCGCCGCCCTGCCCTGCCGCAGGGACGTCACTGGAGCGGCTCCGTCCGCGGTGCGGGAGCGGACAGGGCGGCCTCCACGTCGACGGCCCGCCAGGTCCACAGCCTCAACAGCACGGCATGGAGCAAGGGGACAGCCGAACTGTCCACCCGGCGCTCCCAGTCCGCGAGGTCGAGGGTGTCTCCTGCGGCCAGGGTGGTCACGGCTGCCTCGACCTGCGGGTGGTCGGTGACTTTCAGGGTGTGGCCCTGCGTGGCCACGGCGCGGCGGCCGTCGGTGAGCCGCCGCTGCCGCACCACGATGTCTCCGGGGATCCGTACCCGGGCGTCGCGCGGTACCGGAACAGGGGATCCGGCCGGTCGGCCCACGCCGAGTCCGCCGGACGTCACCGAACGCATGTGGCGCTCCCAGACGAGGTCCTCGATCTCGTCACCGGTCAGTTCCGAAAGAGCCGTGAGCGTGGCCGCGGCCGCTGCCGGAATGCCGCCCGCGGAGTGCGCACCGGAGTCGGCCTCGTCGGTGCGGGTCCGGGCGAGCAGGCCGCTGACGGCATCGATGACGAGGGACGCCGGATCGCTCTTCGTGAAGAAGGCGATGTTGACGTTGACGGCCACGGCGTCGGGGGACTCGCCCACGTGCAGTTGTTCGGAGGGGAAGTAGGTCAGCGCGCCGGGCACGCCGACCAGCACATCGGCCAGGTCACGAGCCGACGCGTAGTCGGCGGTGTGCTGCGGGACCTGCCCGGCGCGCTCCGGCGGCCACGTGAGGAGGGACTTGCGGCCACGCAGGGTGAAACCGAAGTTCCCGGCGTGGTCGACGTGCACGCCGACGTTGGTGGAGGTGTACCGGCCGATGAAGGTGTCCATGTCCACGCGGCCGGCGACCCGTGTTCCCGTGTACCGGTAGACGTCGTCGGACAGTCGCTTGGCCCGGTCCCACAGCGGCGCGTCGACCGCGTGCAGGCCGGATACGGCGACGCTCCATTCGTGATCTCGCATCCGCTCGTCGACCCGGGCGGTGTAGTCGTCCAGGGAACGGTCCTCGGGCAGGGGGAGGAAGGACCGCGTATCGATCGGCTGTGTCCGGCCGTCCACCGTCACCACGACCTTCGGGAGCCCCGATCCCTTGGGACGGTTGCCCTTGTCGGCCGCCAGAACCAGGGCTCGCAGCAGCTCGTCGTCGCCGATGTCCAGCTGAACGGGAGCAGCGGGAAGGGAAAGCGGCTGCTGCTCCCAGTGACGGGAGGCGAACTCCTTCCAGAAGCGGTCTGCTTCTGCGCCTGCCACAGAGACCGGGTGAGGCACGGGGGAACTCCTGTACTCGGGCCGCGACACGCGGCAGTTCGAGGGTGGACTCGGGCGTGGACCCTCAGTGGACCCGCTGCGCCGCAGCGGTCGGCAGGGGCGGCCCGAGAAGCTCGGGGTGGAGGGAGGCCGCCGCGATCACATGATGCCTGGTCAGGTCTTCCAGGAGCGGGCGCAGCTGGTGTTCCCGCAGCCGGGACCGGGGCGACAGTTCCGCAACCGTCGCGCCGTCGGCCGCGAGCAGCCACAGGAGCCGGCCGGCGGCGGAGACCCTGACTCGGTTTCCCGTCTCCGGAGACGTGAGCAGGCAGCTGCCATCGGTCCGGCTGTCCGTCACCTCGTGGGGATGAGCGGCGTACCAGAGCAGGCGATGCTCACCGGAGGCGCCGGCCGGTTCGAACGTCACGGCCCCGTGGGCGGCGAGCCGCGTCAGAGCGGTGGCGGCCGGTCCGGTGGAAGCGACGCTCTCCCAGAGGTCGGCCACCGTGTGAGACCGCCCGTCGAGCAACGGATGCCACTCCTGGGGTACGGACAGCAGGGCATCGCCCGACGGCACGTGCAGCAGGATGCCCCGCCCGGTGACCGACGTCCGAGCGCGCACACCGTCGGCGAGCCGCACCGTGGTTCCAGCGTCCACATCGGGGCACGGGGCGGCCGGCACGGTCACCCGCCGGGCCGGCAGGTCCGTCTCGGCCATCGCCCACAGGAACGACCACTCCTCCGCGTCCCCGATCCAGGTCCCCTGGTGGAACGCGGCTCCCGCGACCGCACCCGGTCCGCCGGAGGTGAGTCGGAGCGCGTCGTCCTGAGTGAGGCCCTCGGCGACCGTGTAGTCGAGATCGAAGGCCAGGTCCTCGCCCTCACCGGGTGGAATCAACTCGACACCGAAAAGATCGGGACGCTCACCGACCGGGGAGAGCACGTCCAGGATGAACGGCCCGTTGGCGGCCGTGGAGTACGGCACGCCGAACTCCTCCGTGGAGCGGCGGAGTGTCTCCGCGGCGAACTCCTGGGTCCGCAGGGCCTCCTCCTCCGTCTCCCCGGGAAACCCGGTCATGCAGAAGAGGTGGACAGGCACCTTGTTCCCCAGGAGAGCCTGGAGCGACGGCTCGATGTCGGCGACCTTGGTGCCCTTGCGCATCAGGTCCAGCACGCGCTGGTTGTACGACTCGAGGCCGAGGTCGAGACGCCGGCACCCGGAGTCGCGGAGTGCCTTCGCCAGCTCTTCGTCGAGCCCCTTGCTGAACCGGGTCTCCCCGTACCAGGAGAGCCTGTGCCCCCCGTCGATCAGCTGCCGTGACACCCCGCGCAGCGACGTGAGCGTCATGATCTCGTCGACGAACATGAAGGTGTCGCTGCCGTGCTTGGCCGCGAGGGCGGCCATGTCATGGACGACCTGGTCGGCGCGCCGGATACGGAACTTGTTGCTGGCGAACGGGATCGAGCAGAAGGCGCAGTCCCAGGCGCAGCTCCGCGAGGCCTGAAGTGGCAGGACGGGTCCGGGCGCGAAATACGCGTCGAGCGGCAGACCGTCGAAGTCCGGCGTGGGCAGATGGGACACGTCGACCATGGCTGCCGGGGTACGCAGGAGCCCACCGCGGCCGTCGCGTTCCAGCAGCCCCGGGACAACCCTGTGGTCGGCGCCGGTGATCCGGTCGCACAGCGCCGGCAGCGCGTCCTCGCCCTCGTAGGACACGAACGAGTCCACGTACTCGAAGAAGGGGTGCTCCTCCTGCCAGCGGCTCACCATGCGCGTCGTGAGGTTGCCGCCCATGACCACGTGCACGTCGGGCCGTCGGCGTTTGACGTGGCGGGCCACGGTGAGGGCCGCGATCAGCTGTGTGTCGGCGGACACCGAGATGCCGACCACCGCCAGGTCGGTGTCCTCCAGTTCAGGGATCGGGCGACGCTCCAGAGCCCATCCGTACACGTTGCGATCCGCCGACCTCGCCGCCTGCAGGACGGAATCCGAGCGCCGGTGGGAGAAGCAGGAAAAGTTCCCCCGGAGGTCGAAATTCAAACCGGGAAACGAAGCCGAAACGCAGGCAAGACCATTACGTACGACCGTGGCCGCATCCGTAAAGGAAAACGGGTCCGTCAGAATCTGCCGGGACTTGAGTGCGGCTCTAGCGCTGTCGATGCGCGCCACTGTGTCACCGAACACGGCGAGGATCTCCTCGTGCGCTCGTCGCTCATCGGGAGCCGTCTCGCCCAGGCGGCGTTCCGCCTGGGGACGCAGCGCCTGCAATCCTTCGGCGGAAAGCAGCCAGTTTGTCTGCTCAATGCTCAGATCGAGGGATGACACCTGCCAGTTGTGCCGACGCATGACTGCGGCCAGCAGTGGAACTGCGAGGTGGGGCGCGTAGACGTTCCAGATGGGCGGGTTGACGAGAAGTATTCGAGGCTGCCGCATGTGAGCCCTCGTGAAGGTCCGATGCTGGATGGGGAGTCGAGTGTGGCCATCAGAACGCGGACGGGACGTGCCTCAGCCGGTCAGACTGAAGCGCAAGTCCACCGGTCAGCCGTTGCCGGGCTCCTGCAGAAGGGCGTACTTGCTGTTGAGGCGGTTGGGAGTGACGGTCTCGACGGAGAGGGCCTCGTCAGCCTCGGCGAGGGCAAGGAGGGCGTCGACGTCGAAGTCCTGCGCGGTCTCGTGATTGAGATTCATGCGGATCTCCTGTTCCTGGTGAATGGTGCCCTGCGAAATGACTTGCCACGGCCAGCGCCCGACTCCCCGGCCGTCCAGCGCAGGAACGAACGTATCTTCATGATTCAGGCCTTCGCAAGATGCCCCTTTGCCTGACTCCGTGAACTTTTTTCAGCCATCCGCCCGGGCGACCTCGATTTCCAGTCGACTCCAGCTACACAAAGGGAAGAGTAACGGCATGATTTCCCGAGAGATCCGCAGCCGCATGTCCAGGTTCGACGACAAATATCCCGCAGTTCCACTTTGCTCCGGATCGACGCTCTATCGAATGCGCACAGTGAATCCGGGCGGCCAAATCATGCACGGTTCAGGCCTGGCTTTCCTGTCGCGGATCACAGCCTGAGCCACCTGTAGGAACCACTCGCACCGCACTCGCACGCGACACTTCCCGACCCCCGGGGACGCCCCCGGGGTTCACCTCGCCCGAGCCCGTCGCCACCGCCGTACCGAACGCCACAGCGCTATCCCGATCGCGAACGCCGTCAGGTGACCCCAGTTCGTCATCGGGTCCGTGACCGCGAGCAGGTCCCCCACGAGCACGCTCCCGAGAACCACCAGCAACAGCCACCGCGGCCACGGCGTGAGCAGTCCCGCGAGGGCGCCCGCACACGCGGCCCCGCCGAAACTGACGCCGTAGTCGAGCCGGTGCAGCGAACTGTCGGGCAACTGCCCGGCCAGCACCGCGAGCCCGACCGCCCCCTCGGTCACCAGCGTGGTGGGGACGTGCCCGAGCAGGAACACACAGGCCGTGCGCGTCCCGCCGATCCGCCGCTCCAGTACCGCGAGAACAAGCAGGAAGCCGAGCGCGTACGGCGTGAGGATCCCGCCCGCGATCCACAGCGCGCTGGCCGGCAGCACCAGTAGGGGCGTCCGCACGAGGTGTGCCACATCGGTACTGGATGCCTGGTGCAGGGCGTGCACGGTCTCGGGACCGGCGTACTCCGCGACCAGCGAGGTGACGGCGAGCACCACGGCGTACCCACTGGTGAACGGCACCAGGGCAAGTCCGCACAGCGACCGTCGCCCACGCGGACGCGGACCCGCTCCCGAACCACCACCGGACGGCCCCGGCACGGACCCACGACCCGACGCCGACGCACGACCCGACACCGACGCACGACCCGACGCCGGCCCACCACCCGACACGGACCCACGACCCGACACCGACGCACCACCCGACGCGCCCCTCTGCCCGCCCGGTTCCACGGTGAGCCGCCCCTTCCGTTCCGCCCCACCTTTCGCGCCCCGTCGGGCCGCTGTCCATGACCCTCGCCACAGAAGCCCTTCGAAGTCACCGCCCCCCCTGCCAAAATGGGCCGATGCTCACCCCGTACGACACTCCGCACACCGTCGCGCACGACGGTGCTCCGCACGACGGCGTCGCGCAGGGCGTCTCCCACGACGCGCCCCAGGTCCTGGACCGCCGCGAGGGCCCCTACGGCGAGGTCGTCCTGCGCCGGCACGGCGCGTTGCTGCAGATCATCGCCAACGGCTGCTTCCTGATGGACACCTCGGACGGCCGCTCGGAACGACGGCTGATCGACGCGGCACTGGACGCCCTCGACGACCGGGCCGAGCCGAGCGTGCTGATCGGCGGACTCGGCGTCGGCTTCTCGCTCGCGCACGCCGCCGCGAACCCCCGCTGGGGCCGTATCACGGTGGTGGAACGTGAGACCGCGATCATCGACTGGCACCGCGAGGGACCCCTGGCGGCCCTGTCCGCCGAGGCTTTCGCCGATCCCCGCACCGACATTGTGAAAACCGATCTGGTCGCATTCGTCAATGAGACATGCGACACATTCGACGCGTTGTGCCTCGACATCGACAACGGCCCGGACTGGACGGTCACCGAGGGCAACGACAGCCTGTACTCCTCCGCCGGACTCACAAGCTGCGCAAGGGCGTTGAAGCCGGGCGGGGTACTGGCGGTGTGGTCCGCCCGACCCTCACCGAAATTCGAGGGAAGCTTGCGGAATGCCGGGTTCCGGCAGGTGCGTACCGAAGAGATCCAGGTTGCCCGGGGCGTGCCCGACGTCGTGCATCTCGCCGTCCGGCCTGGATAGCAAAGGCGCGGTGACTCCCCGTACCCTGCTTCCCTGACGCCGATCATTCAAGCGTCAAGCGCAGTCATGCGCGAACAAGGAATCACCCCACTGGTTCCGGAATTGCACACCTCAGGGGCGGGCGATGGAGCAGACACACACCTCCCACAACGGCACGGCGGCGACTCCGGGCGCGCAGCGCCGGGTCCTGGTCGTCGAGGACGACCCGACGATCGTGGACGCCATCGCGACCCGTCTGCGCGCCGAGGGATTCCTCGTGCAAACGGCGGTCGACGGTCCGTCCGCCGTGGACACGGCCGAGGCATGGCAGCCCGACCTGCTGATCCTCGACATCATGCTGCCGGGCTTCGACGGTCTGGAGGTCTGCCGGCGCGTCCAGGCGGCCCGGCCGGTTCCGGTGCTGATGCTGACCGCGCGCGACGACGAGACCGACATGCTGGTCGGGCTGGGCGTCGGCGCCGACGACTACATGACGAAGCCTTTCTCCATGCGGGAGCTGGCCGCACGGGTCCACGTGCTGCTGCGCCGCGTCGAGCGGGCCGCGCTGGCCGCCACGACGCCCCGCAGCGGCATCCTGCGGCTCGGCGAGCTGGAGATCGACCACGCGCAGCGCCGGGTACGGGTTCGCTCCGAGGACGTCCACCTGACGCCCACCGAGTTCGACCTCCTGGTCTGTCTGGCGAACACCCCGCGCGCGGTGCTCTCCCGGGAGCAGCTGCTGGCGGAGGTGTGGGACTGGGCGGACGCCTCCGGCACCCGCACGGTCGACAGCCACATCAAGGCGCTGCGCCGGAAGATCGGCGCCGAGCGGATCCGCACGGTGCACGGCGTCGGGTACGCCCTGGAGACGCCGACGCCATGAGCGACGGGCCGGCCGGTCGCAGAAGACCCAGGGAGCCCTGGGGGGGCGTGAGCCCGTACTCGATCAAGACCAAGCTGGGCGCGCTGGTGGTCACGTCGGTGCTGATCACCACCGGCCTGTCGATGATCGCGGTGCGCACGCAGACGGAGCTGCGCTTCATCACGGTCTTCTCGATGATCGCCACACTGCTCATTACGCAGTTCGTGGCGCATTCGCTCACCGCGCCGCTGGACGACATGAACGCGGTGGCCCGGTCCATCTCGCACGGCGACTACACCCGCCGGGTGCGGGAGAACCGCCGCGACGAGCTGGGCGACCTGGCCCAGACGATCAACCGCATGGCGGACGACCTGGAGGCCCAGGAGAGCCAGCGCAAGGAACTCGTGGCGAACGTCTCGCACGAGTTGCGCACCCCGATCGCGGGGCTGCGCGCGGTGCTGGAGAACATCGTCGACGGGGTCACCCAGGCCGACCCGGAGACCATGCGGACGGCCCTGAAGCAGACCGAGCGGCTCGGCCGGCTGGTCGAGACACTGCTGGACCTGTCCCGGCTGGACAACGGCGTCGTACCGCTGCGCAAGCGGCGTTTCGAGGTGTGGCCGTACCTGTCGGGCGTGCTGAAGGAGGCCAACATGGTCGCCTCCGCGCGCGCGGGCATCGCCTCGGGCTCCGGCAGCCACACCCGTACGGACGTCCATCTGCACCTCGACGTGTCCCCGCCGGAGCTGACCGCGCACGCGGACCCGGAGCGGATCCACCAGGTGGTGGCGAACCTCATCGACAACGCGGTCAAGCACAGCCCGCCGCACGGCCGGGTCACGGTCAAGGCGCGGCGCGGGACTCTGCCCGAGTCCCTCGAGCTGGAGGTTCTCGACGAGGGACCCGGCATTCCGCGGTCGGAGTGGCGGCGCGTCTTCGAGCGGTTCAACCGCGGCAGCGTCAACCGGCCGCACGGTCCCGGCAGCGACGGGGGCACGGGGCTCGGCCTGGCGATCGCCCGCTGGGCGGTGGATCTGCACGGCGGCCGGATCGGAGTGGCCGAATCCGAGCGGGGTTGCCGGATTCTTGTCACCCTTCCGGGACTTCCATCTTTGCCAAGTTGACGTAAAGTTCGAAGCGGAGCCACAAGATCCACGGGCGTCCGCCATGACGGACACGTGTGATCAGGCACAGGCCCGCGCGTTCGTCGCGCCGAGGCCGGGCCGCGCCGTCCCCGCTGAAGCAGAACCACGCTTGTTTCCCGCCATTTCCATCCCCGAAACACGCGCTTTCATGTGACTTACACGACGATGAACGGGCCCGGCCTGACCTTCCCGGTCGGGGAGGCGTAGCCTTTATTCCCGCTGTCCATCACCTTGTGAAGCGGAAGAGGGCGGTTGCCGCCGTGTCGCCACAGTCCCCCAGTAACTCGAGCATCTCGACCGACGACCAAGCCGGGAAGAACCCCGCCGCGGCGTTCGGTCCCAACGAGTGGCTCGTCGACGAGATCTATCAGCAGTACCTCCAGGACCCGAACTCCGTAGACCGAGCCTGGTGGGACTTCTTCGCCGATTACAAGCCGGGCGCGGCCGTCGCCTCGGCTCCGGCGGGTACTGCGGCCACGGGGGCCGCGGGAACCACCCCCACCCCGGCCCGGTCCACGCCTGCCGCCGCACCGGCCCAGGCGTCCGCGCCCGCACCGGCCAAGGCCGCGGCTCCGGCCGCCCCGGCACCCGCGGCGCAGCCCGCTGCCCCGGCTCCGGCGCCCGCCAAGGCCGCCGCGCCCGCTCCGGCCGCGAAGCCCGCCGCCGCGAAGCCCGCGGCCAAGGCCGAGCCCGCGGCGTCCGCGGACGGCCCCGAGCTGGTGACGCTGCGCGGTCCCGCCGCCGCGGTCGCGAAGAACATGAACGCCTCGCTGGAGCTGCCCACGGCCACGTCCGTGCGCGCGGTCCCGGTGAAGCTGCTCTTCGACAACCGCATCGTCATCAACAACCACCTCAAGCGCGCCCGGGGCGGGAAGATCTCCTTCACGCACCTGATCGGGTACGCGATGGTGCAGGCCATCAAGGCCATGCCGTCGATGAACTGGCACTACGCGGAGAAGGACGGCAAGCCGACCCTCGTCAAGCCCGCGCACGTCAACTTCGGCCTGGCGATCGACCTGGTGAAGCCGAACGGTGACCGCCAGCTCGTCGTCGCCGGCATCAAGAAGGCCGAGACGCTGAACTTCTTCGAGTTCTGGCAGGCCTACGAGGACATCGTCCGCCGCGCCCGCGACGGCAAGCTGACGATGGACGACTTCACCGGTGTCACGGTCTCCCTGACCAACCCCGGTGGTCTCGGCACCGTCCACTCGGTGCCGCGGCTGATGCCCGGCCAGTCGGTCATCATGGGCGTCGGTTCGATGGACTACCCGGCGGAGTTCCAGGGCACCAGCCAGGACACCCTGAACAAGCTCGGCATCTCGAAGGTCATGACGCTCACGTCGACCTACGACCACCGGGTGATCCAGGGCGCCGCCTCCGGCGAGTTCCTGCGCGTCGTCGCGAACTACCTCCTCGGCGAGCAGGGCTTCTACGACGACATCTTCGAGGCGCTGCGCATCCCCTACGAGCCGGTCCGCTGGCTCAAGGACATCGACGCCAGCCACGACGACGACGTCACCAAGGCCGCCCGGGTCTTCGAGCTGATCCACTCCTACCGGGTCCGCGGCCACGTCATGGCCGACACCGACCCGCTGGAGTACCGCCAGCGCAAGCACCCCGACCTGGACATCACCGAGCACGGCCTGACGCTGTGGGACCTGGAGCGCGAGTTCGCCGTCGGCGGCTTCGCGGGCAAGTCCCTGATGAAGCTGCGTGACATCCTCGGCGTGCTGCGCGACTCGTACTGCCGCACCACGGGCGTCGAGTTCATGCACATCCAGGACCCGAAGCAGCGCAAGTGGATCCAGGACCGCATCGAGCGCTCGCACACCAAGCCGGAGCGCGAGGAGCAGCTGCGCATCCTGCGCCGGCTGAACGCGGCGGAGGCCTTCGAGACCTTCCTGCAGACGAAGTACGTCGGCCAGAAGCGCTTCTCCCTGGAGGGCGGCGAGTCCGTCATCCCGCTGCTCGACGCGGTGCTGGACTCGGCCGCCGAGTCGCGCCTGGACGAGGTCGTCATCGGCATGGCCCACCGCGGCCGGCTGAACGTCCTGGCGAACATCGTCGGCAAGTCGTACGCCCAGATCTTCCGCGAGTTCGAGGGCAACCTCGACCCGAAGTCGATGCACGGCTCCGGCGACGTGAAGTACCACCTGGGCGCGGAGGGCACCTTCACGGGCCTGGACGGCGAGCAGATCAAGGTCACGCTCGTCGCCAACCCCTCGCACCTGGAGGCGGTCGACCCGATCCTGGAGGGCGTCTCGCGCGCCAAGCAGGACATCATCAACAAGGGCGGCACCGACTTCACGGTCCTGCCCGTGGCCCTGCACGGCGACGCGGCCTTCGCGGGCCAGGGCGTGGTGGCCGAGACCCTGAACATGTCGCAGCTGCGGGGTTACCGCACCGGCGGCACCGTCCACATCGTCATCAACAACCAGGTCGGCTTCACCGCGGCGCCCGAGTCCTCACGTTCCTCCATGTACGCGACGGACGTGGCCCGCATGATCGAGGCGCCGATCTTCCACGTGAACGGCGACGACCCGGAGGCCGTGGTCCGCGTCGCGCGGCTGGCCTTCGAGTTCCGCCAGGCGTTCAACAAGGACGTGGTGATCGACCTCATCTGCTACCGCCGCCGCGGTCACAACGAGTCGGACAACCCGGCCTTCACCCAGCCCCTGATGTACGACCTGATCGACAAGAAGCGCTCGGTGCGCAAGCTGTACACCGAGTCGCTGATCGGGCGCGGCGACATCACCCTGGAAGAGGCCGAGCAGGCCCTGCAGGACTACCAGGGCCAGCTGGAGAAGGTCTTCACGGAGGTCCGCGAGGCCACTTCGCAGCCCTCGGTGGTGGAGTCCTCCGACCCGCAGGCGGAGTTCCCGGTCGCCGTGAACACCGCGGTGACCACGGAGGTCGTCAAGCGGATCGCCGAGTCCCAGGTCAACATCCCCGACCACATCACCGCCCACCCGCGTCTGCTGCCGCAGCTCCAGCGCCGGGCGGCCATGGTCGAGGACGGCACGATCGACTGGGGCATGGGCGAGACCCTCGCCGTCGGCTCCCTCCTGCTGGAGGGCGTCCCGGTGCGCCTGGCGGGCCAGGACTCGCAGCGCGGCACGTTCGGCCAGCGCCACGCGGTGCTGATCGACCGGGCCACCGGCGAGGAGTTCACGCCGCTGATGTACCTCTCCGAGGACCAGGCGCGGTACAACGTCTACAACTCGCTCCTGTCCGAGTACGCGGCGATGGGCTTCGAGTACGGCTACTCGCTGGCCCGCCCCGACGCGCTCGTGATGTGGGAGGCGCAGTTCGGCGACTTCGTCAACGGCGCCCAGACGGTCGTGGACGAGTTCATCTCGTCGGCGGAGCAGAAGTGGGCCCAGACCTCCGGCGTCGTCCTGCTCCTGCCGCACGGCTACGAGGGCCAGGGCCCGGACCACTCGTCCGCCCGCCCGGAGCGCTTCCTCCAGATGTGCGCGCAGAACAACATGACGGTGGCCATGCCCACGCTGCCGTCGAACTACTTCCACCTCCTGCGGTGGCAGGTGCACAACCCGCACCACAAGCCGCTGGTCGTCTTCACTCCGAAGTCGATGCTGCGTCTGAAGGCCGCGGCCTCGAAGGCGGAGGAGTTCACCACCGGTCAGTTCCGCCCGGTCATCGGTGACACGTCGGTCGACCCGGCCGCCGTCAAGAAGGTCGTCTTCTGCGCCGGCAAGGTCTACTACGACCTCGAGGGCGAGCGTCAGAAGCGCGGTGTCACGGACACGGCGATCATCCGCATCGAGCGCCTGTACCCGCTCCCGGGTGCCGAGCTCCAGGCCGAGATCGCCAAGTACCCGAACGCCGAGAAGTACCTGTGGGCCCAGGAGGAGCCGGCCAACCAGGGTGCCTGGCCGTTCATCGCCCTCAACCTGATCGACCACCTGGACCTGGCGGTCGGCGCGGACGTACCCCACGGGGAGCGTCTGCGGCGGATCTCCCGCCCGCACGGCTCTTCCCCCGCCGTCGGTTCGGCGAAGCGCCACCAGGCCGAGCAGGAGCAGCTGGTGCGCGAGGTCTTCGAGGCCTGAGCCTCTGAACGGACCTGAGGTGGCCTGAGCACAGGGCCCGGCCCCGAGTCGTGGTGACTCGGGGCCGGGCCCTTTCGCGAGCGCGGGCCGCGCGGCTACGTAGGCTGGTTCCCAGCACCCCGTCCGGACGCAGGAGAGCGACCCCATGTACTTCACCGACCGAGGCATCGAGGAACTGGAGAAGCGGCGCGGCGCGGAGGAGGTCACCTTCGAGTGGCTCGCCGAGCAGCTGCGGACCTTCGTCGATCTGAACCCGGACTTCGAGGTGCCGGTGGAGCGGCTGGCGACCTGGCTGGCCCGGTTGGACGACGAGGACGACGAGTAGCGATCCTCGCTCGGCGGGATCTCGCTCGGGTGGGCGCCGGTGTGGCGCCCACCTTTTTCGTGGCCCGCGTGACCGGTCCGGCGCCGTTCCGGGGAGCCTATGAGTGTCTTGACTTTCCGTGTGCGCGATATATCGTGAACAACAGATGACGCGATATGGCGCGTCACGACGGGGAGGTCCGCACATGCCCGAGTGGTCCGTCACGGAGCCCACCAAGCTCACCTTCGACGATCCCGTCACGACCCTCCACGTACGCATCGTCAGTGGCACGGTGAACGTGGTGGGCACGGACGAACGTTCCGCACGCCTGGAGGTCTCCGACATCCAGGGCCCGCCCCTGGTGGTGACCCAGGACGACGGCACGCTCACGGTGGCGTACGACGACCTGCCCTGGAAGGGCTTCCTCAAGTGGCTCGACCGCAAGGGCTGGCGGCGCAGCGCCGTCGTCTCGCTGGCGGTGCCGGCCGACACCCGCGTGGAGGTCGGCGTGGTCGACGCGGCCGCCGTCGTCTCCGGCGTACGCGGATCGTCGGTGGTCAAGGGCGTCACCGGTGACACGACACTCGTCGGACTCTCCGGCCCGGTCCGCGCCGACACGGTCTCCGGGAACCTGGAGGCGCAGGCCGTCACCGGCGACCTCCGGTTCAACTCGGTCTCCGGGGACCTCACGGTCGTCGAGGGCTCCGGTCCCTCCGTGCGGGGCGACTCGGTCAGCGGCTCGATGATCGTCGACCTCGATCCGGACGGGCCCACGGACATCAGGCTGACCAGCGTCTCGGGCGAGATCGCCATCCGGCTGCCCCAGCCGGCCGACGCGGAGGTCGAGGCCAACACCGCCAGCGGCACGATCTCCAACGCCTTCGACGGCCTGCGGGTGCACGGCCAGTGGGGCGCCCACAAGATCACCGGCCGCCTCGGCGCGGGTACCGGCAAGCTGCGGGCGACCACCATCTCCGGCTCGATCGCCCTGCTGCGCCGCCCTCCCCGGGAGGACGAGCACGAACCGTGGGACGGCGGAGGCGGAGCGGGGGCACACCAGGGGGCCGGGCCCACGAGCGGAACCCCGGCGGACCAGCCGCGCGGCACCTCGGGGGACAATTCCGTTTCCGGCCCGGACACCGGCTCGACCGGCGCCCCGGCCGACGGCACGACCGACAAGAAGGTGCTCTGAGATGCCCCCCGTCTTCGCCCACGGCCGCCTCCGCCTCTACCTGCTGAAGCTGCTGGACGAGGCCCCGCGTCACGGCTACGAGGTGATCCGCCTCCTGGAAGAGCGCTTCCAGGGGCTGTACGCGCCCTCCGCGGGCACCGTCTACCCCCGCCTGGCCAAGCTGGAGACCGAGGGCCTGGTCACCCACACCACCGAGGGCGGCCGCAAGGTGTACGCCATCACGGATGCCGGCCGCGCCGAACTGGCCGACCGGAGCGGGGAACTGGCCGACCTGGAACTGGAGATCCGCGAGTCGGTCGCGGAACTCGCCGCCGAGATCCGGGCGGACGTGCGCGGAGCGGCGGGCGACCTGCGGCGCGAGATGCGGGCGGCCGCCTCCGAGGCCCGCAGCGGTGCCGGTGCCGCCGGCGCCGAGGCCGACGGCGTCGGCGGCGAACGCGGCGGCTCCCCCGGGGACTTCACCGACAACGAGGCGTGGCGCATCGCCAAGGAGGAGATGCGCCGCGTCAAGCAGGAGTGGAAGGAGCAGGCCCGGCGCGCCAAGGACGAGAGCCGCCGGGCCCGCGAGGAGGCCCAACGGGCCCGCCGCCAGGCCAAGGAGGCACAGGAGCGGGCTCACACGCAGGCCCAGGAGGAGGTCCAGCGCATCGCCCGGCGGGTCCAGGAACAGGTCCAGGACCACTTCACACGGGGCGACTGGCCGACGGGCCTGCGCGAGGGCCTGAGCGAACTCACCAAGGAGTTCGGCGAGTTCGGGAAGGACTACGGCAAGGAGTTCGGGAAGGACTTCGGTTTCGGCCGGGGCCACGGCACCGCAGAGAAAGCCGCGCCGACACCCGAGTACACGCAGACCCCGGAGGACTTCCCCGGCGAGTACGAGCCGTCGTGGGCCCACGAGGACTCCACCGGCGAGCCGGCCCGTGACCTGGACCGCCTGCTCGACCGCTTCCGGGACGACATCCGCGACGCCGCCCGGGACCACGGCGTCACGGCCGACCAGCTCCGCGACACCCGCCGCCACCTCTCGGCGGCGGCGGCCCACATCGGGGCACTCCTGCGCACCTCGAAGCCCTGACCGACAACGCCAGGTGCGGCGCGGGTTCCAGGCCACCGTCGCGGTACTGCGCGGCGGCCATGGAACCCAGCGCGTCCCGTACCGAGTTGAGCTGCCCGAGCGGCAGCTCAGCCGCACCACCCGAAGAGGCGCCCCCAGGGATCGGCCCCGGCCCCCTCAGCCCGCCTTGGCCTCGCCCTCCCCGTACAGCACCCGTGTCAGCGACTCGTACGTCACCCCGTGGTCGGCGAGGACCTCCGCGGGCACACCGGGGCGGGCGGCGAGGGCCAGCAGGATGTGTTCGTCGCCGATGTGACGGTCCTGGTGGGCCAGCGCGATCCGCAGGGCCTTCTCCAGCACCTCCTTGCCGCCCCGCCCGAAGGAACGGCGTCCGGACCACCACCCCTTGCCCTTCGTCTCACCGGACATCGCCCCCACGCCGTGCGCCTCCTCGACCCGGGCGACGATCTCCGAGACGTCGATGCCCAGTCCCGCCAGGGCATCGGTCTCCGCCTGGGACAGCCCGGCCCGCCGTCGCGCCTCGACCAGCGCCTCCCGGACCGCGTCCCCGCGCTCGGCGAGCCCCAGCGCGGACAGCGCGAAGGACCCACGACTGGCCTCGCGGTCCAGCAGAGCGAGCAGTATGTGCTCCGGCTCCACCGACGACGCTCCCGCCCGCTCGGCGTGCTCCCATGCCTCGCGCACCACGTCCCGGGCACTCTTGGTGAACCGCTCGAACATCAATGCCTCCCGTACTTCTTGTGCACGGCCTGCCTGCTCACACCGAGCTCCGCGGCGATCTCCTGCCACGACCAGCCCTGATGGCGCGCGCTGCGCACCTGCACCGCCTCCAGCTGCTCCAGCAGCCGGCGCAGCGCGGCGACGGCCCGCAGCCCGATCCGGGGATCGCGGTCACCCGCACGCTCGGCGAGATCCGTTGCTTCGGTCATGACGTCAACCTACGTTGACACCTCGCACATGTCAACCACAGTTGACACACGGACGGCCGGCCCGAACCCGGACCGGCCGCGCACAAGAGACCCAAGAGGGAGGAAAGCCCGGATGTCTAGCCGCCCGTGAGGACGATCTTGCCGAACTGCTCCCCGGCCGCCAGCCGTTCGAAGCCCTCCCGGGCCCGGTCCAGCGGCAGCACCTCGTCGATGACGGGCCGTACGCCGGTGGCGGCACAGAAGGAGAGCAGGTCCTCCAGTTCGTCCTTGGTGCCCATCGTCGACCCCACCACCCTGAGCTCCAGGAAGAAGATCCGGGTCAGCTCGGCGTGCGAGGGCCGGTCGCCGCTCGTGGCCCCGGAGATGACGAGCGTGCCGCCCGGCTTCAGGGACTTGACCGAGTGCGACCAGGTGGCGGCGCCGACGGTCTCCATGACGGCGTCCACGCGCTGCGGCAGCCGCGCACCCGACTCCAGTGCCTCCACGGCGCCCAGCTCCACGGCCCGCTTCCGCTTGGCCTCGTCCCGGCTGGTGGCGAAGACCCGCAGGCCCGCGGCCTTGCCGAGCACGATGGCGGCCGTGGCGACCCCGCCGCCCGCGCCCTGCACGAGTACGGAGTCACCGGGGCGCACGCCCGCGTTGGTGAAGAGCATCCGGTACGCCGTCAGCCAGGCCGTCGGCAGACAGGCGGCCTCCTCGAACGACAGCTCCCTGGGCTTGGGCAGGACGTTCCAGGTCGGTACGGCGACCTGCTCGGCGAACGTCCCATGGTAACGCTCGGTGAGGATGGAACGGGGCTCCTTCGGGCCGACCCCGTGCCCGGTCTGTCCGATGACGGAGTGCAGGACGATCTCGTTGCCGTCCTCGTCGACACCGGCGGCGTCACAGCCCAGGATCATCGGCAGCCTGTCCTCGGACAGGCCCACGCCCCGCAGTGACCAGAGGTCGTGGTGGTTGAGGGAGGCGGCCTTGACGTTCACGGTGCTCCAGCCGGGCCGGGCCTCGGGAGCGGGACGCTCTCCCAGTTCGAGGCCGGTGAGGGGCTGGTCGCGGTCGATTCGGGCGGCGTAGGCAGCGAACATGACCTTGACGATAGGGTCCGCCGACGGCCCACGGAACCAGGCGGCGCTGTGACACACGCCCTCTTGTCAGGCCCCGGAACCCCACCCTCTCCCCCAGTGCGAGCCCCCTGTGGGCTGCCGCCCCCAGCCCCCGCTGTCGGCCCCGAAGGGGCCTCGTCCTCAAACGCCGGACGGGCTGAACTCCCCTGGACCGGCACCGAGACGCGCCCCCCGCAAACCCTGGACGGGCCGCAAGGGGCCCTGAACCAGCACCACCAGGGGGCCGCACCCGCGTACGGCGGGAAGGGGACGGGTCGGGGGTGTCCGCCCGCAGCGGTTGTCGCGTCAACGCAGGGCACCTCGGCGAACACCCCATTCCGCGACGTTCCGAGGACGGACACCCCCGACCCGTCCCCGACCCCCCACCCGACCGAACGCGCTACGCGCATCCCCACCCACCCCCACAGGCCGCCGCAGGCATCACACCCCCCGCGCCCCGCGCCCCACACCCCCACACCCCCGCACCCCCGCACCCCCGCACCCCCAACAGAAAATGGCCCCGTCACCCGGACGGGGCCACCCTCACGACAACCTCACCGCCGAGCCACACCCTCGGCCCGCGCCGCCGCGGCCACCGCCGCCGTCACCGCCGGAGCCACCCGCTCGTCGAACGGCGAGGGAATCACGTAGTCCGCGGCGAGATCGTCCCCGACCACCGCCGCCAGCGCCTCCGCCGCCGCGATCTTCATCCCCTCCGTGATCCGGGAGGCCCGCACCTGCAACGCCCCCGCGAAGATCCCCGGAAACGCCAGCACGTTGTTGATCTGGTTAGGGAAGTCCGAGCGCCCGGTGGCCACGACCGCCGCGTACTTGTGGGCGACATCGGGATGCACCTCGGGGTTCGGGTTGGCCATCGCGAACACGAAGGCCCCCTCGGCCATCGAGGCCACCGCCGGCTCCGGCACCGTCCCGCCGGACACCCCGACGAAGACGTCGGCGCCCTCCAGCGCCGCCTCCAGCGACCCGCTGAGACCGGCCTTGTTCGTGAAGGAAGCCAGCTCCCGCTTCACGGACGTCAGATCGTCCCGGTCACCGGACACGATGCCCTTGCGGTCGGCGACCGCAACGTCCCCGATCCCCGCCTCGACCAGCATCTTCGCGATGGCGACCCCGGCCGCGCCCGCACCCGAGATCACCACCCGCAGATCCCCGATCCCCCGCCCGGTCAGCCGCGCGGCGTTCCGCAGCGCCGCCAGCGTCACGACCGCCGTACCGTGCTGGTCGTCGTGGAAGATCGGAATGTCCAGCCGCTCCTGGAGCCTGCGCTCGATCTCGAAACACCGCGGCGCCGAGATGTCCTCCAGGTTCACGCCACCGAAGGAGGGCGCGAGCCGCACCACGGTCTCGACGATCTCGTCGACGTCCGTGCAGGCCAGGGCGATCGGAACGGCGTCCACGCCACCGAACTGCTTGAACAGGATCGCCTTCCCCTCCATCACCGGGAGGGAGGCCTCGGGCCCGATGTCGCCGAGCCCGAGCACGGCCGTGCCGTCGGTCACGACGGCGACCACGGACGACTTCCATGTGTACTCGTGGACCAGTTCCGGCTGCTCGGCGATGGCGCTGCACACCTTCGCGACGCCGGGCGTGTAGGCCAGGGACAGGTCGTCCTTGTCACGGATGGGCACGGTGGCCTGCACGGCCATCTTGCCGCCACGGTGCAGCGCGAACGCCGGATCGAAGGAATCGAGGGGCTCGGCCCCGCCCTCCTGCTCCGTACTGCTGCTGCTGTCGCTGCGAGGATTGACGATCTCCGCTGCCACTTTGTTCTACCCCTTAGGTCTTCATGGTTGAGGGTGGCCACTCCTGGTTGAGAAGTGGGCGGGCACCGCGCACGGCCCTGAGTGTGCTGCTGGGATGCTGCTGTGGTGCTGCGTACGGGGGTACGTACGGGCACATACGCGACGGGCGCGCCGCACACGCGCCCTGAGCCCCGGATGAGGGGTGTAAAGAACCTTCTTACCCGACGGACGGCACCGACGACGAGTCCAATAGCGCAAGGTCACACACCGGAGCCGGAAGCGGCCTCGCGCCCGTGAGATGGATCATGACGGAATCTAGCCGCCAGCCCTTGAGACCCTCTTGACGACCGCTCGCAGACCGCTCTACCGGCCGTGACCAGCCCCGCGCCCGGGTCCGTATCCCGAGATGCACCGGAGATCTTCCGGCCGGAAGGACGGATTCCCGCAGATGGTGCGGTCGGGATGTACCGACCTGGTGGGGTTCGGGGGTCACCCGTTATCCGATTTTGACATGGAGGGCCCCCTGCGTGCCTTCGTCCGAATGGCAAGATGCGGTCATCACACAAGGTCGCGACACTCGAAGGCGTGTGCTCTCGTCGACCCAGGACCACTCCAGGGTCCAAGGCACCTGCCGAACCCCTCGGCGGGCTGCCCGCCCCATCGGCAACTCCACCCATCCGCCGGAGGAACCCACCATGACCGCAAGCTCCACCCGTCGTACGACCGCCGCGCACTCCCGGCTAGCAGCGGTCGGTGCGATCGCGGTCGCAGGCACCCTGCTGCTCACCGGCTGCGGTGACCAGACGAAGGACAGTGGCTCGGACAGCACCGACACCGCCTCGGCGAGCGCGGCCCCCCTGGCCGACAAGCTGCCGAAGGAGATCCGTGACGCGGGGGTCGTCAAGGTCGGTTCCGACATCGCCTACGCCCCGGTCGAGTTCAAGGACAGCTCCGGCAAGACGGTCGGCATCGACCCGGACATCGCCGCCGCCATGGGCAAGCAGCTCGGTGTGACGTTCGAGTTCGAGAACGGCACCTTCGACACCCTGCTCACGGGTCTGCGCTCCGACCGGTACGACATCGCCATGTCCGCGATGACCGACTCCAAGGAGCGCCAGGAGGGCATCGACGCCGACACCGGCAAGAAGGTCGGCGAGGGCGTCGACTTCGTGGACTACTTCACGGCCGGCGTCTCGATCTACACCAAGAAGGGCGACGACCAGGGCATCAAGGGCTGGTCCGACCTGTGCGGCAAGAAGATCGTGCTCCAGCGCGGCACGGTCTCCGAGGACCTCGCCAAGGCCGAGTCGAAGAAGTGCACCGGCGGCAGAACGATCTCCATCGAGGCCTTCGACAACGACCAGCAGGCCCAGACCCGCCTGCGCGCGGGCGGCGCCGACGCCGGTTCCTCCGACTTCCCGGTCGCCGCGTACGCCGTGAAGACCTCCGGTGGCGGCAAGGACTTCCAGCTGGTCGGCGAGCAGGTCGAGGCCGCCCCGTACGGCATCGCGGTCGCCAAGGACGACACCCAGCTGCGGGACGCCCTGAAGGCCGCCCTTGACGCGATCATCGCCAACGGCGAGTACAACAAGATCATCGAGAAGTGGGGCGTCGGGGACGGCGCCGTGAAGGAAGCCACCATCAACGGCGGCAAGTGACCGCGCGGCCTGCGGCCACTGAAAGGCAATACCCGTGACTGCTGACATCGACAAGACGGACGGGCCGGCGGACACCCCGCCGGCCGGCCCGGAGGCCATCAAGGCCATCCCGGTCCGTCACTACGGGCGGTACGTCTCCGCCGTCGTCGCCCTCGCCCTGCTGGGCGGGGTGATCTACGCGTTCTCCCAGGGCAGGATCAACTGGGGGGCGATCCCGGACTACTTCTTCAACGACCGCATCCTCAGCGGCGTCGGCAAGACGCTGCTGCTCACGGTGCTGTGCATGCTGATCGGCGTCGTCGGCGGCATCCTGCTGGCGGTGATGCGCCTGTCGAAGAACCCGGTCACCTCGTCCATCGCGTGGTTCTACATCTGGTTCTTCCGCGGCACCCCGGTCCTGGTGCAGCTCATCGTCTGGTTCAACCTGGGCCTGGTCTTCGAGTACATCAACCTCGGGCCGGTCTACAAGGACGAGTGGTCGCAGTTCATGACCCCGTTCCTGACCGCGCTGCTCGGCCTCGGCCTCAACGAGGCCGCGTACATGGCGGAGATCTGCCGGGCCGGTCTGCTCTCGGTCGACGAGGGCCAGACCGAGGCGTCGCACGCGCTGGGCATGAGCCACGGCAAGACGCTGCGCCGGATCGTCGTCCCGCAGGCGATGCGCGTGATCGTGCCGCCCACGGGCAACGAGGTCATCAACATGCTGAAGACGACCTCGCTGGTGTCCGTGGTCCAGTACTCGGAACTGCTCCGCGTCGCCCAGGACATCGGCCAGACCTCCGGCGCCCCGGCCGAGATGCTGTTCCTCGCCGCGGCCTGGTACCTGGTGCTGACCTCGCTCTTCAGCGTCGGCCAGTACTACCTGGAGCGGTACTACGCCCGCGGCTCCAGCCGCAGCCTGCCGGCCACGCCGTTCCAGAAGATCAGGGCGAACCTGCTGTCCCTGTCGAACCGTAAGTCGGCGGGAGGTACCGCATGACCGCCATGGTGAAGGCCGAGGGCGTCCACAAGTCGTTCGGCCTGGTCGAGGTCCTCAAGGGGATCGACCTGGAGGTGAAGTCCGGCGAGGTGTTCTGCCTCATCGGCCCCTCCGGCTCCGGCAAGTCCACGTTCCTCAGGTGCATCAACCACCTGGAGAAGATCAACGCCGGCCGGCTGTACGTCGACGGCGAGCTGGTCGGCTACCGCCAGAAGGGCGACAAGCTGTACGAGCTGAAGGACAGCGAGGTCGCGGTCAAGCGCCGGGACATCGGCATGGTCTTCCAGCGCTTCAACCTGTTCCCGCACATGACGGCCACGGAGAACGTCATGGAGGCCCCGGTCCAGGTCAGGGGCGTGAGCCGGACGCAGGCCAGGGAGCGCGCGCACCAGCTGCTGGAGCGGGTCGGGCTGGCCGACAAGGCGGGCAGCTACCCCTCGCAGCTCTCCGGCGGCCAGCAGCAGCGTGTGGCGATCGCCCGCGCCCTGGCGATGGACCCGAAGCTGATGCTCTTCGACGAGCCGACCTCGGCGCTGGACCCGGAGCTGGTCGGTGACGTCCTCGACGTCATGCGCGACCTCGCCGAGTCCGGCATGACGATGATCGTCGTCACCCACGAGATGGGCTTCGCCCGCGAGGTCGGCGACAGCCTGGTCTTCATGGACGGCGGCGTGGTGGTCGAGTCCGGCGACCCGAGGGACGTCCTGACGAACCCCCAGCACGAGCGCACCCAGGCGTTCCTGTCGAAGGTGTTGTAGCCGAAGGGGACAGGCGACAGGCGAAGGCAGACGCCCACGGCCAATCGCCGAAGGGGCGGTACGGGAGTACGGAACTCCCCTACCGCCCCTTCTCGCGTGCTCCGGCGCTACTTCAGTGCCAGCAGCAGCGTGTCCGACGGGGAGCACCACACCGGGCGGGCTTCGGTGAAGCCCTGCTCGCGCAGGACGCGCGCGTGCCACGCCGCGGACGGCATGTCGCCGTCCGCGTGCTCGCCGTAGATCTCGAAGCGCCGGGCCGTGGGCTCGGCGAGGACGGGGTCCTGGCCCGCCAGCTGCCACCACCGCGTCCAGTCGAGGGCGCCGTCCCGTCCGGCCTGTTCCATGCGGGCGTGCCGCTGCGCGCGCTCGGCCGCGTTGATCCGGGGCGTGGACTCGTCGATCATGTGGTCCGCGTTCATGAGGACACCGCCGTCGCGGACGAGGTCCGCGAGCTGACCGTAGAGGGCCATGAGGGGTTCGCTGTGCAGCCAGTGCAGGGCCGTGGCGGTCAGGACGGCGTCGTAGGAGTCGTGCGGCAGCCTCGCCGGCCAGTCGGGGTCCTTGAGGTCGGCGGTGACGAAGGTGACCCGTTCGTCGTCCGCGAAGGTGCCCTCCGCGATGGCGAGGAGCGCCGGGTCGAGGTCGACGCCGGTACTGGTGGCGTGCGGGAACCGGGCGAACAGCCGGGCGGTGATGCTTCCCGTGCCGCACGCCAGGTCCAGGACGCGGGGCGAGGTGCCGACGAGGGCCTCGACCATGTCGAGCATGATCCGGAACCGCTCCTCCCGTCCGGCATGTACCACTCCTGCTGCCGGTCCCAGCTCCGCTGCCACGCCTGCCAGTCGGCCCCGGCCGTCCTGGTGTCCGCGTTCGTGTCCGTCATCGAGCCCCTCCGTCGCACGAGGTCACGTCCCCTAGGTCCCGTAATACCCTGGATGCACGACCGGCTGTTACCCCGACCGCACCACGACCATAGAACGCCTCCGTAAGGACTACAAGTGGAACTGGCCTATTACTCGGACTACGCCGTACGCCTCGTGAACAGCGAGGAGCCGGTCCGCGGCAAGGACTCCCTGACGTCGGTGGAGGCCATCCGCGACCTGTTCGGCGGGAACCAGTCGGCGGCCCGTCGCGCCACCGACGCGGACGTGACCCGGTTCCGCTCGGTCCGGGGAAGGCTGCGCGCGGTCTTCGAGGCGGCGGACGGCGGTGACGAGACCCTCGCCGTCGACCTGCTGAACTCACTCCTGCTGGAGTTCCCGGTGAGCCCGCAGATCTCCGGGCACGACTTCCGGGACGACGACGGCCGCCCGCTGTGGCACATGCACCTGGCGGACCACCCGTCCAACGTGACCGCGGGCTACGCGGCCATCGCGGCGATGGGCCTGGCCTTCCACCTGACGGAGTACGGCGTCGACCGCCTCGGCCTGTGCGAGGCGTCCCCGTGCCGCAACGCCTTCCTGGACACGTCCACCAACCGCTCCCGGCGCTACTGCTCCGACCGCTGCGCGACCCGCGCCAACGTGGCCGCCTACCGCGCCCGCAAGCGCCTGGAGGCCGACCGGCCGGACAGCACGGGCCTGGCGGCCGACACCGCCCAGCGCACGACGGCGAACGGCGAGCGCTGATCCGGCCCGAGCGGCCGGTACCGGAACCGGACCTTGCCGAGCACCAGTTCGTCGGGCACGGTCCCGTAGTCGGTGCTGTCGCCACCGGCGTACGCGTTGTCCCCCAGCACCCACCAGCCGCCCTCGCGCCGCTGCGCGGCCCGCTTGACGACGAGCAGGTCCTGCTGGAACGGATGACGCAGGACGACCACGTCACCGGGCCGGATCCGGGCACCCCACTGCACCACGAGCTGGTCGCCGTGGCGGAGCGTGGGCACCATGGACGGCCCGGTCACCTCGGCCAGCCCGAACGGCAGTACGGCCCCCTTGCGTTCGGTCTCCTGTGACAGCTCCGGCATCACCCGGCACCTCCCCGGTCGGTCCTCCACCAGTCTCAGTCTCACCCCGGACTTTTGTCCTAAGCCCATGGGGGCACTGAGGAAAACCCGTCTCCCGGGGAGTAATGTCGCACCTGAGAAGACGATCACGAGGAAGGATTGCGCATGCTTTCCCGCCTGTTCGCCCCCAAGGTCAAGGTCAGCGCCCACTGCGACCTGCCCTGCGGCGTGTACGACCCCGCCCAGGCCCGCATCGAAGCCGAGTCGGTCAAGGCCGTCCAGGAAAAGATGGGCGCCAACGACGACCCCCACTTCCAGGCACGCGCCACCGTCATCAAGGAGCAGCGCGCCGAGCTGGCGAAGCACCACGTCTCCGTACTGTGGAGCGACTACTTCAAGCCCCCGCACTTCGAGAAGTACCCGGAGCTGCACCAGCTGGTCAACGACGCCCTGAAGGCCCTCTCGGCCGCCAAGGCGTCCACCGACCCGGCCACCGGCCAGAAGGCGCTGGACTACATCGCCCAGATCGACAAGATCTTCTGGGAGACCAAGAAGGCCTGACCACACGTCAGCCTCCCCGACCGGCGATCGGTGCACCATCGCGGGTCACGGGCGTCCCGCAGGGGCCCGGCCGGACACCGTCCGGCCGGGCCCCTGCGGCGTGTGCGCGCCCGCCGAGCCCTGGCCGGCGTCCTCCACCGGCGTCGGCGGATCAGTGGTCAGTGGTCAGTGGTCAGTGGAAGAGCGGCACGATCAGCCAGATCCCGTACGCCACCACCGCCGCGCACGCGGCGAAGCACAGGCCGGCCTGGGCGAGACCCAGGACGTGGGTCGTGCCGTCCTCCTCACGCGCCCCCTCGAACTCGGCGAGGCCGAGGACGCCCAGAGCGAAGACGACGACCACGGCGACAGTGGCACCGATACTCACGGCGGCGACCTCGCCCAGCGCGTTCCAGTCGAGGCTCACGCTGTGCCCTCCCGTGGCTCAGGCGACCGTGCCGACCTGCGCCGGCTCGGCGGCTCGACGGCTCGGACGGCGACCTCATGAGTGTCGTTGACGTTGTTCGCGTGCACCGGGTTGCGCCGGGACAGGACCACGATGCCCGCGGCGACGGCCGCGCCGGCCAGGGCGACGGCGACCGTGCCGGCGTCCCCGCCGTGCTTGACCACACCAGCGGAGACCCCGCCGACGAGCGCGGCGGCCGGCAGCGTGACCAGCCAGGCGATCACCATCCGCCCCGCCACGCCCCAGCGCACCTTCGCGAGCCGCCGTCCGAGCCCGGCGCCGAGGATGCTGCCGGAGGCGACCTGGGTGGTGGACAGGGCGAAGCCGAGGTGGGCGGAGGTCAGGATGACGGTCGTGGAGGCCGTCTCGGCGGCGAAGCCCTGCGGCGACCGGATCTCCGTCAGCCCCTTGCCCATCGTGCGGATGATCCGCCAGCCGCCGAGGTAGGTGCCCAGCCCGATGGCGAGCCCCGCCGACGCGACCACCCACATCGGCGGACCCGCGTCATGACCGAGCGCGCCCGCCGAGATGAGCGTCAGGGTGATGACACCCATGGTCTTCTGCGCGTCGTTCGTGCCGTGCGCGAGCGAGACCAGCGAGGCCGAGGCGATCTGCCCGAGCCGGAAACTCCGGGTCACCGACGCCTCGCGGGCCCGGCTGGTGAGCTTGTAGGCGAGGTGGGTGGCGATCAGCGCCGCGACCCCCGCCACCAGCGGTGAGGCCACCGCCGGCATCAGCACCTTCTCGACCACCTCGTCGACGTGCACGCCGTGCGCGCCGGCCCCGATCCAGACCGCCCCGATCAGTCCGCCGAACAGCGCGTGCGACGAGCTGGACGGCAGCCCGACCAGCCAGGTCAGCAGGTTCCAGAGGATCGCCCCGACCAGCCCCGCGAAGATCATGCCCGGGCTGACCAGGGTGTCGTCCACGATGCCGCCGGAGATCGTTCTGGCGACCTCGGTGGACAGGAACGCGCCGACCACGTTGAGGACCCCGCTGATCACTACGGCCGTTCTGGGCCGCAACGCGCCGGTGGCGATGGACGTCGCCATCGCGTTCGCCGTGTCGTGGAAACCGTTGGTGAAGTCGAAGGCGAGCGCCGTGACGATGACGACGGCCACCAGTAACGTGATGTGGTCCATTGCGCAATGCAAACAAGCCGAGGTCGATCCCCGCCGAACCAGAGGCGAACCCTGCCCGAGAACCACGCGCACGAGTGAGGGGCGGCGGGTTAGGGCCGCGGCGCCCCCGGGTACCTCGTCCGGCCGCCCGTGACGGACCCGGACGTCCCGCCCGTCGGCCGGCCGGGGGCGACGGCCCCGCCGCGCCGCTCTACGATCACCGCCATGAGTCCATCCGTCCTGTGGACGTACGCCTTCGTCGACCGGCCCGCCGGCGCGTTCGCGCGCGCCGGTGACTTCTGGACGACGGTCACCGGCACCCGCCTGTCCGGACTCCGCGGAGAACACCGGGAGTTCGCGACCCTGCTGGCGGACGGGGCCGACGCCTGCGTGAAGGTCCAGGGGGTCGTGGAGGGCGGCGGCGGAGCGCATCTCGACTTCGCGGTCGCCGACGTACCCGGGTTCGTCGCGTCGGCGCATCGGCTCGGGGCGCGGACGGTGGCCGACCACGGCACGCTCGTCGTCCTGCGCTCCCCCGCCGGCGGGCTGTTCTGCGCGGTACCCTGGCACGGCGAGTCGGTCCGGCCGCCGGTGGTCCGCGGCAGCCGCCTCGACCAGGTGTGCCTCGACCTCCCGCCGTCGTCCTACGCCGCCGACGTCGCGTTCTGGAGCGGCCTGCTGCCCGACTGGGAGTCCCGGCCGGGTTCCCTCCCCGAGTTCCACGTGCTGCGGCCGCCGCCCGGGCTGCCGATCCGCATCCTGCTGCAACGGCTCGGTGAGGAACGTCCCGCCTCCGCACACCTGGACCTCGCCTGCGCGGACGTCGAGGCGACCCGGGCCGCTCACGAACGCGCCGGGGCGCGGCCGATCTCCCGCGGCCGCCACTGGACCGTGCTGCGGGATCCGGCGGGCGGCACGTACTGCCTGACGGGCCGCGACCCGGAGACGGGCGGCTTGGCCGGCCCGCCCTGATCACGTCGGCTGCGAAGTCCGGACCGGACCGGCCACACCCGTCGAGAGGCTCTCGTCCGCCCCTTCAGGCCGCCCGTCAGGCCCCTGTCACGCCGTCGTCTCCCCCGTGCCCGCCCGCCCGCGCGCCGCGCCGCCCGGGAGCCGTGCCGCCCGCGCCCGCAGGTAGCGCTGCTCCGGCAGGCTCAGAGTCCTGGCCGCCGCCGACTCGTAGGCGGCTCCCGCCTCTTCGTACGCGCCCGCGCGCTCCAGCAGATGGCCCCGGACCGCGTCCAGCCGGTGCCCCGCGCTCAACTCCCCTTCCAGCTTGTCCACTTCGGCGAGGCCGGCGCGCGGTCCGCGGACCATGGCGACGGCGACAGCGCGGCCCAGCCGTTCCACGGGGCCGGGGACGAGACGCACGAGGACGTCGTACAGACCGAGGATCTCCGGCCAGTCGGTGGCGTCCGCGCTCGGCGCCTCGTCGTGCACGGCGGCGATGGCGGCCCGCACCTGGAAGGGGCCCGCGGGTCCCCGGCCCAGCGCCCGGGTGACCAGCGCGACGCCCTCCTCGATCGCGCCCTGGTCCCAGCGGTCGCGGTCCTGTTCGTCGAGCGGGACCAGTTCGCCGTGCGCTCCGGTGCGCGCGTCGCGGCGGGCGTCGGTGAGCAGCATCAGGGCCAGCAGGCCGGCCACCTCTCCCGTGCCGGGCAGCAGCCGGTGGACCTCCCGGGTCAGCCGGATCGCCTCCCGGGCCAGGTCACGCCGCTGGAGACTGGGGCCCGAGGTGGCGGTGTGGCCCTCGTTGAAGATCAGGTACAGGGTCTGCAGGACCGCGGGCAGGCGGCGCGTCCCGTCGTCCGGGCGCCCGAAGCGCACGCCCCGCACCTTCTGCTTGGCGCGGCTGATCCGTTGCGCCATGGTCGCCTCGGGGACGAGGTACGCCCGGGCGATCTCCGCCGTCGTCAGTCCGCCGACCGCGCGCAGGGTGAGCGCGATCTGCGCGGGCGGGCTCAGATCCGGGTGGCAGCACAGGAACAGGAGCGAGAGGGTGTCGTCCTCCCGGGGCGCCCGGTCATCGGTGACGAACGTGTCGCGCGGGGCCGACGCCGCCACCCGTTCCTCCCGTGCCCGGCGCGCCTCGTCCGCCCGCAGGGCGTCGGTCAGCCGCCGCGAGGCCACCCTGATGAGCCATCCGCGCGGATTGTCCGGCACGCCCCGCGCGGGCCACTGCCCGGCCGCCGCGAGCAGTGCCTCCTGCACGGCGTCCTCGGCGGCGTCGAAATGGCCGTAGCGCCTGACGAGCGCGCCGAGGACCTGCGGCGCGTGCCGGCGCAGCAGGTCCTCGACCTCGGTCGTGCTCCTCACGGTCTGCTCAGCCGATGTCCCCGGCACCGTCCAGGATGGGCCGGATCACCACCGGGTAGACGGCGGCGCCGGCCGGCTGGGGGCAGCGGGTGACCCGGTCGGCGATCTCGGTGACCCGCTCCAGGCTCGCGCAGTCCAGCACCCAGTAGCCCGCCATCAGCTCCTTGGTCTCGCTGTACGGTCCGTCGGTGATCACGGCCTTGCCGTCCTCGCCGAGGGTGACCGTGCGGATCTGCGCCGGCTCGGCCAGACCCTGCCCGTCGACGAGTTCGCCGGACTCGGAGAGGTCGTCGTTGATCGCGTTCATGTAGGCGTACATCGTCTGGAGGTCCTGCTCGCTCCAGGCCGGGGCGCCCGGGGACGCCTTGCCGCGCATCGCGTCGTAGTCCGCCTGCGTGCCCTGCACCATGACCAGGTACTTCGCCATGACTCCGCTCCTTCGCTGCTGTGGATCGAGCCCCTGTGGGGGCGTTTCACAGGGGACGTCGGAGCCATCCGGGGATTCTCGACACGGTGCGGGAAGGATTTTCCGGGTCGGGGAGTGCTTCCGGTCCGGTGAAACGGTCCGGTTCGGAGAGCCTGCTCAGGTTTTCTCCGCCGCGGATGTCCCGGACTCCCCCGCCGGGGACTCGGCCCGTCCCCGGGCCGTCGTGAGCCGGGGACGCTTCTCCCCGGCCTCGGCGCGTTCCGCGCCGCCCTGCTCGGCGTTCGCGCCGCAGTCGGGGTTACGGCACGGGCCCGCCACCCACGCCGGGACCCACGCGCCCAGCGTCTTGTGACGCCGGATGACCGTATCGACGGGCTGTCCACAGACGGGACAGGCATGTGCGCCGCTGTCCATGCCTTCAGGGTAGGGCGAACCGCGCGCCGGCGCTTCCTGCCGTACGGCAGCTCTTCCGCCCCGCGGCAGCGCTTCAGCGTTTCCTGCTGTACGTCCGCACCAGAGTGCCGTTCTTGAACGCCCGGACGTCGTCCAGCTGGAAGTCGGTGACCGCGAAGCCGGACCCGAACATCGGCATGCCCGAGCCCTGCACGACCGGGTACGTCTTGATGACCAGTTCGTCGATCTCGTCCAGCAGCTCTCCCGCGAGCACCGAACCCCCGCACAGGTAGATGCCGAGCTCGCCCTCCTCCGCCTTCAGCCGGCGCACCGTGCCGACCAGGTCGTCCGCGACGATCTCGACGTGCGGGTCGGGCGACTCCCTCAGGGTGCGTGAGGCGACGTACTGCCGCAGATGGGCGTACGGGCTGGTGACACCGTCCTTGAGGGACAGGTCGTAGCTGGCCCGGCCCTGGATGATCGTGTCGAACCTCCTGTTCGGCCGGTCGTCGATGCCGAGGGCCCGACGCCCCTGGGTGAACACGGTCTCCGGATACTCGGTCGTGAGGAACTCGAAGAACTCGCCCTCGGCGAAGGAGTACATGTACGTCGCGTCGCCGCCCGGGTCCCCGATGAACCCGTCGATCGAGCAGGCGATGAAGTACGTGAGCTTGCGCAAGCCGGTCTCTTCTCGTAGGGGGCGTTTCGTCGGAGGCCGTCACCAGCCCTCGAACCACTTCAGTTATAGTGCTTCACCTGTAGTGGTTGCAAGGGAATTCTCCGTACGTGATCAAGTGGGAGGACGTGTTCCGCATGGCCAGCAATCCGGAGCGCCGTGCCGCGCTCGTCGACGCCGGCGTCGAGGTGCTCGCCCGCGAGGGAGCGCGCGGGCTGACGTTCCGCGCGGTGGACGCGGAGGCGGGGGTGCCGGTGGGCACGGCCTCGAACTACTTCACCGGGCGGGACGACCTGCTGCGGCAGATCGACGCCCGGCTGCACGAGCGGCTCGCACCGGACCCCGAGGTGCTCAGTGACCTGCTGAACAGGCCACGGGACCGGCCGCTGGTCTCCGCCTTCATGCACGACCTCATGGCCCGCGCGACCCGGGACCGCACCGGCTATCTCGCCCTGCTGGAGATGCGCCTGGAAGCCACCCGCCGCCCCGGACTGCGCGCCTCCTTCACCGCGTCGGTGCGCGGCGACCTGGAGTACGGCATGGAGTTCCACCGCGCCACCGGGCTGCCCGGCGGCGACGAGACCGTTGCCGTGCTCTATCTGGCGATGCTCGGACTGCTCCTGGAGCATCTGACCCTGCCGGGCGTCCTGGACGGCGTCCTGCCCGGGGTGAGCGTCCCGGACGGGCTGGTGGAGCGGATCGTGGCGGCGGTGGTTCCGGAGGGGCCGGGTGCCTAACGGGCCTGCGGCTCACGCCACATCGGCCACATCCGCGGACCGTCGGGCAGGTCGAGGGGACGGTCCACGACGGTGAAGCCGAGACGCTCGTACAGCGTGCGGCTGCGGGCGTTGCTCGCCTCCAGGTAGGCGGGCACTCCTTCGCGGTCGCAACGGTCGAGGACCGAGGTGATCAGCGCGGTGCCGAGGCCCTCGCCCTGTCGCTCGGGGGACACCCCGATCATCCACAGATAGGCGTGGGCCCGCTCCGAGGGGTGGACGTCGGCGGTGAGCCGGCCGATCAGTTCGACGCGCTCGTTCTGCGGGTCCACGGCCTCGCGCACGAGGGCGGGGCCCTCCTCGTCGGCGTGCTCGTCGGCGGACACCGACAGCCACAGCGCGCAGGCCGAGCCGTCCTCGGTGAGGTCGATCCGGCCGTCGGCGAGCACGATGTCGGTGAACGCGGCCATCAGCCTGTGGTGTGTCGTACGACGGTATTCGTCCCCGGGGAAGACCCAGCCGCTCACCGGATCGTCCTGGAAGGCCTCGTCGAGCAACCGGATCACCAGGTCCCGGTCCTCCTCGCCGGCCGTCCGTATCGCCACTCCCATGCCCCGCCCCTTCCCCAACATTCCGCGTGTGTACGGGTGTTGAGACTAATACGGGGCCTGTGTGGCGAGTGAGCGGACCGAGCACACCGAAGCGGACGCCCCATGCCGGAGGGCGGCGCCCCGCACACCGTGGGGATGTGCGGGACCCGCCGGCCGGAGCCCCGCGGCCGAACGGGTCAGGAACCGTACGGCCGCGATGGCTCCGGGGTCTGAGGCGCCCTCCTCCTGGTGGACACCCGTTTGTGCTGCTGCCCGTTGCCGTCCGCTGCCGTCACCTGCTGTGAGTCGCGGGCAGTGGTGGCCGGTGGGTGCAGGCCGCTGTCAGTTGCTGCGCCGGGTGACGAATTCGGCCAACGAGAGCAGGCCGCCCGCCGCTTCCGGATCGGACACCGCACGGGCCAGTTCCTGCATCGCGCGGCCCATCCGGTCGGCGGCCTGGACCTGCGCCCAGTCACGGCCGCCCGCCCGCTCCACGGCCAGGGCGGTCCGCTCCAGGTCCTCCTCCGCGTAGGGGGCCTCGTACAGGGCGGCCAGTTCGGCGGCCTCCGGGGTGCCGGAGACGAGCGCGGCGACCACCGGCAGCGACTTCTTGCGGGCGGCGAGGTCCGCGCCGGCCGGCTTGCCGGTGCTGCGCGGGTCACCCCATATGCCGATCACGTCGTCGATGAGCTGGAAGGCGAGCCCGGCCTCACGGCCGAACGCGTCCAGTGCCTCGACGTCCTCCTCCCCCGCCCCCGCGTACAGCGCGCCCAGGGCGCAGGCACACCCGAGCAGCGCGCCCGTCTTGGCCTCTGCCATGGCGAGCACCTCGTCGAGGGTGACGTCCCGGGGGCCGAGCGCCTCCATGGCGGTGTCCGCGTGCTGGCCGGCACAGAGTTCGACGACACAGTCGGCGAGCCGGGCGGCGGCCCGCGCGGACGCCGGATGCGGGTCCTGGGCGAGCAGCCTCAGGGCCAGCGCCTGGAGCGTGTCCCCGGCGAGGATCGCGTCGGCGTCGCCGAACACGGTCCAGGCGGTGGGCCGGTGACGCCGGGTGGTGTCCCGGTCCATCACGTCGTCGTGCAGCAACGTGAAGTTGTGGACCAGTTCCACCGCCGCGGCGGCCCGCACCGCCGCCGTCCACGCCTCCGGTCCGCCGAGCGCGGCCGCCGCGGTGAGCACGAGCGCGGGACGTATCGCCTTGCCCGCGTTGCCGGCCGCCGGTGTGCCGTCCGCGTGCTGCCAGCCGAAGTGGTAGAGCGCGATACGGCGCATGGAGGCGGGCAACGACTCGATCGCGGAGCGCAGCTCGGGGTCGACCGACGCCCGGGTCCGCTCCAGGATCACCCCCGCCTCGGGCCCGTCGAGCGCATGCGTGCCGGTGGAGTGCTGCTTCGTCTCCGCCATGAACTCGGTCATGGGATCCCCCTCGGAGAGTCCGCGGGCGGTGCGGCCCGCACCGCGGCCGGGCACATACGACCGGGGTGTACCCGCCGGGCGAGGCGGGGACACGGGCTCCAGGTGCGAGAACGTCACCTCCAGCGGCCGATCTCGACGTTCTCCAGCACGCCGAGCGCGTCCGGCACGAGGACCGCGGCCGAGTAGTAGGCGGTCACCAGGTACTTGATGATCGCCTGCTCATTGATGCCCATGAAGCGCACGGACAGGCTCGGCTCGACCTCGTCCGGGATACCGGCCTGCTGGAGGCCGATGACACCCTGCTCGGCCTCCCCGGTACGCATGGCGATGATCGACGTCGTCCTGGCCTCGGTGACCGGGATCTTGTTGCACGGGTAGATCGGCACCCCGCGCCAGGTGGGGATCCGGTTGCCGGCCACCTCGACGGTCTCCGGGACCAGCCCGCGCCTGTTGAGTTCCCGCCCGATCGCGGAGATCGCGCGCGGGTGGGCGAGCAGCAGCTTGGTGCCGCGCCGCCTGCTGAGCAGTTCGTCCAGGTCGTCGGGGCTGGGTACGCCGTCGTGCGGCTGGAGCCGCTGGTCGTACTCGCAGTTGTGCAGCAGCCCGAACTCGCGGTTGTTGACCAGTTCGTGCTCCTGCCGCTCCTTCAGCGCCTCGACCGTGAGCCGGATCTGCTGCTCGGTCTGGTTCATCGGCTGGTTGTAGAGGTCCGCCACGCGCGAGTGGATGCGCAGCACGGTCTGCGCGATGCTCAGTTCGTACTCGCGGGGCCGCGCCTCGTAGTCCACGAAGGTGTGCGGGATGTCCGGCTCACCGTCGTGACCGGCCGCGAGGTCGATCGCCTTCTCGCCGTACTTGTTGGTGCGCTGCGAGGGGATCGACCGCTGGGCCTGGAGGTGGTCGCGCAGGGAGTCGGCGCGCTCCGCGACCTGTTCGACGTCGTCGCGGGGCAGGACGAGCACCGTGCAGGCGGTGACCGCCCGGGCGGTGTGCTCCCAGATGGCGTCCGGGTCCAGCAGCACCTGGTCGCCGAAGTAGGCGCCGTCGGCGAGGACCCCGAGGACCGCGTCGTCGCCGTAGGGGCCGGTGCCGACCAGCTCGACCCTGCCGTGTGCCAGCAGGAAGACCTCGTCGGTCCGGCTGCCGAACTCGGCGATCACGTCCCCCGGGTTGAACTCCCGCTGCTCACAGCGTCGGGCGAGCTCGGTGAGCGCCTCCTCGTCGTCGTACGACCGCAGCGCGGGCAGTTCGCCCAGCTCCGCGGGGATCACCTCGACGCGGTCACCGGTCTTCACGAACGTCACCCGGCCGTCGCCGACGGCGTAGGTCAGCCGACGGTTCACCCGGTACGTGCCGCCCTGCACGTTCACCCAGGGAAGCATGCGCAGCAGCCAGCGGGAGCTGATCTCCTGCATCTGAGGTGCGGACTTGGTGGTGGTGGCCAGGTTCCGCGCGGCCGCCGTGCCGAGGCTCTGCTGCGGCCTGTCCTGCTCGGTGCGGACCTCTTCGCCTACCGACATAAGGAATTGCCCTCCCGGTCATGCGCGACGGCGTCTGCCCCGCGCATCGATCTGCGCCACCAAGACTTCCATTACGGAGCGTGTCAGTGCTATTACACGAAAGAGCGGGATTGGATCACTCATGGCCTGGGCACGTGAGCGATTCATGCCCGTATGGGTGGGGATCGGGGTGGGCGGAACGAGATTGTCCGGATCGGCTCGCACACTGCGCGAAGGAGTAGTCCGGACCGGCCGGTTCCGGTACAAGCAGCGGTACGAGACGGCCGCGCACGGCGGCCGGCACGCACCACGAAGGAGCCGGCCATGGCCTCACCCATGTCCGCGGGCAGTTTCCTGGCGGCGTTGAAGGCGGAGGGGCTCACCGTCGTCGAGGTGGGCGACTGGGAGCAGCACAACCGCAACCACAAGGGGCCCTGGGGTCCGGTGCACGGTGTGATGATCCACCACACGGTGACCAAGGGCAGCGCGCGGACGGTGCAGCTCTGCCGGGACGGCTACGAGGGCCTGCCCGGGCCGCTGTGCCACGGCGTCATCACCAAGGACGGCAGGGTCCACCTCGTCGGCTACGGCCGCGCCAACCACGCGGGACTCGGTGACGACGACGTGCTGCGCGCGGTGATCGCCGAGAAGGGGCTGCCGGGTGACAACGAGGCCAACACGGACGGCAACCGTCACTTCTACGGATTCGAGTGCGAGAACCTCGGCGACGGACAGGACCCCTGGCCCAGCGTCCAGCTGGAGGCCATCGAGAAGGCGGCGGCGGCGGTCTGCCGTCGCCACGGCTGGACGGAACGCTCGGTCATCGGTCACCTGGAGTGGCAGCCCGGGAAGGTGGACCCGCGCGGCTTCACGATGGCGTCGATGCGGGGGCGCATCCGGGACCGCCTGAAGTGACGGACGGCGCCGGCCGGCGGTGACAATGGTGCGGTGACCAGCCTCGCCGCCCTGCGCCCCCGGCTCCCCTCCCCCGTGCAGGAGATCGAGGACGACCGTCTCACCCCCCACGGCGTGCGTCTGCTCCTCAAGCGGGACGACCTGATCCACCCGGAGCTGATCGGCAACAAGTGGCGCAAACTCGCGCCGAACCTCACCGCGGCCGCCGGCCGTACCGTCGTCACCTTCGGCGGCGCGTACTCCAACCATCTGCGCGCCACGGCCGCGGCGGGCCGCCTCCTCGGCCTGCCCACCGTCGGCGTGGTCCGCGGCCAGGAGCTGGCCGGCCGGCCGCTCAACCCCTCCCTGGCCCGGTGCGCGGCGGACGGCATGCGACTGCACTTCATCGACAGGTCGACATATCGTCACGCGTCCGAGCCGGGAACGCGGGCGGCCGTGCTGCGCGCGGCGGGCGCCGAGGACGCGTACGTCGTCCCCGAAGGCGGCAGCAACGTCCGTGCCGTACGGGGATGCCGGGCGCTCGGCGGGGAACTGGCCGGCCGGGCCGACGTCGTCGCGATCGCCTGCGGCACCGGCGGCACGCTCGCGGGCCTGGCCGCCGGACTGGCCCCGCAACAGCGCGCCCTGGGCGTCCCCGTCCTCAGGGGCGGCTTCCTGGCCTCCGACATACGCGCCCTGCAACAGCGGGCCTTCGGGGGCCCGCGCGGCACCTGGCATCTCGACGAGCGCTTCCACTTCGGCGGCTACGCCCGCACCACCCCGGAGCTCGACGCCTTCGCCGAGGACTTCGAGGAGCGTCACGGGCTGCCCGTGGAGCGTCTTTATGTCGCCAAGTTGCTCTACGCGCTCCTCTCCCTGACGGCGGAGAGCGCCTTTCCGCGCGGCACGACGCTCGCCGCCGTGATCACCGGATCACCCTTCCCCGGCTGAGCCCGGCCCGGCGCCGGCGCCGACGCCGTCCCGGCGACGGCCGCCCGGGCGGCACGGCGGAAGCGATGCCGGAGGCGGGGCGAGGTCGTGAGCGGCACGACCGTGCACCGCTCTCCCCGGGCACGGCCCACGGCCGCGTCGGCACACCGCCGCGGCTCCTCTCACACCGTCTCCCGATAGGCCGCCGCCTCCTCCAGGTCCAGCCTGCGCAGCAGGGTGCGCAGCATCTCGTCGTCGATGTGGCGGGCGTCGCGGAGCTTGACGAACACCGCGCGTTCGGCGCTGATCATCTGCCGGGACAGGCGCCGGTAGGTGTCGTCGACGGTCTCGCCGGTGAGCGGGTTGACCTGGCCGAGGCGTTCCCAGACGGCGTTGCGGCGACGCTCCAGGACGGTGCGCAGGCGGTCGGCCAGGGGGCCGGGGAGGGCGTTGTCCTCGTCGGAGAGGAGTTCGTCCAGGCGCCGCTCGGCGGCCCGGGAGGCCTGCGCCTGGGCGTTCGCCTCGGCGAGGGTCTCGGCCTGCGTGTCCCGGCCGGGCAGCTTCAGGAGGCGGACCAGCGGAGGCAGGGTCAGGCCCTGGAGGACCAGGGTCCCGATGACCGTGGTGAAGGTCAGGAACAGGATGAGGTTGCGCTCCGGGAAGGGGGCGCCGCCGTGCACGGTCAGCGGGATCGAGAAGGCGATGGCCAGGGAGACCACGCCCCGCATGCCCGCCCAGGCGATCACGAAGGGACCCTTCCAGGTCGGGTCGGCCTCGCGCTCCCGGATCCGGGAGGACAGCCAACGCGGCAGGAAGGTGGCCGGGTACACCCACAGGAACCGGGACGCGACCACCACGAGGAACAGGCAGACCGCGTACCAGGCCGCGCGGCCGCCCTCGTACTCCCCGAGACCCCGGAGGATCACCGGCAGCTGGAGTCCGATCAGGGCGAACACCGCGGTCTCCAGGACGAACGCGACCATCTTCCAGACGGCCTCCTCCTGGAGGCGGGTCGCGAAGTCGACCTCCCACGCGCGGTGCCCCAGATAGAGCGCGACGGTCACGACCGCGAGGACCCCGGAGGCGTGCACCTGCTCGGCGGCCGCGTACGCCACGAACGGGATCAGCAGGGAGAGCGTGTTCTGCAGCAGCGCCTCCCTCAGATGGGTGCGCAGCCAGTGCAGCGGCACCATCAGGACCAGCCCGAAGCCGATGCCGCCGACCGCCGCGAGCAGGAACTCACCGATCCCGCCGGCCCAGGTGGCACCCTCGCCGACCGCCGCCGCGAGGGCCACCCGGTACGCGGTGATCGCGGTGGCGTCGTTCACCAGGGACTCGCCCTGGAGGATCGTGGTGATCCGTGAGGGCAGCCCCACGCGGCGGGCGACCGCCGTGGCGGCGACCGCGTCCGGCGGCGCCACCACCGCGCCCAGCACCAGCGCCGCGGTCAGCGGCAGGCCCGGCACGATCATGTAGGCGGCCCAGCCGACGGCGAAGGTCGCGAAGAGGACGTACCCGACGGACAGCAGTGCCACGGGCCGCAGCTGCGCCCGCAGGTCCAGGTACGAGCTGTCGGTGGCCGCCGTGTACAGCAGCGGGGGCAGCACCAGCGGCAGGACGACGTGCGGGTCGAGGGTGTACTCGGGCACTCCGGGGACGTAGCTGATCGCCAGTCCGGCCGCGACCAGCAGCAGCGGAGCCGGCACCGGGGTACGCCGGGCCGCCGCCGCGACCGCGGCACTGCCCGCCACCAGCAACAGCAGTGGCATCACGTCCATGGTCCTCGCCCGCCCTCGTTCATCGTGATGTGCCGCCTTCGGCTCTCCGCGCGATCATCCGCACACCCGTCGTAATCTGGCAATCATGAAACAGTGCACGCACGCCGACGAGCTGCCGCACCCGGCCCCCGAGCCGCTGAGCGACACCTGCCTCGAGTGCCAGGCGACCGGCACTCACCCGGTGCAACTGCGGCTGTGCCTGACCTGCGGCCATGTCGGCTGCTGCGACTCCTCCCCGGAACGGCACGCCACGGAGCACCACAAGGATTCCGGCCATCCGATCATGCGCACGTTCGAGCCCGGTGAGAACTGGCGCTGGTGCTTCGTCGACCACGTCCTGGTGTGATCTGTCGCTGTGCGCGCTGTCGTTGTGTGATCCTGGAAGCCGCGGGGCGACTCGGGATCAGGACGGTTCGACCGTCTGACGTCTGGGTACGTCAACCCGGCGCGCTCTCTTCCCAATTGGGCCCGCGAACCCTCTAGCCACGGAGCGTATCCGTGTGTTTACTATGAGTGACAGTATGGGGTTGGGGTCCCGGGGACAGGACCGTTCAGAGCGCGATAGCGTCACCGCTGAACCACGTATCGCGTTACCCCGGGGGGCGACCCTCGGCCCCGAAAAGCTTGTACCACCTTGGAGGTGAGGGTGTCCCAGATCGCAGGCGAGCCCGCGACCCAGGACTTCGTCGAAGTCCGGCTGCCGGCCGCGGGTGCCTACCTGTCGGTGCTGCGTACGGCCACGGCCGGTCTCGCGGCCCGTTTGGACTTCACCCTCGACGAGATCGAGGACCTGCGCATCGCGGTGGACGAGGCCTGCGCGATCCTGCTCCAGCAGGCCGTGCCCGGCTCCGTGCTCAGCTGCGTGTTCCGCCTCGTCGACGACTCGCTGGAGGTCACGGTCTCGGCGCCGACCACGGACGGTCACGCTCCGTCACGCGACACCTTCGCCTGGACGGTGCTGTCGGCCCTCGCCGGCAAGGTCTCCTCGGCCGTCGACGAGGACAAGACCGTGACGATCAGCCTCTACAAACAGCGCGGCGCGGGACCCGGGCCGGCGTGAGGAACGGGGACGGGCCGGTGCGGGACGAAGAGCGCGGCACACGGGAGCTGCCGACCGCCAGGGGCACGGGCGGTCCGAGCACATCCCGACGCATGGCGGACGGCATCGACGGCATCCCCGAGCAGGCCCGGCCGCACCCGGAGGACGACTCCTCGGAGACGGGCCTCCCGGACGACGGGCAGCGTGATCGGGAAGGTGCCGTGCAGAGCACGCCTCTGGACGGACGGATCGGGGTCACCCCTGTCCGAGCCGAGGCGACGGCTCGGGGAAGGGCGACGGGCGGGACGATGAGCGAGCACCAGCGAAACTCCGAGGACGACGCGACGGCCACGCCGAGCGTGCGGGCCGCGCAGCACAGCCCCCAGGACCGCAGCGGAGCGCGCGCCAAGTTCATCGAGCTGCGCGCCCTGAACGACGGCAGCCCTGAGTACGCGGAACTGCGCAACCAGCTGGTCCGCATGCACCTGCCGCTCGTCGAGCACCTCGCGCGCCGCTTCCGCAACCGCGGGGAGCCGCTGGACGACCTCACCCAGGTCGCCACCATCGGCCTGATCAAGTCGGTCGACCGCTTCGACCCGGACCGCGGCGTCGAGTTCTCGACGTACGCGACACCCACGGTCGTCGGCGAGATCAAGCGGCACTTCCGCGACAAGGGCTGGGCGGTGCGCGTCCCGCGCAGGCTCCAGGAACTGCGCCTGTCCCTGACCACGGCCACGGCGGAGCTGTCCCAGCTGCACGGCCGCTCCCCGACGGTGCACGAGCTGGCCGAGAGACTGGCCATCTCGGAGGAGGAGGTCCTGGAGGGGCTGGAGTCCGCCAACGCGTACTCCACGCTGTCCCTGGACGTCCCCGACACCGACGACGAGTCGCCGGCGGTCGCGGACACCCTGGGCGCGGAGGACGAGGCGCTGGAGGGCGTCGAGTACCGCGAATCCCTCAAGCCGCTCCTCGAGGACCTGCCTCCGCGCGAGAAGCGGATCCTGCTGCTGCGCTTCTTCGGCAACATGACCCAGTCGCAGATCGCGCAGGAGGTCGGCATCTCGCAGATGCACGTCTCCCGGCTGCTGGCCCGCACCCTGGCCCAGCTCCGCGAGAAACTGCTGGTGGAGGAGTAGCCCGCAGCGGCACAGCCGCCCGGAGCACGCCTGTCCGCGATACCGGCCGAACCCGGCCGCCCGCTCGCCCTTCGGCCCGCCTGCGGTACGCCCTACCGCTCGCCGTCCTGCGCGCGACCCGGCCCCTTGATCCCGAGGGCCTGGGTCGTCGCCGGGTTCACCAGCAGCACCAGGGCGGCGACGGCGACCACCGCGAGCGCGATGCCCGCCGGGATCGCCATGCTGTCGGCCTGGAGCAGGTTGTAGGCCACCGGCAGCGCCATGATCTGCGTGACCACGGCCGGTCCCCGGCTCCAGCCGCGCCGGCCGAGCAGCCCGCGCGTGGCGATGAGCGGCAGCAGCGCGAGCACGATCAGGGTGATGCCCCCGGTGACCGCCGACCTACGGTCGTCCGGTTCACCCGCGAAGCCCTCCGCGAGCATCCAGACGCCGCCGACGGCGAGGGTGAGTCCCTCCAGCGCGGTCAGCGCCGCCGCGGCGGTCAGCCGGCCGGGACGGGGCGCCGCCTCGTCGGCGGCTTCCGCGGCTTCGGACGTGGGGTTCTGCTCAGCGCTCACTCCAGAAGGGTAGCCCTCGGCGCGCACGCCCCCGTGGCGAGGTTCACGCCCGGAAGTCCCGCTTGATCCCCACCTCGCCCTGTGCCCGGTACCACCCAGTAGGTACGCTGCAATCCATGCGTGCACTTCTCGTGGTCAATCCGGCGGCAACCACCACAAGCGCACGTACGCGCGATGTCCTGATCCACGCGCTGGCGAGCGAGATGAAGCTGGAGGCGGTCACCACCGAGTACCGCGGCCACGCGCGGGACCTGGGCCGGCAGGCGGCGGAGAGCACCGACGTCGACCTGGTGGTGGCCCTCGGCGGGGACGGCACGGTCAACGAGGTGGTCAACGGCCTCCTGCACGCCGGCCCGGATCCGGAGCGCCTGCCCCGTCTCGCGGTCGTCCCCGGCGGCTCCACCAACGTCTTCGCCCGCGCGCTCGGCCTGCCCAACGACGCCGTGGAGGCCACCGGCGCCCTGCTGGACGCCCTGCGCGAGGGCAGCGAACGCACGGTCGGCCTGGGTCTGGCCTCCGGCACCCCCGGCACGGAGGACGAGGCCGTACCGGCACGGTGGTTCACCTTCAACGCCGGTCTGGGGTTCGACGCCGGTGTGGTCGGACGGGTGGAACAGCAGCGCGAGCGCGGCCGCAGGTCCACCCACGCCCTCTATGTACGGCAGGCGCTGCGCCAGTTCTTCGGCGAGACACACCGCCGGCAGGGAACGATCACGCTGGAGCGGCCGGACGCGGAGCCGGTGACCGATCTGGTGCTGTCCATAGTCTCGAACACCTCTCCGTGGACGTTCCTGGGCAATCACCCGATGTACGCGTCACCTAAGGCCTCGTTCGATAAAGGCCTCGACGTACTCGGTCTCAGCCGTATGACGACGGCCTCGGTTGCCCGGTATGGCACCCAGTTGCTCACTTCGTCCCCCGAGCGTGGACCGCACGGCAAGCACGCGGTCTCCCTGCACGACCTGGACCACTTCACCTTGCATTCGAAGGTGCCGCTCCCCCTTCAGATGGACGGCGACCACCTAGGGCTGCGTACCAGCGTGGCGTTCACAGGCGTACGCCGTGCACTGCGTGTGATTGTGTGAGCAGAAGAGGCTAAAGTCCTTTCACTCGAACGTTTAGACCAGGGTCCACCCCATGGAAGTACGGCTGTGACCTAGCCGACACCGAGGAATCAAAAAAAACTTTCCAGAAGGGGTTGTATCCGCCGCTGAGGTTTGCGAGTCTCTACGTGGCGATCGAGACGGCCCGCACCATCGGCCTCCACGGATCACCGGAACCCCTCTTCAATCCACAGGACCTACGTCGGCGAGCCTGGCGTTCGGCCCTTCACTTGTTGAGGGATTCGTGAAAGCGTTCACATTCACAAGCCCTGCATGTAATACCAAGGAGAGGTAGCAGCCATGGACTGGCGTCACAACGCCGTTTGCCGCGAAGAAGACCCCGAGCTCTTCTTCCCCATCGGCAACACCGGTCCTGCGCTGCTGCAGATCGAGGAAGCCAAGGCCGTCTGCCGTCGCTGCCCGGTAATGGAGCAGTGTCTGCAGTGGGCGCTCGAGTCCGGCCAGGACTCCGGCGTCTGGGGTGGTCTCAGCGAGGACGAGCGCCGCGCCATGAAGCGCCGCGCCGCCCGCAACCGGGCCCGTCAGGCCACCGCCTGACAACCCACCCCTTCAACAGCCTGAGCTTGGCGGCGCGTACAGCGAGTACGCATCTCCCGCCCCCGAGCCGCAGCGCGCAGTACCCCCGATGCGCAGCGAATGCTGGCAACGAGCATGTTGAGCCCCGGACCCCTGAACGGTCCGGGGCTCTTTGCTGTGCGTCCGAGGGCCGGGGCTCCTCGAGTGCTACTTGTTGGCCCGCACCGGCACGTCCAGGATCACCCGGGTCCCCCGCTCCGGCGCCGGCACCATGTCGAAGGTGCCGCCCAACTCGCCCTCCACCAGTGTCCGGACGATCTGCAGGCCGAGGTTGCCCGCGGTCTGCGGGTCGAAGCCCTCGGGCAGGCCGACGCCGTCGTCCTGGACGGTGACCAGGAGGCGAGTGTCCTTCGTGGTGCCGCCGCGGACCGCCGAGACCTCGACGGTGCCGGTCTCCCCCTCGCGGAAGCCGTGCTCCAGGGCGTTCTGGAGGATCTCGGTCAGCACCATCGACAGCGGGGTGGCGACCTCCGCGTCCAGGATGCCGAAGCGACCGCTGCGCCGGCCGGTGACCTTGCCCGGGGAGATCTCGGCGACCATCGCGAGGACCCGGTCGGCGATCTCGTCGAACTCCACGCGCTCGTCCAGGTTCTGGGAGAGCGTCTCGTGCACGATCGCGATCGAACCGACCCGGCGCACGGCCTCTTCGAGGGCTTCGCGGCCGCGGTCGGACTCGATGCGCCGGGCCTGGAGCCGCAGCAGGGCGGCCACCGTCTGCAGGTTGTTCTTCACCCGGTGGTGGATCTCCCGGATGGTCGCGTCCTTGGTGATCAACTCGCGCTCGCGGCGGCGCAGTTCGGTGACGTCACGGAGCAGGACCAGCGAACCGATGCGGGTGCCCTTGGGTTTGAGCGGGATGGCCCGGAACTGGATGACACCGTCGCCGGACTCGATCTCGAACTCCCGCGGGGCCCAGCCGCTGGCCACCTTGGCGAGCGCCTCGTCCACCGGCCCGTGCGTGGGGGCGAGTTCGGCGGTGGTCCTGCCCAGGTGGTGGCCGACGAGGTCGGAGGCCAGGCCCAGGCGGTGGTAGGCGGACAGCGCGTTCGGGGAGGCGTACTGGACGATGCCGTCCGCGTCGAGGCGGATCAGGCCGTCGCCCACGCGGGGCGAGGCGTCCATGTCGACCTGCTGGTTCGCGAACGGGAAGGCGCCGGCCGCGATCATCTGCGCGAGGTCCGAGGCGCTCTGCAGATACGTCAGTTCCAGGCGGCTCGGGGTGCGCACGGTGAGGAGGTTGGTGTTGCGGGCGATGACGCCGAGAACGCGTCCTTCCCGCCGCACGGGGATGGACTCGATCCGGACCGGGACCTCCTCGCGCCACTCCGGATCGCCCTCGCGCACGATCCGGCCCTCGTCGTGGGCGACGTCCAGCATCGGACGGCGGCCGCGCGGGACGAGGTGGCCGACCATGTCGTCCTGGTACGAGGTGGGGCCGGTGTTGGGCCGCATCTGCGCCACCGAGACGTACCGGGCGCCGTCGCGGGTGGGGACCCACAGCACCAGATCGGCGAAGGAGAGGTCGGAGAGCAGCTGCCACTCCGAGACCAGCAGGTGCAACCACTCGAGGTCGGAGTCGTCGAGGGCCGTGTGCTGGCGTACGAGTTCGTTCATGGAGGGCACGGGTGCGAGCGTACCTGGCGGTACGGACATGTCCCGAAACCACCCGTCCGACCCCGGAAACACCCGCGGGCCGCGGCGCCTGGGAGGGACCCTCAACCCTCCCGGCACCGCAGCCCGGAGCAACATCGGCCGTGGGGTGTGCGGTCCCGGTCGGCCGAAGGATGAGGAGCCGGGGCAGTCAGGGCAGAGAGCGCCGGTTCCTCGATCCGTCCTCCTGTGCGGGGAGGACGGAAGTCTGTTCGTTTTCAGTTGTCTCTACGCATTCTGGACTAGACCACTAGGTGTGTCCATGCGTTGGAGGCTGTTTGTTGTTGGGACCTTCGCCCGCCGCGCCCGCTGTCCTGGCGCTCTGACAACCACCACGCAGCCTAACCCGTGTGGGTTCATGTGCGGGGCCAGACGGTCAGGCCAATTTCCGCCAACGCCTCCAGCTCGGCCCGGGTCGCGCCGTCGCGCGCCTGCTGGGACATCCCCTGGATCATGGCGCCGGTGTGCCGGGCCAGCGCGGCGGCGTCGGTGCCGGCCGGCAGCACTCCGGCGGCGATGTCGGCCCGGATACGGCGTTCGAAGGCGGCGATGTTGGCGTTGCGCCGCTCCCGCAGGGACGCCTCGACCTCGGGTGTCGTGCAGTTGATGGCCGCGTGGACGACCAGGCAGCCGTACGGATGGGCCGGGTCGGTGTACTCGGCGGCGGCCTCGCGCAGGGTGCGCTCGACGGCGGCGCGGGCGGTGGGTTCCTCGGCGAGGGCGCGGTCGCCGAAGGAGCCGTACTTCGTGCCGTACTCCCGGACGACCTCCTCGAACAGCGAGCGCTTGTCGCCGAAGGCCGCGTAGAGGCTCGGGGCGCCGATGTCCATCACGCGGGTGAGGTCGGAGACGGACGTGGCCTCGTAACCGTGCTGCCAGAAGGCGAGGAGCGCCTTCTCCAGAGCGGTCTCGCGGTCGAAGGAACGGGGACGGCCACGGGGCTTGGATGCGGGCCTGGCCTGCGCCTTCGTGTCCTTGCTGCTCACCATGGAGTGAATTGTATAGCGGCTACTAGAGAAGTGCCGGGATCATGCTGTACGGTTTTTCTGTAGCGACCGCTAGAGAATGTGGAGGGAGCTTGACATGGGCGTGCTTGCGGGCAGGACGGCTCTGGTCACGGGAGCGAGCAGGGGCATCGGGCGCGGGATCGCCGAACGGCTGGGGCGCGACGGCGCCCGGGTCGCGGTGCACTACGGCAGGAACGAGACGGCGGCGAAGGAGACGGTCGCCGCCATCGAGGCGACCGGCGGCTCAGCCTTCGCGATCGGCACCGAACTGGGGCTGCCGGGTGACGCGGAGGCCCTGTGGAAGGAGTTCGACCGGCACGCGGACGGCGTGGACATCCTCGTGAACAACGCCGGGATCGGGACGACTCCGGGCCTGGACGTGATCAGCGAGGAGGAGTACGACCGGGTCTTCGCGGTCAACGCGAAGGCGCCGTTCTTCATCGTCAAGCACGGCTTGGACCGGCTGCGCGACGGCGGCCGGATCGTCAACATATCGTCGGGGCTCGCACGTACCGCGGTCTTCCCGCACTTGATGGCGTACGCGATGACGAAGGGCGCGCTGGACGTCTTCTCCCGGGACCTGTCGAAGGTGCTGGGCCCCCGGGGCATCACGGTGAACTCGGTGGCGCCGGGCATCATCGACACGGACAACACCGCCGATCTGCTGCACGGCACCGAGGAGGGCTGGGCGCAGGCGGCGGCGGTCTCGGCGCTCGGCCGCGTGGGCGAGACGGCGGACGTCGCGGACGTGGTCGCGTTCCTGGCCTCGGACGGCGGCCGGTGGGTCACCGGGAGCTGGGTGGACGCGACGGGTGGCTCGCTGACCTGAGGCGCCCGAGGGTGCGGGCCTGTCCGCACCTGGGCCGGAGGGGCCGGCTCTGTTAGATTGGTCTAAACCACATAGGCCCCTTCGGGTCCCCGTCGCGCCCTCTCTGTTCAGACCGTCTCCTCAGATCGGCAGGCCCAGCGTGGAAGTTGTCATCGTTCCGGATGCCAAGGCGGGCGGCGAACTCGTCGCCGGGGCCATGGCGCAGTTGCTCGGGCGCAAGCCCGACGCCCTGCTCGGTGTGGCCACCGGCTCGACGCCGCTGCCCGTCTACGAGGCGCTGGCGGCGAAGGTCCGCTCCGGTGCCGTGGACGCCTCGCGGGCGCGGATCGCGCAGCTCGACGAGTACGTGGGGCTGCCCGCCGAACACCCGGAGTCGTACCGTTCGGTGCTCCGGCGCGAGGTGCTGGAGCCGCTCGGGATCGGGATGGACTCGTTCATGGGGCCGGACGGGACGGCCGCGGACGTCCAGGGCGCGTGCGAGGCCTACGACCGGGCGCTCGCCGGGGCCGGCGGGGTGGACCTCCAGTTGCTGGGGATCGGGACCGACGGGCACATCGGGTTCAACGAGCCGTGCTCGTCGCTGGCCTCGCGGACCCGGATCAAGACGCTGACCGAGCAGACCCGGGTGGACAACGCGCGTTTCTTCGACGGAGACATCGCACAGGTCCCGCACCACGTGATCACGCAGGGCATCGGGACCATCCTGGAAGCCCGGCACCTGGTTCTTCTCGCGACCGGCGAGGGCAAGGCGGACGCGGTCGCGGCGACCGTGGAGGGGCCGGTCGCGGCGGTGTGCCCGGCCTCGGCCCTCCAGCTCCACCCGCACGCGACGGTGGTGGCCGACGAGGCCGCCGCCTCCAAGCTGAAGCTGGCGGACTACTTCCGGCACACGTTCGCCAACAAGCCGGACTGGCAGGGGATCTAGTGCCGCGGCAGGCAACGTTTGCCCGTCAAGGAGCGGCGTCCGGTGCGTGCTCTCGGCGTGCCGGCCGGAAGCCCTCGTACTGGATGTACTTGGGCTTTCGGCCGGTGCGGCGAGAGGGCGTGCCGGGCGTCGCGACGGGGCGAACGTTGCCTGCCACGGCACTAGCCCCGGCCGCACCGCCCCCCGGCCGCACTCTCCCCGGTCCGCCGGCCACACACCGCACCGCCCCGGCGCACCGACCACACCTCCCGGCCGGAGGCCACACCTCCAGGCCCGCACACGCCGCACCGTAACCGGACCCCGGCCCCCGGCCGCACCACCACCGACCGCTGACCCGCGCCTCCCGGCCGCACACCGCACCGCCCCAGGCGCACCGACCGGAGAACGGGCCCTGGCCGGGACGGACAGCACGCGCAGACGCCGAGCCCCGCACGAGAACGACAGCACGCGCAGACGCCGGACCCCTCGCGGGATCCGGCGCCCTGTCGTCGTGCGGACTACACCCCCGCGACGGCCTCTCCCGCGTCGGCCTCCGCGGCGATGATCTCCGCCGCCGCGAGGCCGCAGACGCGGGCGGCGCCGTGGGTGGCGATGTGGAGGGCGCCTCGGGGGGTGGCCTGGGGCAGGCCCATCTCGATGACGATCGTGTCGGGGCGGGACGACAGGAGCGTGTCGAGGGCCGCCGCCATCCAGGGGTGCCGGTGTTCGTCGCGGACGACGGCCACGATGCGGCGCGGGCCGGCCGCCGCGAGCACCCCGGGCCCGGCCTGCTCGTCCGTGAAGGTCCCGGTCTCCGTGCCGGGGAGCAGGCGGGCCAGCTCCGCGGCCACGCCCCAGGGGGTCTCGTCGCCGACCGCGATGTTCGCCACCGGGGTGAGGGCCGCGACGTACGGCGCTTCGGTGAGCGGGGCGAAGTCCTCGGCGCCGGTGAGGCGCAGCGCGCGGCGGGCGGCGCGGAGGCCGACGTCGGCGGTGGCCGGGGGCACCCCCGCCCCGCTCACCGCTCCGTTTCCCGCTCCGCTCCCCCGCCCGCTCGCCGACGCCGTCCAGCGGGCCAGTGACCGGACCCGGTCCGCCGCGTCCGCGAGGCGTTCCTCGGCGAGTTCGCCGGAGCGCACGGCGGAGACGAGGGCGTCGCGCAGGCGGCGTACCGTCTCGTCGTCCGCGAGGCCGCCGCCCACGCAGATGGCGTCGGCGCCGGCCGCCAGGGCGAGGACGCTGCCGCGTTCGATGCCGTAGGTGCCGGCGATGGCCTGCATCTCCATGCCGTCGGTGACGATCAGGCCCTCGTAGCCGAGTTCGCCGCGCAGCAGGTCGGTGAGGATCCGGCGGGACAGGGTGGCCGGGCGGTCCGGGTCCAGGGCCGGGACCACGATGTGGGCGGTCATGACCGCCCGGGTGCCGGCGGCGATCGCCGCGCGGAAGGGGACCAGTTCACGGTCGTACAGCACCGAGGCGTCCGCGTCGATGCGGGGCAGCGCGTGGTGGGAGTCGACCGCCGTGTCGCCGTGGCCCGGGAAGTGCTTGGTGCAGGCGGCGACGCCCGCCGACTGGAGGCCGGTGACGTAGGCCGCGGTGTGCCGGGCGACCAGGCCGGGGGTGGCGCCGAAGGACCGCACGCCGATCACCGGGTTGTCGGGGTTGGAGTTCACGTCGGCGGACGGCGCCCAGTTGAAGTTGACGCCGCAGGCCGCGAGACGGTGGCCGAGCGCGCGCGCCACCTCCCGGGTCAGTTCCACGTCGTCCACCGCGCCCAGCGCGTGGTTGCCGGGGAAGCCGGAGCCCGTGCGCACCTCCAGGCGGGTGACGTCTCCGCCCTCCTCGTCGATCGCGACCAGTACGTCGTCACATTCGGCGCGCAACTGGGCGGTCAGGGCGGACAGCTGGTCGGGCGAGGCGATGTTGCGGCCGAACAGGCCGACCGAGGCGAGGCCCTCGCCGAGGCGGCGCAGCAGCCAGTCGGGGGCGGTGGTGCCGGTGAAGCCGGGCTGGAGCACGGTGAGCGCGTCGCGCGTCAGGGTGCCGGTACCGCTGGCGAATGTCGTCATCGGGTGCGTTATCCCTTCACGGCGCCCGCGGTCAGACCCGCGGCCATCTTGCGCTGGACGAGGAGGAAGAGGACGACGATCGGCACGGCCATCAGGGTGGCTCCGGCCATCATCGGCGCGTATTCGGTGCCGTGCTTGGTGGTGAAGTTGCCGAGCCAGACGGTCGCGGTCTGGTTCTTCTGGCTGAGCAGCATCAGGGCGTACAGGTACTCGTTCCAGGCCTGGATGAAGCCGTAGACCGAGGTGGCGACCATGCCGGGGGCGAGCAGCGGGAAGACGACCCGGACGAAGGCGCTGGTGCGGCTGCAACCGTCGACCATCGCCGCCTCCTCCAGTTCCTTCGGGATGTTGACGATGAAGCCACGCAGCGTCCACACGGTGAACGGGAGGATGAAGGTCAGGTAGGTGATGATCAGGCCGGTCAGCCGGTCGTACTGGCCCAGGTCGTTGAGGAGCAGGAAGACCGGGATGATCATCGCGACCAGCGGGACCATCTGGACCGCCAGGATGCCGACGATCACGATCTTGCGGCCGCGGAAGGCGAACCGGGAGATGGCGAGCGCGGCCAGCATGCCGACGATCATGCCGATCACGACCACCGCGAGGGAGACGACCAGGCTGCGGCCGACCGGCCCCCAGAAGTCCGCGATGTCCAGCGCGCGGCTGAAGTTGGACAGGGTCAGGCCCGTCGGCAGCAGGCTCGGGTCCGGGTCGATGGCGTCCTTGGCCGGCTTGAACGCCGTGTTGAGCATCCAGTAGACGGGGAAGCCGGCGGTGACGAAGACGAGGAGGCCGAGCAGGTTCCAGCCGAGCCGGGACTTCCGGCGCGGCTCAGCCACAGGACTCATTCGACGTCTCCGATCTTCAGCATCTGACGCATGTAGACGGCGACCACGCCGAGCAGCAGCACCACGGTGAGCAGGGCGATGGCCGAGCCCTGCGCGTAGTCGTTGACCACGAAGGCGCGGTCGTAGGAGTAGGTGGTGAGCAGCTGGAACTCGGCCTCCGGGTGGCCGTTGCGCATCACGAAGACCTGCGGGAAGACACCCATGTCCCAGATGACCGACAGGGTCGTGAGCATCACGATGATCGGCTTGAGGATGGGGAGCGTGACGTACCGGAAGACGTTCCAGGCGCCCGCGCCGTCCAGCCGGGCCGCCTCCTCCAGTTCCTTGGGGACCTGGGTGAGACCGGCGCTCAGGGTGATCACGACGAAGGGCACGGCACCCCAGACCACCAGCAGCATGATCACGGCCAGGCCCTGCGGTCCGCTCGCGAACCAGTTGTGGCCGATGAGGTCGACGCCGGGCAACCTGCTGAGCAGCGCGTTGAGGATGCCGTAGTCCGCGTCGAACAGCCACTTGAAGACCGTGGTGGCGACGATGATCGGCATGCCCCAACTGGCCACCAGCGCGATGTTGATGAGGACCTTCACCCAGCCGGAGACGCGCTGGAGCAGCAGCGCGACGAGCATGCCGATGACCATCGTGAAGATCACGCAGCCGGCCGCGAAGACGATGGTCCGGACGACGACCGCCCAGAACTCGCCGTCGCCCAGCACCTTGGTGAAGTTGTCGAGCCCGACCGACTCGGCCGGCTGGAAGCCCCACAGCTGGGACTGCCCGAACTTCTGGAAGGAGAGGGTGACCAGGCGGACCAGGGGATAGCCGAGGACCAGGGCGAGGATCAGGAGACAGGGGGCGAGCAGCAGCCAGGGCACGTGGACCCCGGTCGAGGGCCGTTTCCCGGGTGGCTTCCTCGCGACGGCCGGTGGTGGCGGTGCCTGCCGCGGCGGCGGCACCTTGGCAGGGGTGGTCGTGTCGGCACTCATCCGCGCGCTCCTCAGCGGTCCCTCAGGTCGTACGAAGCCCTCACGCCCGTGCGCAAGCCCGCACAGTCGTACGAGAAGCGGGGCCCCGTCGGTGAGAACGGGGCCCCGCCGGTGGTCACTTGACGTTGATGACCTTGTCGATCGCGGCGTCCGCTTCCTTCGCGGCGGCCTCGACCGACTTCTTGCCGGTGCCGATGTTCTGCAGCATGGTCTGCAGGATCTGCGCCTTCTCCACCTGGCCCCAGCCCGGTGCCATCGGGACGAACCAGTTGGACTCGGCCGCGGTGGCCGGGACCGCCGTCTTCGGGTCCTTCTTCAGGGTGGCGAGGTCGGTCTTGTTGTTGGGCAGGTTGCCCTTGGCCATCAGGCCCTGCTGGCCGGACGGACCGGTGAACGCGTTGATCCACTCGGCGGCGACCGCCTGCGCGTCCGACTTCACCGGCACGGCGAGGTCGGAGCCGCCCAGGAAGACGGGGAGGTTCTTGCCGGACGGGCCGGGCATCACGAAGTTCTCGAGGTTGCCCTTGAGCTTGCCGCTCTTGTCGTTCTTCGGGTCTTCGGAGGTCGCGCCCTCCCAGGCCGCGCCGAAGATCATGCCGGACTTGCCCTGGCCGTAGACGATGTAACGGTCGGACTCGTCCTTGGTCTTGTCGCCGTGCATGTACCTGTCGACGACGTTCTTGAACGCGGTGAGGCCCTTGACCGACTCCGGCGAGGAGAGGTTGCCCTTCCACTCGCCGCCCGACTCGACGGCGATCGAGCCGCCGGCGTCGTAGACGAAGGACATGGCCGCGTACCAGTCACGGGTGGGCTGGTACCAGGCGCTGAACTTGTCGCCCTCCTGCTTCTGGACCTTGTCCAGGGCGGCGGTCAGCTCGGCGTAGGTCTTCGGCGTGGACTTGACGCCCGCCGAGGCGAACAGGTCCTTGCGCCAGTTGGCGACGCGACCGCCCGCGTAGTAGGGCACGCCGTACGTCTTGTCCTGGTACGTCACCGAGGCCTTGAGGCCGTCCAGCCAGGCGGCGGAGTTGTCGAACTGCGCCGGGTCGAGGGGCGCGAAGGCGCCCTTGACCATGTAGCCGAGCATCTCGGTGTTGCCCATCTCGACCACGTCGGGGACCTTGTCGGTGGCGAGGACGGCGTCGAGCTTGGTGTTCTTGTCCGGCCAGCCGTAGTACTCGTGCTCGATCCTGATGCCGGGGTGCTTCTTCTTCACGGCGGCGTCGGCGGCCTTCACCAGCTCCGGCCAGTTGTTCTGCGCGTCGACGGTGAGCCAGACGGTCAGTTCCTTGGCGTCGGCCCCGCTCTTGTCCGAGCCCCCGCTGCCGCTGTCGTCCCCACATGCCGCGATGGAGACCATCATGCCCGCGATACCGATCGCGGCTATCAGCTTGCGCTTCACGCCACCCTCCTCAGGGATGCCACAAACCCCCCTGGCTCCCCGCGGTGCACGTGGGGCCGGGACCTGGACCAATGGTGTAGACCAGTACCCGGAGCTTGGCCCACGCCCATAGACCTGTCAAGGGTCGAGAATGTGCTCTGACCAGCCGTTATGCGACCTACATATGCAGGAACCTTTAAGTAAGAAGCCAGCGAAAAGCCCGTCACCGGAGGACGTGCGTCCGGTAGACCATTTACCCTGGTGGACTAGACCAGGCGGGAGGGCGACGGTATACAGAGGGGATCACGCAGCGTGCGGCACAGTGCCGGTACGCTGCCGTGCCACGATGTGAGCCGCATCCGGAGCCGGGAAGGCAGGGCATGAGCACCGACGTGAGCAGTGCGGAGAACGAGGGTGGGGCGAGTGTCCGTACCGCGCGCGTGCCCAAGTACTACCGCCTGAAAAGGCACCTCCTCGACATGACGGAGACGCAGTCGCCCGGCACCCCGGTGCCGCCCGAGCGCACCCTGGCCGCCGAGTTCGACACCTCGCGCACCACCGTGCGCCAGGCGCTTCAGGAACTGGTCGTCGAGGGGCGCCTGGAGCGCATCCAGGGCAAGGGCACGTTCGTCGCCAAGCCGAAGGTCTCGCAGGCGCTGCAACTCACCTCGTACACCGAGGACATGCGCGCCCAGGGTCTCGAACCCACCTCGCAGCTGCTGGACATCGGCTACATCACCGCCGACGACCGGCTCGCCGGGCTGCTCGACATCACAGCCGGCGGCCGGGTGCTGCGCATCGAGCGGCTGCGCATGGCCAACGGCGAGCCCATGGCCATCGAGACCACCCACCTGAGCGCCAAGCGCTTCCCGGCGCTGCGTCGCAGCCTGGTGAAGTACACCTCCCTGTACACGGCCCTGGCCGAGGTCTACGACGTCCGTCTCGCCGAGGCCGAGGAGACCATCGAGACCTCGCTGGCCACCCCACGCGAGGCCGGCCTGCTCGGCACCGACGTCGGCCTGCCGATGCTGATGCTGTCCCGGCACTCGCTGGACCGGCAGGGACAGCCGGTGGAGTGGGTGCGCTCGGTCTACCGGGGCGACCGGTACAAGTTCGTGGCCCGGCTGAAGCGGCCCGTCGAGTAGGAGCACCGCACCCGCACGAGTACGGCACGCGGTGTGGCGCAACCGTGCTTCCTGCTCTACGGTCCTCCCGTCGCCGCATGGACGGGGGGACCTCCCAGTGCGTACCGCGAACGTCCGAACCATCGTCGTGTGGACCCTCGTCGCGCTCGTCGGCGCGGCGGGCTGGTCCGTGCTCGCGCTCTCCCGGGGCGAGGAGGTGTCGGCCGCCTGGATGGTGGCGGCGGCCCTCGGCTCGTACACCGTCGCCTACCGCTTCTACTCGAAGTTCATCGCGTACAGGGTGCTCAAGGTCGACCGGACGCGGGCCACCCCGGCGGAGCGGCTGGACAACGGCATCGACTTCCATCCCACCGACCGCCGGGTCCTGCTGGGCCACCACTTCGCGGCGATCGCCGGTGCCGGTCCGCTGGTCGGGCCGGTGCTGGCCGCGCAGATGGGCTATCTGCCGGGCACGATCTGGATCATCGTGGGCGTCATCTTCGCGGGCGCCGTCCAGGACATGGTGGTGCTGTTCTTCTCCACCCGCCGGGACGGCCGGTCGCTGGGCCAGATGGCACGGGAGGAGATCGGCCCGTTCGGCGGGGCGGCGGCGCTGCTCGCGGCCTTCGCCATCATGATCATCCTGCTCGGTGTGCTGGCCCTGGTCATCGTGAACGCCCTGGCCGCCTCGCCGTGGGGCACCTTCTCCATCGCGATGACGATCCCGATCGCCCTGCTGATGGGCTTCTACCTGCGCGTCCTGCGCCCCGGCCGGGTCACCGAGGTCTCGCTGATCGGGGTGGCGCTGCTGCTGCTCGCGCTGGTCTCCGGCCGCTGGGTCGCCGAGTCGTCGTGGGCGGACACCTTCACGCTCGCGCCCTCCACGCTGGTCGTCTGGCTGGTGGCGTACGGCTTCATCGCCTCGATCCTGCCGGTGTGGATGCTGCTGGCGCCCCGCGACTACCTCTCCACCTTCATGAAGATCGGCACGATCGTGCTGCTCGCGCTCGGGGTGGTGATCGCGCTGCCGACCCTGCGGATGGACCCGGTCACCGACTTCGCCTCGCGCGGCGACGGGCCGGTCTTCGCCGGGTCCCTGTTCCCGTTCGTCTTCATCACCATCGCCTGCGGAGCGCTGTCCGGCTTCCACTCGCTCATCTCGTCCGGTACGACGCCGAAGATGATCCAGAAGGAGACGCAGGTCCGGATGATCGGCTACGGCTCCATGCTGATGGAGTCGTCGGTCGCCGTGATGGCGCTGGTCGCGGCGAGCGTCATCGACCCGGGCCTGTACTTCGCGATGAACGCGCCGGCGGGCACGATCGGCACGACGGTGGAGAGCGCCTCGCAGGTGGTGACCGGCTGGGGCTACTCCATCACCCCCGCCGAACTCGCCCGGGCGGCCAAGGACGTCGAGGAGTCCACCCTGCTCTCCCGCACCGGCGGCGCGCCCACGCTCGCCGTCGGGGTCTCGCAGATCTTCTCCGAGGTGACGGGCGGGGGCCTGAAGGCCTTCTGGTACCACTTCGCGATCATGTTCGAGGCACTGTTCATCCTGACCGCGCTGGACGCCGGCACCCGCGTGGGCCGGTTCATGCTCCAGGACATGCTGGGCAACGTCTACCGGCCCTTCAAGAACGTCAGCTGGAAACCCGGGCTGGTCATCACGAGCGCGGCGGTGTGCGCCCTGTGGGGGTACTTCCTGTGGGTCGGCGTCCACGAACCCCTCGGCGGGATCAACCAGTTGTTCCCGGTCTTCGGCATCTCCAACCAGCTGCTCGCGGCGGTCGCCCTGGCCGTCTGCACGACCCTGCTGGTGAAGTCCGGGCGCCTCAAGTGGGCCTGGATCACCGGGGTTCCGCTCGCCTGGGACGCCACGGTCACGCTGACGGCGAGCTGGCAGAAGGTGTTCTCCAGTGACCCGAAGGTCGGCTTCTTCGAGCAGCGGTCCGTGTTCCAGGACGCGATCGACCGGGGCGAGGTGCTGCCGCCCGCCAAGACCATGGACGACATGCACACCGTGGTCACCAACTCCACGGTGGACGGCGTCCTGTCGGCCGTCCTCGCACTGCTGATCGTGGTGGTGATCGCCGACGCCGGCCGGGTGTGCGTCCGGCACGTGCGGCGCCCGGCGCTGTCGACGCTGAGCGAGGCGCCGTACGTCGAGTCGGAGATCGTCGCTCCGGCCGGGCTGTTCCCCACCCGCGAGGAGAAGGAGGAGGAGCGGCGTGCGGTCGGCTCTGGTACGGGCGTTTAGAGGAGTGCGCTGGTATCTGCGGGAGCTGACCGACGAGTCGGCGTACGACCGCCATGTCGCGCACCTGCGCAAGGGGCACCCGGACGCGCGGGTGCCCTCCCGGCGGGACTTCGAGCGGATGCGCACGGACCGGCAGGAGAAGGACCCCCGGCAGGGCTTCCGTTGCTGCTGACGGCCGACACAGAACCATCACATACCGGTATGCGGACGAGGGGTTCCGCTCCCGCGACACCGTGACCTAGATTGCCTGCGCTTGCACAGGTGATCACTGAGGGAACGGAGCCGCGACATGTCAGATGCGCCTGAAGTGAGGCCACCGGTGGTGACACCGGCACGTGTGGTGATCGGCCTCTGTCTCGTCGCGCCGTTCGTGGCGATGCTGTGGGTGGGCTCGTACGCCAAGACCGATCCCACGTTCATCGGCATACCGTTCTTCTACTGGTACCAGATGGCCTGGGTGGTCATCTCCACCGCGCTGACGATGATCGCGTACCAGCTGTGGCAGCGTGACCAGCGCACCCGCGCCGCCGCCCGGTCCACGGACGGGGGTGCGTCCACATGAACGACGGAGTCAACGGCGTCGCGCTCGCGGTCTTCATCTTCTTCTTCCTGGCCGTCACGGTCCTGGGCTTCCTCGCCGCGCGCTGGCGCAAGGCCGAGAACGAGCACAGCCTCGACGAATGGGGTCTGGGCGGCCGGTCGTTCGGCACCTGGGTCACCTGGTTCCTGCTCGGCGGCGACCTGTACACGGCGTACACCTTCGTGGCCGTCCCGGCGGCGATCTACGCGGCGGGCGCGGCCGGCTTCTTCGCGGTGCCGTACACCATCCTGATCTACCCGCTGATCTTCACCTTCCTGCCGCGCCTGTGGTCCGTCTCGCACAAGCACGGGTACGTGACGACCTCGGACTTCGTGCGCGGACGGTTCGGCTCCAAGGGGCTGTCGCTGGCGGTGGCCGTCACCGGCATCCTCGCGACGATGCCGTACATCGCGCTCCAACTGGTCGGCATCCAGGCCGTGCTGGACGTGATGGGCGTCGGCGGCGGTGAGGACACCAACTGGTTCGTCAAGGACCTGCCGCTGCTGATCGCGTTCGGGGTGCTGGCGGCGTACACGTACTCGTCGGGGCTGCGGGCCCCCGCGCTGATCGCGTTCGTGAAGGACACGCTGATCTACCTCGTCATCGCGGTGGCGATCATCTACATCCCGATCAAGCTGGGCGGCTTCGACGACATCTTCGCCAAGGCGGGCGAGGCGTTCAGCCAGCCCAACCCGGCGACGGGCGCCCCGCGCGGGGCCCTGGTACCGGCCGAGGCGGGCCAGTGGACGTACGCCACGCTGGCGCTGGGCTCGGCGCTTGCGCTCTTCATGTACCCGCACTCGATCACGGCGACGCTGTCCTCGCGCAGCCGTGAGGTGATCCGCCGCAACACCACGATCCTGCCGCTGTACTCGCTGATGCTGGGGCTGCTCGCCCTGCTCGGTTTCATGGCGATCGCGGCCGGAGTCAAGGTCTCCAACGGGCAGTTGGCGATCCCGCAGCTGTTCGAGGACATGTTCCCGGACTGGTTCGCGGGCGTGGCCTTCGCGGCGATCGGCATCGGTGCCCTCGTCCCGGCGGCCATCATGTCGATCGCGGCGGCGAACCTCTTCACCCGCAACATCTACAAGGACTTCATCAAGCCGGACGCGACCCCGGCGCAGGAGACCAAGGTCTCCAAACTGGTGTCGCTCCTGGTGAAGGTGGGCGCGCTGGCCTTCGTCCTGACCATGGACAAGACGGTCGCGATCAACTTCCAGCTGCTCGGCGGCATCTGGATCCTGCAGACCTTCCCGGCCCTGGTGGGCGGCCTGTTCACCCGTTGGTTCCACCGCTGGGCCCTGCTCGCGGGCTGGGCGGTCGGCATGGTGTACGGCACGGCCGCCGCGTACGGCGTGGCCTCGCCGACCCAGAAGCACTTCGGCGGCTCGTCGAAGGAGATCCCCGGCATCGGCGAGATCGGCTACATCGGCCTGACGGCGTTCGTGCTGAACGTGGTGGTGACGGTGGTGCTGACCTTCGTCCTCAGGGCGCTGAAGGCCCCGGACGGCATCGACGAGACATCCCCGGCGGACTACACGGCCGACGCGGGCGACCCGGGCGTCCAGGTGGAGCTGCCGCCGGCGACGGCGGGCTCCGCGCACTGAACCGCACACGGATGACGACGGGCCGCCGGCGAGAACCGGCGGCCCGTCGCCGTAGCGGCACCGGTCGGCCTGACCGGTCGCCGTAACCGCCCCCGTCCCTGAGCCGTCGCCGTAACCGTCCGTCCCTGGCGTGCGGGCATGCGCTCCGTCCACTGCCGAGTCGACCCTCCGAACCGGAGCGACACAACATCTGGGGGCACTTCCCTCGACAGGCACAAGATGTATGCTCGTGCTCGCTGTCGCCGCAGGGGAATCCGGTGCGAATCCGGAACTGTCCCGCAACGGTGTACATGCGTGCCTACGCACGCCTTGTCCAGTCCGAGGACCTGCCGACAGCGCGCCCGGCCGAACGGTCCGGGTGCCCTGACGTCCGGGCCTCGTGGAATGGGCCGGTGGACGCGACGCCGCGTGCGCTCGTGCTGCCCCCTGCCCACCGTGTGGCCCCGTCGCCGAGCGAGGGAGAGCCCCACGTGACCATCGCGCCAGTCGATCCGGCCTCAGCGACCACCCCGGTGGAACCCGACGGCCCGGGAACCGCGTTGCTGCGGACCCTGACCGAGCTGACCGCCGACCTCCCCGACGCGGACCCCGGACGGGTCGCCGCCGCCGCGCTGCGCGGCCGGTCCGCGCGGGCGGACGAGGCGGAGCTGCGTGAGCTGGCCACGGAGGTGGCGGCCGGCCTCATCTCCGAGGACCCCGCCTACTCGCGGCTGGCCGCCCGGCTGCTGACGGTCGGCATCCGCGCCGAGGCCGCCTCCCAGGGCGTCACGGCCTTCACCGACTCCGTCGCCGTGGGGCACCGGGAAGGGCTTCTCGCCGACCGCACGGCCGAGTTCGTACGCGTCCACGCCGCCCGTCTCGACGCGCTGATCGACCCGCACGCCGACGACCGCTTCGGCTACTTCGGCCTGCGCACCCTGCACAGCCGCTATCTGCTCCGGCATCCGATCACCCGCAAGGTCATCGAGACGCCCCAGCACTTCATGCTCCGGGTGGCGTCGGGTCTCGCCGGGGACGACACCGCCCGCGCCCTGGAGGAGGTCGCGGCGCTCTACGTCCTCATGAGCCGCCTCGACTACCTCCCCTCCTCCCCCACCCTCTTCAACTCCGGGACCCGGCACCCCCAGATGTCGTCCTGCTACCTCCTCGACTCCCCGAAGGACGAGCTGGACTCCCTCTACGACCGCTACCACCAGGTGGCCCGCCTCTCGAAGCACGCGGGCGGCATCGGCATCGCCTACTCCCGCGTCCGCGCCCGCGGTTCGCTGATCCGCGGCACCAACGGGCACTCCAACGGCATCGTCCCGTTCCTGAAGACCCTGGACGCCTCGGTCGCCGCCGTGAACCAGGGCGGCCGGCGCAAGGGCGCCGCGGCGGTCTACCTGGAGACCTGGCACGCGGACATCGAGGAGTTCCTGGAACTGCGCGACAACACCGGCGAGGACGCCCGCCGTACGCACAACCTGAACCTCGCGCACTGGGTCCCGGACGAGTTCATGCGCCGGGTCGACGCCGACGCGCCGTGGTCGCTCTTCTCGCCGTCCGACGTGCCCGAGCTGGTCGACCTGTGGGGCGAGGAGTTCGACGCCGCCTACCACAAGGCCGAGGCAGCGGGCCTCGCCCGCAGGACCCTGCCCGCCCGTGACCTCTACGGCCGCATGATGCGCACCCTCGCGCAGACCGGAAACGGCTGGATGACCTTCAAGGACGCCGCCAACCGCACCGCCAACCAGACGGCCGAGCCGGGCCACGTCGTCCACTCCTCCAACCTCTGCACGGAGATCCTGGAGGTCACGGACGACGGGGAGACGGCGGTCTGCAACCTGGGCTCGGTCAACCTCGGCGCCTTCGTCGACCGCGGGAGCGGCGACATGGACTGGGAGCGGCTGGACGCCACCGTCCGCACCGCCGTGACCTTCCTCGACCGGGTCGTCGACATCAACCACTACCCGACCGAGCAGGCCGGCCGCTCCAACGCGAGGTGGCGCCCGGTCGGCCTCGGAGTGATGGGCCTCCAGGACGTCTTCTTCCAACTGCGCCTGCCCTTCGACTCGCCTGCGGCCGGGCGGCTGTCCACGCGCATCGCCGAGCGCCTCATGCTCGCCGCGTACGAGGCCTCCGCCGACCTCGCCGAGCGCGACGGCCCGCTGCCGGCCTGGGAGAAGACCCGTACGGCCCGGGGTGTCCTGCACCCCGACCACTACGACGCCGAGCTGACCTGGCCGGAGCGCTGGGCCGCCCTGCGGGCCCGGATCGCGGCCACCGGCATGCGCAACTCCCTGCTGCTCGCCATCGCGCCGACCGCCACCATCGCGTCGATCGCGGGGGTGTACGAGTGCGTCGAGCCGCAGGTGTCCAACCTGTTCAAGCGGGAGACCCTGTCCGGCGAGTTCCTCCAGGTCAACTCGTACCTGGTGAAGGACCTGAAGCGGCTCGGTGTCTGGGACGCGCGCACCCGCGAGGCGCTGCGCGAGGCGAACGGCTCGGTGCGGGCCTTCACCTGGATCCCCGAGGACGTACGGGCGCTGTACCGCACGGCGTGGGAGATCCCGCAGCGCGGCCTGATCGACATGGCGGCGGCCCGGACGCCGTTCCTGGACCAGTCGCAGTCGCTGAACCTGTTCCTGGAGACGCCGACCATCGGCAAGCTCTCCTCGATGTACGCGTACGCCTGGAAGTCGGGCCTGAAGACGACGTACTACCTGCGCTCGCGCCCGGCGACCCGCATCGCCCGCGCCGCGCGGGCCACCGCCCCCGCGCGGTTGCCGGCCCCCGAAGAGGCCGTCGCCTGTTCCCTGGAGAACCCCGAGTCCTGTGAGGCCTGTCAGTGATGAGCTCCACCGTGAAGAACCTTCTCGACCCCGGCTTCGAACTCACCCTGCGCCCCATGCGCTACCCCGACTTCTACGAGCGCTACCGGGACGCCATCAAGAACACCTGGACCGTGGAGGAGGTCGACCTCCACTCCGACGTCACCGACCTCGCGAAGCTGTCACCGGGCGAGCAGCACCTGATCGGCCGCCTGGTCGCGTTCTTCGCGACGGGCGACTCGATCGTCGCCAACAACCTGGTGCTCACCCTGTACAAGCACATCAACTCCCCCGAGGCACGCCTGTATCTCTCCAGGCAGCTCTTCGAGGAAGCGGTGCACGTCCAGTTCTACCTGACCCTGCTGGACACCTACCTGCCGGACCCCGAGGACCGGGCGGCCGCCTTCGACGCGGTGGAGAACATCCCGTCCATCCGCGAGAAGGCCGGCTTCTGCTTCAAGTGGATCAACGAGGTGGAACAGCTGGACCGCCTGGAGACCCGCTCCGACCGCCGCCGCTTCCTGCTCAACCTCATCTGCTTCGCCGCGTGCATCGAGGGCCTGTTCTTCTACGGCGCCTTCGCGTACGTCTACTGGTTCCGCGGCCGGGGCCTGCTGCACGGCCTGGCGACCGGCACCAACTGGGTGTTCCGGGACGAGACCATGCACATGAGCTTCGCCTTCGACGTGGTGGACACCGTCCGCAAGGAGGAGCCGGAGCTGTTCGACGACGAGCTGTGCCGGCAGGTCACCGAGATGCTGGGGGAGGCCGTCGAGGCCGAGCTTCAGTTCGCGCGCGACCTGTGCGGTGACGGCCTCCCGGGGATGAACACCGACTCCATGCGGCAGTACCTGGAGTGCGTCGCCGACCAGCGCCTCACACGCCTCGGCTTCGCCCCGGTGTACGGCTCGGAGAACCCCTTCTCCTTCATGGAGCTCCAGGGGGTTCAGGAGCTGACCAACTTCTTCGAGCGGCGGCCGTCCGCGTACCAGGTCGCGGTGGAGGGCACCGTGGACCTGGACGAGGACTTCTGATCCTCGTAGCCCTCACGGGCCTCCTGGGCCTCCCTGATCCGACGGTCGACGCGCCTGTCGTGCGCGATCCCGATCACCGCCGGGAGGACCAGGAGGACGAGGAGTCCGAGGACGGTGAGCATTCCGATCAGTCCTTGTGTCTCTGCTGTAGTCATGACACCACTGTCGCGCCCCACACTCCTGACCAACAGTGGCAGGACTGCCGTGAGCCCTCGATTTACTGCCACATCCGGGGCACACTTGCAGCATGCTCCAGAACGTGGCCGCCGTCGTCCTCGACGGCGTGAACCCATTCGAACTCGGCGTCATCTGCGAGGTCTTCGGCACCGACCGCAGCGACGACGGCCTGCCCGTGTACGACTTCGCGGTCGCCTCGGCCGAGGGCCCCACACTCAGCTCGCGCGGAGGCTTCTCCATGCGGATCGAGCACGGCCTGGACCGGCTGGAGTCGGCCGACCTGATCGCCGTACCCGCCGGGGCCGACTACGAGACCCGCGTCTTCCCGCCCGAGATGCTGGCCGCCCTGCGGCGCGGTGTCGACCGCGGGGCGCGGGTGCTCAGCGTCTGCTCCGGCGTCTTCGTGCTCGCGGCGGCCGGACTGCTCGACGGCCGGCGCTGCACCGTGCACTGGCATCACGTGGACGCGCTGGCCCGGGCGTACCCGCGGCTGACCGTCGAGCCCGACGTGCTGTACGTCGACGAGGACCCGGTGATCACCTCGGCCGGGACCGCCGCCGGGATCGACGCCTGTCTGCACATCGTGCGCAAGGAACAGGGGCCGGAGGTCGCCAACAAGATCGCCCGGCGGATGGTCGTCCCGCCGCACCGGGACGGCGGCCAGGCCCAGTACATCGAGCGGCCGCTGCCCCGCTCGCAGTGCGACACCGTCGGTGAGGTGCTCGTGTGGATGGAGCGGCACCTGGACGAGGAGGTCACCGTCGAGCAGCTCGCCGAGCTCGCGCACATGTCACCGCGCACCTTCGCCCGTCGCTTCCAGCAGGAGACGGGGACGACTCCCTACCGCTGGATCCTGCGCCAGCGTGTGCTGCTGGCCCAGCGGCTGCTGGAGGTGACGGACGAGACGGTGGACGCGATCGCCGGTCGAACAGGGTTCGGCAACGCGGCCGCGCTGCGCCACCAGTTCGTCCGGGCGGTGGGGACCACCCCGAACGCCTACCGGCGCACGTTCCGGGGACCGGAGATCGCGCCGGAACCGGCGGCCGGGGCCGGCTCGGACGCCGCCTGACCCGTCACCTCCGGTTCCTCACCGCCGGCCCGTCACCGGGGCACCGCCTTCAGCAGCAGTCGCTTGGGCCGCAGGGTGATCCCCACCCGGGTCGACTCGTCGGCCGTCGGCAGGCGTTCGAAGCGCCACTTCGGAATCACCGTCGCGAGGATGATGCCGAGTTCGGCCACCGAGAAGTGGTCGGCCGGGCATTTGCGGTTGCCCGCGCTGAAGGGGCTCATCGCGTACTTCGGCACCTCCCGGGAGTTGCCCGGGAGCCAGCGGTCCGGGTCGAAGTCGAGGTGCTGCTGGTAGGACCGCGGATCCCGCTGGAGGGCGAGCGGGCTGTACACGATGTCCGCTCCGGCCGGAATGCGATACCCGCCGAGTTCGGTCTCGGCCATGGCCCGCCGTGTCAGAATCCACACGGCGGGCCGTATCCGCAGGGCCTCGGTGACGACATTGTTCGTGTGTGTGAGCTTCCGGAGATCGCCGAATGTGATCGGCCGGTCGCCCACCACAGATTTCACCTCCTCGCTCACCCGGTCCGCCTGTTCCGGGTGTTCCGCCAGCAACTGCAAGATCCACATCAACTGGGACCCCACTGTTTCGCTGCCCGGGGTGAGAATCGCTATGACCTGGTCGTGCACCTCCTGATAGTTGACTGGTTCACCATTCTCGTCCTTTGCCTCCAGCAAGGCGGTCAGCAAATCGTCCGGATTCTCGGCGGCGGCCCGGCGCTGGGCAATGACCTCGTCGGCCAGCCGATGCAATTCGGCCAGCGCCCGGTCGAATTCCCGGTGGGTGGGAAGCGGCAGCCGGTAGAACGGGCCGAAGGAGAGGATCATCCGCCGGTACATGCCGCCGAACACCGTGGCGAGGGCGGCGCTCAGCCGCTCGGCCAGGTCGTCGATGTGCTCGATCTGCAGGAAGCACCGGGCCGTCATCCGCACGCCCACCCGGAACGCCTCCGAGGTGACGTCGACGGTGTCCCCCGGCTGCCAGCGCCCCGCGAAGGCGAGCGACTCCTCGACCATGACCCGCTCGTACTCGTGGATGACGTCCTTGCGGAACGAGGGCTGGATGGTCTGCCGCTGGCGCCGGTGCAGCGGCCCGTTGCTGGTCGCCACGCCCTTGCCGAGCAGCACGTCCAGGGTGTCCCAGAGCGGCCCGCCGATCTCGTAGCCGGGGCTCGTGAGCATGTCGCCGACCAGGTGCGGCGCGGTGACGGCGTACACGGTCTTCGGGCCGAGCCGCAGCCGGACCAGGTCGCCGTCGTCCCGCAGCCGGGCCAGGAAGCCCAGTGGGTCGCGGACGAGCTTCCAGCCGTGGCCGAGTCCGGGGACCCCGCCGCGTGCGAGGGTCGGCTCGGGCGGCTCCTGGGCCGGGGACGCATCGGACTGCACGGATTCGACGGTCATTTCTCACCTGCCGCTTCGTTGTTGACGTACGGGGGCGTGGCCCGGTCGTCCCAGCTGTCGACCCGGTACCGGCCGGACTCGTGGTGGAACCAGTAGACGGTGCTGAACCAGTTCCGCATATTGCAGACGCAGGCCCGCACGGCGGCGCTCAGTTCCTTTCCCTGCACTGTTCCGTCGTCGAGGTCCTCGGAGAACCGCAGCGCTTCCCGTTCGGCGACGAGGAATCCGGACACGCATTCCTTGACCCGCCGCCGCATCTCCGTGACCGCTTCTTCCAGGGTCAGTCCCTCGTGTTTGATGAGACTGATTCCGAGATTGTGCACCTCGTCGCCCGCTATTTCCTTCGGCAGCGAACAGAGGTCGTTGTACCAGGCCGCGAATTCCTGGCTCAGCAGTGCCGCCCGCCGATATGCCGGGTGGTTACGGACGTGGTCCGGCAGTGCGCAGCCGGCGCTCGGCTCCAGCAGATCGGTCCAGATCCAGTGCGCGAAGGTGAGGCGGCGCAGTGCCAGGTATTCCTGCACGGTCGGGACGATGCCCTGAGTGCGGTTGTGGAACTCCCGGTCGTACGCCTCGATCACCTCGTGGAAGTGGCGGGCGAAGCGGGCGTTCCAGGACCCGGGCAGGAACGAGTACAGCCGCACCACGCTGTCGGCGAACCCGGCGACCAGCGGATCCTCGTGACGCAGATACTCCCGGGGCGCGTCGAGGGCCGCGTGCAACCGGAGCCTGAGCCGCCGCCAGGCGGCCGGGCGGCCGTGCACGATGTCGCGGTCATGGCGGTCGTCCCAGACGAAGAACCACGCGCTGTAGTCGGCTATCGCCTGGAGGACCTCGTCGGGGGCACCCAGGTAGTACCCCGCCATGAGGTCGGTGTAGCACAGGCCGTCGGCATATTCCGCGACCTTGTCCGCCGGCATGAGCCGTTTTTCCAGTAGCCAGGTTCGGGTCTTCTCCTGGAGCCTGGGCCAATACGGGTGCAGTTGCCTGGGAAACGCTGCCTCGATCACCGGGAGAGAGAGCGATGGTGGAACCGCGACCGCCGTCGGCGTCGATGTGGTGCTGTGTGGGAAAGCAGGCACGAACAAACCCCTTCCAGCCGCCAGTCGCGCACGCCCCTCCCGCTGTGCCGGGCGTGCGCCGTTGCGTATCCCCGCACACCCCATTCAGCACCACAACTGACCGCTCTGGGAACGGATTTGCTCCATTCGCTACCCCACAACGCCGAGATTCTCCCCGTGCGTGACTGGTTCGGGATCACCAGAGGAGCAGAAGCGATCGAACGTGCGACGGACAGGCGAACGGCGCCTGTTCGGGAAGGGGTTCGCGAACAAGCGCCGTGCGGAAGGGAGTCGGTGAGGTCCGAGGGGCCTCAGTCGTTGGCGACCACGGGGTAGCGGGGCTCGTTCTCGGCCATCTGCCGCAGCGCGTCCTTGCGTTCGCGCTTGGAAAGCCGGTCGATGTAGAGGTACCCGTACAGGTGATCGGTCTCGTGCTGCAAACACCGGGCGAAGTAGCCGGTGCCGCGCACCTTGATCGGATTGCCCCGCTCGTCCTGCCCGGTCACCTCGGCGTAGTCCGGGCGGGCGAGCGGCGCGTACGCGGTGGGCACCGACAGACAGCCCTCGTTGCTGTCGTCCAGCCGGCGCGTGTCGGCGGGCAGGTCGACCACCTTCGGGTTGCACACGACACCGACGTGCCGCTTGCCCTCGTCGTCCAGGCAGTCGTACACGAAGACCTTCAGGTCGACACCGATCTGGTTGGCGGCCAGGCCCACGCCCTCGGCGGTGCGCTGCGAGGCGAACATGTCCGCGACCAGCTGGTCCAGCTCCGCGCCGAACCCGGTGACGTCCTTGCACTCCTTGTGCAGCACCGGGTTTCCGACGACCGTGATCGGCCGCGAGGTGCCGCGCTCCCGCCAGGCGCTCTCGCGCTCCTCGCAGTCCTCGGTGTCGATGACGAAACCCTCGTCGTCCACGGGGAGCACGCCTACGTGCTGCTGATCGGTGTCCTGCTGCGCCATGACCGACGTACGCCTTCCTAGATGAACAGGGAGTGTGATGCGCATACAGGGTACGGCGATCCGCGTCGGCGGCTCAGCAGACCTCTTCGAGATCCCGCCAGTCCCGGGAGTCCGGGCTGTCCGCGACCCAGCCGTCCAGCAGCCCGCGCACCAGGGAGGCGGGCGCGGCCAGCCCGCACTCCCGCTCCGGCACCCACAGCTGCCCGTCGGTCCGGTGTCCGAGCGGCCCGGGATGCCCCGGCTCGCTGTGGTCGTGCGGGTCGAGATGCTCCCCGTCCCCCTCGTCGGACGGCATCCGCGACTCGGAGCACATCCGGCACAGCAGCCGCACGGACGAGGACCAGTCCTCGGCGGCGAAGCCGGCGTCCGCGGCCAGCTGTTCCAGCGCGTCCCGGTCGTCCTCGGTGGCGGCCTCCAGCAGCACCACCCACGTCGGCACCGGCGACGGCGCCCACAGCTCGATCTCGTCGAACACCGGATAGGCGTGCCCGGCGGTCGTGGTGCGCTCGCCGTGCGGCACCCCGTCGTGCAGGACGACCTCGCCCCAGCGCCGCCCCGACGACGGCAGCGGGATCGAGAGCACCTCGACGCGGGCGGGGTCCAGCCGCCGCCCCCACACCACCTCGGCCTCCCCCTCCGGGGACAGCCGTACGGCGGCGCTGCCGAGATCCATGCCGAGCGGCTCGCCGTTCGCCGTGGCACCCCCGGGCACCCGCAGTCCGTACGCCTGCCAGGCCCGCCGGGCCAGCGGCCAGTCCTGCAGGGCGGTGGCGGCGATGCCGACGTTCCACCAGTCGGGTGCGCCCGTCGCCCGGTCGAGCAGGGCCACGGCGCGCAGGCCCGCCGCCCGCGCCTGCTCCCAGTCGTGCCGGAACTTGTGCAGCAGGGCGAGGTTGAACCAGGACTCCGACAGCCAGGGTTCGAGATCGGCGGCTCGCGTCAGCAGTGCGCCCGCGTCCTCGTACCGACCGTCTCCGATCAGCGTGAACGCGCGGTCTGTGGCCTGCCGCCAGGAGGCGGAGGGCCGGTTCCGTCCCTTGCCGAAGATCCTCACGATTCCCGCCTGCCAGTTCCGTGGAGTGGGCTGGCTGTGCCCCCGGACACACTCTCCTTCGCATCCAACCACGTACGGCTGGAACGTCGCTCATTACCCATGGGTTACCCAGCGGGGACCGGGGTCAGACAGTCCCGCGACAGGACTCCGGCCAGCGCCTCCACCACCTCGGGCGCGTACTGCCCGGCACCGGCCAGGCGCAGCTCCTCCAGTGCCTTCAGCGGTCCGCCGGGCCCGGCGTCCCGGGCCTTCTCCTCGTACGCGTTGACAGCCCGCACGATCCGTGCGGCGACCGGCTGCTCCGCCCAGGGGTCGGCCTGCCGTTCCACGACCGCCGCGACCTGCGGGCTCACCCCGGTCTGCCGGACGACGGCCCCGCCGAGCAGGGCGATGCGCCGCTGCTCCGCCGGGGGCAGCCCGGCCGTCGCGCCCGCCGGGACGGGGTCGACGAGGCTCAGCTGCCCGATGTCGTGCATGAGGGCCGCGTACTCCAGCACGGTGAGCTCGGGCCCGGACAGTCCGAGGTCCCGGCCGACGGCGAGGCTGAGCGCGGCGACCCGGCGGGCGTGCCCGGCCGGGGTGTACCCGGCGATCTCGGTGGCCCGGGCCAGGGAGGCGATGGTCTGCCGGTAGGTGGCCCGCACGGCGGCGTACCGCCGGAAGGACAGCTGGGTGAGCAGCAGCGGCAACGAGAACACGGGCACCGCCCACAGTCCGGCCACGGCCACCGCCAGCGCCATCACGGCGCCGGTCGCGCAGACGGCGGACCCGATCCCGAGCAGCGCCCGCAGTTCGTCCCGCAGCAGCGGGCCGAAGGGCCACCCGGTCCGGGAGTGCGCGAGCGCGGCGGCGAGCACGGCGTCGCACAGCGCGGTGAGGGCGAGCAGCGCGAGCAGCAGCAGGGCGTGGGCGGAGCCCCAGTCCTGGAACGTCCCCTGGTGGTGGAGGGGCTGGAAGCACACGGCGGCGAACCCGACGGTGAGCACCCGCCGGGCCAGGTGGTCGAGGGTCGGCCGCCCGCGCGCGATGTGCGGCACGCTGCCGAGCAGGGAGGCGGCGAGCACCACGGCGACGACCTGGAGGGCCCCGTGCCGCGTCGGCTGCCCGGCGTCCGCCCCCAGCAGCGCGTACGCCAGGGCGCCCGCGGCCCCGAGCGGCGCGGCCTCCCTGGCGTGGGTGCCGGCCCACCGGGTGAGCTCTCCGACGGTGACCAGCACCCCGAAGGCGAGGGCGACCCCGCGTTCGTCGAGGCCGGTCCAGAGGGTGGCGGCGAGGGAGAGGGTGGCGAGGAGGCCCGCGGAGGTGTGGACGAGGGCGAGGAGGAACGGGGGCCGGCGGCCGCTCATCGGCGGGCTTCCGGCCGGCCGGCGACCGGGGGGCGGGGCGGGGGCGGGCGGGTCTCGTCCGCGGTGACGGCGGGGTGCCAGCCGTGCCGGCCCAGCGCGCGCACGAGGGCCGCCACCATCGCGGGGTCGAACTGGGTCCCGGCGCACCGCCGCAGCTCCTCCAGCGCCGCGGCCACCGGCCGGGCCCGCCGGTAGGAACGGGTGGAGGTCATCGCGTCGAACGCGTCGGCGACCGCCACCACCCGCGCGGACTCCGGGATCTGGCTCCCCCGGAGGCCGTACGGGTACCCGCTTCCGTCCAGCCGCTCATGGTGGTGCAGGACGGCCGCCCGGGCCTCGCCGAGGAAGCAGATCCCGCGCACCATCTCGTGCCCGTACTCGGGATGCAGCTCGATCACCCGGCGCTCCTCGGGGGTCAGCGGCCCGTCCTTGCGCAGCAGCCGCGTGGGCACGCCCAGCTTCCCCACGTCGTGCAGGATGCCGGCGAAGCGCAGCACCTCGACGCGGCCCTCGTCCATCGCGAGCTCCCGCGCGATCATCATCGACGCCTGTCCGACCCGCTCGCTGTGCCCGCGGGTGTAGCCGTCCTTGATGTCGACGGCCTGCACGAGGGCCCGGATCGTCGCCTGGTGGGCGGCGCGCTCGCGGTGGTACTGCGCGAACACCCACCAGGACACGCACATCGGCAGCAGCACGAGCAGCGCGGCGACGGGCCCGTACGGACTGCGCCAGAGCACGGCCATCATCAGCCCGGCCAGCCCCTGCACGGCGACCGGCGCGAGGGAGCGCAGGAACAGCCCCTGCCAGGCGCGTACCGGAACCCTCTCGGCGAGCGTCCGGATCCCCGCGTCGAGCACGCTCAGCACCAGGCAGAACGTGAGGATCGCGGCGCCGGCCGGGACGAGCGCGTACGGGAAGTCGGCGTGGACCACGGCGTCCCGCCCGCCGAGCGCCCCGTGCACGCGCGCGGCCAGCCACACGCCGACGACGAGCTGCGCCGCCCGCCACACCCGCCGCAGCCGGCGGGGCCGCTGCGCGGCGCGGGACAGCAGCGCCCCCGGCAGCGCCACTAGGGCGGCGGCGGGCGGGGGCAGCAGGAAGGCCCCGGCGAGGAGGACGGGGTAGAAGGTCCCGGTGAACGGCCGGCGGGCGGCGGCCCGCTCGCAGCCGGCGTACAGCAGGGCGAGCAGGACCACCGCCCACCAGGGCGTCCGCACGGACGGCGGCGGGGCCAGGCAGATCAGCGCGAGGACGACGACACCGGCGACGTACGCCCGGGCCCGTGCCGGAACCGCCTCCATCACGCCCCCTCCCCAGCCGTACCGCTCAGCGTCGGAGCCTAGGACGGCGGGAGGGGGAGCCGCAGGTTGTTGACCCGCGGATTAGCACGTACGGGTGACGACGGGCCGGTCTGCCCGCGCCAGGAGCCAGTCCCCAGGAGCGAGTCCCCGGGAGGGAGTTCAGGACTCCTGCGGGGTCGCCGTGACGTCGTGCTCGGGCACGGCCTGCCCGGAGCGGATCAGATCGAGCCGCCCCAGGACCTTGGCACGCAGGTCGCTCGGCACGTCGTCATGCCCGCAGCACCGCTTGACCAGCTTCTTCACGGCCTGTTCGAGGCCGTACTTCTCCAGGCACGGCGAGCACTCCTTGAAGTGCTGCTTGAACTTGTCGCGATCGACGTCCGGCATCTCACTGTCGAGGAACTCGTACAGATGATCGAGTACCTCACCGCAGTCCGTCTCGTGCGGCTCTCCGCAGCTCATGAGCCCGAGCCTTTCGCTTCGTTCGACTCTCCGGCGCCCGCCGGGACCAGCCCGCGCTCACGGGCGTAGTCCTCGAGCATGCCGCGCAGTTGACGGCGGCCCCGGTGCAGCCGGGACATCACCGTTCCGATGGGTGTCCCCATGATGTCCGCGATCTCCTTGTACGCAAAGCCCTCGACATCCGCCAGATAGACGGCGATGCGGAACTCCTCGGGGATCGCCTGAAGTGCTTCCTTCACGTCCGAGTCGGGCAGGTGGTCGAGCGCCTGCGACTCCGCGGAGCGCAGACCGGTCGACATGTGCGACTCGGCGCGGGCCAGCTGCCAGTCCTCGATCTCCTCGGCCGCGGAGCGCTGGGGCTCGCGCTGCTTCTTGCGGTACGAGTTGATGAAGGTGTTCGTGAGGATGCGGTACAGCCACGCCTTGAGGTTGGTCCCCTCACGGAACTGGTGGAAGGACGCGTACGCCTTGGCGTACGTCTCCTGCACCAGGTCCTCGGCGTCGGCCGGGTTGCGCGTCATGCGCAGCGCGGCCGAGTACATCTGGTCGAGGAACTCGAGCGCGTCCCGCTCGAAGCGCGCGGTGCGCTCGGCGGTCGACTCCGTGTCCCTGCTGCCCTGGCCCTCGGGCTGCTCCGCCTGGCCGTGTTCGGTCCCTGCGTCGGTACCGGTGACCGGACCCACCTCCTCAAGATTCCGGACGAGACCGAGACCGGTCCCGCCAGAATCGGAGGATAGACGACGACCCGGTCCGCCCGCCGCCCGAACAGGGGCCGTCTTCGCCGCGTGCAGCACCGTCCAGTCCAGGTCGGCACGGCTGCTGCGGCTCGAATCAAACTCTGCCGGGCGCAGCCCGTCCACAGGGTGGTGGTGCGAGGCGGGCGGGCAGAAGGTCGAACCCATGCGGCGGACTTCCTCTCCTACGACATCGGTGCCGGCGTCTCAGCACTTCTGTCCGCCACAACACCGGGCCCGGTCCGCGGCATTCCCGAACCTTTACCCCAGTGACAGGGCCCACTCCACCACTCCCCCGGTGAGGACGGCGAGGGCCTGGTCCTGCGTGATCGCACCGCGCTTGGGGACCGCGAAGCCGTGATCGCCGTTCGGCACCTCGACCAGTTCGTACGTCCCCTCGGGGAACTCCTCCGGCCTGCCGAACGGGTCGTTGCCCCCTTGCACGACGAGCGTGGGCACGCCGGCGCCCAGCAGCTCCGCGGCACGGGACTTCTCCGGCCTGCCCGGCGGGTGCAGCGGGAAGCCGAGCGCCAGCACGGCGTGCGCGCCCAGCTCGGCGGCCGTCCGGCAGGCCACCCGCGCCCCCGCGCTGCGGCCGCCGGAGATCACCGGCAGGCCAGGGCCGGCGAGCGCGGGCCAGACGCCCCGCCAGCCCACGTCCAGCGTCTTCGGTGCCGGCGCCAGCTTCTTGCCGGCCACCCGCCAGGGCTGCTCGACGAGGGCGACGGTCACCCCGTGCCCCGGCAGTACCCGGGCGAGTGCCTGGAGGTCGCGGGCCTCGACGCCGCCGCCGGCGCCGTGGCTCACCGCCAGGACCAGCCGCGCCCGCTGCGCCTCGTGCCACGTGACGCGGGCCGCACCCGCGTCCGTCTCGATGATCTGCGTCACGTCAGAAGAGTGTGCCCTCCTCGGGCCCCTCCAGCTCCTTCAGCAGCTCCGGTCCGTTGTTGCGGACGTTGCTGACCGCGGTGGTCACCGGGTACGCCCGCATCAGCCCCTCGGGCGGCGGGGCGAGCAGCGGGCGCAGTTCGTCGGGGTCCGTACGGGAGGGGTCCAGCCACGCGTCCCAGCGGTCCGGGGTGAGCATCAGCGGCATCCGGGGGTGGATCTCGGCCAGCGAGCGCGGTCCCTCCTCGGGCGCCACCCCGAGCGGACCCGTCTCGGCCTCCGTGGTGAGCACGGAGCAGGTCGCCCACCAGGCCCGGGGGTGGTCGTCGGGCAGGGTCCGGTCCCGCCAGAACTCGTACAGCCCGGCCATCGCGAACACGGACCCGTCGGCGGGGAGCACGAAGTACGGCTGCTTGCGCGGCCGCTTCCTCCTCCCCTCGACCTCCAGATCCCGCTCCTGCTCGCCGGTGACCCACTCGTAGTAGCCGTCGGCGGGGATGACACAGCGCCGGGCGGCGAACGCCCGCCGGTACGACGGCTTCTCGTGCACCGTCTCCGCACGCGCGTTGATCATGCGGGCCGCGCCCTCGGGGGTCTTGGACCAGCTCGGCACCAGGCCCCACTTCAGCTTCCGCAGCTGCCGAACCGGCCGCGGGTCGTCCGCGTCTCTCACCGGACGGTCGAGGACGGCGTAGACCTCTTTGGTGGGGGCCACGTTGTAGTCGGGCTCCAGGGTCTCCTCGGGTTCCCACTTCTCGATCTCAAAGATTCCCGCGAGATCCTCGGGCCCACGACTCGCTGCATACCGTCCGCACATACGTGCCAGACTGCCAGATTCGACGAGAGCTACGGGAGCCACTGCCGAACATGCACACCACCGCATCCGACTCGCTCGCCTCCCTCTGGGACGAGATCTTCGGCGGCCAGCCCGACCCCGACCTGTGGGTGGTCCTCGCGACCCTGGCCGCCGCGCTCGCCGTGGTCGTCCCGCACGGACTGTGGCGCCTGTCCCGCAACGCCATCACCATCGCGCACGAGGGCGGCCACGGCCTGGTCGCGCTCCTCACCGGCCGCACCCTGACCGGCATACGGCTGCACTCCGACACCAGCGGCCTGACCGTCAGCCGCGGCAAGCCGCACGGCATCGGCATGATCCTCACCGCGGCCGCCGGCTACACCGCGCCCCCGCTGCTCGGCCTCGGCGGCGCCGCCCTGCTCGGCGCCGGTCACATCACCGCGCTGCTGTGGCTGGCGACGGTCCTGCTGGTGGCCATGCTGGTGATGATCCGCAACGCCTACGGCGCGCTCACCGTGGTCCTCACGGGCGGCACGTTCGTGGTGGTGTCCTGGCTGGCCGGTCCGCAGGTGCAGGCGGCGTTCGCGTACGCGGTGGTGTGGTTCCTGCTGCTCGGCGGGGTGCGTCCGGCCTTCGAACTCCAGGCCAAGCGCTCCCGCGGCGGCGCGGGCGACTCGGACGCGGACCAGTTGTCACGTCTGACGCATGTGCCGGCGGGACTGTGGCTGTTCCTTTTCCACGCGGTGTCGCTGTGCTCGCTGATAGGCGGCGGCCGCTGGCTGCTGGAAGTGTGACGCCCACCGGATACTACGGAGATATGCACCGGACAAAGGCCCTGCGCGATATGTGCGCAGGGCCTTTGTCGATGAAATCAGTTCGGTCGACTAGAAGTCGTAGCAGTCGGACCGGGTCGCGTTCCAGCGGAACGACGCGTTCTCGTTGTACGTGTAGTGCAGCTGGTCGGCGATGGCGTAGGCCGACAGGGTGTCGCACGCCCCGCCGTAGTTGCTGTTGTAGTACACGGTCATGAGGTTGGGCGAGTCGTTCAGGGCGCTGGCGGCGTTGTTCTTGACACTCACACCCTTGCCGGTCCCCGAGGTCAGGAAGGTGTAGCCGGCGAAGTCCGGGACGTTGTCGGCGTTGAAGTAGGTCGAGGAACCCTGCCGGTTGCTGTTGTAGAAGAAACGCGCGCAATTCGTGGCCGTACACGATATGCCGGCCGAGGCGCTGGCCGCCGTGGACGTGGGCAGAACGGTGGCGAAAGCCGCCACGACGGGAAGTGCGGCGATGAAGGTGCGACGCAGGGAAGGCACGGAGGACTCCGAATCTCTGAGGCGATGCGGAGATGATCTTAGCGTGGCCGCGGGAATTCCGTAAGGCGGTTTCCATTTGTCCCGAAGGAATTGAATAACCCGGAATCGACACCGCGGAAACCGGTCGGCCCGCTCGCCCCGGGAGCGCTCGGATCCCGGGTCCGCTCCGGCCCCGTCGCGGCGTGGCCGGAGCCAGGCGCATATATGCGTGGCATGCTTCCGGTCGCGTCACGGCTCCGGTTCCGCCTCTCTGATCAAGATCCCCGCCCCCGCCCAGCCACTAAAGTGGAGGCATGACCGTTAACCCCGCACACACCGGCCTCTGGCCCGCCCCGCACGCGAGCGGAGCCGTCCACGCGACGGTCCACGTGCCCGGGTCCAAGTCGGTCACCAACCGTGCCCTGGTACTGGCCTCCCTCGCCTCCGAGCCGGGCTGGCTGCGCCGCCCGCTGCGCTCCCGGGACACGCTGCTGATGGCCGCCGCGCTGCGCGAGCTGGGCGTCGGCATCGAGGAGGGCGTGGGCCCGGACGGCACGGGCGAGACCTGGCGGGTGCTGCCGGCGGGCCTGCGCGGCCCGGCCACGGTCGACGTCGGCAACGCCGGCACGGTGATGCGCTTCCTGCCGCCGGTCGCCGCCCTCGCCGACGGTCCCATCCGCTTCGACGGCGATCCGAGGGCGTACGAGCGTCCGCTGCACGGTGTGATCGACGCCCTGCGCGTCCTGGGCGCCCGGATCGACGACGACGGCCGCGGCGCGCTGCCGCTGACGGTCCACGGCGGAGGTGCCCTGGACGGCGGCCCGGTGGAGATCGACGCGTCCTCCTCGTCCCAGTTCGTCAGCGCTCTCCTGCTGTCCGGCCCGCGCTTCAACCAGGGCGTGGAGGTCCGCCACACCGGCTCCACGCTCCCCTCCATGCCGCACATCCGCATGACGGTCGACATGCTGCGCGCGGTCGGCGCCCAGGTGGACACCCCGGAGTCGGGCGGCGAGCCGAACGTCTGGCGGGTCACCCCGGGCGCCCTGCTGGGCCGGGACCTGACGATCGAGCCGGACCTGTCCAACGCCCAGCCGTTCCTGGCGGCGGCCCTGGTGACCGGCGGCAAGGTGGTCGTCCCGGACTGGCCGGCCCGCACCACCCAGCCCGGTGACCGGCTGCGCGAGATCTTCACCGAGATGGGCGGTTCCTGCGAACTGACCGAGTACGGTCTGGAGTTCACCGGCTCGGGCACGGTCCACGGCATCGACGTGGACCTGAGCGAGGTCGGCGAGCTGACCCCGGGCATCGCGGCGGTGGCCGCCCTCGCGGACTCCCCGTCCACGCTGCGGGGCGTGGCCCATCTGCGGCTGCACGAGACGGACCGGCTGGCCGCGCTCACCAAGGAGATCAACGAACTCGGCGGTGACGTCACCGAGTCCGCCGACGGCCTGCACATCCGTCCGCGCCGGCTGCACGGCGGGATCTTCCACACCTACGAGGACCACCGCATGGCGACGGCCGGCGCGATCATCGGCCTGGCGGTCGAGGGCGTGCAGATCGAGAACGTGGCGACGACGGCGAAGACCCTGCCGGACTTTCCCGATCTGTGGACCGGGATGCTCGGGGCGTAGGGACGTATCCATGCGCCGCTACGGCAAGCACACCGACGAGGACGACATCCGTTCCCGGCCGAACCGCAAGGGCAACCGGCCCCGGACGCACACCCGGCCCAAGCACGAGGACGCGGTCGAGGGCATGGTCCTCACCGTCGACCGGGGCCGGCTGACCTGTCTCGTCGACGACCGGATCGTGATGGCGATGAAGGCCCGCGAACTCGGCCGCAAAGCCGCGGTGGTCGGCGACCGGGTGGCCATCGTCGGCGACCTGACCGGCCAGAAGGACACCCTCGCCCGCATCGTCCGCATCGCGGAGCGCACGTCGGTCCTGCGCCGCACGGCGGACGACGACGATCCGTACGAGCGCGTGGTCGTCGCCAACGCCGACCAGCTCGCCATCGTCACGGCCCTGGCCGACCCGGAGCCCCGTCCGCGCCTGATCGACCGCTGCCTGGTCGCGGCCTTCGACGCCGGCCTGGACCCGCTCCTGGTCATGACGAAGTCGGACCTCGCCTCACCCGACAAACTGCTGGAGCTGTACGGCCACCTGGACATCCCCCACGTCGTCACCAGCCGCGAGGAGCTGGAGAACGGCACGGCGGTGGCCCGGGTGCGCGAGCAGCTCGACGGGAAGATCACCGCGTTCGTCGGCCACTCGGGCGTCGGCAAGACGACGCTGGTCAACGCGCTGGTCCCGCTGGAGCAGCGCCGGTCGACCGGCCACGTCAACGCGGTCACGGGCCGGGGCCGGCACACCACGACCTCCGCACTGGCGCTGCCGCTGGCGGGGGACGCGGGCTGGGTCGTCGACACCCCGGGCGTCCGGTCGTTCGGCCTGCACCACGTGGACCCGTCCCGCGTGATCAACGCCTTCCCCGACCTGGAGCCGGGTACCGAGGGCTGCCCGCGCGCGTGCAGCCACGACGAGCCGGACTGCGCGCTGGACGCGTGGGTGGCCGAGGGCCACGCGGACCCGGCCCGGCTGTACTCCCTGCGCCGGCTGCTGTCCACGAGGGAGCGGAAGGAAGGCGACTGACCTCCGCGTTGTTTGTCCCGGGGCGGGCCCGGTAAGGGCATAATCGCAAGCCGGATCCAGGCCCGACCAGAGCCAGACGAAGCCGTCACAAGACGCTGGGACACGTGGACGTACGGGAGGACAGCACATGGCGTGGCTGCTGGTCGTTGTGGCGGGGTTCCTGGAGACCGGCTTCGCCGTCTGCCTGAAGTTGTCGCACGGCTTCACCAGACTCTGGCCGACCATCGCGTTCTGCGTCTTCGCCCTCGGCAGCTTCGGTCTGCTGACCCTGTCCCTGAAGAAGCTCGACGTGGGCCCGGCGTACGCGGTGTGGACGGGCATCGGCGCGGCGGGTACCGCGATCTACGGCATGATCTTCCTCGGCGACCTCGTCTCCACGCTGAAGATCGTCTCGATCAGCCTGGTGATCATCGGTGTGATCGGGCTCCAGCTGTCGGGGTCGGCACACTAGGTGTTCTGTCCTGAGAGGTCCGTGACGGGCGGGAGCCGGCACGGCGGCTCACCGCGGCGCTCAGGACGTCAACTGTCGCGGCAGCGCGCTGCGTACGAGATCCGCCACGCCGCCCTCGCCGGGCGGTGCCGCCACGCAGGACAGCGCGAGCCGGACGACGAGTTCGCAGCAGCGGACCAGATCGGCGGCCTCCGAGCTGGGCGCGCCGGGCGCCAGGAGCACGGCGACGGCCCGGTCCCGGACGAGGGCCACGAAGTCGCCGGGTGACGGCAGCGGGCCGTCCGCCCGGCGCTGCGCCGGGACCGCCGAGGAGGAGGGCACGGCCTTCAGCGTCGGCGCGGGCAGCCGCTCGCTCCAGCAGTCGGTGAGCATGGCCCGGACGAGCACGTTCTCCCGGGCGGTGGAGGCGGTCCACTCGGCGGTCGCGGTCAGCCGCTCCCGGGCGTCGCCGGGTCCGGTCAGCGCCCGTTCGACGCCCAGGAGATAGCCGTCCGCCTCTCTGCGGACAAGCGCGCGAGCGAGCCCCTCCTTGCTGCCGAACTCGTTGTACAGCGTCTGCCGGGACACTCCGGCCGCGGCGGCCACGTCCACCATCCGCACGGCGGACCACGGCCGGCGCGCCAGCGCCCGGTAAGCGGCGTCCAGCAGGGATTCCCGCGCTGCAGGCATCGTCGCCTCCCGGGGCGATCGGCTCTGCGCCCAGATTTGACGCGCGCGGAGGCACTGTCAAGGGTTCGCGTGGGTGCCCGGGAGCGCGTGCGGCGGGCCGGAGCGCGCTGCCGTCCCGGGCGCCACGACCACCCAGGCCCCCTGTGGCCCCCGCCCACCACGGCAGATACCGTTCCCCCATGCCCGACTACCACGACGACCTCCGCCTCGCCCACGTCCTCGCGGACGCGGCGGACGCGGCGACCATGGCCCGCTTCAAGGCCCTCGACCTCAAGGTCGAGACGAAGCCGGACATGACCCCGGTCAGCGAAGCGGACAAGGCCGCGGAGGAGCTCATCCGCGGCCAGCTCCAGCGCGCCCGCCCGCGTGACGCCATCCTCGGCGAGGAGTACGGCATCGAGGGCACCGGTCCCCGGCGCTGGGTCATCGACCCCATCGACGGCACGAAGAACTACGTCCGCGGCGTTCCCGTCTGGGCCACCCTGATCTCCCTGATGGAGGCGGCGGAGGGCGGCTACCAGCCCGTCGTGGGGGTCGTCTCAGCCCCCGCCCTGGGCCGCCGCTGGTGGGCCGCGAAGGGGCACGGCGCCTTCTCCGGCCGCAGCCTCACCTCGGCCTCCCGGCTGCACGTCTCCCGTGTCTCGAAGCTCTCCGACGCCTCCTTCGCGTACTCCTCGCTCACCGGCTGGGAGGACCAGGGCCGCCTGGGCGGCTTCCTGGACCTGACCCGCGAGGTGTGGCGCACGCGCGCGTACGGCGACTTCTGGCCGTACATGATGGTCGCCGAGGGATCGGTCGACCTGTGCGCCGAACCCGAGCTGTCGCTCTGGGACATGGCCGCGAACGCGATCGTCGTGACGGAGGCGGGCGGCACCTTCACCGGCCTCGACGGCCGCCCGGGCCCGCACAGCGGCAACGCGGCGGCGTCGAACGGCCTGCTCCACGACGAGTTCCTGGGCTATCTCAACGAGCGCTACTGAGGCAGCTCGCGGCCGGACCCGCGCGTCTCGCCTCTCCTGGCGCGGGGTGACCGTCCCTCCTGGGGCTCGCCCTCCAAACGGGCGGGCTCCTCACCGGGGGCTCGCCCTGCGGGGAGGCTCCTTGGGGCGCGCTCGCCGACCGGGGCCCTCAATCCGCCGCGTGCGCCCTCTTGTTGGTCTCCGCTTTGCCTGCCACCCTGAGAGCACCCTCACTTGTGAACTTGTGAAGCGTTGAACGGGTGCCGGCGGCTGAAGGCCTCCACCCGGCCGACGCATTCGTTGGAGGTGACTCGGAACCCATGCTGGTCCGCGACGCCATGAGCAAGGTCGTCCTCACCATCGGCCCCACCCACACCCTCCGCCAGGCCGCCGCACTGATGTCCGCCCGCCGGGTCGGCGCGGCCGTGGTCCTCGATCCCGACGCCGGCGGCATCGGCATCCTCACCGAACGCGACGTCCTCGACTCCGTGGGCCTCGGCCAGAGCCCCGACACGGAGTACGTCCACGCCCACACCACCACCGACGTCGTCTTCGCCACCCCGGCCTGGACCCTGGACGAGGCGGCCGGCGCCATGACGCACGGCGGCTTCCGCCATCTGATCGTGCTGGACCGCGACGAGCCCGTCGGCATCGTCTCGGTCCGCGACATCATCCGCTGCTGGACTCCGGCACAGCAGCGGGTGCCGGCCTGAACGCACGGACGGGCCGGCCCCCTGCGGGAGATCCGGCCCGTCCGCCCACGGCGAGTGATCCAGTGCCGGGTGTCCGTCCAGCCGCGCAGGGCCCGGACCCCGGCCCCAGCCGCTCGCCGCGGTCTTCGCCGGCCTGACGGAGGTTCTCCGCTGTAGCGCCAGGCCGGATATCACATTGGACAAAGTCCAAGTCAAGCTGAGATCCAAAGTCACACCAGTTCCCAACCTGGTCCACCTTGCTGTTAGGCTGGTGCGTATGAGTGACCTTCTGGAACGGCTGCGTGGACGCGGATGGCGGATGACCGCGCAGCGGCGCGTCGTGGCCGAGGTCCTCGACGGCGAACACGTCCATCTGACGGCCGACGAGGTCCACGCCAGAGCTGTCGCGAAGCTGCCCGAGATCTCCCGGGCGACCGTCTACAACACCCTGGGCGAGCTGGTCTCCCTCGGCGAGGTGCTCGAGGTCGCCACGGACCAGCGGGCCAAGCGGTACGACCCCAACGCACACCAGCCGCACCACCACCTGGTCTGCGCCCAGTGCGGCGCCATCCGGGACGTCCACCCGACCGGCAATCCGCTGGCCGACCTCCCCGACACGGAGCGCTTCGGCTTCACCGTCTCGGACGTCGAGGTGACGTACCGGGGCGTGTGCCCCAACTGCGCGGCGGCGTAAGAACTTCCCAGCGTTCCCGAGAGCCCCGGCACCCATGAGTGCCGGGGCTTTCCGGCGCGTACGGCCTTCCGGTATCTGACGGGCCGTCATATCGTCGTGCGGCACCCCCGCTTCGGACCGCACTCCGCGAGGAGCCACCGTGGGAGATCCGCACCCCAAACTCCACGCCACCGGGCTGACCCGCACCTTCGGCCGCGCACCGCGTGCCGTCGAGGCCCTCGGCCCCCTCGGCCTCACCGTCGCCCCGGGCGAGTTCGTCTGTCTGGTCGGCCCCTCCGGCTGCGGCAAGTCCACGCTCCTGCGCATCGCCGCGGGCCTGCTCCGCCCGAGCACGGGCACGCTGGAGATCCGCACGGCCGGCCCCCGCCCGGCGGCCATGATCTTCCAGGACTACGGCATCTACGACTGGAAGACGGTCCGCGCCAACGTCCGCTTCGGCCTGGACGTCCAGCGCGTCCCGCGCCGCGAGGCGAACGCCCGCGCCGACACGTGGCTGACCCGCATGGGCCTCGCCGACTTCGCCCACGCCTACCCGGCTGCCCTCTCCGGCGGCATGCGCCAGCGCGTGGCCATCGCCCGCGCGCTCGCGGTCGAACCCGAACTCCTCCTCATGGACGAACCGTTCGCCGCCCTCGACGCCCAACTCCGCATGATCCTCCAGGACGAGCTGCTGGAACTCACGCAGACCACCCGCACCACCACGCTCTTCATCACCCACAGCCTGGAAGAGGCGATCGTGCTCGGCGACCGCGTGCTGGTGATGTCCGCCCGCCCGGGCCGGATCATCGCCGAACACCGCCCGCCGTTCCCGCGCCCGCGCACCGGCGACATCCGCTCCGCTCCCGAGTTCACCGCCCTGAAGAGCGAACTGTGGGAGCTGCTGCGCAAGGAGGCGGTGCCGGCATGACCACCGTCGCGCCCGACCGGCCCGAGTCGGTCCTGGTCCGCCGCCCGGGCCCCCAGGAACTCCATCCCGTACGCACCCACCGCCGCCGACGGGCCCTGGAGCTGTCGCTCGCGGTGGCCGTCCCGCTGTCGTTGGTGCTGCTCTGGCAGCTGGCCGCCGGACAGGCCTGGATCGACGACCGCGTCTATCCGGCGCCGTCCACGATCCTCGCCGACGGCTGGGACCGGGCCGCGGCCGGCGACCTGTGGCCGGACGTGTGGGCGACCCTGAAACGCGTCCTGGCCGGCTACGCGCTCGGCACGGCGGCGGGCTACGCGCTCGGCCTCCTCATGGGCTCCCTCTCCCTGGTCCGAGCCGCCCTCGAACCGCTCCTGGACGCCCTGTACGTCGTACCGAAACTGGCCCTGCTCCCGGTTTTCCTGAACATGTTCGGCCTCGGCGAGGGCCCCCAGGTGGCCCTGGTGGCGGCGACGGTCTTCTTCTTCGTCTGGATCTCCACGATGTCGGCGGTGATCGCGGTCCCGTCCGGCCACCGCGACGCGGGCCGGGTCTTCGGCGCCTCACCCTGGCAGATGTTCCGCCACGTCCTGCTGCCGGCCTCGCTGCCGCAGGTCCTGGTGGGCGCGCGGATCGCGGCGGGCGTGGCGGTACTGGTGATCGTCGCCTCCGAGCAGATCGCCGCGACGAACGGTCTGGGCCACCTGATCTTCGACTCCCGCGCCCTGTTCCAGAACGACGTGATGTTCGTCGGCATCGTCTGCGTGGCCGTACTGGGCGTGCTCTTCTCCGAACTGATCCGGCTGGTGGGCCGGTTGCTCACCCCCTGGGCACCGAGGGACCGCGGACGGGGGCAGTCATGAGGAGCCGGACGTACGGCGCGGTGATCGCCGTCGGTGCCCTGCTGGCGTCGGCGGCGGCCTGCGCGTCGCCGTCGGCCGGGGACGCGGAACGGGAGGCGGACCGGGGCACGCGCACGATCCGCCCGGTGGAAGGCTGCGGTGAGACGTCCTGGACGCCTCCCACGGACCGCTCACCCACCCGCGCCCCGGCCCGCTGCCGCCCCGGAACCCCCGCCGCGCAACCGCTTCCCGAGCCCCAGAAGCTGACGATCGCGACCGGGACCCTGAGCGCCGAGTACGTGGCACCCCTCCAGGTCGCCCTGGACAAGGGCGAGTTCGAGAAGGAGGGCCTGGACATCACCCTGAAGGTGCTGCCCACGCCGGACGCGCTCCCCCTCCTGGCCAAGGGCGACATCGACGCGCTCTGGGCGGCACCGGAGGCGGCGGTCATGAACGGCGTCCGGAGCGGCTTCGACATCCGGTGGGTGGCGGGGAACTTCTCGCCCGACCCGAAGTCGAGGAGCGGCCTGTGGGTTCGGCTGAAGGACGACGAGAGCGCTGACCGGGTGGCGATGGCCGGCCGGAAGCTGGGCACGATGATCGGCAAGGGGTCGGTGATCGCGTATCCGATGGAGAAGGCCCTGGAGCGACACGGCGGCGGCCTCGACCGGATCCAGTACCAGCAACTGGGCTCGGCCGACGTCCTCACAGCCCTGCAGAACGGGGGCGTCGACTCGGCCTGGCTCCTCGACCCGGTCTGGCGCAGGGTCGACGGCGAGCCGGGCTACGCCTTCCTCGGCGGCCAGCCGCTCGGCGAGCCCCTGGGCGGCATGCTGTACGGCCCGAACCTGCTGGACGACGACGCGGACGCGGGGGTGGCCCTGCTGCGGGCGTACATCCGCACGGTCAACACGTACTTCGCGTCCGACTACAAGAAGGACGAGACCTTCGTCACCTACCTGGCCAAGCTCCTGAAGGCGGACGAGGCGATCCTCGAGTCGACCCCGTCCCTCCGCATGGACTGGGAGATCCGCACCGGCACCACGGACCGCCTCCAGTCCGCCTACCGCGCGCAGGGCGTGACGGAGGACGACCCACTCCCGGAACGGACGACGGTGGACCGATCCCTGTACGAGGAGGCGGTGGGCCACCGGCCGCAGGGGACGTAGCCACGAAAAGACCGAGGACCGAAACCCTTTCGGATTCCGGCCCTCGGCCATCAGTAGCGGGGACAGGATTTGAACCTGCGACCTCTGGGTTATGAGCCCAGCGAGCTACCGAGCTGCTCCACCCCGCGGCGATGAATGCAACGTTACGTCAAGACCACGGGCAGAGGCAAATCCCGCCCGGAAGGGGCGCGGGGAACCGCGCGATCAAGCACGACGCTCCCGCACCCGGGACCGGACCGCATGCCCTGAGTTCTCCGTGCTGCCCGGGGTCGGGCCGAAGGGCAGCGCCCCGATGGACCGGGTGAGGGCGGCGAGGCGGGACACCACACGGGCACCATCACCATCACCGGCACCGTGGACGGCGTCCCCTCCCGCACCGCCGCACGCCGTCACGCCGACAGTTCCTGCCGCAGCGCGTCCCGCAACCGTGCCGCCCGCTCCGCGACCTCCCCCGGCCCGAGCGTCACCGCCCGGTCCGCCCACCGCTGTCCCTCCGCCAGCTCCCCCCGACGCGCGTAGACGAGGGCGAGGCGCAACGCCGCGCGCCCATGCCCGGCGTCAGCCGCCCGTGTCCACCACACCGCGGCCTCCGGCTCACTCCCCTCCCGGGCGAGCAGCAGCCCCAGATTGAACGCCCCGTTGCGGGACCCGGCCTCGGCCGCCTCCCGGTACCACCGAGCCGCCTCGACCACGTCTCCCCGGGCCGCCGCGAGCATCCCGACCCGCACCTGTGCCCGCCGATGCCCCTGGGACGCCGCCCGCTCGTACCACTCCTCGCACTCGCTCTTCTCGTGCACCGACTCCCCGAGCTCGTGCGCCGGCTGCGGCGGGCGCCGCGCGTCCAGCACGGTGGCCAGCCGGTACGCGGCCTCGGCGCTCCCCCGCCCCGCCGCGCACCGCAGATGCCGCTCCGCCTCTCGCTCGTCCCCGTCCCGCAGCCGCGCGATCCCGACCTGCAACGCCGCCTCGGTGTGCCCGGCGGACGCCGCCCGCTCGTACCAGCGCAGCGCGACCGGCTCCTCGCCCCGCCCGGCGAACAGGATCCCCAGGTTGAACGCGGCGTCCACGCTCCCCGCCTCCGCGGCCTTGGAGAACCACGGCTCCGCCCCGGTCGCGTCCCCGCCCTGGAGCAGCAGGATCGCCAGCGCGTTCGCCGCCTCCCGGTGCCCGGCGTAGGCGGCCCGCCGGTACCACTGCTCCGCCTGCGCGGTCCGCCCCTGCTCCGCGCAGAGCAGGCCGAGGTTGTACGCCCCGTTGTCGTCCCCGGCGTCCATCGCGGCCCGGTACCACCGCTCGGCGGTCTGCGGCTCGCCGCGTTCGGCGTGCAGCGCGCCCAGCGCGTTCGCCGCGTTCCCGTCGCCGTCCTGGGCGGCCCGCAGCCACCACACGGCGGCGCTCTCGGTGTCGCCGGCGTCCCGCAGCAGGAATCCGAGCGCGCACGCGGCCCGCGCCTCGCCGTCCTTCGCGGACGTCAGGTACCAGCGCCCGGCCTCCTTGAGCTCGCCGCGCTTCTCCAGGATCGCGCCGAGGTGCAGCGCGGCCCGCCGGTGACCGCGCGCGGCGGCCTGCCGGTACCACTGCTCGGCCTCCTCCGTCGCGGCGGCACCGCCGTCGGCGTCCGCCACCGCCTCCGCCTCGTGCGCGGCCCTGCGATCGAGCGCGCGCGCCAGCCGGTACGCCGCCTCGCGGTGCCCCCGCTCGGCCGCGGCCCGCATCCACCGCTCGGCCCCGGCGTCGCCGCGGTGCTCCAGCAGATCGGCGAGCGCGTACGCGCCGAGCGCGTGCCCCTGCTCGGCGGACTGGCGCAGCCAGTACTCCGCGGCGGGCTCGTCACCCCGCTCACGGTGGTGCCGCCCGAGTGCGTGCGCGGCCGCGGCGGACCCGGCGACGGCGGCGATCCGCCACCACCCGGCGGCCTCGTCGGCGTACCCGCGCTGATGAAGAAGGACTCCCAGGTTGTTGGCGGCGGCCCGGTCGCCGGCCGCGGTGGCGGCACGCAGATGGGGTTCGGCTCCGTCGAGATCACCGCGGCGCAGCAGCATGGCCCCGAGGACGCTCATCGCCTCGACGTCGCCGGCCTCGGCGGCGAGTCTCTGACGGATCTCCTCGGCAGCATCCTCGGCTGCCTCCCCGACCTCGTCCTGCCCGGAAGGTTGCACAAAACGCCCTGTCTCGAACAGAGTTGCCTTGTCCCCCATAACGTCCATCGTCGCACCACCTGCAACCTGGGTACACCTGGTATACCGCAGCCATTGAGGTCACTACAGCGTTTTGTCGACATGCCCACAGAGAGACAAGTCAAACACAGATCCCCCAACTCCCCTCGGCGGCACGGCCGTCCACCGTGTCGGCACATGCGTTCGCACACCACAAAGGCCCGGATCCTTTTCAGGATCCGGGCCTTTGCCGGCGGACGACTCACGTCGTCGACTTCAGTAGCGGGGACAGGATTTGAACCTGCGACCTCTGGGTTATGAGCCCAGCGAGCTACCGAGCTGCTCCACCCCGCGCCGTTGTGTTGCAACCGTACCACGGCGCGGGGTGGGCTTTTCGGTCAGCCGCTGTCGGGGCTGCCGCTCGGACTCGGACTGCCGCTCGGGCGGGGACTCCCGCTCGGACTGGGACTCCCGCCGGGCGCCGCGGCGTCGCCGTTCTTGTCGGCGGCCGCCTGGGCCTCCTCGGCCCGTCGCAGCGCCTCCTCCAGGTTCTTCTGCGCCTCGCCGTACGCCTGCCAGTCGTTCTCCTTCAGGGCTTCCTGGCCGGCGTCGAAGGCCTCCTGGGCGTCGTTCAACGCCTCCTGGACCGTGGGGTTGTCGGACGCCGGTGGCGGAGTGGTCGTGTCGCCGTCGTCCGGTGGTGGCTCGGTGGTCGAACCGTCCGCTTCGAAGACCTTGTTGAGGGCCTCGCCGAGGGTGTTCTCGAAGGCGGTGTTGCCGCCGTAGGTCACCAGCACCTTCCGCAGCAGCGGGTACTTCAGACCGCCACCGCGCACGTACACCGGCTCCACGTACAGCAGTTCACCGTCCAGTGGCACCGCGAGCAGGTTGCCGTACTCCACGGTCGAGTCACCGCGGTTGAGCAGGCTGATCGTCTCGGCGATGTCCTGTTCGGAGTTGAACTGGCTCTGCACCTGTTTGGGCCCGTTGACGGTGGTGTTCGTGGGCAGCTTCAGGACTCTGATCTTGCCGTAGTCGCTGGTGCCCGCCTCGGCGTCGACCGACATGAACGCGCTGAGGTTGTCCCGGCCGTTGGGCGTGAACGTCGTCGTCAGCGAGAACGTCTGCGCCGACTGGTCGGGCATCTTCAGGCTCAGGTAGTACGGCGGCACCGCGTTGCCCGACTTGTTGGTCGGGTCGTCCGGCACCTGCCACACCTCGCTGCCGCTGAGGAACGTCTGCGCGTCCTCGACGTGGTAGCGGCTGAGCAGCTCGCGCTGGACCTTGAACAGGTCCTGCGGGTAGCGCAGATGATCCATCAGCGCCTGGGGGATGTCCCCCTTGGACTCGACCGTGCCCGGGAACGCCTTCATCCAGGTCTTGAGGACCGGGTCCTGGGTGTCCCACTGGAAGAGCTTGACCTCGCCGGTGTACGCGTCGACGGTCGCCTTCACCGAGTTGCGGATGTAGTTGACCTGGTTCTGCTGGGCCACCACCGCGCGCGAGTTGTTGGTCGCGGTCAGCGAGTCGGCCGTCGTGTCACCCAGGGTCGTGCGCGAGGCGTACGGGTATCCGTTGGTGGTGGTGTACGCGTCGACGATCCACTGGATCTTGCCGCCCACCACCGCCGGGTAGGCGTCACCGTCGATGGTCAGCCACGGGGCGACCGCCTCGACGCGCTCCTTGGGCGTGCGGTTGTACAGGATCCGCGACCCCTCGCCGATGGCGCCGGAGTACAGGATCTGCGGCTCGTTGAACGCCACCGCGTACGCGGCCCGGTTGACCGGGTTGGAGAGGTTGACCCCGCTCTTGCCCGTGTAGCTGAAGGTCTTCTCACCGGTGTCGTCGGAGTAGTCGATCTCCTTCTGGGGACCGCCGACGATCGAGTACGTGTTGGTCTTCTCGCCGTAGTAGATCCGCTGCTGGTACGACCCGAGGTCGCCCTTGGACGGCAGGTCGTACTCGGTGAAGACCGGGCGGCCCTGCGAATCGGCCTCGGTGCCCTTGGCGGCCACCGCTCCGTACCCGTGGGTGTAGCGGAAGTGGTCGTTGATCCAGTTGTTCTTCGGGATGCCGTTGAGGTTCAGCTCCCGCAGACCGATGACCGTGTCCTGGTCGCTGCCGTCCTTGCTGTACCGGTCGACGTCCAGGTTGGTCGGGAAGGCGTAGTAGTTCCGCATCTGCTGGAGCTGCTGGAACGTCGGCGAGACGATGTTCGGGTCCATGATGCGGATGCTGGCGGCGTCGGTGGCGTCGTCGCGCAGCTTGGTCTTGTCCGTGGTGGTGGACTTGCCCGCGTACTCGGTGACCTTGGCGTCGTCGATGCCGTACGCCTCACGCGTCGCCTTGAGGTTCTTCTCGACGTACGGCGCTTCCTTGGCCTGCTCGTTCGGCTGGACCTGGAACTTCTGGACGATCGCCGGGTACAGGCCGCCGATGAGGATCGCCGAGAGCACCATCAGGCCGAAGCCGATGACGGGCAGCTGCCAGGTGCGCCGCCACAGGGTGGCGAAGAAGAGCAGGGCGCAGATGACGGCGATGCAGAACAGGATCGTCTTGGCCGGCAGATAGGCGTTGGCGTCGACGTACCTGAGGCCCGTCCAGTTGTCGGTGGCCTTGAAGTCGCTGGACTTCACCGCCAGTCCGTACCGGTCGAGCCAGTAGGCGACCGCCTTCAGGGCGACGAAGATGCCGAGCAGCACCGACAGGTGCCCGGTCGCGGCCGCCGTGGCGCGCGCGCCCGGGGAGGTGACCCTGAGCCCGCCGTACAGGTAGTGGGTGAGCGCGGCGGCGATCAGGGAGAGGATCGCGGCGGCGAAGCCGAAGCCGAGCAGGAACCGGTACCAGGGCAGGTCGAAGGCGTAGAAGGAGACGTCGAGGTGGAACTGCGGGTCCTTCTGGTCGAAGGGCACGCCGTTGACCCACATCAGCCAGGTCCGCCACTGACCGGACGCGGAGGCGCCCGCGATCAGGCCGACCAGGGAGACGATCCCGAGCAGCAGCCACGTCTTGTACGGCGCGATGCCCATCCGGTAGCGGTCGAGGCTCTGCTGCTCCATCGACATGGCGCTCAGCGGCGGGCGCAGCCGGTGGGCCAGCCAGATGTTGAAGCCCACCGCCACGGCCATCAGCAGGCCGAAGAAGAAGAACAGACCGATCTTGGTCCACAGGGTGGTCGTGAACACGGACGAGTAGTTCACCGACCGGTACCAGAGCCAGTCCGTCCAGAACCCCGCGAACATGGTGAACGCCATGCCGAGGACGGCTAGGACGCCCAGCGTCATGAGCAGGGTCCGGACGCGCCGGGACGGGCGGCCCACTCTGATCCGTGGCCCCGTCGGGCCTCCGCCGCGGTCCGGCATCTGGAAAGCCAAGGTGCGCACCTCGAAGTTCGCTGTTGGTCCGTCAGACCCGCGTCGTCACGGGCCGTGCGTGGGCCACGTGATCGTAGGCCCTCACCTATGCAACTTACTCACGCTTTACTCGGTTCCCGATTTCGGCCCTGAACGAGAGAGGATTGTGACCATGTCCAACACTCCCATGGCGGCGAGCCCGCTGACCCGGGCCGTACTCGAGATCGACGAGTACGCCTCCGGCCTCGGCTGGGACCAGCCCGCCCGCCTCTTCGCCCTCGTTGACACCGCCCGGCTGCAGGCCCAGGAACCCGCCCTCGCGGCCCAGCTCGGCCTTGAGGAGCGGCCGGAGGCCACCGGCCTCACTCCGATCGAACAGGACGAGATTCCCGCGGGCAAGCCGCTCGACGAGTTCCTCGGCACGATCGCCTGGCCCGAGGCGGTGGCCGGCTGCGCGCTCACCGTGGAGCGTCTGATGCTGCCGCCGTCCGCCGAGGCGACCGTCCCGGAAGGGCTGAGCGAGCAGCAGCTCGCCCGGTGGGTCGCCGAGCACCCGAACCGCCAGGAGGTCCGGATGACGGTCGCGGTCCTGCGCAACGGCGCCCGTGAGTCGGCTCTGCGCCTGCGCGAGAAGGACTCCCCGACGGAGGTGCTCACCGGCTCCGACCTCGTGCCGGGGCTGGCGGAGGCGCTGGCGGCGACGTTCGAGGAGTAGCCCTCGCTACTGCTTCGTCGTGCACTTCGGCAGGTCGGCGGTGTCGCCGGAGCGGATGTCCCGGAGCGCGCCGAGAGCGTCGTCGATGGTGTTCACCTTCACGAGGGTGAGCCCTTCGGGGGTGTCGCTCGCGGCGGCCGCGCAGTTGTCGGCGGGCGTGAGGAAGTACTGGGCGCCCTTGTCGCGGGCGCCGACGGTCTTCATCTCGATGCCGCCGATCGGGCCGACCTTGCCGTCGTCGTCGATGGTGCCGGTGCCGGCCACGAAGGCGCCGCCGGTGAGGCTGCCCGGGGTGAGCTTGTCGTAGATGCCGAGCGCGAACATCAGGCCGGCGCTCGGCCCGCCCACGTCGGCGAGCTTGATGTCGATGGTGAACGGGAACGTGTGGTCGGTCCCCGCCGAGATCCCGACGATGGCCCGCTTCTCACCACTGTCGTCGGAGGCCGCGGTCGTGATGGTCACGGTCTGCGTCCTGGTCGCCGTCCGGTTCTCCTTCTCGGCGGCGGCCTGCTCCTTGGCGGGCACGATCGTGAAGACGACCTTCTCGCCCGGCTTGTGCTTGGTCACCAACTCGGCGACGTCGGCCGGCTCCTTCACCGTCGTACCGTCGACGGCCTTGATCACGTCACCGGCGTGCAGTCTGCCCTCGGCCGGGGAGTCCTTGACGACGGTCGAGACGATCACCCAGGAACGCACCGGGACGTCCAGCTCCTTCAGGGCGGCGACCTTGGCGCTCTCCTGCGACTGGCTGAACTCCTCGGCGTTCTCCTGGGTGGACTGCTCCTCGGTCTTGCCGTCGGGATAGAGCGTGTCGTGCGGCACGACCTTGTTGTCGTGCGCGAGCCATCCGTAGACGGCCTCGACGAGGTTCATCTTGTAGTCGGCACTGGTCACCCGCACGGTGGTCATGTTCAGATGCCCGCTCGTCCCGTACGTCTTGCGCCCCGAGATCTGGAGTACCGGCTCGCCGTCGTGGTCCCCGAGCGTGTTCACGGTCGGCCCCGGTGACATCTCCGAGTACGGCACGTTGATGAAGACTCCCGCGCACAGGAGCGCGATCAGCATCAGGGTGGAGGCGAGCATCGTCGCAGTGCGGCGTGGCATGGCACGACAGTACGGGACGTCCCTGTCAGCGCACCGTCAGGGCGGCGTCCGGGTCATGTGCCCGAGCGGGGCTTCTCCATGGCCGCGCGGAACCGCGCGTATCCGTCCAGTTCGGGGCCGTCGCTGCGGGCTCTGCGGGTCCGGTTGGCCCAACTGCCCCAGACACCGGCGCCGATCGCGGCCAACAGCGGAATCAGCAACCAGACGAGCGCCCCCATGCCGACCTCCAACCCCACCAGAACGATCGCAACCCGACGATTGCAACCCCTACGATCGCAACTGACCGATCAGCAGATTAACCATCCGCATCGACAACGCTCACGCCAGGGGTGCGGTTACGCAACCGGAGGAGTGAAGGAAGGGTTCAGCGGGTGGGCCCGGTTCCGGCGGGGCCGGCCAGTGTTCAGCGGGCGGGCGGGGGCCAGCGTGCGCACGAGGTCAGCGGGCGGGGCGGGGTCAGGAAGCGGGCCGGGGTCAGCAGGCGCCGACCCACTCCTCGGTGCCGTCGGAGAACGTCTGATGCTTCCAGATCGGCACGTCGTGCTTGAGGTCGTCGATCAGCTTCCGGCAGGCCTCGAAGGCCTCACCCCGGTGCGGGCAGGAAACGGCGACGACGACGGCGAGGTCCCCGACCCCGAGGTCCCCGACCCGGTGGACCGCGGCGAGTGCCCGCACCGGATACTCCGCGACGACCTTCTCGGCGATCCGCCGCATCTCCGCCTCGGCACTGGGATGGCACGAATACCCGAGCGCCTCGACGTCGGCACCCCCGTCATGGTTCCGCACGGTCCCCACGAACAGGGCGGTGCCCCCGGCGGCGTCGTCCCCGACGGCCCGGAAGACCTCGTCCAGGGAGAGGGCCGTCTCACGAATGGCGAGCAGCTTGATCGGGTCCTGAGCGACCTGCTCACCGGGATGGTCGTGTGTGGGTGCCATACCTCCATCGTGCCGTACGCCACCGCCGGGGAACAGCGTGGTCGGCTGGCCCGCACGCGCGCGTGCCCTTCGGAGCTTCCTCCAGCCGGCGCCGTCGGGCCGAGGGGGCCGTGCCCCCGGACCCGCTCCCACGTCGGGCGTCGACCTCCCATGGGGAGCCGCCCCGCACCGAGCGCCGAGTGCCTTCCGAGGCCCGCGGCCTCGCCTCTCTCAGATCCGCCGCGCCCCGACCTCGCGTCCCTCAGATCCGCCGCGCCCCGACCTCGCGTCCCTCAGATCCGCCGCCGCGCCTTCCGCGCGCGCCGGACCACCGCCGCCGCACCCAGCAGGGCCACCGTCGCACCCGCGGCCCCGGCCGCCGTCGCGTCCTTGCGTCCGAGCCGCCGGCCGACCACCGTGCGTCTCCCGGACACCTCCTCGAGGAGTTCGGCGAGCACTTCCTCATTGGTCCACTGCGGCCGCCACCCCGCGTCATGCAGCCGGCTCCCGCTCACCACCCAGGGGTACATCGTGTACGCCAGGTCCCCCGCCGGAGACGGCGTGAGCCCGATCCGGTGCAGCCGGGCCGCCGCCCCGAGCGCGACCGCGGACGGCAGCTCCATCCGCCGGATCCCGGTCAGCTCCTCGACCTCCTCCTGCTCCAGCCACCCGTCGCACCCGACGGCGAGCTCGCCCTCGACCTTCTCCAGGACGGCGTACTCCAGCGCGCCGCACAGATCCTCGACGTGGCAGAACTGCCAGGCGGGCCGGGACCCGGCGACGACGAGCAACCGGGGCGACTCGAAGTACCTGGTCAGCGCGGTGTCCGTGCCGCCCACCAGCACTGCGGGCCGCACGACGGTGACGTTGAGTCCCGGATGCGCCCGTGGGGCCCTCCGGGCCAGCCGTTCGATCTCCAGCAGGTCCCCGACCCCGGTCGCCTCCGCCGTCGCCCGCAGCTCCGCGTCCTCGGACAGCGGCAGCTCGTTGTCCGGCAGGGCGCCGTAGACCATGGCGGACGTGCACAGCACGACCCGGTGGACCCCGGCGGCCGCGGCCGCGGTCAGCACCGTCTGCGTCCCCCGCACGTTGTAGGCCGTCCGGGCGGCGGCATCGGTCTCCAGGTCGAGATCGAGAGCCAGATGCACCACCGCGTCCGCGCCTCGCAGCTTCTCCGCGATGGCCGGATCCCGTACGTCCAGGATGTGCCACTGCGCCGCCGCGCACTCGCCCCGCCGCTCGTCCAGGGCGATGACCTGCTTGATCTCCTCCGACGCGGCGAGCCGCTCGGTGAGCAGGGCACCGATGCCGGACGCGGCACCGGTGACCGCGACGACGGGCCCGCGCATGGCGGGACTGGTTGACTGGTTTCGCGCTGCGCGAACCTGCGGATCTGGGGAACTCACCGGGCGTCTCCAGCGGTTGTCTTCAGTACGGACGCGAGTGACGCGTACGTACCAGGTGGCATCCATCCTGCCGCAGGCCGAGAGTCGGCGAAGCACCGAGGCCCGAACCGCCCATGGTGTCTACGCTGGGTGGTGTTATCGGGCAGTCGCGCCGTCGGGACAACCGGCGGCCTTACCAGCCGAGGAATCCCGTGAGTGACACCCCATTCGGATTCGGCCTTCCGCCGGAGGAGCCGGACGACGGCGACGAGGGCAAGAAGAAGGACCCGCAGAGCGGCGGTGGTCAGGGACCGGCCAACCCGTTCGGTTTCGGCGGGCTGCCCGGCTCCGGAGGCTTTGGCGGCCCCGGTGCGGACAATCCGCTCGCTGCCATGTTCGGTTCGCTGAACCCCACCGACCTGGGCGCCGCCTTCCAGCAGCTGGGCCAGATGCTCTCGTACGAGGGCGGCCCGGTGAACTGGGACATGGCCAAGCAGATCGCCCGCCAGACGGTCTCCCAGGGCACCGCCGACGGCACGAAGGACGCGAGCGTCGGCCCCGCCGAACGCACCGCGGTCGACGAGGCCGTCCGCCTGGCCGACCTGTGGCTGGACGACGCCACCTCCCTGCCGTCCGGTGCCGGCTCCGCCGTGGCCTGGAGCCGCGCGGAGTGGGTCGAGGCGACCCTGCCCGCCTGGAAGGAGCTCGTGGACCCGGTCGCCGAGCGGGTGGGCGCCGCCATGGGCGACGTCCTGCCGGAGGAGATGCAGGCCATGGCCGGCCCGCTGATCGGCATGATGCGCTCCATGGGCGGCGCCATGTTCGGCACGCAGATCGGTCAGGCCGTCGGCGTGCTCGCGGGCGAGGTCGTCGGGTCCACCGACATCGGCCTGCCGCTCGGCCCGGCCGGCAAGGCCGCGCTGCTGCCGGTGAACATCGAGGCGTTCGGCAAGGACCTCGGCGTGCCGAGGGACGAGGTGCGGCTGTATCTCGCCCTGCGGGAGGCCGCCCACCAGCGCCTGTTCGCACACGTGCCGTGGCTGCGCTCGCACCTGTTCGGCGCGGTCGACGGGTACGCGCGGGGCATCAAGGTCGACACGGCCAAGCTGGAGGACGTCGTCGGCCAGTTCGACCCGCAGAACCCCGAGCAGTTGCAGGACGCCCTCCAGCAGGGCATGTTCCAGCCGGAGGACACGCCCGAGCAGAAGGCCGCCCTGGCCCGTCTGGAGACGGCTCTGGCACTCGTGGAGGGCTGGGTCGACGCGGTTGTGCACACGGCCGCCAAGCCCCGCCTGTCGTCCGCCGACGCGCTGCGGGAGACCCTGCGCCGCCGCCGCGCCTCCGGCGGACCGGCGGAGCAGACGTTCGCCACGCTGATCGGCCTGGAGCTGCGCCCGCGCCGCCTGCGGGACGCCTCCCGCCTGTGGGCCTCGCTCACCGACGCACGTGGAGTCGACGGCCGGGACGCCCTGTGGGCGCACCCCGACATGCTGCCGACCGCCTCCGACCTGGACGACCCGGACGGCTTCGTGCACCGCGAGCAGCTGGACTTCTCCGAGCTGGACAAGATGCTCGGCGAGGCGGCGGACAAGCCCGACCTGAAGAAGAGGGACGACGGCTCCAAGGACGCGGACAGGGGCGACGACACCGAGTGAGCCTGCACGACGACACGGTCCTCGTCCTGAAGCGGTACGAGGACCAGGACGAGCTGCGCCAGTCCTATCTCGACCATCTGGCGCATCACCAGGACGCCATGTGGAAGTCGTGCCGGGCCGGTCACCTCACGGCGAGCGCCCTGGTGGTCGATCCGGAGCGCGGCCGGGTGCTGCTGACCCTGCACAGGAAGCTGCGCATGTGGCTACAGATGGGCGGCCACTGCGAGCCACAGGACGCCTCTCTCGACGAGGCGGCCCTGCGGGAGGCCACGGAGGAATCCGGCATCGAGGGACTCACGCTGCTTCCGGGCGGCCCGGTGCGCCTGGACCGGCATCCGATCCCGCCGCCGTGCCACTGCCACTTCGACGTCCAGTACGCGGCCGTGGCCCCGTCCGGCGCGGCACACGCCGTCAGCGACGAGTCGCTCGATGTGCGCTGGTTCGCCTACGACGAGGTCGCGGCGGTGGCGGACGAGTCGGTCGTACGGCTGCTGGAAGCGACCCGCGCGCGGCTGTGAACGGGAGCCACGAACCGGAGTAAGGGGCGACCGGCCTGCCGGTCGCCCCTTACGTGCGTCCTCCGTGACGCGTGTCCTCCGGCGGTGCCGGTGCTCAGGCGATGCCGGTGCTCAGGCGTTGCCCGCCCCGAGGGAGTTGCCCCGCATACCGAACTGGCCGAGCATCCCCGACGAACGCAGGTGCTGCGGCGGCAGCAGCTCGCTGGGCTGCACCAGGACGTGGCCGGTCCCGGAGAACTGCATCTCCCAGCCCTCACCGGTGGAGCCCTTGCGGCGCCACACCGCGGACGTGGAGGTGGGTGCCTGGAGCTGGGTCCGCAGGGACGTGGACCAGGCGACCACGGCGTCCGCGTCGCAGCAGACGTTCTTCTCCGGGGTGACCTCCATGACCAGCGGCTCGCCCGAGGTCATGAGGACGAGCTGTCCGGAGCCGGACAGCTCCAGGTTGTAGGCGCCCGCCGAGGCGATCTCCACGGCGCTGTCGACCGCCACGATGCCGACCCCCAGGGAGCCGTCGAAGGCGAGGACGTAGGAGCTGTCGACCGTCAGACCGCGGCCGACCTCCATGATGTGCAGGTGCTGGGCCAGGTTGGCGAGGTAGACGACGCCGTTGCCCTTGCAGCGCATGAGTTCCAGGCGCTCACCGGTCATCCGTTCGACGTTGCGCCAGCTGCGGTTGCGGTACTCGCTGTCGAACTCCACCTGGCCCTCGAAGGCCACCATGGCGCCCTGGCGGGCGAGCACGGGGCTGCTGCCCTGGGTGACGTCGGTCTTGAGGAGCTGCGGGTTCTGCAGGGTGTAGCGGCCGGTGGACTCCACCGGGATATGTGCGAAGAGTGTGCTGTGCATGATGTGCCTGGTGCTCCCCTCAGCCCCGGATCTTGAATCGGTCGCCGGTGTCCTCGCTCGGCTGGACGACCACGAAGCCCTGCCCCTTGAAGCCGATCTGGAAGGCCTCACCGCTGCCCCGGCCGAGGAGGGCGCTCGCCTTGACCGTACGGCGGGCCTTCATGTCCAGGCCGGTGGTCCAGGCGATGAGCGCGTCCGGGTCGACGTAGGTCTCCCGTTCGGCGCAGTCCAGGGCCATCGGAATGCCCCGGCTGACCAGCGCGACCCAGCCCGTGCCCCGTACGACGAGGTTGGTCAGGCCCGAGCCGGACAGCTTGGCGAGGCCCTTGACCGGCTCGATGGTCAGTTCCAGCGAGGCGTCGCAGGCCAGCAGGGTGGCGCCGTTGACCGAGAGGGCCTCGCCGTTCAGGTGGAGGACGAGGACGTCGCCGCCGTAGTCGGCGAGGTACAGGTCGCCGTCGCCGCGGCAGAGCATCAGCCTGCCGCCCTCACCGGTGACCATCTCCTCCGCCGAACGGCGCAGGGTGGCCGGCGGCCCGTCGAACTGCACATAGCCGTCGTACGCGATCATCGAGCCGGCCTTGGCCAGCAGATCGTGCCCGGTGGCCATGGTGACCTTGAGCGTCTTGGAGCTGTGCACCGTCATCCGGACGCCGGTCGCAGGGGCGCGGTGCGCGCTGAGAGTCTGGGTGTCCATGAGCCTCACACCTCGAAGGGCTGTACGACGACGAAATTGCCGGGAGCGCCGCGGAACTGGAGGTTCACGGCCTCCGAGGTCTGCCGGGAGTACCCGGAGCGGCGCAGCCTGAGCGCGGTCGTGGTGACGGCCTGCGCACCGGCGGACCAGCCGATGACGGCGTTCCCGTCGACATAGGTGGCCGGTCCGACGGGGATGACGACCGGTACGCCGCGGGTCTTCACGGCGACCGCGCCCGTGCCGGAGAAGAGCATGCTGAACAGGCCGCCGCCCGGCAGGCCCGCGCCCTCGATCCGGCGGACCTCGGTCTCCAGCGCCTCGTCGAAGGCGAGCACTCCCTGCGCGCTGGTGAAGAGCTGCTCGCCCTGGAGGCGGATCACGAAGACGCGGCTCGCCTCGTCGGCCAGGAACACCTCCCCGTCACCCGAACAGCGCATCAGGGACATGCCTTGTCCGGTGAGCGCTCCGGTGAGCTTGCCGAGCAGGCCCGAGCCCTTGTGGGCGAAGTCGATGTCGCCCTGGTAGGCGACCATGCTGCCCTGCTTGGCGAGGATCGGGGCGCCCTTGGTGAGCGTGGCCCGCACGAGCTGTGGGTTCTGTTCCGTCCAGCGGTCCCCGACAGGGGCTTCGGCGTACTTCGTCAGGACGACGCGCACATTCGCCTCGGGCGGCACGGCCGCGATCGCCGTGCCGCCGCCGAAGGGCTGTCCCTGGCCGGGGAAGGCCCCGGGGGCGCCCGGGGGCGTGAACGTCTGCGGGCCCGCCCCGGGAGGCGTGAACATGTGCGGGCTCGTCGGCGCGGCGGGTGCCTGCGGCGGGACGCCGGGCGGAGTACCGACCCCGCCGGGCGGAGTCGTCCCGACGATGGTGGGTGCCGTGTGGACGGACGGGGCCGGAGCTGGCGCCGGCGTGCCGAAGGCGGGTGCCGGAGCGGGTGCCGGGGCGGGCGCGCCGAAGCTGGGTGCCGGAGCGGGCGGCGGGGCCGGCTGCTGGGGTGGGGCGAACGACGGCGCCTGGGTCTGTGCCGGGGCGGCCGGCGCGGGCGCGGGTTCCTCCTCGGCGACCTCTCCGCCGAAGTTCTTCAGCAGCGCGTCCAGGCCGCCGTCGAAGCCCTGCCCGACCGCGGCGAACCGCCACACGTCCTTGAGATAGAAGTCACCCAGCATCACGGCACGCTCGGTGGAGAACTCGCTGCCGTCGAAGGAGTACCGGGCCACCTCCTCGCCGCCGGCGACGATACGGACGTATCCAGGGGCGATCTGTGACATCTGACCCGCGCCGTCGAGTGTCGCCGTGAACGACAGCTTCTGGATCTGCGGCGGGATCCGGTCGAGCGTGACCCGGAAGGCTTCGGTGTCGCCCGCCTGCGCGCCCAGGAGCTGAATGGATTCCTCGGGAGACTTCGGCTGGTTGAAGAAGATGAAGTACCGGTCGTCCGACAGCCGTTCGTCGGCGTCGAGACCGAAGCAGCTGATGTCGAAGGTCAGTCCGGGGCCCGAGATCTGTACACCGACGTACAGATCCGTGCCCGCGGTCAGGTCACTGATCTTGGCCTTGTGGCCGCGTTGGAATTCCCTGGCCATGCGTAACGACCGTCCCCCATCCCGAATGCGAGTGCGTCGCGACAGGCTAACGGCAAACTCGGACACCGACGGAAGTCGGTACAGATCCGGTACGAAATCCCGAGCGGTGACCGGGCGGCGGCATCGTCACTCCGCGCGGGCGCCCGGCAGGTGGGGCAGTCGCTCGGCGGCGACCACGCCTTCGAGATAGCCCCGGGCCCGTTCGGTCCGCGGATAGGCCTCCAGCAGCCGCCAGAAGCGCGGCCCGTGTCCGGGCACGAGCAGATGCGCCAGTTCGTGCAGGAGGACGTAGTCGACGACGTACTCGGGCATGCCCTGGAGCCGGTGCGACAGACGGATGCTGCCCTCGGCGGGGGTGCACGAGCCCCACCGGGTGTTCTGGTTGGTGACCCAGCGCACCGAGTCGGGCCGCGCCCGGCCGTCGAAGTACTGGGCCGACAGCCGCTCCGCGCGTTCGGTCAGCTCGGCGTCGCCGAGGACCCGTTTGCTCTCCTGGGCGGCCAGTTTGTCGAGCATCACGCTCACCCAGCGCTGTTCCTCGGCCTCGGACATCCGGGCAGGGATGAGCACGACGGTGCGATCGCCCTCGCGGTACGCGGAGACCGTCCGGCGTCGGCGGGCACTCCTGCGCACCTCGATCGCGCTCGGCCCCGAGCCGCTCGGCGGCTGGCTCGTCGTGCTGCGCTGTGGCATTGCGGCGCGGTGCAGTGGGTCGGCGGGCACGCCCCGACGTTACCCGCTGCGCACGGGGGAAGTCCCGACTCCGGGACGGTTGGGTTCCGATCCCCCACACGGGTTCGATGCGGACGGCCGACTTGACCGACTTGACCGACTTGTGTGACGAATACCCACCGCCTGTGGACAACGCTCAGCACCGGACGGCGAGGCCGGACCATGCTGGTACTCGCCGGCGGACGTGCGACGGGAGTCCACCGGCACACGGGGATGTGCCACGAGGGCGCGAGGGCTACGGGGGCCTGCCATGCAACGAACGAATGCACAGTCGACGCGATCGCAGTCGACGCGATCGAGGTCGACGGTTGGCCAGTCGGCGACGGCTCAGCCGACGACATCCCAACCGACGGCATCTCAACCAACGGCATCGCAGTCGCCGGTTTCCAGGTCGATCGTTCCGGTCGTGAAACCCGCTCTCCGGCGGGGCTGGCGCGACCTCAACACCGTGCAGTTCGGGATGACTCCGGCGCACGCGATGACGCTGGGGCCGATGGACACGGCGACCGGCAGCTTCCTCGACCTGCTCAACGGCACGCGCGGGCTCCCGCTGCTACGGGAGGAGGGCCGCCGTATGGACCTGCCCGAGGGACACGTCGACGCCCTGGTGGAGCGGCTGGCGCGAGCCGGGCTCCTGGACGATGCGAGAGGCGGAGGGCCGGCCGCCGATGCCCTGCGCGCGAAGGAGAAGGTCCTCGACCGGCTGCGCCCCGATCTGGCCTCGCTGTCACTGACCACGTCCGAGCCGGGCGAGGCGATCGGGCTTCTGGCCGCCCGGCGCTCCCTGCGCGTCCAGGTCAGGGGTGCGGGCCGGGTGGGCACGGTGCTGGCCGCACTGCTGTCGGGCGCGGGAGTGGGCGAGGTGGAGGTACGCGACCTCGGCCGGGTCGAGCCGGCGGACGTCGCACCGGGCGGACTGCCCGCCGAGTCCGTGGGCGACCGCAGGGAGGAAGCCGCCCGGCGGGCCGTGCGCCGAGCCGCGCCGGACAGCCCGCCGCGCCGCGGACCTCGCACCGAGCCCCAGGGCGACGACGCCGGCCTGTCCCTGGTGATCCTCGCTCCGCGCGACGACGTGGACGTCCACGCGCCGGCCCCGTCCGCCGCCGAAGCCCTGATCTCCTCCGGCACACCCCACCTCTACGCCGGGGTCGTGGAAGGAACCGGAGTGGTGGGCCCGTTCGTCCTGCCCGGCGAGACGGGGTGCGCCGGATGTCTGCACGAGGCACGCGTCGACCGGGACCAGGCCTGGCCCCGGCTGGTGGCCCAGTGGCGCTCCAGCCGGCCACGCCCGACGCGCCCCTGCGACCTGGCGCTGGCCACCACGGTCGCGGGACTGGCGGCGACCCACGCGCTCACCTTCCTGGACGGGCGGGTACCGTCGAGCGCCGGGGCGCGCTGGGAGGTCTCCCTGCCCGCTCTCACCTGGCATGCTCGGCCGGTCTGGGCGCACTCCGCCTGCCCGTGCGGGGCGGCTGAGAAAGGTAAGGGGGAACACACCGCCAAGGACGTGGAGCAGCACGAGACAATGGCGGAGCAACGACCGTCGAAGGAGTTACGTCGCGGAGCACAAGCGGCGCGGCTTGCTGGGACCTGGAGGGCGCATGTCTGATCTTCCCCGGAAGGCGGTAACCCGTACCGCCAAGCTTGCCGCGCTCCCGCTCGGTTTCGCCGGACGGGCGACCTGGGGGCTCGGCAAGCGGATCGTGGGCGAGTCCGCCGAGCTGGTCGGCCGCGAGCTGCAACAGCGCACCGCCGATCAGCTGTTCAAGGTCCTCGGTGAGCTCAAGGGCGGCGCGATGAAGTTCGGCCAGGCCCTGTCGGTGTTCGAGTCGGCGCTTCCCGAGGAGGTCGCCGGCCCCTACCGGGCGGCCCTGACGAAGCTCCAGGAAGCGGCGCCTCCGATGCCGACCCGCACCGTGCACACCGTGCTGGCGGAGCGACTCGGCAAGGACTGGAAGGATCTGTTCCGCGAGTTCGAGGACAAGCCTTCGGCGGCCGCCTCGATCGGTCAGGTGCATCGCGCGGTGTGGCACGACGGCCGTGAGGTGGCGGTCAAGGTGCAGTACCCGGGCGCCGGCGAGGCCCTGTTGTCCGACCTGAACCAGCTGAGCCGGTTCGCCCGTCTGCTGGGACCCCTGATCCCCGGCGTGGACATCAAGCCGCTGATCATGGAGCTCAAGGACCGGGTCTCCGAGGAACTGGACTACGGCCTGGAGGCACAGGCTCAGCGCGCTCACGCCGAGGAGTTCACGGACGACCCCGATGTCGTGGTGCCCGGCGTGGTCCACCAGTGCGAGCAGGTCCTGGTGACGGAGTGGATGGACGGGCTGCCGCTCTCGGAGGTGATCTCCGACGGCACGCAGGAGCAGCGTGACCGCGCCGGTCAGCTGCTGGCCCGCTTCCTCTTCTCCGGCCCCGCCCGCACCGGTCTGCTGCACGCCGATCCCCATCCGGGCAACTTCCGTCTCCTGCCCGGCGGCCCGGACGGTGAGGACGACTGGCGTCTGGGTGTCCTGGACTTCGGCACGGTCGACCGTCTCCCGGGCGGCCTGCCGGCCACCATCGGAACCTCCCTGCGCATGACGCTCGACGGCGAGGCCGAGGCCGTCTACGAGCTTCTGTGCCGCGAGGGATTCGTCAAGGAATCCATAGAGCTCGACCCGGACGCCGTCCTCGACTACCTCCTGCCGATCATCGAACCGGCCCAGGCCGACGAGTTCACCTTCACCCGCGGCTGGATGCGCAGCCAGGCGGCCCGTATCGCCGATCCCCGCTCCCCCGCCTACCAACTGGCCAAGCGGCTCAACCTCCCCCCGGCCTACCTCCTCATCCACCGCGTGACCCTGAGCACGATCGGCGTGCTGTGCCAGTTGGGCGCCACGGTGCGTCTGCGCGAGGAGCTGGAGGAGTGGCTGCCCGGGTTCGTCCCCGAGGACCTCCTGAACGAGGAGGAACCGGCCGCGGAGGCCTGAGCGTCGCCACCGCCTGGCTGCGGAACTCTCGTCACCTGATGACGACGGCGTCGCGGCCTGCGGCTGGACGGGTGCCCCAACGCACCGCGGGGACCGGTCCGTTCGGCCGGACCGGCCCCCGCGGTGAGAGCTGAGCCTCCCTCATCGGGAGGCCCTCGCCTCAGATGTGTTCCAGGGCTACTGCATGACGGCCATGGCGAGCGCGCGGCGGGCGCGCAGCGAGGCGCGCTCGGCCCGGCGCTGCATCCGGCGGGCGGCCACCAGACGCACGGCCTGTCGGTCTCGCTCGGCCTCGCGCAGTAGCTCGTGCATATGCGCGCGAGCCAGGGCTTCTGGGATGAGTTGCATCTCTCGGGTCCTGTTCTGGCGCGAGTCCATCGCGCCGCTCATGGTGAAGTCTTCAGGCGTGGCGCCTGCTGGTTCGTCGGTGGACGGCTTCATCGGGGCCTGCTTCTTGGGGTCGTGCGTGAGGGGACGGTCGATCGTTCCTGCGATGTTGGTGTTCATGCCGTGACCGGGTTCTTGCGCGGGCGACCACGCGGCCGCTTCCGGGCGACGACGACACCCTGGACGAACAGTTCGCCACCCCAGACGCCCCAGGGCTCGCGCCGCTCCTTGGCGCCGGCGAGGCAGGCCTCCATCAGCGGGCAGGTGCGGCAGAGGGACTTGGCGTACTCGACGTCGGCCGGCGACTCGGCGAAGAAGACCTCCGGGTCGTAGGAACGGCAGGGGACGGGTACGCCGAGGTTCTCGATGGCGTCGTCGAGCGCGGTGAGCGCGGTGAGCGGAGTCAAGGTGGAGTCCTCCGTGAGGCCGGGCGGGGGGATCGTTTCGGAAGGCGGTACGGACGGGGCGTGCGCTTCGAGTTGCACGGTTCGTCTTCCTCGTCTGGTCGGTCCGGCCCTGTTGGGTCGGGTGTCGGCTTGGTACCGGGTCTTTTCTTGTCCCGAGGCCCCTTCGCTCCGTCGTCCCCGTTCGAGGACAAACAAATGGGCCGCGGATCCCGGATGGGGTTCCGCGGCCCTGAAGGCGCCGGCCTGATCGACGATCAGGCTGGATCACTCCAGGGTTCTGGCCCACGGAAGGCCCACATCAGGTGGTGCTGCGTCTGCTTCCGGCTACCGGCACCGGCCGCCGTAAAGGCATAGGCCTGCGCCTGTGCCGCTACTGCTCCCAGTGCCCTGGTCGCTCGCTCATTGCGCTCACGGACCGGAAGGCCCGCCAGGGACAGGGAGGACGCCGGGCGCACGGCAGCGATGCCGGGCAGACCGGTGCCCGGGATCGAGGCGCCGAGCATGCACGTGGAGACGACCGAGCGATCGGTCATTTTGGCGGTCTTGACGGAGCTGCTGTTGATGCTGATCACTGGAATCGCCTCCTCTCGGCGTCTTGAGGGACTGGATGAACCAGTCCGACGGATAGGTAAGTACAGCACGGAATCGGGGCCCCCGAGAAGGCCTCCGTCCCCGTGGCTAAGAACCTATGGGGATTGCCGGGGCATGCGCAAACTATTTTTTCGACGAGTTCGCGTCAGTCCTCAACTTCTTCTCCTCCGGGCTCCTGGCCTGCGCATATGGCGAGAACATCGGCTCCGTAGCGGTTGAGCTTGCGCCTGCCGACCCCGGGGATCCGCGTCAGCTCACCCTCGTCGTCGGGGGCGGCCTCGGCGATCGCCATCAGCGTCTTGTCGGTGAATACGCAGTAGGCGGGCTGTCCGCTGCGCTGCGCCTGGACCGCACGCCACTCACGGAGCCGCTCGTAGAGCCCCTCGTCCATGTCGGACGGGCAGTCCTCGCAGCGCATCAGCTTCATCTCGCCCGCGTCGGTGAGCGTGCGCCCGCACACCCGGCAGCGGGCCACGGTGCGCTGCCTCCGTCGTGGGGTGACGCCCGGTCTGCTGGTGAACCCGCGCTCGACGCCTCCGGGCCCGCCCGCCGCGGCCCGGCCCGCGGTGGTGGAGGCGGAGCCGGGGCGGAGCCCGTCGAGGAAGCGGCTGGGGCGGCGGTTCGCACGGCCGCCGGGTGAGCGGGAGAGTGCCCAGGAGACATGGAGGTGTTGCCGGGCGCGGGTGACGCCGACGTAGAGGAGACGGCGCTCCTCCTCGATCTGCTCGTCGGTCTTTGCGTAGGTGATCGGCATCATCCCCTCGGCGACGCCGACCAGGAAGACGACGTCCCACTCCAGTCCCTTGGCGGAGTGCAGGGAGGCGAGGGTGACGCCCTCCACGGTCGGGGCGTGCTGGGCGCCGGCCCGCTCGTCGAGTTCGGCCACGAGGTCGCTCAGGGTGGCACCGGGCCTGGCGGCGGAGAAGTCCTGCGCGAGGTTCACGAGGGCCGCCAGGGACTCCCAGCGCTCTCGGACGGCCCCGGAGCCGGCCGGGGGCTCGGTGGTCCAGCCCTCGCCCGAGAGCACGGCCCGCACCTGGGAGGGCAGGTCGACCGCGTCGTCCAGGAGGGAGTCGTTGCCGCCGAAGCGGGCCGCGGCACGCAGGGCGATGCCCGCCTTGCGGACCTCGGGGCGGTCGAAGAACCGCTCGGCACCCCGCAGCTGGTAGGGGACTCCGGCGTCGGCGAGTGCCTGCTCGTAGGTCTCGGACTGGGAGTTGGTGCGGAACAGGACGGCGATCTCGCTGGCCCGGACGCCGGAGGCCATCAGTTCACGGATACGGCGGGCGGCGCCCTCGGCCTCGGCGGGCTCGTCGGGGTACTCGGCGTACACGGGTTCGGGGCCCGGAGCGCGCTGGGAGATCAGCTCCAGCCGGTGGTCGGCGGCGCGGCCGCGGGCCTGGGCGAGCAGGCCGTTGGCGAGGTGGACGACCTGTGGCGTGGAGCGGTAGTCGCGGACCAGCTTGACGACCGTGGCACCGGGGTGGCGGGTGCGGAAGTCGAGCAGATGGTCGGGGGTTGCTCCCGTGAACGAATAGATCGTCTGGCTGGCGTCACCGACCACGCACAGGTTGTCCCGGTCGCCCAGCCACAGCTCCAGCAGGCGCTGCTGGAGGGGGCTGACGTCCTGGTACTCGTCGACCACGAAGTGCTGGTACTGGGAACGGACCTGGTCGGCCACGTCCTGCCGGTCCTGGAGAACGGCGACGGTCAGCAACAGGACATCCTCGAAGTCGATGACCGCGCGGTCGCGCTTGACGTCCTCGTAGGCGGAGTACAGCTGGGCGATCTCGGCCGGGTCGCGGGGTGTCTCGCGGCCGGCCTTGACGGCGGCGAACGGGTAGTCGGCGGGGACGGTCTGGGTGACCTTGCACCACTCGATCTCGCCGGTGACGTCCCGCAGCTCGCCACGGTCGAGGCGGATGCGGCAGGCGGCGGCCGCGTCGGCGACGAGCTGGATCTTGCGGTCGACGAGCCGGGGCATGGGGCCACCGATCGCTTTCGGCCAGAAGTACTGGAGCTGACGCAGCGCCGCGGAGTGGAAGGTGCGGGCCTGGACGCCGCCCGCGCCGAGCTGCCGGAGCCGGCCGCGCATCTCCCCCGCGGCCCGGTTGGTGAAGGTGACGGCCAGCACGCTGGACGGCTGGAGGATGCCCGCCCGCACGCCGTACGCGATGCGGTGGGTGATGGCCCGCGTCTTTCCTGTGCCGGCGCCCGCCAGCACGCACACGGGACCGTGCAGAGCGGTGGCCACTTCGCGCTGCTCGGGGTCGAGCCCTTCGAGCACCGCGTCGGCCGTGTCCGGTGTCTGCGGGAAGAGAGGGGAGTGCGTTGCTGCTGTCACACGGCCATGCTGCCAGGTCGCCGGAGACGCGTGAGCCGGTTGTCCACAGGCAGGCACCCGCAGTCGTACTAATGCGGCAGGCGTCAGGTCGGACCGTGCGGCGGGCGTCACTCCGGGTCGGCCGGACGGGCGGGAATGGTGGCCTCCCGGCATACGTTCCATGACTGCGAGCACGCATCCCCGAGCCGCCGAAGGAGCACGAGAGACATGCCGGGCACTGTGACGATGTACAGCACCACGTGGTGCGGATACTGCCGTCGGCTGAAGAGCCAGATGGACCGCGAGGGCATCGCGTACGACGAGGTCAACATCGAGCAGGACCCGGAGTCCGCCGCGTTCGTCGAGAAGGCCAATGGCGGAAACCAGACGGTTCCGACCGTGCTGTTCCCGGACGGCTCGACCCTCACGAACCCTTCGCTGGCCCAGGTCAAGCAGAAGATCGGCGCGTAACCGCCTCGCGAGCGTGAGCAGGGCGGTCCCTGAGGATGCCTCAGGGACCGCCCTGCTGTTGTCCGCGCTGTTGTCCGCGCCGCAAAGGGGTGCGCGACCGTGCCTCAGTGCCTCAGACGAAATGCCGTGTCGGCAGCGGCTTGCCGTACCAGAGCTCGATCAGGCGCGCCGCGATCGAGATGCCGTACGGCGGGAGCACCTCGCCGGAGGCGAAGGCGGCGCCCAGTTCGTCGCGGGAGAACCAGCGGGCCTCGTGGATCTCGTCGCCGTCGACGTTGATCTCGGTCGAGGTGGCTCGGGCCATGAAGCCCAGCATGAGACTGGACGGGAAGGGCCAGGGCTGGCTGGCGACGTACTCGACCGGGCCGACGGTGACGCCGGCCTCCTCGAAGACCTCGCGGCGCACCGACTGCTCGACGGACTCCCCGGGCTCGACGAAGCCGGCGAGCGTCGAGAAGCGCCCTTCGGGCCAGTGGACCTGGCGGCCCAGCAGGATGCGGTCGGCCTCGTCGGTGACGGCCATGATCACGGCGGGGTCGGTGCGCGGGTAGTGCTCGGCGCCGCAGGCCTGGCAGCGGCGGATGTGGCCGGCGGCCGCGATGACCGTGCGCTCGCCGCAGCGGGAGCAGAAGCGGTGGGTGCGCTGCCAGTTCTCCAGACCGACCGCGTGCACCATGAGGCCGGCCTCGCGGGGCGACAGGAGGAGACCGGCCTCCCGCAGGCCCGCCGGGCGCGCGGACTGGTCCATCCGGCCGGGGAGCGTGTCCTTCTGGAGGGCGAAGTAGCGCACGCCGTCCTCGTCGATGCCGAGGAAGTAGCGGTGCGCCTCGGTGAGGGGGGCTTCGAAGGCCGGGGTCATGAGAAGTTCGGTGCGGCCGTCCGGCGTCTCGTCGATGAGGACCTGGCCGCCGGAGACCACGAAGCAGCGGGTGGTGGGGTGGCTCCACGCCGCCGCGAGCCAGGCCTCGTCGAGCCGGTGGTGAGCGGCGCGGTCGATGCCGCTCGGGGCGGTGAGCGAGATGGGGCGGTCGGCGGTGTGGTCGGTCCAGGTGGTCACGGGTGCTTCCAACTCCCCGGTGGAAAGGGTGTTTCGCGGGCGGTTCGGCGGGACGGCGGGAGGCGACCGGGTCCGGCGGGTGGGGCGGTCAGGGACTGCTCTTCCAGGTCATGGGGCAGCCCTTCCAGTGTGCCGTGCCCGCCGTGCCCGCCCGGGCGGTGCGGGACGGTCAGGGCGCATGGCTCCAGTGCTCCGCGAGATCGCCCCACAGGTACGCGGTGGCCTCGACGCCCTTGAGGAGCAGATCGAGCTCGACCTTCTCGTCCGGGGCGTGCCAGCCGTCGGAGGGGACGGAGATGCCGAGGAAGAGCACGGGTGCGCCGAGGACCTCCTGGAGGTCCGCGGCCGGTCCCGAGCCGCCTTCACGGGTGAAGAGGACGGGCTGCTCGAAGGCGCGGCCCATGGCCCGGGCGACGGACCGCAGAGCCGGGTGGTCCAGCGGTGTCAGGCACGGGCGGGTGGCCGCGAGGAACGTGATCTCGCCGCGGATCCCGGCAGGCAGCCGCTCTTCGACCCAGGCGCGGACGATCTTCTCGATGTGGTCGGGGTCCTGTCCGGCGACCAGCCGGAAGGACAGCTTCAGCATCGCCGAGGACGGGATGATCGTCTTGCTGCCCGGGCCCTGGTAGCCACCGCCGATGCCGTTGACCTCGGCGGTGGGGCGGGCCCAGACGCGTTCCAGGGTGGTGTGCCCGGCCTCGCCCTCGGTGGCGTACGACTTGGCCGTGCGCAGCCACTGGTGCTCGTCGAAGGGCAGTTCGGCGAAGAGTGCGCGTTCGCGGTCGGTGAGTTCGACGACGCCGTCGTAGAAGCCGGGGATCGCCACGCGCGCGTGCTCGTCGTGCAGCGCGGCGACGAGGCGGGCGGCGGCCATGGCGGGGTTGGGGACGGCGCCGCCGAAGGAGCCGGAGTGGATGTCCTGGTAGGGGCCGTGCAGCCGGATCTCGCACTCGGCGAGGCCGCGCATGCCGGTGCACACCGTGGGGGTGTCCTCGGACCACATGCCGGTGTCGGAGACGATCACGGCGTCGGCGGCCAGCCGGCCCGCGTGCTGCTCCACCAGGGCACGGAAGTGCGGGGAACCCGACTCCTCCTCGCCCTCGATCAGGAGCTTGAGGTGGACGGCGGGCGCGGTGCGGCCGGTGGCGGCGAGGTGGGCGCGGACCCCGAGTGTGTGGAAGAACACCTGGCCCTTGTCGTCGGCCGCCCCGCGCGCGTAGAGGCGGCCGTCCCGGACGACGGGCTCGAAGGGTTCGCTGTCCCAGCCGTCCTCGCGGGCGGCGGGCTGCACGTCGTGGTGGCCGTAGACCAGGACGGTGGGTGCCTCGGGGTCGGCGGCGGGCCACTGGGCGAAGACGGCCGGGGCGCCCGGTGTCTCCCACACCTCGGTGGTCGGGAAGCCGGTCTCCTTGAGCTTGGCGGCGAGCCAGTCGGCGCTGCGGCGTACGTCGGGCGCGTGGTCGGGCTGGGCCGACACGGACGGGATGCGCAGCCACTCGACCAGGTCGTCGAGGAAGGCGGCGCGGTGCTGCTCGATGTACGTACGGACAGCGCTGTCCGGGGTCTGGCTCATGGTCACGAGCCTATCCGCCCCCAGTGACATCCTCGTCGTGCGGTTCCTCACCCTCCGGCTGCTCGGTGAGGAGCCGCTCCAGCTCCGCGCGGCCCGGCAGCCCGTCCGGCCGGACGACCTCTCCGGTGCGCACGTGGACGAACGCGCCCGTGACCGACTCCAGGGGCACGCCCTGCCGCTCGGCCCAGGCGAGCCGGTACACGGCGAGCTGGAGCGGGTCGGCGGTGCGGGTACGGCCGGTCTTCCAGTCGACGATCTCGTACGTGGCGTCCTCGCCGTCACCCTCCTTGTAGACGGCGTCGATACGGCCCCGGACCACGCGGCCGGCGATCGCGAGCTGGAACGGGGCCTCGATGCGGTAAGGCGTGCGCTGGGCGTACTCGGTGCGCTCGAAAGCCTCCTTGAGGGCTTCCAGGTCGCGCTCGTCGGCGATCTCGGCTTCGCTTCCGGGCAGTTCCTCCGGCTCCAGCATGGGCAGCGTGAGCTCTTCGAAGCGGGACTCGACCCAGGCGTGGAAGCGGGTGCCGCGGCGGGCGGCGGGCTGCGGCGGGCGGGGCATGGGGCGGGCCAGCTCCTGAGCGAAGCCGTCCGGGTCGGCGGCCAGGTGCAGCAGCTGGGACGCGGTGAGCGATGCGGGCAGGGGAACGTCGGTGATGCTCTGCCGGGTGCGCAGGAGCTCGCCGGTGAGGGCGTCGAGGTCGCGGTCCCAGGAGGCGATGGTGCGGGCCTCCTCGAGAGGAAGGGGCGCGCTCGCCGGTTCGGTGGGGTGAGGGCGGGCGGGTTCGGTGCCGGAGTGCTCCGGGGGCGCCGCCTGGTGGGGGACGGTCGGGCGGGCCGCGCTCCAGGAGTCCCAGTCGGCCGGGTCCTCGTCGGCGAAGGGGTCCTCCCCGACGGGCGGGTACTCCGCGTGGAGAGCCCCCTCATAGGGGTCCTCCTCATAGGGGCCGCCCTCGTTCGTCGTCCGGTCGTCCGGGGGGATCGGCCAGTCCGGGTCGTCGTGGCGGTCGGGGTCGTGCGCGGCCGGGGGACGGGCGTCCGTGCGGGAGGCGAGGGCCTCGAGGTGGGCCAGGACCGTCTCGGCGGCCGCGCGGCGCCGGGCCAGGGCCGCTTCGTCCAGGGGCAGGGGCCACACCTGGTCGGCGGACTCCTGGTGCAGGACGGGGTTCTCCGCGTCCTGGGCGGGCTCCTCGGCCCAGGCCTCGATCTCGCCATGACCGGCTTCGCAGTGCTCGTAGAGGGCCTGCAGGAAGCCGGAGGGGCCGCGCGGCTTCTTCTGGGTGGGCCCCCACCAGTGGCCGGAGCCGAGGAGGAGGGAGCGGGGGCGGGTGAAGGTGACGTAGCCGAGGCGGAGTTCCTCGGTGTGCTGGTGTTCCTTCATGGCCTCCTGGAAGGCCTTCAGGCCCCGGGCGTCCCAGGAGGCGACGTCGGGGAGGGTGTCGGCGTCGCCGCGCAGTTCGTGCGGCAGGACCTTTCCCTGCGAGGTCCACTTCTCGCGGCCCTGGGTGCTGGGGAAGGTGCCGGTGACCAGGCCGGGGACGGCCACGACGTCCCACTCCAGGCCCTTGGACTTGTGCGCGGTGAGCACCTTGACGGTGTTCTCGCCGCCGGGCAGGGCGTTGTCGAGGCCCTTCTCGTACTGGGCCGCGGTACGCAGGAAGCCGAGGAAGGCCAACAGGCTCGCCTCGTTGTCGCCGGCTGCGAACGAGGCGGCGACGTCCAGGAAGTTGGACAGGGTCTCGCGGCGGCGGGCGGCCAGGGCGTGCGGCGACGCCGAGAGTTCCACCTCCAGTCCGGTGACGGCGAGGACGCGGTGCAGGACGTCCATCAGCGGGTCCGCCAGGGAGCGGCGCAGGTCGCGCAGCTCGGTGGCCAGGCGGGCGAACCGCACGCGCGCGTCCGGGGAGAACGGGAGCCCGTCGTCGTCCCCGTGGCCGTCGAGCGGGGTCTCCAGGAATGTGTCCAGGGCGTCCGCGAGCGATATCACCTCGGACGGATCGACCCCCTCGACGGCCTCGGCGAGCCGGCGGTCCGGGTCGTCGTCGCCGTCCACGCGCGCATGGGACACCAGGAGCCGGGCGCGCCGCCCCAGGAGGGCGAGGTCGCGCGGGCCGATGCGCCAGCGCGGGCCGGTCAGGAGACGGACGAGGGAGGCGTTGGCGCCGGGGTCCTGGAGGACCTCGCAGACGGCGACGAGGTCGGCGATCTCGGGCAGGTGCAGCAGTCCCGACAGGCCGACGACCTCGACGGGGACGTCCCGGGCGACGAGCGCCCCCTGGATCTCGGCGAAGTCGGTGGCCGTCCGGCACAGGACGGCGATCTCGCCGGGCGCCTTGCCCGTGCGCACGAGGTGGGCGATGGAGTCCGCCAGCCAGTCGATCTCCTCGGCGTGGGTGGGCAGGAGGGCGCAGCGCACCAGGCCGTCCCGTTCGGCGCCGGGAGCCGGGCGCAGGGCCTCCACGCCCGCGTGCATGGCGCGCAGGGGCTCGGCGAGGCCGTTGGCGAGGTCGAGGAGGCGGCCACCGCTGCGCCGGTTCTCGCTGAGCGCCTGCCGGGTCGCGGGGCGGCCGTCGGCGCGGGCGAAGTGCTCGGGGAAGTCGTCGAGGTTGGCCACGGAGGCGCCGCGCCAGCCGTAGATGGCCTGGCAGGGGTCGCCGACCGCGGTGACCGGGTGGCCGGTGCCGCCGCCGAAGAGGCCCGCGAGGAGGATGCGCTGGGCGACGGAGGTGTCCTGGTACTCGTCGAGCAGCACCACGCGGAACTCCTCGCGCAGGATGCGGCCCACCTCGGGAAGCTGGGCGAGCCGGGCGGACAGCGCGATCTGGTCGCCGAAGTCCAGCAGGTCGCGTTCGCGTTTGGCGGTGCGGTAGCGGGCCACGAGGTCGGCCAGTTCACGGCGGGCGGCGGCCGTTTCGGGGACCTTGCGCAGATCGGCGTTGGTGAGCTTGGCGCCCTCCAGGGTGCGCAGCAGGTCGGCGTCGTACGCGCGCAGTTCCTCGGGCCGTACGAGGTGTTCGGCGAGCTCGGCGTCGAGGCCGAGGAGGTCGCTGACCAGGTCGGCGAAGGAGCGGGTGAGCGCCGGGTAGGGGCCCGGGGCCTCACGCAGCACGCGTGCGGCGAGCTGGAAGCGGGTGGCGTCGGCGAGCAGCCGGGAGGTCGGCTCCAGTCCGATGCGCAGCCCGTGGTCGGTCAGCAGCCGGCCCGCGAAGGCGTGGTACGTCGAGATCACCGGCTCACCCGGCGGGTTGTCCGGGTCGATGACGTCGGGGTCGGTGACACCGGCCTTGATCAGGGCCTTGCGGACGCGCTCGGCGAGTTCGCCGGCGGCCTTGTTGGTGAACGTGAGGCCGAGCACCTGTTCGGGTGCGACCTGGCCGGTGCCGACCAGCCACACCACCCGCGCCGCCATCACCGTGGTCTTGCCCGAACCCGCTCCGGCCACGATCACCTGCGGGGCGGGCGGCGCGGTGATGCAGACCGTCTGCTCCGGGGTGAACGGGATACCGAGGAGCTCCTTGAGCTGATCGGGGTCGGTGAGACGCGCGGGCATGTCCGAGAGGCTAGCGGCGGCCACTGACAACGGAGGCCACATCACCCTCGGGGTCGGGGGAAGCGCAGGTCAGCACATGTGGTGCGGTCGATCACACCCAGCTCGTTCGCGCACCCACAGTTCGCGGGTCCCGTGCGTCACTCGACCACGTGCCGTCCCTCGGGGCGCGCGCTGCACGACGCCCGGAACGCGCAGTGGGCGCAGTGCTGGCCCGCGCTCGGCGTGAACCGTTCGTCGAGGACCTTGCCGGCCGCCGTGGCCAGCAGATCGCCCACCCATTCCCCCTCCAGCGGCTCCTGGGCCTGCACCTTGGGCAGGGTCTCGCCGCCGTCCCGTTTGGCGGCGCCCTGCCGCAGCTGCACCAGCTCGGCACCGCCCGGTTCGGGGCGCACGCCGTCGAAGGCCTCGTCGACGGCGCCTTCCCGGACGGCGAGCTGGTAGACGGCGAGCTGGGGGTGGTGGGCCACCTCCTTGGCGCTGGGCGCCTGCTTGCCGGTCTTGAAGTCGACGACGTAGGCGCGGCCCTCACGGTCGGCCTCCACGCGGTCCATCTGGCCGCGGATGCGCACCTCGTAGTCGCCCGCCTCGAGGGTCACGTCGAAGTCGTGCTCGCTGGCCACCGGTGTCCGCCCGGTGCGGTCCATGACGTGCCACTTCAGGAAGCGTTCGAGGGCCACGCGCGCGGTGGCCTTCTCCTGCGCCGACTTCCACGGCGCGTCGAAGGCGAGCGCGTTCCACACCGAGTCGAGTCGTTCCATGAGGACATCGAGGTCGGCCGGCGTGTGTCCGGACGCCACTTCGTCGGCGAGGACGTGCACCACGTTGCCGAAGCCCTGCGCGGCCGTCGAGGGGGCGTCGGCCTTCACCTCCCGGCCCAGGAACCACTGGAGGGTGCAGGTGTTGGCGAGCTGGTCCAGGGCGCTGCCGGAGAGGACCACGGGCTGGTCCCGGTCGCGCAGCGGCACCTTGCTCTCGGTCGGCTCGAACATGCCCCACCACCGGTAGGGGTGGGCGGACGGCACCAGGGGCCGGCCCTCCTCGTCCGCGAGCGTCGCGAGCCGGGCCAGTCGGCGGGCGGCGGCTTCCCTGAGGGCGTCGGACACGCGTGGGTCGACCGTCGTGGCGCGCAGTTCGGCGACGAGTGCGGCGACGGACAGCGGGCGGCGCGGGCGGCCCGTGACGTCCCTGGGTTCGACGCCGAGTTCGGTCAGGAAGCGGGAGGGCTGGTCGCCGTCGTCCGCGGGTGCCTTGACCGCCGTGACGACCAGACGCTCCCGCGCGCGCGTGGCGGCCACGTAGAACAGGCGGCGCTCCTCGGCGAGCAGCGCGCCCGGGGTGAGCGGTTCGGCCAGGCCGTCGCGGCCGATCCGGTCGGCCTCCAGGAGGGAGCCGCGGCGGCGCAGGTCCGGCCACAGGCCCTCCTGGACGCCCGCGACGACGACCAGGCGCCACTCCAGGCCCTTGGAGCGGTGCGCGGTCATCAGGCGGACGGCGTCGGGTCGTACGGCCCGCCGGGTGAGCGTGTCGGCGGCGATGTCCTCGGCGTCGATCTCCTCCAGGAAGTTCAGGGCGCCCCGACCGCCGGTGCGCTCCTCCGCGCGGGACGCGGTGGCGAACAGCGCGCAGATGGCGTCCAGGTCCCGGTCGGCGTTGCGGCCGGCCGCGCCACCGCGCCGGGCGGCCCGTTCCAGGCGCGTGGGCCACGGCGTGCCCTCCCACAGGTCCCACAGCGCCTCCTCGGCCGTTCCGCCGCCCGCGAGGCGCTCACGGACCTTCCTGAGCAGCGCGCCCAGCCGCTGGGCGCCCCGCGCGTACGCGGGGTCGTGCACGGCCAGCCGCTCCGGCTCGGCCAGTGCCCGCGCGAGCAACTCGTCCGACGGCGGCGGCAGGGCGTTGCCCCCGGCCCGCTCCTCGTCGCGCAGGGCCCGCCCGAGGCGGCGCAGGTCGGCGGCGTCCATGCCCGCGAGCGGGGAGGCGAGCAGGGTCAGGGCGGTCTCGGTGTCGAGCCAGCAGGCGGCCGGCCGCGGCTGCGCGGATCCGGGGTGCGGGTCGTCGGTGTCCGGGCGTGCCTCTTCGGCTACTGGCCCCATGGCATCGGCATCCCGCCGAGGCTCCTCAGAGGCAAGCCCCGGGTCCTCGGAACCTCGGTGGGGCTCCTCAGGGGCCCGCCCCGAGTCGTCGGAACCCCGCCGGGACTCCCCGGAGGCCCGCCCCGGGTCGTCGGAACCCCGGCGGGACTCCTCGGAAGCCGGTCGCGTCCCCTCGGCGGCTGGCTCGGGTGCGTCGGACGCTCCTCCCCCGCCGGGTTCCTCACCGGCGCCGCCTTCGGTCCCCCGACCGGAATGTTCCGCCGCCTCCGCCACGGCCACGGCCACCGCCCGCAGTGCCGTCAGCAGCGGCGCCACCGCCGGTTCGTGGCGCAGGGGCAGGTCGTTCCCGTCGATGTCGAGGGGAACCCCGGCGGAGGTGAGCGCGCGGCGGACCGTGGGGAGGGTGCGGGCTCCGGCGCGCACCAGGACGGCCATCTCGCTCCAGGGGACGCCGTCCTCCAGGTGGGCCCTGCGGAGGATGTCGGCGACGTTGTCCAGCTCGGTCCCGGGTGTCGGGTACGTGTAGACCTCGACCCGGCCGCCGTCCCGCACCGGAGCGAGCTCCCGGTGGGCGCGCACCTTGTCGGACGGGAGACGGGTCAGCGGCATGCGCTGGGTCAGCAGCCGGGTGGCGGCCAGCAGGGCGGCGCCGGAGCGGCGGGAGGTGCGCAGGACTTCCACGGGCGCGGGCCGGCCGTCCGCGCGCGGGAAGTCCCGCGGGAAGTCCAGGATGCCGTTCACGTCGGCGCCCCGGAAGGCGTAGATGGACTGGTCGGGGTCGCCGAAGGCGACGAGGGTGCGGCCGTCGCCGGCGAGGGCGTGCAGCAGTCGCACCTGTGCCGGGTCGGTGTCCTGGTACTCGTCGACGAGTACGGCGTCGTACTGGGCGGCGAGCCGTGCGGCGACCTCGGGGCGGCGGGCGAGGAGGACCGCTCGGTGGACCAGTTCGGCGTAGTCGAGCACGCCCTGGAGGTCGAGGACGTCGAGGTACTCGGCGAGGAAGGCGGCCGCGGCCCGCCAGTCGGGGCGGCCGATGCGGCGGGCGAAGGCGTCCAGGGTGCCGGGGCCCAGTCCCAGTTCGCGGCTGCGGGCGAGGACCGCGCGGACCTCGTCGGCGAAGCCCCGGGTGGTCAGGCAGGCGCGCAGCTCGTCCGGCCAGCGCACGTGGGCGAGGCCGAGCCGCTCCAGGTCGGGCTGGCCCGCGAGCAGTTCACGGACGGCGACATCCTGCTCCGGACCGGACAGCAGCCGGAGCGGCTCGACGAACAGGTCGGTGTCCTGGTGGGCGCGGACCAGGGCGTAGCAGAACGAGTGGAACGTGGTCGCCTGGGGCGCGCGGGCGGCTCCTATGCGCAGCGCCATGCGGTCGCGCAGTTCGACGGCCGCCTTGCGGCTGAACGTCAGCACCAGCACGCGCGCGGGGTCCCCTCCCCGGGCGATCCGCGCCGCGACCGACTCGACCAGCGTGGTGGTCTTTCCGGTGCCGGGACCTGCGAGGACGAGCAGCGGGCCGGTCCGGTGGTCAACCACGGAGCGCTGTGCGGCGTCAAGACGAGGGGGGTCCACACGGGCCGGCGGGGTACGTACCAGTCGGTAAGCGCCACAGTTCCCCTGGCGCACCTGAGTGTGCGACAGACGCCTGGTGGAGGAAGAGGAGCTCACGTGGTTCGCCGGTCCTGGTGGGTGTGCGGGTGGTCACTGCCGACGCTGAGCGCCGGCGTCGAGGCGGGGTGGTCGGGCGACGGATGGTCGGACCACCGCGCGGGGAGGGTGGTGGCCGGGGGGTGAGAGCGACGCGCGCAGCCGACGGTACGCCGACGAGTGGTGCGGAAGCAGGGCTTCCCCTTCTTCCCTCACGACACTCCGGGCCCGTACGCCCCTCGCCTCACGAACGTACGGCATGCCACGGACGTGCCCCGTTTCCCCCGTACGGACGTCAGGGCACCCCTGGGCCGGTCCGATGGCGGAAGCTGTCAGGTGTGACCTTCCGCGCGTTCGCCGCCGCCCCATCGCGCCCGTCTCATGTCGATACGGGGCTGATGGCCCTCGGTGGCTCTGCTCGCGTCCCTCAGGGGGGTGCCCTCGGTGCGGTAGCGGCCGAGCGCCTCCAGTTCGTGGCCCGGGAGCAGGACGCCGTCCGCGCGGACGACCCGCCACCACGGGACGGCTCCTCCGTAGAGGGCCATGACGCGTCCGACCTGACGCGGCCCGCCCTCCTCCAGCCACTCGGCGACGTCGCCATAGGTCATCACGTGCCCGGGCGGGATCCGTTCGGCGACATCGAGGACCCGCTCGGCGTACTCCGGCAGCGCGTCCGCGTGCTCCGCGCGGACGTCGACCGGAAGGCTCTCCTCGCTCATCCGCCCCATCCTGCCCCACGCCACCGACAATGTGCCGTGCTGGTGACTGTCCGTATCCCTCGCTCCGGGGCGGCGCTTCCGGCAGACTGTGCGCCCCCGCACGTGCACCCTGATACCACCGCGTGTCGGTGGGGCATGCCACCATCGTGCGGGCGGTGACCGGTGATACGAGACCAAGAAGAGGCGATGGAGCAGCAGGGCGTGCACCCCGAGGACGCGGAGGGCACCTCTGACGCTTCGGCCCGCCCCGGCACCGGCGAGGCGGACCCGAAGAACCCCGGAGAGAAGGCGGCGCAGGGCTCCGATCCCGTCGTCGACGAGCCGGAGGAGGCGCACGCCGACGAGGTCGAGGGCGACGAACCGCTCCTGCCCGCGCGCGTGCACCGGCCCTCCGATCTGATGCGGCTCCTGATCGGCGTACTGGCCGTCGCCCTGCTGCTGGCCATCGCCGCGTTCGCGCACGGCACCACCTCGGGTCTCGAACAGGACATCAACAAGGGCACCGGACAGGCGCCCGACCTGCTCACCAAGATCGCGGGGCTGGCGTCCAGCATCGCCATCCTCCTGGTGCCGGTCGCGTTCGCGATCGAGCGGCTGATCAAGCGCGACGGGCTGCGCATCGCCGACGGCGTGCTCGCGGCGGTCCTCGCGCACGGGGTGACCCTCGCCACCGACCTGTGGGTCGCCGAAGCCGCCCCCGGCTCGATCCAGGAGGCGCTCACCCAGCCCTCCCCCGGCGACATCCACGCCCTCACCGACCCGGTGCACGGCTATCTGGCCCCGGTCATCGCCTACATGACCGCGGTCGGCATGTCCCGTCGACCACGCTGGCGGGCCGTGCTGTGGATCGTGCTGCTGCTCGACGCCTTCTCGATGCTCGTCACCGGCTACACGACACCGTTCTCGATCACCCTGACGGTGCTGATCGGCTGGACCGTGGCCTACGGCACGCTGTACGCGGTCGGCTCGCCCAACGTCCGTCCCACCGGCCAGACACTGATGGCGGGCCTCAGAACGGTCGGCTTCCACCCGGTGAGCGCCGCCCGCGACTCCGCGGCGGACACCCCGGAGAACGGCGACCGCGGCCGACGCTACTTCGTCACCCTGGAGGACGGCCGGCCACTGGACGTGACGGTGGTCGACCGGGAGCAGCAGGCCCAGGGGTTCTTCTACCGTGCCTGGCGCAACCTCACGCTGCGCGGCTTCGCCACCCGCAGCAGCCTCCCGTCGCTGCGGCAGGCGCTGGAGCAGGAGGCGCTGCTCGCCTACGCGGCCATCGCGGCCGGCGCCAACGCCCCCAAGCTGATCGCCACCTCGGAACTGGGTCCCGACGCGGTGATGCTCGTCTACGAGCACACCGGTGGCCGCACCCTCGACTCGCTCCCGGACGAGGAGATCACCGACGAGTTGCTGCGCGACACCTGGCACCAGGTGCGCTCCCTGCAGTCCCGGCGGATCGCGCACCGCAGGCTGGTCGGTGACGCGATTCTGGTGGATCGTTCCGGCACGGTGATCCTCACCGACCTGCGCGTCGGCGAGATCGCGGCGGGCGACCTGCTGCTGCGCATGGACGTCTCCCAGTTGCTGGTGACGCTCGGCCTGCGGGTGGGCGCCGAGCGTGCCGTGGACGCCGCGCTGAGCGTGCTCGGCCCCGACGCGGTGGCCGACTGCCTGCCGATGCTCCAGCCCATCGCGCTGAGCCGCTCCACGCGCGCGACGCTGCGCAGACTGGCCAGGGAACGCGCCGAGCGGGAACGCGAGGCGGTCCTGGAGGCCTCCCGGCAGACCAGGCAGACCCGTCTGGAGTCGGCGTCGCACGCCACCGGGCCGGTACTCGAGAAGCCCGACAAGAAGGCCGTGCGGGCGGAGGCCAGGGCCGAGAAGCGGGCCATCGACGAGGCCGTGGAGGAGGCGCGCGAGGAGGATCTGCTCACCCAGATCCGCCACCAGGTGCTGCTGATCAGACCGCAGGCGCCGGTCGAGCCCGCCCGGCTGGAGCGGGTCCGGCCACGCACGCTGATCAGTTTCATGGCCGGCGCCATCGGCGCCTACTTCCTGCTGACGCAGCTCACGCACATCGAGCTGGGTCCGCTCGTGGCCAACGCCGAGTGGGGCTGGGTCATCGCCGCGGTGCTGTTCTCCGCGGCGAGCTACTTCGCGGCGGCCATGGCCCTGCTGGGCTTCGTGCCCGAGCGGGTGCCGTTCCTGCGCACCGTCGCGGCGCAGGTCGCCGGATCGTTCGTGAAGATCGTCGCGCCGGCCGCGGTGGGCGGTGTCGCGCTGAACACGCGTTTCCTGCAGCGCGCGGGAGTGCGGCCGGGGCTCGCGGTGGCCAGTGTCGGCGCGTCGCAGCTGTTCGGGCTCGGCTGCCACATCCTGATGCTGCTGGCGTTCGGTTATCTGACCGGCACCGAGAAGACGCCGTCGCTGTCGCCGTCCCGGACGGTCATCGCCGGTCTGCTGACGGTCGCCGTGCTCGTGCTGGTCGTGACCTCGGTGCCGTTCCTGCGGAAGTTCGTCGCCACGCGCGTGAGGTCGCTCTTCGCGGGCGTCGTGCCGCGCATGCTCGACGTGCTCCAGCGACCGCAGAAGCTGATCACCGGCATCGGCGGCATGCTGCTGCTGACGGCCTGCTTCGTGATGTGCCTGGACGCCTCGATCCGCGCGTTCGGCGACGAGACCACCTCGCTGAGCATCGCCAGCGTCGCCGTCGTCTTCCTCGCGGGCAACGCGCTGGGATCCGCCGCGCCGACCCCGGGCGGTGTGGGCGCGGTGGAGGCGACCCTGACGGTCGGGCTGATCGCCGTCGGTCTCCCCAAGGAGGTCGCCGCTCCGGCCGTGCTGCTGTTCCGGCTGCTGACCCTGTGGCTGCCTGTGCTTCCGGGCTGGCTGGCCTTCAACCACCTGACACGCAAGGGCGCGCTGTAGCGCCGCGATACCCCTTACGGCCCGTGCCCCGAGCGTCCGCCCACCGACAGCTCCAGGATGGAACCATGCCGAACCCCTCCCGACCGCGTGTGGCCGCCCTGACCACCGCCGCCCTGCTGTCGGTCTCCGTGCTGGCGGGCTGCGGTGCCGACGCGCCGGACGAGGACCTGTCGGCGCAGAAGCCGAGCTGGGAGGACTGCCCGGCTCCCTCCGCGGCGGAGGGCGGCGGTGACGCCCCCTCGTCCCTGCCGAACGGCGACCAGTGGCAGTGCGCCACCCTGAAGGCTCCCCTCGACTGGGACAGGCCCAAGGGCGACACGATCGACCTCGCGCTGATCCGGGCGAAGGCGAGCGGTGCCGCGGACCGGCGCATCGGCTCGCTGGTCTTCAACTTCGGCGGCCCCGGCGGCTCGGGCGTCACCACCCTGCCGTCCTTCGCCGACGCCTACACGACTCTGCGCACCCGCTACGACCTGGTGAGTTTCGACCCTCGCGGGGTCGGCCGCAGCGCGCCCGTGGAGTGCGAGAACGACGCCCGGCTCGACGCCTTCTTCCAGCGGGACGCCACCCCCGACGACGCGGCCGAGCGCACCGAACTGCTGGCGGACACCAAGGAGTTCAACGCGGCCTGCGAGGACAACTCCAAGAAGGTGCTGCCGCACGTGCGCACCACCGACGCGGCGCGCGACCTGGACCTCATGCGCCAGGTCCTCGGTGACGACAAGTTGCACTACTTCGGCATCTCGTACGGCACCGAACTCGGCGGTGTCTACGCCCACCTGTTCCCGAAGAGGGTCGGCCGCGCCGTCTTCGACGCGGTCGTCGACCCGACGCAGAACGCCGAACAGGGCTCGCTGGGACAGGCGAAGGGCTTCCAGCTCGCCCTGGACAACTTCGCCGCGGACTGCGCGTCCCAGAGCGGGGGCTGCCCGGTCGGTGACAGCGCTCAGGACGTCAAGGACCGCATCGCCGCACTGCTCGAGGACCTGGACAGCAAGCCGATCCCGGGTATCCCCCCGCGCGAACTGACCCAGACCGCGGCGACCAACGGCATCGCGCAGGCGCTGTACTCGAAGGACTTCTGGGAGTACCTCACCGAGGGCCTCGAACAGGCGTACGACGGTAACGGGCAGACCCTGATGGTGTTGTCCGACGCCATGAACGGACGCGGCCAGAACGGCGAGTACAGCAACATCACCGCGGCCAACACCTCCATCAACTGCGCCGACGACTCACCGCGCTACACCGCCGGGTACGTCGAGCGGAAACTGCCCGAGTTCCGGGCCGCCTCGCCGGTGTTCGGCGACTTCCTGGCCTGGGGCATGCTCACCTGCACCGACTGGGCGGTGCCGGGCGCCGCCGACCGTCCCGACGTCAGCGCGCCCGGATCCGCGCCGATCCTCGTCGTGGGCAACACCGGCGACCCCGCCACGCCGTACGAGGGTGCGCGGAGGATGGCGCAGGCACTCGGCGAGGGCGTCGGCGTCGAACTGACGTACAAGGGTCAGGGGCACGGGGCGTACGACAGCGGGAACAAGTGTGTACAGGACGCGGTGAACGGCTACCTGCTGGAGGGGAAGGTGCCGACGGCCGGGACCGTCTGCTCCTGACCCCGGCGGTGGTGCCTCAGCGGTGGCGCCTCGCCGGTCTTGCCTCGCGGTCGCGCCTCGGCCACTCGTGACCCGGCCGCTCGTGGTCCCCTCCCCGCAGCGCCGACACCACCCCGGTTCTCACTGGATCCGCAGGTCAGAACGTTATCCACAGGCTTCGGCGGCCGTCTCGCGATCCGCCTACCATGGCCGGACAGCCCTCCGCGGCACGGAGCGGGAGGCCTGCGAGGGGGGACCCGATGAGGCGATGGGCACGGTGGGCGGCTCTGGGTGCCGCTGCCGCACTGCTGGCGACGGGGTGTGACGGGAGCTCGTCCGGTGATGACGGGAACGGCGGGGACGCCGGGAAGAGCGGCCGGCCGTCGGCCGGCTCGGCCGGCCGGCTGCCCTCCGCACTGACCTCGCAGAAACTCGACTGGGGACGCTGCGAGGCCACGGCGGAATTCTCCGCGCCGGGCAGCGACTGGCAGTGCGCGACCCTCAGGACGCCGCTGGACTGGTCGGATCCGGACGGCGAGACGATCGGGCTCGCGCTGATCCGCGCCAAGGCCCGCGGCGAGAACCGCATCGGCTCGCTGCTGTTCAACTTCGGCGGTCCCGGCAGCTCCGGCGTGGCCACCATGCCGGCGTACGCCGCCGTGGTCTCCCTGCTGCGCGAGCGGTACGACCTGGTCAGCTGGGACCCGCGCGGCGTGGCCGCCAGCGAGGGCGTCCGCTGCCGAGGCGACAAGGAGATCCAGGCCGCCGAGACGATGGACATCACCCCGGACACCCCGGCGGAGGAGAACGCCTACTTCCGGGACGCCGCCGACTTCGGCAAGGGCTGCGAGGAGGACGCCGGCAAGCTGCTGGCGCACGTGTCGACCGCCGACACCGCCCGCGACATGGACCTGATGCGGCAGGTCCTCGGTGACAGGAAGACGCACTACTTCGGCATCTCCTACGGCACCGAACTCGGCGGGGTGTACGCGCATCACTTCCCGCAGAACGTGGGACGACTGGTCCTGGACGCGGTCGCCGACCCGAGCGCCGACACCGTCGGCCATGCCAAGAACCAGACCCGGGGCTTCCAGCGGGCGCTGAACGCCTACCTGGCATCCACCGGCCAGGACCCCGGGCAGGGCTCACGGAAGATCGCCGACCTGCTGAGGCGGCTCGACGCGAACCCCCTCCCGACGTCGTCGGGACGGCAGCTGACGCAGGCGCTCGCCTTCATCGGCATCATCCTGCCGCTGTACAGCGAGGACAGCTGGCCAACGTTGACCAGCGCACTGGCCGCGGCGCAGGGGGGAGACGGCTCGGAGCTGCTGGCACTCGCCGACGACTACAACGAGCGTGATCAGTCGGGCCACTACGGCACAGGGTCCCATTCACAACGGGCCATATCGTGCTCGGACGACAGGCAGCGGCTGACGGCCGAGGAGGCGAAGAAGCTGCTGCCGGAGTTCGAGCGGATCTCCCCCGTGTTCGGGACCTTCCTGGGCTGGGACACGGCCGGCTTCTGCCACGACTGGCCGGTGCCCGGGCGGTACGAGACGCCGGAGGTGAGCGCTCCCGGCGCGGCACCGATTCTGGTGGTGGGCACCACGGGCGACCCGGCGACACCGTACGAGGGCACCCGGAAGATGGCCGACGAGCTGGGCGAGGACGTCGGTGTGATGCTCACCTGGAAGGGCGAGGGACACGGTGCGTACGGCAGCGGCAGCGACTGCGTGGACTCCACCGTGAACGCGTATCTGCTGCGCGGCACGGTGCCGAGGGACGGCAAGGTCTGCACATGACGGCGGCGGGGACTTCGGTCACCCGTGGTGTCCGAAGCCCCCGCCGATATCCGACAGGGAGGAGCCGAGGGTCAGTACACCGGCTTGTGCGGCTCGATCTGGTGGACCCAGCCGATCACACCGCCGCCGACGTGCACGGCGTCGGAGAAGCCCGCGGACTTCAGGACCGCGAGAACCTCCGCACTGCGGACACCCGTCTTGCAGTGCAAGACGATCTTCTTGTCCTGCGGAAGGGTCTCCAGGGCGGTGCCCATGAGGAACTCGTTCTTCGGGATCAGCTTGGCGCCCGGAATGGAGACGATCTCGTACTCGTTGATCTCGCGGACGTCGATGATCTCGATGTTCTCGCCGTCGTCGATCCACTCCTTGAGCTGCTTCGGAGTGATCGTCGAGCCGGCGGCCGCCTCCTGGGCCTCCTCGGAGACGACACCGCAGAAGGCTTCGTAGTCGATGAGTTCGGTGACGGTCGGGTTCTCGCCGCACACCGCGCAGTCCGGGTCCTTGCGGACCTTGACCTGGCGGTACTGCATCTCCAGGGCGTCGTAGATCATCAGGCGGCCGACGAGCGGCTCACCGATGCCGGCCAGCAGCTTGATGGCCTCGTTGACCTGGATGGAGCCGATGGACGCGCACAGCACGCCCAGCACGCCACCCTCAGCGCAGGAGGGGACCATGCCCGGCGGCGGGGGCTCCGGGTAGAGGCAGCGGTAGCAGGGGCCGTGCTCGGACCAGAACACGGACGCCTGGCCGTCGAAACGGTAGATCGAACCCCACACGTACGGCTTGTTCAGCAGCACGCAGGCGTCGTTGACCAGGTAGCGGGTGGCGAAGTTGTCCGTGCCGTCGACGATCAGGTCGTACTGGCTGAAGATGTCCATCACGTTGTCGGCTTCCAGCCGCTCCTCGTGAAGGACCACGTTCACGTACGGGTTGATGCCGAGGACGGAGTCGCGCGCGGACACCGCCTTGGAACGGCCGATGTCGGCCTGGCTGTGAATGATCTGGCGCTGCAGGTTCGACTCGTCGACCTCGTCGAACTCCACGATGCCGAGCGTGCCGACGCCCGCGGCGGCCAGGTACATCAGCGCCGGCGAGCCCAGGCCGCCGGCGCCCACACAGAGCACCTTGGCGTTCTTCAGCCGCTTCTGCCCGTCCATCCCGACGTCGGGGATGATCAGGTGGCGGGAGTACCTGCGAACCTCGTCTACGGTGAGCTCGGCGGCCGGCTCGACCAGGGGTGGCAGCGACACGGGGACTCCGTTGGTCGGTCAATCACTACGGTTGTTCTCCCCGTAACAGTGCCATGGCCTTTTTCATTCCGAGACACCCGTCCCGACACGCGAGACGATGTCGTCCCAGTAGCCGGGCATGGTCTCCCAGGGATCGCTGCGGCCACAGCGATCCGTACGGTCGGTGAAGTAGATGGTCGCGGCACCCTGCCAGCGGGCGATGCGCAGCGCCTCGTCGAGGTGGCCGCGCGGGACGCCGTGCACAAGGTGGCAGAAGCGGACGGGCGGGTAGTCGGCGGTCCACTCGGCGACCTGCGACCAGCGGTAGTCGCTCCACGGGCCGGAGAAGGTGACCAACTGGTCGGCGTTCTCGGCGTAGCCGGGGTACGGGTGGGTGCCGTGGCCGAGGACGATGTGGGCCCCGTCCCGCAGCCCGCGGAGCGCGGTGACCGTACGGCGGACCTCGGGGAGGGCGACGCGGTCGGTGGGGCAGCGGTCCAGCAGGAAGCCGTCCGCCCGGTACCAGTCGAGGTAGCGCTGGGCGTCGGAGACCAGCTCCCCGTGGGCGCGGGCGCCGTAGGTGGCGTCGAGGCGGCCGAGGACCCGGACCCCCGCGTTGCGCAGGCGGCCCACCGACTCCAGACAGTGCGGGTCGGGACGGGAGCCCGGGCCGTTGCCCGAGACGCCGAGGACGACCCAGTGCAGCGGGGTGCCGGGGCGGGTGAGCGCCCCCCACTCGGTCGGCGCGACCAGGGGGTGGGCGAAGCCCGGGACGCCGAAGCCGGTGCGCAGGTCGGTGTGGGCCGTGCCGGGGGCGGCACTGGTCAGATGCGGCATGCCGCCTCCATCCAGATGTCGGCCAGGGACTCCTCGAGGTTGATCCGCGGACGCCAGCCGAGCCGGTCGCGGGCGGTGCGCACATCGGCCTGCTGCCAGTTGCCGCAGCCGTCCGGGTACGGGTACGCGACCGGGGCCGCGTGCTCCGCCTCGGTGCGGGGATGGCCGATGGTCGCCCTGAGGTGGGGGCCGGGCGGGCCGTCGAGTTCGTGGAGGGCACCGGCGTATCCGGCGACACGCGCGAGCACCGCGGCGGCGTCGCGGAGACGGACGGCGCGGCCCGACCCGATGTTGATGACACCTTGCGCGGCGGAGAGCGAGGCCGCGTGCACGGCGCGGGCGACATCACGCACATCGACGAAGTCGCGCTGGGCGCCGAGGCCGCCCAGTTTGAGTTCGCCGTCGCCGGACTGCATGGCGCGACGCATGGCCTCGGCCAGGCGGCCGAGCGGGGACCCGGCGGGGGTGCCGGGACCGGCCGGTGAGAACACGCGCAGGACCACGGCGTCCAGGCCGGAGCCGAGGACGAGTTCGGTGGCGGCGAGCTTGCTGACGCCGTACGGGCCGCCGGGGCGCGGGACGGCGTCCTCGGCGGTGGAGGAGCCGGGCTGGCTGGGCCCGTACTCGGCGCCGCAACCGATCTGCACGAGGCGGGCGCCGCAGCCGCTGCGGCGCAGGGCCTCGCAGACGGTGGCGACGGCGACGGTGTTGTGGCGGGTGAGGTCACGGGCCCCGCCGCGGATGGCGCCGGCGCAGTTGACGACGACGCCGGGGTGGACCGCGTCGAGGAAGCGGGTGAGGGCACCGGGGCTGCCGGACGCGAGGTCGAAGCGGACGTCGGCGTCGTCGCCGCGGCCGAGAGCGGTGAGCTGGACGGCCGGGTCGGCGAGCAGTCGGTCGGCGACGTAGCGGCCGAGGTAGCCGTTGGCTCCGATCAGCAGGACTCTCATCGGGCGGCTCCCGGAGCCGAGGCGTCGGGTCGGGAGGTGATCATGTGGTGGTCTCCTTCGAGAGGGGGCGGTGCGGGAGCCTGCGGCTGTGCGAGGGGGTGCGCATACGGCGGGTGCACCCACGCCTGCCGTACGGGTCGGCGGCAGCCGGCACGCGGCGCCTTGCGCTGGGGCGGTCATCTCGGTTCACCCGGCCGGGCGTGAGCCGAGGCCCGCGTCAGCGTGCGGGTCGCGTGGATCAGGAGGATCAGGGCGCCCATGCCGCAGACGAGGGTCTGGATGGCACCCGGTCCCCAGCTGTCGGTGGCGGCCCGGACCGGGGTGGAGAGGGCATCGCAGCCGGGAAGGCGCGCTGCGAAGACCGTGGCCAGGGCCACCGCCTGGGTTGCGGCGGTGGCGGTGAGGACGACTCTCGGGCCCCGGCGGAAACCGTGGACGGTGAGGAGACGGGCGAGGAACAGGAGGGCGCCGAGCGTGGCGGTCCGGCCGTAGGAAGGTGCTTCGCCGAGGGCCTCGCCCGATACGGCCAGGAGGGCGGTGAGAGCGCCGACGAACAGGGCCGACGTACCCAGCAGCAGGGGGCGTACGGAAGCGGCGAAGTCCTCCAGGCGTCGGCTGCCCGTCAGTCTGCGGCGGGCGCGGACGGCGAGGAGGTGAGCGCTCCAGGCGGCGGGTGCGCAGGCCCAGGCGAGAGCCAGGAGGGGGGCGATGGCGAGGGGCCAGGGCGCGTCCGTGGTGCCGTCGGGGAGGCCGTCGGGGCCGCCGGTCAGCGCCGCACCGAGCAGGCCGTCGCCGAGGACGGCGTAGGCGAGGAGCCAGTAGGTCCAGGTGCTGGTGCCGTTGGGGTGGGTGCGGGTTCTGGTGGCGAGCGGGCCGCGGGTGAGTGCCGCGCGTACGCCCAGGGCCACGCCGAGGGCCCCGGCGGCGGCGACGGCCAGGCGCGCCTGGCCGTGGGTGACGTGCAGGCCGACCACCGTGGCCGTGCAGAGAGCGCCGGGCAGGAGGGTGAGCAGGACCCAGTCGGCGCGGGCCCGGGTCGTGTCCTGCGGGGCGGGGCACGGAGACGTCTCGCCGTCGCGGGGAACGCGGGCGTACATCTCCTCAGCGAGGGAGAAGACGTCACGGTGGCGGAAGCGGGCCGCGGTGCGGTCGGTGACTCCGTGGGCCTCCAGACCTGCCGCGATCTCCAGGGGGTCGACCGCTCGTTCGCACAGGTCTCGGTGGCGGTGCATCAGAGCCTTCACCGGGTCGGCACCGGGACGGCGGGCGGGGGCGGGGCGATGGGCCACCGCTGCCATGACTACGCCCGTGTGATCGATGTCGTCGCTGTCCCGCCTGGCCGTTGCGCCACGCAAGGCTCCGATGCCGTCGGTGTCGTGCCCGGCGACCGCGTCACGGAAGGCGTGGGCGACGCGGCCGTCCCGCCCAGCGGTCACGTCACGCACGGCGTCGGTGACGCGGCCGGCCCACCCGGAGTGAGCGTCGTCCCTGTCGTGCGTGCCGTCCGCGTCGCGGAGGCCGCCGGACTCGGCACTTGAGCCAGCCTCGGTATCGGCCGGGACGCGGAGGCCGCCTGACTGGCCACCTGAGCCGGCGCCAGGGTCGGCGTCCGAGCCCGGGTAGGGGTCGGCACCTGATCCGGCGCCGGCGTCAACCAGACCCTCACGTCCACCACCACCGGCACCGGCACCAGCACCAGCACCAACCGGTTCGCGTCCCCCTCCGTCCGCCTCCGCCGTGAGCCACTCCTCCGACCGCGTGTCCCACGGTCCGGCGCCGCTCGGGGTTCCGGGTCGGTCCAGTTCGCCCAGCCCGCTCATCACGCTCCCTCCGTCGCGGGGACCGGGGTCGTGGCCCGTACCGGTGGCCCCGCCGTCCAGCCGGGTCCGCCGCAGGGCACGACACGTGCGCCGGGCCCGGTCCATCTGCCGGGTACGTGGGACTCGGCGGGAGCGGCGAACGGCAGGGGCGCGCCGTCGTCGTCGAGGACGACCCGCCGCACCGGGGTGCGCGAGACGATGTCCAGGTAAATGCCGTGAAATGCCGCGACGTTCTGCTCCACGGTGAACAGTTCGAGTGCTCGGGCGCGCGCCGCGGCCCCCAGTCGCGCCCGGCGCCCGGGGTCGCGCAACAGCGCCACGCAGGCCTCGGCGAGCGCCCGCGGGTTGCGCGGGGGCACGACGAGCCCGGTGCCGCCGATCACCTCCACCACCGCGCCGACGTCGGTCGACACCGTCGCGCGGCCGCAGAGCATGGCCTCGACCAGTCCGGTCGGGAAGCCCTCGACGACGCTGGACAGGACGGTCACGGCGCCGGCGGCGTACACGTCGGCGAGGGTCGGCAGGTCCGGCCCGCCCCGCTCCTCGAAGGACACCGGGTTGTCGCCTACGGCGTGCGGGCCGTCGGCCTCGTCGGGGAAGAGCTGCGCCGCCAGCGCCTTGCAGTGCCCGAGGTAGGCGGCCCCCTCGGGACCGGAGGCGGCGCCGACGATCCGCAGTCGCGCCTTGGGCTCCTCCTTGCGGATCTCGGCGAAGGCGTGCAGCAACGACACCAGGTCCTTGGCCGGCTCCACCCGGCCGACCCAGACGAGGGTGTCGGGGTCCGCGCACTCCGTGGACTCGCCGACCTCCGCGAAGGGAGAGGCGTCCATGCCCGGGTAGACCGTGCGGAGCTTGGCGCGGTCGGCGCCGCAGCGCTCCTGCCAGCGGCGGGCGTGCGCGTTGCCGGGCGTGACGACCGCGGCCCGCCCGTACGTCTCGGCGGCGAGCCTGCCGTGGAAGGCGGTGAGGAGGGCCCGCACGGCGGGCGGGGCCTCGGTGGCGGTCAGATAGTGGGTGCGCAGCCGCACACCGTACTCGGTCACCAGCAGGGGTACACCGGCGAAGTGGTGCGCGAGCAAGCCGGGCAGGGCCGCCGGGCCGCCGGAGGTCGCGTGGCACAGGTCGACGGAGCCGAGGCCCTCGTCCTCGTACCAGTCGAGGGACAGGGGGCGCAGGGCGCGCTCCAGGTGCGCGGCGACGGCGAGCAGATCGGGTACGCGCGCCTCACGCGCCGTGCTCGGGGTGCCGGGCGCACGGCAGGCGCGTTCGAGGGCGCGTACGGCGGTCTCGGAGCGGAGGGCGGTCACCAGCCCTCCTTCGTCGCGGGCGAGGTCGGCGAGCCCGTACAGCGCGCTGGCGAAACGGTCCGCCTCCGTCGCCGACGGCTTCTGCGAGGCATCCGTGCCGCCGCCGCTGCCCGCACAGAGCACGGCCGCCAGTTCGCCGTAGCACTCGGCGAACCGCCGGCGTGCGCGCCGCCCACAGGCCCACCCGTCGCCTGTCGTCGCCCGGCCCAGGAGGCTCTTCGGGGCAGCCCTCCACCTGTCGTCGTCGGCCGACCACAGCGGTGCCGTGCGCACCCTGCTGACCTGGGGCGGCAACGGGACCCAGCCCTCGTCCTCCTGGCGCTCGCTGTGGCTGAGCGCGTAGATGTCGAACTCGTGCTGTGCGAGCCCGCGCACGAGCCGGTCGCACCAGAGCCTGGCGTCACCGCTCACATACGGATAGCCGCCCTCCGTAAGCAGTCCGATGCGCACGAGTGCACCCCCGATCTCCCGTATGGGGAGCCGCCCTTGGCTCGGCGGCTCGCAGCGGGACGAACGTATGCGGACAAGGCGGTGGCGCGACGGACGGTTGTCCATCGCGCCACCAAAAGGGGTGAACGGTCGTAACTTTCGCGTGCGGATCGCGTTCTGTCGCGCTAAGGGATCATGCGCCTACGGTTCGTCACCGCAGCCCTCGCGTGTCGGCGTGGGGCCGGCGCCTGCCGCCCCTCACCGCGCGTCACCTCCGGCCGACCCGCCGCCGACTCCCGCCGACCTGCCGCCGACTGCTGTCAACTTCCGGGAAAAGGCCAGGGATTGGCCTTGCACCGGATGCCGTCGTGGTCGAGGAACTTGGTCTGCTGCTGCATGACCGGCGCGAGTTCGCCGTCCTTGTCGCACGTGACGTGGCCGTTGCCGAGCCGGTGGCCGACTTCGTGGTTGATCAACATCTGCCGGTACGCATGGATCGCGTCACCGTAGGTCGTCGACCCCCGCGCCCATCGATACGCGTTGATCATCACGCGATCGGTGGCGGCCGAGTCGCACGACACGTTGTCCACGGTGGTGTCCAGACCGGACTTGGCACACCACTCGGCCGTCGTGCCGGGGCTGGCGAGCGTGATCACGAAGTCGGTCCGGCCGGAGTACACACGCTCGAAGGTATGGGCGCCGTTGTGGGCCCAGCTCCGGTCGTCGTTCAGCGTCTTGTGGACGGCCTGCGCGAAGAGCTCGCCGTCGAGTCCGAGCCCCTGCTCCACGTCCACACGGTAGGTGTGCTTCTGCCCCTTGCCGGGCGCCTTGTCGACGCCGGTGATCGCGTCGAACTTCCCCGAGCCGTCGAGGGTGGCGCCGAGCGGGTACGTCCGGTCCATCTTCTGCTCGTACGTCAGCGGTGCCGCCGAGGCCGATCCGGACGGCGTCGGCCGCTCGCCGACCCGCGAGGCCGAGTCGCGGGCGTCCCGCGCCCGGTCGGCGGCGCTCTGGGTCCGTACGTCGCTGTCGTCACGCCCGTCCGCGACCTGGCCGGCCACGACGATGGCCAGCACGGTGGTGACGGCGGCGGCCGCGATACCGGTGAACGTCCGCCCCTTGCCGCCGTTGGCCGTCGTCGGCTCACCCGACGGCGGCGCGTCGTCGTCACCGCCGTCGACGCCCGCTCCGTCGGGCCACGCGGTGGCCGAGGTGTACGGGTCGGAGGGGTGCGCGGTGGTCCGGACCCGGGGCGCGGAGGCCGTGCCGACTCCGGGGGTGCGCATGCCGAGTCCCGCCGCGGGCGGAAGGGGCCCGGCGGCGGGCGTGCGGGGCGCGAAGACGTCGTCGGCGGACTCGAAGGCGTCGAGGTAGTCCTGGCGTGGGTTCGCCTGCGGGGCCGACCGCTGACGCGGTATCACGGCCCCGGGCCCGGGACCACCGCGCCCGTCGGGCCGTCCGCCCAACGGGCCCCAGCCACCGCCGCGCTCCCGCTGCTCGGGGTGCCCACCACGGACCTGGGGACCGCCGCGGCCAGGCGTGTCGCCGGGAAGCCCGGGGAAGCCATGGGGGGGCGTGCCGTCGGGAGGACGCGGCACCCCGCGCGCGGCCGGGCCCCCGGGGAGCCCGGGGAAACCGTGCGGCGGCGTGCCCTCAGGGAAACGCGGCGCTCCATGAGCGGGAGTCCCGTCAGGCAGACGCGGCACCCCACGCGCGGGGGTGCCGTCAGCGAACGCGGACACCCCTTCAGGAGGCGTCCCGTACCCGGGGGGTCCGCCCGCCGACGGCGTCTGCTGCCCGCGTCGGGCGGGCGGCGGAACCGGGATCCGGCTCCGGCCGCCGGCGCCGGTCACCTGTGTGCCGTTGTCCTTGGTCTCGCCCTTGGGAGCACTCTTGGGGGCAGGTCCACGTCGACTGTGGCGTCCCACGTCCCGCCTCAGCTCCCCGCTCCGGTAGTGCTCGACATCTCGGATCCCCCGCCTGGGACGCCCGCTTCCTCACCGGGGCCACCGGCCCCGCCGTCGGAGGCGCCCGCTCCCCCACGGGAAGCGTCCGTCTCCGCGAGGAGGTCACGGAACGCCTTCGCGACCGTCTCCGGGTACTCCATCATCGCCACGTGCCCGGCCTCCGGCAGAGTGAGCAGGCGGGAGTCACGGAAAGTCCGGGCCGCCCGCTGGGCCATGCGGAAGCCCACTAGTTGGTCCCGGCCACCATAGACGAGGAGCGTCGGAGCGAGAACACGTGCGGCCTGGCGCCACAGCGCGTGCTGGCCGCCCAGGGTGTACGCGTTCACCAGCCCGCGCGCGGAGCGCGTCAACGCGTCCCAGAAGTACGGCAGTCTCAGCCGCCGTTCCATCTCCTCCACCGCGTGCCGGAAACCCTCGGGCGTCACCTTGCTGGGATCGCCGTAGCAGAGCGCCGTGACGCCGCGGACCCGCTGTTCCGCCGTCCACTCCTTGGTGAACCGGGTGAAGAGGCCGGCCACGCCGGGCAGCGCCAGCAGCCCGGTCGGCACGGCGGTGCGCTGGACGCGGATCTCCGGCAGCGCCGGCGAGACGAGCGTGAGCGTGCGCACGAGATCGGGCCGGACCGCGGCGACGCGCGTGGAGACCGCGCCGCCCAGGGAGTTGCCGAAGAGATGCACGGGACCGCGCCCGGAGGCGTCGAGGTAACGGATGACCGCGCGCGCGTGCCCGGTGAGGGAGTAGTCGCCGTCGTCCGGTGGCGGGGAGTCGCCGAAGCCCGGCAGATCGACGGCCTCGCCGTCGACCGCGTCCTCCAACTGCTGCATCAGCGCGGACCAGTTCTGCGAGGAACCGCCCAGCCCGTGGACGTACAGCGCGGGCGGCAGGCCCGCTCGCGCCGGCGGTCGCGAACGGACCGTCAGCGTGATCCCCGGCAGCCCGACCGACCTCAGCCGCTCGCCGTCCGCGACCCTGACGGGCGCCACTTTGGGGAGCACGTTGGCGGGCGGCACGAACGGCGGCTCGGTCGAAGACATGCAGCAATGTTACGAGACGATCACGCACTGGTTCATGTGTTCGCCATCACAGGCGGGTGGCCGGATCGATGGCGTACAGATCGCGTGTCTCCTAGGCTCGAACGCAGGGCACCCGCATGTGGCCCCCTGTCGCACTCAGGGACGTACTAGGAAGGGAGCCCGACATGACCGTTGACCCCAGTGACCCCGAGACGTTCGTCGACGAGGACACCGAGAAGGACCAGGAGATCGCCGTCGAGGCGCCGGAGGCCGACGCGGCCGAGCAGAACGCGGAGATCACGCCGGACCGGGACGATCCGCTGACCGGCGTCGACCCGGACCGCGCGAGCGAGGCGGATCTGGCCGAGCAGGCCCGTGTCGTCTCCCTCGACGAGGACGACTACCGGTGACATGCGGTGACGTGCGGATACGGCCACTGCTGGACCGGAGTGGCGCCACCTGATGCCCGGTAGAGACCGACTTGAAACCTTCTGTGCCGCTTTCCCCGCCGTCCGGTCCGTGAAATTGTGCACTCACAGCGCGCACACCACGGTTACCGAAAAGTACGATGGCCGCGCGGCGCACACCGCGAGTGGACGACATTGGGAGGCGGCGTGACAGCCATCGAGCAGACAGAGGCAGCACGCCCGCGAGGCACGCGCCTGCCGCGCCGTGCCCGACGGAACCAGCTGCTGGGCGCCGCCCAGGAGGTCTTCGTGGCGCAGGGCTACCACGCCGCGGCGATGGACGACATCGCCGAGCGGGCCGGCGTCAGCAAGCCGGTGCTCTACCAGCACTTCCCGGGCAAGCTCGACCTGTACCTCGCGCTGCTGGACCAGCACTGCGAGTCGCTGATCCAGTCCGTGCGCAACGCGCTCGCGTCGACCACCGACAACAAGCAGCGCGTGCGGGCGACCATGGACGCCTACTTCGCGTACGTCGAGGACGACGGCGGCGCCTTCCGGCTGGTCTTCGAGTCGGACCTGACGAACGAGCCCGCGGTACGCGAGCGCGTCGACAAGGTCACGAACGAGTGCGCCGAGGCGATCTGTGACGTGATCGCCGAGGACACCGGTCTCTCGCGCGCCGAGTCGATGCTGCTGGCGTCCGGGCTGGGCGGTCTCGCGCAGGTGGTGGCCCGCTCCTGGCTGCACAGCGACCGCAGTGTCCCGCGCGACCAGGCCGTCCAGCTGCTGACGTCCCTGGCCTGGCGGGGCATCGCGGGCTTCCCGCTGCACGGCACCGACCACCACTGACCCGCACACACGCGGGTGGGGTGTTTGTTCCCGCCCGATGTTCGCTCCTGGCGTTCTCGGGCGGAGCGTGTACGTCCCCTCACCGGGCTAATGTGTGCTGGTACGGCGCGGAAGGTCGCGCACTTCACTGACCGTCGGAGGGACATAGCCGTGGAGGTCAAGATCGGCGTGCAGCACGCGCCCCGCGAGATCGTTCTGGAGAGCGGTCAGAGTGCCGAGGAGGTCGAGCGGGCGGTGTCCGAGGCGCTGGCGGGCAAGTCTCAGCTGCTGAGCCTCGTGGACGAGCACGGCCGCAAGGTCCTCGTGCCGGCCGACCGTCTCGCCTACGTCGAGCTCGGCGAGCCGGCCCCGCGCAAGGTGGGCTTCGGCGCGCTGTAGTCATACGCGAGATCTCGCGCGTGCGCGCGACGGGAGGGGCCCGGCGACCGTGTGTCGCCGGGCCCCTCCCGTTCCTCTCCACGGATGGAGCACACCCCGCGCACCGGCGAGGATTGCATTCCGCAGGTCACGGGTAAGACGGGCTACGACCGTGACGCGCAGTGTGGCCGTGTGGGAGGGACCCCATGATGTTGTTCGAGGCGCTCGGCTCGGCTCTGCTCGGTCTGGTGCTGGCGGCGACGGCGATCCACCGGCTGTCCCACCGCCTGCCCACCCGTTCCCTGGTGCTCGCGACCGGCGTCGCCGGGGGCCTGTTCGGCGCCTTCGTCACGCACAGCGCGCTGGACACCGGGGGTGCCGTCCTGCCCCTCGTCGGCGCCGTGATCGTCTCCGCGGCCTCGCTGTCCCTGCTGCTGCGTCCGGCGGGAAGACTCCGCCGGTCGGCGACCGCCTGACCCGCGGCCGAAGGCGGCACCTGCGAAAAGCGGGGCGACCGGGGCGACGAGCCTGAGGCCGAGGGCCGGGACCACAACCAGCCGAGCCGGTGCCTCGGGACGCCCGCCCGGAACGGACCGATACGCGGCCGCTCCGCCTAGGCGGCCAGTCCCAGCGCCGCCATCCGCTTGGTGTGCGCCTCGGTGATGCGGGAGAACATGCGGCCGACCTCGGCGAGATCGAAGCCGTCCGCGACGCCGCCCACGAGCATCGTCGACAGGGCGTCCCGGTCGGCGACCACCCGCTGGGACTGCGACAGGGCCTCGCCCATCAGCCGTCGCGCCCACAGGGCGAGCCGTCCGCCGACCCGCGGGTCGGCGTCGATCGCCGCGCGCACCTTCTCCACGGCGAAGCCGGCGTGCCCGGTGTCGTCGAGGACGGCGAGGACGAGTTCCCGGCTGTCAGAGTCGAGGCGGGCGGCGACCTCACGGTAGAAGTCGCTGGCGATGGAGTCCCCGACGTACGCCTTGACGAGGCCCTCCAGCCAGTCCGAGGGCGCCGTCTGCTTGTGGAAGCCGTCCAGCGCGGCGACGAACGGCTCCATCGCCAGCGTCGGCTCCTCGCCGATCTCCGCGAGCCGGTCGCGCAGCTTCTCGTAATGGTGGAACTCGGCCGACGCCATCTTCGCGAGCTCCGCCTTGTCCGCCAGCGTCGGCGCCAGTTTGGCGTCCTCCGCGAGCCGCTCGAAGGCCGCCAGCTCCCCGTACGCGAGCGCGCCGAGCAGGTCCACGACCGCGGCCCGGTACTGCGGTTCGGCGGAGGCCCTGGCCCAGTCCTGGGCGGCGACTCCGGTGACCTCGGGGGAAGTGTCTGCGGGGGCGTCAGAGGTGTTGTCAGGCGTGGTCATGAAGCGCACAATAGCCCGCTTGTCGGGCGGCGGAAGTCCCTGGTCGATCACTGTGACGCCGACTACGTGACCAAATCGGCCATCGCATGTGCGCGATTCCGGGGTATGGTGGTAATGCGCCTGCTGAGTACTCTGACGTATCTCGACGGGCCGCACGAATGAGGATGCCCGGTCGGTGGCCCGATCGGCTCCGACCCGACAGCCCTCCTCGTCCGTACGGCGCACTGTGCGTACGGAGTCCGGAGGGGGACCCTCAGCGGTACGAGCGCTAGAGCGTCGGCAGTGGTCCCGTGTCATACGGCTCGCCCGTAAGGCAGTCGACGTCCCCAGCACGGTCCCAGACGACCCCCGCGCTCGCCTCGCACCGCCCACACAGAAGAGGCAGCACCCTGACTACGACTTTCCGAGACCTCGGAATCCTCCCCGAGACGGCCGAAGCACTCGAGGCCGTCGGCATCATGACCCCCTTCCCCATCCAGGAGATGACGCTTCCCGTCGCCCTCTCGGGCAACGACGTCATCGGCCAGGCCAAGACCGGCACCGGCAAGACGCTGGGCTTCGGCCTCCCGCTCCTCGAGCGCGTCACCGTTCCCGCCGACGTCGAGGCCGGCCGCGCCAAGCCCGAGCAGCTCACCGACGCCCCGCAGGCGCTCGTCGTCGTACCCACCCGCGAGCTGTGCACGCAGGTCACCAACGACCTGCTGACCGCGGGCAAGGTGCGCAACGTCCGCGTGCTGGCCATCTACGGCGGCCGGGCGTACGAGCCCCAGGTCGAGGCCCTCAAGAAGGGCGTCGACGTGATCGTCGGCACCCCGGGCCGTCTGCTGGACCTGGCGGGCCAGAAGAAGCTGGACCTCAAGCACATCAAGGCGCTCGTCCTCGACGAGGCCGACGAGATGCTCGACCTGGGCTTCCTGCCCGACGTCGAGAAGATCATCAACATGCTGCCGGCCCGCCGCCAGACCATGCTGTTCTCGGCGACCATGCCGGGCGCGGTCATCGGCCTCGCGCGCCGCTACATGTCGCAGCCCACGCACATCAGCGCCACCTCGCCGGACGACGCGGGGCAGACGGTCCGCAACACCGCGCAGTTCATCTACCGCGCGCACAACATGGACAAGCCCGAGATGGTCGCGCGCATACTGCAGGCCGACGGCCGAGGACTGGCCATGGTCTTCTGCCGCACCAAGCGGACGGCGGCCGACCTGGCCGACCAGCTCCAGCAGCGCGGTTTCGCCTCCGGCGCGGTCCACGGCGACCTCGGCCAGGGCGCGCGCGAGCAGGCGCTGCGCGCGTTCCGCAACGGCAAGGTGGACGTCCTCGTCTGCACCGACGTCGCCGCGCGCGGCATCGACGTCGAGGGTGTCACCCACGTCATCAACTACCAGTCGCCGGAAGACGAGAAGACGTACCTGCACCGCATCGGCCGTACCGGCCGCGCGGGTGCCAAGGGCATCGCGATCACCCTCGTCGACTGGGACGACATCCCGCGCTGGCAGCTCATCAACAAGGCGCTGGACCTCGGGTTCAACAACCCGCCGGAGACGTACTCCACCTCCCCGCACCTCTTCGAGGAGCTCAGCATCCCCGCGGGCACCAAGGGTGTCCTGCCGCGCGCCGAGCGCACGCGTGCCGGACTCGGCGCGGAGGAAGTGGAGGACCTGGGCGAGACCGGCGGCCGCGGTGCGCGCGGTCGTGGTGACCGGGGCGGGCGCGGCGGCCAGGACAGCCGGGGCGGCCGAGGTGACCGTGGAGGCCGGGACGAGTCCCGGTCCGCCGACAGCGAGCGTGCCGCCCGCACGCCGCGTCGCCGTCGCCGTACGCGCAGTGGGACGCCGATGGACGCCACGGCGCCCTCCGCGGGCGCCGAGCTGAGCGTGCCGGCGACGAACGAGCCGGCGGTCGAGTCGGCGGTCACACCGGTCTCGTCGGAGGACACCGCGCCCCGCGCCCCGCGTCGTCGCCGCCGTACCCGCGGCGGCGCGCAGGGCGAGGTCCTGCCGACGGCCGCGGGTGTCGAGGCAGTGGTGCCCGAGGCCCCCCAGGCGCCCGAAGCAGCCGCGCAGACCGCCGTCACGACGGCCGAGGGCACGGTTGCCGTGGACGCTCAGGAGGCACCGGCCAAGACGCGTCGGCGCCGTACCCGCAAGCCCGCGGAGGCGGCGGTCACGCCGTCCGAGCCGGCCGCGACGCCCGTGACCGTGGAACCGGTCGCGGAGGCGGTGCAGGTCTCGGAGGCGCCCGCGGTGTCGGAGCCCGAGGCTCCCGCCACCGCACCGCGCCGTCGTACCCGCAAGGCAACGGCCACGGCGACGACCTCGGCCGCGGCCGAGACCGCCGTCGACGCCGCCGAGGGGACGACCGAGGCCGCCCCGGAGACCGCGGAGGCCAAGCCCCGTCGTCGTACCCGCAAGGCCGTGGCGGCTCCCGCCGAGGCCGAGGCCGCTGTCGACACCGTCGAGGCCACCAAGGCCACGCCGCGTCGCCGTACGCGCAAGGCCGCCGAGCCCGCGCCGGTCGCGGACGTCACCGCCGGGATCCCGGCCCAGACGACCCAGGAGCCGGAGCCCGCCGCGGCCGGGCCGCGCCGTACGCGCAAGACCGCGGCGCCGGCCGAGGCGGCGGTGGACAGCGCAGAGGGTGCCGAGGCCAAGCCCCGGCGCACCCGCAAGACCGCTGCCAAGGCCGAGGCCGAGGTCGAGGTCAAGGCCGAAGCAGCCGTGGACGCGGCCGAGGCCGCGCAGCCCGCGCCCCGTCGCCGTACCCGCAAGGCCGCCGTGCCCGCCGTGACAACGGAGAGCGCGGAGCCGTCGGACACCGCGGAGGCCAAGCCGCGTCGCACCCGGAAGACGGCTGCCGCCGCTGCCACGGACGCGGCGGAAGGTACCGAGGCCAAGCCTCGCCTCACCCACAAGGCGGCGGCGGCCAAGGCCGCCGACGACATGGCCGAGGCGGCCGAGGCCAAGCCCCGGCGCGCCCGCAAGACCGCTGCCAGGACCGCTGTCAAGGCCGAGGCCGCCGTGGACACGGCGGAGGGCGCCGAGGCGAAGCCCAAGGCGCGTCGGACCCGCAAGGCCACGCCTGCCGCGGAGTCCGCCGCGGCGGCCTCCGCCGCCGGCATCCCGGCGCAGGCCTCCGAGGAGCCGGAGGTCACGCCCCGGCGCCGGACCAGCAAGGCGACGGCGGCTCCCGCCGAGGCCTCGGGCGAGACGGCCGAGGCGAAGCCGAGGGTACGTCGGGCCCGTAAGGCCACGGCCGCCACGGAGCCCGCGGACAGCTGATCCCCTGTCCGACGGCCCGGTTCACCTCCCGTGAACCGGGCCGTCGGCGTTCGGCCCCGGGTCACCCGCTACGCTCCCCCCGTGAGCCGTCGCGTCTCCTTCACCCCGCCCCCGGGCGCCCGCGCGTACCCCCTGCGCACCGCGCGCGGTGACTTCGCCGTCGTCGATTCGCCCCTGGGCCCCGGAGCCGAGACGAAGGGGACGGTGCTGATGCTGCCCGGGTTCACCGGCAGCAAGGAGGACTTCACCCTGCTGCACGAGCCCCTCGTGGCGCGCGGATACCGGGTCGTGGCCGTGGACGGACGCGGGCAGTTCGAGTCGGACGGGCCCGAACTCGACGAGTCCGCCTACGCCCAGGACCAACTGGCCCGGGACGTGCTCGCGCAGGCCGAGGCCCTCGGGACGCCCGTGCATCTGCTCGGGCACTCCCTCGGCGGACAGATCGCCCGTGCGGCCGTCCTGCTCGACCACTCCCCCTTCCGTTCGCTCACCCTCGTCTCCTCCGGCCCGGCGCAGATCTCCGACTCCCAGCAGCAGCGCGTGAAACTGCTGCGGGACGCGCTCGCCGTGATGGGCATGGCCGAGGTGTGGGAGGCGATCCAGGCGATGGGGCCGCCGGAGGAGGTCGGCGGGCCCGCCCTCGGCATCGGGGACGCGGACCAGCTGCGCCGTCGCTGGCTGGGCACCAGGCCGGCCCAACTCCTCGCCACCGGCCGCCAGTTGTGCGGCGAACCGGACCGCGTCGCCGAACTGGCCGCCGTCCCGCTGCCGTTCCACGTGCTGTCCGGCGCCTACGACGACACCTGGCCGGTGGCGCTCCTGGACGCCATGGCCGTACGGCTGAGGGCCCGCCGGACGGTCATTCCGGGCGCCGAGCACTCCCCGAACGCGGACCAGCCCCTGCCGACCGCCCGCGCCCTCGCCGACTTCTGGGACACCACGGCGGACACCACGGCGGACGCCCCGCGGAAGACGCCTTAGCACGGCGTCGGCACAGGCGGCCCCGCCGGCACCGCGTCCGCGCAACAGGCCGCCGGTACCTGCCGGTACCCGGCAGCCCCGCCAGTACCCGCTAGTACTGCGTCCGCAAGTGGTCCCAGAACCCGTCCCGCAGGGACCGGCGCAGGTCGGACTGGCCCCGGAGGGAGTACTGGAGCAGGCCCTCCGCCTCCACCAGCAGGTCCTGGTCCACGGAGCCGGGCAGATACGGATGACCCGGCAGGAGTTCCACCAGTGCCTCGCGGCCTCGCGCCGCCAGCCACTTCGCCGCGATCTGCGCGCCCACGAACCGGACGTCCTCGCGGGCGGGCCGGGCCGCCGCCGCCTCGTAGGCGGGAGCCGCGCGCCGGGAGACGTACGGCTTGAAGAAGTCGAGGTCGAAGGTGCGCTGGCTGTCGACCTCCCAGAGCAGCGGTTCCGCCTGGTTGCGGCCCTCGGGTGCCTCGATGCCCCACAGGTGCACGCGGGCGCCGTACCCCTGTGCCGCCTCCACCGCCGAGACCAGGTCCTCGTCGCCGCCGAGCAGCGCCGCGTCGCTGATGGCGCGGTGCCGGGCGAGGGACTCCAGGTCGGAGCGGATCAGCGAGTCGACGCCCTTCTGCTGGTTGTTGGCGTTCAGGTTGCCGAGGCGGACCTTCACGTCCGGGAGTTCGGCGATCGACTGCTGCTCCGCGGTGTGGATGCGGCGCCTGGCGCCGTCGTACCAGTAGACCCGCAGCAGCCGGCTGTCCGCGAAGATGATGCGGGCCCGGTCGATGAGCGCCTCGATCAGGCCCTCGGTGTCGAGCTCGAAGGCGCGGCGGTCCTCGGTGCCGGCGACGAGCCGTCCCGCGGCCGCGTACAGGTATCCCGCGTCGACGAAGATCGCATGGGTCGAGGGTGTCTTCGCCACCTCGGCGAGCATGCGCTGCAACAGCTCGTTGGTGCGGTCGATGCGGGCGCTGAGGGCCGCGAGGTCGTCGTTCATTGGCTCCATTGTCCCGGCGGTCACGCTGCGAACACAACCGGTCCCGGTCAGTCTCCTTCCTGTCCTTCCACACCGCTTACCGGTCAGTAATTAGCTGTTCGAAAAATTTCCTTAGCGTAGGGAATGCTTGTAACACGCATCCCGTTGACTACGTAGGGAACACGGACATCGATGCTCCGTGAGGCACCCACCGAGTAGTTCTCCTCAGGAGGATGACCAGACGAAGGGAGAAGCCCTTGCGCTTCGAAATCATGCGACTCGACGACGTCGACGGCACGGCCGTGGACAGCACCGTCGTGGACGCCGCCTCCGTCAACCGTATCGTTCAGCAGGCTGCCGCGATCGGGCAGCGGCTGTGGATCCGCCCGGCCGAGACCTCGGCCTCGTAACACCAGGATCCCTCTACAGGTTTCAGAGCCCCCTCCGGCACCGCTGCCGGCCGGGGGCTCTGCGCGTTCCCGAGTGTCAGCTCGCCTGGATGACCTGCGTGACCCCGTTGATGATCTGCTGGACGGCGATGGCGGAGAGCATCATGCCCGCGAGGCGCGTCACCAGGACCACGCCGCCGTCCTTGATGACCCGGATGATCAGCAGCGAGTACCGCATCACCACCCACAGCACGACGTGGATGGCGAGGATCGCCGACCACACCGACACCTGGGTCGCGACACCGCCGGCCTGCTGCACGGCCAGGATCACCGACACGATGGCGCCCGGCCCGGCCAGCAGCGGGATGCCCAGGGGGACGAGCGCCGCGTTGACGTCCTTGGTCTGCTTCGGCTCGTCCGTCTTGCCGGTGAGCAGGTCCAGGGCGATCAGCAGGAGCAGCAGCCCGCCCGCGATCATCAGCGCGGGCACGGAGACGTGCAGGTAGTCGAGGATCTGGTGTCCGAGCAGACCGAACACCGTGATCACCCCGCCGGCCACGCAGACGGCCTGGAAGGCCATCCGCTTCTGCACCTTGGCCGGGCGCCCGGCGGTCAGCGCGAGGAAGATCGGGGTGATCCCGGGGGGATCCATGATGACGAAGAGGGTCAGGAAGAGGGAGCCGAAGACGGCGACGTCGAACATGAGGGCCTTGCGCAGGAGGGATGGACGGAACGGACGTGGACGCGAGGGGGGTGGGCCTCAGGTCCCGCCGGCCCCCGGAACGGGGAAGGCGCCCGTCGCCCGCCGCGTGATCTCCCCGTACACCTCGGGGTCCGTCGTGTACTCGCCGAGCACGCAGGTCTTGCGGCTGCCGTGGTAGTCGCTGGAGCCGGTGGTCACAAGCCCCAGCTCCGCGGCCAGCCCGCGCAGCCGGACGCGCGCCTCGGCGTCGTGGTCCATGTGGTCGACCTCGATGCCGTCCAGCCCGGCCGCGGCCATCTTCGCGATCACGGCCTCGGGCACGGTACGGCCCCGCTTGGCGGCCGCCGGGTGCGCGAACACCGCGACCCCGCCCGCGCCCTTGATCAGCCGGATCGCCTCGAAGGGGTCGGTCTCGTGCTTCGCCACATGGGCGCGGCCACCGTCGCCCAGCCAGTCCCGGGTGAAGGCGTCGTTCACCGTCGGGACGACCCCGAGTTCGACGAGCGCGGTCGCGACATGCGGGCGGCCGACCGAACCGTCGCCGGCGATGCGCGCCACCTGATCCCAGGTGACGGGCACGCCCAGCTCCTGGAGCCTGGCGACCATGCCGCGCGCCCGCGGCACCCGGTCGTCCCGCACCAGCTCGCGCTCGGCGAGCAGCGCCGGCTCCTCGGGATCGAACAGGTAGGCCAGCATGTGCATGCTGATGCCGTCGACACGGCAGGACAGCTCGGCGCCGGTGACCAGGGTGAGCCCTCGCGGCAGCGCGGCGATCGCGTCGGCGTGCCCGCGGGTGGTGTCGTGGTCGGTCAGCGCGACGACGTCCAGACCGGCCGCGGCGGCGTTGCGCACCAGCTCGGCCGGCGTGTCCGTACCGTCGGAAGCGGTGGAGTGGCAGTGCAGGTCGATGCGCACGGCGAACTCCAGAGCAAGGGAACGGAAGCGGACGTTCAAAGGATAACCGGATGTCCGAGCCCTCTTGTCACACCCGCAACGGCCTAGCGCCCCCTACGAAACGCGTGGGGCCCGGTCCTCCCGGACGCGGGAATCCGGGGCCACCTCACACCGCACTCGCGGGGCCCTACGGCTTCAGCAGACGCGGCGACAGCGCCCCGCACGGCACCAGCTCCACCTCCGCGCCCGCGTCCCGCAGATCGGTCAGCACCAGTTCGTCGTACATCAGCATGCCGGACTGCTCGGGCCACACCACCGCCCACAGCCACATGCCGAGCGCCTCGCCGGCGAAGACCGCGCGGTCGTCCGGCGCGCCGGAGACCAGCCAGAGCGGGGTCGGGCGGCCGGCGGCCAGCACCTTGGTCTGGGGCGGCTTCTCGACGTTCAGGTACGGCCCCGGGTCCGGGCCGTCGACGCCCGCGTACCGCGCGCCGAGACCGACGCCGAGCTCCTCGGCCACCAGGACCAGTTCGCCCATGCCGCCGAGCGGTCCGGGACCGGAGCAGGCCACCGCCGTGGCCCGGCCGCCGCTGCGGTCGTCGCCGGCGCAGGCCACGCCCGTGAACAGCCAGCCGACCGGCAGCGGCCACGGCATCCACACCGGCACCTGCGTGCGGTGCACCACGACTCCGAGGGCCTCGACGCTGGGCGGGATCACGGGCTGCACCGGGTGCACGCTGCCGTGCACATCGCACTGCCAGGTATCGGCGAATAGTCCGGGAGCCCTGACCCGGCCACCACACTTCGGGCAACTGGGTTCGCCCCTCATAGCGCCCCACGGTCCTACCCCTGCCCCGCCACGTCAAGGGACGATCACCCGTCCGGGCGGAAGCCGCCCACCCGGCCCAAGACAAGTGGGTCGCATGGATCAGCCGAGCCAACTTGCTATGTGCATCTACCAACCATCTCGGCCGCCGCCGCGCCGTTCTTCGCGCCGAGGATCGAGGAGTGGACCGACATCCGGGTCCCGTTCGTGGTGGCGGCGGTCACCGCCGCGCTCGGCGCCCTGGTTGTCCTCGTACGGCGGAAGACGCTCGCGCACGACGCCGAGGAGCCGGAGCCACGGCACGCGACGGAGGACGGGGTCACCGTCTTCACCAACTGATGTCGTCCGGCCATCGGTTGGTGACCTTCCTCACGCGGGGGGATCAGTCCAGTGGGACGGACCTGCGGGACGGATCCCGAAGATCCGTCCCGTTCGTCAGCCAGCGCTCCCGCAGGGCCTGCGCGCCGTGCACCCGCTTCCAGGCGGCCTCGTTCGGGGTCATGGGCAGGAGCGGCAGGAACCGCACCGGGTCGAGGGGCTCGTCGAGGTCCAGGTCCTCCACCAGGCCGCCCGGCTCGGCGACCAGGACCGAGGTGAAGGGGGCGCCGGGCCACAGCGGCTCACCGACGTCCAGGGAGGCGCCCGGCGCCACGATCACGCCCTCGACCTGCGGGGAAGCGGCGAGCACGGCGAGCGGTCGGAGCGCCTTGTCGGTCTCGGCGCGGCCGGCGCGCACGGAGAGGATCAGCTCGGCGCGCGGCCCCTTGACCGGGTCGGCGAGCATCGCGGTCGGGTCGCTCATCGGCTGGGCGGACATGCCGAGCGAGGCGTAACGGACGACGTCCCCCTCCTGGAAACGCAGCACCTCGATGCGGTCCGTACCCAGAAAGGTGACCGCCGCGCGCGCGTCCGGCTCGCCCAGCGCGGTGCGCAACCGGGCCTCGACCAGAGGAAGAACATCGACCATGCGGTGAGCATAGAACTCGTCAGTACCGGGCGAACCAGCGCCTTGACACTTCGGTCGGCTGCTACTCTGGGCCGGTGGTTCGGGGCAGCACGCAGAAGCGTCGCGGTCAAGCCCCGACGCCGATGGGACTCCCTCACGAGGGACCGGCCGGAGGAGGTGGGGCTGCAATGGACCGAAGTCGACCGTGCAGTAGCACCCGCTCTTCCCGCCGCTGATGTAGCTGCCCCGGCTCTGGCTGACTGCCACCTCTCGCACTCACTGCACCGCGGAAGAGCGCTTCGTTTCGTCTTACCTGATCTGTCTGATCTGCCTGCCTGAATCAGTACCTGTATCAGTAGCGAAGCTCGCCACCGCGACGGTGCGGTGCTCCCCGCTTTGTGGACGTGCCAAACATCCGCAGCCAGGACGTCCCCATTCCGGGTAGTTCCACCCGTCGTCGGCGGCCTTTCGTTGCCTGTCACGAAGGAGCCAGCCCATGTCGATGATCCGCGACCTGCGTGCCGTCGTCCGCCCGTCCCGCGTCTCCCTGCGCAAGGACACCGGCCTGTACGACACCACCCGTGACCCCTTGACGCCCTCCGCCGTCATCGACTGCGCCGTCTACCGCGACGGCTCCCGCCTCGAGACGCCGACGCCGCTGACTCCGCACGAGGCGATGCGCGTGGTGCGCCGCGACGGCGGCTTCGTGTGGATCGGCCTGCACGAGCCGACCGAGGCCGAGTTCTCCGGCATCGCCAGTGAGTTCGGACTGCACCCGCTGGCCGTGGAGGACGCGGTGCAGGCCCACCAGCGGCCCAAGCTGGAGCGCTACGACGACTCCCTGTTCACCGTGTTCAAGACCATCCACTACGTCGAGCACGACCGGGTCACCGCCAACAGCGAGGTCGTCGAGACCGGCGAGGTCATGTGCTTCACCGGCCGGGACTTCTTCATCACCGTCCGGCACGGCGGCCAGGGCTCCCTGCGAGCACTGCGCCACCGGCTCCAGGACGACCCGGAGCTGCTCGCCAAGGGCCCCTCGGCGGTGCTGCACGCGATCGCGGACCATGTCGTGGACGGTTACATCGCGGTCGCCGACGCGGTGCAGGACGACATCGACGAGGTGGAGACCGAGGTCTTCTCGCCCGGCCGACGGGGCGGGGTCTCGCGCGGTGTGGACTCGGCGGGGATCTACCAGCTCAAGCGGGAGGTGCTGGAGTTCAAGCGGGCGGTGTCGCCGCTGCTGCGGCCCATGCAGCTGCTGAGCGAGCGGCCGATGCGGCTGATCGACCCGGACATCCAGAAGTACTTCCGGGACGTCGCCGACCACCTCGCCCGCGTCCAGGAGCAGGTCCTCGGCTTCGACGAACTGCTCAACTCGATCCTCCAGGCCAACCTCGCGCAGGCGTCCGTCGCGCAGAACGAGGACATGCGCAAGATCACCTCGTGGGCCGCGATCATCGCCGTGCCGACGATGGTGTGCGGCGTGTACGGCATGAACTTCGACCACATGCCGGAGCTGCACTGGAAGTACGGCTACCCGGTGATCATGTCGGTCACGGTGGCCCTCTGTGTGGGCATCCACCGCACCCTCAAGCGCAACGGCTGGCTCTGAGAGCTCCTGGTTAGGCTGAGCCCATGACTAGCGAGCTGCTCGACCAGGCCCTCGTCGAGGAGGCCACGAAGAAGTCCGGCCTCATCTGGGTCAGGGGTCCCGGCGGCCCGGCCCGCGCCCTGTGGCACGTCTGGCACGAGGGCGCGGCCTGTCTGGTCGGCGACGGACCCGGTGAGCAGCCGCTGCCGGGGCTGGCCGAGGGCACCGAGGCCGAGGTCACGGTCCGCAGCAAGGACAAGGGCGGCCGGCTGGTCTCCTGGACGGCGAAGGTCGTGGAGCCGGCGCCCGGGTCCCCGGCGTGGGACGCGGCGGTCGCCGAGCTCAAGGGCAAGCGCCTGAACGCGCCCGACGGCGAGGCGATGACGGAGCGCTGGGCGCGCGAATGCCGGGTGCTCCGCCTGGAGCCGACCGGCGTGCGGGCGCCGTTGCCCGACGGCGACCTGGCCGCTCCTCCCCTGCCGACACCGGCGACCACCCGACAGGCCATCCCCGCGGGACTGCCCAGGCTGCTGCTGAAGCGGCGCAAGAAGCGGTGACCGCCGGGACGAGCGGTGACCGACGGGACCAACGGTGACCGCTAGGACGTCGGCAGCTGCTTGCCGTAGTCCACGGTCTCGTCCTCGTCCGGTTCGGCCAGGGGAAAGTCCTTGCCCCAGGCCGAGAAGGTCAGGGTGCCCGCGCCTCCCGCCCGCACCAGGCGGACCGGGTACGGCGTGCCCTCCAGGGAGACGTCCAGGGTGCCGCCGGAACCGTCGTCGCCGGTGATGCGGATCGTACGGACGCCCGCCTGCTGGTGGCGGCCGTCCGTCGCCACCGTGCCGTGCAGGGTCAGCAGACCGTCGAGGAGGACGTCCATGTCCGTGAAACCGCTGAACTTCTTGTACGAGGGATCGCCCTGCGGCACCTTCACGTACTTGTCGCCGAGCTTGTCGGCCGCCGCGTCCGTCCCGGAGCCGGAGCCGTCGCCCTTGCCGTCCGCGTCGGTCCAGAAGTCGGCGTCCGCCTTCAGGAAGAGCGCCTCGCCGACCCGCAGCAGCTGGAAGGTGGCCCCCTCCGCGGTGACCGACCCGGAGGCCCCGTCGGCCTTCAGCCGCATGTCGAGCCGGTACGTACGGCCGCTGGCGACCACGTTGCCGGACAGCCGCACGGCGTCGGCGGCCTCGGCGGCCGTCCGGGTCCGGGACTGGATCTGCTCGGCCGGCAGCTTGCCGACACCGTTGGTGCCCGCGTCCGGGTCCTCGCCGCCGCAGCCCGTCAGCACCGTCACGCCCAGGGCGCACAGCGCGCCCGCCGAAGCGGCCCTGGGGGCACGGCGCCGGGGAATCGCAGTCACAGGTGGGGCTGCCTTTCTGACGAAGGACCTTCAGCGGCGTACGGCAGCGTACCGGGGCCGCGCGGTGCCGACGGAGCCAGTCCGTCCGGACCGCTCACCAGGGCGTATCCGATCGGGACGGGCTAGCCTGAAGCCCATCCGAGCGGGCAATTCGGAAAAGAGACCCATCAGGCAGCCCACGATGCGACTCCTGACGAACCCCGCACGAAAAGGAAGCACAGCCATGGCAGCCGGCGCCCCCCGGATCTTCGTCTCGCACCTGTCCGGCGTCGCCGTCTTCGACCCGACCGGCGACCAGGTCGGCCGCGTGCGCGACCTGGTCGTGATGCTGCGCGTGGCCCGGCGCCCGCCACGCCTGCTCGGGCTGGTCGTCGAACTCGCCACGCGCCGCCGGATCTTCCTGCCCATGACCCGGGTGACCAGCATCGAGTCCGGCCAGGTCATCACCACCGGCGTGCTCAACGTCCGCCGTTTCGAGCAACGGCCCACCGAGCGGCTGGTCTTCGGCGAGCTCCTCGACCGGCGCGTCACGCTGGTGGAGACCGGCGAGCAGGTCACCGTCCTGGACCTGTCGGTGCAGCAGCTGCCGGCCCGCCGGGACTGGGAGATCGACCGCGCGTTCGTCCGCAAGGGCGGCAAGGGCGGCGCCTTCCGGCGCAAGGGCGAGAGCCTGACCGTCGAGTGGTCCGCCGTCACCGGGTTCTCCCTGGAGGAGCACGGACAGGGCGCGGAGAGCCTCCTGGCCACCTTCGAGCAGCTGCGCCCGGCCGACCTCGCGAACGTGCTGCACCATCTGTCGCCCAAGCGGCGCGCGGAGGTCGCCGCCGCCCTCGACGACGACCGTCTCGCCGACGTGCTCGAAGAGCTCCCGGAGGACGACCAGATCGAGATCCTCGGCAAGCTGAAGGAGGAGCGCGCCGCCGACGTCCTGGAGGCCATGGACCCGGACGACGCGGCCGACCTGCTCGCCGAGCTGCCGACGGAGGACCAGGAGCGGCTGCTGAGCCTGATGAAGCCCGCCGACGCGGCCGACATGCGGCGCCTGATGGCGTACGAGGAGCACACGGCCGGCGGTCTGATGACGACCGAGCCGATCGTGCTGCGGCCGGACGCCACCGTCGCCGACGCCCTCGCCCGCGTCCGCAACGCCGATCTGTCCCCCGCCCTCGCCGCCCAGGTCTACGTGTGCCGCCCGCCCGACGAGACGCCGACCGGCAAGTACCTGGGCACGGTCCACTTCCAGCGGCTGCTGCGCGACCCTCCGTACACCCTGGTCAGCTCGATCATCGACGACGACCTACAGCCCCTCGACCCGGACGCGACGCTGCCGCTGGTCGCCGGGTTCTTCGCGACGTACGACATGGTCGCGGCGCCCGTCGTCGACGACTCCGGGGCGCTGCTGGGCGCGGTGACCGTGGACGACGTGCTCGACCACATGCTGCCGGAGGACTGGCGGGAGACCGAGTTCGACCTCGACGAGAACGAGACCGGGGAAGCGGACCAAGGCACCGCCGACGAGGAGCAGGACCGGGGGGTGGCTTCCGATGACGCCTGACCGTGAGACCGGGTCTCGCGAGCGCACGCCCGCCGGGGCCACCGCGAGCACCCGCCACCGCACCCCGCGTCTGGACCAGCCCCGGCCGACCCGGCGCCGGGTGCTGCCCGAGTGGGATCCGGAGGCCTTCGGCCGGCTGTCGGAGCGCATCGCGCGCTTCCTGGGCACGGGACGGTTCATCGTCTGGATGACGATCGCCATCATCTGCTGGGTGCTGTGGAACATCTTCGCGCCCCGCGACCTGCGCTTCGACAGCTACCCCTTCATCTTCCTGACGCTGATGCTGTCCCTCCAGGCCTCCTACGCGGCCCCGCTGATCCTGCTCGCGCAGAACCGGCAGGACGACCGCGACCGGGTCAATCTCGAACAGGACCGCAAGCAGAACGAGCGGTCCATCGCGGACACCGAGTACCTGACCCGGGAGATCGCCGCGCTCAGGATCGGCCTCGGCGAGGTGGCGACCCGTGACTGGATCCGCTCGGAGCTACAGGACCTCGTGAAGGAATTGGACGAGCGGCACGACGGCCATGTCGTATTCCCGGCAGAACGGTCGCGGGTACGTGACGCAGACGACCGGTGACAGGCTTCCCCAGGGCCGTGTGCGGCGCCGTACCATCGACCCTATGGCTACGGAAGACGCGGTGCGTGAAGCACTGGCGACGGTGAACGACCCCGAGATCAACCGACCCATCACCGAACTCGGGATGGTCAAGTCCGTGGAGATCGGCGCGGACGGAGCGGTCGCGGTCGCCGTGTACCTGACGGTCTCCGGCTGCCCCATGCGCGAGACGATCACGCAGCGGGTGACGGACGCCGTCTCGGCGGTCGAGGGCGTCACCCGCGTCGACGTCGAACTCGACGTCATGAGCGACGAACAGCGCAAGGAGCTGGCGTCCGCACTGCGGGGCGGCCAGACCGAGCGTGAGGTCCCCTTCGCCAAGCCGGGCTCGCTCACGCGGGTGTACGCGGTCGCCTCCGGCAAGGGCGGCGTCGGCAAGTCCTCGGTGACGGTGAACCTGGCGGCGGCGATGGCGGCCGACGGGCTGAAGGTCGGTGTCGTGGACGCCGACATCTACGGCCACAGCGTGCCGCGCATGCTGGGCGCCGACGGCCGTCCGACCCAGGTCGAGAACATGATCATGCCGCCGTCCGCGCACGGCGTGAAGGTCATCTCGATCGGCATGTTCACCCCGGGCAACGCCCCGGTCGTCTGGCGCGGCCCGATGCTGCACCGCGCCCTCCAGCAGTTCCTGGCGGACGTCTACTGGGGCGACCTGGACGTCCTGCTGCTCGACCTCCCGCCGGGCACCGGCGACATCGCCATCTCGGTGGCGCAGCTGGTCCCGAACGCGGAGATCCTGGTGGTCACCACGCCTCAGCAGGCGGCCGCCGAGGTGGCCGAACGGGCGGGCTCCATCGCCGTCCAGACCCACCAGAAGATCGTCGGCGTGGTCGAGAACATGTCCGGCCTGCCCTGCCCGCACTGCGACGAGATGGTCGACGTCTTCGGCACGGGCGGCGGCCAGTCGGTGGCGGACGGCCTGACCCGTACGACGGGCACGAACGTCCCGGTCCTGGGCAGCATCCCGATCGACGTCCGCCTGCGCGAGGGCGGCGACGAGGGCAAGCCGGTGGTCCTGACCGATCCGGACTCCCCGGCGGGCGCCGCGCTGCGGGCCATCGCCGGCAAGCTGGGCGGACGGCAGCGGGGCCTGTCGGGCCTGTCGCTGGGGATCACGCCCCGCAACAAGTTCTGACCTCGGTACGAGCACGGGGGCGCCGTCACCGGACGGCGCCCCCGTGCTCGTGTCCCCGGCTACGCGTAGGCCGAGATGTCCTTGATCATCGCGAACCCGAGTCCGTACGCGCTCATCCCTCGGCCGTACGCGCCCACGTGCACGCCCTCCTGAGTGGGTCCAGCGAGCACCCAGCCGAACTCGGACTCCCGGTAGTGGAAGGGCGTGGGCACCCCGTCCACCGGGAGGGAGAGCGTCGACCAGTCGGAGCCGTCCAGGTCGTCGGCCAGGGCCCACGCCGTCTCGGTCTGCTGCTCCAGCCAGTCGTCCCGCAGTGAGTGGTCCATCTGCCCGGGCCAGGTGAACGACAGCAGTCCCACCCCCGCGAGCCAGGCCGCCGAGGACACCGACGTGGCCTCCAGCAGCCCCGTACCGTCCGCGCTGCGCCGATCGGGATTCGCCGCGACGGTGACCACCACCGCGAACTTCCCCTTGTCCTCCGTGCCCTCGTTCCGTACGGAGGGCTCGTCGCCGTGCCCGATCGAACCGTGCTCGACGGCCCCGTCGGCCGCCGTGCCGACCTGCATCAGCCAGCGCGGCCCCGTGAAGGCCTCGTCGAGGCCGTACCACGGGAAGGGCGCCAGCAGGTAGCCGTCGACCGTGCGCCGGGCGGAGGGGACCTGTTGTCCGCCCTCCGCGACCGGCGTCTGCGCGACTGCCCGACTCGTCGTCTCCATGTGCCCGGACGCCTCCTCGCTCTCGTCGGGCCGGACGGCCCACCCCCCTTCGGGCGTACTCGTCCGGACCGCACAACAACTCGGCAGCATAGCCACCCCATCCCGAGCAGCAGGGAAAGCACCCGGCGCGCGGGGCGTCCGGAGGGTCCGTTGCGGCCGTACGGCGGCGGGAACGAGTATGAAACGCGTCACGTACCGACGCGCCGGGCCTTCGCTCAGGTGGCGTCCGCGTCGAAGGGCGGACGGTCGTCCTCGGGCTTCTCGGGCTTCTTCGTCATGTCGAGGCCGCCCCCGGAGGACCCGGAGGCCGCGGTCGTGGCGGAATCCGCGTCGCGGCCGTGCACCGCGTCGGTGACCTCGGCCATCTCCTTCTTCAGGTCGAAGCCGTTGCGGATCTCCTTGAGCCCCAGTTCGTCGTTGTCCAGCTGCTTGCGGATGAACGTCTTGGGGTTGAGGTCCTCGAACTCGAAGTCCTTGAACTCCGGGCCCAGTTCCTGCCGGATGTCCTGCTTGGCGCTCTCCGAGAACTCACGGATCTTGCGTACGGTCCGCATGACGTCCTGGATGACCTTCGGGAGCTTGTCCGGACCGAAGACGAGCACGGCGAGGACAACGAGCGTGACCAGCTCGAGCGGTCCTATGTCATTGAACACCTGAAGCTCCTTGCGATGTCCTCGGTCCGCGGCCCTCGGTGGTCTGTGCGGTCGTCCGTGGTCCGGGCCGGGTCCACGGTACCCGGCCATCGCGTACGACCGGTACTGTCCCGGGCGTTCCGACTGCGTCCGGACGGTGGCTCTCCCGCGTTCTCCTCCGTGCGGGACGGGGTCCGGGCACTCCGCCTGTGAGGTTTCTGTCGATCGCCGTCCGTCCGTGACCCGGTGCCCACCGCCCTCCGTCAGTCACCGGAGGAGCCGAGGACCAGCGAGACGGTCCTCTCCTCGCCGTCGCGCTGCACGGTGAGTTCGAGGCGGTCGCCGGGGCGGTGGGCGCGGGTCTTGACGATGAGCTCCTCACCGGACCGGACGGGTCGGCCGTCGACCTCGGTGATGACGTCGCCGGCCCTGATCCCGGCGCGGTCACCGGGACCGCCCACGACGACCGCCGGACCGCCGGCACCGCTCTTCGTGCCGACGCGGGCACCGTCGCCGTCGTAGTCCATGTCGAGGGTGACGCCGATGACCGGGTGGGTCGCCCGCCCGGTGTTGATCAGCTCCTCGGCGACGCGCTTGCCCTGGTTGACCGGTATGGCGAACCCGAGGCCGATGGAGCCGGCCTGGCCGCCCTCCGGGGCCGTGCCGCTGTCGGCGGAGCGGATGGCGGAGTTGATGCCGATGACGCGGGCCTGCGCGTCGAGCAGCGGGCCGCCCGAGTTGCCGGGGTTGATGGGCGCGTCCGTCTGGAGGGCGTCGACGTACGACACGTCACTCGCGTCGCCGCTCTCGCCGCCGGCCGTGATGGGCCGCTCCTTGGCGCTGATGATGCCGGAGGTGACGGTGCCCGCCAGGTCGAAGGGGGCGCCGATGGCCACGACCGGGTCACCGACCTGGACGTTGTCGGAGTTGCCGAGGGGCAGGGGCTTCAGGCCGCTGACCCCCTTGACCTTGACGACGGCGAGGTCGTAGCCGCTGTCCCGGCCGACGACGGTGGCCTCGGAGGTGTCACCGCTGTGGAACGTCACGGATATCCGGCCGTCGGACCCGGCGGGCTCCACGACGTGGTTGTTGGTGAGGATGTGGCCTCGGTCGTCGAGCACGAACCCGGTGCCGGTGCCCTGGTCCTCGGAACCGGACACATGCAGGGTCACCACGCTGGGCAGGGCCCGCGCGGCGATCCCGGCCACACTGTCCGCGTCCCGCCCGGCGGGCTCCGCGGCCGTCTGCGGCAGCTCCACGTTCCCCATCCCCCCGTTCCGTTCCAGATACGCCCCGACGACGCCGCCGACCCCTCCGGACACGAGCGCCAGCAGCACGGCGGCCCCGACGGCCACCGTCCGGACCCGCCTGCGCCGCTGCTCCCGACTGACGACACCGGCCCCGCTCTGCTGCAAGGGCGCGGCCACGGGGGCCCAGGGGTCGTAGTTCTGCCAGGGGGTGAAGGGGGACGGGCTGTCGGGTGTGGTGGCGGTCATGGGGACGGTGGCGGGGGGTGGGGGGCTCACGGCGGCGGGGGCAGGTGCGGGGACCGGGTTCGGTGCCGGGGCCGGTGCCGGCTTCTGGACGGCGTGGGCGGGCGCGTAGGGCTCGGCGACCGTGCCCGGTGCCGGCGGTGCGACGGGCGTCCCCTGCGGCGGCGGAGCGGGCACCGGCAGGGCTGTGCCCTCTGCCGGGGTGCCCGCCGGGTGCTGCACGGGCGGAGCGGGCGCCCAGGGGCCCGGTTCACCGTACGGCGGGGTGCTGTAGGGGTCGGGGTCGTGCAGGGGCCGGGGACGGTCGGCGACGGGGCCGGAGGCGCCCCCGGCCACGGACGCACCGGCCTGCTGGTCGTCGCCGGGAGCGGTCTCGTCCCCGGCACGGAGCCACTGCTGCCCGGCGGTGGCGGTCTCCGACTCGGCGCCAGGCCGCGGCCGCTCCGCAAGCGCGGTCCCGCCTCCCGCAACACCAGGCCGCAGCCGGCCGTCAGGGGCGGCCTCCGGGTCCCTGAGCTGGTAGTCACCCTCCGGGACGGCCGGGGCCTGGGGCGCCGGCAGGGCGAAGTCGCCCCCGGCAGGAGCCGGACTCTCCGCGGCCGGGCCGGGTGCCTCGTCCGGTGCCCTGAGTGCGAAGTCGCCCTCGGAATCGGCGTCGTGGGCGGCTGCCCCGGCACCCCGCCACCGGTCGGCGCTCACGTCCGGCACCTCGGGCACCTCGGGCACCTCGTACGGTGCCGGCCTCGGTGCCGGTCCGTCCGCCTTCGCCGGCTTCCCCTCGTTCATGTTCTCCCCACAGTCACGGCCTCCAGGACCTGTCCGGCGGATCATGCCGCAGACACGGGACCTCGCCCCCCACCCGGGGACTCCGGCCACGCTGTCGTCGGTCACCGACGAGAAGCCCGATGAGAAGTCACCGACGAGAAACCGTGGCTTCCCCGCTTCTGATCAGCCAGGACCGGCCCCGGCCCCCGCACGGCTCGTCGGCGGTGGCCGACGTTCGTCGACTTCCCTGGAATTCAACCAGGTTCGCGGGCCACCGCGCAGAGGCCGGTCAGCGGGAGGTGCCGAAGGTGGCGGAGGCCGAGGGAGCGGAGGCCGTCCCGGGCACGGGCGCGGTGAGCAGACCCGGTGAGACGAGGTCCGGGGTCGTGGACCACGCGGTCAGCGTGAGCGGCGCGGCGGCGTTGAGCGGACGTATCAGCGGGGACATCGCGGCCGCCCCGGCCACCACGGGTGCCGTCAGCGAGTGGACGGACTCGTGGTGCCGGTTCGCGGCGGGCGCCGGCACGCCGGGCAGCAGCGGCGCGGACACCTCGGTCGAGGCGACCGGGGTGCGGCCGAGCGGCCCCTGTCCCTGCCCCTGCGCGAGCAGCGGACCGACCCCGCGGCGGCGCTGGCTCTCGGGTGCCGTGGCGGCTCCCGTGCCCTGCGTGCGCGCCGGGGTGACATTGCTGCCGGTACCGTTCGTGCCGCGCGCGTCCGCGGCCAGGTCGCCGGGCGTCACCGTGGCGACGCCACCGAGGGCGATGGCGGCCAGCGACACCGCCCCGGCCGCGGCGGCCGCGAACCGCAGCCCGCGCGAGGCCGACCGCTCGGCCTCGTGGCGGCTGACGTCGTGGATGCGGAATCCCCGGCTCCCGGAGGAGGGCGGCAGCACGGAGGTGTGCGCCCGGGTCGGCACGTAGTCGAACTCGAACCGCTCGCCGCGCCGCAGGCCGAAGACCCCGGCGCCCCCGGGACGTGCGGACAGTCCGCCGGTGAGTCCAGGCCCGCCGAACGGCGAGCCGTCACCGTCGTCCGCGTCGCCACCCGCGGGGAGTCCTTGCAGGCGGGCCAGGAAGCTCTCGGAGGGCGGGGGCGGGGCGGCCTCCGCGAAGACGTTCTTCAGTCGGCGTTGCGCGTCGGCCTCCGCCTTGCACTTGGCGCAGGTGGCCAGGTGCGCGAGGACACGGTCGCGCGACTCATGACCGAGCTCTCCGTCCACCAGGGCGGCGAGTCGGTCTCCCAGATGCTGTTCGGACGGGGTAGGACGTGATCCACTCACGCGGACGCGCCCCCTCCCCCCAGCGCGGGAACACGGGCCCTGAAGGAGCGACGCTCGGCCCGCGCCTCCGGGGAGCGGTGCGCGAGCGCCTTGCGCAGCTGCGAGCGGCCACGGTGGATCCGGGACCGGACGGTGCCGAGCTTGACGCCCAGGGTCGCGGCGATCTCCTCGTACGACAGGCCTTCGATGTCGCACAGGACGACCGCGGCGCGGAACTCCGGGGCGAGGGTGTCGAGGGCCTGCTGGACGTCCGCGTCGAAGTGCGCGTCGTTGAAGACCTGCTGGGGCGACGGCTCGCGGCTGGGCAGTCTCTCGGCCGCGTCCTCGCCGAGGGCGTCGAAGCGGATGCGCTGCTTGCGGCGGACCATGTCCAGGAAGAGGTTGGTGGTGATGCGGTGCAGCCAGCCCTCGAAAGTGCCCGGCGTGTACGTCGATAGGGAGCGGAAGACGCGGACGAAGACCTCTTGCGTGAGGTCCTCGGCGTCGTGCTGGTTGCCCGTCAGGCGATACGCGAGCCGGTAGACCCGGCCACTGTGCGTGCTGACGATCTCCTCCCAGGTGGGCGGAGTCCACGCCTGCCCGTCCGCGTCGGTGGAGAAGGTCGCGGTCCGGTCGTACTCAGCGGCGTGGCTGTGGTCAGCAGCGGTGTCGTTCACGGATTTCGGCCTGCCCGCCGACCCGAGAAAGCGCCGCAGCACTCCTCCCCGATCCACAGGTACGGCCGCACCTCCCCTGTCGGCTCTGGTGGTGTCCAGTGGAGCCCCTACCATAGCCACCTCGCCCGTTAGCTCCGGATAAGCGGTTTTACGAGAAATTGATCTGGGGTGATACGGCTCGTGCGGCTGCGTCAGCACTTGCTTGAGCCCCTGCTCGAGATCGTGATCCAACTGTGTCCCCCCAGGTCGTCTCCCACCCCTCTAAACGCCCGGTCCCATCTGCGGGTTCCCGACGCCAACGGATACAGTCACGCCCAGGCAACCACGGGGACAGGAGAGGGTCATTACCGGCAACCGGCAGACGAGCTGGGCGTTCGCCGACGCCTATGTCGCCGAGGACGAAGCCCTGCGCTGGGCCCGGGACCGGGCCCGTGAGGCGGGGCTGCGCTCGGTGTCGCCCGGCACGGGTGCGGCGCTGCGGTTGCTCGCGGCCACGGTGGACGCCAAGGCGGTCGCCGAGATCGGCACCGGGACCGGCGTGTCCGGGATCCATCTGCTGCATGGCATGCGCCCGGACGGCGTCCTGACCACGGTCGACCCCGAGCCGGAGCACCAGCAGTTCGCCCGCCAGGCCTTCCGCGCCTGCGGCTTCGCCAGCAACCGGGCCCGCTTCATCCCCGGCCGCGCCCTGGACGTCCTGCCCCGGCTCGCCGACGCCGGCTACGACCTGGTCTTCTGTGACGGTGACCGCCAGGAATTCCTGGACTATCTCGCTGAATCGTTGCGTCTGCTGCGCCCCGGCGGGCTGGTCGTTTTCGAGGGTGTCTTCGCCAACGGCCGGACGGTGGACTCGGGCCCGCAGCCCACCGAGGTCCTGCGGCTGCGGGAGCTGCTGCGCGCGGTGCGCGAGAGCCAGGACCTGGTGCCGTCCCTGCTCCCGGTCGGCGACGGACTGCTGTGCGCCGTCAAACGATGAGGCCCACGGACGTGAGGCCGGTCAACCCCGGGCCCGCCAACCCGGGGCCCGTCAACCCGGCGCCCGCCGACCCGGGGCAGGTCAACCCCCGCTTCGCCGCCATGAGCCTCGTCGACCGATGACGTCCGTCGGTCCGGCGCGGCCGTAGAGCGAGCGCCGCAATCCGTGTTCCCTCCCGGCGTGTCCCGGGTGGCCCGGGCCGTGAAAAAGCCGCCCCGGCACCGTGAGCGGTGCCGGGGCAGCCGAAAGGGTATGGTCGCTTCCGCGTCAGCCGACGACCTTCTTGAGGGCGTCACCGAGCGCGTCGGCCTCGTCAGGGGTCAGCTCGACGACGAGTCGACCGCCGCCTTCGAGCGGAACGCGCATGACAATGCCCCGCCCCTCCTTGGTCACCTCGAGCGGGCCATCGCCCGTCCGCGGCTTCATGGCCGCCATGCTCGTTCCCCTTCCTGAAACCAGCTCATAGTCAAAGCCGACAGCCCTGGAGGGCACGCGCATTCCTGGAGTGGGACACGCGACACCGGCATCGAACACATTGCTTCCAGGCCATTATCCCGCATCTCAGGACCCGATGACCAACATCAGTCGGCATCGCTTGGGCAACGCGCGCGAGCAAAACCACTCAATTCGGCGGTGTGACTGCGATACTGCGCCGCCGCCCGGACTTCGGCCGACCGGATGCCGTCCAGAATTCTTTGACGCAGGTCACACGTCCGGTCGGGTCCCTGGGCGGTGATCTCCGCCATGCTGTCCTTCGGACACAGGGACGTACTGACCGGTACGTCCGAGCCGCGGACACCGGAGGGGAACGCCATGGCCGACACCGTGCTGTACGAGGTGAGCGACGGGCTCGCGATCATCACGCTGAACCGCCCCGAGGCGATGAACGCGCTGAACATCGCGACCAAGGTCGCCCTCCGGGACGCGGTGCGGTCCGCGGCGGACGACGACGCCGTACGGGCGGTGCTGCTGACCGCCGCCGGGGACCGGGCCTTCTGCGTGGGGCAGGACCTCAAGGAGCACATCGGGCTGCTGGCCGCCGACCGCGAGGCGGGCACGGGCCAGACCATGAGCACGGTGCGGGAGCACTACAACCCGGTCGTGCGGGCGCTCACGGGCATGCCGAAGCCCGTGGTGGCGGGGGTGAACGGGGTCGCGGCCGGGGCCGGGTTCGGTTTCGCGCTCGCCGCGGACTACCGGGTGGTGGCGGACACGGCTGCCTTCAACACCTCCTTCGCGGGCGTCGCGCTGACCGCGGACTCGGGCATCTCCTGGACGCTGCCCCGGGTCGTCGGGCCCGGCCGCGCTGCCGACCTGCTGCTCTTCCCGCGCAGCGTCCCGGCGCGGGAGGCGTACGAGCTGGGCATCGCGAACCGGCTGGTGCCGGCCGCGGAACTGCGCGGCGAGGCGGAGAAGGTGGCGCGGGCGCTGGCCGCGGGGCCGACGGTGGCGTACGGGGCGATCAAGGAGGCGATGGCCTACGGGCTGTCGCACTCCCTCGCCCAGACGCTGGAGAAGGAGGACGAGCTCCAGACGCGGGCGGGGTCGTCCGAGGACCACGCGATCGCGGTGCAGGCGTTCGTCAACAAGGAGAGGCCCAAGTACCTGGGCCGGTGAGCACGAGCCGACAGCCGGCAGCACCCTCGCGGGCGACGGGCCGGTCGGGCCGGCCACGCAGTCTCCCGTCCCGCCCGCCCTCCGCGCCCCGCCCCCCTACGAGGCGTTCCTCGCCACGCACGTCTCCAGGTGGTCGTCGACCAGTCCACACGCCTGCATCAGCGCGTACGCCGTCGTCGGGCCGACGAAGCGCAGGCCCCGCTTCTTGAGGGCCTTGGACAGTGCCGTCGACTCGGGGGTGACCGCCGGGACGTCGGAGAGGGTCTTCGGGGCCGGGCGGGTGGCCGGGTCCGGGGCGTGGGACCAGATGAGGTCGTCCAGCTCGCCCGGGGCCCAGTCGGCCAGCACGCGCGCGTTGGCGAGCGTCGCGTCGACCTTGGCGCGGTTGCGGATGATGCCCGGGTCGGCGAGCAGGCGCTCGCGGTCGTCGTCGGTGAAGGCGGCGACCGCGGCGATCTTGAAGTCGGCGAAGGCCGTACGGAACGTGGGGCGGCGGCGCAGGATCGTGATCCAGGACAGGCCCGACTGGAAGGCCTCCAGGCTGAGGCGTTCGTACAGCGCGTCGTCCCCGTGGACCGGGCGGCCCCACTCCTCGTCGTGGTAGGTCACGTACTCCGCGGCGGACAGGGCCCAGGGGCAGCGCGGCGCGCCGTCGGGACCGGCCACGGCGGCGCCGTCGCTCACGGCTGTTCCTCCTGCCGGACCGGCTTGTCCATGGCGAGGTGGCTCGCGGCTGCCCGGGCTCCGGCCAGCGCGGACTCCAGGTCGGCGATGCGGGCGTCCCGCTCGGCGAGTTCGGCGGCCAGGCGGCCGAGCGCGTCGTCGACGTCCGCCATGCGGTAGCCGCGGGCGGCGAGCGGGAAGCGCAGGCGCTCGATGTCCGCGCGGTTCACCGGGCGGCCGGGAGGCAGTGCGTCCTGGAGTCGCTCGGGGGCGGCCTCCGGCAGTGGGCCGTCGCCCTCGCCGCCGCCCACGACGGCGAGCGTCACCGCGGCGACCACCACGGCCAGCGCGATGACCAGGAACAAGAACATAACCATCGCTGAGGTCCCCACGCTCTGTGTGCTCGGCATCGAAAGTGTCAGGGTCCGATCGTGCCATGCGAGTCTGACAGTTAGGGTCGCAGGCGGTCGGTTGCCGGGACGAACGAGGAGAGGTCACAGGGGATGCTCAGGCTGGGCAGGCGGGAATTCGACCCGCACGAACCGGTGATCATGGCGATCGTGAACCGGACCCCGGACTCCTTCTACGACCAGGGGGCGACCTTCCACGACGAACCCGCCCTCACACGCGTGGAGCACGCGGTGGCGGAGGGCGCGGCGATCGTCGACATCGGCGGGGTCAAGGCCGGGCCGGGCGAGAACGTGTCCGCCGAGGAGGAGGCGCGGCGGACCGTCGGCTTCGTGGCGGAGGTGCGGCGGCGCTTCCCGGACGTCGTCATCAGCGTGGACACCTGGCGGGCGGAGGTCGGCGAGGCGGTCTGCGAGGCCGGGGCGGATCTGCTGAACGACGCGTGGGGCGGCGTGGATCCCGGGCTGGCGGAGGTGGCCGCGCGGTACGGGGTGGGGCTGGTGTGCACGCACGCGGGCGGTGCGGAGCCCCGGACCCGGCCGCACCGGGTGACGTACGACGACGTGATGGCAGACATCCTCGCGGTGACCGTGGGGCTGGCCGAGCGGGCGGTGTCCCTGGGGGTGCCTCGGGAGTCGGTGCTGATCGATCCGGGGCACGACTTCGGGAAGAACACGCGGCACAGCCTGGAGGCGACGCGGCGGCTGGGGGAGATGGTGGCGACCGGGTGGCCGGTGCTGGTGTCGCTGTCCAACAAGGACTTCGTGGGCGAGACGCTGGACAGACCCGTGAAGGAGCGGGTGGTGGGGACGCTGGCCACGACGGCGGTGTCGGCGTGGCTGGGGGCGCAGGTGTACCGGGTGCACGAGGTCGCCGAGACGCGGCAGGTGCTGGACATGGTGGCGTCGATCGCGGGCCACCGGGCACCGGCGGTGGCCCGGCGGGGGTTGGCATAGGTCTGTCGTGCCGTACCAGGGGGACGCCGCCCCCTGGCCCCCCCCCGGCCCGGCCCGCCCGCCTAGCGGCCCGCCTCCTTCGACACCAGTGCCACCGCCTCGTCCACGTCGTCCGTGAGGTGGAAGAGGAGCAGGTCCTTCTCCGAGGCCTTGCCCTGGGCGATCAGCGTGTTCCTCAGCCAGTCGACCAGGCCGCCCCAGTACTCCGTCCCGAAGAGGACGATCGGGAAGCTGGTGACCTTCTGGGTCTGGACCAGGGTCAGCGCCTCGAAGAGTTCGTCCAGCGTGCCGAGGCCGCCGGGCAGGACCACGAAGCCCTGCGCGTACTTGACGAACATCATCTTGCGGACGAAAAAGTAGCGGAAGTTGAGGCCGATGTCGACGTACTGGTTGAGGCCCTGTTCGAAGGGCAGTTCGATGCCCAGTCCGACGGAGATGCCCTTCGCCTCGCAGGCGCCCTTGTTCGCCGCCTCCATGGCGCCCGGTCCGCCGCCGGTGATGACGGCGAAGCCGGCTTCGACCAGGCCGCGGCCGAGGCGCACGCCCGCCTCGTACTCCGGTGAGTCCGCGGGCGTCCGGGCCGAGCCGAACACGCTGATCGCGGGCGGGAGCTCGGCGAGCGTGCCGAAGCCCTCGATGAACTCCGACTGGATGCGCAGGACCCGCCACGGGTCGGTGTGGACCCAGTCGGAGGGGCCGCCCGCGTCCAGCAGCCGCTGATCGGTCGTGCTCGCCTGGACCTGCTCCCGCCTGCGGAGCACCGGTCCCAGGCGCTGCTCCTCCGGCGGCTGCTTCGCGCCCTCGGGGTTGCCAGTAGCCATGTGTGCTCCCTTCGCTTGCGGGTCTTTCCGTCTCAGCGTAGATCTACGCGGGTTACGGACGGGGGACGTGAGCATGTCCGCCATGGAGCACCATCGGGCACACCCGCGCCGTCCCGTGCGCCGTCACGCCGTCAGCCAGCCCCGCAGCCGCTCCTCCGCCTCCGGGATCAGGGACGCCTTCACCCGCTCGTCCGCCTTGTGCGCCAGCAGCGGATCGCCCGGGCTGTAGTTCACCGCCGGCACACCCAGCGAGCTGAAGCGGGCCACGTCCGTCCAGCCGAACTTGGGGCGGGCCTCGCCGCCGACGGCCGCCATGAAGGCCTGTGCGGCCGGGTGGGTCAGGCCGGGGCGGGCGCCGCCGGTGTGGTCGTCGACCACGAACTCGTCGACGCCGCAGTCCGCGAAGTACTCGCGGACGAACGCCTCCGCCTCCTCCTCGCTGCGGTCGGGCGCGTAGCGGAAGTTGACCACCAGGGTGCAGGCGTCGGGGATGACGTTGGTGGCGACGCCGCCCTCGACGCGTACGGCGTTGAGGCCCTCGTGGAACCGCAGGCCGTCCACGACCGGCGTGCGGGGCTCGTACGCGGCGAGCCTGGCGAGCGCCGGAGCGGCGGCGTGGATGGCGTTGGAGCCCATCCACGCGCGCGCGGAGTGCGCCCGCTCCCCCCGGAACTTCAGGAACATCCTGAGCGTGCCCTGGCAGCCGCCCTCCACCTGGCCGTCCGTCGGCTCCAGCAGGACCGCGAAGTCGCCCTCCAGCCACTCGGGGTGGGCCGCGGCCACGTGCTTGAGGCCGTTCAGGTCCGCGGCGACCTCCTCGTTGTCGTAGAAGACGAAGGTGAGGTCCCGGTTGGGCGAGGGGACCGTGGCCGCGACGCGCAGCTGTACCGCCACCCCGGACTTCATGTCACACGTACCGCATCCCCACAGGTAGCCCTCGTCGTCGAGCCGGGAGGGCAGGTTGTCCGCGATCGGGACGGTGTCGATGTGGCCGGCCAGGATGACGCGTTCCGGCCGGCCGAGGTTCGTGCGGGCGACGACGTTGTTGCCGTACCGGTCGACCGTCAGGTGCGGCAGCGCGCGCAGGGCGATCTCGATCGCGTCCGCGAGCGGCTTCTCGGTGCCGCTCACGGAGGGGAAGTCGACGAGCTGCGCGGTGAGCCGGGCGGCGTCCAGCGTGAGGTCAAGTGAGGTGTCGGCCATGTTGTCGACCCTAACGCCCGGGTGTCCGGCCGACTGTCCACAGGCGGCCCCGCACGCCCCGTACTCTCCAGTATCTTGTGCGGATCCCAGAGCAGTTCCCTCCTCCCAAGCGTCGCGGCCGTCTCCTGCGTATCGGGGCGGCCTTCGTGGTCCTGTGCGCCGTCGCCGGCTACCTCGTGGTGCAGTACGTCACCGGAGGCGCGAACACCCCGGGCTGCAAGGTCGTCTCGGGCGAGGACGGCGGGGCCACCTACGAGTTCAGTCCGGAGCAGGCCGTGAACGCGGCGACGATCGCGGCCGTCGGCACCGGGCGCGGCATGCCCGGGCGGGCCGTGACGATCGCGCTCGCCACCGCCCTCCAGGAGTCGGCGCTGCGCAACATCGACCACGGCGACCGTGACTCGCTCGGCCTGTTCCAGCAGCGGCCCTCGCAGGGCTGGGGCACGCCGAAGGAGATCATGGACCCGACGTACTCGGCGGACATCTTCTACGAGCACCTGGCCAAGGTGCCGGACTACACGGACCTGCCGCTCACGGTCGCCGCGCAGAAGGTGCAGCGCAGCGGTTATCCGACGGCGTACGCCAAGCACGAGCCGGACGCCACGCTGCTCGCCGCCGCCCTCACCGGGCAGTCGGCGGCCACGCTGACCTGCGAGGGGCGCCCGGCCACCGCCCGGGCCACCGGTCCGGACGCGGTGCGCTCGGCCCTGGTGCGCGACTTCGGGCGGGACGTGCTGGAGCCGGCCGCGGCCGAGGTGGGCGGCGCGGCGACGCCGACGCCGTCGGCGAGTGCCACGGGCGGCAGCGGCGGGCGGACCGTGACCCTGCCGGTGACCGAGGACACGGCCCCGGGCTCGGACCGCGGCCTGCGGGAGCGCGGCTGGCAGCTGGCGCACTGGGCGGTCGCCAACGCCTCGGCGCTGCGCATCGAACGCGTCACGTACGCCGGGCGGGAGTGGGTCGCCGGCACCACGGACAGCCGGTGGCGTGCGGCCGACACGGAGGCCGCCGAGGACGCGTCGGGCTCGGCCGGCGCGGAACGGGACCCGGGCCCGGTCCGGATCGTGACCGCGCAGTAGTACGGGTGCTCACCCGGGAGGGTTGCACGGACCCCCGGTCGGCGGCCGTGGGGTCAGGTTTTCGCCCGGCCACCCTCCCGCGTGGCGGATCCCTTGCAGACAAAGGGCTGTAAGGATTCGGCAGACTTTCGGACCGGGCGCTTTTTGTCCGTTTTTATCCACAGGCGATAATGCGACCATTGCCAACTCTTTACGTTGCGCCGCCGCAACCTTCGCAGCCTTCGAGCGGTAGTCACTGCGTCCGACCGGACGATCACAGCCGAATGAAGGAGCAACATGTCCCTCCCCCTGACCCGACGGATCGCCCGTGCCGCGCTGCTCGTCGCTGCGGGAGCGGCTGCCGGGGTCGGTGCGGCCGGCTCCGCCAGCGCGGCCCCCGAGCTGCCGGCCACCCCGAACCTCGGTGGGCTGACCGCCCTGGACGGGGCGAGCGTCGGCACCACCGTCGACGGTGCGGCGCAGAACCTGAGCGGGACTGCGGGCGACACCGGTAGCAAGGCGGTCAAGAAGGCGGTGCCGGCCGCCGGCAAGACCAGCGGCAAGGCCGTGAAGAAGGCGACCCCGGCGGCGCAGAAGGTGGCGGGCGAGGCGGCCGGCTCCGCCGGGGACGTGGTGGGCGACACCGCCTCCACCGCGACGAAGGGCGGACTGCCGACGGACTCGGTCGCCAAGGACGGACTGCCGGCGGCGGACTCGCTGCCCCTGAAGGGCCTGCCGCTCGGCTGACGCCGGCTTCCTGCCGTACGTACGGCGACGGGGCCCGGGTTCTCACCCGGGCCCCGTGCCTTGTGCGCGGGCGCCTTGTGCGCGGGCGCCTTGTGCGCGGGCGCCTTGTGCGCGGGCGCCTTGTGCGCGGGCGCCTTGTGCGCGGGCGCCTTGTGCGCGGGCGCCTTGTGCGCGGGCGCCTTGTGCGCGGGCGCCTTGTGCGCGGGCGCCTTGTGCGCGGGCGCCTTGCTGTCCTGGCGGCAGGACACCGGCAGGGCGTGCGGCGGTTACGCCAGCCGCTCCGCCGCGGCCCTGACCCGCTCGTCCGTCGCCGTCAGGGCCACGCGGACGAAGGTCTCGCCCGCCTCCCCGTAGAAGTCGCCGGGGGCCACCAGGATGCCGAGGCCGGCCAGGTGGGCGACCGTGTCCCAGCAGGACTCGTCGCGGGTGGCCCACAGGTAGAGGCTGGCCTCGCTGTGCTCGATCCGGAAGCCGTGGGCGAGCAGCGCCTCGCGCAGGGCGGTGCGCCGGGCGGCGTAGCGTTCGCGCTGTTCGCGGACGTGGGTGTCGTCACCGAGGGCCGCGACCACCGCCGCCTGGGTCGGGGCCGACGTCATCATGCCGCCGTGCTTGCGGATCTCCAGCAGCGGTCCGAGGACGGCCGGGTCGCCCGCCAGGAAGGCCGCGCGGTAGCCCGCCAGGTTCGAGCGCTTGGACAGGGAGTGGACGGCGACGATGCCGTCGTAGGAGCCGCCGTTCACGTCCGGGTGCAGGACCGAGACGGGGTCGGCCTCCCAGCCCAGCTCCAGGTAGCACTCGTCGGAGAACAGCAGGATGCCGTGCTCCCGGGCCCAGGCGACGATCCGGGTCAGTTCGTCCTTCGGGATGACCCTGCCGGTGGGATTGGACGGGGAGTTGAGCCACAGCAGCTTCAGGCCCGCCGGGTCCAGGGCCGTCGGGTCGTCGTAGACCTCGTACCGCGCGCGGGCCAGGCGCGCGCCGACCTCGTAGGTCGGGTAGGCCAGGCGCGGGTGGGCGACCCGGTCACCGGGGCCGAGGCCCAGCTGGGTGGGGAGCCAGGCCACGAGTTCCTTGGAGCCGACGATCGGCAGGACGTGCCGGTGGGTGACCTCGCGGGCGCCCAGGCGGCGCTCCAGCCAGCCGGTGATCGCGTCCCGCAGCGCCGGGGTGCCCCAGACCGTCGGATAGCCCGGCGAGTCCGCGGCGTCGATGAGCGCCTTCTGGATCAGCTCGGGGACCGGGTCGACCGGGGTGCCGACGGACAGGTCGACGATGCCGTCAGGGTGCGCGGCGGCCGTCTTCTTGTACGGCTCCAGCTTGTCCCAGGGGAAGGTGGGCAGGCGGTCGGAGACTGCGGACACGGTGCTCGGGCTCACTTTCTCGAGTCGGCGAACGCCTCGGCCCCGTACGGCGACCAAGGGCGATCAGGCCGTACGGGACCGGGGCGACGGGCCCCCGGTCCGAGCGCAGGCGAGAATCGGGGGGGGTCCGGCCGCTCTTACTGGTTCTGCGGCGGCAGCGCGGCGACGAAGGGGTGGTCGCGCTCGATCAGGCCCAGCTTGCTGGCGCCGCCGGGGGAGCCGAGCTCGTCGAAGAACTCGACGTTCGCCTTGTAGTAGTCCTTCCACTCCTCGGGAGTGTCGTCCTCGTAGAAGATCGCCTCGACCGGGCAGACCGGCTCACAGGCACCACAGTCGACGCATTCGTCCGGGTGGATGTACAAGGACCGGGAGCCCTCGTAAATGCAGTCGACCGGGCACTCCTCGATGCACGCCTTGTCCTTGACGTCGACACAAGGCTGCGCGATGACGTAGGTCACGCTGTCGTTCCTCCTCGATAGGGCGCTGGCGGGCCTCCTCAGGCTCCGCCGCCTGGCGCGCGGGAGCGCGGCGTCGTCGATGCCCGCACCTAGTATCTCCGTTCCCGGGCAAGATCCGAACAGGAGGGGTGAACTGACCTGTGGAAATCTCTGCGACAGGACGCCTCGTGGTCCGCATCTCCCCAGCTGACGTGGGCAAACGGGTGTCCGTCCGGCGGCTGGGCGACGGTGGGGCCGCGGGTGAGAAGTTCACTGACACGGTGGGTGTTCTCACATCATGGGACGACGGTGTGCTGCTGATCACGCGCCGGGACGGCCAGAGTGTCCGCATTCCGGAATCCGCGCTGGTCGCGGGCAAGATCGTCCCGTCCGCACCGGCCCGGCGGCGGGGTCCCGCCGCGTCCTACGAGGAGCTGGCGCGGGTCGCCGCGCGGGCCTGGCGGCCGGTGGAGAGCGAGCGGCTGGGCGCGTGGGAGCTGCGGGCCGCCGGCGGCTTCACCCGGCGGGCCAATTCCGTCCTGCCGCTGGGCGACCCCGGCCTCCCGCTCGACGAGGCGCTGAGCGTCGTACGCCGGTGGTACGGCGACCGCGGGCTGCCCGCCTACGTGCAGACCGCGACCGGGGCCGAGGGGACGCAGGAGGTCCTGTGCGCGGAGCTGGAGCGGCGGGGCTGGACGCGGGAGGTGAGCGCCGAGCTGTGGATCGGAGCGCTGGCGCCCCTCGCCGACCGGGGTGAGCCGGCCGGCGTCACGCTGTCCCGGGCGGCGGACCAGGCGTGGCTCGCGCGCTACCAGCGCAAAGGGGTGAGCGAGGTGGCGCTGAAGGTGCTGGGGAGCGGTCCGTCGGTGTGGTTCGCCACGGTTCCCGGTCCGGCGGAGGGCGCGGCCCCCGCGGCCATCGGGCGGTGTGTCGTGGACGGACGGTGGGCGTCCTTCGCCGCCGTCGAGGTGGCTCCGGAGCAGCGGCGGCAGGGGCTGGCCACCGCGGTGCTGGCGGCGCTGGCGCGGCGGGCGCTCGACGAGGGCGCCTCGGCGGCGTGGCTCCAGGTCGAGACGGACAACGCGGGAGCGCGGGCGCTGTACGCCGGGACGGGGTTCTCGGCGCACCACGCGTACCACCACTACCGCGCACCCGGAAGTACCGGGAACAAGCGGTACTGATCGCCGTGAAAGGGCACGAGCCTGCTATGCGTCCTCCCTACCCCCCACCCCCCGAGCGCTCCGCCGAACTACGCCGGCGGTTCGCCGAAGAGGCCCGCTCCGAGCGGCCCGACCTGACCACTCTGTGTCTGCTGGTGGGCGCGGAGGCGGACGGGACGCTGGACGAGGTCGGTATGGACGCCGCGCAGATCGAGCTGGACCGGCTGGCCGGACAGCTGCCGTTCCGGCCGGGCGGGCCGCGCTCCTGGGCGGTCGCCCTGCGCGAGATGCTCGGCGAGCGGTGCGGTTTCCACGGCACCCCCGCGGACTACCAGCGTCTGGAGTCCTCGCTGCTGCACGAGGTGCTGCGGCGGCGGCGCGGCCTGCCCATCCTGCTGACGGTGGTGTGGATGGAGGTGGCGCGACGGGCCGGGGCGCCGGTGTACGGGGTGGCTCTGCCGGGGCATTTCGTGGTCGGGCTCGGGGAGCAGGAGGAGCAGGTGCTGGCCGATCCCTTCGACGGCGGACGGGTACTGACCGGGGCCGACGCGCAGATGCTGGTCGCCGGGGCGACAGGGGGCTCGCTGCATCCGTCGATGCTGCGTCCCGCGCGGTCGCTGGACGTGGTGCTGCGGATCCTGAACAACATCCGGGCGTGGGCGGCGGCCCGGCCGGAGCGGTCGGACGTGGCGTTGTGGGCGGTGGAGTTGTCGCTGCTGCTGCCCGCGCATCCGGCGCGGCTTCGGTACGAGCGGGCGCAACTGCTGGTGCAGCGGGGCGAGTTCGTGGCGGGGGCGCGGGAGCTGGAGACGTACGCCGAGGTCGTGGGCGCGGTGGACGGGCCGGCCGCGGCGCGCGTGCGGGAGCAGGCGCGGGCGGCCCGCGCGATGCTCAACTAGGGCCGCGACAGGCGCCGTCGGCTCCGTCGGCTCCGTCGTGACGACGCCCGGCCCGGTCTCCCCCGCTGCCCGAGGGCGCGGGCGGTGCCCCCTCGCCGCACCGGCGGCCGAAGGCCCGAGTACGTCCAGTACGAGGACTGCTGTCCGGCACGGCGAGGGACCGGCACGGCCCGTGGACGCGGTCGGCGGCTCCCGGTCCACCGGCCCGGTCCGACGCGGGACGAGCCCCCGCCCGGTACGGGCGGGGGCTCGTCGGTCCGGCGGGTGGGTCAGTTCGGGGTGACGTCGATGACCTGGATGCGCTCCTCCGGTGTCTTGCCGCGCAGCGCCTTGCCCAGCGCGGAGGCGACGTCCTGGGGCAGGACGTCACGCTTCCCGCTCGCGCCGTCGATCTGCACGCCGTCGAAGGTGGTGCCGTAGGCCTCCTTGAGCGCCTCGAGGTCGTACGTCTCCACGAGCTTGCCGTCGACGGCCTTGAAGCCGAGGATCTTCGGCAGTGACACGGAGCCGAAATCGATGCTGTGCGCCGCGTCGGTCCGCACGGTGACGAGATCGGACATCGCCGGCTCGGCGAACTCCTTCATCATCCGGTCGACCTCGGCGTTCGAGACCGTCGGCTGCCTGGTGGTCGTCGGGAGCGCCACCGCGGCGGCCGTGCCGGTCTCCACCTGGGTGCGGTACGCCTTCTCGACCGACTCGGTCGACTTGTCGACGTCGATGCCCTTGCCCGCCTTGCCGTACACGGCGACCGCCTCGCCGGACCTGAACTCGATCGTGCCGTCGGTCGCCGAGCCGGTGCCGCCGGCGGCCTCCTGCAGTTCGGCGTGCAGCTTCTCCTCGTCGACCGGCATGATCGGCTCGACGACCCGGTGGTTGCCGAAGAGCGAGCCGATCACGGAGACCGGGTTGTAGTCGCTGTGCGCGGCGCCGCTCGCCGTGGACTGCATGTCGAACTGGAGCCCGGCCTGCTCCGGCTTCAGCGTGACCGTCCTGCCGTCGACCGAGAGCTTCAGGTCCTTGTTCACCCGGGCGTCGAAGGCCTTGTTGAGCTTCTCTACGGCGTCGTCGCGCGTACCGCCGCCGATGTCGACGCCGAGCACGGTGGTGCCCTTGGGCACGTCGGAGTGGTTCATGAGCAGCCCGGCGCCGTACGCGACACCGCCGATCACGATCACTGCGCCGACGAGCAGGCCGAGCTTGCTGCGCCCCTTCTTCTTTTTGGGCGCGGGCGCGGCGGACTTGGCGGGCTCGGTCCGCGTGCCCGTCTCGGACGCCTTGGGGGGCGTGTGCGGGAGCGGCCCGTCGGTGTGCGCGCCCGAGGGGAACGCAGGATTCCGGTCGGACGGCACCACGGGGATACCGCTGGTGACGGTGTGCCCGGAGACGTTGTCCGCCGCACCGCCGAAGCCGGGGGTACCGGGCTCGGGGGCCGGCTTCTGCGGGGTGAGGATCGCGGTGTCGTCGCTCATACCGGCGGGACCGGGGCCTACGGCTCCAGCGGCGCCGGGGCCGGCATGACGGCCGGGGCCCCCGGGGCCGGTGGGGCGGTTGGCGGTGCCAGGGCCGCCCGGTCCGGAGGGGGCGTTGAGAGCACCGGGGCCCCCGGGCCCGCCGGGGCCGGATAGGCCGCCCGCAGCACCGGGACCGCCCAGACCGGGCGAACCGTTCGAGTGCCGCGGACCACCGGGGGCGCCGGGGCCACCCGGACGGCCGCGGCCGTCGGACGCGCCGGGGCCGCCGGGTCCACCAGGCCCACCCGGCCCGCCGGGACCACGGAGCCCGTCGGGACCGGCAGGTCCGCCCGAGGCACCAGGACCACCGAAGCCGTCGGACGCGCCGAGGCCACCAGGCGCCCCTGGTCCACCCGGCCCACCCGGCCCGCCGGGACCACGGAGCCCGTCGGGACCGGCAGGTCCGCTCGGAGCACCAGGACCACCGAAGCCGCCCGACCCGCCCGGACCACGGAGACCAGCGTCGGCGCCGGAAGCGCCGCCGGGACCACCGGGAGGGCCGGCGGGCCCGCCGAAGCCGTCCGGTGCGTTGAAGTCACGGGATCCGCCGAAGGGGTCGGCTCCCGGGCCGGTCGGCGGTGCCAGCGGTCCGTCGCCGGTGACGGGGCCGCCGGTCGGGCCGGCGGGGCCGTGCGGGCCGCTCGGTCCTCCCGGTCCGCCGAGACCGTTCGGGCCGCTGAACCCGTTGGGGCCGCCCTGGCCACCGTAGGCGTCCTGGCCCAGCTGACCGTTCTGGCCGAGCTGACCGTTCTGGCCGCCGTAGGCACCCTGGGCGTTCTGGCCGCCCTGACCGCCGTAGCCGCTCAGGTCCTCGTCATAGGCGCTCAGCGGGCTCTGCCCGTCCGGGCCACCGCCGTTCTGGGCGCCACCGTGCTGGCCGCCCTGCTCCCCGCCGTTCTCCGCGAAGTACGGCAGGTCGTCGCGGCGCGGTTCGCCGGGGCGGGAGCCGTTGCCGCGCGGGCCCGCGCCCAGCGCCTCGGTGACGTCGAAGGAACCCGTGCCGCCGCCGTGCCCCGGAGCCACCGGCCCGCCGGTCGCACCGGTCAGCCCGGCGCCGTTCGTCCCGCCGGGACGGGAGCCGCTCCGCACGTTCATGGAGCCGACCACGCCACCGGGACGCGCACCGCCGGAGGCATGCGCACCGGCGCCACCACCGGAGGGCGCGGCGCTCGAACCGCCCGGCAGACCGGCCCCGTTGGTGGAGCCGCCGCCCTGACCGCCCTTGGCGGGTCCGGACTTGCGGGGCACGAACCAGTCGCTCGGCTTCCCGTCCGCGCCCTGCGCGGGTTCGGCGGACGGCTCGGCGGCGCCCGTGGACGCGGACGTGCCGGAGCCCGCCGTCGACGCCTCGGCATCCGCGCTGTCGTCGGCGGACGCCTCGCTCTCGCCGACGGGCTTGCGCATGACGACCGGTGGAATCGGCCGTGACCCGGGGATGTTGATCCGGATCCGGGTCGTCAGCGTGGTCTCGGTCTTGCGTTCCTCCGGCCGCGCGGCCGAACGGCCCGCGTCCGGACCGCCGTCGGAAGCCGTGGGCGTCCCGTACGGCGGCGTGCCCGAGGGGTATGCGGCTCCGCCGCGCCCGTTGGGCCCGGAGGACGGACTGTCAGTTTCACGACTCAAGGCAGGTTCTCCCGGTTGGCTCCGCCGCCCGCGTTACGACCTCTCTCGGGCGGCTCGGCGGCGCGCACCACCATACTGGCCACGCCTGGCGCGTATCCCACGACCGCTGGGGAAACCCACACGGGACTCGCACGGGCACGTCCGGCGAAGTGGTACGTCACTTGCCAAGTCGGACGTCGTCGCCGTCCGGTTGCCGCCCCGGCGCAAGGGTGGCGCAGATCACAGCGACGGCCATACCCCCGAGCAGGAAGAGGTACGAGCCGCTTCCCGCGGCGAAGACGAAGTCGCCTTCCGGCCGGCTGGTGGTGAGCAGGATGACCGCGAGCATCCAGCCGCCGGCGGGCGCGACGGCCCCGCCCCGGCTCCCGACGGCCCGCGCCCCGCCCAGGCAGAGCCCCGCCTCACCGGCGAGCGCGAGCAGCAGCCCGCCGGGGGACCAGCCGGACTGCACCAGTGCACCGGCCACCCCGACGACCGCGCCGAGCACGAAGAGCCCCAGGAGGGCGGCGGCCCGGCCGAGGGAGGGCCGCCGCAACGGCTGGGCCAGCGCGGGCGTCGTCCGGTCGCTCATCGCGTCTCCTCGATTCCGGCGAACAGATCGGTCTCCCGCGCCCCGGCGGGCACCGGCTCGCCGCGCACCAACTCGTAGTACTCGGTGGTGAAGAGGGGCTGCGCGAGCTCGTTGGAGAGCACGAAGTACGGCTCGGCCACGTCGATCTGCGTGGCGTGCGCGCGCATCGCGGCGGCCTTGGCGGCGGCGTACGCGGTGCCGTCGATCTCGGTGGTGATCCGCTCGTCGTCGACCACACCCGGTACGTCGCCGATGCCGGCCGCCTTGTCGAAGCGCAGACCGGGCAGGTCCCGGTCCAGCCGGGCGAAGGCGTCCTCGGCGACGGAGCGGGGCACCCGGTTCCAGTAGACCTTGGCGATCTCGCACCCCGACCGCGCGGCCAGCTCGACGGCCCGCATGGCCACCCGGTGCGCCTGGATGTGGTCGGGGTGGCCGTATCCGCCGTTCTCGTCGTACGTGACGAGCACCTGGGGACGTACCTCGCGGATCACCTCGACCAGGTACCCGGCGGCCTCGTCGAGGTCCGCCTGCCAGAAGCAGTAGGGGTCGTCGTTGTCGGCGAGGCCCATCATCCCGGAGTCCTGGTAGCGGCCGGCGCCGCCGAGCTGACGGACGTCGTCGACGCCGAGCGCGCGCAGGGCGTCCGTGAGCTCATGGAGCCGGTGCCGGCCGAGGGCGGCGCCGGTCAGGTGGGAGAGTGCGGGCGGGATGACCTCGCCGCGCTCACCGAGCGTGCAGGTGACCAGGGTCACCCGGGCGCCTTCGGCCGCGTACCGGGCCATGGTCGCGCCGTTGTTGATCGACTCGTCGTCCGGGTGCGCGTGCACCAGCAGCAGACGCCGGGCGGGCAGTTCCGTCATGGGGCCACCCTACGAGGCACCCGGCCTCCCGCCTCCACCTCCCCGGAACGTGCGGGGACACCGTCGCACGTGCGCGACTCCGGGAAGGGGGCGGTCCGCGCCTCGCCTTGTCGCCCGTCACCCGGCCGGCCTTCGTGCCGTACGCGTCCGAAGACCGGCGGGACGCGGATCCGCGGCAGATTCAGAACTTGATGCTGCCGATCATGCCCGCGATGTTCGTCGTCAACTCGCTGATCGTCGGGGCCACCGTTGACGAAGCCAGGTAGAAGCCGAGCAGGACACACACGACCGCGTGCCCGCCCTTCAGACCTGATTTCTTGATCAACAGGAAGACGATGATCGCCAGCAGCACCACCGCCGAAATCGAGAGTGCCACGGCGGCTCACCTCCAAAGAACCCAGGGACGTGGGGGGTCGGACGGGAACGGAACCAACGGAACCAAGGGGCAGGTAAATCCGTACGCCAGCCAGCAGGTTGATACCCACCATGCGCCAATGATCATAACTATCCGCACTCGCGCATTGATCGGCGCACGGCCGCACAAGGGGGCGCATGGCCAATATGGTCGTGGCATGACGACCGAGCCTGTCTCCTTCCCCCGTCGGCACGCCCGTACCCAGCGGTTCACGCTCGGCGCGCCGCGCGCGTTCACCGTGGCGCCCGACGGTTCGCGTGTCGTGTTCCTGCGCTCCGGCGCGGGGACCGACCGGGCCAACTCGCTGTGGGTCCTCGACCTGCCGGAGGGCGGGGAGCGCGTGGCGGCCGACCCGCGCGCCCTGCTGGGCGGGGCGACGGAGCGCCTGTCACCCGAGGAGCGGGCGCGGCGCGAGCGCAGCCGCGAGGGCGGTGCCGGCATTGTCGGCTACGCCACCGACGCGGCCGTCGAGCTGGCGAGTTTCGCCTTGTCAGGGCGGCTTTTCGTGGCGGAACTCAGGGCCGGTACGGCACGTGGACTCCACGCTCCCGGGCCGGTGATCGATCCGCGCCCCTCCCCCGACGGCCGGCACATCGCGTACGTCACGCGGGGCGGTCTGCGCGTCACGGGCGCCGGGGGCGAGGGTGACCGGCCGCTGGCCGAGTCCGAGTCGGAGCAGGTCACGTACGGTCTGGCGGAGTTCATCGCGGCCGAGGAGATGGGCCGCAACCGGGGCTTCTGGTGGTCGCCCGAGTCGGACCGGCTGCTGGTGGCGCGCGTGGACGACACGCCGGTGCGGCGGTGGTGGATCTCCGATCTGGCCCACCCGGAGCGTGCTCCCCAGCACGTGCCGTATCCGGCGGCGGGCACGGACAACGCGGACGTACGGCTGTTCGTCATCGGCCTGGACGGGGTGCGTACGGAGGTCGTCTGGGACTGGGCGCGCTACCCGTATCTGGCGCATGTGCACTGGTCAGCGGCGGGTGCGCCGCTGCTGCTCGTCCAGGCGCGTGACCAGCGCAGTCAGCTGTTCCTGGCGGTCGATCCGGACACCGGCTCGACTCGGATGGTGCACGCGGACGAAGATCCGGTTTGGCTTGATCTTTTCCCCGGGGTGCCGTGCTGGAGCCCGTCGGGGCAGCTGGTACGGATCGCCGACGAAGGGGGTGCCCGCGTCCTCGCGGTGGGCGAACGCCCGCTGACCCGGGCGCAGTTGCACGTTCGCGCGGTGCTGGACGTCTCCGACGACGACGTGCTGGTCTCGGCGTCGGCCGGCGAGGACGCCGAGAGCCCCGAGACCGGCGAGGTGCATGTGTACCGGGTGAACGAGCTCGGGATGGAGCGCGTGTCGCAGGAGCCCGGCGTGCACTCGGCGGTGCGCGCGGGGGGCGTGACCGTACTGGTGTCCGCGACGCTCGACCGGCCGGGCGCCCGGGTGCAGGTACTGCGTGCAGGGCAGCGGGCGGCCACTGTCACCTCGTACGCCGAAGATCCCGGTATGTCCCCGCGCGTGACGCTCACCGAGGGGGGCGCACGCCGAATCCCGTGCGCCGTGCTTATGCCTACGGACTACACCGGGGACACTCCACTGCCGGTGCTGATGGACCCCTACGGCGGTCCGCACGGCCCGCGGGTGGTCGCCGCGCACAACGCGCACCTCACCTCGCAGTGGTTCGCCGACCAGGGGTTCGCGGTGGTCGTCGCGGACGGGCGAGGCACCCCCGGCCGCTCCCCCGCCTGGGAGAAGGCCGTCCACCACGACTTCACGGTGTCCCTGGAGGACCAGGTCGACGCGCTCCAGGACCTCGCGAAGACATACCCCCTCGATCTGTCCCGGGTGGCCATCCGCGGCTGGTCGTACGGCGGCTGGCTGGCGGGGCTCGCGGTGCTGCGCCGCCCGGACGTCTTCCACGCGGGGATCGCGGGTGCGCCGGTGACGGACTGGCGGCTGTACGACACGCACTACACCGAGCGGTACCTGGGCGACCCGGCCGCCCATCCGGAGTCGTACGCGAAGAGCTCGCTGATCACGGACGAGGGCCTGTCATCGCCCGCCGGGCCGCACCGCCCCCTGATGGTGGTGCACGGCACGGCCGACGACAACGTCGTCTTCGCCCACGCCCTGCGTCTGTCCTCCGCCCTGCTCTCCGCGGGCCGCCCGCACGAGGTGCTGCCGCTGTCCGGGGTGACCCACATGACCCCGCAGGAGCAGGTCGCGGAGAACCTGCTGCTGCTCCAGGTGGACTTCCTGAAGCGGGCGCTCGGGCCGGCCTGAGCGGCTCGCCGTCCGCGGGACGGGCGGGACGCCAGTTGCCGCCGACCAGCCACCGCTTGTACGACGATGGCGGGCGAAGGCGTCGCGGAACAGTGGTCCCGCGACGCCTTCGCCGCTCGCGGTACCGGCGGTGACGCACGGGGGCGTGGAGACGGCCGGGGCAACGGCAACGGGCCGGGAGACATGGCGCTCCCGGCCCGTTTACGGCACCCGCACGGCCGTACGCTGTTCAGCCTGACGCGTCCGTATATCGGGATCGGGTCGGCCAAGTTGCCTGCGTGTTAACGCAGTTAGTGGGTATTTGCGCTGTTATTCCCGGCCTTCGGCGAGATCATCGGACGGCACCACCCGCTTCTCCTCCGCGAAGTGACACGCCGAGTCATGGGCCTCCGGACCGGCCGCGTACCGGAACTCCGCGGGCACCGCGAGCGCCGGCACCTCCAGCGCGCAGCGCTCCCGTGCCTTCCAGCAGCGGGTGCGGAAGCGGCAGCCGGAGGGGATGTTCGTCGGGGACGGCACGTCGCCCGCCAGGATGACGCGCTCCCGGTGCCGGCGGGCCTCCGGGTCCGGCACGGGGACGGCGGACAGCAGCGCCTGGGTGTAGGGGTGCGTGGGATGGTCGTAGATCTCGGTGTCCGTGCCGGTCTCCACGATGCGTCCGAGGTACATGACCCCGACCCGGTCCGAGATGTGCCGGACGATCGACAGGTCGTGGGCGATGAAGACGTAGGACAGGTCGAACGCGTCCTGGAGGCTCGCCATCAGGTTGATGACCTGCGCCTGTACCGACACGTCCAGCGCCGACACCGGTTCGTCGGCGACGATGATCTCGGGGCGCAGGGCCAGCCCCCGCGCGATGCCGATGCGCTGGCGCTGGCCGCCGGAGAACTGGTGCGGATAGCGGTTGATGTACTCCGGGTTGAGACCGACGACGTCCAGCAGGTCCTGGACCCTGCGGCGGCGGTCGCCCTTCGGGGCCACCTCGGGGTGGATGTCGTACGGTTCGCCGATGATGTCGCCGACCGTCATGCGCGGGTTGAGCGAGGTGTACGGGTCCTGGAACACCATCTGGATGTTGCGGCGGACCGCCTTCAGGGCGCGGCCGGACAGTCCGCTGATGTCCTCGCCCTTGTAGCGGATCTCCCCCGCCGTCGGCCTTTCCAGGCTGACCAGCATCCTGGCGACCGTCGACTTGCCGCAGCCGGACTCACCGACGATGCCGAGGGTCTCGCCCGGGTGCAGTGCGAAGTCGACGCCGTCGACCGCCTTCACCGCGCCGACCTGCTTCCTGAAGACGATGCCCCGGGTGAGCGGATAGTGCTTCACCAGGCCGTTGACCTGGAGGATCGGCTCAGCCATGCAGGCACTCCCGCCAGAAGTGGCAGGCGCTGCCCCGGTCCTCGTCGACCTCGTAGAGGGGCGGCACATCGGTCCGGCACACGTCCTGGTCCATCGGGCAGCGCGGGTGGAAGGGGCAGCCGGGCGGGATGTGCAGGAGGTTGGGCGGCAGGCCCTTGATGGCGTAGAGCTCCCGGCCCTTCTGGTCCAGGCGCGGGATGGAGTCCAGCAGACCCCGGGTGTACGGGTGGGCGGGCGCCTTGTAGATGTCATGGACGGGGGCCGACTCGACGATCCGGCCCGCGTACATCACGGCGATCCGGTCGGCCACGTCGGCGACCACGCCCAGGTCGTGGGTGATCAGGATCAGCCCCATGGCGTACTCGCGCTGCAACTCGGCGAGCAGGTCCATGACCTGGGCCTGGACCGTCACGTCCAGGGCCGTCGTCGGTTCGTCGGCGATGATCAGCGCCGGTTCGAGGGCGAGCGCCATCGCGATCATGACGCGCTGGCGCATACCGCCGGAGAACTGGTGCGGGTACTGCTTCACCCGTTCCCGCGCGGCGGGGATGCGGACGTGGTCCATCAGCTCGACGGCCTTCGCCCGGGCGTCCTTCCTGGACATCCCCCGGTGCACGACGAACATCTCGCCGAGCTGGTCGCCCACCGACAGCACGGGGTTCAGGGAGGACAGCGCGTCCTGGAAGATCATCGCCATCTCGGCGCCGCGGATCCTCCGCCGCTGCTCCTCCTTGAGCTTCAGCAGGTCCTTGCCCTGGAAGAGGATCTCGCCGCCGGTGATCCGGCCGGGCGGCATGTCGAGGATGCCCATCACCGCCTGGGCGGTCACCGACTTGCCGGAGCCGGACTCGCCGAGCACGGCGAGCGTCTCGCCCGCGTCCACGCCGTAGCTGACGCCGTTGACGGCCTTGGCGACCCCGTCCCGGGTCCGGAACTCCACACGCAGGTCACGCACTTCGAGCAGCATGACGGCGGCTCACCTCAGCTTGGGGTCGAGGGCGTCGCGCACCGCGTCGCCGAGCATGATGAACGCGAGCACGGTGATGGCGAGCGCCCCGGCCGGCCAGAGCAGCATGTGCGGGGCGTTGCGGATGTAGGCGGACGCCGAGGAGATGTCGATCCCCCAGCTGACCGTCGGCGGTTTCAGCCCGACGCCGAGGTACGACAGGGTCGCCTCCAGCGCGATGTACGTGCCCAGCGCGATGGTCGCCACGACGATCACCGGGGCGACCGCGTTGGGGGTGATGTGCCGCAGCAGCAGGCGGGAATGGGAGGCGCCCAGGGCCCGGGCGGCCTGCACGTAGTCGTGCTGCTTGGCGGTGATGACCGCGCCGCGCGCGATCCGGGAGATCTGCGGCCAGCCGAGCAGCACCATGAACCCGATCACCGGCCACACGGTGTCGCTGGTGACCACGGACAGCAGGACCAGGCCGCCGAGGACCACCGGGATCGCGAAGAAGACGTCGGTGACGCGGGACAGGACCGAGTCCCAGAACCCGCCGAAGAACCCGGCGAGCCCGCCGAGCACCGACCCGAGCAGCGACACCCCGAGGGTGGCGCAGACGCCGACCGTGACGGACGTACGGGCGCCGTGGACGGTGCGGGTGTAGACGTCGCAGCCCTGTCCGTCGAAGCCGAAGGGGTGGCCGGGCTGCGAGCCCTCCTGGGCCTTGGCGAGGTCGCACTCGAGCGGGTTGCCGGAGGCGATGAGCGACGGCCAGATCGAGATGACGACGAGGAAGCAGATCACCAGGCCGGAGAGGAGGAAGACCGGGTTGCGGCGCAGGTCGCGCCAGGCGTCGGACCACAGGCTTCTCGGCCTCTCCCGCGGTTCCGAGCCGTCCGGCCCGCCCGGGGCCCCCTCCAGGGTCGTCGCCTCGCTCGTGGCGAGGTCCATGGCGCCGCCCATGCCGGTCGCGGCGATCGCACCCTCGGGTTCCTGGGGTTCAGGCATAGCGGATCCTGGGGTCGAGGACGGCGTACAGCAGGTCGACGATCAGGTTGGCGACCAGGAACACCAGGACGAGGACCGTCACGAAGCCGACGACGGTCTGGGTGTTCTGCCGGAGGATGCCCTGGTAGAGCTGGTAGCCGACTCCGTGGATGTTGAAGATCCGCTCGGTGACGATCGCCCCGCCCATCAGGGCGCCGATGTCGGTGCCGATGAAGGTGACCACGGGGATGAGCGAGTTGCGCAGCAGGTGCCGGGTGATCACCCTTCGGCGGGGCAGTCCCTTGGCCACCGCCGTACGGACGTAGTCGGAGCGCCGGTTCTCCGCGATGGAGGTCCGGGTCAGCCGGGTCACGTACGCCAGCGACACCGAGGCGAGCACCAGGCCGGGCACGATCAGCTCGCCGAAGGCGGCGTCCGTCGACACCGACGGCTTGATCCAGCCCCACTCGACGCCGAGGAGGAGCTGGAGCACCAGACCGGTGACGAAGGTGGGGACGGAGATCACGACGAGGGTGAGCATCAGGACCGAAGTGTCGACGGGCCGCCCGCGGCGCAGGCCCGTGATCACGCCCAGGGTGATGCCGATGACGATCTCGAAGAGGATCGCCACGACGGTCAGCCGGATGGTGACCGGGAACGCCGTCGCCATCAGCTCGGTGACCTCCTGGCCGTTGAAGGCGGTGCCGAAGTCACCGGTGAAGACGTTGCCCATGTAGGTCAGGTACTGCTGCCACACGGGCTGGTCGAGGCCGAACTCCTTCTTGAGCCGGGCGGCGGTGGCCGGGTCGCACTGCCGCTCGCCGCACAGTCCCGCGACGGGATCGCCCATCACGTTGACCATGAGGAAGATCAGCAGGGTGGACCCGACGAAGACCGGGATCATCTGGAGCAGGCGCCGGACGACGTACCGTCCCATGAACGCTCAGCCGACCTTGATCTCGTTGTAGACGGGGACGCTGAACGGGTTGAGCCGGACGTCGGAGAGCCGGTCCGAGTAGCCGGCGCTGCCGTTCTGGTACCAGAGCGGGATGGCGCCCATGTCGTCCCGCAGGACCTCTTCGGCCTGCTGGAACTTCTCCACCGCCGCCCCGGTGTCGGTCTCGGCGTTGGCCTCGTCGACGAGCCGGTCGAAGTCCTTGTTGCTCCACTTGCCGTCGTTGGAGGAGGCGTTGGTGTAGTAGAGCGGCTGGAGGAAGTTCTGGATCAGCGGGTAGTCCATCTGCCAGCCGGCCCGGAACGGGCCGGGCATCTTCTCGTCGCCGATCCGGTCGCGGAAGTCGGCGAAGGTGCCGATCGGGTTGCCGACGCAGGCCTTGTCGTCGTCGAGGGCGTTGTTGACGGAGTTGCAGACCGCGTCGACCCACTCGCGGTGCGACCCGGTGTCCGCGTTGTACGTGATCCTGACCTGGCCGCCGGGGAGGCCGCCGCCCTCCTCGATCAGCTTCCTGGCCTCGTCGGGCCGGTGCTCGCAGGCCGCGCCGCACAGGCCTTCCCTGTAGCCCCCGTCCTCGCCGAGGACCGGGGACGTCCAGTCCGTGGCGGGGGTGCGGGTCTTCTGGAAGATCGTGTCGGTGATCTGCTCCCGGTCGATGGCCATGGACAGGCCCTTGCGGACCTTCTCCATCCCGGGTTTGTTCCACTGGGCGTCGTAGTGCGGGAAGGAGAGGGTCTGGATGATGCCCGCGGGCGTGTTGATGTACCGGTCGCCGAGGTCGTTCGCGGCGTTCTTGAGCTGGGCGGCGGGGACGTCGTCGACCAGGTCGAGGTTGCCCGCCATCAGGTCGGTGTAGGCGGTGTTGTTGTCGGTGTACACCTTCAGGTCGACACCCCCGTTGCGCGCCTTGTCCGGGCCGGGGTAGGCGTCCCAGGTGCGCAGGGACATCTGGGAGCCCTTGGCGTACGACTCGACGGTGTACGGGCCGTTGCCGACCGGCTTCTTCACCCAGGCGTCGTGGTCGTCGAAGAACGCGCGCGGGAGCGGGGCGTAGGCGGGGTAGCCGAGGGTGTCGGGGAAGGTCGAGAACTTCTGGCTGAGCTCGACGGTGAAGGTCCGGTCGTCGACGACCTTCAGCCCGGAGAGGGTGTCCGCGCTCTGTTCGGCGCCGTCCTCGGGGTGGGTCTTGTCGTAGCCCTCGATGTAGCCGAAGAAGTACGCGTTCTTCTGGTTGTTCCTCAGGCTCGCGCCGTAGTTCCAGGCGTCGACGAAGGACCGGGCGGTGACCTTCTCGCCGTTGCTGAAGGTCCAGCCGTCCTTGACGGTGATGGTGAAGTTGCGCGAGTCCGAGGTCTCGATCCTCTCGGCCAGCATGTCCTCGGCCTCACCGGTCTCCGGGTCGTACCTCTTCAGGTTCCGGAAGATCATGTCGAGGACCTTGCCGCCCTGCACCTCGTTGGTGTTGGCCGGCTCCAGCGGGTTCTGCGGGTCTCCCCAGGAGGCGCTGAGCACCGCGGCGCCGTCCGCGCCGCTGTCACCGCCGCCTCCTCCGCAGGCCGTCGCCGCGAGCGCTGCCGTCACCGCGCAGGCGGCCCATGTGGCGTGTGTGGCTCCACGCATGGAGTGCCTCCTTCGAGTGCCCGCGCAGTGCGCTGTGCGGCCGGCGGCGGGATGCTGATCCGTTACCGGCCAATATCGGTGCGAACACCCCGTACCGCACGCGAGCACGGGCCGTACGGGTCACCGCCCGCACGGTCGTCCGACGCCGTCGCCCGAAGGAGGGAAGGAGGCGGCCGGCGAACGTCGCCAGGCCCTCACCAGGAGGGCGTCACCGGTGTGGACCAATGGCTGTCTCGATTCCGCCAATGGATTGTTTTCGCAGGCCACGCGGCCTTCACGCGCCGTTGACGGGTGCCGATCGGCGCTGGTAGACACACTCATCAATCCGTCGGCGTCACCCGGTCCGGTCCCGATCCAGCAGTCCGACAAGCCGTCCCTGTGCGAGCGATGACGCGAGGTCACGACCATGAGCACACCAGTCCACGGCAGGGGGCTCCCGGGCCCGAGGAGAGCACCCGTCACCCAGCTCGTCGCCGGCGCAGGCGCCGCCGCCCTCGTGTTCTCGGCCGGACTCGCGACCCCGCTCGCCCCGGCGCCCCGGCAGGCCTACGCGGCCGAGGGCGACCGTGTCCTGACCGTCGCGGTCGCGCAGAGCGTGGACTCGCTGAGCCCGTTCCTGGCGTCCCGGCTGGTCAGCACGAGCATCCACCGGCTGATGTACGAGTACCTCACCAACTACGACCCGGGGGACGCCCACGCCGTCCCCGGCCTGGCCACCAAGTGGCAGTCGTCCCCCGACAAGCTGACCTGGACGTACACCATCCGCTCCGACTCCACCTGGTCGGACGGGCGGCGGGCCACCGCCGAGGACGCGGCCTGGACCTTCAACACGATGATGACCGACGAGGGCGCCGCCACCGCCAACGGCAGCTTCGTCTCCAACTTCGAGAAGGTCACCGCCCCCAGCCCCACCGAGCTGGTCATCGAGCTGAAGAAGCCGCAGGCCACCATGACCGCCCTCGACGTGCCGATCGTGCCGAAGCACGTCTGGGAGAAGGTGGACGACTTCTCGAAGTTCAACAACGACAAGACCTTCCCCGTCGTCGGGAACGGGCCGTTCGTCCTCACCGACCACAAACCCGACAGCCACGTACGCCTCAAGGCGAACAAGGACTTCTGGCGCGGCGCCCCGAAGTTCGACGAGCTGGTCTTCCGCTACTACAAGGACCAGGACGCCGCCGTGGCCGCCCTGCGCAAGGGCGAGGTCTCCTTCGTCGCGGGCTCCCCGTCCCTGACGCCCGCTCAGGCGGCGTCCCTCCAGGACGAGAAGGACATCCACGTCAACGACGCCCCCGGACGCCGCTTCTACGCCCTCGCCGTCAACCCGGGCGCCCGGGCGAGGAACGGCCAGAGGTTCGGCGACGGCCACCCCTCCCTGCTGGACGCGCGGGTGCGGCACGCCCTGTTCCTGGCGGTCGACCGCGAAACCATCATCGACAAGGTGTTCCAGGGCCACGCCGTCGAGGGCCAGGGCTACATCCCGCCCCGCTTCTCGCCGTACTTCTGGAAGCCCTCGGCCGCCCAGCGGCTCGACCACGACCCCGAGCGCGCGGCCCGGCTCCTCGACGAGGCCGGCTACCGGAAGAACAGCGCGGGCAAGCGCCTCGGCAAGGACGGCAAGCCGATCACCTACCGCCTCCTGTGCCACGCCACCGACCCGAACGACAAGGCGGTCGGCCGGTACCTGGAGGAGTGGTGGGCCGAGCTGGGCATCGGCGTCACCCTCGACTGCCTGGACAACGTGAGCGATCCGTGGCTCGCGGGCACCTACGACCTCGCCTTCGACGGCTGGTCCGTCAACCCCGACCCGGACTTCGTCCTGTCGATCCACACCTGCGCGGCCCTGCCCGCCACCCCCAAGGACACCGGCGCCACCGACAACTTCATCTGCGACAAGCGGTACGACGACCTGTACGCGCGCCAGCTCGCCACGTACGACCCCGCCGAACGGGCGACCCTCGTCAAGCGGATGCAGTCGCGGCTGTACGACCTGGGATACATGAACGTCATGGCGTACCCGAACGCCGTCGAGGCCTACCGGACCGACCAGATCAAGTCGATCCGGACGATGCCGAGCGCGGCGGGCAACATCTACGGCCAGGACGGCTACTGGAGCTGGTGGTCGGCGGTCCCGGCGGACTCGGACGGGTCCTCCGGCGACTCCGGTTCGACCGGTGTCCTCATCGGCGGTGTCGTGGCGGCGGCCGTCCTGGTGGGCGCCGGGGTGCTCTTCGCGGTGCGCCGCCGGTCCACCGCCGACGACCGTGAGTAGCACCGACGGGACCACCGCTCCGGCCCTCGCCGGACCGGCGGTCCGCGTCCGCACCCCTCGGGCGCGCACCACCGGCGCGTACGTCCGGTACGGCGCCGGGAAGGTGGGCGGCGCCGCCGTGTCGCTGCTCGCCGTGCTCGTCACCGGTTTCTTCCTGTTCCGGCTGATCCCGGGTGACCCGGTCAAGACGATGACCGGCGGCCGCCCGGTGTCCGCCGAGCAACTGGCCGCCTATCGCAGGGAGTTCGGGCTCGACCTGCCGCTGTGGCAGCAGTTCGCCGACTACTGCGGCAAGGCGCTCACCGGCGACCTGGGCACGTCGTACCAGTTCCGCGCCCCGGTCGTCGACAAGATCGGCGAGGCGCTGCCGAACACCCTGCTGCTGACCGGCACGGCGTTCGTCCTCTACACCGCGCTCGGCATCTTCCTCGGCACCCGCGCCGCCTGGCGCAACGGCCGGCTCGGGGACCGGCTGAACACCGGCCTGGCGCTGACCCTCTACTCCGTCCCGTCGTTCTGGCTGGGTCTGCTGCTCATCATCGTGTTCTCCGTGGGCATCGGCCCGATCCCCGGACTGTTCCCCACCGGCGGCATGGAGTCGGGCAGCGAGGAGGGACTCGGGTACGTCCTCGATGTCGCCCACCATCTGATCCTGCCGGTGATCACGCTGGTCGCGGTCGAGTACGGGCAGACGCTGCTGGTCACCCGCTCGGCGCTGCTCGACGAGATGGGCAGCGACTATCTGACCACCGCGCGGGCCAAGGGCCTCAGGGACGACCTGGTCCGGCGCCGGCACGCGGTACCGAACGCGCTGCTGCCGACCGTGACGCTGGTCTTCGTCAACCTCGGCCGGACCGTCGCGGGCGTGATCCTCGTCGAGACCGTCTTCTCCTGGCCCGGCCTGGGCGGCCTGTTCTACCAGGCCCTGAGCGTGCCCGACCTGCCCCTGGTCCAGGGCCTGTTCCTCTTCTTCGCCGCGGCGGTGATCCTCATGAACACACTGGCCGACCTGGTCTATCCGCTGCTCGACCCGCGGGTGGGCCGATGACGACCGGGACCCCGTCACCGGCGGCCCCGGCCGGTCCGCGCCGGCTCGCCCGGCAGCGTCGGCGGCGCTCCCTCGTACGGTTCTGGACCCGGTACCGCACGCACCGCGCCGGGCTGGTGGGCCTGGCCGCGCTCGCCCTGCTCTCGCTGCTCGCGCTGACCGCGCCGCTCACCGTCGGCTCCGACGTGGCCGGGGTGACCGGCGCGCCGGGGCAGCCGATGGAGAGCCCGAGCGTCGGGTTCCCGCTGGGCACCGACCGGTTCGGCCGCGATCTGCTGGGCCTGCTGGTGTGGGGCTCGCGCGTCTCGCTCCTGGTCGGACTGCTGGCCGCGGTGCTGTCGGTGGCGATCGGCACGCTGGTGGGCGTCACGGCCGGGCACTTCAAGGGCGCGTACGCGACCGTGCTGATGCGGGTCACGGACTGGTTCCTGGTGATGCCGACACTGGTCCTCGCCATCGCGCTGGCCACCGTGATGTCCCGCTCGCTCGGCACGGTGATCCTGGCGATCGGCGTGACCACGTGGCCGACCACCGCCCGCCTGGTGCGGGCGCAGACACTGGCCGTGGAGTCACGGCCGTACATCGAGCGCGCCAAGGCGCTCGGCGGCGGGCACTGGCACGTCATGTCCCGGCACGTGCTGCCCAACGTGATGCCGCTGGTGCTGGCGCAGGCCACGCTGATGGTCTCCGGCGCGATCCTCGCCGAGGCGACGCTGGCCTTCCTCGGTCTCGGTGATCCGACGGTGGTGTCGTGGGGCGGGCTGCTCCAGGAGGCGCGGGAGGCGGGCGCGGTGAGCTCCGGGGACTGGTGGTATCTGGTACCGCCCGGGATCGCGATCGCCGCGGTCGCGCTGGCGTTCACGTTGTGCGGGCGCGCGGTGGAGTCCGTGCTCGACCCGCGGCTGGGGGTGGAGCGTTGACGCTGCTGGAGGTACGGGACCTGGAGGTGACGTATCCGGGCGGGGTCGCGGCGGTGCGGGGCGTGGACCTGCGGCTCGCGGCCGGGCGGAAGCTCGGCGTCGCGGGCGAGTCGGGCTGCGGCAAGTCCACGCTGGCCCTCGCACTGCTGCGGCTGCTGCCGGCCGGGACCCGCGTCGGCGGGCAGGTCCTGCTGGACGGCGAGGACGTGCTGGCGATGCGGTGGGGACAGGTGCGGGCGGTCCGCTGGGCGGGCGCCTCGATCGTGTTCCAGGGGGCGATGCACTCGCTGAACCCGGTGCACCGCGTCGGCGACCAGATCGCCGAGCCGATCCTGCTGCACCGCGGGGCGGCACCGGCGGCGGCGAAGAGACAGGCCGGGGAGTTGCTGGAGCAGGTGGGACTGCCGGCGGCGCGGGCGTCGGCGTATCCGCACGAGCTGTCCGGCGGGCAGCGCCAGCGTGTCATGATCGCCATGGCGCTCGCCTGCGCGCCCCGGCTGGTCATCGCCGACGAGCCGACCACCGCCCTGGACGTGATGATCCAGGCGCAGATCCTGCGGCTGATCGAGGACCTCGTCACCGAACAGGACCTGGGCCTGATCATGATCAGCCACGACCTCGCGGTCCTCGCCGACACCTGCGACCGGCTCGCGGTGATGTACGCGGGCCGGGTGGTCGAGGAGGGCCCCGCCCGGACGGTGTACGAGAACGCCGTGCACCCTTACGCCAGGGCCCTGTCGGCCGCGTTCCCGCGGATCGGCGACCCGGCCTCCCGGTTCGCCCCGCGCGGCCTGGCCGGCGACCCGCCCGACCCGGCCGCGCCGCCCGCCGGCTGCGCCTTCCACCCGCGCTGCCCCCGCGCCCTGGACTCCTGCGCCGTGGACGACCAGGAGTTGCGGGAGGCGGGACCGGACCGGCGGGCGGCCTGCGTGCACGTGGGAGCGGCGGTGCCCGGTCCGGCCACGGCGACGGAGGACGCGCGGACATGACCCTGTTGAGCGCCCAAGGGCTCCACGTCGGCTACCCCGGCCGGCACGGCGGGCCGCCCGCCCGCGCGGTGGACGGGGTCGAACTCGACGTCCGGGCCGGGGAGATCGTCGCCCTGGTCGGCGAGTCCGGCTGCGGCAAGACGACGCTGGCCCGCGCCCTGCTGGGCCTGGTGCGGCCGACGGCGGGACGGGTCAGCTTCGGCGGGCAGCCGCTGGAGTACTCCTCGCGGGCCCTGAAGGCGCACCGCCGACGCGTCCAGCTGGTCCTCCAGGACCCGACCGGCTCCCTGAACCCGCGGCACACGGTGTACGACGCGGTGGCGGAGGGCCTGCGGATCCACGGCCACGGCGGCGACGAACGGGCGACGGTGGCCGAGGCCCTGTCCCGGGCGGGCCTGCGTCCCCCCGAGCGCTTCTTCCTGCGCTATCCGCACGAGCTGTCCGGCGGCCAGCGTCAACGGGTCGTGATCGCGGGCGCGTTGGTCCTGGAGCCGGAACTCCTGGTGGCCGACGAGCCGGTGGCCTCCCTGGACGCCTCCGTGCGCGGCGAGATCCTCGCCCTGCTGCTGCGGCTGCGCACCGACCTGGGTCTGTCCGCGCTGGTGGTGACACACGACCTGGGGCTGGCGTGGAACATCGCGGACCGGGTCGCGGTGATGTACCTGGGCCGGATCGTGGAGACCGGCGCCGTCGAGGAGGTCCTGACGGCGCCCCGACACCCCTACACCCAGGCCCTGTTGTCGGTCCTCCCGGAGGCACCGGGCGCCCCCGTGGTCCTCACCGGCGAGCCCCCGGACCCCTCCCGCATCCCCTCCGGCTGCCGCTTCCACGCCCGCTGTCAGATCCTGGCGAGCGGGGAGGCGGAACGGACGGGCGTCGCGGGGGCCTGCCGGAACGAGGACCCCGGGGTGCTGGACGGAGACGGACAGGCACAGGTGGCATGCCACTGGGCACGGGCCCGCACCATGGCCTGACCCGACACCGGCCACCCGCACACCTCTGATCACGGGCCATGGGAAAGGCCGGTTCCCGGCGCCCTCGCGGGGCGCCGGGAACCGGCCGGGATCCGTGGACGCGTCAGGCCGCGTGCACGACGTCCTTCTCCTCGGCGAAGTGGCAGGCCGACTCGTGCGCCGCCTGGGTGTCCGCGCCCTGGAAGCGCTCGGGGACCGCCAGCAGCGGCTCCTGCTCGGCGCACTTGTCCTGCGCCTTCCAGCAGCGGGTGCGGAAGCGGCAGCCCGACGGCGGGTTGGCCGGGGACGGCACGTCACCGGTCAGGATGATCCGCTCACGGCCCTCACGCGCGGACGGGTCCGGCACCGGGACCGCCGACAGCAGCGCCTGGGTGTAGGGGTGCGTCGGGTGGTCGTAGATCTGCTCGTCCGAGCCGATCTCGGCGATCTTGCCGAGGTACATGACGCCGACCCGGTCGGAGATGTGCCGGACGATCGACAGGTCGTGCGCGATGAAGATGTAGGAGAGGTTGAACTCGTCCTGGAGCCGCTCCATCAGGTTGATGACCTGCGCCTGCACCGACACGTCCAGCGCCGACACCGGCTCGTCGCAGATGATGACCTCCGGGTTGAGCGCCAGGCCGCGCGCGATACCGATGCGCTGGCGCTGGCCGCCGGAGAACTGGTGCGGGTACCGGTTGATGTACTCCGGGTTGAGACCGACGACGTCGAGGAGCTCCTGGACCTTGCGGCGCCGGTCACCCTTCGGGGCCACCTCGGGGTGGATGTCGAAGGGCTCGCCGATGATGTCACCGACCGTCATGCGCGGGTTGAGCGAGGTGTACGGGTCCTGGAACACCATCTGGATGTTCCGGCGGACCGCCTTCAGCGCCCGGCCGGACAGCTTGGTGATGTCCTGGCCCTTGTAGAAGATCTCGCCGGCGGTCGCCCGCTCCAGGTTCATCAGGAGCTTGGCCACGGTGGACTTGCCGCAGCCGGACTCGCCCACGATCCCCAGGGTCTCGCCCTGGTACAGGTCGAAGGAGACGCCGTCGACGGCCTTGACGGCGCCGATCTGCCGCTTGAACAGGATGCCCTGGGTGAGCGGGAAGTGCTTGACCAGGTTGCGCACCTGGAGGATCGGCTCCCCCCGGTCGACGGGCGCCTCGATCGCGGCGACCGCCTCCGTCTCGGAGTGGGCGTCCACGACCTCGACGTCGGAGACGTTCGGCGTGGCGTCCTGCGGCTCGTTGTTCTTGCTGAGCTCAGCCATGGATCGTCTCCTTCCAGAAGTGGCACGCCGAGGCGCGGCCGGGCAGCTCGGTGCCGTCCTGCTCGGTCACCGGGAAGAGGTCCGGGATGTCCGTACGGCAGATGTCCTGGGCCTTGGGGCAGCGCGGGTTGAAGGCGCAACCGGTGGGGATGTGCAGCAGGTTGGGCGGCAGGCCCTTGATCGCGTAGAGCTCCTGGCCCTTCTGGTCCAGGCGCGGGATCGAGTCCAGCAGACCCCGCGTGTACGGGTGCGCCGGGCGCTTGTACAGCTCGTGGACCGGGGCGCGCTCCACGATCCGGCCCGCGTACATCACCGCGATCTTGTCCGCGACGTCGGCGACCACGCCGAGGTCGTGGGTGATCAGGATGAGACCCATGTTGTACTCGCGCTGCAACTCCGCGAGCAGGTCCATGACCTGGGCCTGGACCGTCACGTCGAGGGCCGTGGTGGGCTCGTCGGCGATGATCAGGTCCGGCTCCAGGGCCAGCGCCATGGCGATCATGATGCGCTGGCGCATACCGCCGGAGAACTGGTGCGGGTAGTCGCCCACGCGGGCGGCGGCGGCCGGGATGTTCACCCGGTCCATCAGCTCGATCGCCTTGGCCTTGGCGTCCTTCTTGGACAGGCCCTGGTGGACCCGGAACATCTCGCCGAGCTGGTAGCCGACGCTGAGCACCGGGTTGAGCGAGCTGAGCGCGTCCTGGAAGATCATCGCGATGCGACGGCCGCGGATCTTGCGGCGGTCCTCGCCGGACATCGTCAGCATGTCCTGCCCGCGGAAGAGGATCTCTCCCTGGGGGATCTTCGCCGGCGGCATGTCGAGGATGCCCATGATCGCCTGCGCGGTGACGGACTTGCCGGAGCCGGACTCGCCGAGCACGGCGAGCGTCTCGCCGGCCTTGACGCTGTAGTTGACGCCGTTGACGGCCTTGACGACACCCTCGCGGGTGTGGAACTCGACGTGCAGGTCACGCACTTCGAGCAGCGGCTCGTCGTCGCCCTCGCGCGGCGAGGGCACGGCTACTTCTTCGATGACGGTCACGTACGCCTCCCTCAGCGCATTTTCGGATCGAGGGCGTTGCGTACGGCCTCACCGAGCATGATGAACGCCAGCACCGTGATGCTGAGCATGATCGACGGATAGAGCATGATCCACTGGGCGACGCGGATCTGGTTGCCGCCGTCGGAGATGTCGTTGCCCCACGACACGCCGTTGAGGCCGAGGCCCAGGAAGGACAGCGTCGCCTCGGCCGCGATGTAGACACCGAGCGAGATGGTGGCGACGACGATCACCGGCGCGAGGGTGTTCGGCAGGATGTGCCGGAACATGATCCGCGGGGTGCTCGCGCCCAGCGCCTTGGCGGCCTGCACGTAGTCGGACTGCTTGGTGGTGATGACCGCGCCGCGCATCACGCGGGAGATCTGTGTCCAGCCGAAGAAGCCCAGCGCGCCGATGACGATCCACGTCGTGCGGTCCGGGAAGGAGTTGAGCACGACCATGGTGCCGAGCAGGAACGGGATGCCGAAGAAGACGTCCGTCAGCCGCGACAGGACCGCGTCGATGGCACCGCCGAAGTACCCGGCGATCATGCCGACCAGGCCGCCCACGACCGTCACGAGGACCGTGGTGCCGAAGCCGACGGCGATGGAGGCCCGGGTGCCGTAGATGAGCCGGGCGTACACACTGCGGCCCTGCTGGTCGTAGCCGAGCCAGTCGGCCGAGCCCACGTCCCCCAGTCTGGGCTTCTGGAGGTAGTGCTTGGACAGGTCGCCGAGGATCGGTTCCCCGCTGGTGAACCAGCCGGGGAAGAAGGTGATCAGCAGCAGGAAGAAGATCAGCACGCTGGAGACGATGAAGATCCAGCTGCGCCGCAGGTCGGCCCAGGCGTCGCCCCACAGACTGCGGGTCTTCTCGGCCTTGGGTTCGGCGGGCGGCACCGCGGGGGTCCCGCCGACCGGATCCACCGAGCCGGTCTTGACGTCGGTCTTGGTCACGTCAGGCATAGCGAATCCTCGGGTCAAGGACCGCGTAGAGCAGGTCGACCAACAGGTTGGCGAGGAGATAGATGAGGACCAGGATCGTCACCAGGCCGACCAGCGTGGTCCCTTCACGGCGCACCAGGGACTCGTAGATCGTGCCGCCCACGCCCTGGATGTTGAACAGGCCCTCGGTGACGACGGCCCCTCCCATCAGCGCACCGATGTCGGTGCCCAGGTAGGTGATCACGGGGATCATCGAGTTGCGCATGAGGTGGACTCCCACCACGCGTTTCCTCGGCAGGCCCTTGGCGATGGCCGTACGGATGTAGTCCGCGCGCCGGTTCTCCGCGATCGAGGTGCGGGTGAGCCGGGTCACGTAGGCCAGGGACGCGGTCGCCAGGACGATCGCCGGCATCAGCAGCTGACCGTAGTTGGTGGAGTCGCTCACGTTCGGGTCCAGCCAGTGGAGCTGCTCGGCGAAGACCAGCTTGGCGATGAAGCCGAGGACGAAGACCGGGATCGAGATGAAGAGCAAGGTCATCACGAGGATCACGTTGTCGGTGAGCCGGCCGGCGCGCAGGCCCGCCACCACACCGAGGGCGATCCCGAGCACGACCTCGATGGCGAAGGCCAGGGAGGCGAGGCGCAGCGTCACCGGGAACGCGTCACCCAGTACCTCCGTGACCGGGCGGCCACTGGCGATCTGCGTGCCGAAGTCCCCGTGCAGGACCATGTCCTTCATGTAATTCCAGTACTGCACCAGGATCGGCTGGTCCAGACCGTACTCACGTCTCAGCGCGGCGATCACCTGCGGGCTGCCGCCCTTGTCGCCGAACAGGCCGCGCACGGGGTCACCGGGCAGGGCGTAGACCATGAGGAAGATCAGCAAAGTCGTCCCGATGAACACCGGGATCATCTGGAGCAGTCGTCGTGCGACGTAGCGCCCCATCGTGCCTCCATGTCAGTCACGGCGGCAGCCGACGGGCCCTTTCCCCGCGCACCACGTGTGGATGCGCGCGGAAAGGGCCCCCCGGCCGCTGCCGTTCCCCGGGCGCGGTCGCGCCGCGCCCGGGACAACGGTCCGTTGCGGTTACTTCTTGACCTCGACGCCGGTCAGGATCGGGTCGCCGTCCTGGGCGTACTTGACGCCGGTGACCTTCTCGGAGAAGCCCGCGTTGACCTTGTAGTACCAGAGCGGGATGCTCGGCATGTAGTCGGGGAGCTTCTTCTCGAGCTCCTGGTACAGCTTCTGCGACTCCTCCAGCGTCTTCGCGCTGTCGGCCTCGGCGATCAGGGTGTCGATCTCCTTGTTGGAGAAGCCACTCTGGTTGCCGGACGACTTGGTGCCGAACAGGTCGCGCAGGAAGTTGGCGTTGAAGGGGTAGTCGAGCACCCAGCCGGAGCGGTACAGGGACTTGACCTCCTTCGCCTCACGCGCCTGGAGGTCGGCCTGGAAGTCGGCCTTGGAGTCACCGGTGCACGCCACGCCGACGGCCTTGGTGATGGAGCCGCAGACGGCCTCCACCCACTCCTTGTGACCGCCGTCCGCGTTGAACTGGATGGAGATCTTGTTGCCCGGGACGCCGCCGCCCTCCTGGATGAGCTGCTTGGCCTTCGCCGGGTCGTACTTGAAGATGTCGGTGCCCAGGTCGGCCTGGTAGCCGGTGACACCCTTGGCGACCCAGCCGGTGGCGGGCTCACGGGTGTTCTGGAGCACGGTCTTCGTGATGGTGTCCCGGTCGATCGCCATCGACAGGCCCTGGAGGACCTTCGGGTCGATGCCCTTCCACTGCTTGGTGTAGAAGGCCGGGGCGATCGTCTGGATCGCGGAGTAGGCCTGGTCCACGGCGCGGTCCTTGAGGTCCGCCTTGTAGACGGGCAGGTCGCGGGGCGCGATCTGACGCAGGACGTCGACGTTGCCGGACTTGAGGTCCTCGTAGGCCGTCTCCAGGTTGGTGTAGTTCTTGAAGATCACACCACCGTTCTTGGCCTTGTTCGGACCCTGGTAGTCGTCGTTGCGGGCGACCTCGATCTGCTTCTTGTGGTCCCAGCTGACGAACTTGTAGGGGCCGTTGCCGACCGGCTTCTCGCCCGCGGCCTTCGGGTCCGCGTAGAAGGACTCGGGCAGCGGCGAGAAGACCTCGTAACCCAGCTTGTACGTGAAGTACGGCAGCGGGGTGCTGAGCGTGATGGTGAAGGTGGTGTCGTCGACGACCTTCAGGCCGGACATCTCGGTGGCCTTGGCCTTGCCCTTCTCGGGGGCGACGTCCGCGTAGCCGGCGATGTCCGAGAACCAGAAGCTGTTGGTCTGCTTGTTGGCCGGGTTGGCGGCCCAGTTCCACGCCTTGACGTAGGACTCGGCCGTGACCGGGGTCCCGTCGTGGAACTTCCAGCCCGCCTTCAGCTTGACCGTGAAGGTCTTGCTGTCCGTCGTGTCGACCGACTGAGCGTTCATCATGACGATCTTGCCGCTGGAGTCGTAGTCGACAAGCCCGGTGAACAGGGCCTTCGTCACGATGCTGCCGTTGGACTCCATGGTGTTCGCCGGCTGCAGCGGGTTCTCCGGCTCGCCGACCTCGATCGAGAACTTGCCGTTCGGGTCGATCGCGGCCTTGGTGTCGTCGCCGCTGTCACCGCTGCCACCACAGGCGGTCGCGCCCAGGGCCACAGCCGCGGCTATCGCGACCCACTTGGCGCTCTTGGCACCGCGCATGGGTTCCTCCTCATGAGTCCATTTGGTTCACCGCAAAGGGGAGCACATGACACACAGCCGTCACCGTCACCGGTACCGGAGAAAGTCAGATGCCCCCGCGCTCGTGAGTCGGCGCAGACTGCCGCGCTTGACCCGTCGATCCGAGCTCTACGCGCCTAACTATCTGCCATGCGCCACGACCGAGCCACACCCGTTTGGTTGCGGTTCGATCACACCTGTCGCCTACTTCTTCCAAAATCCGGACAAACAGTTTGCTGAAAGATCCCTGCGAAACGGACTTGTTACACAACTATCGGGCGCGACCGTCCGCATTGCGGACGTTCCGGAGCGAAAAACGCCTTGCGCTTCCCCTGGCCGCCGTGCTGCGTTCCTCCGGCGGGCCCGCGAAGCCGCGGGCGCGGGAGCGGAACTGTCTGAAGCGGTGTCGACGCACGGCAGGACTCCGGCGGACGGGCCACTCCCGGAGAGGGTAGTGCGGACGACCGGCCCCCGCGGGTCCACCGGCGTAAATAAAGGGTTTTCCCTACGGCCCCCCGGACGGCACCGGGCACCCCCGCCGAACGGCGGGGGTGCCCGGTGGTGCGGTGGTGCGTCGGCGAAGCCCGGCGTCGGCCGTGCCCCGTGCGTCGGCCGGGCTCGGCGCGTCAGCCGTGCTTGGCGCGGCTCGCGGCGCGGGCGCGCTCGCGGGCGTCCAGGTTCACCTTGCGGATGCGCACCGCCTCCGGGGTCACCTCGACGCACTCGTCGTCGCGGCAGAACTCCAGGGACTGCTCCAGCGACAGCTTGCGCGGCGGGACGATCGCCTCGAACGAGTCGGCCGAGGAGGACCGCATGTTCGTGAGCTTCTTCTCCTTGGTGATGTTCACGTCCATGTCGTCGGAGCGCGAGTTCTCACCGACGATCATGCCCTCGTACACCTCGGTGCCCGGGTCCACGAACAGCACGCCGCGCTCCTGGAGGTTCGTCATCGCGAAGGCGGTGACGGCACCGGCGCGGTCGGCGACCAGCGAGCCGTTGTTACGGGTCGTCAGCGTGCCGAACCACGGCTCGTGGCCCTCGTGGATGGAGTGGGCGATGCCGGTGCCGCGCGTGCCGGTCAGGAACTCCGTACGGAAGCCGATGAGTCCGCGCGACGGGACGACGAACTCCATGCGGACCCAGCCGGACCCGTGGTTCGACATGTTGTCCATCCGGCCCTTGCGGACGCCCATGAGCTGCGTGACCGCGCCCATGTGCTCCTCGGGGACGTCGATGGTCATGCGCTCGACCGGCTCGTACACCTTGCCGTCGACGATCTTGGTGACGACCTGCGGCTTGCCGATGGTCAGCTCGAAGCCCTCGCGGCGCATCTGCTCGACCAGGATGGCCAGCGCCAGCTCACCGCGGCCCTGCACCTCCCAGGCGTCGGGGCGCTCGGTGTCGAGGACGCGGAGGCTGACGTTGCCGACCAGCTCGCGGTCGAGGCGGTCCTTGACCTGACGGGCCGTGACCTTGCGGTCCTTGACCGCGGCCTTGTTCTCCGCGCCCTTGCCGGTGCCGCCCCGGCCGACCAGCGGCGAGGTGTTGGTGCCGATGGTCATGGAGATCGCCGGCTCGTCGACCGTGATCAGCGGGAGCGGGATCGGGTTCTCGGGGTCGGCGAGGGTCTCGCCGATCATGATGTCCGGGATACCGGCGACCGCGCAGATGTCACCCGGGCCGGCCTTCTCGGCGGGCTTGCGGGTGAGCGCCTCGGTCATCAGCAGCTCGGTGATGCGCACCGTGGCCATCGTGCCGTCGCGCTTGATCCACGTGACGGTCTGGCCCTTGCGCAGCTCGCCCTGCTCGACGCGGAGCAGCGCGATACGGCCGAGGAAGTTGTCCGCGTCCAGGTTGGTGACGTGCGCCTGGAGCGGGGCCTCCTCGTCGTACTCGGGGGCCGGCACGTGCGACAGGATCGTGGTGAAGAACGGCTCCAGGCTGTCGCTGTCGGCCGGGACGGTGCCGTCCTCCGGCTTGGTCAGCGAGGCCACGCCGTCCCGCGCGCACGCGTAGACGATCGGGAACTCGATCTGGTCCTCGTCGGCGTCGAGGTCGAGGAAGAGGTCGTAGGCCTCGTTGACGACCTCGTCGATGCGCGAGTCGGGGCGGTCCGTCTTGTTGATGCACAGGATGACGGGCAGGCGGGCCTGGAGCGCCTTGCGCAGCACGAAGCGGGTCTGCGGGAGCGGGCCCTCGGAGGCGTCGACGAGCAGCACGACCGCGTCGACCATCGACAGACCGCGCTCCACCTCGCCGCCGAAGTCGGCGTGCCCGGGGGTGTCGATGATGTTGATGGTGATGACATCGCTGCCATCCTTCGGGTGGTACTTCACCGCCGTGTTCTTGGCCAGGATCGTGATGCCCTTCTCACGCTCCAGGTCGTTCGAGTCCATCATGCGGTCGTCGAGCGATTCGGCGGCGTGCGCGGCGAAGGCACCCGCCTGCTTGAGCATGGCGTCGACGAGGGTCGTCTTCCCGTGGTCGACGTGGGCGACGATGGCGACGTTGCGGATGTCGTGGCGCGTGGCCATATTGCGGCGTACTCCCGGAGTGTGAGGACGGCCCTGCTGTGCGTACGTCTGTGTTACGCGGGCCCTGCCGGGCTGAACATGCCACGGCCTCACCCCATGGTACGGGGCCATGGGGGAAGCGGCTTCCGCGGGCCGCCGCGCACCGCCCCCGGGGGGCCGGACCAGGCCCTTCCCGCTGTCGGCCGCCGTCCTGGGTGATCTCCGGAGCGGACGGCCCCCGGGCTGGACGGTCCGCGGGCTGGATGATCTCCGGGCTGCGTGGTCTCCGGCCGGCGTGCGCGGATCAGTCGTCGGACGACCCCCCGGCCGCCGCACGCGTCCCCTTCTTCTTCAGGAAGCCCATGTCCTCGTAGACCGGTGTCCGGAAGCCGAAGGCGCCCGCGTTGGCCACGTCCTTGCGCACGGCCGTCAGCTGGGGACGCTGGTAGAGGGGGATGGAACCGGCGGCGGCCCAGATGCGGGAGTCCGCCTTGCGGATGAGGCTCCGGCTCTCGTTCTCGTCGAGCGTGCCGACCGCCTGGTCGAAGAGCTGGTCGACCTGGTCCGTGCCGACGCGGGTGTAGTTCTGCTCCACGTTCAGGGAGCCGTCGGCGGCCGGGACCGGTTTGGCGAAGATGGGGCGGGCGTCGGTCGCGGGGAAGGCGGACGCGGGCCAGGAGTAGAGCGCGAGGTCGTACTGGCCGGACGCGATGTGGTCCTTGAAGTAGCTCTCGTCCGCGACCTTGGAGATCTCGGTGCGGATGCCGACCTTCTCCAGCATCGCCGTGATGCGGTCGGCGACGGTCCGCAGCGGCTTCGAGCCGGGGCCCGAGGGAAGCACGAAGCGGAGCGTGAGCGGCTTGCCGTCCTTGGCCAGCGCCCCGGCCGCGGCACCGGCCGGCGCGGCGGTCCCCTTGGGGGCGTACGCCCCGGGCGCGCCGCCCTGCTTCAGCTTGTTCGCGTACTGCCTGCCGTCCCGGGCGAGGTGCGTGGAGCGGTCCTCCCCGTGCCTCCCGCGGTCCGCCGGGTCCGCCTCGCCGCGCGCCTTGCCGTCCTCGCCGACGATGTACGTGCCCTCGTCACCGCCCCCCGACTCCTCGCCGTCCTTCCCGGACCCGCCGTCCTTCTCGCCCTCGGTGCCGGCCGCCTTCTCGCCCTTCTTCTTCTCCTTCTTCACCGGGCCGCCCGGCACCCATCCGGCGTCCGCGAGCAGTGCCCGCGCCTCCGCGGTGTCCTGGCCGCCGAGCGCGCCGCTGTTGTCGGCGTACGCGGCCTGCCCGGACAGTGCGAGGTGGCTGCCGACGGGCACCGCGGGCAGACCGAGCGGGCCGAGGACGGCCTCGGCCAGCTCCTTGCGGTCCAGGGCGCGGGCCACCGCCCGGCGGACCCGCTCGTCGGCGAGCGGACCGCCGGCGCCGTTGAGGGCGAGCTGGGTGTAGGCCGGTTCCAGGGACTTGCGGACCTCGAAGCCCTGGAGGGCCGCCTGCTGCCGCTCGTACCGGGCGACGGCCCGGCGCTGCTTCTTGCGCGCGCTGAGCTCCTCGTAGGCCGCGTCCTCGTCGGAGCCGTTGACGACGGCCCAGGAGTGCAGGGCGTCCGCGGCGGCACGGCTGCCGCCCGGCCCCTGGAGCGGGGTGTTCCGGTTCTGGGCGCGCGTGATGCGCCCGGCCGCCTCCGGGTCGATCTCGGCGAGGTCGAGCTTCCCGGCCGCCAGCGCGGCGGCCCGCTTGTCCCGCTCGACGGCCCGCAGCACGATCCCGGACAACTTGGCGGGCTCGCCCCACCAGCGCGGGTTGCGGGTGAGGGTGACCTCGCCGTCCTGCCGGTCCACCTTCTTCAGCGAGAACGGACCGGCGGTGACCTTCAGCTTGCGCCGGGCCCCGTCGTTGAAGGAGTCCGGGCTGCCCATGACGTCCTTCGGGTAGAGCGGCGAGAACAGTGACCGCCAGTCGGCGTACGGCCGCCCGAAGGTGACCCTGACCTCCAGGTCGTTCGCCCCGCGCTCGATCCGCTCGATGCGCTCGTAGCCGGCGTTGCGGGCGGTCCAGTACGCGGTGTCCTTGCCGGACAGGGCACGCCACTGGGCGGCGAAGTCGGCGGCGCCGACCTCCCGGCCGTCGCTCCACACGGCCTGCTGGTTCAGCTTGTACAGCACGACCTGCCGGGGCTCGGTCTCGACGATCTTCGCGGACTCCAGGTAGTCGGGGTCGCGCTCCGGCCGCCCGTTCCGGTCCAGCCGGTACATCGCCGGCAGCACCGCCTGCGCGATCCGGGTGGTGGCGGCGTCCGCGTCCGCCTGGAACGTGTTCAGCGTCTCCGGTACGGCGTCCACGGCCCAGCGCAGCGTGCCGCCGTCGGCGACCCGGGCGCGGGCGGCCGGTGCGATGTCCTGGCCGGCGAGGGGTTTGCCCGCCGGGTCCGCGGAGCCGCATCCGGACAGCGCGGACACCGCGAGCACGCCCGCGGTGAGGAGCACGGCCGGCCGCGGGGCCCCTCCGGACGCTCCGCGGCAGGCCGGAGATGGACGAGAGGATCTGGGTCCGACGCCGTCGTGGGACATCTCTGCTTACCTCCGGGAGCCGCGGGCGTTATGATCACATTTGGCGGTATATGAAGCTGATCACATGTATGCGGCCACTGAAGAGGAAAGGGTTCGGCAACGGACGGCGACACGGCGACGACAGCCGGGAAGCCCACCCGGGCGGCGCAACGCACCAGGAGTGCACCCATCCGCCTCGGCCAATCGGTGCACATCCCTTCCCACCGACAGGTGTGACGCGCAACACTCGCAGGCGCATGAACGTTGCCGCCCAGGGCACGCCCGCCCACGGAAGTGAGGTCACGTCATGTCCGTGCACGACGAGCTGATGTCAGTACAGCGCTGCCTCGAGGAGCTGACCAGGTCGGTCAAACGCCTGGAGCAGCAGATCGGCGGTGGCGGCCTGGAGATACGCCGGGTCCGTACCGACGCCGACCACCTGCGCGAGAGCGTCGCGCTGCTGCGCGAGGCGGCCGCCACGGCCGTCTCGCCCAAGCGCCCCGATCTCGTCACCATCTCCGACACCCCGTACGACGACTCGCTGTGGATCGACACGGACGACGAGGGACTCGGCGCCCGCGACCGCCGCGCACCCTGAGCCGTCCGCAGTCCCGAACCGACCGGAGTCATGCGTTGGCCACTGGTACGGAACCCCCCGCCACAGAAGACCCCGAACCCCTGAGCGGCGGCGTACGCGCCCGAACGCGCGCGTCGATCGACGCCCCGCACCTGCGCACCGACCGCTGGTGGCTGGCCCCGGCCGCCACGGCGGCCGGTCTGCTCGCCTTCATCGTCTACTCGACGTGGCGGGCGTTCGCGAACGCCGACTACTACGCGGCGCCGTACGTCTCGCCGTTCTACTCCCCCTGTCTGGCGGACAACTGCGAGCCGATGCGGGGCGGCCCGAACGCGGACCTGTTCGGCGGCTGGTGGGGCATCTCCCCCGCGATCATCATCCTGATCTTCCCGCTCGGCTTCCGGCTGACCTGCTACTACTACCGCAAGGCCTACTACCGGGGCTTCTGGGCGTCCCCGCCGGCCTGCGCGGTGGCCGAGCCGCACAAGAAGTACACCGGCGAGACCCGCTTCCCGCTGGTGCTCCAGAACATCCACCGGTACTTCTTCTACGCCGCGATCCTCGTCGCCGGGATCCTGACCTACGACACCGTGCTCGCCTTCCGCGACGAGCACTACGCGTGGGGACACATGGGGCTGGGCACCCTGGTCTTCTTGGTCAACATCGCGCTGATCTGGGCGTACACCCTGTCCTGCCACTCCTGCCGGCACATCGTCGGCGGCAAGCTCAAGCACTTCTCCAAGCATCCCGTGCGCTACCGGATGTGGCAGTGGGTGGGCAGGCTCAACGCCCGGCACATGCAGCTGGCCTGGGCGTCGCTGGTCAGCGTGGCGCTCGCCGACTTCTACGTGTACCTGGTCGCGTCCGGTGCCTTCGACGATCCGCGCTTCTTCTAGACGAGTGACGAGTGGGGACGTGAGATGACCGTGGTCGACCGCCAGGAGTGGGACGTCGTCGTGGTGGGCGCGGGCGGCGCGGGCCTGCGCGCCGCCATCGAGGCACGTGAGCGGGGTGCCCGTACCGCCGTGATCTGCAAGTCGCTGTTCGGCAAGGCGCACACGGTGATGGCCGAGGGCGGCATCGCGGCGGCGATGGGCAACGCCAACGCCGGGGACAACTGGCAGGTCCACTTCCGCGACACCATGCGCGGCGGCAAGTTCCTCAACCAGTGGCGGATGGCCGAGCTGCACGCCCAGGAGGCGCCGGACCGGGTGTGGGAGCTGGAGACCTGGGGCGCGCTGTTCGACCGGACGAAGGACGGCCGGATCTCGCAGCGCAACTTCGGCGGCCACGAGTACCCGCGCCTCGCCCACGTCGGCGACCGCACCGGCCTGGAGCTGATCCGCACACTCCAGCAGAAGATCGTCGCGCTCCAGCAGGAGGACCACCGGGAGACCGGGGACTACGAGTCCCGGCTCAAGGTGTTCCAGGAGTGCACGGTCACCCGGATCCTCATGGACGGCGACCGCGTCTCGGGCGTCTTCGGGTACGAGCGCGACTCCGGCCGTTTCTTCGTGCTGGAGGCCCCGGCCGTGGTGATCGCGACCGGCGGCATCGGCAAGTCCTTCAAGGTGACGTCGAACTCGTGGGAGTACACGGGCGACGGCCACGCGCTGGCCCTGCTCGCCGGCGCGCCCCTGCTGAACATGGAGTTCGTCCAGTTCCACCCGACGGGCATGGTCTGGCCGCCGTCCGTGAAGGGCATCCTGGTCACCGAGTCGGTGCGCGGCGACGGAGGCGTCCTGCGCAACTCCGAGGGCAAGCGGTTCATGTTCGACTACATCCCCGACGTCTTCAAGGAGAAGTACGCCGAGTCGGAGGAGGAGGGCGACCGCTGGTACGAGGACCCGGACCACAACCGGCGCCCGCCCGAGCTGCTCCCCCGTGACGAGGTGGCCCGGGCGATCAACTCCGAGGTGAAGGCGGGCCGCGGCTCCCCGCACGGCGGGGTCTTCCTGGACGTGTCGACGCGGATGCCCGCCGAGGTCATCCGGCGCCGGCTGCCGTCCATGTACCACCAGTTCAAGGAGCTGGCGGACGTCGACATCACCGCGGAGCCGATGGAGGTCGGGCCCACCTGCCACTACGTGATGGGCGGCATCGCGGTCGAGTCCGACACGGCCGCCGCGCGCGGGGTGCCGGGGCTGTACGCGGCCGGCGAGGTGGCCGGCGGCATGCACGGCTCCAACCGGCTCGGCGGCAACTCCCTCTCGGACCTGCTGGTGTTCGGGCGGCGGGCCGGCTGGCACGCGGCCGAGCACGCGGCCGGGCTCGCGGCGGACCGGCCGCCGGTGGACGACGTCCAGGTCGACACGGCTGCGGCGGAGGCGCTGCGACCGTTCTCGGCGGAGCCCGCCGGGGCGCCGCCGGAGAACCCGTACACGCTGCACCAGGAACTCCAGCAGACGATGAACGACCTGGTCGGCATCATCCGCCGCGAGGGGGAGATGGAGCAGGCCCTGGAGAAGCTGGCGGACCTGCGCGTACGGGCCCGCCGGGCCGGCGTGGAGGGCCACCGCCAGTTCAACCCCGGCTGGCATCTCGCGCTGGACCTCAGGAACATGCTGCTGGTCAGCGAGTGCGTGGCCCGGGCCGCGCTGGAGCGCACCGAGTCGCGCGGCGGCCACACCCGCGAGGACCACCCGGGGATGGACCGCGAGTGGCGCCGCGTCAACCTCCTGTGCCGGCTCACGGACCCCACCGGGGGGCTGGCGGCGACCGATCCGGTGCGCGGCCAGATCGACCTCACCCGTGAGACCACCGAACCCGTCCGCCGCGACCTGCTCGCCCTCTTCGACAAGGAGGAGCTGGTCAAGTACCTCGCCGAAGAGGAGCTGTACGAATGAGCAGCTACGACGCCCACTTCAAGGTGTGGCGGGGTGACATCGAGGGCGGCGGCCTGGAGGACTTCGAGGTCGAGGTGAACGACGGCGAGGTCGTCCTCGACATCATCCACCGCCTCCAGGCCACCCAGGTCCCCGATCTCGCCGTCCGCTGGAACTGCAAGGCGGGCAAGTGCGGTTCGTGCTCGGCCGAGATCAACGGACGCCCCCGGCTGCTGTGCATGACCCGCATGTCGGTGTTCACCCGCGAGGAGACCATCACCGTCACGCCCCTGCGCGCCTTCCCGGTGGTACGGGACCTCGTCACGGACGTCGGCTTCAACTACACCAAGGCCCGCGAGGTCCCGGCGTTCGTGCCGCCGGACGGTCTCGGCCCCGGCGAGTACCGGATGATGCAGGAGGACGTGGACCGGCCGCAGGAGTTCCGCAAGTGCATCGAGTGCTTCCTGTGCCAGGACACCTGCCATGTGGTCCGCGACCACGAGGAGAACAAGACGGCGTTCGCCGGCCCGCGCTTCCTGATGCGGATCGCGGAACTGGACATGCACCCGCTGGACGCCTCCGCCGAGGCCGGCCTGGACCGCAAGAGGACCGCCCAGGACGAGCACGGCCTCGGCTACTGCAACATCACCAAGTGCTGCACGGAGGTCTGCCCCGAGAACATCAAGATCACGGACAACGCGCTGATCCCCCTGAAGGAACGGGCCGTGGACCGCAAGTACGACCCGCTCGTGTGGCTCGGGAACAGGATCCGGCGGCGGCCCGCGTCCGGCTGAGCCGCGCGGATCAGGCCGAGGCCCGCAGATACCCGGAGTGCGCCACCTGACCGAGGTAGGCGAACCGGGTGTCCGTGGCCATGTGCTTGTCGAACGCCTCCTTGATGCCGGGCCACTTGGGGTGCCCGAAGTCGTCCAGGACGACGATCCCGCCGGGCGCGACGATCCGCTCCGCCCACTCCAGGTCCGCGGCGACCCCGGCGGCGGAGTGGTCGCCGTCCACGATGACCACACCGTAGGAACGGTCGGACACCAGGGCGCGCACCTCCGGGTCCTCGGAGAAGCCCTGCTGGATCCGGGCCGCCGCGCCGGCCGCGCCCGCCAGGGCCAGGTTGACGCGCACCGCGGCCCCCTGCACGGGGGTGCCCGAGGCGTCGTCGCCCATGGTGGCGCCGGGCTGGAGCTGGGTGCCCGCGAGCGGATCGACGATCGTCAGCTTCGGGTCCCGTCCGGCCCGCTCCAGCATCCGGATCAGGGCCGCGCCGAACATCCCGTAGAGGGTGCCGATCTCCAGGACCTCGTCGTTCGGCGGGTCGAGCAGCGGTACGGCGGACAGCTTGCCGACGATGTTCATGGTGCCGCCGGCGATCCGGCCGACCCCGAGCGCCTCCATCGCGATGAGCAGCCGGAACGCCTGGGCGACGTTGCGCTCGGCGCCGTCCCGGTCACCGGTGACCTGTGCCAGCTCGGCGATGGTGCGGTTGAGGTGGGGCGCGGACGGCAGCCGGGACGCGCCGCGCCCGGTGCCGTCGAAGAACAGCTCCAGGGGGCGCTGGCGGTTGCGCAGCGTCTTCAGTTCCTGGTGCAGCGCGGCGTCGGGAGAGACTCCGGCGCCCGGGGTGGTCCGGGCCGCCGGGGCGCTCTCCAGGGCGCGACGGACATGGCGCTCGATGCGCTGGTCGATGAGGTCGGCCACCGGACGCAGAGCGCGCCGGGCGGCCTTGCTGGTGAGGAACGCTCGCATCCCTGGACGCTAGGGCGCCGACCGTCCCCTCACAACTAACGGAAGACCCCGCGCGGACGAAGCACGCGTGACGTCTGGGCCACGGGACGCTTACACCGCCGAAGGATCCGCGCGTCCGGCCGGCTCCAGCGCCATGTGCGGATCGTGTTCCGCGACGGCCCCCATCGGTCCCGGGTCCGGGAGGTCGCCGTCGAGGAGACGGGGCGGCCCGGACAGCAGGGCGGGAGCCGGCCGCAGCCGGTTTCCAGGGGGCCACCGGGTGTCTCAGCGCACCCAGCCCTCCCGGTAGGCCGTCCAGTCCTTCTCCTCGGCCGCGAAGTCGACGTACAGCGCGACCCCGAAGCCGGCGCGGCCGGCGTCCGTGCGGGACAGGCCGAGACGGACGCCGCGGACGGCTGCGGGGACGGTCTCGGCGTGATTCCAGTGGCCGAACCGGTTCTCGTGGAAGAAGGGCAGGCCCATCAGCAGGTCGGTGGAGTCCGGGGTGACCTCCAGGGCCAGCGAGGTCTGCTGGGCGACATAGCCGCCGTACGTGCTCTCCAGCGGTTGCATGGTGTCGTACGACATCACCGCGATCTGGTCGACGCGGCGCGCGACCTGCCCGAAGAACTCCTGCGACCACCACTTCGGGTGTCCGGCGACCGTGCCCCAGAAGGAGTGGAAGCCCGGGAGCGGGTCGATCTGGTGGGCGGCGACCGACAGCTGCGCGTCCCGCGCGCGGGTGACGCCGCGCAGGGAGTCGAGGAGGGTGAGGTAGTCCTCGTCGCCCGAGTGCAGCGGCTCCAGGTCGAAGTGGACGCCGTCGAAGCCGACGGCCAGGATCTGCCGGGTGGAGGCGACGACGGCGGCGCGGGTCCCGGGCCGCTCCAGCCGCATCCCGTCCGGGCTCTCGGTGGCGAGCACGTCACCGAGCCAGGCCTGCACGCGGATGCGGGGCGCCGCGTCGCGCATCGCGTCGACGAACCAGCGCGCCCGCGGGTAGCGCGACTCGGGCAGTGTCCCGTCGTGCTCCAGGGGTCCCGAGTGGACGTACAGGTCGCGGATGCCGGTGGTCTCCAGCCGGCGGGCCAGCGCGGTGACGTCGGCGTCCTTCTTCCGTCCGTCGACCCAGGCGTGGCCGAGCCAGATCGCGTCCTTGCCCCGGGTGTGGGTGCCGTCCGCCGGGTCGCCGGTGTAGTTCACGCGGAGGGCGGTCTGGGCGGCGAGCACCGGCAGCACGAGGGCCAGCACCAGGCCGAGGGCGGTACGGCGGGCCCAGCGGACCCAGGGCCGACGTGCGGCCCCCGGCCGCGGCTGCGGTTCCGGTTCCGGATGCGGCTCCGACTCTGGTTCCGGCTCACGTTGCGGCTCTAATTCCGGCTGCGGCTTTGATTTCGGTTCCGGCTTTGGTTCCGGTTCCGGCGCGGCCCGCGCTCCGGCGTCGGCTGCGGTGGAACTCTCCTGCGCCTCGGTCTTCTGCGCCGCTTCCCACCCGGTCCCCGTTCCTGTCCCGGCCCCCGCTTCGGTCCCGGCCCCTGCTTCCCTCCCGGTCCCCGTTCCTGTCCTGGGCCGCGCTCCTGTCCCGGCCCCCGCTTCCGTCCCGGCCCCGTCAGAGTGTTCCGTCACGCGTTCCCCTCCCCCTCCGCCGCCACCGGCCACCCCCGCTCACCCCGCCCCGGTCGCGCCACCGCGGTCCTGCTCATACGCTCCGAATCGTGACGTCATTCCTGTTCCGGCGCCGGCCACGGCGTACCGTCCCGCCGTTGTCGGCGCGGGTGGCGCACACCGTGCTGGGTGGTGCGGCCGGGATCGTGTGGCTGGTGTTGCCGGGGATGACGATCACCGCGGGCGTCCCGGTTCCGCCCGGCGGCGCCGCCGCGGACACCGTCACCTCGGCCGCCCCCGCCGCGCCGGCGGGCGCCGCCGCCCAGGAGGACGGGACGTCCGCCGCCGACCTCGTCCTGCCGCTCGTCGTGGTGGGCGCCGCGGGCGCTCTCGCCGGGTACGCCTATGTGCGCCGCACCCGGCGGGCCCGGACCCGTACGACTCCCGGCGGCAGCCGCGCCGCGCCCACCACCCCGCCCCTGTCCGAACTCGACGAACGGTCCCTGACCCTGCTCACCGAGGCCGACGACTGGATCCGCACCAGCCGCGAGGAACTGGGCTTCGCCGAGGCCGCCCGGTCCGGGGCCGAAGCCGTCGCCCCCTTCACCCGGGCCGTGCGGGACGCGGAGTCCGAGCTGTCCGCCGCCTTCCGCATACGGGAGCGGTACGACGACGGCGTCCCGGTGGACGAGGCATCCCGGCGGCATGCGCTCACGGGTGTCGTGGGCCGGTGCCAGGAGGCCGGCCGGCGGCTCGACGCGGAGGCCGCCGGGTTGGACCGGCTCCGCGCGCCGGAACTGGAGTCCGGCAAGGCCCTGGCAGTCGCGGAGACCCGGTTCCGGGACCTCGCCGGGCGCACGGCGGTCACGGAGGCCACCCTCGCCGAGCTCGCCGGGCCCTACCCGCCCTCCGCCGCCGCCCCGGTCACCGGGTACGTCGAACAGGCCAAGGACCGCCTGGTGTTCGCCACCACTCGCCTGAATCAGGCCCGCCAGGCGGCCGACCTGGCCGATCCCGAGCGGGCGGCCCGTCATCTGCGCGCCGCCGAGGGTGCCGTCGCCCAGGCCGCCGTCCTCCTCACCGCCGTGGACCGGCTCGCCGACGAACTGGGAGCGGCGAAGGCCCTGGTGCCGGCCGCGCTGACCGGCATGGAGGCGGCGCTCGCGGGGGTGCGGGGTCGGCGGTCCGCGTCCGCCGGTCTGTCCTCCGCCGAGTGGCACGCCCGGATCCGGCGCGCCGACACCGTCCTGGCCGCCGTACGGGACGAGGTGGCCGGCGGCGCGTACGACCCGCTCGACGCGCTGCGCCGGATCGTGCGGGCGGCCGAGCCGCTCGGGTGGGGGCGGGACGGGGTGGTGTCGGCGGCCGGGCTGCTCGTGGCCCGGAGTACGACCGCCCTGGCGGACGACTTCGTCGCGGCGCACCGGGGTGCCGTGGGCGCCGCGGCCCGGCTCCGCCTGGCGCGGGCGCGGCGGCTGCTGGCCGCCGACGAGCACGTGGCGGCCGACGGCCTGGCCCGCGAGGCCCGTGACCTCGCCGAGCAGGACGTCCGCGTACACGGCAATCCGCTCTCCGGCACGGCCGAGCACCCGAGCGGAGTCGCCGGGGCCGCCCTCGGCGGAATCCTGCTGCCCGGCGACGTGGACGGCGGCACACCCCCCAGCTTCGGCGGCCCCGGGACACGGACCAGACGAGCACCGGAGCCCCGCCCCGGAACAGACTGAGCCCCGCCACCACCGAGCACCCGAGCGGTGTCGCTCGCAGCCCCCTCGACGGAACCCCCTGGTGGCGGTGACCCGGACGGAGGCCCGCCCCCACCCTCGGCGAACCCCCACCCGCGACAGACCCGCACCACCGCCCCGTCTCAGAACAGACCGAGCAGCGCCACCACGGGACCCGCCGGCCGAGCACACCAGCGGCATCGCGAAGCCGTCCTCGGCGGAAGCTTCCCGACCGGTGACGTAGACCGGCGCCGCGCCCCGAACTCCGGCGGACCCCCCACCCAGGCCAGACCCGCACCACCGCCCCGTCTCAGAACAGACCGAGCAGCGCCACCACGGGACCCGCCGGCCGAGCACACCAGCGGCATCGCGAAGCCGTCCTCGGCGGAAGCTTCCCGACCGGTGACATGGACCGGCGCCGCGCCCCGAACTCCGGCGGACCCCCCCACCCAGGCCAGACCTACACCACCGCCCCGTCTCAGAACAGACTGAGCAGTGCCTCCGCCGGATCCGTCAGGCCCGTTTCCCCGTCCGGGAGGGGGAGTTCGAACCACACCGTCTTGCCGCGGGGTGTGCGGCGGGAGCCCCAGGCCGCGCTGAGCAGGCCGACGAGTTGCAGGCCGCGGCCGCCCTCGTCCGTGTCGCGGGCGCGGCGGCGGCGCGGCTGGACCAGGCCGGAGTCCCAGACCTCGCACACCAGCGTGCGGTCCAGCAGCAGCCGCAGTCTGATCTCTCCCTCGCCGTACCGCAGGGCGTTCGTCACCAGCTCGCTGACCAGCAGTTCCGTGGTGTCGACGAGCGGCTCCAGGTCCCAGCTCAACAGCTGGCCACGTGCGTACTCCCGGGCCCGGCCCACACTGCGCGGCTCACGCGGCAGCGTCCAGTCGCCGACCGAGTCGACGGGCAGCCCCTGCACGCGGGCCATGAGCAGCGCGATGTCGTCCTCGCCGTGGTGGCTGTCGAGGGTGTTGAGGACGTGGTCGCAGACGTCCTCCAGGGGCGCGGAGGGATCGGTGAGCGCGCCGACGAACGCCTGGAGTCCCTCGTCCAGCGGGTGGTCGCGGGACTCGACCAGTCCGTCCGTGTAGAGCGCGAGCAGCGCGCCTTCGGGGAGTTCGACCTCGACCTCCTCGAAGGGCTCCCCGCCGACGCCGAGCGGCATGCCCGGCGGCACGTCCAGCATCAGGGCGTCCTCGCCGGGTTCGACCAGGACGGGCGGCAGGTGGCCCGCGTTGGCGAAGGTGCAGCGCCTGGTCACCGAGTCGTAGACGGCGTACACACAGGTCGCGAGGTAGACCTCCAGCAGGTCGGCCTCGCGGGGGCGGCGGGCCGCCCGGGTGGCCTGCTGGACGCCACCGGGTGCGCCGAGCCCGCGCGCGATCTCGTCCAACGCGGAGAGCACCTCGGCCGGTTCGAGGTCGAGCAGGGCCAGGGTCCGGACGGCGGAGCGGAGTTCGCCCATCGCGACCGCCGCCCGCAGCCCGCGGCCCATCACGTCACCCACCACCAACGCCGTGCGGTGGCCGGGCAGTTCGATGACGTCGAACCAGTCCCCGCCGACCTCGCTCGGCCGGTCGGAGGAGGAGTTGCCGGGCAGGTAGCGGCAGGCGATGTCGAGGCCGGAGGCCACCGGGTCGCCGGGGGGCAGCAGCGACCGCTGGAGTATCAGCGCCCGCTCGTGCTCGCGCCGGTACAGGCGCGCGTTGTCGATGCAGACGGCCGCGCGCGCCGCCAGCTCCACCGCCAGGTCCCGGTCCCGGTCGCCGAACGGCTCGCTGCCCTTGGTCCGCGAGAACTGCGCGAGGCCCACCACGGTGTCGTGGGCGACCATCGGCACCGCGAGCGTGGACTGGACGAGACCGCCCTCCTCGGCGGGGATGTACTGCGGCTTGGCGGTGCGCAGCGCGTCCGCGCAGAGCGAGTTGAACGGGTAGTGGTGGACCGCGCCGACCGCGACCGGTTTGCCGCTGCCGGCGAAGGGCGCGTCGGAGACCGCGCTGGCGAAGGCGACCCGGCGCAGTTCCGCGCTGCCGTCGGCGAGGCCCGGCGGGGTCTCGTCGCCCACGAGCAGGCCCTGGTAGAGGTCGACGGTGGCGAGGTCGCAGAAGCCGGGGACGACGACGTCGAGCAGTTCGCGGGCGGTGGTCTCCAGGTCGAGGGAGTTGCCTATGCGGGCACCGGCCTCGTTCAGCAGGGCGAGATTGCGCCGGGCGGCGGCGGCCTCGCGGGCGGCGGCGCGACGGGAGGTGATGTCGGTGCCGAGCCAGGCGATGCCGATCGGGCGGCCGGAACCGCTGTGCACCCGGTAGAGGTTGACGGACCAGTGGCGGCGCTCCTCGGATCCCGGCACGAACCCCGTGACGTGCATGTCCGTGATGGAGTCGCCGGTCTCCAGGACCCGGCGCAGGGTCGCCCCGACCCGCTCGGCCTCGGGCCGCGGCAGGTAGTCGTGCACCCCGCGCCCCCGGTGGTCGTCGGGGGTGCCGCCGAAGGTGGAGGCGAAGCGCTGGTTGGCCCGGCGGACCCGGAAGTCCGAGTCGATCAGCAGGAAGCCGAACGGAGATTGGCCGAATATGGCCTGCGAGGCGGCGAGGTCGGTCTCGATGCTGCGCAGGGTGCGGACGTCGACGACGATGCAGACGGCGGCCTTCTCGCCGTCCTCGGTGCGCGTCGGCATGACGTAGACCTCGGCGAGGCCCTGCCGGCCCGGTTCTCCGGTCGCGCTGTCCGGCGTCCGGAAGGGCACCACTCCGGTCCACTCCCGGCCGTCGAGGATCTCGGCCATCTTGCGCTGGCCCCGCTCACGCAGATCGGGGTCGATGAACGCCGCGATGGGGTCCATGCCGACGGCGTGCTCGGCGGGGATGCCGAACAACTGCTCGGCGCGCAGGCTCCACTGGTCGACCAGCCCGTCGGGGCCGATGGAGAAGGAGGCGACCTTGATGTAGTCGTAGATCGAGCCGGGCGGACTGCTCTGCCACATGGCGTCCCCGGGCGGCACGTCACCCCAGGGGGTCTCCGCCGCGGCGTCAGCCGCGACCCCGACCCTCGCGCCGCCCGACGGGTCCTCGGACTCCGTGGCCTTCGCTGGTATCTCGCTCACGCGAACCGTCCCCTCCAGCTCACCGCGTCCGGCACCGGTCACCGGCGGCGGCTGCCCGCAGTATCCAGCACTACGGCGCCGCACAACACGGTGTTCACGATCACAGCACGGTCCCGATGGTTTTCGGTCCGGACCGCGACAACACTTCCCCTCTTCTAACCAGCGGACACGTCGTCGAACCACCCCCTTTGACAACCGCCACCGGCCTGAATCCGTCCCTGGACAGCACGGGCGCCGGCGTACAGCCCCGAGTCACCCCGGAACGGCCAGTTCGAACCACACCGTCTTGCCCGCGTCACCGGGCCGGGTACCCCAGCGGCGCGAGGAGCGGGCGACCAGTTGCAGACCCCGGCCGCCCTCGTCCTCGGGGCGGGCGACACGCTCCCGGGGCGGATCCGGGAGCGGGTCGGAGACCTCCACCAGCAGGACACCGTCAAGGCGTCCCGGGCGCACCAGCCGGACGCCGATGGGGCCGGTGGCATGCCGCAGGGAGTTGGTGACCAGCTCGCTGACCAGCAGGGCCGCCAGGTCGGCGAGGCTGTCGAGGCCCCAGGCCCGCAGCCGGACGCGGACCGCGGTACGGGCGGCGCGCACGGCGTCCGGTTGGGCGGGGAAGATCCACTCGGCGCAGTCGCCTCCGGTGTCGATCACGCCGATCACATCCCGGGCCAGCCAGCTCACCCATGTCCGGTTTCGTGGGGTTAATGGGCCCATACCCGATATCGCGGGAGCAGTACCGTTCCCCACGGCGCACTGTTGGCACGAGCGGCGTACGGGGAAGGGACGCGGAGGCGTGTGGGGGCGTAGCGGCACCGAAGGACGGTCAGCGCGCGCCGGTGTCGGGGAGCGCGACCGCCGCACGCACGGCGGGCACGTCCTGGTCCAGCCAGTCCACGTCCCAGAGTTCGCCGGGGGGCAGCCAGCGCAGCGCGTCGTGGTCCTGTAGAGGCCTCGGGGCGTCGGAGGCGGGGAGCAGGCGCGCGGTCCACACCTGGAGGACGTACGGCGGCTTCAGGGGCCACTGCCCCGGTACGCGCTCGACGGCCTCGGCCGTGACGCCGAGTTCCTCGCGCAGCTCGCGCACGAGGGCGGCCTCGGGCGCCTCGCCCCGCTCGACCTTGCCCCCGGGCAGCTCCCAGCGCCCGGCCAGTTCGGGGGGCGCGCTGCGGCGCGCGGCGAGGAGGCGGCCGCCGTCGAAGAGGGCGGCCCCCACCACCACGATCCGTTCCGTCATGCGCCGGAGCCTACGGGAGCCGGGCGGGCCGGTGCGGACGGGCTCAGTCGGCCGAACTCGTTCCGTTCGCGCCCATGCGCTCGACCCAGTACAGCTGCTTGTGGCCGCGACCGTCGAGGCTGTCCGCGATCTTCTGGGCCTCGGCCCGGGTCGCGTACCTGCCCACGCGATAGCGATTGCCGTTGTCGTCCTGCCGTATGACGAGCCAGGGAAGTGTGATCGTGCCGTCGTTCATCGCGCCCCTCCACTTCCCGCCCGCGGCCCGCTCCGCGCCCCGCCCGATAAGGAAACCGCAATCCGCATATGCCCGAGCCTACGCCCAACCTTTACGCAGCGAACACGGGTTTTCACAAGGAGGTACGCAACCGGCCAGGGCGGACCGCCACTCCGGGGGCGCGCAGCATCGAAAGCGCCCCCGCTCCGCGTCGTTGCATCCGGTCAGCGGCATGCCCGGCGCACCTGCGCCGACCTGCGAAAAAGGCCGGATACCAACCTCGTGCCCAAGGGCCTCGGCCGGTCCTTCGCCGGGGGCAACTGCCAGGAGGGCGTGCGCCACTTCACCGGAGGGGCGCGTCGCTTTCCCGGCCGGGGCGCGTCACTCCGCCGACATGGTTCGTTGCTTCACCGGCAGAGTGCGTCACCTCACCGGCGAAGGGGCGTCGCCGCACCGGCGAAGCGGGTCACTTCACCGGCAGAGTGCGTCACCTCACCGGCAGGTGGTAGGCGACCTGGTAGCGGTCGGCGGGGATCACCAGGTCGGCCGTCTCCACCGGGCGGCCGGAGGCGAAGTACGTACGCCGGACGACCAGGACGACATGGCCGGGGACACCGCCGAGGGCGAGTAGTTCCTCGGCCAGGCCGGGGCGGGCGCCGACCTCCTCGGTGACGTTGTCCACGACGACGTCGATGGCGGCCATCCGCTCGACCACGCCCATGCCGCCGAGGGGGCCCTCCTCGGGCAGCATCACGGGCGTGCGGCCGGTCACGGCGAGGGGTTCCCAGGAGGTGGAGAGCATCATCGCCTCGCCGGCCTCCCGGAAGACGTACTTCGTGCACATCACCCGGTCGCCGGGCCGGATGGCGAGCCGTTCGGCGACGGCCGCACCCGCTTCGGTCTGCGCACTGCTGGACTCCCAGGTGCCGCGCGCCTCACCGTCGGCCTGCTCCTGCCGGAACGGCGTGGCGCCGTCGGCCGGGCGGTACCCGGAGCGGGCGATACGGCGGGGCACGGGCCGCTCGCGGACGTACGTCCCGGAGCCGGAGCGGCCCTCGACCAGCCCCTCGGCCATCAGCACCTTGCGCGCCTCCAGCGCGACGGTGTCCGAGACGCCGTACTCCTCACGGATTCTGGCCTGGGAGGGGAGGCGGGTGTGCGGTGGCAGCGAACCGTCGGCGATCTTCTTGCGGAGATCACCCGCGACACGCAGATACGCCGGCTGCTCACCGAAAGTCACTGGCCGCTCCCATCAGGTTGTACAGACAGCGACAGCCTGGCAACCCTGGGTTCCGCCACGCAAGCAAAGGCCAGAGAATCACTCGATGTGATGACATGTGCCCGTGACGGGGTTTACGCAGGCACTTTCTCTCCGCTATGGACGCCGTCACACGTCCAGTTCCGCGTCACCCGTGCCGTCCCCCGTTCCGCTGCCGTCGCCCTCGGACGACGGCGGGGTCGTGGCCAGCCCCAGAGCCTCGCGGGCGGTGACGGACCGGTCGGGACTCTCCAGGCCGACCGCCTCGTCGTAGTGCTCGTAGAACGTGTCCGCGCCGCCGGCCGCCGCCGCCTTCGCCCACGGCTTCTCCATGGCCTCCAGTTCCCGCACCAGGGCCGCGACCGGCTCCTTCGCGCCCGCGGGCCACGTGTGACCGGTCAGCAGGCCGGCCTCCTCGGTGAGCGCGGCGGACACCCGCGCGGCCCACCGCGTGTTCGCGGCCAGGTCGTCCTCGGGGCTCTCCGGGGGCGCCGAGGCCAGGGCCGCCTCCTGCACGTCGACCGCCTTGAGGTAGGCGACCTGGTCGGCGTCGAGCGTCGTCTCGTCGTTGCGCAGCGAGCCGCCGTCGAGGCTCGCCCGCGCGTCCGTGTTGCCGAAGGCGCAGATGATCTCGCGGTCGCCCTGGTCCCAGCTCTCGGCGGACGGGAGGATGAAGTACACGTCCACGTCGTCCGGTACGGCCCAGGCGTCCATGGCGTACGAGGACCGGAGCGCGTAGCACTTGTCCTCGGCGGTGGCGGTGACCTCGTCGTCGCCGGGGAAACGGCCGCCCGGCAGCCGGACGACGGCGAACGCCTCCCCGTCGTGCTCGCCGGCGCAGGACACCTCGTCGAGGTCGTAGAACGAGCCTTCCAGGCCGCCGGGCGCGTCGAAGCACTCGCCCCGCGTCAGCGCGCCGCTGTCCCGCGCGCCCTCCTTGAAGCCCTCCCAGACCGCCGACAGGCCGCCCGTGGCGAGCAGGACCACCCACAGCGCGAGCCCGACGGACGACAGCACGGAACCGGTGACGGCCATGCTCCGCCCCCGCTCGCCCTTGCGCCGGATCTGCGCGAGCGCGATCACCCCGAGCACGAGCCCCACGGCCGGAAGGCAGCACAGGACGCCGAAGACCAGCGAGGCGACGGCGAGGGCGTTGACCGGCGCCGGCCGGGTGTACGGGCTGTAGCCCTGCCCCCAGACCGGGTAGGGCGGCCGGCCGTAGGCCGCGTACGGCCCCTGCGGCGGCCCCGGAACCGGCGGGTGCTGCCCCTGCGGGTACGACCCTTGGGGCTCCTGCGGCTGAGGGGTCCCAGGGGGCGGGGGTATGGACACGAGTACGTGCTCCTGCTTCGGGCGGGAGTGCCGCGACGACGACCGTACGGAACTGACGTACGACAGAGCGCATGTTATGCGCGGCACGGACGACACGGAACGCCGCCGCCCAACGGGACGATCCGGGCGGGGCGAGGGCGGGGACGACGGTGGAGGCGAGCACGGTGCGGCGGCCCGCCGGGGGCAGGCCGCCGTCGGATGCCTGCCCTGAGCTGCGGCGGGTGCGGGCAGCCCGCACCCTGGAAGACAGGCCTCGAGCTGGGCGCGGAACGCGGTGAAAACGCGGTGAAGGAGAACGGGATGGCGAGGAACCGCAACAAGGACGAGAAGCCGAAGAAGGGGGACAAGGTCTCCTGGAGCAGCCACGGCGGTCAGGCCGAGGGCGAGGTGGAGAAGGAGATCACCGAGCGGACCGAAGCCGCGGGCCGAACGGTGGACGCCTCGCCCGAGGAGCCGCAGTACCAGGTCCGCAGCGAGAAGTCCGGCAGATCCGCGGTGCACAAGCCGTCCGCGCTGAAGAAGAAGAAGTGAGCCGCGTGGCGGGCGACGAGCGGAAAGAGACCTGGGACGCGTTCCATGAGCTGGTGAACATGAAGCCCGGCGAGCTGGAGGAGTGGCTGGCCTCGGACCAGTCGCGGGACGCCGGACAGCACAAGGACGGCGGCGAGTCCACGGGCCACGCCTCCGGCCGCCGGATCGTCGGCATCCTGCGCGCGGCGAGGGGCGACCTCTCCGACGACGACTACCAGCACATGCGAAAGGTCGTCGGCTACATCCGGCGGCATCTCGCCCAGCGGCCCGCGGGCGACGTACGGGACACCCGGTGGAGGCACTCACTCATGAACTGGGGCCACGACCCGCTGGCCTGACCTCCGCCACGAGCGCCCGCGGGCCGGGCGAGGCGGCCCCGCCTGCGTCCCGCCCGGCGCTCCAGGGTCTGACACCAGACTGTCCCCGACGGCCGGCCTCCGCGGGCCCGGACAGGGCCCAGATGTCGCAGGGATGGAGAGAGGCACGGCTACCTGATCGCGCAGGACTGGACGGGCAGTGTCAGGACCTGGATTCAGTATTCGATCGATCACACGTTGAAGCGGAACTCCACCACGTCCCCGTCCTGCATCACGTAGTCCTTGCCCTCCATGCGGGCCTTGCCCTTGGCGCGGGCCTCGGCGACCGAGCCGGTTTCGACCAGGTCGTGGAAGGAGATGACCTCCGCCTTGATGAAGCCCTTCTGGAAGTCGGTGTGGATGACACCGGCGGCCTCGGGGGCGGTGGCGCCCTTCTTGATGGTCCAGGCGCGGGATTCCTTGGGGCCGGCCGTCAGGTAGGTCTGCAGGCCGAGGGTGGTGAAGCCGACGTGGGCCAGGGTGGTGAGGCCGGGCTCCTCGACGCCGACCGACTCCAGCAGCTCCATGGCCTCCTCCTCGTCCAGCTCGGCGAGGTCCGCCTCCAGCTTGGCGTTGAGGAAGATCGCCTCGGCGGGGGCGACCAGGGCGCGCTGCTCGGTCTTGAAGTCCGCGTCGACCAGCTCGTCCTCGTCGACGTTGAAGACGTAGAGGAAGGGCTTGGCGGTCAGCAGGTGCAGGTCGTGCAGGAGTTCGGCGCGCTCGCTGCCCTGGACGATCCCGTGCGAGAAGAGCGTGTCGCCCTTCTCCAGGATCTCCTTGGCCTCCTCCACGGCCTTCACCTTCGGCCCGATGTCCTTCTTGATCCGGGACTCCTTCTGGAGGCGCGGCAGGACCTTCTCGACCGTCTGGAGGTCGGCGAGGATCAGCTCGGTGTTGATCGTCTCGATGTCGTCCTTCGGCGAGACCTTGCCGTCGACGTGGACGACGTTCTCGTCCTTGAAGGCGCGGATGACCTGGCAGATCGCGTCGGACTCGCGGATGTTCGCCAGGAACTTGTTGCCCAGCCCCTCGCCCTCGGACGCGCCGCGCACGATGCCGGCGATGTCGACGAAGTCAACGGTGGCCGGCAGGATCCGCTCCGACTTGAAGATCTCGGCCAGCTTGGTGAGACGGGGGTCGGGGACGCCCACGACACCGACGTTCGGCTCGATCGTGGCGAACGGGTAGTTGGCCGCCAGCACGTCGTTCTTGGTCAGGGCGTTGAACAGGGTCGACTTGCCGACATTCGGCAGACCGACGATTCCGATCGTGAGCGACACGGTGCGACTTCCCGGAGTGAGAGGGCTGGGGTGAGAGGACGGGGGCCAGGGCATGTCGGACAGGCCCTGGCGGGCCGATCCACCAGTCTACGGCGTGCCCGGTCCCGGCCCGGCGACGTATCGAACGCCTGGCCAAGGTCGGGCCGACGGCGTGTCTGAGAAGTGATTCGGCACATAAACCGACCTAAGTTGGTCCAGTGGAGCAACACAGGACGCGACCCCGGCCGAACGGAACGCGACGCGGCACGACCCCGCCCCTGCCCCCGCAGGCGGCCCGGGGTGCGAACGGCCGCCCGGCGCGGCCCGGCAGAACCGGTACACCCGCCCGCTCGGGCAAGGGCGGTGGTCTGCCGCGCCGTCCCGCGACGGCACGGCCGTCCGCGCCGCCGCCGGTCCAGGCCGTGCGGCGGCTGCCCAACCCCCGGCTCACCGGGCTCGGCGGCGGGCTGTTCTGCGGGACGCTGATGTTCCTGCTCGGCTGCGTCGACGAGCTGCTGTTCGGGTCGTCACTGACGGTGTACGGCGTGCTGTTCCTCCCCGTGTGCGCGCTGACCGCCCTCTGGATCCGGCGGGGCGACCTGGTGACCGCGCCGGTCGTGGTACCGATCGCCTTCGCCGTGGGGCTGCTGCCGGTGGCCGACAGCGGCGGCGGTCTCGGCGGCCGGCTGATGGGCCTGTTCACCGCCCTGGCGACGCAGGCCGGATGGCTCTACGGGGGAACCCTGGTCGCCGGCCTCATCGCGACCGTCCGCAAGATCAGCCTGATGAGCCGCCGGGCCGCCAGGAACCACCCGCCCGCGTGAACCCCGGCCGGCCGCTTTCGCCCTGAACGCCCTCCATGGCGGGGCACCCCGGAAAAGGGGTGCCCCCGACGAGACCTGGCTAGGCCTCCTTCGCCGCCCGCATCGCCGCCCCGACGATCCCCGCGTTGTTCTGTAGCTGCGCCGGGACGATCTCCGCCTTGATGCCCTCGATGAAGTGCAGGAACTTCTCCGACTTGCGGCTGACGCCGCCGCCGATGATGAACAGCTCGGGCGAGAAGAGCATCTCGACATGGGCGAGGTACTTCTGGACGCGGTGCGCCCAGTGCTCCCACGTCAGGTCCTCGTCCTCCCTGGCCTTGCTGGACGCCCGCTTCTCCGCGTCATGGCCGTGCAGCTCCAGGTGGCCCAGCTCGGTGTTGGGCACGAGGGCGCCCTCCACGAACAGGGCGCTGCCGATGCCCGTACCGAAGGTGAGCAGGACGACCGTGCCCTGGCGGCCCCGCCCCGCGCCGAAGCTCATCTCGGCGACGCCCGCGGCGTCCGCGTCGTTGACCACCGTCACCGGCAGGCCGCCCAGGCGGTCGCTGAACAACGCGCGCGCGTCCGTGTCGATCCAGCTCTTGTCGACGTTGGCCGCCGTACGGATGTGGGATCCGCCGGTGACCACGCCGGGAAAGGTGAGGCCGACGGGTCCCGTCCAGCCGTAGTGCTCGACGACCTGCCGCACGCCGTCCGCCACCCCGTCGGGCGTCGCCGGATGCGGGGTCAGCACCTTGAAGCGCTCCTGGGATAGATCGCCCCTGTCCAGGTCCACAGGGGCGCCCTTGATTCCGGATCCGCCGATGTCCACGCCGAAGATCTGCATGGCTTTACGTTACGACGAACGACTGACAGTCACTCGACCGAGGTACCCCCGACGGCGCCCGCGGCGGAGCCGCCACGCTCGGCCATGAGCGCCGCCGCCTCCTCGCGCAGGTCGCGGCGCAGCTCCTTGGGCAGCGAGAAGGTGATGGACTCCTCGGCCGCCTTGACCAGTTCGACGTCCGCGAAGCCGCGCTGCGATAGCCACTCCAGGACCTCCTCGACCAGGACCTCCGGAACGGAGGCGCCGGAGGTGACGCCCACCGTGGTGACTCCCTCCAGCCAGGCCTCGTCGATCTCGCTCGCGAAGTCCACGAGGTAGGCCTCGCGGGACCCGGCGAGCTTGGCGACCTCGACCAGCCGCTTGGAGTTGGAGGAGTTGCGGGAGCCGACGACGATCACCAGCTCGGCCTCGGCGCCCATCTGCTTCACCGCGAGCTGACGGTTCTGCGTGGCGTAGCAGATGTCGTCGCTGGGCGGGGAGATGAGCTGCGGGAACTTCTCCTTCAGCGCGTCGACGGTCTCCATGGTCTCGTCGACGGACAGCGTGGTCTGGGAGAGCCAGACGACCTTGGAGGGGTCGCGGACCTCGACCTTGGCGACGTCCTCGGGGCCGTCCACGAGGGTGATGTGGTCGGGGGCCTCGCCGGAGGTTCCGATGACCTCCTCGTGGCCCTCGTGGCCGATCAGCAGGATGTCGTAGTCCTCGCCCGCGAACCGGACGGCTTCCTTGTGGACCTTGGTGACCAGGGGGCAGGTCGCGTCGATGGTGGCGAGGCGGCCCTGCCTGGCCTCGTCGTGGACGGTCGGTGCGACACCGTGGGCCGAGAACATGACGATGTTGCCCGGGGGCACCTCGTCGGTCTGCTCGACGAAGACGGCGCCCTTCCGCTCCAGGGTCTGCACGACGTACTTGTTGTGGACGATCTCGTGCCGGACGTACACCGGAGCGCCGTACTGCTCCAGGGCTTTCTCGACGGCGATCACGGCGCGGTCCACACCCGCGCAGTAGCCACGGGGGGCGGCGAGCAGGACACGGCGGCCAGGCGAAGCAGTCATGCCGTCCATCGTAAGGCCGCGTACCGCGGGCCGAAGATCACGCGCGTGTCGGGCCGGCGGGGAGGTGCGCGTGCCGGGGTCGGCGGGGGGCTGCGGTGAGCGGCACGGGGCGGGGCGTTGTCGGACCGGGCCGTTACCCTCGCCGCATGGCTGTCAACACGTCCGCGGAGACCCCGCTGCCCGTCGGGGAGATCTCGCGGCTCATCGGCGGGTGGATCGACCGGCTCGGCGCCGTGTGGGTCGAGGGGCAGATCACCCAGTTGTCGCGGCGGCCCGGCGCGGGGGTGGTGTTCCTGACGCTGCGCGATCCGTCGTACGACGTCTCCGTGAGCGTCACCTGTTATCGCCAGGTGTTCGACGCCGTGGCCGATGTGGTGAGCGAGGGCGCCCGGGTCGTCGTCCTGGCGAAGCCGGAGTGGTACGCGCCGCGGGGGCAACTGTCGTTGCGGGCCGCCGAGATGAGACCCGTGGGGGTGGGGGAGCTGCTGGCCCGGCTGGAGCAGCTGAAGAAGTCCCTCGCCGCGGAGGGGCTGTTCGCGCCGGAGCGGAAGAAGCCGCTGCCCTTCCTGCCCCAGCTCGTCGGGCTCGTCTGCGGGCGCGCCTCGGCCGCCGAGCGGGACGTGCTGGAGAACGCCCGGCACCGCTGGCCGGCCGTCCGCTTCGAGGTGCGCAACGTCGCCGTGCAGGGCGTGCACGCGGTACCGCAGGTCGTGCAGGCGGTGAAGGAGCTCGACGCGCTCGACGGCGTGGACGTCATCGTCGTGGCCCGCGGGGGCGGCAGCGTGGAGGACCTGCTGCCCTTCTCCGACGAGCAGCTCGTCCGGACCGTCGCGGAATGCCGGACACCGGTCGTCTCCGCGATCGGGCACGAGCCGGACAACCCGCTCCTGGACCACGTCGCCGACGTGCGCGCCTCCACCCCGACCGACGCAGCCAAGAAGGTCGTACCGGACGTGGGCGAGGAGTTCGAGCGGGTGCGGCTGCTGCGCGACCGCGCGCGGCGGTGCGTCGAGGCGTTCATCGAGCGGGAGGAGCGGGGGCTGGCGCATGCGCTCGCCCGGCCGTCGATAGAGGATCCGCACCGGATGATCGACGAGCGGGCCGATCAGGTCGCCGCCTTCCTCGACCGGGGCAGGCGCACCCTGGGTCATCTCCTCGACCGCGCCGACTCGGAGCTGACGCACACGCACGCGCGCGTGGTGGGCCTCTCCCCCGCCGCGACCCTGATGCGGGGGTACGCCGTGCTGCAGAAGGCGGACGGGCATGTCGTCCGCGATCCGGGAGAGGTCACGGGGGACGAGGTCCTGCGGGCGCGGGTCGCCGAGGGTGAGTTCGTGGTGCGAGTCGATGCATAGGGTGGGCGGATGACCGGCAAGGTGGATGAGGCGCTCGGGTACGAGCAGGCGCGGGACGAGCTGATCGACGTCGTGCGGCGGCTGGAGGCGGGCGGTACGACGCTGGAGGAGTCTCTCGCCCTGTGGGAGCGCGGCGAGGAGCTGGCCAAGGTGTGCCGGCGCTGGCTGGAGGGCGCCCGGGCACGGCTGGACGCGGCGCTGGCCGAGAAGCAGGGGCCGGGCGAGGACACCGGCACCGGGGGCACCGGCTCGGGGAACACCGGCGGGGACATCGAGTAGCGGCAGACCCTCGCGGGCTGTGAAGTGGATCACCACGTTCCGGGTTTTGTTGAACGTTGAACTTCATTCGCGTACCGTCGGGGCCGTCAGCCTGTCCGGGCTCCCCCGGATCCGCCGTACGTCCCGAGAAGGTTCCCGCATGTCTCTCGTCCTCGACCCCGCCGCCCAGGACCTCCTGTTCCGCGAGGCCCGCACCGCGAACACCTTCACCGACGAGCCGGTGACCGACGAGCAGGTGCAGGCGATCTACGACCTGGTCAAGTACGGCCCGACCGCCTTCAACCAGACCCCGCTGCGGATCACCCTGGTCCGTTCCGCCGAGGCCCGCGAGCGCCTGGTGCGGCACATGGCCGAGGGCAACCAGGCGAAGACCGCCACCGCTCCGCTGGTCGCGATCCTCTCCGCGGACAACGAGTTCCACCAGGAGCTGCCGGCCCTCTTCCCGGGCTTCCCCCAGGCCAAGGACCTGTTCTTCGGCGAGCGCCCGGCCCGCGAGAGCGCCGCCGCGCTGAACGCCGCGCTCCAGGCCGCGTACTTCATCGTCGGCGTCCGGGCCGCCGGGCTGGCCGCCGGACCGATGACCGGCTTCGACTTCGAAGGCGTCCGCAAGGAGTTCCTGGACGACGACCACACCCCGCTGATGGTCGTCAACATCGGCAAGCCGGGCGCGGACGCCTGGTACCCGCGCTCCCCGCGCCGGGCGTACGAGGACGTCGTCACCACGGTCTGAGCCCTGCGGAACGAGTCCCACGGACCGAGCCCCACGGGACCGAGTCCCAGGACTCAGCACCGCATGAGGAAGGCCCCCGGCGTCGACGCCGGGGGCCTTCCTCGCGTGCCGCTGTCCCGCTCACTCCGTCCGCAGCGCCTCGGTCATCTCCGTGAGCTGCGCGAACGAGCCGGTGCCCGCGACCACCGTCGTCGCGCCCCGCTCCGTGTGCACCAGGGCGTCGTAGCGGCCGCCGGTGTAGCGCGTCCAGGTCCGCCCGTCGATCCGCTGGGTGGTCCGCGTCGCCTCGCCGCCCTGGCTCGCCTCGTCGATGAAGGTCGACGGCTTCTGAGTGGACTGCTGGATCTGCACGTACTGTCCGTCGGGGGCGTGGAAGCCCAGATGCCAGAGGTCGAAGTCGTCCCCCTGGAAGCGGACCGAGGTCGCCTTCCATTCCTGGGGCAGGCCCTCGGGCGCCGCCACCGGGTACGACGCGGCCCGGCGGGCCGTCAGGAGTTCGACGCGATAGTCGACACGCCTGACCTCCGGAGCGGAGTCGTCGTGCGGGATGAAGACGTACATGACCGCCGCCGCGATCCCGATCAGGCCCAGGGACAGAGCCATGTCCCGGACCGTCTTCTGCTTGCCGTTCGAACCTGCCACACCCCTATCGTCGCAGGTACCCCGGCCGCTCATCCGTGGGCCCCCCTGCTCATTCTGACCGCCTGACGATAGAGTCTGGCCCACACCCTCATCCGGCCGTCGTCGTATCAGAAAGGTGCGCTCCGATGACCGAGCATCATCATCTGCCTTCCGAACTCGAAGTCCCCTCCGAGGCCCCCGACCGCAACCTCGCCCTGGAGCTCGTGCGGGTGACCGAAGCCGCGGCGATGGCCGCGGGCCGCTGGGTCGGGCGCGGCGACAAGAACGGCGCCGACGGTGCCGCGGTGCGCGCCATGCGCACCCTCGTCTCCACCGTCTCGATGAACGGCGTGGTCGTCATCGGCGAGGGCGAGAAGGACGAGGCCCCGATGCTCTTCAACGGGGAGCGAGTCGGCGACGGGACCGGGCCCGAGTGCGACATCGCCGTCGACCCGATCGACGGCACCACGCTGACCGCCAAGGGCATGACCAACGCGATCGCCGTGCTGGCCGCCGCCGACCGGGGGTCGATGTTCGACCCGTCCGCCGTCTTCTACATGGACAAGCTGGTCACCGGGCCCGAAGCCGCCGACTTCGTCGACATCAACGCGCCCGTGTCCGTGAACATCCGCCGGGTGGCCAAGGCCAAGCGGGTCACGCCCGAGGACGTCACCGTCGTCATCCTGGACCGGCCGCGGCACGAGGGCCTGATCGAGGAGGTCCGGCAGACCGGCGCGCGCATCCGGCTGATCTCCGACGGGGACGTGGCCGGCTCCATCCTGGCGCTGCGCGAGGGCACCGGCGTCGACCTGCTGCTCGGCATCGGCGGCACGCCCGAGGGCATCATCTCGGCCTGCGCCGTGAAGTGTCTGGGCGGCACCATCCAGGGCAAGCTGTGGCCGAAGGACGACGAGGAGCGGCAGCGGGCGATCGACGCCGGGCACGACCTGGACCGGGTGCTGATGACCGACGACCTGGTGTCCGGGGAGAACGTGTTCTTCGTCGCGACCGGCATCACCGACGGCGAGCTGCTGCGGGGCGTGCGGTACCGGTCGGAGACCGCGACCACCGACTCCATCGTGATGCGGTCGAAGTCGGGCACGGTGCGGCGGATCGACTCGGAGCACCGGCTCAGCAAGCTGCGGGCCTACAGCGCGATCGACTTCGACCGGGCGAAGTAGCCCCGCGGGGAGGGCGGAGGACCTCCGCTCCCCCGGAGAATCGGTTCGCCCGGCATCGAAGGGGCCGCCCCCAGTGCGGTGGGGGCGGCCCCTTCGGTGTGCGCGGGAGGGCCGGCTCAGCCCGCTGCCGCGATGTGGTCGGCCGAGCGGGCCGCCTTCTTCAGTTCCAGGTCGCGGCGGCGGCGCCTCGCCAGGACCACACGGCGCTCGGCGGCGGTCAGGCCGCCCCAGACGCCGTAGGGCTCCGGTTGCAGCAGTGCGTGCTCACGACACTCGACCATGACCGGGCAGCGCGCGCAGACTCGCTTCGCGGCCTCCTCGCGGGAGAGGCGGGCGGCGGTGGGTTCCTTGGACGGGGCGAAGAACAGGCCGGCCTCGTCGCGCCGGCACACCGCCTCGGTGTGCCAGGGTGCGTCTTGGTCCCTGTCCCGCACTGGCACCCGCTGGGCCGGAACGGCAGCTACCTGCAGGGACGAATGCGGCGGTTGCAGCACGGTCTACTCCTGACGACGGCTTCGCGAGCGAGAGACGATGCAGCAAGGCCTACCCGCTGTACGCGCGCCTATGCACTGAGTTCCGAACCGCTGGATCCCGGGGTCTTCCGTGCGCCGATGTGCGACCGCCCCGGGCGCCCTCCCCCGCTTCCCCGGCGAAGGAATTCACAGACGTCAACGGTCCAGGTGCTTGCGCAAACTCCTGTCGACCTTGCGCTGCACCCGGTCGATGATGTCCGCGACGAGCTTGCCGCGCTTGGGCCGGCCCTCGATGGTGCCCAGCACCGCCCAGCCGTCCACGTAGACGACGGGGGCGTCCGGGTCCTCCGCGTCGAGGGTGTCCACCTCGAAGCTGCCGAGGACTCCGCCGCCGGTGCCGCGCAGCGAGACGTTCTGCGGGACCCGGACCTCGACGCTGCCGAAGACCGAGACCGCCTTGATCACGACCTGCTGGTACTCGAAGATCGCCTCGCTCAGGTCGATCTCGACGCTGCCGAAGACGGCGTACGCGTGGATCCGGCGGCCCGCGCGCCAGCGGCCCCTGCGGACGGCGCTGCTGAAGACCGCGACCGCGGTGTCGTCCGCCTCGTGCGGGAGCGCGTCGGTGGGGCGGTTGGGGGCCGGGGTGCCGCCGGGGGCGGCGCGGAGCCGGTGCGCGGCCGGCAGGTCACGGATGAAGACCTCCAGCTCGCCCGCCGTCTTGGCCCTCAGCACCCCCTCCACGCGTTCCGCGTGCTCGTCGGCGGTCAGGCGGCCCTCGGCGAGGGCCTCCCGCAGCATGTCGGCGACACGGTCGCGCTCGGCATCCGAGGCGCGCAGGTCCCCCGCGCGCGGGGTCCCCCGGTCCTGCGTTTCGGTGTGCTTCTGAAGGTCCACGGCAGCAGCCTACCGAAACGCGATAGATCGCGACCAGACCTGTGGACGGTCGACTGAGGACTACCTCACAACGGCGTCGTCCGCGGCAGGTTCTACGCTGGTGGACGCTGCCAACGGAGGCCAGCCGCTGTCTGTCGAGTGAGGAATGGGCGACATGCCTGAGTTCGCGTACACCGATCTGCTCCCCATGGGAGAGGACACCACCCCGTACCGGCTGGTGACCTCCGAGGGTGTCTCCACCTTCGAGGCCGACGGGCGGACCTTCCTCAAGGTGGAGCCGCAGGCGCTGCGCGCGCTCGCCGAGGAGGCCATCCACGACATCCAGCACTATCTGCGCCCGGCCCACCTCGCCCAGCTGCGCCGCATCATCGACGACCCGGAGGCGTCGGGCAACGACAAGTTCGTCGCCCTCGACCTCCTGAAGAACGCGAACATCGCGGCGGCCGGCGTCCTGCCGATGTGCCAGGACACCGGCACGGCGATCGTGATGGGCAAGCGCGGCCAGAACGTGCTCACCGAGGGCGGCGACGAGGAGGCCCTGTCCCGGGGCATCCACGACGCGTACAAGAACCTGAACCTGCGCTACTCGCAGATGGCTCCGCTCACCATGTGGGAGGAGAAGAACACCGGCTCCAACCTGCCCGCGCAGATCGAGCTGTACGCGACCGACGGCGGCGCCTACAAGTTCCTGTTCATGGCGAAGGGCGGCGGCTCCGCCAACAAGTCGTTCCTCTACCAGGAGACGAAGGCCGTCCTGAACGAGGCCTCCATGATGAGGTTCCTGGAGGAGAAGATCCGGTCGCTCGGTACGGCCGCCTGCCCGCCGTACCACCTGGCGATCGTCGTGGGCGGTACCAGCGCCGAGTACGCGCTGAAGACCGCCAAGTACGCCTCCGCGCACTACCTGGACGAGATCCCGGCCGAGGGCTCGCCGCTCGGCCACGGCTTCCGGGACAAGGAGCTGGAGGAGAAGGTCTTCGAGCTGACGCAGAGGATCGGCATCGGCGCGCAGTTCGGCGGCAAGTACTTCTGCCACGACGTGCGGGTGGTACGCCTGCCCCGGCACGGCGCGTCCTGCCCGGTCGCCATCGCCGTGTCCTGCTCCGCCGACCGCCAGGCCGTCGCGAAGATCACCGCCGAGGGCGTCTTCCTGGAGCAGCTGGAGACCGACCCGGCGCGGTTCCTCCCGGAGACGACGGACGAGCACCTCGACGAGGCCGGTGACGTCGTCAGGATCGACCTGAACCAGCCGATGGACGACATCCTCGCCGAGCTGACCAAGCACCCGGTGAAGACCCGGCTCTCGCTGAACGGCCCGCTGGTCGTGGCCCGTGACATCGCGCACGCCAAGATCAAGGAGCGGCTGGACGCGGGCGAGGAGATGCCGCAGTACCTGAAGGACCACCCGGTGTACTACGCGGGTCCGGCGAAGACGCCCGAGGGCTACGCGTCCGGCTCCTTCGGTCCGACGACCGCCGGGCGCATGGACTCGTACGTCGAGCAGTTCCAGGCCGCCGGCGGCTCCAAGGTGATGCTGGCCAAGGGCAACCGCAGCAAGCAGGTCACGGACGCGTGCGCGTCGCACGGCGGCTTCTACCTCGGCTCGATCGGGGGGCCGGCGGCCCGGCTCGCCCAGGACTGCATCAAGAAGGTCGAGGTCGTCGAGTACGAGGAGCTCGGCATGGAGGCCGTCTGGCGGATCGAGGTCGAGGACTTCCCGGCGTTCGTCGTGGTCGACGACAAGGGCAACGACTTCTTCAGCCCGCAGCAACTCTCTCAGCCGACCTTCACGTCGATCCCGGTACGGGGGCCTGGACTGGGTTAGGTCGTCACCCCCGCGCCGGCGCCGACGTTCACGTCGATCCCGGTGCGGGGGCCTGGGCTGGGTTAGGTCGTCACCCCGCGGCCCCTGCCCGTTCCCGTCACTCGGGGGCTCCGCCCCCGAACGCCCTGTCCTCAGACGCCGGACGGACTGGGACGGTGACGGGAATGGGCAGGGGCCGCGGGGGCGCTGTACGCGGTATGAGCGACTACCGCATCGAACACGACTCCATGGGTGAGGTCCGCGTCCCCGCCGACGCGAAGTGGCGGGCCCAGACGCAACGGGCCGTGGAGAACTTCCCGATCTCCGGGCAGCATCTGGAACGCGCCCACATCGAGGCGCTGGCCCGGATCAAGGCCGCCGCGGCGAAGGTGAACGCGAGCCTGGGCGTGCTGGACAAGGACATCGCCGACGCCGTCCAGGAGGCGGCCGGGGAGGTCGCCGAGGGGCGGTGGGACGCGCACTTCCCGGTCGACGTGTTCCAGACGGGGTCCGGGACCTCGTCCAACATGAACACCAACGAGGTCATCGCCACCCTCGCCACCGAGCGGCTGGGCCGGGCCGTACATCCCAACGACCACGTCAACGCCTCGCAGTCGTCCAACGACGTCTTCCCCTCGTCGATCCACATCGCGGCGACCGCCGCCGTCACCCGGGACCTCGTCCCCGCCCTCGACCACCTCGCCGCCTCCCTGTCCCGCAAGGCCGAGGAGTTCGCGGACGTCGTGAAGTCGGGGCGCACCCACCTCATGGACGCCACGCCGGTGACCCTCGGCCAGGAGTTCGGCGGGTACGCGGCGCAGATCCGGTACGGCATCGAGCGGCTGAACGCCTCCCTGCCCCGGCTGGCCGAACTGCCCCTCGGGGGCACCGCCGTCGGCACCGGCATCAACACGCCCCCCGGCTTCTCCGCCGCCGTGATCGAGGAGGTCGCCCGGACCACCGGGCTGCCGCTCACCGAGGCGCGCGACCACTTCGAGGCGCAGGGCGCGCGGGACGGGATCGTCGAGACCAGCGGACAGCTGCGGACCATCGCCGTCTCGCTCACCAAGATCGCCAACGATCTGCGGTGGATGTCCTCCGGCCCGCGGACCGGCCTCGCCGAGATCTCGCTGCCCGACCTCCAGCCGGGCTCGTCGATCATGCCGGGCAAGGTCAACCCGGTGATCCCGGAGGCCGTCCTCATGGTCGCCGCGCAGGTCGTCGGCAACGACGCCACCGTGGCGACCGCGGGCGCCGCCGGCAACTTCGAGCTCAACGTGATGCTGCCGGTCATCGCGAAGAACGTGCTGGAGTCGATCCGGCTGCTCGCCAACGTCTCGCGGCTGCTCGCCGACCGGACCGTGGACGGAATCGTCGCCCACCGCGAACGGGCCCGTGAGTACGCCGAGTCGTCGCCGTCCGTCGTGACCCCGCTCAACAAGTACATCGGGTACGAGGAGGCCGCCAAGGTCGCCAAGAAGGCGCTGGCCGAGCGGAAGACGATCCGTCAGGTCGTCGTCGAGAGCGGGTACGTGGAACGCGGCGACCTCACCGAGGAGCAGCTCGACGAGGCGCTGGATGTCCTGCGGATGACGCGTCCGTGACCGATCGCGCACCGGACACGTCCTCGGTGTGAACCGTGACGCGCACCGCAGCGTCGTATGCCTATGGCACCTAATATCTGTTCATGGCTGACGGTGGAGCGGTGAGAGCCGGAGTGGGAGCGGGCGGGTCGGCGGTCTTCTGGGCGCCCGGGACTCAGATCCTGTGGCGGTACCGGGAGAACGGTGGCGCGCGCTTCCACATCGCGCGGCCCGTCACCGTCGTACGGGACGACAGCGAGCTGCTCGCCGTGTGGATGGCGCCGGGCACCGAGTGTGTGAAGCCGGTGCTCGCCGACGGGACGCCCGTGCACGTCGAGCCGTTGAAGACGCGTTACACCAAGCCGCGTACCGTGCTGCGCGACCGGTGGTTCGGGACGGGGGTGCTGAAGCTGGCGCGGCCCGGTGAGGCGTGGTCGGTGTGGCTGTTCTGGGATCCGGGCTGGCGGTTCAAGAACTGGTACGTGAACCTGGAGGAGCCGCTGGCCCGTTGGGCCGGTGGGGTCGATTCCGAGGACCACTTCCTGGACATCACGGTGGACCCGGACCGCAACTGGCGGTGGCGGGACGAGGACGAGTTCGCGCAGGCCCAGCGGGACGGGCTGATGGACGCGCGCCTCGCGCGGAGGGTGCGGGAGGCGGGGCGGTCCGCCGTGGAGGTGATCCGGGCCTGGGGGCCGCCGTTCTCGGACGGCTGGCAGCACTGGCGTCCCGATCCGTCCTGGTCCGTCCCGTCCTTGCCGCAGGACTGGGATCGTACGCCCGCGCATCTGTCCTCGTGAGACCCTTGATGCGCCCCCGGGCAAGAAACGTAGGATCGTCCTCCGCAAGGGCGCACAGTGGCAACTACCGGAGCACGCGCTGGGCTTGACCGATCGTCACCGAGGGGCGGCAGGACGTGAGCGAGGGGTACGAGGGCAACACCGGTACAGTCCGTAGGCGGGCCGCCGGTGGCACAGGAACAACCTCTGACCACGCGGGAGACCCGTTCCTGGGACACGTATTGCGGGTATCGGGTTTTCGGCGGGACCAAGCGCGCGGGCAGCGCATGGGTCCCATGGCCCCGGACGGACGGATTCGACACGCGTGACGGAGCAGCCGACCTCCTTCGAACGCCCCCAGGCGGGCGTCGACCCCGCGGACGACCGCGGGGCGCTCCTGCGTACCCCGGCGCCGTCCGTTCCCCACGGCTCGGACGCGCCGGCGCGCACGCCCGGTGTCGGCGCCTTACCCGTACAGGCCCGCGCCGGTGAGCCTCAGCCCGCCGGATCCGGTACGACGACATCGAGCGGCATGGACAACGACCCGGCCGGCACCGGCCCCGAGCACTCCCAGCCCGTCACCGCCGATCCCATGGGGGTACCTCCCGCGCGAGCGGATGCGAGCGTGGGGGAACACCGCCCGCGGCCCGTCCCGGAGGGCATCCCCCTCCAGCCGGGCACCGGTCAGGACCGGTCCGGCACCGGGTCGGACGGTCCGGAGCGCCGGACCGGGCAGACTGTGCCGCCGGGCCGGCCCACGCCGATGCGGCGGGACGGGGACCGGCTGCGGTTCGTGGGCGCCGCGACCCGGCGGATCGCCCGCGGCATCGACCTCGACGAGATCGTGATGGGGCTGTGCCGGGCGACCGTGCCGACGTTCTCGGACGCGATCCTCGTCTATCTGCGGGACCCGCTGCCGGTGGGCGACGAGCGGCCGGTCGGCCCGCTGGTGCTGCGGCTGCGCCGCACCGACCGGATCCCGCAGGAGCGGGACCTGGAGGACGGGATCCTGCCGGTGCCGGTGCCGGATCCGTCCGAGCTGGACACCATCGGCACCGAGTTGTGCGAGGTGCAGCCCGGCAGCGCGCTCGCCGAGGTGCTGCGTGGGGTGCGTCCGGTCTTCACGGACACCCCGGCCGCGCGTGCCGCGCTGCCCGAACTCCTCGGCGATGGCGGCGAGTTCGTCGTACCGGGCGGGCAGCGCGCGATCCTCGCGCCGCTGCGCGGCAGGCGCCGGGTGATCGGTGCCGCGCTGTTCCTGCGCCGCCCGGACCGGATCGCCTTCGAGCCGGACGACCTGCTGGTGGCGGCGCAGCTCGCCACCCACAGCGCGCTCGGCATCGACAAGGCGGTGCTGTACGGCCGCGAGGCGTACATCGCCGACGAGTTGCAGCGCACCATGCTGCCGGAGACGCTGCCGCGTCCCACGGGTGTGCGGCTGGCGTCCCGCTATCTGCCCGCGGCCGAGACCGCGCGGGTCGGCGGCGACTGGTACGACGCGATCCCGCTGCCCGGCAGCCGGGTCGCCCTGGTGGTCGGTGACGTCATGGGCCACTCCATGACCAGCGCGGCCATCATGGGCCAGCTGCGGACGACGGCCCAGACCCTCGCCGGTCTCGACCTGCCCCCGCAGGAGGTCCTGCACCACCTCGACGAGCAGGCGCAGCGCCTGGGCACCGACCGCATGGCGACCTGCCTGTACGCCGTCTACGACCCGGTCTCGCACCGGATCACCATCGCCAACGCCGGCCATCCCCCGCCGGTCCTGCTGCACCTGGGCGGCCGGGCCGAGGTGCTCCGGGTGCCGCCGGGCGCGCCGATCGGTGTCGGGGGCGTCGACTTCGAGGCCGTGGAGCTGGACGCGCCCGCCGGGGCGACCCTGCTCCTGTACACCGACGGCCTGGTCGAGTCGCGCCTGCGGGACGTGTGGACCGGCATAGAGCAGCTGCGGGAGAAGCTCGCCGCGACCGCGCAGCTGACCGGCCCCGACCATCCGCCGCCGCTCGAAGCCCTGTGCGACGAGGTGCTGGACATGCTCGGTCCGGGCGACCGGGACGACGACATCGCGCTGCTCGCCGCCCGTTTCGACGGGATCGCGCCGAGCGACGTGGCGTACTGGTTCCTGGAGCCGGAGGAGATGGCCCCCGGCCGGGCCCGCCGGCTGGCCCGCCGCGCGCTCGCCCGCTGGGACATGGAGGAGCTCAGCGACTCGGTGGAGCTGCTGGTCAGCGAGGTCGTGACGAACGCCGTGCGGTACGCGACCCGGCCGATCACGCTACGGCTGTTGCGCACCGACGTGCTGCGCTGCGAGGTCGGGGACGACGTGCCGCAGCTGCCCCGGCTGCGGCAGGCGCGCGCCACCGACGAGGGCGGACGCGGGCTGTACCTGGTCAACAAGCTGGCCCGGCGGTGGGGCGCGACCCGGCTGAGCACCGGGAAGGTCGTCTGGTTCGAGCTGAACCGGAGCTGACGGCCGCGCGACCGGCAGGACCACGCGGAAGGGCGCCCGGAGTTCTCCGGGCGCCCTTTCTGTCGCTCCTGCTCGTCCCTGGCGCTCCTGCTCGTCCCTGGCGCCCCTGCTCGCCCCTGTCGCTACTGCTCGTCGTCGGCGGCGGGATCGAGCGGCTCCTCCGGGGGCGTGATGCCGTCCGCGGGTGGACTCGTCGTCGGGCTCGCCGGCGGGCCGCTGGTCGGCGTGCTCGACGGTGTCCGGCTGGGCGACGCGGACGTCGGCGGCTTCGATGTCGGCGGCTTCGAGGTCGGCGGCTTCTCGGTGGTCGGCTCCTGCGTCGGGGTCGGGGTCGGGGTCGGGGTCGGGGTCGGGGAGACCGTCGGCGTCTCGGTCGGCCTGACCGCCGCGCCCTGGTCGGTGTCCAGGTCGAACCTGCCGTTCGCGGCCGCGACGCCGAAGGTGTACGCCGCCCAGATCTGCGCCGGGAAGCCACCGCCGTTGACGCGTTCCACGCCGCCCGCGCCGTACATCTCGACCTGTGTGCGCTTCTTCACGTCCTCGCCGAACAGACCGACCGAGGTGACCAGGTCGGGCGTGTAGCCGGTGAACCAGGCCGACTTGTTGTCGTCGGAGGTACCGGTCTTGCCGGCGACCTGCTGGCCCTCGCGCGCGGAGTTGTCGCGTACCGCCTTACGGGCCGTACCGTCGTCGACCACGCCGGTCAGCACCGAGGTGACCGTGTCGGCCGTCTCCGGGCTGAGGATCTGCTCGCCGATCGGGTCGGGCAACCGCACCGTGCGGGTGGCGTGCTCGGCCGACTTGACGATGGTCGGCGTGACCTGCCTGCCGTGGTTGTCGAGGGTGGCGAACACCCCGGCCATCTGGAGCGGGCTGGCACCCATCGTGCCGAGGGTCAGCGCGGGCACCGGCTTGAGGTCGCCGGTGTCCATGCCGAGCCGGTCGGCCAGCTGGAGCACGTTGCCCATGCCGACGTCCACGCCCATCTGCGCGTAGACGGAGTTGATGGACTTGTTCATCGCCGTCTGCACGGTGACGTCGCCGTAGTCCTGGTCGTCCTCGTTCTCCGGTGCGAAGGCGATGTCGCTGCCCTTGACAGGACGCTTGCTGGTGCCGTCGTAGACGGTGCTCGCGGTGATCGGCTTGCCGGACTGCGTCTTCGCGTCCTCCTCGAGGGCCGCGGCGAGGATCACCGGCTTGAACGTCGAGGCGGGCTGGTAGTCGGTGCGGGTCGCGTTGCTGATGTAGTGCTTGAAGTAGTCCACGCCGCCGTACAGGGCGACGATCTCGCCCGTCTTCGGGTCGACGGAGACCGCACCGGCCTGGACGTTCTTGTCGACCTTGCGCTTGTCCGGGTCCAGCTTGCTGGTCAGCTGCGTCGAGACGGCCTTCTCCAGCTGGGCCTGCTTCTTCCTGTCGATGTTCAGGGTGATCGTCCAGCCCTGGTCCTCGACCAGGGCCTCCGCCTCGGACTGCGGGATGCCCTGCTCCGTCATCAACTGCTGTTCGAGCTGCTGGTTGGCGAGCTTGACCAGGTAGCCCTTCTGGCCCTCCAGACCGGCGACGGCCTTGGGCTCCTCGGGCACCGGGAACTCCATGGCGTCGCGCTCGGCCTTCGTGAGCCAGTCCTCCTCGACCATGTTGTCCAGGACGTAGTTCCAGCGGGCCTTCACCAGTTCCTTGCCGGTCTCGCTCGCGGCCTGCCAGTCGTACTGGCTCGGCGCCTGAAGGAGGGCGGAGAGGTACGCGCCCTGCTCGACCGAGAGGTTCTCGGCGTCGACGCGGTAGTAGGCCTGGGCGGCGGCCTGGATGCCGTAGGCGTTGCGGCCGTAGTAGCTGGTGTTGATGTAGCCGGCGAGGATGTCGTCCTTGGACTTCTGGCGGTCCACCTTCAGGGAGATGACCATCTCCTTGAGCTTGCGGGTGACCGTCTGCTCCTGGCTGAGGTAGTAGTTCTTGACGTACTGCTGGGTGATCGTCGAACCGCCCTGCGCGCCCCGGCCCCGGAGCGTGTTGTACAGGCCGCGGGCCGTGCCCTTCAGGTCGATGCCGGAGTCGGTGTAGAACGTCTTGTTCTCGGCGGCGACGAAGGAGTGCTGGACGTCCTTGGGCACCTTGGCCAGGTCCACGATCTCGCGGTTGACCTCGCCCGCGCGGGCCAGCACCGTGCCGTCGCTGTACTTGTAGACGTTGCTCTGGCGCTGCGCGGCCTGCGCCGCCGCGTTGCCGTCGGGGACGGGCACCATCAGGTACAGCACGATGAAGGCGCCGATGCCGAGCAGGCAGAAACCGAAGAAGGTGCCGAGGATCTTCTTCCAGGTGAACAGCCGGCGTATGCCGCTCCTGCCGTCCTTGCCCTGGGCGTCCTTGCCCTTGGCGCCTTTGGCCGACCTGCGGGCCGCCGCCCGGCCGCCCACCTCCGTGGCCGGCGTCGCGGACGAGCTCCGGGGCGCCGCGCGGTGGCCGCCGCGCTGGCGCGCTCGTCTCTCTTCCGCTCGTCCCATGAGTCCGTCGCTCCGCTTCGTTCTCGGGTGTCCCACCAGGTTCGTGGCTCAGGTCAGCTCAGAAAGCTAACACCGCTTGATGTGACAAACAGATCCCGATCCCGTCTTTTACGGACGTGACAATCAGCACCCGTTCCACTGGAACCGACGTACGAGGGGGGACAAGGGTTGTGGCCTCCGTTAAAGTGATATCACTTAGATAGCCCAGCAGAGGGCAGCACCAGACGTACGAGAACGGGGGACTCCCATGTCCACGAACGACGCCACACCGGCCGCCGACGTACCCGCGATGCCCAGGCCCCGTGTGCGGGAGTTCGCCGCGCACAGCATCGGCGGCGGACTCGCGCTGCTGCTGGGCCTGGTCGGGCTGCTGCTCGGCGTCGCCATGGTGGTCACCGCCACCACGGTCGCCGCGACCGGCGTCAAGGCCGCTCTGATCGTCGGCGGCGTCCTGATCGGTCTCGCCGCCTTCGTCGCCATGTGCGGCCTGAACACGGTGGCGCCGGGCGAGGCCCGGGTGGTCCAGCTCTTCGGGCGGTACCGGGGGACGATCCGCGAGGACGGGCTGCGCTGGGTGAACCCGCTCACCTCCCGCGAGAAGATCTCGACCCGGGTGCGCAACCACGAGACCGCGGTCCTGAAGGTCAACGACGCCTACGGCAACCCGATCGAGCTCGCCGCGGTCGTGGTGTGGCGGGTCGAGGACACCGCGCAGGCCACCTTCGAGGTGGACGACTTCCTGGAGTTCGTCGCCACCCAGACCGAGGCGGCCGTGCGGCACATCGCGATCGAGTACCCCTACGACGCCCACGAGGAGGACGGGCTCTCGCTGCGCGGCAACGCCGAGGAGATCACCGAGAAGCTCGCCGTCGAACTGCACGCGCGCGTGGAGGCGGCCGGCGTGCACATCATCGAGTCGCGCTTCACGCACCTCGCGTACGCGCCGGAGATCGCCTCGGCGATGCTCCAGCGACAGCAGGCCGGGGCGGTCGTGGCGGCGCGGCGGCAGATCGTCGACGGGGCGGTGGGCATGGTCGAGGCGGCCCTCGCCCGGATCACCGAACAGGACATCGTGCGGCTGGACGAGGAACGGAAGGCGGCGATGGTGTCCAACCTGATGGTGGTGCTGTGCGGCGACCGCTCGCCCCAGCCGGTGCTGAACACGGGGACGCTCTACCAGTGACACCTCCCGAGGAGTCCTCGCCCGAGCGGCGGCCGCAGCAGCGCAAGCAGGTGCTGCTGCGGCTGGATCCGCTGGTGTACGAGGCGCTGGCGCGGTGGGCGGGGGACGAGCTGCGCTCGGCCAACGCGCAGATCGAGTACCTGCTGCGCAAGGCGCTCGCGGACGCCGGACGCCTGCCGGGGGATGCCGGGCCGATCGCGCGGCGCGGCCGGCCGCCCGGAGATCCCGGCCCCCGGCCCCCGTCGGCCTGACGGGCCTCGCCCACGTCCTTCCACGAGGCCGGCGCGTGTAGCGGAACTGTGACAATGGGCCCTCACCTGCGGTCCCGTACGCCCCGCCACGCTCCCCGCACGCGGCGTATACATGCCGGGTATACACCGTGTGTAGAGTCCTCGCCATGTCCATCGGTCACACCCTCCTGGGGCTCCTGGAGTCCGGCCCGCGTCACGGTTACGACCTGAAGCGGGCCTTCGACGAGAAGTTCGGTCACGACCGGCCGCTGCACTACGGCCAGGTCTACTCGACGATGTCCCGCCTGCTGAAGCACGGCCTCGTCGAGGTCGACGGCATCGAGCCCGGCGACGGGCCGGAGCGGAAGCGGTACGCGATCACCGAGGCCGGCGTCACCGACGTCCAGCGGTGGCTCGCGACGCCGGAGAAGCCCGAGCCGTACCTCCAGTCCACGCTGTACACCAAGGTCGTCCTCGCCCTGCTGACCCGGCGCGACGCGGCCGACATCCTCGACACGCAGCGCGCCGAGCACCTGCGGATGATGCGGATCCTCACCGACCGCAAGCGCAAGGGCGATCTCGCCGACCAGCTCATCTGCGACCACGCGCTGTTCCACCTGGAGGCCGACCTGCGCTGGCTGGAGCTGACGGCGGCGCGACTCGACAAGCTCGCCGAGGCGGTGGCCAGGTGACGCATCCCACCGGTTCCCTGCTCGCCGCCACCGACCTGCGCAAGGCGTACGGCCCGACCCTGGCCCTGGACGGCGCCGAGTTCTCCATCCACCCCGGCGAGGTCGTCGCCGTGATGGGCCCTTCCGGCTCCGGCAAGTCGACGCTGCTGCACTGTCTCGCCGGGATCGTGCCGCCCGACTCCGGGTCGATCCTGTACGACGGGCGCGAGATGGCCACCATGAGCGACGCCCGGCGCAGTGCGCTCAGGCGCAGCGAGTTCGGGTTCGTGTTCCAGTTCGGGCAGCTCGTACCGGAGTTGACCTGTGTGGAGAACGTGGCCCTGCCGCTCAGGCTGAACGGCACCTCCCGCAAGGAGGCCGAACGGACGGCGCTGTCCTGGATGGAGCGGCTGGAGGTCGACGACCTGAGGAAGAAGCGGCCCGGTGAGGTGTCCGGCGGACAGGGACAGCGGGTCGCGGTGGCGCGGGCGCTGGTCACCGGCCCACGGGTGCTGTTCGCCGACGAGCCGACCGGCGCCCTCGACTCGCTCAACGGCGAGCGCGTGATGGACCTGCTCACGGACGCGGCCCGGTCCACCAACGCCGCCGTCGTGCTGGTCACGCACGAGGCCCGGGTGGCCGCCTACTCCGACCGCGAGATCGTCGTACGCGACGGCAAGTCCCGGGACATGGAGCGCGTCGTATGAACGTGCGGCAGTGGGCGCGAGACCTCGGCATGGGGCTCCGGTTCGCCTTCGCCGGCGGGCGCGAGGGGTGGGTCCGGGCGGTGCTGACCGCGGTCGGGGTCGGGCTCGGGGTGGCGTTGCTGCTGCTGACGACCGCGCTGCCGGCCGCGCTGACCGCCCGGAGCGACCGGGAGGAGGCGCGCAACGACCTCCGCTACGGCGACACCGACACCAAGGTGTCCAGGTCGGACCACTCCCTGCTGATCGCGAACACCGGCACGAGGTTCCGCGACAAGGACGTCCGGGGACGGGAGCTGGAGCCGGAGGGGCCGCGGGCGCCGCTGCCACCGGGGGTGAGGACGTTCCCGGCACAAGGCGAGATGGTGGTCTCACCCGCGCTGAAGGACCTCCTGGAGTCCGGTTCCGGGCAGCTGTTGCGGGAACGGCTGCCGCAGCGGATCGTCGGCACGATCGGCGAGAGCGGGCTGATCGGCCCGGCCGAGCTGGCCTTCTACCGGGGCGGCCAGGGCCTCGCCGAGGGGCTCGGCGGAGGCGGGGTGGCGCGGATCGAGCGGTTCGGAGTCTCCCAGCAGACGTCGGAGGAGTGGGATCCCGTCCTGCTCCTGCTCGTCCTGGTCGTCCTGGTCGTCCTGTTGATGCCGGTCGCCGTGTTCATCGCCGCGGCCGTCCGCTTCGGCGGCGAGCGGCGCGACCGGCGGCTCGCGGCGCTGCGGCTGGTGGGCGCCGACGGTCGCTCGACCCGGCGGATCGCGGCCGGCGAGGCCCTCGCGGGCGCGGTGCTCGGGCTGGTCCTCGGCGCGCTCTTCTTCCTGATCGGCCGCGAGGTGGCGGGCTCGGTCGAGGTGTTCGACGTCAGCGTGTACCCGAGCGATCTCACCCCCTCCCCCGCCCTCGCCCTGTTGGTCGGGCTCGCCGTACCGGCCGCCGCCGTCCTGGTGACCCTGTTCGCGCTGCGCGGCGTGGTCATCGAACCGCTCGGCGTGGTGCGTACGGCGAAGCCCGCGCGGCGCCGGCTGTGGTGGCGGCTGCTGCTGCCGCTGGCCGGGCTCGCGATGCTCTACCCGATGGTCGGGCAGGGGCGCGACGGCGGCGACTTCAACCAGTACCTGGTCACCGGCGGCGTCATCCTGCTGCTGATCGGCGTGACCGCGCTGCTGCCGTGGACCGTCGAGGCGGTGGTCGGCCGGCTCGGCGGAGGCGGCGTGGCCTGGCAACTGGCGATCCGCCGACTCCAGTTGAGCAGCGGTACGGCGGCCCGCATGGTCAACGGGATCGCGGTCGCGGTGGCCGGGGCCATCGCCCTGCAGATGCTGTTCGCCGGCGTGGAGAGCGACTACACCAAGAACACCGGTTACGACGTGACCCGGGCCCAGATGCAGGTCGGCGTACCGAGCGGGACGCCGCTCGACAGGGCCGCCGACAAACTGCGGCGCACCGAGGGCGTACGTCAGGTGTACGCGTACTCCGAGGGCTCCGTCGGCGAGCGGGCCAAGGATCCGGAACTGGGCTCCCAGGTCACCGTCGGGGACTGCGCGTCGCTGCGGGAGGTGGCCGTGCTGCCCTCGTGCCGGGACGGTGACGTGTTCGCCGTCCAGGGCGCCGACTACGACACCAGCACCCCGGAACTCGCGAAGGCCGGCCGGACGCTGTATGTCGACCCGTCCTACGAGGGTGGCCCGGAGGGCAGGGAGATCCCCTGGACAGTGCCCGCCGATCTCAAGCAGGCGCGGACCCGGTTCGATCCGACCGGGTCCAAGCGGGGCGGCCTGCTGGCCACCCCGAAGGCGCTGCCGGCCGCGGCCGCGCCGGCCCTGAGCAAGCAGGTGTACCTCCGGCTCGACGAGTCCGTGCCGGACGTACGCGACCTGGTGCGGAACACGGCGGCGACCATCGACCCGCTGAGCGAGCCGATGGTCTGGCAGTCGGTCGAGCGGGCCGACCGCTACACCGCGATCCGCACCGGCCTGTTCGTCGGCGCCGCGTGTGTGCTGGCGCTGATCGGGGCGAGCCTGCTGGTGTCGCAGTTGGAGCAACTGCGCGAACGCAGGAAGCTGTTGTCCGCGCTGGTCGCCTTCGGCACCCGGCGGCGCACGCTGAGCCTGTCGGTGCTGTGGCAGACGGCGATCCCGATCGCGCTGGGTCTGCTGCTGGCCTCGGTGGTGGGGCTGACGCTGGGCGCGGTCCTGCTGCGGATGACGGACACCACGGTCCGGGTGGACTGGCCGAGTGTGCTGTCGATGACCGGGGTCGGCGCCGCCGTCGTCGTGGTGGTGACGCTGCTCAGCCTGCCGCCGCTGCTGCGGCTGATGCGGCCGGACGGGCTGCGCACGGAGTAGCCACCCGTCCGGCCGCGGCCCGCCGGCCCGGCCCGGCCCAGTACGGGCCGGGCCGGGCCGGTCGCGTCCGGGGCGGGCCGGTCGCGTCCGGGGCGGGCCGGTCGCGTCCGGGGCGGGCCGGTCAGAGGCCGTACTCCCGGACCACCCGGCGGACCTGGGCGAACAGCATGCCCACGTTCACCGACTTGCGGCAGACGACCACCGCGACGATGTCCTGCTGCTCGTTCATCGCACGAACAGATGCGTGAGGTTCTCGCTGTTGACCAGGATCTCCTGGAAGAAGTGCTGGTCATTGGTGACCCCGCGGCGCTCCTTGAAGACGTCCTCGATCATCACGACCGTCCGGCCCTGGAACAGGTCGAGGGTCGCGCCCGCCAGCAGGTCCAGAACCTCCGGCGGGTGGTTGTCGACCGTCTCGTAGGACAGCAGCAGGCCGGTGGCCATGTCGACCACGCCGGAGGCGACACAGTCGGGGGCGTCGGTGCGGAGGGACTTGACCAGGCCCATCACCTGGTCGGAGAAACCGGAGGCCATACGTTTCGTCGCCCTCCCTTCAGACTCCTTCGACCGCTTTCTCGGGTGCCGGGTCGGCGAGGAGGGACCCGACACGGCGCAGGGTCGGCTGGGCCGCCCGGTTCAGGTCGTCCACGTCCATGCCCTCGTCGCCCAGGACGACCAGCAGCGCGGTGTCACCGACGGCGTAGAACGCGGCACAGCCGTGGCTGCCGTAGGTGACCGTGCGGCGCAGGGTGCCGCGGGTGGTGACCTCGGCGGTGCGGCGGGCGAGGCCGAGACCGGCCGCGGCGAGGGCGGCGAGGGACTCCGGGTCGATGGAGGCGGCGGTGTCGGCGGCGATCAGCAGTCCGTCGACGGCGGCGACGGCGGTGTCGGTGACACCGGCGACCCGTTCGCGCAGGCCGCGCATCTCGAGAATGAGGGCTTCGTGATCCATGGCATCGACGTTCCTATTCCTGTTCGCATCTGATCGGGGCGTGTCTCGGCTTGCTCATCGCGATGTACTCGTCGGCGTTTCGTCGGGCATTCCCCGGCGTAAGGGGTCAGCGGCGTGAGCAGTTCTCGGCGAATGCGGTCCTCGGCGAATGCGGCGGGATGTTTTCGGTGCGGTCATTTCGGGATTCCGTTCCTCAGGCGGAAGAAGTTGCCGGGTCCGCGGCGGGGCAGGACGCCGGGGGCGGGGACGGGACCGGGGACGGGTGGGACCCAGGGGGTGACGGGGGTGTCCGCGGGCGCACGCCCTGACCGTCGGTGAGCGTGCGCGGGGCCGGGACCGGCGGGGGCTCCGCGGGGCACTCCAGGAGTCCCTCGGCGAGCATCCGGGCAACCTCGACGGTGACGGTGTAGACCCCGTGCCCGGTGCGGAAGGCCAGGTCGCGGGCCGTACGGCGGCCGTCGGCGTACGCGAGCAGGGCCCGCCGCAGCGCGGTGGGCGGGGCGGACGAACCGCCGGCAGCGGGCACCCCGCCGGTGCCGGGCACGGGAACGGGACGTTCCCGGTCGGGGTGCGCGGGGTGCGGCAGGACGGCGAGGGCGGCGATGCGGCGGGCCGCCTCCCGCAGGACCCGGGAGGGCGTCTCGCCCACCGCGACCTGGGCGAACGGCTCGGTGGCAGGGGCGCCTCCACAGCCGTCCGCCCGGCCCGCGGCGATCGCGAAGGCCGCGTCGTGCAGCGCCATCACACAGAGGACCTTGAGCTCGGCGGCCCCCGCGTACCCGTGCGCGACCAGTCCGGCCGCGGGCCAGCGCGAGCCGCCGGACTCCCGCACCAGCTCCGCCCACTGCTCGCCGCCGACCCGTCCGGAGCGCAGCAGCAGGGCCTCCGGGGCCCGGGGCGCCGGGGGACTCCGCGGCGACGACGAGTCCGTCCCGGAAGTGGACGGTGCCGCCCGGGGATCCGGCGATCCGCACCTTCCCGGTGAAGCGCTCACGCCCGCACTCGGTCAGCGCCGACGCGAGCAGCTCGTAGCCCGACATCACTCCCCTTGGCCTGTCGCACACACGCCTGATGTGTAGCGCTGGAGGGGGAATGTGTATCAGGCCGGGCGCATATTCCGTCGGGGGTGTTCCGAGCTGTCGCCAGGTGACGGAAGTTGCCCGTACAGGACGCCCGACCGCCTTTGTACGGCGGTCATGTGAACAATTGTCAGACGTCTGTCTCCGGTGCGTCCACCACCCGTACGGGCAACGGACGCAGCGCCTCGCGGAGGGCGGCCGCCAGTTCCTCGTACTCCGCGCCGCGGGCCGCGCCGGCCCGCATGGCGAGGGCGATCCGGCGGGTGGGGGCGGGTTCGGCGAAGCAGCCGGTGCGCAGCTGGTTGCTGCGGGTCGTCTCCACCCGGACGGCCGTGCGCGGCAGCAGCGTCACCCCGAGCCCGCCGGCCACCAGCTGCACCAGGGTGGACAGTCCCGCGGCCGTGGTGGTGACGGGCGCGTCCGCGCGGCCCGCCTCCCGGCAGATGTCGAGCGCCTGGTCGCGCAGACAGTGCCCCTCGTCCAGGAGCAGCAGGTTGAGTTCCTTGAGGGCCTCGCGCGGGATGCCCGCACGGCCCCCGAGCCGGTGGTCGAGCGGCGTGACGAGCACGAAGTCCTCGTCGAACAGCGGCAGTTCGACGACCCCGGGGACCCCGAGCGGCACCGCGAGCAACAGCAGGTCCAGGCGCCCGCCGGCGAGCCCGTCGATCAGGCTGGCGGTCTGCTCCTCGTGCACCTGGAGGTCGAGGTCGGGATAGCGGTCGTGGACGAGCCTGAGGACGGTGGGCAGGAGATACGGGGCGACGGTCGGGATGACCCCGAGCCGCAGTGCCCCGGTGAACGGCGCCCGCACCGCCTCCGCCTCCTCCAGCAGCGCCCCCACCTCGCCGAGCACCGCCTTGGCGCGGACGGCGAGCCGCTCACCGGCGGGCGAGAGCAGCACCTTGCGGGTGGTGCGCTCCAGGAGGGTGACGCCGAGCGTCTCCTCCAGTGCGGAGACGGCACCGGAGAGGGCGGGCTGGCTCATGCCGATGGCGGCGGCCGCGTCCCGGAAGTGGAGGTGGTCGGCGACGGCGGCGAACGCACGCAGCTGGGCGAGACTGGGCTGTCTCCGCTTGTCGGCCACCTTGCTCACGGCCTTGCTCACCGTCTCACTCCGTCACTGATAGCAGTTCCCGATCAACTCGACCGAGTGTAGCTATTTCCGCGATCAATGCACCGTGTGCCACGATCGTGAGAGTCCAACCCACGGCAAACGCCCGGGCAATTGGGGTGTTTCCCTTCGCTGCAAGGAGAGCGTGTGCTCACTGTCGGTGACAAGTTCCCCGAGTTCGAGCTGACCGCCTGCGTCTCGCTGGAGACCGGCAAGGAGTTCGAGAAGATCAACCACAAGACCTACGAGGGCAAGTGGAAGGTGATCTTCGCCTGGCCCAAGGACTTCACCTTCGTGTGCCCGACCGAGATCGCCGCCTTCGGCAAGCTGAACGACGAGTTCGCTGACCGCGACGCCCAGGTCCTCGGCTTCTCCGGCGACTCCGAGTTCGTCCACCACGCCTGGCGCAAGGACCACGACGACCTGCGGGACCTGCCGTTCCCGATGATGGCCGACTCCAAGCACGAGCTGATGCGCGACCTCGGCATCGAGGACGAGGACGGCTTCGCCAAGCGCGCGGTCTTCGTCGTGGACCAGAACAACGAGATCCAGTTCTCCATGGTGACCGCGGGTTCGGTGGGCCGTAACCCGAAGGAGGTCCTGCGGGTCCTGGACGCGCTCCAGACGGACGAGCTGTGCCCCTGCAACTGGAGCAAGGGCGACGAGACGCTGGACCCGGTCAAGCTGCTGGCGGGTGAGTGATCCGATGTCGCTGGACTCCCTGAAGTCGGCCCTGCCGGACTACGCCAAGGACCTGAAGCTCAACCTGGGTTCGGTCATCGGCAACTCCGAGCTGCCGGCGCAGCAGCTGTGGGGCACGGTGCTGGCGACGGCCATCGCCTCCCGCTCCCCGATCGTGCTGCGGGAGCTGGCGCCGGAGGCGAGGGCGAACCTGTCGCCTGAGGCGTACACCGCGGCGAAGTCCGCCGCGGCGGTCATGGCGATGAACAACGTCTTCTACCGCACGCGGCACCTGCTGTCGGACCACGAGTACGGCAACCTGCGGGCCGGACTCCGCATGAACGTCATCGGCAACCCCGGGGTCGACAAGGTCGACTTCGAGCTGTGGTCGTTCGCGGTGTCGGCGATCAACGGGTGCGGGATGTGTCTCGACTCGCACGAGCAGGTGCTCCGCAAGGCGGGCGTCGAGCGTGAGGTCGTGCAGGAGGCGTTCAAGATCGCGTCCGTGATCCAGGCGGTCGGCGTGACGCTGGACGCGGAGGCGGTGCTGGCGGAGTAGGGCCCTGCCCCCGACCCGACTCCCGGGCCCCGTTCACCTCGACGACCAACAGCATCCTCGACGGTGGGCGGGGCCCGGGGTGTTCGCCCCGCCCGGAGCCGGCCCGACGGCCTTCCCGCTACGGGGCCGGCGGCGGGTCCGCCGGTGGGGACTGCACCGGCGCCGCCTCCATCGCCGTGGCGCCTCTCGGCCGCGGGGACTGCTTCAGCGCCGTCTCCTGGGCGTACGACCGCAGGTACCCCACCACCGTGTTGGTCACCGCCACCAACGGCACCGCCACCACCGCACCGCCGATCCCCGCGACCATGCCGCCCGCCGCGACCGACAGCACCACGGCCAGCGGGTGCACCCGCACCGCCCGGCCCAGGATGAACGGCTGCAGGATGTGGCCCTCGATCTGCTGCACCGCGAGCACCACCGCGAGCGTCATGACCGCCGTGAACACGCCCTGCGTCACCAACGCGACCACGACCGCCAGCGCGCCCGAGACCACCGCGCCCACCAGCGGGATGAAGGCGAACAGGAAGATGAAGACGGCGAGCGGAACGGCCATGGGGACGTCCAGGAAGTAGATGCCCAGGCCGATGAAGATCGCGTCGATCAGCGCCACCAGCACCGTGCCGCGGACGTAGGCGGTCAGCGTCCGCCACGCCCGTGGCCCCGCGCCCGCCACCCCCGGCCGCGCCGCCGCCGGGACCAGCCGCAGCGTCCACTCCCAGATGCGGCGGCCGTCGTAGAGCAGGAACAGCGTGGAGAAGGCCGCGAGGAGGATGCCGGTCAGCGCCTCGACGACGACCGTCACGCCCTCCAGGCCCGCCGACGTGATCTGGTCGGTGTTCGCGCCGACCGCCTCCCGCAGGTTCTCGGCGATGTCGTTGATCTGCTTGTCCGTGACGTGGAAGGGGCTGTTGAGCAGCCACTTGCGCAACTCGTCGATGCCGTCCTGGACCTGGTCGGAGAGGTTGTCGATGTTCTCCATGACCTGCCAGGTGACGAACCAGCCGATCAGGCCCATGACGACGAACCCGAGGACCGCGGTCAGGGCGGTGGCCAGTCCGCGCGGGAAGCCGAGCCGCATGAGCCGGGCCACCGTCGGCTGCAGCATCGCCGTGATGAGCAGCGCCGCCACGAACGCCAGCACCACCAGCTGTACGGCGCTGATGATCCGCATGAGGACCCAGAGCGTGCCCGCCAGCACCAGCAGCCGCCAGCCGGCCTCCGCCGCCACCCGCATGCCCCACGGCACGGCCTGGGCGGGGTCCGGGCGGGCCGCGACGGCGGGAGCGTGGTCCGGAGGCGGTGGAACGTGGCCGACGGGGTGCGGTCCGTCGTGGGGGAACGGAGCCGGTCCGGCCTCGTCGTCCTCCCGCTCCGCCCTCGCCCGGCGCTCGTTCAACCGCTCACCCATGTCGGTCAGTCCGGCACCGAGCCGACCGAGCCACCCTGGCACTCGCGACATGTTCCGTCCTCTTCCCCCGTCTTTCCCCACCACTCCCCCTGGTCTCGTCCGGTCAGACCGTACAGGGCGAAAGCCCCTCCCCCTAGGACGGGGAGGGGCTGCGCGAGGTCGAGGCGGGGCCGGGGCTCAGGAGCCTGCGGCCCGGGTACTCAGTACCAGTTGTTGGCCTGCCAGAAGGACCAGGCCTCACAGGGGCTGCCGTACCGGCTGTCCATGTAGTTGAGGCCCCACTTGATCTGGGTGGCCGGGTTGGTCTGCCAGTCGGAGCCGACCGACGACATCTTCGAACCCGGCAGAGCCTGGAAGAGACCGTAGGCACCGGAGGAGGGGTTGACGGCCAGGTAGTTCCAGTCGGACTCGTGGTCCACGATGTTGCTGAAGCACTGCCACTGGCCGCTCGGCACCATCGAACGCGCCATCGCCTGGATCTCCGCGATGGAGTACGAGCCCTTGACCGGGAAGTTGGAGGTGTTGCTGGTGGCCTTCGCCTTGGTCTCGGCCTCGGCCTTGGCTTTCGCCTCGGCGAGCTCCTTGGCCGCCTGCTCCGCCTTCTCGGCGGCTTCCTTCTTCTCCTGCGCGGTCTTGGCCGCCGCCTTGCGGGCGGACTCCTCCGCGACCTTCTTGGCGCTCGCGTCCGCGGCGATGGCCTGAGTGTCGGCCTGCTGCGTGAACGCGGTCTGCACCTGAGCCTGCTGACCCGCGGGGATGTCCGCGAGGAGCGTCGAGTCGGCTGCCATCGTCTCCGCGTCAGTCGGCTGCGCGGTGCTTCCCGAGGCAACTCCGACAACGCTTCCGACAGCGGTGACTGCCGTGGCCGAGGCCACTGCGAATCCCCGGACCGAAATCGGGCTCACACGGTTTCCTTCCAGCATCGTCCGCTTCGGTGACCCTGGCGGACGCAATCGTGCCCCTGGCACTGGCCTCCCAACTACGGGGTCACGGGAGGCGCGGGCCCGGTGGGCAACTCCCTTGCGAGGAGCGCCGTGTGAGACTCGGGCGGCATACGACGACGGTATGGAGTTGGCTGGTGTTTCTGTGGTGCCGTACCGCTGGGGGTACAGGTGTGTCGTATGCGGGGCCTGACAGGAGTGAGACTCTGCCGTAACCCGACGCCGCTAGGCAATTCTGAGTTGCGTGTGAAAGCTCACATCCCGTTTGCCCCTGGGGATTCCGAGAAAGCTCCACACGCGAAGGCGCCGCCCGGCTAGGCTCACTGCCTTTCCGGACGGCGCTAACCGACGGGTAGCTACCGCACGTTGAACACGAGCGGTCAGATGTGCCCGTCTTCGAGCATTTCGGTCACAAGCGCCGCGATCTGGGACCTCTCGGACCGCGTCAGCGTGACATGGGCGAAGAGCGGATGTCCCTTCAGTTTCTCGACGACGGCGACGACACCGTCGTACCGGCCCACCCTCAGGTTGTCCCGCTGGGCCACGTCATGGGTGAGCACCACCCGCGAATTGGCGCCGATCCGGGACAGAACGGTCAGCAGGACGTTCCGTTCCAGCGACTGTGCCTCGTCCACGATCACGAACGCGTCGTGGAGGGAGCGGCCGCGGATGTGGGTGAGTGGGAGAACCTCCAGCATCCCGCGTGCGGTGACCTCCTCGATGACCTCGCGGCTGGTGACCGCGGACAGCGTGTCGAAGACCGCCTGCGCCCAGGGGCTCATCTTCTCGGCCTCGGAGCCGGGCAGATAGCCGAGCTCCTGCCCGCCCACCGCGTACAGCGGGCGGAAGACCATCACCTTCTGGTGCTGGCGGCGCTCCAGGACCGCCTCCAGTCCCGCGCACAGCGCGAGCGCCGACTTTCCGGTGCCGGCCCGGCCACCCATGGACACGATCCCGATGTCCGGGTCGAGGAGCAGGTCCAGCGCGATGCGCTGCTCCGCGCTCCTGCCCTTGATGCCGAACACCTCCCGGTCGCCGCGCACCACCCGGACGTTGCCCTCGGGTGTCACCCGGCCCAGTGCCTTCCCGCGCTCCGACTGGATCATCAGTCCGGTGTGCACCGGGAAGTCGGCCGCCTCGGGGACGTGGACCTGCCCCTCCTCGAAGAGGACGTCCACCTGCTCGCCGGGCAGGGTCAGTTCGGACATGCCGGTCCAGCCGGAGGAGTCCGTGATGGCGAGCTCGGCACGGTACTCCTCGGCGAGGAGGCCGACCGAGGACGCCTTGATCCTGAGCGGGAGATCCTTCGACACGACAGTGACGTCGAATCCCTCGGCCTGCAGGTTGCGGGCGACCGCGAGAATGCGGGAGTCGTTGTCCCCCAGGCGATAGCCGCTGGGCAGCACGCTGGGGTCCGAGTGGTTGAGCTCGACACGGACGGTCCCGCCGAGATCCCCGATGGGGATGGGGGCATCGAGGCGACCGTGCCGTACCCGGAACTCGTCGAGCAGGCGCAGGGCCTGCCGGGCGAAGTAGCCGAGTTCGGGGTGGTGCCGCTTGGCCTCCAACTCCGTGACCACGACGATCGGCAGCACTACTTCATGCTCGTCGAAGCGGTTCAGGGCGTGCGGGTCGGCCAGCAGGACGCTGGTGTCGAGAACATAAGTGCGCCGGTCGGGCTTGTGGCGCTTTGTGCTGGTCACCACGGAAGGACGTACCCCCTCGGATGAGGTCGGGGAGCGACGGAGTGGAGCTGGACCGGTCGTCGGCCGCGATGCGCGGGCCGGGGACCGGCCCTCCACTGCTTCTTCCGTGCTGGAACCGCACGGTCGAGCTGGTGCAAAGGGCCTCCCGGGCGGACGGCCCCGTGCCGTCCGCTGAGATCCGACACCCGTGGTTCGGGCGTCGACCTGCTTGGCTTATGCCCTCGAACACGCGGTGCCATGCCGACGCGCATGACGGCGCGCTGGTGAACTCCTTGTTACTTCCCCCCCAAAGGGGGTAGACGCAGCCCTTTGGGACGCCGTCCTTCAGCCGCCGTAACGGCGGTGACGGGCCGCGTAGTCGCGCAGGGCGCGCAGGAAGTCGACCTTGCGGAAGGCCGGCCAGAAGACCTCGCAGAAGTAGTACTCCGAGTGGGCCGTCTGCCACAGCATGAACCCGGACAGGCGCTGTTCGCCGCTGGTACGGATCACCAGGTCGGGGTCGGGCTGGTCGCCGGTGTAGAGGTGGCGGCCGATCGTCTCGATGCTGACGGACTCGGCGAGCTCCTCCATCGAGGTGCCCTTGTCGGCGGCGTCGAGGATCATCGAGCGGACCGCGTCGGCGATCTCCTGGCGGCCGCCGTAGCCGATGGCGACGTTGACCAGTATCCCGTCGATCGTCGCGGTGGTCTCCTCGGCCTCCTTGATGGCCTGCTGCATGCCCTGCGGCAGCAGGTCGAGCGCGCCGACGTGGTGCACCCGCCAGCGGCCGTCGGCGGCGAGGGAGCGGACGACGTCCTCGATGATCCCGAAGAGCGGGACGAGCTCGTCCTGCGGCCGGTCGAAGTTGTCGGTGGAGAACAGCCAGAGGGTGACGACCTCGACGTCCGTCTCGCTGCACCAGCCGAGGAACTCCTCGATCTTGACGGCACCGGCGCGGTGACCCTGGGCGGTGGTGGACCCGGCGGCCTTCGCCCAGCGACGGTTGCCGTCCATGACGACGCCGATGTGCTTGGGCACCTGGGCGTGGTCCAGGTGACCTTCCACCCGGCGTGCGTACAGCCTGACGAGCAGGCTGCGCAGTGTGTCGCGCAGGTTCACGTGTTTGTCAGCCCCTCCGTGCGGTGGCGGTCCCCGCGCCCGAAAGCGTAGCGCCGCGCGGCCCGATCGCGTTATTCGGGGTGCGGGCGGCGGGCGGTCCGGTGCGCTGAGGGACGGGCGCCGTGGGTGCGGGTTGCGTGGTGCGCTCGGGCGCTTCGGGCGCCGCCCCTGACGGGTTCCCCGTACGGGCACAAAAAACGGGCCGGTCCGTGGGGGGGGAGACGGACCGGCCCGAGGGGGGGTTCCCACCATAACCCTTCGTGAGTGATGCTGCGTGCTTCGGCGCGCCACCACTACTCTCCGGAGTCACGCGGCGACGGCGCGGTGAGGGTGGAAAGGCCTCTTGACCTCGGGTTCATGGCCGGATCGCGGCGGATTCCCGGGGTGTGCCGGGGAAGATGGTTCCCTCCGGTGGGTGAAGGCCCCGCGAACGTCGGCTTGACGCCGGTACGACCGGGACACGGCACCGCGCAGCCCCCTCCACTGCGCGGTACCGCCGCGCAGCTTTGCTCACGCGAATTACCTTGGTCCGAACTTACGTGAGATGCGGAGAGGATGCGACCCGCCTGGGATAACAATGCGGAAACCGCGTGCAGCCATGGATACACAGGGAGTGATGGAGGAGTCATGACCCCTGGGGTTCCTGGGGCAGCAGGCGAGCACACGGCGGCCGAAACGGCTGTTCCCGGCCACGCTGCCCCGGGCGCCTGCCATGCGGTTCCGGGTTGTCCGGCCACGCGGTCCCGGGTGTCCGGCCAGGCGGTCACGGGCGTCAGCGCCGTGGTCTGCGGGCCTCGAAGAGGTGGCGGGTGCTGTGGGCGACGAACGGCCCCTCCGACTCGATCCGCTCGTGCAGCGCGCGCAGCTGCGGTCCGTACGCCTCGACGGTGAAGCCGGGGACCATCCAGACCACCTTCCGCAGGAAGTGGACGACGGCGGCGATGTCGTGGAACTCGACACGGAGGCGTTCGGCGCGCAGGTCGACGATCTCCAGCCCGGCGGCTTCCGCCTCGGCGCGCTCCCGGTCGGGGTGGCGGCCCTCACGGGTCGCCTCCGGCTGGGGGCCGAGGAAGTGCTCGACGAGTTCGAAGACGCTGGCGGGGCCGACGTGCTGGGCGAAGTACGTGCCGCCGGGCGTCAGCACGCGGGTGATCTCCGGCCAGTCGGGGCGGACCGGATGCCGGCTGACGACGAGGTCGAAGGTCCTGTCCGCGAAGGGCAGGGGCGCGTCGTCCGGGCTCGCCACGACGGCGACACCGCGTGGGCGGAGCAGGGCGGTGGCCTTGGCGACGTTCGGCGGCCAGCCCTCCGTGGCGACGGTGAGCACGGGCGCCTCGGGGGCCGCGGTGCCGAGGGCGAAGTCGAGCACCTCTCCTCCCCCGGTCTGGAGGTCGAGCGCGGCGGTGGCACCGCCCAGTCGCCCGGCCATCGACCGCGCGTACCGCCACGAGGGCCGCGCCTCGGTGGCCCGTCCCTCGAACCAGGAGAAGTCCCAGCCCTCGGTGGGAACGGCGGCGCCTTCGGCCACGAGATCCGCGAAACCACGTGATCGGTGGGCGGCAGGCCGGTGGGCGGCTGGGTGGTCGGCGGCTGGGTGGTCGGCGGCGGCAGGCCGATCGGCGGCTGGGTGGTCCATGCGTCGATCGTCGCAGGGCGCTGTCAGTGGGCGCTGTTAATTTTCGGGGCATGACGACTGAGGGCGCTTCGGGCATGCCGTACGCGGGCGGGGAGAAGGAGACACTGCGGGCCGGGCTCGACCGGCACCGGGACGCGGTGCTGTGGAAACTGGACGGGCTGGACGACGAGCAGCTGCGCCGCCCCGTGACACCGTCCGGGACGACCCTGCTCGGGCTGGTCAAGCACCTCGCCTCGGTGGAGTACGGCTGGTTCGTCGAGACCTTCGGCGGAGAGGTCGAGCCGCTCTGGTTCGACCCGTACACCGAGGAGGACATGCGGACGGAGGACGACACGACGGAGCGGATCGTCGCGTTCTACGGCCGTGCCCGCGCCGCCGCCGACCGCATGATCGCCGAGCGCTCGCTGGACGACCTGGGCCGGCCGGCGTGGCGGCAGGGCGACGCGGTGTCCCTGCGCTGGGTCCTGGTCCACATGCTCGAGGAGACCGCGCGACACGCGGGGCACATGGACATCGTGCGGGAACTCGTCGACGGGGCGACGGGGGACCACCGCCCGGGCTGAACGGTGGAGCCGGTCGGCGCGGGCAGGTGGCGGTGACGGTCGCGGTCGCGGTCGCGTCACGGCACCAGGGGCCGGACCTCCTCCGCCGTGAACCGCAGGAATCCCTCCGGGTCCGGTTCGTCGCCCGTCGGCTGGAGGATCACCGCGTCGGCGCCCGCCTCCGCGATCCGCTGGACGGCCTCGGCGACCGCACCGGCGTGCCCGGCGACCCCGAGGTCCGGTGCCGGGTGCAGCTTCTCGGCCGTCAGCTCGGCACGCAGCCGGGCGGCGGCGTGCGGTCCGGTGGCGGTCAGGAGGTAGACGACGACCTGGTGGGGGTCGGTCCGCCCGGCGGCCGCCCGCCCCTCGTCGATGAGATCGCGCGCCCGCCGTACGCCGTCGGGCGTGGTGGCCGCGGTGAGTACGGTGCCGTCCGCGACCTCGCCGGTGAGTCGCAGCGTGCGCGGCCCGGTGGCCCCGGCGAGCACCGGGATGTCGCCGTCACCGGCCGGCGGCCAGTCGAGGGCGACGTCGTCCAGCGCGACGTAGCGTCCGTCGGTCGTGACGGTCTCCCCCCGCAGCAGAGCGCGCAGCGCCACGAGATGCTCGCGCAGCAGCGTCAGCGGGGACTCCACCCGCGCGCCGACCTGCCCCATCCAGTCCTGCACCCCGTGCCCGACGCCGAGCACGGCCCGGCCGGGGAACAGCCGGTGCAGGGTGGCCGCCTCCATCGCGGTGACGGCGACGTTCCGTAGCGGCACCGGCAGCAGTCCGACGCCGACCCGCACCCGCTCGGTCCAGGCGAGGGCGGCGGCCGCCGCGGAGATCCCGCCCTCGCGGAAGCAGTCCTCCCAGAGCCACAGCTCCTCCAGGCCGACGTCATCGGCGAGACGGGCGACGGACCGCAGGCGTTCGGGGGGCAGCTGGGGGCGGAACACGGCTCCGAGAGTGGTCATGAGCGCTTCCCTACCCCCTTCGCCGGGCGCACGACCCTGCGCGGGCGAGTCGGCGAGCTCCGTGGCCCCCGGTCCGCTCACCACGGTCCCGGAGCCGGCCGGGTCGGCTACGTTCGTTCGGTATCGCACAGCGGCACGGGGAGGTGACCTGCGTGGGGCGCTGGCTCGACGGACGGGGAAGACTGGTGGTGCGCGACGGGCAGGGAGCGGGGCGGGCCGGCGTGCCCCTGGAGATCGCGGCCTCCTACCGGGCCCGTACGAAGGGGCTGCTCGGGCGGGACACCGTCGACGGGGCGATGCTGCTGACCCCGGCCGGCAGCGTGCACACGTTCGGCATGCGGATGCCCATCGACGTGGCGTACCTCGACCGCGGCCTGCGCGTCCTCGCCGTCCGCACGATGAAGCCGGGGCGGCTCGGTCTCCCCCGGCTGCGTTCCCGGCACGTGCTGGAGGCGGAGGCCGGGGCGATGGCGGGGTGGGGGCTGCGGGCCGGGGTGCGGGTGGAGGTCAGGGTGGAGGTCCACGTCGGTCCCGGCGAACAGGCCGGGGCGGAGGACGAGGAAGAGCCAGGAGAGGGACCGGAGGGACGGCCGGAGGGACGGCCGCCGGAACGGCCGCCGGAACGGCCGCAGGCGGAATAGCCGGGTGCGCTACACGACTGCCGGGGGCAGCTCCGCCACCCCACCTGCCGCCGTGAGGCGGCGCCGACCGTCGAAGAAGCCGATGTCCTCCGGGGAGACGGACGCGACGACGCTCGCGGTCAGCTGGGCCTGGTCCTCGACGTTCTCGATCCGCAGCACCCCCTCGTCGAGGACGACGAACACCGCGACGGTCACTGGCTTGAACAGCGGGAGCGCGCCGTCCCGTTCGAGCTGTCCGGGGACGAGGACGTCGGTGACGTACCGCTGCTGCCGCAGAACGCTCTCGACTTCGGCTCAAGGGGCGAGGGTCACCGCGGTTCCTTCGTGCCGTCCGGATATTCGGGTGCCTTGGGAGTGCTTTCAGGGCGCCTTCAGGGTCCTTCAAGGTGCTGAGGATGGGCGTGCCGCGGCCCACCGCGGTCGCGGCTACACCCGCAGACCGTGCAGGACGTCCGTCAGGCGGGCCGGGTCCGCGGGGCCGAGGTGCCCGGCGTCCGGGAAGTCGTGGACCCTGAAGCGGCGGTGCGGGGTGAGGGCGTCGGCTTCCGCGATCATGCGGTCCTGGAGTTCGGGGGCGATGGTCCGGTCCTTGCCGAACCGCAGATAGGTGCGGGGGATCCGTCCCCACGTGCCCGCGCGGCCGACGGCCCGGTCCGCGTACGCGGTCAGCGACTCGTCCGTCTGTAGGCCCTCCAGCTCGCGCTCGAACTCGGCGTCCGTACGGTCCGCGCAGATCATCTCCTTGAACACCACGAGGTCACGGCGGCTGGAGGTGCGCCAGTTGAGGCGCAGCACCCCGAGCTTCTCCGGATCCCCGACGACCTGGTCCACCGGGCTGATGGCGCGCTGCCCTTCGGGCGAGGTCGCGCAGGCGTTCAGGGAGGGCATGGTGCGGCTCGGGCAGAAGGCGGCCATGTAGCAGATGTGGGCGAGGAGTTCGGGGACGGCGTCCCCCACCCTGCTCACCGAGAGACCGCCCATGCTGTGCCCGACCAGCACCACGGGGTCGCCGAGGCGTGCGGCCCGGCGTACGGCGTCGGTGACCCGTCGTTCGAAGTCGTCCAGGGTGAGTGCGGCGACCGGCGAGGGCTCCGTGGCGAGAGCGCGCGGGTCCTGCGTCCGGTACGCCTGCGGCACGAACCGCTCGGTGCCGTGCAGGGGTTGGTCCACCGCGACCACGCGATGTCCGCGCAGCGCCAGTTCCCGGCCGATCGCCGTCCAGAAGGCGCCGGCGCTGTGGGTGCCGTGGACCAGGACGTACGTGCGCACGCCGGTGCGCGGACGTCCGGTCGCCCGCGCGGTTCCCGCGCCGACGCCGACGGCGAGCGCGGCCCCGCCCGCCACCCCGGCGAGCCGTCGCAACGCCTGCCGCCGCGAGGCGGCGCCGGCCGTGTCCGTGTCGGTGCGGGTACTCCTGCTGCCTGCGCCGTCGACGCCGCCGAGTTCTCCGTTGTCAGCCATACCGGCGACGTTACGAACAGCGGCGGCGCCGCACGATGGCTCTGGCCACCCGGTGGACGGTGTACGTACCGACACCCCGACGCCGCCGGCCCCGCCACGAGTGCGGTCACGTGTGTGCCGGGGTGAGGTCAGTTCTCCGTGCGCGGGAAGGAGACCTCGACCCTTCGGTTCTTCTTGCGGCCGGACTCCGTGGCGTTGGAGGAGATCGGGTACTGCTCGCCGTAGCCGCGGACCTCGAACGTGACGTTCGCGTCGTTGAGTTCCTGGCCCAGGACCGCCTGTACGGCGTTGGCGCGCCGCTTCGACAGGACGTCGCCGTGGGCGGACGAACCGAGGTTGTCCGTGAACCCGAAGACCCGGATCTTCGTCGCGTTCTGCGTCTTGATCTCCTCCGCGATCGAGGAGATACGGGCCCGCGCCTCCGCGCTCAGCTTCGCGCTGTCCTTGCCGAACAACACCTCGGCCTGCAAGGCGAACTTCACGTCCGCGTTCGTGTCCTCGCGCCGCTCGTCACCGGTCTGGTCCTCGACGACCTGCTTGATGTCCAGAACCTTGGGCTCGGCGAGGGTGGCCCCCTCGGGGATCTTCAGGTCGGGGTCGTTGGCGTCGACGTTGACGGGGGCGGAGGCGGTGGGTTCGGTGCCGGGGGGGACGCTGGGGTCGTCGGCGGCTTGGGCGGAGATGGTGGTCCCGGCCAGGAGAAAGGAGGTTGCCGTGAGGATCAGGCTGAGGCGCACGTGGGTCATGGGTGGCCTCACCCGGAGATCTGGATGGAGGCGGTGGCAAAGGCGGGGAGCTGGAAGGTGACGTCGGTCGTGTCGGTGGGGGGCGCGGGGAACTGCATGAAGACGGCCACGGTCTCGCCAGCCTTCACTGTGGAGAAGCCCGTGGTCGTCAGCGGACGGCCATCCGTGTCGCGCAGCACGTAGTACCGCTTCTTCCCCTTCGAATCCACGAGCGTCGCGCCGCCGAGGGACCGACCGTTCCTGATGATCTCGGTCTCGTTGCCACTCAGCGAGGCAGGGATCGCCACGCCCTTGTCGCCGTCGTTCTTCAGAATTCCGTTCACGGTGACGAAACCGCCGGAATCCCGCTCGGCGGAGGTGATCTCGAGTACGAGTCCGTCAGGTCCCCTCAACTCCGCGAGGGGCGCTTCCGACTCACCCTCCTGCGTGCTCGGTCGAGACCCACTTTCCTTGGAGGAGGACGCCGAACTCTCCGGCTTCTTGTCGTCGTCGCCTCCACCACCGCAGCCGGCCACGCCGAGAGCCACTCCGGTCGCGAGTGTCAACGCGACCACCGCCCTGCTGGCCTTCGCCGTGAACCGAATGCTCATCACTCTGCTTCCTTCATCACTCGTCATTCGCTCGTCAGTCGGCCAGATGGACGTCGAAGAGGTCCTCCGGTTCCGGCAGAACGGTGAGATCGTCCGGGTCCAGGCTCCACGGCTTGTCCTTGCAGTCGAGCTGCGGCAGCACGTCTTCGCCTGCGTCCTCCGCGAGTGGCTCGAACGTGCAGAGCCGCTCGATCACGGCCGTGGCACTCGCCTTCGAATGCACGCTCTCGGTGCCGGGGACGATGGAGTCTCCGACAGGCTCGTTCGTTTCGACGTCGACCGTGTAGCCCGGAGGCAGACCCGGCGCCACGCCACAGACAGCGGTGGCATCGTTTCGCGCCGCGAGCTGGTCCGCCCGCCCGCACCCGTCGAACGGCACGCCCTCGCCGTCGAAGATGGCCTGCCACTTGGTCGGGTCGAGTACGTTCTGCACCCACTCATCGGCGAGTTGGTCCCTGGTGTCCAGGGCAGCTGCGAGTGCCGCCGCGTCTGCCGCCGTCTGGGCGCTGTTCCGATTCGCCGCGGCCTGGCCGACCGCGAGGTACGCGAACGCGAGAAGGAGCAGACCCGCCACCACCGTGATGTAGATGGGGAAGGCCTGCCCCGCGTCGCCCTGCCCACGGCGCTGCGTCAGCCGGTGACCTCGGCGATCTTCGTCGTGATCGCGTCGAAGATGGTCTGCCCGATGTCCGTCCCCGTGATCGCCAGCACAATGGCCACCACCACCGCGATGATCCCCAGATACTCCACCGCCGTCTGCCCCTTGTCGTTGCGGGCAGCGCGGGACTGAAAGTACGAGATGGTCGTGTTGATCCAGTTGCTCATGGTGTTCCCCTCCGATGGCGGCCGACCGGCGAGCGATCAGCTCAACGTACGACGGAACACCCCGCCATGCCGAGGGCCTTCGGGCCCAAATCCGGGCCCAAAAACGACCCCCGCCGCTTCCCCCTCGCGTCAGCACAGGTCACCCCGCCCCGCGGAGCCACTTGGCTGTCGCCTCGGCGCGGCTCGTGCTGTGGAGTTTGGCGAAGATGCGGTTGATGTGGTTCTTGACCGTCTTCTCGCTGATGAAGCAGGCGGCGGCGATCTGCTGGTTGGTCATGCCCGATGCGATGAGGTCCATGATCTCCGCCTCCCTCGTACTCAGCCGGAATCGCGCCCGATCCGACTGTCCCACATCCGGTTGCACTCGTGAAGCACTTTCCGGAGAATCGAGTGGGGGCAGGTGCCTCGATGGAGGTAAATCGCCTGGCACGGCCACTAGTTCTCCTCTCTGACGAGAAGAAACGGAACGGTGAACTTCGTATGCACTCGCACTGGTCGCACGCAGCTGCGCCAGCAGCGCTCCCGCCGCCGTGTGGGTGAAGTGGGCACGGCCCGCCTGAATGTCCCGTACGGCGGAGACCAGTTGGTCGGCCGTGAACTCGCCGTGGACCAGGTACCCGCCGGCGCCCCGGCGCAGGGCCTCCTCCACGATCTCCGGCTCCCGGCTGTAGGTCAGCATCATCACCGGGGCGATGTCCACCAGGTACGGAAGCGCGGCGATGCCGTCCATGCCGGGCATGCGGACGTCCAGGAGGACGACGTCGGGGCGGTGGTCGTACGTCGCCTCGCACGCCTGGTGGCCGTCCGCCGCCTCCGCCACGACCGTGATGTCCGGGCGGCCGGAGAGCAGGGCGGTCAGGCCCGCGCGGACCACGGGGTTGTCGTCGGCCACGACGACCCGGAGGCCGGCGGTGGGGGGCGAGGGAGTCCTCGCGTGTGTCGTCGTCGATGTCATCGGTGTCCTCGTCACGGGGTTTCCGGGGGCGGTGCTGCCAGGGGGAGTTCCAGGAGGACCTCCGTGCCCCTGAGGTGCGTGCCCTTGCCGATGCGGATGCGGGCGCCCACCGACGCCGCCCGCTCGACCATGCCGACCAGACCGAAGTGGCCCGAGCGGCTGAGCTGTTCGAGGGTCGTGTCCGCCGGGAGGCCGCGGCCGTCGTCGTGGACGCTGACGCGCAGGACGCCGCCGTGGACTCCGGCGTGGACGTCGACCCGGGTCGCGGCGGCGTGGCGGTGGGCGTTCTCCATGGCCTCCGTGGCGATGGTGAGGAGGTGGCGGGCCACGGCGGGCGGGAGCGGCGGTGGGGGCCCCGTCCGGTCGCCGGTGGGGTGGTACGCCGCCGGGAGGGCGGTGCGCGCGCTGAAGTCGTGCACCCGAGTGGCCAGTTCGGTGAGGACGTCGGTGGTGAGGAGGCCGATGGCGCGGCCGGGGTCGGACTCGCCGCGCAGGTCTGCGAGGAGGTCGCGGGACTCGGCGGCCGCCCTGCGCGCCGAGCGGGCGACGAGTCCGGCCTGCTGCTTGATCAGGGCCGGATCCATGCGCGCGGCGCCCGCGGAGTGCGCCAGGCCGTCCGCGGCGAGGGCCACGCCGTGCAGGGTCTTGGCCACGGAGTCGTGCATCTCCCGGGCCAGGCGGGCCCGTTCCGCGCTCACCGCCTCCGTGGCGGCCAGCCGGGCCTGCACGGCGGTCAGGGCCTGGGTCGCGGTGCCGAAGCGGAGCATCAGGTTGCGCAGGGTGGAACCCACGGCTCCCGTGATGACGCAGAAGCCCGGCAGGAGCAGGGACTCCGCGAGGCCGGCGCGGGCGTCGCCCAGGGTGGCCTGGACGAGCAGCAGGATCAGCGACTGGAGGGAGGCGAAGACGGCGGCGCCTCGCCAGCCGTAGACGATGCCGGCGAGGAGCGGGGTGCAGACGCTGACGTAGGCGAGGGTGGTGTCGGGGCCCGCCGAGACCAGGAGCAGGGAGCCGAAGAGGGTGTCCGCGGCCAGCAGGGTGGGGTGGCGCAGGAGGAGGGGGCCGAAGCGCTCCCAGTCCCTGAAGAGGACGTACGAGCCCATGAAGGTGACGACGACGGCGGCGCCCACCAGGCGGACGCCCAGGCCGGGGGCGGCGTTCAGCAGGGCGGCGGGGGCGGCTACGGCGATCATGGCCAGGCGGAAGCCGAAGACCTGGCGGCACATCGCCTGGAGGGCGTTCACCTGGAGGGGGATGGGAGGGGTGGTCGAGGTGGTCGGGGCGGAGCCCGGCGCGGGATCGGTCGCGGGTTCCGGTCCGTGTTCACGGGGGTGCTCCCGGCCGGCACCACCGGCACCACCGGCGCACGCGCCACTACCGGCACCGGCACCCCTCGTCCCGCCTCCGCCCTCCCGCGCGGGAAGCCCCCGGAGGGTCTGACCGCCCTCGGTCGGCGTCCTCGTCGTCCTCCTCGTCGCCGGCGTCCTGGTCGTCGCCCTGGTTCTCGTCCTCGCCCTCACGTCTCCCTCCCTCCTACTCCCCCGTGATCGATCCGAAGTCCGTCCCCGAGCCCAGCAGCAGTCCCGCCCCGAGCAGGATCATCGTGGCCGGGACCATGAACGTCGTGATCATCATCGTGGCCTTGGGGACCGCGCGGGCGGCCTTGCGGCGGGCGTTCTGGGCGTCTGTGCGGCGCATGTCCTTGGCCAGGGACACGAGCGTGTCGACGATCGGCGCCCCGAGTTCCTCCCCCTGCTGCAACGCCGTCACGAACATCGCCACCTGTTCGGAGTCGTTCCTGCGGCGCAGCTCCGCGAAGGCCTGGCGGCGGCTCATGCCGAGGTCCATCTGGCGCAGGGTGATGCGCAGTTCGTCCGCCCAGGGACCCTCGTACTTCGAGGCGACGCGGTCCAGCGCCTGGCGGAAGCCGAGACCCGCGCTCACCACCACCGCCAGCACGTCCAGGAAGTCCGGCAGCGTGCGCTCGATCACGTCCTTGCGGATACGGATCGCCGACCAGATGCCGACCTCCGTCCAGAACGCGCCGAACGCCAGCAGCAACAGGGCCACCAGGATGTCGCCCCGGAGCAGGAAGACGACGAAGCCGACGCCGCCCAGGACGCCGTAGACCGCGCGGCGGGCCGCGTAGCGGTCGATGGTGAGGCCGCCGGGGTTGCCCGCCAGGTCGATCTTGCGGCGGTACTTCGCGACCTGCCCGGGGCCCATCAGCCGCAGGACCGTGGGGGCGTAGCGCATGCCCATACGGTCGACCAGCGAGTCCACCGCCCCGGTGCGGGTGGCGCCGACCTCCAGGGCCAGCACCAGGTCGCTGGGCAGTTTCGCGTCCGCCCGGTACATGCGGACGCCGGTGAAGGCGCCCCACACGGAAAGGCCCATCAGCAGGGCCAGCACAAGTGCCATCGCTCGCGATCCCCTCTCGGCCGCTCAGACGTCGATGCGGGACAGGCGGCGGATCAGGAGGAAGCCCACCGCGTAGAGGCAGAACGCGACCAGGACCGCCGCCTGGCCCACCGGGGAGCCGGTCATACGGTCCAGCGCGCCGTCCTTCACCCCGTTCATCAGGAACAGCGAGCCGACCCCGAGGACCGGCACGGCGTACGACGTCATGCTCACCTGGGACAGCTGGGTGCGGACCTCACGCCGGGTCTCCTTGCGTTCCTCCAGGGTCTCCGTCAGGTTCCGCAGGGCGCTCACCACCTGGCCGCCCGCCCGGTTCGACAGGACCAGCGTGGTGACCAGGACGACCAGTTCGCGCGACGGGAGGCGCTCCGCCATCTCGCCGAGCGCGTCGTCCATCGTCGCGCCCATCGCCAACTGGTTGGCCACCTTGCCGAGTTCCTCGCCCGCCGGTGCCTCCAGCTCCTCCGCCGCCATCCCGATCGCCGTGCGCAGGGCGAGGCCCGCCTGGGTGGCGTTGGCCAGGATGCGGGACATCTCGGGGAGTTGGTTGATGAACTTCTCGATGCGTTTCTGCCGCTGCCAGCTCAGGAACTGCAAGGCCGCCCAGATGCCCAGCAGTCCGGCGATCGGGCCGAAGAAGGGAGCCAGGGTCGCCTGGCCGATCAGCCACAGGCCGGCCACCGCGGCCAGCATGGCGGCGAAGAACTCGCCCGGGGTGACGTCCAGGCCGGTGGCCGCCAGCCGCAGTTCGAGTTTCCGGCCCGTCTTCGTCCCGCGCAGCCGACGGTCCAGATTGCGGAAGCGGCGCCGGCGGCCGGTCACCGGTATCTGGCCGGCCGCCGACAGGCGCTCGACGAGGGCGGCCCGCTGTGCCCTGCCCTTGGCGTAGGTGTGCACGCCGATCACGGCGAGGACGCAGGTCAGCAGTGCGACGCCGGTGGTGAGCGTGACGAGGGTCTGGAGTTCCATGGGGGCGGTCCTACCTGGCTTCTCGGATGGCTAGCTGTTCTGCGGACTGGGCCACGCCGAAGGCCTGCGGGGTGGGCTGGCTCGCCATGTAGAGGCGGTCGGCGGTGCGGCGCGGGAGCGGGAGATGTTGGTAGGCGCCGTAGATCCGGCCGTCGGCCGCCATCGGCCGGGCGTCGAAGCGGGCGACGGTGACCAGTCGGTACGGCTCGCTGCCGCGGCTGTCCAGCACCGCGATCTCGGTGACGCGGCGGACGCCGTCGGCGAACCGGGTCAGCTGGATGATGACGTCGACGGCGCTGTTGATCTGGTCGTGCAGCGCCTCGAAGGGGATCTCCACCTCGGACATCGACGCCAGGGTCTTCAGCCGCATCAGCGCGTCCTCGGCGCTGTTGGCGTGCACGGTGGCCAGCGAGCCGTCGTGGCCGGTCGACATCGCCTGGAGCATGTCGAGCGACTCCCCGCCGCGCACCTCACCGACCACGATCCGGTCGGGGCGCATCCGCAGCGAGTTGCGGACCAGATCGCGGATGGTGATACGGCCCTTGCCCTCCACGTTCGCCGGACGCGACTCCAGCCGGACCACGTGCCGCTGCTGGAGCTGGAGTTCGGCCGAGTCCTCGATGGTGATGATGCGGTCGGTGTCGGGGATGAGCCCGGACAGGGCGTTCAGCAACGTCGTCTTGCCGGTGCCCGTCGCGCCCGAGACGATGATGTTGAACCGGGCCTGCACCAGCCCGGCGAGCAGATACAGCATGTGCTCGTCGAGCGAACCGAAGCCGGCCAGCTCGCTGAGCGTGAAGGAGCGCGGGAACCGGCGGATGGTGAGGATGGCGCCGGTGAGGGACAGCGGAGGGATGATCACGTTCACCCGCTCGCCGGAGGGCAGCCGGGCGTCCACCATCGGGTTCGACTCGTCCACCCGCCGGTTGACCGTCGACACGATCCGCTCGATGGTCTGCATCAGCTGGTCGTGGGAGGGGAAGCGGAGCGGCAACTGCTCGACGCGGCCCCCGCGTTCGACGAAGATCGAGTCCGGGCCGTTCACCATGATCTCGGTGATCGACGCGTCCTCCAGCAGCGGCTCCAGGATGCCGAGGCCGAGTGCCTCGTCGACGACCCTGCGGATCAGCTGGGAGCGCTCCACCGTCGACAGGACGGGGCCCTCCCGGCTGATGATGTGCCCGAGCACCCGCTCCAGCCGTGCCCTGCGCTCGGCCGCCGCCAGCGCGCTCATCTCCGCGAGGTCTATCTCCTCCAGGAGCTTGGCCCGGTAGGAGGAGACCAGGTGGCCGTCCTCGCCCCGGCTGCCTTTCTCTTCCGGGGAGTTGATGCGCGAGCGCAGGCTCATGGGTGCTTCCTCAGTGGTCGAGCGGCATGGTGGCGGTCTTCCGGGCGGTGCCGAAGTCCCAGCCGGGAACGAACTGCGGGATCTCGATGGTGGCGGTGACCGTGACCTCGTCGGCGCCGTACGCCTCCGTGCACGTGGTGTCGTCGGCCAGCCAGCCGCTGACCGCGTTCTGGCACCCCTGTTGGGCGCTCTCCTCCAGCGAGGCCGCGCGTGCCCCGGCCCGGGCCGCCGTGCCGGCCTGCTGGGCGGTGTAGGCGATGAGCCCGATCTGCACGCCCGCCATCGCGACCAGGATCAGGATCGGGATGAACCCGAGGTACTCGATGGCGACCTGGCCGAGATCGCGGCCCGCCCGGCCACCGCCACCACGGTCGCCGCCACCACGGCGGCGGTCGCGCCCCTTCCCGTCGTACGGCATCTCAGTCCTTCACCTCCTCCACGGCACCGGCGTGGCCCTCCACCTCGAAGGGGAAGCCGATCGAGCCGGGGAAGAGCACGGGGACGCGCAGGGTGACCGTGGCCGTGACGTAGCCCCCGCTCGTGGCGCAGTCGACCTCGCCGGTCCACGCGCCCGGCAGCTTGTCGAGGCCCGCCTGCGTGCACGCCGCATTCCGCTCCCCCTCCGGCACCGCCGTTCCCGCCCGAACCGCCTCGTCCGCAGCATTCCCCGCCAGCGTGAAGGTGTATCCCAGCAGCACGAACTGCCACATCAGCACCAGCGTGAGGATGATCAGCGGGGTCATGCCGAGGAACTCGACGGTGACCTGGCCCTCGTCGCGCCGGGTGACCCGGTCCGGGCCCGGCCGGGTGCCTGGGGCCCCGTGCCGTGGGCCGCCCGGGTTCTCGTCCCGCCGCCCTGTGACGGACGCCCGCATCCCTACCCCCCGAGTTCTCTGCGCCGTCGGAAGCCGACCGCGCCCCGGTCGCCCCGGGAGCGGCTCCCGCGCCGGGCGGCGCCCTCGGGCGCCTTGACCAGGCCCAGTTCCGCCGCGAGCCCCCACAGGGCCTGCTTCACGGTGCCCCTGCTGTCGAGTTCGTGGACCCGGCCGGCGTCGACCGCGCCCTGGAGTTCCTTGAAGTTGGCGGGGATCGCGGTGCCGGCGACGGCCGTGCCGGTGATCTTCTGGATCAGCGGCGGCTGGATCTCCGTACCGCGGGTGTGACGGTTGACGACGACGGTCGTCTCCTCGGCCTTGCGGATCTGTAGCCGGTCCCACATCCGGACCGTGCGCTTGGCGCCCCGGACCGCGACCACGTCCGGGGTGGTGACCAGCAGGGCCGTGTCGGCCATCTCGACGGCCGCCGCGCCCGCGCCGCCGAGCTGGGCGCCGCAGTCCACGACGACGACCTCGTAGCGGGAGCGCAGGGCGCTGACGATCTGGCGGGCGGCGCGGTCGGTGACCTCCTCGCCGCGCTCGCCCTCGGCGGGGGCGAGCAGCAGGGCGACGCCCGTGTCGTGCCGGAAGACGGCGTCGGCGAGGACGCGGGGCGAGATGTCGGTGATGGCGGCCAGGTCGACGACCGAGCGGCGGAACTGGACGTCCAGGTAGGAGGCGACGTCCCCGGTCTGCAGGTCCAGGTCCACCAGGGCCGTGGCGCGGCCGGACGCCTGGGCGGCGAGGGCGAGCTGGATGGCGGTGAGGGTCGCGCCGACGCCGCCCTTGGCCCCGCTCACCGTGACGACGGTCCCGCCGACGCCGGTGAACACGTCGCCGCCGGCGCCCAGGTGACGCCGTACGCCCGCCGACCACTGGGCGACCGCCTGGACCCGGCTGGCCAGTTCCTCGTAGCCGAGGGGGAGGGCGATCAGGCCGCGGGCGCCGTAGTCCATGGCGGCCTGGAAGAGGCCGGGGCTGACGTCGGAGGTGACGAGGATGACCCCTACGGACGGGAAGCGCAGGGCGACTTCACGGATCAGCTCCAGGGCGGGCACCGGACCGATGCGTTCGTGGACGACGACGACCTCGGGCAGTTCGTCGATCGACTCGGCGGCCAGCCGGGCCAGGGTGTCGATGAGCTGGGTGGAGTCCACCACCGGCGCGACCGGTTCGGCGTCCGGGAGCTGGCTGAGGAGGGTGGTGAGGGACCGGACCGCGTCCGCGTCGCCGACAGCCGGGAGGATCCTCGTGGGCATGGCGGCCTCTCACTTGTCCTTGGCGAGTTCGTAGGTGCGGTCCCGCTCCGGGACGGTGGAGTCGGCGCCGGGCGCCACGAGCGCGAGCCGCACCTCCTCGGCGAACGACTCCGCGTACGTGATGCGCTGGGCGTCGACGGTGGTGAGCGCGAAGGTGATCGGGACGGCCTCGGTTTCCTGCCGGGTGCGGTCGTCCTCGTCCGGCCGCAGCGCGGTCAGCTCGCCGACGTCGATGACCCGGGCGTGCGTCACGATCAGCTTGGACTGGGCGGGGTCGCCCTCCCGCTGCCCCTCGAAGGTGGCGTACACGTTGACCCTCGCGCCCGCCGTGATCTTCCCCGCCACCCCGGTCGCCGCGTCGATCATGATGGCGACCTCCTGCTGCCCGGGCTGAAGGGCGGGCCGGTCGACGATCATGTCGCTCTGGAGCAGGGAGCCCGCCTTCAGCGTGGTGACGGCGATCTTGCCGCGGATGTCGGCGAGGTCGGTGACCGCGGTGTCCGGCAGCCAGCGCTCGGGCATCTCGGTTGTCTCGAACTGGTCCGCGCTGAGGCTCGTGTAGGGCGGCACGCTGGTCTTCAGCCGATACGCGGTGACCTCCGGGCCGACCTTGGACTGCACGTCGTTGATGACGGACAGCACGCCGGCGAACGCGCCGAGCGCGCACAGGACCGACAGAAGCAGGAGTATCACGCCGCGGCGCTGACGGGAGTTCATGAACCGTACAACCTCATCGGGGGGTTGGGGCTGGCGGAGGCAGGGGTCCGGGCCGGCTCACCCGGCGGGCAGCTGGTTCCGGTATCCGGGTGACGCGGCTGACGTGTGGTCCTGGCGCCCGGGCGACAGGGCCGACGGGTGGGTCCGGGGTCCGGGCGCCAGGGCCGAGGCGTGCTGCTGGTGTCCGGGCGACACGGCCGGGGTGTGCTGCTGTCCGGGCGACACGGCTGACGCGGCCGGCGGGGGCGCGGTGGCGGAGCAGAAGACGCAGCGGTCGCCGATGACCTCGATGCCGCACCAGTGGCAGATGTTCTGCCGTACCGAGGTGACCAGTTGGTACAGGACCGACAGGTCGGGCAGGAACGTGCAGAACTCGATCATCCGGCCGGTGCCCCACCACAGCGCGGACTCGGCCGGCAGCGGCACCTCGCGCAGCCCCTGCACGCTCCAGGACTTGGCCAGGGTCGCGCTGACCCAGTCGGACTGGAGCTGCCCGCGGGCGACCAGCATCGAGGTGGCGAACTCCGGTCCCGCGAGGGTCGCGCCGGGCGCGAGGCGTACGAGCTGCGGCTGCGGGTGGGCGAGCACGGCGAACTGACTGCCCGGCACCCAGGACTTGGCGTGCGACTTCAGGCCCACGGGCACGCGGTCGAGCTTGGCGACGGAGCCGAGGAGTGCGCCGGCGTGCAGGTAGTGGGTGAGCAGGCGGGCGGCCGAGGCGAGCACGCCGGGGCTCAGGTCGCAGGAGGCGAGCTGCCGCAACTGGCGGGCCAGAACGGCGAGCCCGAGGGGCGGCAGCTCGGGCCGGAACACGGCGATGCGGTCGCTCTCCAGGAGGGAGCGGACGGTGTGCAGCCGACGTTCGACCGCCCGGGGGGCGGCCTGCGAGCACACGACGATCACATGTCCGTGCTGGTCGATGAGCGCCTGAAGGGCGGCCAGCGACCGGTCGAGCGGCTGCCGGTCCAGGTCCGCCAGCACGGCGGCGGGCATGGTTCGGTCGTCCTGCGGCGGCAGCGCCATGTCGGCGCTGGTCACAGCAATGGCAGTTGGCACGCGCAGCTCCCCGAATCCCCATGCCCGTGGGCCCGTCCGGCGTCACTCCGGCGCACCCGGTCGACTTCACTGCGTGACTTCCTGAGCACTGTATCCACGGCCCTGTGACCGGAGAACAGCGTTTCTGTGACTTCCTGCTGGCGTTCGGCGCCAGAAAGGCGGTGATTCCGGTCCAGATGGGGCGCACTTGCCACCACGCGCCCGACCGCGCCGGCGAGTTGACGCGGCCCGCGCCGCGCGACCCTTGACAGTTCAATTGGTCTGGACCAACTCTGTAGGGGCAGCGGTGGCCACCGTCGCTCCTCATCCTTCTCCCCACCGGAGGCACCAGTGCACCGCGACCCAGGCATGCCCGGACGCAGACGGACCCGCGCCCTCGCCGGCACCCTCACCGCGACGCTCCTCGCCCTCACCGCCGGACTGGCGGGCGCGGGCCAGGCCGTGGCGGCGGACGTCAACAACGCCAGAAACGCCGGCTTCGAGTCGGGCACCGCCGGCTGGTCCTGTTCCGCCGGCAGCGGTACGACGGTCCCCTCCCCGGTGCACGGCGGCTCGGCCGCGCTGAAGGCGACCCCGGCCGGGCAGGACAACGCCCGGTGCACCCAGACGGTGGCGGTGAAGCCCGGCTCGACGTACACGTTGAGCGCCTGGGTGCGGGGCGGGTACGCGTACCTGGGTGCCACCGGCACGGGGACCACCGACGTCTCGACCTGGACCCCGGACTCGTCGGCGTGGAAACAGCTGTCGACCACGTTCACCACGGGCTCCTCGACGACCTCGGTGACGATCCACACCCACGGCTGGTACGGACAGGCCGCCTACTACGCGGACGACGTGTCGGTGTACGGCCCGGACGGCGGCGGTGGCGGCGGCGACCCGGAGCCGACGATCCCGGCGACACCGGCGGGCCTGACCGTGTCCGGGACGTCCTCCTCGTCCGTCTCCCTGGCGTGGAACACGGTCTCCGGCGCCACGGGCTACCAGGTCTACCGCGACGGCACGAAGGTGACGGCGGTGACGGGAACGTCCGCGACGGTGACCGGCCTCGCGGCCTCGACGTCGTACTCCTTCCAGGTCACGGCGACCAACGCGGCCGGTGAGTCGGCGCGGTCGGCGGCGGTGACGGGGCGGACGGCCCCCGGTGGCGGCGGGGGCGGCGGGACGGTGCCCAGGCACGCCGTGACGGGTTACTGGCAGAACTTCGACAACGGCGCGACGGTCCAGAAACTCTCCGACGTCCAGTCCGCGTACGACATCATCGCGGTGTCCTTCGCGGACGCGACGACGACACCGGGGGCGGTGACCTTCACCCTGGACTCGGCCGGCCTGGGCGGCTACACGGTCGACCAGTTCAAAGCGGACGTGAAGGCGAAGCAGGCGGCGGGCAAGAAGGTCGTCATCTCGGTCGGCGGCGAGCGGGGCGCGGTGTCCGTGAACGACTCGGCGTCGGCGACGAACTTCGCGAACTCGGTGTACTCCCTGATGCAGACGTACGGCTTCGACGGCGTCGACATCGACCTGGAGAACGGGCTGAACGCGACGTACATGACGCAGGCGCTGCGCGCGCTGTCGGCGAAGGCGGGCCCGTCCATGGTCCTGACCATGGCCCCGCAGACGATCGACATGCAGTCCACGTCCAACGCGTACTTCCAGACCGCGCTGAACGTGAAGGACATCCTCACGGTCGTGAACATGCAGTACTACAACAGCGGTTCCATGCTGGGCTGCGACGGCAAGGTGTACAGCCAGGGCACGGTGGACTTCCTGACGGCCCTCGCCTGCATCCAGCTGGAGAACGGCCTGTCCCCGTCCCAGGTGGGCCTGGGCCTCCCGGCCTCACCGCGCGGCGCGGGCAGCGGTTACGTGTCCCCGTCCGTGGTGAACGCGGCCCTGGACTGCCTGACCCGGGGCACGTCCTGCGGCTCCTTCAAGCCGGCCCGCACGTATCCCGACCTGCGGGGCGCGATGACATGGTCGACGAACTGGGACGCGGCGGCGGGCAACACGTGGTCGAACGCGGTGGGGGCGCATGTGCACGGGTTGCCGTAACCATCTGTTCCCGACGGACGCGTAGACATTTCGATGCCGAACCGGGGCGGGACGTCGTCATCATCATGGCCGACGTCCCGCAGCCGCCGCTCGCCCAATGTGCACCATGCCGCATCGGCTGGAAGCGGGAGTGGGTGCCGCACCCGGCCAGGAGGTCCGACCGGTGCTCTCAACAGTCATCGCGAGAACATGCGCATCCAATGCAAGATGCGGGATTCTTCGGCATCCGCAATGAACATCTCACCACCACCCGACTCAAGCGTGATGCTGATCATTACGAGATGATCACCTTCGAAACTCTCAAGAAATGAGATCAGTGATTTCGTTTCTTCGTGAAGCCCCGAACCCACATCGACTCTCTTGAGGCGACGGCGATAAATCTGCAAGAGATTACTTCGAGAGACTTCCCCTGCCTCAATTGAAGTAACTTCAGCGACACGGTCAAGAAGATCTGAGTCACATATACCGGCCTCGACTGCGGCAGATATGAGGCTCACTAGCCTACACTTGTCCACGGTCCTCCACTGATACTCATTTCTGCGCCTGTAACGGTACCGCGAATCAGTACCTCACCCTCGTCATACGGGAAGGATATACCCGGGACCCTCGAATAAGTCGCACCGTCTCCGTTCGGAATGCGCAGAACGACTCCAGGACCGTTCCCTCTGTAACTCTCCTCCAGGGCCATGTCTTCATAGTATGTAGTCCAAGAGGTGAAGATGCTGTCAGTGCGACCACCCACATGAAGTTGCGGGTCCGAGTGACCCCCCAAGGGCTCAGCGATACCGCGTTTTGCATCTTCATAAATTTTTAGCCACTCAGGTGGACCATGCTCATCCGCATATCCCACGCCTCGATACAGATAGGGCTCCTCTGCGGGGTTCCAGCTCCCGCCATTTTCGTTCTCCGGGTAGTCCGGAGCCAGCCCCATGGGATCAGTCCATGAGTGGGGGTTGTGCACATAGGTGGCGGGATTCGGCGCCGGTGCGAGCCCGAGAGGGTCGGGGGTCAGGTATCTGGCGGTTTCGGGGTCGTAGTGGCGGCAGTAGTTGTAGTGCAGGCCTGTTTCCGGGTCGTAGTACTGGCCGGGGAAGCGGAGGGGGGTGTAGGTGGTGCTGTTCGCTGCCCAGGCTGTGGTGCCCCAGAGGGTGCTTCGGGTGTGCCAGGCGATCTCGCCGTGTTCGTCCACGAGTTCTCTGGGGGTGCCGACGAGGTCGGTGACGATGGCGAAGAAGCGGGAGTCGATCTCGTCCTGGGGGGCGTCGGCGGTCGTGGTGATGCGTTCGGTCTGGGCGATCGGGCGCAGGCCCTGGTGGTCCCAGGTGAGGGTGACCGGGTGCGGCAGTGACACGGAGGACGTCGTCTGTTCGCACAGGGTCGTGCCGTCCCAGGTGAAGGTGACGCGTTCCACGACTGTTTCGCCGTCCTCCGCGAGGCGGAGCTTTGCCGTGCGGCGGCCCAGAGGGTCGTAGGTGTAGCGCCAGCGGGTGCCGTCCGGGGTGGTCACGCAGGTGAGGCGGTCCTCGGTGTCCCACTCGTAGCGCCAGGTGTCCGGCTTGCGGGAGAGGCGGGTCTTCTGGCGCAGGGTGATGCGGCCGAGGGCGTCGTGTTCGTACCGGACCTGGCCCGCGCGGGTGATGCGGGTGCCCTCGTACGTGCGGGGACCTGTCGCCTCCTGACCCGGGTGCGCGGCCGGCCAGGACGCCTGCGTCTGGTTGCCCGCCGGGTCGTAGGCGTACGTCTCCGTCCAGTTCGCCGCGTGCACCGCGATCACCCGGCCCGCCGCGTCCAGGTCGAAGCGGCGGGCGCCGGAGAGCTGGTCGTCGACACCGATGAGGTTGCCGTCGGCCCGGTAGGTGTACGTGCGGGACTGGACTGTCCGGCTGCCCGCGCCCGTCACCGACTGCGAGGTCAGACGGCCGAGTTCGTCGAAGCCGTGCTCCAAGCTGACCGTCTCGCCCACGTGGCGCGCCAGTTCGCGGCCCGCCACGTCGTACGTGAAGGCGATGGCCCGGCCGCAGGCCACCATCCCCGTGCGTCGTCCGGCCGCGTCGTAGGACCAGGTCGTCGTCGCCCCGGTGGGGGTCGTACGGCCCGTCCGGCGGCCCCACTCGTCGTAGGTGTACGTCAGTTCACGGCCGTCGACCGTCTCCGAGCGCACCCGGCCGAAGCGGTCCCGCAGCAGGGTCAGCGTGGTGCCGTCCGGGCCGCTCGCCTGGGCGAGCTGGTCGGTCAGGTCGTACGCGTACGTCGTGACCTGCCCGGCCACGCTCTTGCGGAGTACCTGGCCCAGCTCGTTGCGCTCGAAAGCCACCGTCGCGCCGACGGCGTTGGAACGGGAGGTCAGGCGGGCCGCCGCGTCGTACGTGTAGGCGAGGGTGCGGTCGTCGAAGTCCGTCTCCGTGGCCAGGCGTCCGGCCGCGTCGTAGGCATAGGTCCAGGTCAGGCCCTGCGGGTTGGTGACTTTCGTCAGCCGCAGTTCCTTGTCGTGGTCGAACTCGTAGCGCACCCCGTCCGGGCCCGTACGCGACGTCAGCAGGTCGAAGTGGGTGTACTCGAAGCGGGAGACCCCGCCCATCGGGTCGGTGTGACTGGTGCAGTTGCCCTCGCCGTCGTACGTCCAGGTCTCGGTCGTGCCGTCCGGTGCGGTACGGCGGGTCAGGTGGCCCTCCACCGTCCACTCCAGGCGGGTCACCGCGCCGGTCGGGTCCGTGACGGCGAGAGGACGGCCGAAGGCGTCGCGCTCGTAGCGGGTGACCGCGCCGAGGGCGTCCGTGATCTCCAAGGGGAGGCCCGCCCGGTCGCACACGATCGTGGTCGTGTGGCCGAGCGGGTCGGTCACGGAGGTCAGATGGCCCGCCTCGCTGTACGAGAAACGAGTGGTCAGGCCCGCCGGGTCGGTCACCGAGGTGCGGTTGCCGCGGTCGTCGTACGTCTGGCGTACGACCGTGCCGTCCGGGTTCACCACCTTCACCGGCTGGCCGAGTTCGTCGTACTCGGCTCTCGCCACGCGGCCGTCGGGGCGGGTCAGGGCGACGAGGTTGCCCGTCTCGTCGTAGTCGAACGTGGTGCGGTGGCCGAGTGGGTCGGTGCGGGAGAGGAGACGGTGGTGGCGGTCGCGTACGAAGCGGGTGGTCGCGCCGAGCGGGTCGGCCTCGGCGACCACCTGGCAGGCGTCGTTGACGACGTAACGGCGGGTGTGGCCTTCGGCGGTGGTCGTCGTGGTGACGCGCAGGCCGGTGTCCGGGTCCGTCTCGTCGTAGGACAGGCGCAGGGTCATGTGACCGTGCGTGCCGCCTTCCGCGACACAGCGGTCCTGGTCGTCGTACTCGTAGGTGTAGCCGCGGTCGTTCGTGTCCGTCCAGGACGTGACGCGGCCGGCCTCGTCGTAGCCGAAGCGCAGGGGCAGGCCGGAGGAGTTGACGACGTCGGTCAGGTTGCCGTCGGTGTAGCCGTAGCGCATCAGCATCTGGTCGGCCGCCGCCAGGCGGAGGGCCGTGATCCTGCCGTCCTTCGTGGAGATGCGGAGGTCGTGGCCCGCGCTGGAGACGATGCCGAGCGGGGTTCCCCCGGCGTCGTACTCGAACGTGATCCAGTTGCCGTTGCGGTCGTCGATCTGTTCGAGGACCGCCAGGTCGGCACCCCGGTCGGCGAAGTGCCACACGCGGCCCGTCCGCGGGTCGGTGACCGTGTAGCCGCCGTCCTCGCGGTCCAGCGGCCAGCGAGGGCCGTGGCTGGGGAGAGTGGGCAGGCCAGGCGCCGGATGGGGGTACGCCACCAGCAGGCCGTCCTCCGAGACGAGGACGACGCCCTCGGAGTCGATCTCCAGGCGCTGGTCGATGGTGGAGGACCAGGACGGGCCGAACCAGCGGCCGAAGCGGTACCCCGATTCCACGCGTCGCTTGAAGACGAGAGGGAGGACGCCCGGCAGCGTGACATCCGTCTGCGGCAGGTACATCTTGCCGGTGGTCAGGTCGACGGGATCCGTCTCGTCTACCTGGACCTTTTCCCTGGGGTTGGCGGTGTCGTGCTCCTCCGGGCGGTTTCTGGCGGTGTCCGCCGCGGAGTTCCCGGCCGCGTCCTTGGTCCCCTGCCGAGCCGCCGATTCCGCGGTCTCCTCCGCCCCCGTCTTGATTCCGGCCCGCACCCCGCCCCGCGCCAGCCCCAGCCCCTTCCCCCCGATCAGCTCGGGGATCAGGCGGCCGACGCCCTCCGCCGGGTCCTTCTTGAAGCCCTCCCAGGCCGACTTCAGCGCGCGGTCGGGGTGGGCGGCGGTGGAGATCAGGCCGGTGAGCGTCATGCTGACGTTCTGGACGTACTGGGCGGGGTGGGTGAGGTTGTACACGTCGAGCGGGTTCAGGCCGCGGACGAAGGACACCGTGCCGGCCACGCCCTTGACCACACCGCCCACCACGTGGGTGAGCTCGGTGTTGACCGCCAGGTAGCCGTCTTTGAGGTTCGACCCGACCTGGCTGAGCAGCGGCGGCTCGGCGGGCGCGTGGGCGAGAGCGGCGCGGACCGAGACGGCCGCGGTACGGCCGGCCTCGTTGCGCTGACGGCGGGCCTCGGCGAGTTTCTCCTGGGCGCGCTTGATGTCGGCGCTGCCCGGGTCGCTGAAGGGTTCGAGGCGGGGGCCGGGATCCTCGTTGGCCTTGACCTTGGCGTTGTAGGCGTCTACGCGCTTGTTGTACGCCTCCACCGCCTGCTCGGACGCCTTCCTGCCCTTCTCGTACAGGTCGATGGCGTCCCGGGCCTGTGCCTGGGCCCAGGCGACCGTGTCAGCGAAGCCGTCCAGCGCCTTGCCCGCCTTGTCGCAGGCGTCCGCCGCGTGCAGCCACTTGGGCGGGTGCATGGCGAACTTCTCGCGGAAGGTGTCGGCGGCCTCGCCCTTCCAGTGCGAGGAGTCCAGCTTGCGCATGCCCTCGCCGACCGTGTCGAAGGCCTTGCGGAAGTCCTTCAGGTGGGCGGCGGAGGAGCGGATGGACGAGGGGCTGCCGTGGATCAGCTGGGTGGCCAGGTCCGTCTCGCCGAGTTGTTTCTCGCCGGGGGTGGCGCCGAGTTCGGAGGCGAGGTTGTCGCCGACGTACTCGACCACCTTGGCCGCGTCGTCGGCCCCGACGTGGTCCAGGCCGTCCGCGAGGACGTCCGTGCCCTTGTCGATGCCCTCGCCGACGAGTTTCTTGCCCGCGTCGCCGATGTCGTCGAGTTTGCCGAGTCCGGAGTTGACCAGATCCCCGAACCCCATCAGCCGTTCTTCCCGCCCTGCTGGGGGTGCGGGGCCTGCTGCTGGGTCTGCTGCGGCGCCGCGGCCTGGGCCCGCTCCTCGGCGGAGGGGCCGAAGGCCGCGTCCAGCATGGCTTCCGTCTGTTCATCCGTGGCGCCGGTGGACTGCTGGAGGTTCAGGGGGCTGGTGACCGGACCCACCCCATCCTGGGTGAGGACGTCGCGGGCCGCGTCGTTCCAGCCCTGCTCGATGTTGACCTTCGCCTCGTCCCAGGACTCCCGGCTGTAGTCGGGATTGCTGAGCGAGTCCACACCGGAGCCGAAGATGTCCCCCCAGCCCTGCCGCATGGCCTCGTCCTCGGAGAGATGCGGGTTGCTCCACGCGGAACTCGCGGCGATTTTCAGGGAGTTGCCGACGTACTCGTCCCGCTCGTACAGCGTTCCCGCCGCGAGGCCCACGTGGTGCGCGAAGAGGCTGCCCTCCTCGACGAGTGCGCGCACACCCCACTCCCAGCGTTCGCAGAACGTCGAGAACGCCGACTTGAGGTCGTCGTGCCCCAAATCCAGCCCCGAGAGCGACAGTTCGGAGAACCCCCTGCCCTGTCCGGCCATACTGTCGACGCCGAGTTCCTTCAGCTCGCCGAGGGTCAGGTTGATCCCCTTGGCGATGCCGTCCAGGCCGGCCGCCTGTATGTCCTTTCCCCCGCCGGCCCCTGCGTCACCGCTCACCGCGGCTCCTCCCCGTTCACCGTGTCCCCATCTGCGTCTGCGGCCACCGTGTCCCCATCTGCGTCTGCGGCCACCGCGTCCCCATCTACGTCTGCGGCCACCGCGTCCGGCACGATCCCCACGACCGGGGGGAACAGCACACCGTCGTCCTCGCTGCCCACGTCCAGGGCGACCCCGCACGGGACGCCCGTCGCCGGGACACCGACATCCAGCAGCCGTGCTCCCAGCACCCGTTGGTACGCCCACTCCCGCGCGCCTTCACCCCTCGCGAACGCGAATCGCGCCAGCGCGGACTCGTCCGAGAAGGCGTAGATCCAGCGGACACCGCCGTAGTCACCGACCAAGGGGTCGTCATTCTCGTCGAGCGGTACGAGGACGGGCGCACGGCGGAACTCGCCCAGCAGGACGGCGAATTCGCGGCGGGCGCGGGTGACGTCGTCCGTGAACCCCGCGGGCGGGGCCGGGGTGGTGGGCGACTCAACAGCCTCCGAGGGCACGCCGGGCGGGGGCTCCCTGTCCGGCGCGGCCTGCCCGGCTGCGTCTTCGCCCGGGTCGGCACTCCCCGCGTACTCGTACAGCCGGGACCTGGATATCCGCCCCTCCGGGCCCCCGCCTTCAGCCATGCCTGGGATCATCACATCCGCATATTGTCGAACGCAACGCGAATCACCGGCCGTGGCGGGATCTGACTGTGGGGTGGGCGCGGACTGCTCGATCCGGCAGAGAAGGGATCCGACGGTGTCTCTGGCCGCACCAAGGCGCTTGAACAGTTCAAGAGCCGAGGTGCCACCGCCGAATTCTGATGTCCGACTCCGGCGGTTCCTGGCTCAACGCCCCCTCCCGGTAGGGCTTCCGTACGCCGCCGCGCTCGCCCTCGGCAACGTCGCCCACATCCTCGTACCGCCGCCCGGTTCGCGGGACTCTCCGAAGGCCCAGGTGCCGTCGCAGGATCGGCAGACGCAGGCCAGGACGCGCAGGGCCGCGCGGCGGCGGGTGTCGCAGGCCGTGGCGAGGTGGGGCTGGGTGTGGCGGGGGTGGCTGTCGTAGGCGATCAGGCGGAGCGTCGATGAGCGGTAGCGCAGGGAGAGGTAGAAAGCCGGGGACTCCGTGAACTGGGCGGCGGTCGCCGAGAGTTCGCCTACCGCCTGGAGGGCCGGGTCCAGCATGTCGTGGAGGCCGTGGGCTTTGAGGACCTCGCGGGTCGCGGCCCTCGCGAGCGCGGGGCTGGCCAGCGCCGCGGGCAGCGTGAAGCTGTAGGCCAGGGTTTCGGGGACGGGGGCGGTGGGGTCCGCCGTGAAGGGCGGTGCCACGGGACAGCGGGACATGGGCATGGCGTGACTCCTTGAGTGCGGGTTCGTGGACTTCCTGTCGCCGGCAGCCGGTGGCCTGTCTCCCTGACGCGGGCCCGCCCCTCCCAGGGCAGGAGAGTGCGGGCAGGCTCGCGCGATGCGCTTCCAACTGCCTTGAGTAGCTGCGGCATCACCGAATGTAGGGAGGCTGGAGTCACATTGTCCATCGTTTCAGGGGTAAGTACCCCCCGAAGTGTGGACGGGCTCTCCGTCGCACGGGCAGACTGGCGCCATGCCAACCAGAACCACTCCCACGGAACGGCAGAAGCGCCTCGGTGCCGAACTGCGCAAGATGCGGCTGGCGGCGGGTGCCACCACGGAGTACGCGGCGGGCCTTCTGGGCATCGACAGGACACGGTTGTCCAACATGGAGTCGGGTATCCGGCCCTTCTCACCCGAACGCGTTCGTACGCTGGCTTGCAACTACGCCTGCGGGGACGAGAGTTACGTCGAAGCCCTTGTCGGCATGGCCGCCTGGAAGGAGCGTGGGTGGTGGGACCGCCACCGCGGAACGCTCCCGTCCGGACTTCTGGACATCGCCGAGTTGGAGTGGCATGCCGCCCGCGTACGAACCGCTCAGGTCATGCACGTTCCGGGACTCCTCCAGACCGAGGCATACGCCCGCGCCGTCTTCGCTGCCGCGCTGCCGCCGCTGAGCCGTCTGGAGGTCGAGCTACGTGTCGCACACCGCATGGAACGCCAGCGGGTCTTCGCGCGGCCGGAGCCGCTGCCGTACGTGGCCTACGTCCACGAAGCCGCCCTGCGCATGCCGTACGGCGGCACTCAAGCGACCCGGGAACAGCTCGAGCATCTGGCCGTCCAGTCCGAGCGGGAGAACATCGAGGTCCGGGTGATCCCCACGTCCAAGGGCGACTTCCCCGGCGCGGGGCATGCCCTGCTCTACGCGGACGGGGCTGTCCCACAACTCGACACCGTGCAGTTGGACTCCGCGCACGGACCGGAATTCACCCATGCCGAGGCGCAGCTGACAAAGTACCGTGCGCATCTGGACTGGATGGATGACGCAGCGATGCGTCCGGAAGCATCACGGGACGTCATCCACAAGATCGCCCGTGACCTGTAGGAGACGCCGTGACCGACCCCATCACCTGGGAAGAGCCCTTCTGCGGTGAAGGCAACAACTGCTTCCGCCTCGGCACCGACCCCCAAGGCAACGCCTACATCGCCATAGCCGGTGCCGAGGACGCCTACCTCACCGACTCCCGCGAAGCGCTCCGCACGATGATCCTCGACATCAAGGCGGGAAAGGCGGACCACCTGCTCTGACCCGGGACCGGATGTCCCGGAACCGGTCCGGGCGGGTGTGGCTGTCAGCCGCCATGAACTCCGGCCCCGCCGACCCCGACGGGGGCGGTGTCGGCGCGTACTGGGGCGGAGGCGGCCCGAACCCCGGCACAGGCGGCGGCCCCGCGGGACGATGTCCCGGTGCCGGAGGCTGTCCCGCAGGGGGCTGTCCCGGTACAGGCGGTTGGTCGGGCATCGGCAGTGTCCCCTCGTACGGCGGTCGGCCTGGCCCTACGGGAAGCTACCCGCGCCGCACCGTGCCGCGTCAGAAGAACTCCGACCACGGCTGGTCCCAGATCTGCTTCACGCACAGGACCAGGAACAGCAGGCCCGCGATCGTCAGCATCGCGTTGCTCAGGAGGCCGTTGCGCCACTCGGACGGAGTGCGGGAGGAGTTGAGGAGCCACATCAGGGTGCCGGCCAGGAAGGGGAGGAAGGCGGCGCCCAGGACGCCGTAGAGGATGATCAGGCGGAACGGCTGGCCCTGGAAGAGCAGGATGATCGGGGGGAAGGTCAGCCAGAGGAGGTAGGCGCGGAAGGGCCAGGACTTCTCGCGGGCGCCCGAGGCGACCTCCTCGCCGCTCACCGCGTCGCGCTTGCGGTAGCGCTCCACGAAGTCCGCGAACATCAGGCTCACGCCGTGCCAGACGCCGATCAGGGAGGTGAAGGACGTGGCGAAGAAACCGATGAGGAAGAACTTGGACGTGGCCGTGCCGTACTTGTCCTCCAGGATGTCGCTGAGCTGGATCAGGCCCTTGTCGCCGCTCGCGATGGCCACGTTCGCCGAGTGCAGCAGCTCCGCGCCAACGAAGAGCATCGCGACGACGAAGACGCCCGTGGTGGCGTAGGCGACCCGGTTGTCCAGCCGCATCACCTTCATCCAGCCGGTGTTGGTCCAGCCCTTCGCGTTGACCCAGTAGCCGTACGCGGCGAGCGTGATCGTGCCGCCGACGCCGCCGACCAGGCCGAGGGTGTTGAGGACCGAGTCCTTCTCGTCGGGCAGGACCGGCAGCAGGCCCGCGAAGGCGTGGCCCAGGTTCGGGGTGACCCTGATCGCCAGGTAGACGGTCACCACGAACATGACGCCCACCAGGACCGTCATGACCTTCTCGAAGACCGCGTACTTGTTGAACCAGACGAAGACCAGGCCGACCAGGCCGCAGGCGATGGCCCACCACTTGAGGTCCATGACGTCCGGGAACAGGGCCTGGAGCGGGAGCGCGCTCGACGACATCGCCGCCGCTCCGTAGACGAAGCCCCAGATCACGACGTAGGCGACGAAGAACCAGGTGGTCCAGCGGCCCAGGCTCGCCCAGCCGTCGAAGAGGGTGCGGCCGGTGGACAGGTGCCAGCGGCCCGCCGCCTCGGCGAGGGAGATCTTGACCAGGCAGCCGAGGACGGCGGCCCACAGGAGGGTGTAGCCGAAGTTGCTGCCCGCGATGAGGGTCGCCACCAGGTCGCCGGCCCCGACGCCGGTCGCGGCGACGACGATGCCCGGGCCGATGTACTTCCAACTGGACTTCCGGGGTGCCGAGGTGCCTGCCCCGGTCGCTGTGTTGTCCGTGGTGTCCGCCATGCCGATCAAGAAAGCGCAAAGCGGGCGAGGGCACAAGAGGGCGTGCGGTGAAGGAAGACGGAAGGTGGACCGGGTGGGCCGGCCCGGGCACACCATGCCTGAAAGCGTCACATCCAGTGGGAAAGTCCGTATACAGCGCGGCCTTCACCGGCCAATCACCGGCCGGTTCACGCCACCGCACCCTTCCTCGCCCTTGACCTGCTCATGCCATAAGCAGACGATGAGCGCCACACCCGCACCAGCACCGTCGCTGACCACCCCCCGCTCCACTCCCCACCTCCGGAGATCCCGGACGTCCTGGAGAACCTAGGAGACTTCATGCGACTTCGCACACGAGGCCCGGGCGCCGCCCGCAGCGGCAGACGGCGCGCCGCCGTCGCCGCCGTCGCCACCCTCGCGGCGCTCGCCCTCACCGGCTCGCTCTCCGCGAACGCCGACAGCGCCCAGAAGGCGGCACCCGCCGCCGACGACATCCGCCAGTACGAGGTCCACATGCACTCGGACTCCGCGTCGCGCACCGCGCTACAGCAGTCCGGTGTGACGGTGGACGACGCCGACGACCACTCGGTGTTCATCTCCGGCCGCGCGGACCAGGTCAAGAAACTGAAGCAGCGCGGCTACGACGTCACACCGATGGGCGCGGTGCCGGACCGGTCCAACGGCGAGGACGACGTACGGCTCCTCGACTTCCCCTCGGCCGACTCGCGCTACCACAACTACGCCGAGATGAACGCCGAGATCAGCACGCGGTTGTCGGCCTACCCGGGCATCATGAGCAGGCGCGTCATCGGCAAGTCCTACCAGGGCCGGGACATCGTCGCGATCAAGATCAGCGACAACGTGGCGACCGACGAGGCCGAGCCCGAGGTGCTGTTCACGCACCACCAGCACGCGCGCGAGCACCTGACCGTCGAGATGGCGCTCTACCTGATCCGCGAACTGGGGGCGGGCTACGGCTCCGACTCCCGGGTCACCAGCATGGTGAACAACCGTGAGATCTGGATCGTGCCCGACCTGAACCCGGACGGCGGCGAGTACGACATCGCGTCCGGTTCGTACCGTTCGTGGCGCAAGAACCGGCAGCCCAACAGCGGTTCCTCGTACGTCGGTACGGACATGAACCGCAACTGGGCCTACCGGTGGGGCTGCTGCGGCGGCTCCTCCGGGTCGCCGTCCTCGGACACCTACCGGGGCACCGCTCCCGAGTCGGCGCCGGAGGTCAAGGTCGTCGCCGACTTCGTACGCAGCCGGGTCGTCGGCGGCAAGCAGCAGATCGCGGCCGGCATCGACTTCCACACGTACAGCGAACTCGTGCTGTGGCCCTTCGGGTACACCACCGCGGACACGGCGACGGGCATGACGGCCGACGACCGCAACGCCTTCGCGGCCGTCGGGCAGAAGATGGGCGCGAGCAACGGGTACACCGCGGAGCAGTCGAGCGATCTGTACATCACGGACGGGTCGATCGACGACTACCTCTGGGGTACGCACAAGATCTTCGGCTACACGTTCGAGATGTACCCGTCGTCCAGCTCCGGGGGCGGTTTCTACCCGCCCGACGAGGTCATCGAGCGGGAGACCTCGCGGAACCGGGACGCGGTGCTGCAACTGCTGGAGAACGCGGACTGCATGTACCGGTCGATCGGGAAGCAGGCCCAGTACTGCGGTTAGGACAGGCCCGGTGACTGACAGTACTGCGGTCAGGCGCGCGTGAGCCGTCGCCGGGCGTGCATCCGCCCGGCGACGGCTCCGCCGTTCAGCTCTCCACTGTTCAGCTCTCCGCCTTGGTGTCCGCGTCCTTGGTGTCCGCGTCCTCGCTGTCCGCGCCCTTGGCCTTCACGTCCTCGGTGGCCGCGTCCGTCTCCGTGTCCTCGTCCTCGTCGCCGTCCTCGAAGTAGGCGTCGAGGACCGCGTCGAGTTGCTCGTCCCACTCCTCGAAGCGCTTGCGGGACGCGGCCTCGATCTCGATCGGGTACCAACGGCGGTCAGGGGTGTGCACCGTGATGGTGAACCGCTTGCCGAAGCGGGGTGACTCCGTCTCGACCGCGCCGATCTCGTCCCAGCGGAACTCGCACGCCTGGTCGTCCAGGGCGAGCCGGACTCCCCGGTGATCGGCGACGATCTTCGCGCGCCGGTCGGACGCCTCGAAGACGGGCCCGTCGGGCACCTCGTCGGAGTCGGCGTCGTCCGCGCCGTCCGACGTCCCGGACACCACGGCGGCCGTCCCCTCGGGAACGGCCCCGTCCGGGACGGCCGCCTCCGGCTCCGCCGACGTCTGCTGCTCCGCCGGCTTCTCCGGTGCGGCGTCCGCCGGTCCGCCGGACACGGGTGAGGTGAGCCCGGGGATGAAGGCCGGGTCGAATCCGGCGCCCGTCACCGGCTCGGCCTTCAGGGGCTGGCTGTTCGAACCTATGCGCTGCTCCACAGCGGGCAGTATGGTCGACGATCCTGTGCAGGACACAGCCAACCCCTACTTCGTTATCAGACGCCTACATACGGCTGCGAACAACAGCCGCACATACGGCTATACGAACAGGCTGAGCACCGCCGCCACCGCGAACCCCACCACCGACAGCACCGTCTCCAGCACGGTCCACGTCTTCAGCGTGTCCCGCTCGCTGATGCAGAAGTACTTGGCGACCATCCAGAAACCGCCGTCGTTGACGTGCGAGGCGAAGATGGAGCCCGCCGAGATGGCCATGATGACCAGGGCGACGAATGCCTGGGAGTGGTCGCCCTCGGCGAGGAGGGGGGCGACGATGCCGGCCGTCGTGACGATCGCGACCGTCGCCGAGCCCTGGGCGACCCGCAGCACGACCGAGATCAGGTACGACAGCACGAGTACCGGCAGGCCGACGTCGTTGAAGGTGTCGGAGAGCGCCTGGGCCACCCCGCTCGCCTTGAGGACCGCGCCGAAGACGCCGCCCGCGCCGACCACGAGCAGGATGTTGCCGACCGGCTTGAGGGACGCCGTGGAGACCGTCTCCAGGGATTTGCGGGACCAGCCGCGGCGGATGCCGAGCAGGTAGTAGGCGAGGAGCAGGGCGATCGTCAGGGCGACGAAGGGATGCCCGAAGAACTCGATCACCGAGCGGCCCGTGGAGGGGTCCAGCGCGATGGACGAGAAGGTGGCCGCCAGGATCAGGATCAGCGGCGTACCGATGATGCCGAGGACCGTGCCCAGCGACACCGGGGTCTCCCGCGGCGCCACGCCGGCCTCGCGCTGTTCGGTGAGCACCGCCTGCTTCGCCTCCGCCGCCGCCTCCACCATGTCCTGCGGCACGGCGACGAAGATGCGGCGGCCGATCCACGCCGAGAAGGCCCAGGCGGCCAGCACGGCCGGCAGGCCGCAGACGACGCCCATGAGGATGACCCAGCCGAGGTCGACGTGCAGGAGACCGGCGGCGGCCACCGGGCCGGGGTGCGGGGGCAGGAAGGCGTGGGTCATGGACAGGCCCGCGAGCAGGGGCAGGCAGTAGAGCAGGATCGACTTGCCGGAGCGTTTGGCGGCGGCGTACACGATCGGCGCGAGGACGAAGATGCCGACGTCGAAGAAGACCGGGATGCCGAAGACGAGGCCGGTCGTGCCCATCGCGAGCGGGGCGCGCCGCTCGCCGAACACCCCCAGCAGCCGGGACGCCAACACCTCGGCCCCGCCGCTGACTTCGAGGATCGCGCCGAGCATCGTGCCCAGCCCGATGATGATCGCGACATGGCCGAGGATGCCGCCCATGCCGGACTCGATGGTGGACACGGCGTCCGAGCGCTGGACCGTGCCGAAGAGTTCGGTGACCGACAGACCGGCCAGCAGGCCGACGGCTATGGAGACGGCGAGGAGGGCGACGAAGGGCTGGAGACGCGCCTTGATGATCAGGAAGAGGAGGAGGGCGATGCCGAGGGCGGCGACGGTCAGCAGACCTGCGGTGCCGTCGATCCAGAGGAGCAGGCCTCCGGTGTGAGGCGGGGTTTCGGGGATGGACGCCGCGAGTGGCTGGGACATGAGGGGGTCCTCTGCGTAAGTGCATGCTGCTTTCGGGCAGGGGGGATCGCGGCACGGCACCTCGGAAGGTGCCGTGCCGGTGACGGCGTGCGGGAGGGTTGCGCCGGTGACGGCGTGCGGGAGGGGTTGCGCCGGTTACGGCACGGGGAAGGTGAGGGCGCGTCAGCCGAGTACGGCGAGCGCGTCGATCTCGATGAGGAGCCCGGCGGGGAGGCCGACGTAGACCGTCGTGCGGGCGGCCGGGGGCGCGGTGAGGGCCTGCTCCTCGAAGTACGTGTTGTAGAGGGCGTTCATCTCGGCGAAGTGGTCGACGTCCGTGAGGTAGACGCGGATCATCATCACGTCGTCCCAGCTCGCGCCGCCCTCCTCCAGGATCGCCTTGACGTTGGCGAGGGTCTGGAGGGTCTGCTCGCGCAGGGTCGGGCCGGCGGGTGTGGGCGGCCTGCCCTCCTCGGCGGGGAGGAAGCCGACCTGACCGGCGACCTGGAGGATGTCGCCCTTCCGCACGCCGTGCGAGAACCTCGCGGGCGGGGTGGTGTGGGTCTTCGGGGTGAGCGCGGTCTTCTCTGTCATGAGCTGGCTTCCTTGACGGGGGTCCTGCCGGAGTACTCGCCGCTGACGGCGTCCGCGGTACGGCGCACCAGCGGGAGCAGGGTGAGGAGTTCGTCGGCGGTGACGACGACGTTGGGCGCCGAGACCGACATCGCGGCGACCACCCGTCCGTCGGCGCCGCGGATGGGGGCCGCGACGCAGTTGATGGACTCCTCGTGGCCGCCGAGGTCGGTGGCCCAGCCCTGCTCACGCACCGTGTCCAGCTCGCGCAGGAACGCGGCGGCGTTGGGTGTCGAACGGGCCGTGTACAGGGGGTAGTCGAGCTTCTCCGCGAGGGCGCGGCGCTCGGTGTCCGGGAGGTCGGCGAGGAGCAGCTTCGCGACGGCCGCCACGGTGATGGCGACCGGCTTGCCGATCCGCGAGTACATGCGCACCGGGTACCGGCTCTCCACCTTGTCGATGTAGAGGACCTCGTTCTCCTCGTGGACGGCCAGGTGGACGGTGTGCCCGCACTGTTCGTTGAGGCGTACGAGGTGGGGGTGGGCGATCTCTCGGATGTCGAGGTTCTCCATCGCCTCCTGGGCGAGCGCGATGAGCCGGGCGCCCAGGCGGTAGCGCTGGTCGGACTGGCGGTAGACCATGCCGTGTTCGTGCAGGGTGCGCAGCAGGCGCAGCGCGGTGGACTTGTGCACGCCGAGGCGGTCGGCGACCTGGCCCAGGTCGGCGGGGCCCTCCGCGAGCAGCGGCAGGATGCTCAGCGCGCGGTCGACGGTCTGGCTCATGGCGTACGTACCTCCTCCTCGGCCCACTGTTCGGCCTGTGTCCAGCCGGGGCCGAGTCGAAGTCTCCCCCACGCGTCGTCGTCCAGGGCGACGAGGCGGTCGGCGTGGTGGCGGGCCGGGGGCGGGGCGAGGTCGCCGGGGGCGGTGAGGGTGGCGGCGGCCATCAGGTGACCGTGGCGGACGCGGTCGCGCACGGGGAGGCCGCGCAGGGTGCCGGAGAGGAACCCGGCGGCGAAGGCGTCGCCGGCGCCGACGGGTGCGACCACGTCGACGTGGAGGGCCGGGACGAAGGTGGTGGCCGGTTCGGCGCCCGGGGCGGGGGCCGGGCCCGGCGCCGGCGGGGTGCCGCCCGCCCCCGGGACGGGAGCGGCCCCGGAGGCCCGACGGCCCGGAGCCGGACGGCTCGGCGCGGCGCCGGGCTGGGTGCCGTGCGGAGTACCGGACCTGGTGCCGTGCGGGCGCGCGGCACGGACGAGTGGCTGCCGGGCGCCGACCGTACGCTCGTCGCCACTCCCGAGTCCGCCACTCCCGAGTCCGCCACTCTCCCCTTCGACGACCCCGCCTTCGACGGTCCTGCCGTCGACGGTCCCGCCGTCGACGGTCCCGCCGTCGACGGTCCCGTGTTCACCGCTGCCGCGTTCGAACACCGTGGCGCCTCGCGCCCCCTCCTTCACGACCAGCACCCCCGGCTCCGGCAGTGCCTGCCGGATGGCCCGCGGCCCGCCCGTGAGCCCCCACGCCTGCGCCGCCTCGTCCTCCCCGACGAACACGATGTCCGCCCCGCGTGCCAGCTCCAGCAGGACCCGCGGTCCGTCGGTGTCCGGCCACAGGCCGGCCCGGTGGTTGACGTCGAAGGAGACCAGCGGTCGGCCGGGGGCGGGGGCCGTCAGCTCGCGGAGCAGCCCGAGGCAGTCCTCCGACAGGGCGGCCGTGATACCGGAGACGTGCAGGATCCGGGCCGCCCGGGCCGCCGCCAGGTCCACGGTGTGCACCGACATGGCCGAGGCCGCCGATCCCGCCCGGTAGTACGCCACCTCGTGGGCGTCGTCGGAGCGGTCCCCCGCCGTGCGGAAGTAGACGCCCGTCGGACGCGCCGGGTCCCTGCGCACGGCGGAGACGTCCACGCCGTACGCCCCGATCGCCTCGACCAGGTGGTCGCCGAACCCGTCGGCCCCGACCCGGCTGACCCACCGCACCGCGTGGCCGGCGGCGGCCAGCCCGCACGCCACGTTGGACTCCGCGCCCCCGATGCCCCGGTCGAAGGAGGGAACATCGGCGAGACGGCCCGGCCGGCCCGGCCGGAACGTGACCATGGACTCGCCGAGCGCGACGACGTCCACGACGTCCGGGGCGTCGCGGGGTCCGGTGGTGGTCACGATGGTGGTAGCTCCTCGGCCGGGTGGGGGTGTGCGGCGGCTCCGTTGACCCCGCGCTGGCGGAGATGTTAGACAGCGGCAAGCGATATACGCAATGAGCGTTGCACATGCTGCAACTACTTGATCAGGGAGGCCCCATGGCCAGCGAAGCGCTCACCCGGCTGGCGGAGGAACGCGTCGACCACCGCTTCAAGGGCCTCCCCCCGGACGCGGACGGCCTGACCGTCGGGGAACTGGCCGCCCAGCGCCGCAACCTCTTCACCGGCGGCTTCACCACGCCGGTGCTCGCCCTCTCCGCCGAGCGCCTGGAGCACAACCTGCGGCTCATGGAGACGTACGCGACCCGGCACGGCCTGGCCTTCGCGCCGCACGGCAAGACCTCCATGGCCCCGTGGCTCTTCCGGCGCCAGATCGAGCACGGGGCGTGGGGCATCACCGTCGCGGTGCCGCACCAGGCGCGGGTGGCCCGGGCCTTCGGCGTCCAGCGGGTGTTCCTCGCCAACGAGCTGGTCGACCCGGCCGCGCTCCGCTGGGTCTCCGGCCGGCTGGACGCCGACGACGACTTCCGCTTCGTCTGTTACGTCGACTCCGTGCGCGGGGTGGAGCTGATGGACGCGGCGCTGCGCGGCGCCCGCCGCTCCCTGGACGTGGTGGTCGAGCTCGCCGCCGGTGAGGGCGCCCGCACCGGCGTCCGGACGGACGCGGAGTGCGCGGCGGTCGCCGACGCGGTGGCGGCGACGCGCACCCTGCGGCTCGTCGGTGTGGCGGGCTACGAGGGGGAGGTCCCGCGGGCGGACCCCGGGCGGGTGCGGGCCTGGCTGGAGCGACTGGTCGCCCTGGCGGCCGGCTTCGACGGGGCCGGGCGGTTCTCCGCGGCGGACGAGATCGTCGTCAGCGCCGGCGGCAGCGCCTGGTTCGACGCGGTCGCCGAGGTCTTCGCCCATATCCCCGACCTGTCCCGGCCCGTCCTGAAGCTGCTGCGCTCGGGCGCCTACGTCTCGCACGACGACGGCCACTACCGCAGGCTGACGCCCTTCAACCGGGTCCCGGAGGAGGGCGCGCTGGAGCCGGCGTTCCGGCTCTGGACGCAGGTGGTGTCCCGGCCGTCCGCCGGGCAGGCGTTCGTGAACGCGGGCAAGCGGGACGCGGCGTACGACCTCGACCTGCCCGTCGCCCAGGTCGTCCGCCGGGACGGCGCCGAGCGCCCGGCCACCGGCATCGAGGTGACCGCCCTGTCCGACCAGCACGCCTGGCTGCGCACGGCGCCGGAGGCGGACCTGGAGGTCGGTGACTGGCTGGGCCTGGGCCTGTCCCACCCGTGCACGTCCTTCGACAAGTGGCAGCTCATCCCGCTCGCCGAGGCGGACGGCACCGTCGTCGACTACATCCGTACGTTCTTCTAGAGACCGCCAGGAGGCCCCGCATGGAAGAGCTCGTCATCCGGGACGCGGACGTCGTGGACGGCTCCGGCGGCCCCTCGTACCGGGCCGACGTGGTCGTGGACGGCGGCCGGATCGTGTCGATCGTCCAGGAGGCCGCGGCGGCGGGCTGTCAGCGCCCGAAGGCACGCCGCGAACTGGACGCCGAGGGCCTGGTCCTCTCCCCCGGTTTCATCGACATGCACGCCCACAGCGACCTCGCGCTGCTGCGCGACCCCGACCACAGCGCCAAGGCCGCCCAGGGCGTCACCCTCGAGGTCCTCGGCCAGGACGGGCTGTCGTACGCGCCGGCCGACGACCGCACGCTCGCCGGAGTGCGCCGCGCGATCACCGGCTGGAACGGGGACGGCGACGACCTCGACATCGGCTGGCGGTCGGTGGGCGCGTACCTGGACCGGCTCGACTTCGGTTTCGAGGGCCGGGGGATCGCCGTGAACGCGGCCTACCTGGTCCCGCAGGGCACGGTCCGCGCGCTCGTCGTCGGCTGGGAGGACCGCGCGGCGACGCCGGAGGAGCTGGAGCGGATGCGGCGGCTGGTCGCCGAGGGCATGGAGCAGGGTGCCGTCGGCATGTCGTCGGGCCTGACCTACACCCCCGGCATGTACGCCGAGGACGCCGAACTGACCGAGCTGTGCCGGGTGGTGGCGTCCTACGGCGGCTACTACTGCCCGCACCACCGCTCCTACGGGGCCGGGGCCCTGGAGGCGTACGCGGAGATGGTGGCCCTCACCCGGGAGGCAGGCTGCGCGCTCCACCTGGCGCACGCCACCATGAACTTCGGCGTGAACAAGGGCCGCGCGCCCGAGCTGCTGGCCCTCCTCGACGACGCGCTCGCCGCCGGAGCGGACATCAGCCTCGACACGTACCCCTACACCCCGGGCTCCACCACCCTCGCGGCGCTGCTGCCGAGCTGGGCGAGCGAGGGCGGCCCGGCCGAGACCCTCAGGCGGCTGGCGGACCCGGAGACCGCGGAGCGCGTGCGGCACCATCTGGAGGTCGTCGGCGCGGACGGCTGCCACGGCGTGCCCGTCGAGTGGGACACGATCGAGATCTCGGGCGTGACGAACCCGGCCCTCGCGGACTGCGTCGGCCGTACGGTGCGGCAGTCGGCGGACCTGCGGGGCGAGACCCCGTGGACGGCCGCCCACCGCCTGCTCGTCGAGGACCGGCTCGGCTCCACGATCCTCCAGCACGTCGGCCACGAGGAGAACGTCCGGGCGATCATGCGGCACCCCGTGCACACCGGCGGCTCGGACGGCATCCTCCAGGGCAGCAAGCCGCACCCGCGCGCGTACGGCACCTTCCCGCGGTACCTCGGGCGGTACGTACGGGAGCTGGGCGTGCTGTCCCTGGAGGAGTGCGTCGCCCACCTGACCGCACGCCCGGCCGCCCGGCTGCGGCTGCCGGACCGCGGGCTGGTCCGCGAGGGCTACCGGGCGGACCTCGTGCTGTTCGACCCGGCGACGGTCGCGGCCGGGTCCACCTTCGAGCATCCGCGGACGCTCCCGACGGGCATCCCGTACGTCCTGGTCGACGGCCGTTTCGTCATCGAGGACGGCCGTCGCACGGACGTACTGGCGGGACGGGCGGTGCGGAGGACCCCGTAGTCCGTCCCGGCTTCCCACGGGGCCGCGGGCCACCGGCTACCGGTCACCGGCAGGGGCGGGTCCGCTCCGCTACTTGGGCCCCTTCGGGTGCCCCGGTCCGCGCCCCTTGCCGTCGGAGTTGCCCGGCTTCGACGCGCTCGGCGCGGCGGACGGGGAGGCGGCCGTGGCGGTGGGCGGAGGGCCGGAACGGATGGCGGCCTCCGTGACGGAAGGGGCCGAGGGGCCGGCGGACCCGGTTTCTCCCGCCGGGGCGCCCGGCGGGGCCGCCACGCCGGCGGACGGCGCGCCGGCGTGGCTCCCGGTGTCCGGGGAACCGGAGGGACCGGCCGACGACCGCGGGTCCGTCGGGCCGGCGGACCCGTCCGGCACCGACCGCGTCCCGCTCTCCTTGTCCCGGGCGCCGCCCGAGAACGACCCGGAGAACGAGAAGCCCACGATCAGTGCCGCCGCCGAGACCGCGCCCACCGCGCCGACGGCGACCAGCCCGCGGCGCGACCGCCACCCGCCCGGCTCGCGCGGCGCCCGCCGCCGTCCCGGTCCGGCGCCGCGCCCCGGCGCCGCCGGGGGGACCGGCCTCGGGACCGGCGCCGGCTCGGCGCCGTCGATCCGCGGCAGTTCGCGCGTCTCGTCGTAGGCGTTCTGCCAGCCGTGCGCGACCGCCGGATCGGCGTACTCGTCGTAGGCGGGCGTCGACTCCGCCCGCGGGTGGTACACCTTCGGCCCCTCCCACGACGCGCCGGCCGCACCCGCGCCCCGGGCACCGGCCGTCCCGTAGGCGCCGTACGTGCCGTCGTCCTGCGGAGCCCTCCCCATGGCCGCGCATTCTAGAGACGGAGGGGGCCCAGGGGACAGCCGTCGGCGATATCCACCCAAACCTCCGCGTCTCGCGTGGTGGAAAACACGACCCATGGAGCGTTACCGGGCCGTAAGCTCCCTGACATGCAGGTGATCCAGTCGACCAAGCTCGCCAACGTCTGTTACGAGATCCGGGGCCCGGTTCTCGAGGAGGCGATGCGCCTGGAAGCGGCAGGCCACCGCATCCTCAAGCTGAACACCGGCAATCCGGCCGCGTTCGGCTTCGAGTGCCCGCCCGAGATCCTGGAGGACATCCTCCGCAACGTCTCGTCGGCGCACGGCTACGGCGACGCGAAGGGCCTGCTGGCCGCGCGCCGGGCGGTGGTCATGCACAACCAGACCCTCGGCATCGAGACGGACGTCGAGCACGTCTTCATCGGCAACGGCGTGTCCGAGCTGATCGTGATGGCGATGCAAGGGCTGCTGGACGACGGGGACGAGGTCCTCGTACCGGCGCCCGACTACCCGCTGTGGACCGCGGCGGTCTCCCTGTCCGGCGGCACCGCCGTGCACTACCGGTGCGACGAGCAGTCCGACTGGATGCCCGACCTCGCGGACGTGGAGCGCAAGGTCACCGACCGGACCAAGGCGCTCGTCATCATCAACCCGAACAACCCGACAGGCGCGGTCTACGACGAGGCGATGCTGCGGGGCCTGACCGACATCGCCCGCCGGCACAACCTGCTGATCTGCTCGGACGAGATCTACGACAAGATCCTGTACGACGAGGCCACCCACACCCCGACCGCCAAGGTCGCCCCGGACCTGCTCACCCTCACCTTCAACGGCATGTCGAAGGCGTACCGGGTGGCCGGTTACCGGGTCGGCTGGATGGCCATCTCCGGGCCGCGCGCCCACGCCGACTCCTACATCGAGGGCCTGACGATCCTGGCGAACATGCGCCTGTGCGCGAACATGCCGGGGCAGCACGGGGTGGTGGCCGCGCTCAGCGGCCGCCAGACCATCAACGACCTGGTCCTGCCGGGCGGGCGGCTGCGGGAACAGCGGGACGTGGCGTACGAGCTGCTGACCCAGATCCCCGGGGTGAGCTGTGTGAAGCCGAAGGGGGCGCTGTATCTGTTCCCGCGCCTCGACCCGCAGGTCTTCAAGATCAAGGACGACCGGCGGATGGTCCTGGACCTGCTGCGCCAGGAGAAGATCATGGTCGTCCAGGGCACCGGCTTCAACTGGCCCGAGCCGGACCACTTCCGGGTGGTGACCCTGCCGTCGGCGGGTGATCTGCGGTCGGCGATCACCCGGATAGGGAACTTCCTGGACGGCTACAGCCAGCCGTAGGAAGTTTTCAACTTTAGACGAGATCTAAGCTAGGATGGTTTCCTGACAGCTTCAGGAAGGCGTCCCCATGTACGAGCCGATCCGCACCAAGTCGGTCCACAGCACGGTGGACGGCCCCAACCCCGGTTTCCCCCACCGTTCCCGTGAGGAAGAGCTGGACATCCAGCTCGCGGGGCATCTCGCCGCGCTGCTCGCCGTCACGGACGAACTCCGCGCACTGGCACCGTCGGCCGGGCTGGACACGGCGGCCGACCGGCTCGCCGGGCAGGTTTCGCGGCTGCGGGGCGGCCTCGCTCCGGCCCGTGCGGTGGCCTCCGGCGGACGCGAGCGTCACCTCACCGCCCTGCACCGGCGGGCGCACGCCCTGGCCGGGCGGGCCCTGGTCGTCGCGGCGTCGCGCGCCGACACGGCCGCGGCGATCCTGTCGGCGGAGCGCATGGACGCGCACGCCGCCGCCCTGGCCGACCCGAGGGAACTGAGCGCCGCCGGCTGACCCTCCCGCCAGGGTCCCCCTGAACGGCCCCGGTCCGCGTGCACCCGCAGCGACGCGCGGACCGGGCGCCACGGTTTCAGTACGCTGACGGCATGGAGTGCGCGAAGACGCGCGCGATCGCCGAGGAGCTCGGCGCCTGTGCCGAGCGGCTCGAAGGAGCCTGGAGCGTCGAGATCGGCCCGTCCGGTCCGATACCGGCCATGACGTGCCCGTCGAAGCGTCACGCGGGCACGATCCGCCGCATCTGCAAGCAGCTCGACGACCAACTCCGCACCACGCATCCCGGTCACATCTGTGCGAGCGGCCCCGAGACCGAACACCCCGCGATCGGCCGCATGCGCCTCCCCGACGCCGCCGTCAGGCCGAGCACGTCCTCGACGAGGAGGGCCTCGCCGTCGACGCCACGCAGGTGCTCGCGGTCGTCGAAGTCATCTCGCCGTCCAACCCGAACGACGACTGCATCGAGAAGCTCGCCGACTATCCGGCCATGGGCATCGACCACTACCTGATCGTCGACCCGCGCACCGGGACCGTCGAGGTGCACTCCGAGCCCCGCAAGGGCCGCTACACCCGCAAGGACCCGTACATCTACGGGGACAGCGTGCCGTTCGGTCCCTGGACGGTGGAGACCGCCGACTTCCGCCGTTACGGCAAGGCCGGGAACACCACGGACTGACCGGGAACCCGACGGACCGGCCAGGAGCAGCGCGGAGGCGGCGGCGCGTGGCCGGAGGACACGGGAGTGCTCTCGGCCCGCACGCGGGCGAAGGCCTGTCGTCACCGTTCTCCCGTCGGGGCGGACGGGAGCGTGACGACAGGCCCGGGCCCCGTACGCCGTTGTACGGAACCTCGCCGGTACGGGGGGCGTCACCGCGGCCGGCCGTGACGATGTCGCTGGTCAGGGCATACTCGGAGACCGGCCGCGGAGCCTGTCGGGCGGGCTCAGCCCAGGCGCTGCACCAGCGCCCGGTACTCGTCCCACAGTTCCTTCGGGGTGTGCTCGCCGAAGGTGTTGAGGTGGTCGGGGACCAGGGCGGCCTCCTCGCGCCAGACCTCCTTGTCGACCGTGAGCAGGAAGTCCAGGTCGGACTCGGCCAGTTCCAGGCCCTCGGTGTCGAGCGCGTCCTTCGTCGGCAGGATGCCGATCGGGGTCTCGACGCCCTCGGCCTTGCCCTCCAGCCGCTCCACGATCCACTTCAGGACCCGGGAGTTCTCGCCGAAGCCGGGCCAGACGAACTGACCCTCGTCGTTCTTGCGGAACCAGTTGACGTAGTAGATCTTCGGGAGTTTCGCCGCGTCCTTGCCCTTGGCGACGTCGACCCAGTGACCCATGTAGTCGCCCATGTTGTAGCCGCAGAACGGCAGCATGGCGAACGGGTCGCGGCGCAGCTCGCCGACCTTGCCCTCGGCGGCGGCGGTCTTCTCGCTGGCCACGTTGGCGCCGAGGAAGACGCCGTGGTTCCAGTCGAAGGACTCCGTCACCAGCGGTACGGCGGTGGCGCGGCGCCCGCCGAAGAGGATCGCCGAGATCGGCACGCCCTTGGGGTCCTCCCACTCGGGCGCGATGATCGGGCACTGCGAGGCGGGGACGGTGAAGCGGGCGTTCGGGTGGGCGGCCGGGGTCCCGGACTCCGGGGTCCAGTCGTTGCCCTTCCAGTCGGTGAGGTGGGCCGGAGTCTCCTCCGTCATGCCCTCCCACCAGATGTCGTTGTCGTCGGTCAGCGCCACGTTGGTGAAGACGGCGTTGCCCCACAGGGTCTTCATCGCGTTGGCGTTGGTGTGCTCACCGGTGCCGGGCGCGACGCCGAAGAAGCCGGCCTCGGGGTTGATGGCGTAGAGGCGGCCGTCCTCGCCGAAGCGCATCCAGGCGATGTCGTCGCCTATGGTCTCGACGGTCCAGCCCCGGGTGGTCGGCTCCAGCATGGCGAGGTTGGTCTTGCCGCAGGCGCTCGGGAAGGCGGCGGCGACGTACTTGGACTCGCCCTGCGGCGGGGTCAGCTTGAGGATGAGCATGTGCTCGGCCAGCCAGCCCTCGTCGCGGGCCATGACGGAGGCGATGCGCAGGGCGTAGCACTTCTTGCCGAGCAGGGCGTTGCCGCCGTAGCCGGAGCCGTACGACCAGATCTCGCGGGTCTCCGGGAAGTGGGAGATGTACTTGGTGCTGTTGCACGGCCAGGGAACGTCCTCCTGGCCCTCCTCCAGCGGCGCTCCGAGCGTGTGCACGGCACGCACGAAGAAGCCGTCGGAGCCGAGCTCGTCGAGGACGGGCCGGCCCATGCGGGTCATGGTGCGCATGGACACGGCGACGTAGGCGGAGTCGGTGATCTCCACGCCGATCGCGGAGAGGTCCGAGCCCAGCGGGCCCATGCAGAACGGGACGACGTACATCGTCCGGCCGCGCATCGAGCCGCGGAAGACGCCCTGCTCGCCGGTGAAGATCTCCCGCATCTCCGCGGGGGCCTTCCAGTGGTTGGTCGGGCCCGCGTCCTCCTCCTTCTCGGAGCAGATGAAGGTGCGGTCCTCGACGCGCGCGACATCGGTCGGGTCGGAGGCCGCGTAGTAGGAGTTGGGGCGCTTGATCGGGTCGAGCTTCTTGAAGGTGCCCTTGGCCACGAGCTCTTCGCACAGTCGCTCGTACTCGGCCTCGGATCCGTCACACCAGACCACGCTGTCCGGCTGCGTCAGTTCTGCGATCTCGTTCACCCACGTGATCAGTTCCTTGTGGGTGGTGGGGATGACGGGGGGAGCCGCGATGTCGCGCGCCACGATTGCTCCTAAATGAGGGATTTTTTCCTTGTTGCCCCATGGGGGCCGCGACCCGGATGCTTCGCGTCGATTCCCTCTGGCGCTCATCCGGTGCCGACCGCACTCATTTGATCATCCGACGAGTCCGCCCATCTGTCCAGAGGAGCGCCCAAGTGAGCAGAGTGAGGATCGCCACGTGTAAAACGGACACTTTGCGTCCACATGGGATTCGGCAGACGGTCCCTTGACGCGGGGAACCCGGCGCGTCCGCACACAGCCCGTGAGATGATGGACACTCTTTGCCGGTCAACGGATCGCAGCGATCCGTAAGTTACGCCTCCGTAGGTACGATGCCCGCATGAATGCGTCCGCCCCCGACGCGCCCACGGACACGCCGGCCGACGCCGGCGGCGGTCCCGTCGCGCTCTCCCTGCCGCATCCGGTCAAGCCCAAGCTCCGCGGCTGGCTGCACCTGGGCATGTTCCCGGCCGTACTCATCGCCGGCCTGGTGCTCACCGCCCTCGCCGACACCACCAGAGCCCGCATCGCCTGCGCCGTCTACGTCCTCACGGCCTGCCTGCTGTTCGGCGTGAGCGCGCTGTACCACCGGGGCGACTGGAGTCCCCGCATGGACGGCGTGCTGCGCCGCCTGGACCACTCCAACATCTTCCTGATCATCGCCGGCACCTACACCCCGCTGACCATGCTGCTGCTGCCCGACTCCACGGGACGGTGGCTGCTGTGGGGCATCTGGAGCGCCGCGGTGGCGGGCATCGCCTTCCGCGTCTTCTGGGTCGGCGCCCCGCGCTGGCTGTACACGCCCTGCTACATCGCCATGGGCTGGGCGGCCGTCTTCTTCCTGCCCGACTTCATGCGCGCGGGCGGCATCGCGGTCCTGGTCCTGGTGATCACCGGCGGCCTGCTCTACAGCGCGGGCGGAGTGATCTACGCCCTCCAGCGCCCGAACCCGTCACCGCGCTGGTTCGGCTTCCACGAGGTGTTCCACTCCCTCACCCTGGCGGCGTTCATCGCGCACTACGTCTGCATCTCACTGATCGCGTACTAGACCTTCGCAGCCCCTCCCCCGCCCGGGAACGACGGCCACGGCTTGCGAGCCGTGGCCGTTTCGGCACGCGTGCCCGGGCCGCCGGTGCGCGGGACCGCCTCCCTGGTGGCGGCCCTGCCTGCCGGGGGCGTTCCCGCCGGTCACGGCGACCGCACGGGGCCCGCAGGAGGGCACCGCGGCCATGGTCCCGCCCGCCACCGGTGCCGGACAATGACGTGCATGACGGCAGCACGCACCACCGCCCCCGCCGACCGCCCCCCGCTGGGACTGCGTGAGCGGAAGAAGATCAGGACCCGTGAGACGATCCGCGCCGCGACCTACGCGCTGATCAGCGAGCAGGGGTACGACGCCACGACGATCGAGCAGATCGCCGACCGCGCCGAGGTGTCGCCGTCGACCGTCTTCCGCTACTTCCCGGCCAAGGAGGACATCGTCCTCCCGGACGGGTTCGACGACCTCGGCTCGATCCTGCCGGCGGAACTGCGGTCCCGGCCGGTGGACGAGCCGTGGCCGGACTCGCTGCGGTACGTCATGCGCCGGGCCGTCGGCCTCGGAACGGCCGAGGAACCCGAGGTCACCCGGCTGCGGTCGCAGCTGATGGTCCAGGTGCCCGCGGTGCGTGCCCGGATGATGGAGAGCATGTCGAGCACCGGCAGGCTGCTCGCCGAGGCCGTCGCGGCCCGCACCGGCCGCCCGCGGGACGGCCTGGAGGTGCGGGTCTACGCGATGTCCCTGATCGGTGGCCTCGCGGAGATCTCCCTGTACTGGGCCGAGAACGACTTCCGGGACGACCTCCCCGACCTCCTCGACCGCGCCCTGGACGTCATCGAGCACGGCCTCACCCGGGACAAACCCTGAGGGCACAGACGTAGACCGGGGCATGCTCAGGACAACACGACCGGCGAAAAGCGCTCCACCCGCGGTCGCGCGGCCATGACATCCTGACCCGGTGAGCGCAGCAGCAGAGATCCACGTCGAGTTCGCTCCCGAACTGGCCCTTTTCGTCGCGCACCGGCACCGCACCGGCGCCACCCCGGTCGCCACCGACGGCGTCTCCACCCTCGGTCATGTCGTGGAGTCCCTCGGCGTCCCGCTCACCGAGGTCGGCGCGCTGGTCGTGGACGGCCGGCAGGCAGCCGTGTCGCACATCCCGGCGGCCGGCGAATCGGTGCGTGTCCACCCCGTCGAGCGGCCCCAGCGGGTCCCCGGCGCTCCCCTGCGCTTCCTCCTCGACGTCCACCTCGGCACCCTCGCCCGCCGGCTGCGCCTGCTCGGCGTGGACACGGCGTACGAGTCGACGGACATCGGCGACCCGGCCCTGGCCGCCCGCTCGGCCGCCGAGCGGCGGGTCCTGCTCAGCCGGGACCGGGGCCTGCTGCGCCGCCGGGAACTGTGGGCGGGCGCCTTCGTCTACAGCACCCGCCCCGAGGAGCAGCTCCGGGACGTCCTGGACCGGTTCCGCCCCGGGCTCCAGCCCTGGACGCGCTGCACCGCCTGCAACGGCCTGCTGCGGAAGGCCACCAAGGAGGAGCTCGCGGACCTGCTGCACGGCGGGACGCAGCGGTCGTACGACGTCTTCGGGCAGTGCCGGGAGTGCGGGCAGGCGTACTGGAAGGGCGCGCACCACGAGCGGCTGGAGGCCGTCGTGGAGCGCGCCCTGGAAGAGTTCGCGGGCGACCGCTAGCGCTTGCGCACGTCAGCCTTTCCGCAGGCGATCCCGTCCTTGTTCCGGTCGAGCTTGAGCGGGTCGTCCTTGCCGTTGACCTTCAGACGGCCGTAGTCGTTCGCCTTCAGCCAGGCGCAGCGGGCCACCGTGGTGTCCCGCACCTCGTCCGGGAACGTGGTCGGCACACAGACGTTGATCGAGCCGTAGTGCCGGTCGCAGCCGGAGACGGTCGGGCTGACCTTCTGCGAGGTCCGCTTCTTGCCGGGCCCGGTGACGGTGCCGTCGGGCGAGTCGGCGAAGGAGTGGACGTGCGCCGAGGCGTCGGTGGCGCCGAGCGCCTGCGGGCCCTGGAGGTGCACCCACTCGGCCACGGACGGCACACCGTTGGCGTCGACCGCGAAGAGCATGTACCAGCCGGGCGGCGCCAGGTTGGGGTTGCTCGTCACGTTCAGGTCGATGTTGCCGCCGTCCACCGACAGCGGCAGGTCCACGAACCGCTGGTTCGGGTCCGAGGAGTGGGTGACGGCGGCCGGACGGATCAGCTCGGCCTTGGCGATGGGCCGGTCGACGGTGATCCGCTGGGTGTCGCCGTAGTTCCACTCGGTGTCGATCACCGAGGTGATCGACGGACGCGGGCCCTTGAGCAGATACGGCGGCGTGTAGATCGACACGTCGTGGTTCCAGGAGCCGTTGCCCGGGTTGTCACCGGTCGACATCACCCGGCCGTCCGGCAGCAGGAACGAGGACGAGTGGTAGCCGCGCGCCTCGGGGTCGGCGGCCACCGGGTCGAAGGTGTTGGTCGCGGGGTCGTAGATCGACGACTCGTAGACCGGGTCGGCCCGGTTGTGGAGGGCGCCGCCGGTCTCCAGCACCGTGCCGTCGGGCAGCAGCACGGCGGAGACGTACATCTTGCCCTGGTTTCCGGTCTGCGGAACCTTGCCGTTGCCGAGGTCGACGGTGCCCTGCGGCAGCGGCGGGCCGGCGACGTAGGACGGGTCGGCGGTCTTGAGGTCGATGACGTCGGTCAGCCGGTTGGCGTCCGGGTTGGAGTCGATGTTGCCGCCGCCGATGGTGAGGACCTTCTGGTCCTGCGCCGGGGGCAGCAGCACGCTCGCCGACTGGTCGCGCTGGTCCTTGTTCTGCAGACCCGGGATCTGGGTGATGGTGTTGGCGTCGTAGTCGTAGATCGCCGACCCGGTGCCCGGGATGTTGTTGCCGAAGACATGGCTGCCCGAGTAGAACAGCCGGCCGTCCTGCATCAGGATCATCGACGGATACAGACCCCAGTACGACCAGGTCTGGTTGACCTTCCACAGCGGCAGCCACTGCTGCTCCGCGTCCGACCACAGCTCGGCGGCCACCGAGCCGGTCGAGTCCTCGCGCAGCCCGCCGAAGGAGATGACGTCACCGTTGCCGAGGGCGGTCGCCGACGGGTACCAGTGCCCGTCGTTCATGTCGTTGGTCTTGATGTACTTCTCGGTGGCCGGGTCGAAGATGTACGAGTCCTTGTAGCCCTCGTAGCCGTGCCCGCCCGGCACCGGGTACGCCTTGTTGCCGCTCATCACCAGCACGCGCCCGTCCTGGAGCTGCACGTGCCCGGCGCAGAACATGTCCTTCGGCGTGGGGATGACCTTGTAGGTGCCCTTGACCGGGTCGTACACCGCGGAGGTGAACGTGCCCGCCTCGAACTGCTCCTCGCTGTTGCCGGAGCCCGCGATCAGCAGCACCTTGCCGTTGTGGAGGACGACGGAGTGCATGGAACGCACCGGGTTCTCCGTGGGCAGCACGTCCCACCTGCCGTTGGCACACTCCGCGGGCGTGCCCGTGCACACCGGGTCCGGTACCGGGTCGGCGACCTGGTCCATCGTGTAGTCGTCGGTGGTGACCGAGCCCGTGCCGTACACGGACACGCCCCAGGTGATGCGGTCGGTGCCGGCCGGGACCTCCGGGGTGCGGACGGTGGCCTCGGTCCAGTTCCCGGCCATCTCCAGCGTCTTCAGGTCGGTCCAGTACTGCCAGCCGGCGGTCGTGTCGTGCCGGAACAGGGTGAGCGAGGTGTCCGGGGTGGTCGACTTGTACCAGAGCCCGAGGTCGTACTGCTTGCCCGCCGACACGACCGGCGCGCACTCGGCGGACTCCGTGATCAACGCCTTGCGGTCGCCGTCGGCACGGCGGGTGAGCTCGACCTTCATCGCCTTGGAGCCGGTGTGGGCGTCGCCCACGGTCGAGAAGGTGAAGTCGTTGTCCCCCCAGCCGGACTTCTCCCAGCAGTACGGCATGTCACCGGTGCCGGCGGTCTCGAAGCCGGCGTTCTTCACAAGGTTGGCGGCGGTGGCGGACTGGGGTGAGGTGAGGAGGAGGCCGGCGGTGAGTGCCCCCACCCCGACGAGTGCGGTTCTTCTTCGGTATCTGGACAGCTGACGTCTTTTCACACGGCTCTCCTAGCTGTGCTGCTCCCGCGCAGCCCCCTGCGCGGCAGATAAACCAGCGCTTCGGTCGCCACGAAGCGCAGGACGAAGGTCGTCACCAGGGCGAGCGCGGTCGCGGACAGCACGCCCATGCCGAGCCGGTGGACGAACAGCGCGATCAGCGGGATACGCAGCACCAGGTCCGCGTTGGCGAGCAGCGCGAACCGCCCGGCGCGGTCCCACCACCGCCGGTGCCGCCGCCGGTCGCGGAAGAGCAGATGCTCGATGAGGACGAAGTTCCAGGCCACGCCGAGCTGGTTGGCGAGGATCTCGGCCGGTATGTAGTGCAGGCCGCCCGCGGTGAGGGCCCACAGGCCGAGCAGGTTCGGCACGAACCCGGTCGCGCCGATCAGGCCGAAGCCGATCATGCGGGCGACCGGGGAGGCGGAGCGCAGGCCGACCAGGTGGCGCAGGAAGCGCAGGCCCTCCTGGGCGCTGGACTTGGACTCACCCGCGAACCGGTCCTGGAAGACGAACGGCACCTCGGTGACCTGGCGCGGGCGGCTGCGGACGGCGAGTTCCAGGAGGATCTTGTAGCCGAGCGGCTGGAGCACGTCGGCGGTGACCGCGCTGCGGCGGATCGCGAAGAAGCCGCTCATCGGGTCGCTGATGCCGTGCAGCTTGCGCGGGAAGAGCGACTTGGTCAGCCAGGTCGCGCCGCGCGAGACGGCCACCCGGTAGTTGCCCGCCAGTCCGGCACGGCTGCCGCCCTTGATGTAGCGGGAGGCGACGACCAGCCCGGCGCCCGACCGCTCCCCGGTGGCCACCAGCTCCGGTACCAGCGAGGGCGGGTGCTGGCAGTCGCCGTCCATGACGACGACCCAGTCGGACGAGGCCGCCTTGATGCCCTCGACGACGGCACCGCCGAGCCCGCCGACCGGCTCCTCCCGGTGCAGGACGGTGACCGGGAAGGGGCAGTCCTTGGCCGCCTCGTGGATGACCTGGGGGGTGTCGTCCGTGGAGTCGTCCACGAAGACCACCTCGCAGGGCAGCCGGGAGGGCACCGACGCGGTGATCAGGTGCAGGAGTTCGCGGATGTTGGCGGACTCGTTGAAGGTCGGCACCACGATGGTGACGGCGCCCGGCTCCGGCACCTCGACAGCGTGTACGGCCGGATCGTCGAGTCCCTTGGGGACGATGGATTCCTGGCTCATCGGACGCCTCCCACGGCGGTGCCGGTGGTCTGGATCTGCCGGATCTCGATCCGGTCCGCACCGGTGCCGAAGACGGCGACCGGTGTCGAGTGCTGGATGGCCGCCCTGACGTTGGGCAGGTCGACCGCGTCCCGCCGTACCGTCGGCGAGGCGACCACGTAGTCGATGTCCTTCCAGCCGCGCGGCATGGTCTTGGTCACCGCGGGGTCGAGGTCGGCCTTGTAGAACCAGATGACACCGAGCCCGGGCCGGTACCCGGCGTGCACCAGGTCCAGCCACATCGCGTCGTCGACGAGCACCCGCGTGTCCTCGGGGTCCGCCACCTCCGTGGCGAGCCACTTCGAGGCGGCCTGGTAGGGGGCGTTGGCGTCGACGGTGACGGCGGTGCGGGCGCCGTCGTACCACTTCGGTACGACGTAGGCGCCGGCGGCGACGGCGAGGACCGCCGCGAGGGCGTACCGCCCGCCGGTGACCAATCGTTTCTCCCCTTCCGCCCGCCACCTGCGCAGCACGGCGTGGGCGACGGAGGCGGTGCCCCCGGCGAGGACCAGGGCGAGGAAGGGCAGCGCCTGGATGACGTACATCGCGGGCAGGTAGCCGTTGGGGCGCAGGGCCAGCGCGGCGAGGATCGCCACCGTCAGCGCCGGCCCGGCCAGCGCGCGGGCGGTGACCGACCAGCGCCAGGTGGCCAGCAGCAGGAGCGCGCCGGCCAGGCCGCCCAGCGGCAGCACCCGGTCGTAGTACAGCCACGACTGGAAGACACCGTGCGAACCGGAGCCCTGGTCGAGGATGAACCCCGAACCGGGCCGCGTCATCTGGTACTTGACGCCGTCCCAGAGGGAGACGTGCCCGCCGCCGGGCAGCAGCTCGCCCTTGAGGAGGGCGAAGAGGGGGTACGAGAAGCCGATCAGCACGCAGGCGGTGATGGCGCCGGTGACCGCGAACTTGCGGGTGTCCCGGTGGCTGTGCCGCCACATGGTGACCAGCAGCGCGGGCAGGACGACCAGCATCGTCTCCTTGGTGAGCACGGCGGTGGCCGCCGCGATGCCCGCTCCGAAGTGGTGCCAGAGGTGACGGCTCGGGGAGGCGGCGAGGGTGAACGCGAGCAGCGTCCACATCACCGCGAGGTTGTCGAGGAAGATCTCCCGCTGGAGGACGACGGACAGCGGGGAGAGCCCGAACAGGACCATGCCGAGCCCCGCGGCCCAGCGGGGCAGGGACAGCCGGCGGCCCAGCACGTAGACCAGCACCGCGCTGATGCCGCTGACGACCAGCATCATCGCGCGCATCGAGCCGACGGTCATCGACTCGGGGCTGATCATCGAGGGTATCCAGGTCAGCACGGCGATCTGGATCCAGCCGAGCGGCGGGTGGTCGTACCAGTAGGTGTAGTGCGCCAGCCCCCTGCCCTCCTGGACCGCCCAGGCCTGGGCGAGGTAGGTGCCCTCGTCGTCGCTGAGCGTCGGGTAGTCGGCGATGTTCCAGCCCTGGACGACCAGGATCGCCACCAGGAGCAGACCGCACAGCAGCAGGTCGGGGCGGGAGGAGCGCAGTCGGCTGGGCGGAACGTTCCGCCCGGCCGGAGCGGGCGCGGGCGCAGGCTGCCGCTGCGCGGGGACCGTAGGAGTGGTCACCGCGGGAAGGGTGGAGGTCACGCGGGGACGTCCTCTCGGGTCACTTCGGACGGTGTGAGATGCGCGCCGACATGAGTGGTCAGCTCCCAGTCGTTGCGGCCGCGGTGCTCGCGCCAGACGGCGCGGATGGCGGCGCCGGCGAGGAGCACCTGGTAGAAGGGGCCGCCCACGACGAGCTTGAGGTAGTGCACGAAGCGCACCCGCAGGCCGTACTGCTTGCCGAAGTCGTGCAGCCCGACGACCTCGAAGACGAAGGTCACCATGGCGGTGACGAGCGGCAGGAAGGTGATGAAGGCGATGCTGACGGGCACGTCGAGGAAGAGCGCGACGGCCACGTTGAGCGGGATGATCACGCCGGTGAAGGCCTGCATGAACGGCGTCATGAGGGTGTAGCGGGCCAGCAGCCGCTGGCCGAATCCCGGCAGTTGCTTCCAGTCCTTCTTCCGGTACACCTGGAGGAAGCCCTGGTTCCAGCGGGTGCGCTGCTTCAGCAGCGACATCAGCGAACCGGGGGTCTCCTCCTTGGTCACCATGTCGGAGTCGTAGGCGACGACGACCTTCTTGCCGACGCTCGACAGGCGCACGCCCAGGTCGCAGTCCTCGGCGAGGCAGTCGGGATCCCAGCCGTCGGCCTCCCGCAGCACGTCGGTGCGGACGAAGACGGTGTTGCCGCCGAGCGGAATGAATCCTTTCTGCGCGTGCAGGTGCAGCCGCGAGCGGAACCAGAAGAAGTACTCCAGGCAGTTGCGCAGGCTGTACCAGCTGGAGTGGAAGTTGATCAGCTGGACACCGCCCTGGACGACGTCCGCGCCGGTGGTCCGGAACGCGTGGTCGACGTGCGCGAGCAGCTCGGGATGGACCTGGTCCTCGGCGTCGAAGACCCCGACCACGTCTCCGCGGCAGTGCGGGAGCGCGGTGTTCATGGCCTTCGGCTTGTTCTTCTTCTCGTGGGTGTCCACGACGACCCGCACCCGCGGGTCACGGTCCGCCGCGTCACAGGCGACCGCCGTGGTCTCCGGGTCGTCGTGTCCGACGATCACGATGATCTCGAAGTCGGTGTGGCTCGACTCCAGCAGCCGCTGGATGGTGTGGTCGAGCACGGCCTGTTCGTGGCGCGCCGGAAGCAGCAGCGAGAACGACAGGCTCTCCCCGCCGTCCGGTGCGTGGAAGCGCGTGGAGGCGAGCACCTCGGGCGTACGCCACGCGTGCATCTGCCACCACAGAGTGAAGGCCGCCATCCAGAACAGGGCAAGCGAAACAGCAGCGATCAAGACAGACGTCAGCAACAGATCCCCCCAGATCCCAAACCCCCTGGCGCGACGGACTGCCACGTCCGCCACGTCACTGTGCAGAGATTAGGGGGGAACTGTGAAGCGTGGGAGGTGTTCCGATAAATAACATGTTTCGGAACGGTGGGGCGGCTACTGGGAGGTAACCGAACACATGCCTCATTTGGGCAGCCGGAACAAGCCCCTCCGTTCCGACACTCAGCGAGTCAGGGCCGTACGCAAACGCTCCGGATCGGTCGTCGGAGCGTCACAGGTGAAATTACGGCAGACATAGGCGGTCGGTTCACCGCCGGCCAGCGGCCGGTCGGCGAGCAGCGGGAACTCGTCACCGCCCGGGGCGCCGACGGCCACCACCGCGCCGGGGGCGGTGCCCAGCAGCGCCGTGCGGTGCAAAGCCCGCGTGCCGGGGTCGGCCGCCGGTCCGACGACCGCCACCTCCCGCGGCCCGTCCAGCAGCGCCTCGGCGACCGCCAGCCCCCAGCCGACGAAACGCGGGACGCGCGGGCCGAGGGCCTTGACCACACCGAGGGCCTTCTCGGCGGCGGCGCGGTGCGGCTCGGATCCGGTCTGGGCGGCGTAGCTCAGCAGGGCTCCCGCGGCCGCGCTCCAGCCCGACGGGGTGGCGTTGTCGGTCGGGTCCTGCGGCCGGCGGATCAGCTTCTCGGCGTCGGCGGCGGTGTCGTAGAGAGCCCCGGAGTCGTCGGCGAACCGGGTGCGGACATGGTCGAGGAGGAAGCCGGCGAATTCCAGCCACACGCCCTCCCCGGTCACCGAGGCCAGCGCGAGGAAGCCCTCGGCGACGTCCGCGTAGTCCTCCAGCACGCCCGCGTTCGCGCCCGCCTGGCCGTCCTTGCTGGTACGGGCGAGGCGGGCGTACTCGTCCAGGTGCAGCCGCACCAGCAGGTCGGCGGCGCCGACCGCGGCCTCCACCAGGTCGGGACGGTCGAAGTAGGCGCCGGTCTCGGCGAGCGCGGCGATCGCGAGGCCGTTCCAGGCGGCCACCACCTTGTCGTCCCGGCCGGGAGCGGGGCGCCGGGAACGGGCGTCGAGCAGCCGCCGCTTCACCGACTCGACGCGCTCGGCGTCGAACACGACCTCCTGCTGCGGGAGCTGGAGGACGGAGGCACCCTCCTCGAAGGTGCCCTCCTCGGTGACGCCGAAGTACTGGGCGGCCAGCTCGGCGTCGTCCTGGAGCACCGCGCGCAGCTGCTCCGGCGTCCAGACGTAGGCGGCGCCCTCGACGTGCCTGCCGGTCCCGTCGTCGCTGTCGGCGTCCAGCGCCGAGGCGAACCCGCCCTCGTTCGTGCGCAGCTCCCGCACCATGAAGTCGGCGGTCTCCAGGGCGACCCGGCGGGCGAGCTCCGAGCCGGTGGAGCGCCACAGGTGGGCGTAGACCCGGCACAGCAGGGCGTTGTCGTACAGCATCTTCTCGAAGTGCGGCACGACCCAGTCGCGGTCGACGGAGTACCGGGCGAAGCCGCCGCCGAGCTGGTCGTAGATCCCGCCCCGGGCCATGCGCTCACAGGTGTCCCGGGCCATCTGGAGGGCGCCGTCGGAGCCGGTGCGGGCGTGGTGCCGCAGCAGGAACTCGATCACCATGGACGGCGGGAACTTGGGCGCCCCGCCGAATCCGCCGCGCTGCGGGTCGTACTCCCGGGTGAGGCCCAGCAGCGCCTGCGCCAGCTCCTCCTCGCCGGGCGCCCGGCTGTCGCCGTAGGAGATCTCCCGCCCGGCGAGATCCCGGACGATCTTCCCGGCGACCTCGGCGACCTCGTCGTACCGGTCGGCCCATGCGCTGTGCACCCCTTCCAGCACCTGCCGGAAGGAGGGCATGCCGTGCCGGGGCTCGGGCGGGAAGTAGGTGCCGAAGTAGAAGGGCTCGGCATCCGGAGTGAGGAACACGGTCATGGGCCAGCCGCCCTGCCCGGTGGCGGCCTGCACGGCCTCCATGTAGACGGCGTCCACATCAGGCCGTTCCTCACGGTCGACCTTGACGTTGACGAAGTGGGCGTTCATGTACGCGGCGACTGCCTCGTCCTCGAAGCTTTCCTTGGCGAGGACATGGCACCAGTGGCAGCTGCTGTAGCCGACGCTGAGCAGGACGGGAACGTTCCGTTTCCGCGCCTCCTCGAAGGCCCCGTCCGACCAGGGCCACCAGTCGACGGGGTTGTCGGCGTGCTGAAGGAGGTAGGGGGACGTCTCGTGCGCCAGTCGGTTCGGCATGTATCCATCGTGCCCGACAAACGCCGAAGGGTCGCAGGGCGGCCTGTTGCCCGGGCATTCTCCCTCCGTCCGTGCCACCCGATCCGCTCAACGCCATGCAGGCTGGACACGCGAGTAGTCCCAGGAGTGCTTCCCTTTCGCACCGGGCCGGACGACACAGTGAGTGAAGACCGACGCGAGAGTCTTCCGCTTCTCTTCCAGGCCCATCTCTCCGGACTGCCACCGCTGCCGCGTGGCCTCCGGCAGCGCCGTGGAGAAGTGAGCGTCGGCAAGGAGCAGGCGTTCAAGAGCCGCGTCCGCGAGTGGGCCACTGATGCTGCATCTCCCGCAACTGCGGCATGAATACACGTATGGACTCTGCTTGCTTCTTCCTCTCTGAGCACACAGAGCACCGTGGCACACCGGACCATCAGGGCTCTTTGCCCCGCATCGGAGAAAGCCCGTGCCGAGGTGACGGGGGGCGGCTCGGCTTCTGCCGGTGAGACTCGGGGAGCCGCTGCCCCGGTGCATGAACAGACTCCCGGGAGAGATGGTGGCGCACACCGCGTGCCACTGCTCAGGGGTCGCGATGGGCTTCCACTGACCGAGCACTGGTTCACCCGTCTCCGAGACCAGAAGCAGTTGACCTCTGTTGGCCCGGTAACCGCACACTCTCGGTGCGGTGATGATCTGTGTGACCGTCTGGCCATTGGGTCTGCCGCCTCGAGTGCCCGTGACCCCCTGCTCGCACCAGTCACGCGCGATGGCCCGGACCGCCTTCCCCGACATGCGGTCGACCATCGCCTGCTCGACCAGCTTCGCTTCCACGGGGTGGAGGCTGATTCTGTCCTCCTGCCATCCGAAGGGTCGAGGTCCGCTGTGCGGCACCCCCTCCATGGCGCGAGCCCAGTGCCAGTCCGACACACGGCGGCTTCTGACTCGTGTTTCCGTCACTGCCGCGTCCAGTGATCGCACAGCCTCCGACAAGCCCTCCCGCGAGTACGGGTCCCGGACTCCTCGCGGATCGACGTAGATCCGTCCCGGCGAGCAGGTCAGGGCGGCGAGGAACCGGTACAGGTCCTCGGCACGGCGGTACAGGCGGTCGTCGGCGACGCACACCACCCCTTCGATCCGCAGTCCGCTCTCGGTACGCCCCCGCACCAGATCCACGAGCAAGCGGTCGAAACCAGGTCTGTCCACCCCGGCCTTGGACGCACTTCGGCCGTTGTCGGCGTATTCGGCGACGACGGTGCAGCCGTGTTCATGCGCGGTCCGCTGGTTGATCCGCTTCTGATGACGCACGCCATGACCATCTCTGCGCCGGAAGTCCTCCGATGTACGGGCGTAGGACGCGACCGGGATCAATCCGGTCCGCTCACCCACGACAAGGTCGTTCACAGCGCCCCCAGTTCGACAGTCAGCCCGACAGCCACAAGAACGATCGAGTGATCCGAAGGTCACCGATTCGGATTCGTTGATCGCCACCCCCTCGCGCTCCCGCATCCGCCGAAGGACACTGCTGGGCAGAGGAGTTGCCGCCGGAGGGGGACGTGACATGCGGGACAGTCATCGTGCGGAGGCCGAACGGCTGTTGGCGCGGGCCGTGGAGGAGGAGGTGCGGCGCTCCGGCGGGCGGATCGAGGGTGGTGTGCTGCTGTCGCGGGCGCGCGGATCGCTGGACGCCATGGCGCAGACCGCCGCGGAGGAGTACGAGGCCTACACGCGCGCGCTGGACGAGGCGAAGGCGGGGCAGCTCACCTTCGGGCAGCGGTACGCCCAGGAGGGCGGCGGTACGCCCCTGCTGGTGGCGGGCGTCGCGGCGGTCGCGGCCACCGTCGCCGACCTGGCCCTGGGCACCGGCGCGGGCACGGCTCTGGGCGCCGGGCTGGCCGTGGGTGTCGTGGGCGCGGTGGCGACCGTGGTGAAGGTGGCCGGCGTCCATCTGCCCGCCGCGCACCACCGCGCGGGCGCGATCAGCCAGCCCGGCGGCCCCGAGCAGCTGCGGTTGCAGTGGCTGACGGCGCTGGAGGTGCGCGGGATCCGCCCGTTCCTCGACCAGCAGCGGGTGCTGAGCGCGTCCACCGGGCCGAAGAAGGCGGGCCCGCGGCTGAAGGGCTCGGACAAGAGCGCGGCGGCCCGCGGGCGCAGCGTGCTGGAGCAGTCGTTCGGGCAACTCCCGGAGCCGGTCGGCCCGTTCGCGGGGCGCCGACAGGAGATGGCGCGGATCCGGCAGTGGGTGCAGGCGTCCCGGGCGGCCACCGAGACCCGGCCGACGGTGGTCGTGCTGCACGGGGTGTCCGGCAGCGGACGGACGACCCTCGCGGTGCGCGCCGCGCACGACCTGAAGGACTACTTCCGCGGCGCCTGTGTGGTCGACCTGCGCGGCGCAGGCTCGGACGAGCAGCCGCTGTCCACCCGGGACGCGCTGCTGCACCTGCTGAACCGGCTCGGCGCGCCCCGCGAGCAGCTCCTGTTCCGGGAGCGGTCCTCCGCGGACCAGCAGGTCAAGCGGCTGAGCGAGCTGTACCACCAGCATCTGACCGGCCTGCCGGTGACCATCGTCCTGGACGACGCCTCGGACCCCGAGCAGGTCCGCACGCTCGTCCCCGACCGGTCCGACAGCCTGGTCCTGGTCACCTGCCGGGAGCCCCTCACCCTGCCCGCGGACCTCGCCGCCCAGGTGCACCACCTGCCCGTCGAGGCCCTGGACGCGCCCGGCGCGGAGGAGCTGCTGGGGGCGTGCGCCGAGGACAGCTCCGGTCCCTACGACGCCGAGTCCACCGACCGGATCAGGGAGCTGTGCGGCGGTCTGCCGCTGGCGCTGCGCGTCGCGGGCTCGGCCCTGGGGCCGCGGTCGCCCCGTCGGCTGGCCGTGGACCTCGGCGCGTACGGCCCGGTCGCGCCGGCCGAGAGAGTGCTGTGGCTGCGCTACACCGACCAGTCCGAACCGGCCCGCCGGCTGCTGCGCCGGCTCGCGCTGGCCGGGCGCTCCTCGCTCGGCGCCGCCGCGGCCGCCGCGCTGCTGGGCACGGACGAGACGGAGGCGACCCGCCACCTGGTGGCGCTGGCCCGGGCGGGCCTGATCGACCATGTCCGCGGCAGCCGCTACCGCGTCCACGAGCTGGTCCGCGCCTTCGCCCAGGCCCGTCTCCTCGACGAGGAGGAACCGGCCGAGCGGACGGCGGCCCAGGAGCGGCTGATCGTGAACTACGGCGAGCTCGCCGACTCGGTGCTGCGTCTGGTGGACGGCAACATGTCGACCCGCTCGGACCGCTTCAGCCCGCACGGTTTCCACTCGCTGGACGAGGCGCTGCGCTGGCTGGACGACGAGTCGAGCTTCATCACGGCGGCCCTCAGACACGCGGAGGGCGTCAACCAGGAGGCGGTGCTGAACCTGCTGGGCGCCCTGTGCGACTACTGCCTGCTGCGCGGTGACCTCTACCGGCTGGGTGAGATCAGCGAGCTGGCGCAGGCGGTCGACCAGGGCCTGCTGGTCCGTTCGGTGCAGTGGCGCACCGGCATCGCGGCCCGGCAGCTCGGTGAGCTGGACAAGGCGCGTACGACGCTGACGTCGGTGGTCGACCTGTACATGGAGGCCCACCACGACGCGGGGGCGGCCCGCGCCCTGTGCTCGCTCGGCATCACCCTGCACCACCAGGGCAACCTCACCGAGGCGGCGGCCCGCCTCCGCGAGGCGCTGGACCTCCAGGCGGCGCCCGGCCTGGCCACGGACCGCGCCTGGACGATGCACGCGCTGGCGGCGGTGGAACGGGACCGGGCGCACCTGTCCGAGGCCCTGGGCCTGCTGGAGGAGTCCCTGGTGCTGCACCGGGCCGGTGAGTCCGTGCACGGTGAGGCGTGGGCCCACTTCCAGCTGGGCCAGCTCGGCCTGCGGATGGGCGATGTCCCGCGGGCGGAGCGGGAACTGCGCACGGCCCTGGATCTGTACGGCCGCACCCGCGACGCCCGTGGCGAGGCGTGGGCCCTGACCCAGCTGGCCCGGGCCCGGCTGGTCGCCGGTGACGCCGGGGCCGCGCTGGACGCCCTGCACGGGGCCGCCGCCCGCCACCGCGACAACGAGGACGCGCGCGGTGAGGCGTGGACGGTCTACTACCTGGGCCAGGCCCTGGAGGAGACGGGCGACCTCGACCAGGCGGTCCGCGCGCTGGAGCGGTCCCGGACGATGTTCTCGCGGATGCGGGACGTCTACGGTCTGGCCTGCGCCCGCCATCACTCGGCCCGGGCGACCCGGGACCAACGGGCGGCGCAGACCGGCTCGTTGCGCAACTCCGGCTTCGCCCGCCAGTTGCTGGTCGACGCGCGGGCCGACTTCCAGCGGATCGGCGTCGCCCACGGCGAGGCGTGGACCTGCCTGGAACTGGCGGTGGTCGACGCGGGGAACGCCCGTACGCCGCAGGCGCTGGCCCTGTGCGACGAGGCGATCGGCCTGTTCACGTCGTACGGGGACCGCCGGGGCGAGGACTGGGCCCGCTTCCTGCGCTGCACCCTGCTGCCCTACGCGGCTCCGGGAGGTGTGGAGGTCGGCACGGCGGTGGCGCTGGAGGAGCTGGCGCAGCTGGCGCGGGCGGGCCATCCGGTGCGGGACGAGAAGCTGGACGACTATGTGGGGGCGTACCGGTTGCTGCTGGAGCGCGGTGTGAGCCTGGAGGCGGGCTGGCAGGCCTGGCGGTTGGGGATGGTGCCGGGCAGGCATGCCCGGGAGGTGATGGGGGTGGCGGTGACGGCGTCGCGGGCATAGCCGCGGTGCGGGATCCCGGCGGTACGGGGGTGTCCGGTGGAGCGGTTCGCCGAGCGGCACAGGGGGCGTTCTCGTGGAGCGGTTCGCCGAACGGCACAGGGGGCGTTCTCGTGGAGCGGTTCGCCGAGCGGCACAGGAGGTGTCCTGGTCGAGCGGTTCGCCGAGCGGCACAGGGGGCGTTCTCGTGGAGCGGTTCGCCGAGCGGCGTCGGCGCCGCGCCCGCCCGGGTCTCCGTGATCCGGGTGCTGCCGCCCGCGCGGCCGTACCCGCGGGCCGCGCTCGGCCACCGCTTCGTCGGTGTCGACGCGAGCGACGTCCTCGCGCGCGGGCGCGCGGGCGCGCACTCCGACCGGCTGCGGCCGGAGTCCGCCCACCTACCGCCGTCCCTGTCCGGTCACTGCCGGTGACGGGCGCGCGCGGCGGGCGGCTCGTACGCGTACGGGGCTCAGCCCTGCTTCGCCCCGGGCCCGGCCGGGGTGTCCGCGGACGCCGGGGTGTCCGCGGACTCGGTCCCGCGGTCCGGGACCTCCTTGAAGTCGACCTTGTTCATGTGCCGACTCATGGACTTCATCAGGGCCCACACCGCCAGGGCCATCGCCGCGAAGACGATGAAACCGAGGACGCCGGGGGTCACCTTGTCCTCGTCGACCTCCTTGGCGAAGGTGGCGAGGTGCGTCATTGCCAGGTTTGCGCTTGCGCTCATGTCAGGCATTGTCTCGGATGCCCGCAAAGAGGTCGTCCTCGGGGAGGGAGGTATCGACGAGGGACTTCGCGAGCTCGTACTCCTCCGTCGGCCAGACCTCCTTCTGGACGTCCATCGGGACGCGGAACCAGCCGCCGTCGGGGTCGATCTGCGTGGCGTGCGCGATCAGGGCCTTGTCGCGGATCTCGAAGAACTCGGCGCACGGGACGTGCGTGGTGAGCGTGCGCTCGGTCCGCTCGAACTCGTCCCAGCGCTTGAGCCAGTCCGCGTAGGGGGACTCCAGGCCGCGGTCCAGCATCGCCTGGTGCAGCGCCTCGGTGCGCGGACGGTTGAAGCCCTGGTTGTAGTAGAGCTTCCGCGGCTGGTAGGCCGGGCCGAACTCCGCCTCCGGGTACTTCTCGGTGTCCGCCGCGCCCTCGAACGCCACCATCGAGATCTTGTGGGTCATGATGTGGTCGGGGTGCGGGTAGCCGCCGTTCTCGTCGTACGTCGTGATCACCTGGGGACGGAACGAGCGGATCTTCCGCACCAGCTCGCCGGCCGCCACGTCGACGTCCTCCAGGGCGAAGCAGCCGTCCGGCAGCGGCGGCAGCGGGTCGCCCTCGGGCAGGCCGGAGTCGACGAAGCCGAGCCACTCCTGCCTGACGCCGAGGATCTCGCGGGCCTCGTCCATCTCCTTCTTGCGCACCTCGTGGATGTGCTCCTCGATGTACGCGTCCCCCTGGAGCTTCGGATTGAGGATGGAGCCGCGCTCTCCGCCCGTGCAGGTCACCACCAGCACGTCCACCCCCTCGGACACGTACTTCGCCATGGTGGCCGCGCCCTTGCTCGACTCGTCGTCGGGGTGGGCGTGCACGGCCATCAGTCGCAGCTGGTCAGTCAAGACTCAATCCTTGTAGTCGGCGCCCGGTGTGAACGGGTGCGATTCGTTGGGTGCCGTCCCGCGGGACGTCGGTCGGTCGGGGACCTGGGTCAGGGGTGGCGGTCGGGTGACGGGCGGGGGGCTTCTATAGTGACCGAATCGGGGGGCGAATTGTTCCGGGGTCCGGCTCCGGAGGCCCCTTGGGGACCTCGGTCCCGCCCCTGCCGAGAGGACGATCATGAGTACGGCGAGCACCCGACCGCCCGAGGGCCGTTACGGCCGCTCCTCGGACGAGCGCGCCGACCACAAGCTCAAGATCGCCGGAGCGGTCCTCGGGGCCCTGCTGCTCGTCCTCATGGGCTACTTCGCGTACCACTACGTCGGCAAGAACAGGATCAGCGCCGAGGTGATCACGTTCAAGCCCGCGAAGGAGTCCGTCGAGGTGCACCTGGAGGTCCGCAAGGACGCCGGCGCCCGCGGCTACTGCACCGTGCGTTCCCAGGCGGAGAACGGTGCCGAGGTGGGCCGGGCCGACTTCCGCTTCGACGGGGACGCCACCCGCATCGACAAGGTCGTCACGCTGCGCACGACGTCACCCGGCACCACGGCCGAGCTGCTGGGCTGTCACGCCGACTGACCTCCCACCGGCACCGAGCGGTGACCTGCGCCGACGTGACGTCGACGGCTTATGTCCTCCCCCTTCCGTCCCCGAATTGTTAGGCTCGTGGTTTCGCCCTTCCATGAAGGAACATTCTTCTGGGTAGGGCGATGCTTTGTCTTCCCAGTACCTACGAGGAGCACCTGTGACCCAGACCAGCGAGAACGTCACCTGGCTGACCCAGGAGGCGTACAACCAGCTCAAGGCCGAGCTGGAGTACCTGTCTGGTCCTGCGCGCACGGAGATCGCCGCCAAGATCGCGGCCGCGCGCGAGGAGGGCGACCTGCGCGAGAACGGCGGGTACCACGCGGCCAAGGAGGAGCAGGGCAAGCAGGAGCTCCGTGTGCGCCAGCTGACCCAGCTCCTGGACAACGCCAAGGTCGGCGAGGCGCCGGCCTCGACGGACGGCGCGGTGGCGCCCGGCATGGTCGTGACGATCGCCTTCGACGGCGACGAGGACGACACGCTGACCTTCCTGCTCGCCTCGCGTGAGTACGCGAGCTCCGACATCGAGACCTACTCGCCGCAGTCCCCGCTCGGCTCGGGCGTGATCGGCCACAAGGTCGGCGAGGACGCGCAGTACGAGCTGCCGAACGGCAAGAAGGCGTCGGTCAGGATCCTCAAGGCCGAGCCCTACAGCGGCTGACCGCACCGCCCTGCTTTCGACAGGCCCCCGGCGTCCGACGGACGCCGGGGGCTTCGTCGTGTCCGGGGCCCCACCTTCGTCATGTCCGGGGTCCCACCTTCGTCATGTCCGGGGTCCCACCTTCGTCGTGTCCGGGGTCCCCACCTGTGGTCTTTGACAGGTTCGCGACCGTACTCCATCATCATTTCACTAGTCGACTAGTGAAATGGTGGTGAAGGGGTTGGAGTTCCGCATCGACAGGCGGAGCGGAGTCGCCGCCTACCAGCAGATCGTCCAGCAGACCAAGCAGGCGCTGCGGCTCGGCGTACTCGTGCCCGGGGACCAGTTGCCGACGGCCAAGGCGGTCGCCCAGACCTCCGCCGTCAACCCCAACACCACGCTCAAGGCGTACCGCGAACTGGAGCGGGAGGGCCTGGTCGAAGCGCGGCCGGGACTGGGGACCTTCGTACGTCAGTCGCTGGCCCGTCCGCAGGCGGGGGCCGACTCGCCGCTGCGCGGCGAGCTGGAGGCCTGGATGGACCGGGCCCGCGAGGCGGGCCTGGAGCCGGACGACGTGACCGCTCTGGTCACCTCCGTGATGGAGGAGCGGTACGCCGGGACCGGTCCTGCCGACGAGCACGCGGGCATCACCGGCACCACAGGAACCACGGGAACAAGGGGACACGCATGACGAGCTACGGGACGGCCCTCGGGGGGTCGGCGGACACGTCCGCGATAGAAGCCCGCGGGATCGGCCGGAAGTACCGGCGGGGCTGGGCACTGCGGGACTGCTCCTTCCGGCTGCCGGCCGGCCGGATCTGCGGTCTGGTGGGCCCCAACGGGGCCGGCAAGACCACGCTGATGGCCATCGCCGCCAACCTGCTGGAGCCGACCGCCGGCACCCTGCGCGTGTTCGGCGCGGCCCCGGAGTCCGCCGAGGCCACTCGGCGTACCGCGTTCCTCGCCCAGGAGAAGCCGCTGTTCCGGCGCTTCACCGTCGCCGAGACCCTGCGCATGGGCCGCGAACTGAACCCCGGCTGGGACCAGCGGGCCGCCGAGGACATCGTCCGCGCGGGCAATGTGCCCCTCGACGCGAAGATCGGCACCCTCTCCGGCGGCCAGCGCACCCGGGTGGCCTTCGCCGTCTCCTTCGGCAAGCGTCCCGACCTGCTGCTCCTCGACGAGCCGATGTCGGACCTGGACCCGCTGGTCCGCCACGAGCTGATGGGCACCCTGCTGGCCGAGGCCGCCGAACGCGGCACCACTGTGCTGATGTCCACCCACATGCTCGCCGAGCTGGAGAACACCTGCGACTACCTGCTGGTCATCGCGGGCGGCGGGCTGCGCCTGGCCGGTGAGGTCGACGAGCTCCGCACCGCCCATTCCCTGCTGACCGGGGTCCACTCCGACGGGCGGACGCCCCTGGAGCTGGCGTACCACACCGTGGTCGAGACCCGGATCAGCGGACGGCAGTTCACCTCGCTGGTCCGTCCCGACGGGCCGGTCACCGGCCCCTGGCAGGCGAGCACCCCGAATCTGGAGGAACTCCTGCTCGCCTATCTGCGCTCGCCCGAAGCCCCACCGCTGATCGGTCCCAGCTCCTACGTCGCCCCGCAGGCGGTGGCGGCATGAGCACGATGACCGGCACCGGCAGCACCTCCTCCGGCTCCGTCCGCACCGACGCCGGCCGTGGCCGTGGCCTGCGGCTCAGCGGCATGAACTGGCTCATCTGGCGTCAGCACCGCGCCGCCTACTGGACCCTCCTGGCGGCCACCGCCGTCACTGTCGCGGTGATCGTCTACCAGCGTCAGCAGATGATCACGTACCTCGACGGGTACGGCTATCCCGGCCTGAAGTCCGGCTGGGAGGACGAGTTCGACCCGGGGCCGCTCAACTCGGCCGCCCATCTGCTCGGGCTCCTGCCCGTCCTGATCGGCGTCTTCCTCGGTGCGCCGCTGCTCGCCGGCGACCTGGAGAGCGGCACCGCCAAGCTCGTCAACGCGCAGTCCGTCAGCCGCGTCCGCTGGCTCGCCACCAAGCTCGGCGTGACCACGCTCGTCGTCGTCGTGAGCACCACCGCGGTCTCCGTGGCGTTCACCTGGTGGTGGTCACCGGTCAAGTCGTCGTCGTACGTCCTGAGTTGGTTCGATCCCAGTGCCTTCGACAGCAGCGGGCCCGTACCCGTGGCGCTCAGCCTGCTCACCGTCGTCGGCGGTGTGGCGATCGGCATGCTGCTGCGCCGGACCCTGCTGTCCATGGTCGTCACCCTGGGCTTCGCCGTCGCCCTGCAAGTGGTCTGGTCACACTTCCGGATGTCCCTCGGGAACGTCATCACGGTCACCAGTCACAACGGTGTCGGGGACAACTCCCAGCCGCACGTGCCCGACAGCGCCAACGTCCTGGACCAGTCCTACCTCACGGCCTCCGGTGACCTCGTCGGCTGGGGCAGCTGCAACGGGCAGACGGAGCAGGCCACCAACGCCTGCCTGGAGAAGACGCAGGTCGTCGGCTGGTCGCTCGACTACATCCCGATCTCCCAGATGCCCTCCATGCAGTGGCTCGGCACCTCGATCCTGCTGGCCCTGACCGCCGGCATCGCGGCATTCGTCATCCTCTGGGGTCGCAAACGCCTCGTCTGACCGACCGGTCCCGCGCTCCGTCGGACCGATCCCGTCAGGCGCCTCGTTCCGACCGACCGGCCACGCGCCTCGTCCCGACCAACCGGTCCAGGCGCTCGGTCGGACCAGCCGGTCCCGCGCTCCGTCCGACCGACCGGCCAAGCGCCTGGTCCGATCCACCGGCCCAGGTGCTCGGTGCGCCCCACCGGCCCGCCGGCCCACCGTCGCGGCCACCAAGGTCGCCACGCTGCGCAAGCCGGCCTTCGCCGTCTCCTGCGACGACGGCAGGACCTGGAAGAAGACCACCGCGGTGAACGGCAGGCTGCTCAAGCTGCGCAGCCCCGCCAGGCCCGGCCCGGTCTCGCTGCGCGTCAGCCTCACCGACACCGGTGGCAACACCCTGACCCGGACCATTCACCGCGCCCCGCACCACCCCGTAGCAGGTCGGGAAGCGCGGGTGGCCTCCGCCGGACGTACGGCGGGGCCACCTGCTTCGTCGCCCTTGCCGTCAACCGTCCGCGCGGCGGTACTTGCGCACCGCGAGGGTGCGGAAGACCAGGATGATCGCGACCGACCAGATCAGCGAGGCCCACACCGGGTGCTGCATCGGCCAGGCGTCGGACGCCTGGAAGCCCGGGGGGAGGTTGCCGAACAGCTCGCGGCACGCCTGCACGGTGGCGCTGAACGGGTTCCACTCCGCGATGTGCCCCAGGAAGGCGGGCATCTGGTTCGCGTCCACGAACGCGTTCGAGATGAACGTCAGCGGGAACAGCCAGATCAGACCGCCCGAGGTCGCCGCCTCAGGAGTGCGCACGGACAGGCCGATCAGCGCGCCGATCCACGAGAACGCGTATCCGAGGAACAGGAGCAGGCCGAATCCGGCGAGCACCTTGCCGAAGTTCTCGTGCGTGCGCCAGCCGACGATGACGGCGACGATCGCCAGGACGACGAGGGTGAGCGCCGTCTGCGCCAGGTCGGCGATGGTCCGGCCGGTCAGCACCGCCCCGCGCGTCATGGGCAGGGAGCGAAAGCGGTCGATGAGTCCCTTGTGCATGTCGTCGGCGATGCCCGCGCCGGCGCCCGCGGTGGCGAACGTCACGGTCTGGGCGAAGATGCCGGCCATCAGGAACTCGCGGTAGGCCTGGGTCGAGGTGGACGAGCCGACCTGGATCGAGCCTCCGAAGACGTAGGTGAACAGCGCCACGAACATGATGGGCTGGACCAGCCCGAAAATGATCATCTCCGGGATCCGGCTCATGCGGATCAGGTTCCGGCGGGTGATGACCAGGGAGTCGCTCACGGCGCTCACTCGGAGACCTCCTTCTTGGGCTGGGTGTCCGCCTGGCGCCGGGTGTTCGCCGCGGCTCCGTTCTCCTCGTCCGCGGTCTCGGCGGCATGGCCCGTCAGGGAGAGGAAGACGTCGTCCAGGGTGGGGCGGCGCAGGCCGATGTCGTCGATCTCGATGCCGCGGACGTCCAGTTCCCGGATGACCTCGGCCAGGAGCTTCGCGCCGCCGGAGACCGGCACGGTGATCTTGCGCATGTGCTCCTCGACGGTGGTGTCGCCCTTGCCGAAGCCGCGCAGCACCTCCGAGGCGGTGGCGATGCGCTCCCGCTCGTGCACCACGACCTCGACGCGCTCGCCGCCGGTGCGGGCCTTGAGCTGGTCGGAGGTGCCGCGGGCGATGACCCGGCCCTGGTCGACCACGGCGATGTCGTGGGCGAGGTGGTCGGCCTCTTCGAGGTACTGGGTGGTCAGCAGCAGTGTCGTACCGTCGGAGACGAGCTGTTTGATGACCTCCCACAGCTGCTGGCGGTTGCGCGGGTCGAGGCCGGTCGTCGGTTCGTCCATGAACATGACGGGCGGGGAGACGACCAGCGCCGCGGCCAGGTCGAGCCGGCGGCGCATGCCGCCGGAGTAGGTCTTGGCGGGGCGGTCGGCGGCGTCCGCGAGGTGGAACTGCTCGAGCAGCTCACCGGCCCGGACCTTCGCGGCCGCGGACTTCATCTGGTAGAGCCGGCCGACCATGTGCAGGTTCTCGCGGCCGGTCAGGTATTCGTCGACCGCGGCGAACTGGCCGGACAGGCCGATCGACCGGCGCACCGCGTCGGGCTGCTTGAGCACGTCGAGGCCGGCGACGACGGCCCGGCCGCTGTCCGGGCGCAGCAAGGTGGTCAGGCAGCGTACGGTGGTCGTCTTGCCGGCGCCGTTCGGTCCGAGCAGACCGAGGACGGTGCCTTCGGGGACATCGAGGTCGACGCCGTCCAGAGCCCTTACGTCACCGAAGGTCTTGACCAGGCCTTCGGCGTAGATGGCGCCTGGCATATGAGTCTCCACGTCGTTGGGGATGATTCGGAAAGCCGGGATGTGTGCGTGCGTTTCGCCGGGGCGGCTGGGTCGGCGAAGGCCACGGACCCACGTTAACGCGATGTATCGCGTCTCTCAACGGAATTACCCGATCAGGTGACGAATGGGTCCTGATCTGCGATTCTGCCCCGTGGGACGCTCAGCCTCAGTCGATGACCGTGTAGCCCGCGGCACGCAGGGCCTGGCCGACTTCGGCACAGTGGGTGGGCCCCTTCGTCTCCAGGTGCAGCTCCACCTCCGCCTCCGTGAGTCCGAGCCGCGGATCGGTCCGTACGTGACTCACGTCCAGGACGTTAGCGTCCACCACTGACAACGCCCCCAGAAGCGTCGCGAGGGCGCCCGGCCGGTCCGTCAGCCGCAGGCGTACGGCCAGGTAGCGGCCCTGCGCGGCCATGCCGTGGGTCAGGATGCGCTGGAGCAGCAGCGGGTCGACGTTGCCGCCGGACAGCAGCGCGACGACCGGCCCCTCGATCGAGCCGGGGTCGCTCAGCAGCGCCGCGACCGGGCTGGCCCCGGCCGGTTCGACGACCTGCTTGGCCCGCTCCAGGCACAGCAGCAACGCGGCGGACAGCTCGTCCTCCGTCACCGTGCGCACCTCGTCGACCAGGTCGCCGATGATCCCGAACGGCACGTCACCGGGCCGGCCGACCTTCATGCCGTCGGCCATCGTCGCCGGGTTCTCGATCGAGACCGGGCGCCCGGCCGCCAGCGAGGGCGGGTACGCGGCGGCGCCCGCCGCCTGCACGCCCACGATCCGCACGTCCGGCCGCAGCGCCTTGACCGCGGTCGCGACACCGGCCGCCAGGCCGCCACCGCCGATCCCGAGGACGATCGTGCGCACCTCCGGGCACTGCTCCAGGATCTCCAGGCCGACCGTGCCCTGTCCGGCGATGACGTCCGGGTGGTCGAAGGGATGGATCAACACCGCGCCGGTCTCGTCCGCGTACTCCTGCGCGGCGGCCAGGGTCTCGTCCACCACCTGGCCGTGCAGGCGCACCTCGGCGCCGTACTCCCGGGTGGCGCTGATCTTCGGCAGCGGGGCGCCCTTCGGCATGAACACGGTCGAGCGGACCCCGAGCAGCGAGGACGCCAGCGCCACGCCCTGCGCGTGGTTGCCCGCGCTCGCCGCGACCACACCCGCGGCCCGCTCCTCCGGCAGCAGTCCGGCGATCCGGACGTAGGCACCGCGCAGCTTGAACGATCCCGTCCGCTGGAGGTTCTCGCACTTGAAGTGCACCGGCGCTCCCACCAGCCGGCTGAGGTACCGGCTGCCCTCCATCGCGGTCACCCGCGCCACGCCCGAGAGCATCTTCTGAGCACCGCGCACGTCGTCGAGCGTGACCGGCGGGACGGGCTGGGCCTCGCGGTAGTTCATGGGTCAAGTCTCGCAGTTCATACGGGTGGACCACCGCTGTGACCAACCTCCGAGACTGGTTTGCACAGCGCCGGTACGGTCCGCGTCCCGGCCGCGTACCCTGTCCCCCAACCCAGCGCCCCCCTTCATGAAGTGAGCCCCCGGCCATGCCCACAACACCTGAAATGTCGATGGACATGACGACCGTCGGTGACATCGGTCTCCTCGACACGCTCCAGCACGAGGTGGCGGTGTTCGCCCGTCGTGCCGAACAGACCCGGCTCGGCGGAGTGGGGCAGGTCCGCAACTCCATGGACCGGGCCGCGTACCTGCTGCTCAACCGGCTCGACAAGGAAGGCCCGATGGGCGTCAAGGCGCTCGCCGCGAGCATGGGGATCGACTCCTCGACGGTCACCCGGCAGGTGGCTCCCCTCGTCGACACCGGGCTGGTCAAGCGGACCTCGCACCCCGAGGACGGGCGCGCCGTGGTGCTCCAGCTCTCCCCGCGCGGGCAGTCGCGGCTCGAGGAGGTGCGTTCGTCGAGGCGTCAGCTGATGGCCGAGCTGACACACGACTGGGCGCCGGAGGAGCGCGAGGCGTTCTGCACGCTCCTCACCCGTTTCAACAGCGCCCTGTCCTCCCGGATGGCGGCCCAGGGCGTACCGGTCGCGGAGCCGCCGCCGGCCTCCTGAACGGCTCCTTCCCGAACAGGCGTCCTCCCGAACGACGGCAGCCTGTGAACGGCGCGGCCACGCGCGCGTGCCCTGCCGTTCCGGGGCCGGCCGTACCCGGCGCTGCGCGGCTCTTGACCGACGGGCCGCCGCTGGCCTCAGATGAGACCGGGCCCCCGGTCCACCGCGATTCCGGACGCCGTACGCGCCACACGCACCGCTCCCGTATGTGACGCCGTGGGCGGCCGGGGCCCGGCTCGTTGTTCCTCAGGATCTCCCTCAGGCGGGAGGCACGGTGCGAGAACGGCAGACGGCCCAGGATGCCCGGCGGGCCCGGGAGTTCCACGCGTTCGTGGCCGGTGCGGGCGGGCGGCTGCTGCACGCCGCCACCCTGCTCACCGCGGAGGACCCGCGCGACAACCCGCGCGCGCGGCGCCTGTTGACGCCGGTCCTCGCGCAGACGTACGCGTCCTGGGACCGGTTGCGCGGCGAGGACCCGTACGACCGGGCCCGCCTGTGCCTGGCCACCCGTTTCGCCCGCGGGGCCTGGCACCGGTACGGCTTCCCCGGCCGGTCCCGCCCGTCCCGCCCCGGCGCCCTGGCCCGCCTCAGCCCGTCCGAACGCCTGATCCTGGTGCTGCGCCTGTACGAGGGCGTCGCCGAGGAGCAGGCGGCGGCCCTGCTCGGCCTCTCCCCGGAACGGGTCCGGACGATCTGCGACCGCGCGGTCACGACCCTGCTGCACCCGCCCCGGGGTCCGGCCCCCGCGGCGATCGGCGCGAAGGTGGCACCGTCGTGACGCGGGCCGGCGAGGGCGGGTGGCGACCGGCATGAGCGAGCCACGACGGGAGGCCGCCGTGCGGCGGATCCTGGAGGCGGCGCCGCCGCCGGTGCCGCCGGAGCTCTACGCGGAGGCCGTGCGACGCGGCGGCCGGATGCTGCGCCGCAGGAGGGCCGCCCGCCGCCTGCTGTGGCTGCTGCTGTGCGCCGCGGCCGTGGCGTTCGTGGTGTGGGCGGTGATGGCGGAGCCCTGGGTGGAGCCGCCCTCCGAGACGACTCCACCGCTGAGGGACTGGTGAGCACCGCTCAGGGACGGGTGAGCACCGGGCACGCGCTGGTGGGCACCGGGCGCCCTCCGGGTGCCTAGCCGAGCGCCTGGCGCAGGTCCTCCAGCAGGTCCTCGACGTTCTCGATCCCCACGGAGAGGCGCACGAGGTCGGCGGGCACCTCCAGCGCCGAACCGGCCACGGAGGCGTGCGTCATGAGCCCGGGGTGCTCGATCAGCGACTCGACGCCGCCCAGGGACTCACCGAGCGTGAACACCTCGGCGCGGTTGCAGACCTCCACGGCCGCCTCCTCGCCACCCTCGACCTGGAAGGAGACCATGCCGCCGAACGCGCGCATCTGCTTGGCCGCGACCTCGTGACCGGGGTGCTCCGGCAGCCCCGGGTACAGCACCTTCGTCACGCGCGCGTGCCGGGTCAGCATGTCGGCGATCTTCGTGGCGTTCTCGCTGTGCCGGTCCATCCGCACCGACAGCGTCTTCGTGCCGCGCAGCACCAGCCAGGAGTCGAAGGGCCCGGCGACCGCGCCCATCGCGTTCTGGTGGTACGCCAGTTCCTCCCCCAGCTCCGGGTCGCTGACGATCAGCGCGCCGCCGACGACGTCCGAGTGGCCGCCCATGTACTTGGTCAGCGAGTGCACGACGACGTCCGCGCCGAGCGCCAGCGGCTGCTGGAGGTACGGCGTGGCGAAGGTGTTGTCCACGACGAGCCGGGCGCCCACGTCATGGGCGACCTGGGCGACGGCGGCGATGTCGGTGATCCCGAGCAGCGGGTTGGAGGGGGTCTCCACCCACACGGCCTTGGTCTTCGGGGTGATGGCGGCCCGGACGGCCGCGGGATCGGCGCTGTCGGCGACCGACCACTCCACACCCCACCGGGAGACGACCTTGGCGAACAGGCGGAACGTGCCGCCGTACGCGTCGTTCGGGATGACCACGTGGTCGCCGGGGCTGAGCAGCGTACGCAGCAGGCAGTCCTCGGCCGCCAGGCCGGACGCGAACGCGAGGCCTCGGCGCCCGCCCTCCAGGGCGGCGAGGTTCTCCTCCAGTGCGGTGCGTGTCGGGTTGGCGCTGCGGCTGTACTCGTAGCCGCCGCGCAGGCCTCCGACGCCGTCCTGCTTGTAGGTCGAGACCTGGTAGATGGGCGGGACGACCGCGCCGGTGAGGGGATCCGCGGTGTTGCCCGCGTGGATCGCCAGGGTCTCGAAGTGCTGACTGGTGTGCCTGTCGCTCATGCGCACCGAGGGTAATGCGCCGGCGGGGCGAATGCCGGACGGCGGGTCGGGGGCGGCAATGCGGGCGGTGGGCGACGGGGCCGCCAAGGGGGGCGGGAGAGGCGGCGTGCCCGTGCGGAAGCCCGGCGTTGGCCTGCGGCGACGGGCCGACGGAAAGCGCGGCGACGGGGCGGCGGAGGCTGCGGGGGCGGGGCGGGGGGAGGCTGCGGGGGCAGAGCGGCGGAGGCTGCGGGGGCAGGGCGGCGGAGGGTGTGCCGACAGGCCGACGCACGGCCCTGCGGCGGGTCGGCGGACGGCCATGCGAGCAGGCCACGCACGGCCGTGCGGGCGGGTCGGCGGACGGCCGTGCGGGCGGGTCGGCGAAAGTTTTCCACAGGCCGCCGACCGGGTTGGCCAATTGTCGGCGGCGTCTGGAACCCTTGAGACATGGAAATTCTCTGGGTCCTCATGGCGCTGGTCATGCTCGGCTTCGTGCTGCTCCCCTTCCTGCGGCGCCGGCGCGGCATGATCGAGCAGGTCCATCCGGGCCATCCGGACGCCGCGGACCCCGCGAACTACGGGTTCGCGCAGCAGGAGGAGCTGGACATCCGCATGCCCGGCCCCGACCAGGACCTGCTGGACGTCCTGGACCTGGTGCAGCGCACCCAGGACTACCGCGGCGCCGCTCAGCTCCTGGCCGGCACCGAGCAGGAGGGCGAGCTGCGCTGGCAGCGCGTGCAGGCCTTCGCGGGCGCCGCGTCGCTGGAGCTGCGGCAGCGGCCCGGCGGGGTCAGCGAGACACCGGGCGGCCAGTGGCTGCGGGTGTGGCGGACGGAGGCGCCCAAGGACGCGGGCGGCGCGGCGGTGCACGCGGAGTTCCTGGTCCAGCAGGCATGGCGGACGTCGGCACCCGGCACGGACGAGTTCCGGATCATCATGGAGGAGGCCCGGGCGGCGTGCGGCGACGCGGCGCTGCTGGCCCCCGGAGACCCGATCCCGTACATCATCGAGCTCTCGGTGGCGCGTGGACTGGCCTATCCCCGGGCCGAGTTCGAGCAGCTCTGGCTGAAGATCCTGGACCGGGCGCCGGACCACATGGGGGCGCACCTGGCCGCGCTCCACTACTGGTGCGAGAAGTGGCACGGCTCGCGGGAACTCGCGTACAGCTTCGCCGAAGCCGCCGCCGCCCGTGCTCCCCGGGGCTCGCTGCTGGCCGCCATACCCCTCTTCGCGGTCTTCGAGCACCTGCCCGAGGTGAACCTGGTCAGCGGTTTCTACCAGAGCGAGGTCGTCACGAGGGCGATCCACGGCGCACTGCACGCCGTGCACTCCTCCCGTCCCGACGACCCGATGCTGGCGCACGTCCGCCACCTGCTGGTCTTCTTCCTGGTCCGCTCCGAGCGCTGGGCGGAGGCCATGAGCCAGCTCATCCACATCGACGGCCATGTCGGCGCCCTGCCCTGGACCCTGTCCGCCGACCCCGCCGCGGAGTTCACCGTCTACCGCGCCCTGGCGGTCGCGGGCTACGAGGCGAACGGCGGCAGCCCGGCGACCCTGCCCCACTGAGCCGGCCCGGGCCATCGCCCTTCATGATCACGTCTTGCCACGCCCGCCGCCGGTGAGCGATACTCCGCTTCCCCCCACATCCACCGGTCGCGGCCCCGCCGTACGACCGTGTGAGCGCTTTCCGTTCCTGTGACTTTCCCGTGGGGGGACTCTGCCCAATGGGCGCGACTCTGCGCGCTGTGCGCGCTCTCGTGCTGCTCGCCGGCTTCTATCTGCTCGGCGTGTTCCTGCTGACGGCACTCGTCGGCACCGACCTGCTGCTGTACCGGTACGCGCCGGCCAGTGTCGCCGTGAAGCTGTACGTGGTCTCCGTACTGCTGGCGATCCCGCTGGTGCGCGGCCTGTTCATGCTGCGCACACCGCGGGAGGAGGAAGCGGCGGGCCTGCCCGTCACGGAGACCGACGAGCCCGGACTGTGGCGCACCGTACGGGAGATGGCCGACGAGGTCGGCACCCGCGCCCCGTCCCGGATCGTCCTGACGGCCGACGTGAACGCCGCCGTGGCCGAGGACACCCGCCTGCTCGGCCTGCTGCCCGGGCCCCGTCACCTCCACCTCGGCGTACCCCTGCTCCAGGGCCTGTCCGAGGCGCAGCTGCGGGCGGTCCTCGCCCATGAACTGGGCCACTACTCGAACGCCGACACCCGGCTGGCCGCCCTCACCGTGCGCGGCCGTGCCCAGGTGCTGCGCACCATCACGCACTTCGAGCAGCGGGCCGACAGGACGGCGGCGCGCGAGCGGGCCCGGCAGGAGAAGAAGAACGCCAAGGCCCAGGCGAAGGGCAAGCGGGCCAAGGAGGTCGGCACCGGTCACGCGGGCGTCACGTACCGCATGATGGCGAAGATCTACATCGCGTACGCCAAGCTGTACTTCCGCGCCACGCTCGCCGTCTCCCGGCGCCAGGAGTACGCCGCCGACGCCGCGGCCGCCCGGATCAGCGGCCGGGACGCCACCGCGTCGGCGCTGCGCGAGATCCCCGTGCTGGACGCGGCGTTCGGGTTCTACATGAGCGGCTACGCCACCCTGGGCTCGGACACGGGTCTGCTGCCGCCACGCGGCGAGGTGTTCGGCGGCTTCGGCCGGATGCTGAGCGCCCGCCGCCTCGAACTGGCCGGTCTGCGCACGGAGTTGCCCACCGAGGCCCTCTCGCCGTACGACTCGCACCCGCCCATCGCCGACCGGGTCCGCCGTATCGAGGAGCTGCCCGACGACGGGCGCGCTGACGAGGCCCTGGGCGCGGCCCTCGACCTCCTGTCCGACCCCGAGCGGACCCTGGCGGCCCTGGAGGACGCGGTCCTGGCGGACGAGGTGCGCCGCTTCGGGCGCGTCCGCGACTGGCAGGAACTGCTCGACCGCACGATGGCGGAGTCGCTCGCCTCCAGCGGTACGCCCCTGCACCGGGCGTTCGTCGCGTACACCGAGCGGCAGCCGACCCTGCCCGCGCTGCTCGCGGTGATCGAGGACGGGCAGCTGTGGCAGCTGGCGAGACGGCTGCCCCTGTCGGACCAGGCGGCCGCCGCTAACGGCCGCGCCTTCCGCGAGTTCGTGCGGCCCACCCTGCACGCGTCCCTGACCACCATGGCCCTGGCCGAGCTCAGTGCCCGCTCCCTGGTGCGCTGGGAGTTCTCCTGGGAGCGCTCCGCGATCCCGCATCTGCCGCCCGCCGCCGACGGCGGCGACGCCGACCTGGACGCCGCGGTCGGCTCCGCGGTCGCCGACATCCCCGACACCGCCCCGCTGCGGGCGCTGCTCACCCACCACGAGCGAAGCACCGAGGTCTGACGTGATCATCCTCTGGGTCGTCCTGGCCCTCATCGGGCTCCCCCTGCTCGCCCTCGGCCTGTACTTCCTCAAGGCCATCGTCCAGGGCGCGGTCGAGGGCTGGCGCGGAGGCGGTGACGAGGACGGGGAGTACGAGCTGCCCGCCGCGGCCGCCGCCCTCGGTCTGCTGCCGCCCGAGCGGCAGAACACGAAGTCCGCGGCGCCGGTCCCGGCCGTGCTCACCGCGGCGATCGACGCGGCCAAGTCCGGCGACTGGCAGCCGGCCGCGGCCCTGCTCGACGTGACGGCGACGGAGCGCGACTGGGAGTACCGCGCGTTCCACGTCGAACGGCTCGCCTCCCTCGCCGCCGAGGACGACACCTGGCTGCTGGCCTGGGAGACCGCCCGCCGCGACGACCCCGGCGCCGCGCTGCTGCGGGCCCGCAGCACGGTGCGCCTGGCGTGGGACATCCGCGGCGGCAAGCGGGCCAAGTACACCACCTCCGAGCAGTTCGAGGGCTTCCACCGGATGCTGGCCCGCTCCCGCGAGGAGCACGTACGCGCGGCGGCGCTGGCCCCGGACGGCGACCCGACCCCGTACATCGGCGAGATCTGGACAGGGCTGGGCCTCGGCTCCCCGCACTCCGAGATGGACCGGCTGTGGAAGGAGATCTCCCAGCGCGCTCCGCACCACTACGAGGCGCACTTCTCCGCCCTCCAGTACTGGTGCGCCAAGTGGCGCGGCTCCGAGGAGCTGGCCCGCGCGTTCGCGGCGCGTGCCGCCGAGGACGCCCCGCCGGGCAGCCTGATGACGGCGTTCCCCCTGATCGCGCACTTCGAGCACGACGATTCCGACGCGGCGGACGGCGACCGTACGCCCGAGATGCGGGCCCTGGTCGACGCGGCCCTCACCGACGTGGCCGCCGCCGACCCGGCCCACCCGCGCCTGCCGGAGGTCCGCCACCTGCTGGCGTACTACCTGTGTCTCCAGGACCGGGACGAGGCGGCCGTGGAGCAGTTCCGCCTGGTGGACGGGTACGTAGGCGCTCTCCCGTGGCGCTACCGGGGCGACCCGGCGGGCGAGTTCTGCCGGATGCGCGACCTGAGCCTGGCGAACACGGGCGAGGGGGTGCCGGGCTGACCGGGCCGTGGCCGGCGAGCCGGTCCACGTCGTCCCCCGGGCGGCCCCTGAAGGCCGGGGAAGGTGCCGGGTCCCCTGGCGGTCCGTTGACCTTGACACGGTGACAAGGCCTTCACTGGTGGCCGAGGAGGTGGTCTCGGTGACCATGACGGGACAGGACGCGGAGGTGGCACGAGTGCTCCGGGGTCTGGAGGACGGCCGTGCGTCCGTGCGGCTGCGGGCGGCTCTGGCGGTCGGCACGACACCGGATCCGCGGTTCGTCGACACGCTCGTCGAGCGGTGCGCGCTCGAGCCCGAGTTCTTCGTCCGCGACATGCTGACGTGGGCGCTCACCCGCCACCCGGTGGCCGTGACGCTCCCCGGGCTGCTCCGCGAAGTCCGCTCGGAGCGCGCGCAGGCACGGAGTCAGGCGCTGCACACGCTGTCCAAGATCGGGGACCGGCGGGCGTGGCCGGCCATCACCCGGGCGCTCCTGTGCGACGCCGACGACGAGGTGGCCCGCAGCGCCTGGCGGACCGCGGTCGTGCTCGTGCCGGAGGGTGAGGAGTCCGGGCTGGCCGCGGTGCTGGCGACGCAGCTCGGGCGCGGTGAGCGGGAGACGCGGCTGAGCCTCAGCCGGGCCCTGGTCGCGCTGGGCGAGGTCGTACTGCCGGCTCTGCGTGCCGCGGCGACGGCCCCTGACCGGCGTGTGCGCACGCACGCGCTCGCCACGGAAGGGCTGCTGCGCGACCCGGACGCCGGATTCGAGTTCGCGGTCGAGGAGGCGAAGCGCGTTGTCGCCCTCGGCGGGTCCGGCCAGGAGGGACGATAGACCGTGTTGATCGGTGAGGTGGCGCGGCGGTCCGGGGTCAGTGCCCGCATGCTCAGGCACTACGAGTCGCTGGGCCTGCTGCGCCCCTCAGGGCGTACGGGCTCCGGCTACCGGGAGTACTCCGGCGAGGACATCCGGCGGATCTTCCACATCGAGAGCCTGAGGTCGCTGGGACTGTCGCTGCGGGAGATCGGACGCGCGCTCGACGATCCCGGCTTCACGCCCTCGGTGCTCGTGGACGACCTCATCCGTCAGACCCGCGAACGCATCGCGGCCGAGACCGAGCTGCTCACCCGGCTCCGCCGGATCGACGCCGCGGAACCCGCCGGCTGGGAGGACGTCCTCCAGGCCGTCGCCTTCCTCCAGGCGCTCGGGTCCAAGAGCGCTGCCGCGCGCCAGCGCGCGGCCCTCTCCTCGGTCGACGAGGTTCCGGTGCCGGTGGAGGCCCTGGTCGAGGCGGTGCTGAGGGAGTCGGACCCGAACGTCGCCGGAGCCCTTCGGTGGGCGCTGGCCCGATCGGGCGACGGCGGCACGGCACTGCTGGCGCAGGGCCTCGGCTCACCGGTGGCCGCGACGCGGGAGCGCGCCGTCCGGTCCCTCGCCGAGATGCCCGGCGACGAGGCCACCGCCCGGCTCCGGGAGGCCCTCGCGCATCCGGATGTCGTGGTCCGCGGCCAGGCGGCGCTGGCGCTCGGGACGCGTGGAGTGGCCGATGTGGTCCCGGTACTCATCGACATGATCGTGGCGGGACGGAACGACACCGACGCGGCCGATGCGCTGAGCATGCTGGCGGGCGACACCGCGACGGCGGACCGCATCGCCACCGGTCTCGTCGGCCACCTCGCCCACCACACCACCGAGGCACCCGCACGCGTACGACTGACCCAGGCGCTGGCGGACATCCCGGGGAGCACGGCCTCCCGTGCCCTGGTGGAGCTGTCGCACGACGGAGAGCGTGCCGTCGCGCTCACCGCGACCTACCTGCGCCGGCTGCGCGAGGCGCGGTGACGGATCTCCCGCGACCTCCCGCCGGGGGCCCGGGGCGAAGTCCCCGGTCCCCTGCGCCCAGCGCGGCCGGCGCGGCGCCCCGTGCCGGGCAGTCCTGTCTGCCTCCCGCCGGGCCGCCTCGCGGTCAGCGCGCCGTCAGCCCTCGGCGCGGGCGGGCAGCCGCCATCCCGGGCGCGGGAAGTGGCAGGTGTAGCCGTTCGGATAGCGCTGTAGGTAGTCCTGGTGCTCGGGCTCGGCCTCCCAGAAGGGGCCGACCGGCTCGACCTCGGTGACGACCTTGCCCGGCCACAGGCCGGAGGCGTCCACGTCCGCGATCGTGTCCTCGGCGATCCGCTTCTGCTCGTCGTCCACGTAGTAGATCGCCGAGCGGTAGCTGAGGCCGATGTCGTTGCCCTGGCGGTTCTTCGTGCTCGGGTCGTGGATCTGGAAGAAGAACTCCAGGAGCGCGCGGTAGTCGGTCCGCTCGGGGTCGAAGAGGATCTCGATGGCCTCCGCGTGCGTGCCGTGGTCGCGGTACGTCGCGTTCGGCACGTCACCCCCGGTGTATCCCACCCGGGTCGCCGTCACGCCCGGAAGCCGGCGGATCAGCTCCTCCATCCCCCAGAAGCATCCGCCCGCCAGCACGGCCCTCTGTGTCTGCGCGGCCATTGCGGCCCTCCCCATCTGTCAGCTCGCTCACTCGGGCTACTCGGCTCGCACACCACCGGCATACCCTTCCACGCTCCTCAACGCGTGAGGGCCCCAGCCGATTCCGCGCCCGCCCGTCCGGCCGGCCCCCGCGGTCGCCGGTCACCGGCCCCAGCGAGCGGCGTGGGCGGCGCGCGCCCCCGTGACGGGCGGTCGATAATCAGTGGCCGGCCGAGGTGGCCGGCCCCACGCTGTACGCCATGGAACAACCCGAACGCGAGATCCGCGCGGCCCACGCGGAGTCCACGATCACCGTCTACCAGGCCTATCCGCCGCGCATCGGCCTGGCCGCTGTCCGCGAGGGCCGTTTCCCCGTCGCCTGGAAGCGGGACAGGATGACGTGGATCAAGCCCTCGTTCCTGTGGATGATGTACCGCTGCGGCTGGGGGGCGAAGGAGGGGCAGGAGACCGTGCTCGCCGTCGACATCAGCCGTGACGGGTTCGAGTGGGCGCTGCGCCACGCGTGTCTTTCGAGCTATGTCCGCGGGCTGCACCCCGACCGGGCCGCCTGGCAGCGTCAGGTGAAGCGGGCGCCGGCTCGCGTGCAGTGGGACCCCGAGCGGGACCTGCGCCTGCGGGCCCTTCCGTACCGGTCCCTGCAACTCGGGCTCTCCGGCGAGGCCGTACGGCGCTACGCGGACGAATGGACGGTCGCCATCCGCGACGTGACCCCGCTCGCCCACGAGATCCGTGCCCTCGTCGGCGGTGGTGACCTGGACTCCGCAGCCCGGCTGCTGCCGCGGGAACGCCCGTATCCCCTCGCGGAGGAACTCCTCGCCCACCTGCGGGGATGACGGGCCGGGGCGGTGACACGGTGACCGGCCCCGAACAGCGGCTCGGTGAAACGCCCCGGAACGGCGAAGGGCCCCGGAACACCCGGGGCCCTTCGCCGATACGACCAGGTCGGTCAGATCGTCGCCGTGTCGATCACGAACCGGTAGCGCACATCGCTGTTCTGCACCCGCTCGTACGCCTCGTTGATCTCGGACGCGGCGATCAGCTCGATCTCCGCGCCGAGGTGGTGCTCGGCGCAGAAGTCCAGCATCTCCTGGGTCTCCGCGATGCCGCCGATCATGGAACCGGCGAGGGTCTTGCCGCCGCCTATCACCGAGAAGAGGTTGAGGGAGATCGGCTCCTCGGGGGCGCCCACGTTCACCAGGGCGCCCTCCGTCTTCAGCAGCGCGAGGTAGCTGTTGAAGTCCAGCGGGGCCGACACCGTCGAGACGACCACGTCGAACGTGCCGGCCAGCTCCTTGAAGGTGTTCTCGTCGCTGGTGGCGTAGTAGTGGTCGGCGCCCAGCTTCAGGCCGTCGTCCTTCTTGCGCAGCGACTGCGACAGCACGGTCACCTCGGCGCCGAGCGCGTGGGCGATCTTCACGCCCATGTGGCCGAGGCCGCCCATGCCGACGATCGCGACCTTCTTGCCGGGGCCGGCGCTCCAGCGCTTCAGCGGGGAGTACAGGGTGATGCCGGCGCACAGCAGGGGCGCGGCGACGTCGAGGGACAGGCCGTCGGGGACGCGGACGACGTAGTTCTCGTCGACGACGACCTTCTCCGAGTAGCCGCCGTAGGTCGGCTCTCCGTCCCTGCCGATGCCGTTGTACGTGGGCACGTTGCCCTGGACGCAGTACTGCTCCCGGCCGGCCCGGCAGTTCTCGCACTCGCGGCAGGAGTCGACCATGCAGCCGACGCCCACGCGGTCGCCGACCTGGAACTTGGTGACACCGGGGCCGACCTCGGAGACGACACCGGCGATCTCGTGGCCGGGGACCATCGGGAAGATCGCCTCGCCCCAGCCCTCCTGTGCCTGGTGGATGTCCGAGTGGCAGATGCCCGCGAACTTGATGTCGATCAGCACATCGAACTCGCGGACCGCGCGGCGCTCGATGGTGGTGCGCTCCAGCGGAGCCTTGGCGGCGGGTGCGGCGTACGCAGCAACAGTGGTCATGCCGAAGTTCTCCTAGCGGGGGTTGCGTGCCCGGCTGCCTTCCGGCCGGGCACAGGTCCAGCCTGCCCCATGAGTGAACTTTCACCCAGGCCACGGCTTTGCGTACGTTTGCCGTGCCTACTACTGGCGGGGTCAGGATGGTGGGCGTACGACCGTGAATACTTGAGGCATGGACGAACACCCCGAATCGGCGTCACCGGAGCCCGTCGGCGGGGCCCTGGACCGGCGGGCCGAGCTGAGCGAGTTCCTGCGCACCCGGCGGGCCCGGCTGAAGCCGGAGGACGTGGGGCTGCCGGACTTCGGCCGGCACCGCCGCGTTCCGGGGCTGCGCCGGGAGGAGCTGGCGCAGCTGGCCGGGGTGTCCGTGGCGTACTACACACGCCTGGAGCAGGGCAACGGGCGGAACGTGTCCGCGGAGGTCCTCGACTCGATCGCCCGCGCGCTGCGGCTGACCGACGCCGAGCACGCGCACCTGACGCATCTGGCGAAGCCGAAGCAGCACAAGAAGAAGCCGGCCGCCCGCACCCAGCAGGTGCGGGGTGCCCTGCGTACGCTGCTGGACTCGATGGACGGCTTTCCGGCGTACGTCGTGGGGCGGCGCTCGGACATCCTGGCCTGGAACCGGATGGCCGCGGCGGTCTTCGGCGACTGGGCGGAGCTGCCGGCGCAGGAACGCAACTGGGCGCGGATGGTGTTCCTGCGGCCCGCGTACCGCGATCTGTTCGTGGACTGGGAGCAGAAGGCGATCGACATCGTCTGCGCGCTGCGCATGGACGCCGGCTGCCATCCGGACGACCCGCGGCTGTCCGCCCTGGTGGGCGAGCTGTCCGTGAAGAGCGAGGAGTTCAGGCGGCTGTGGGCCACCCATGACGTCAAGGAGAAGAACCACGGGGTCAAGCGGCTGCGGCACTCGCTCGTCGGCGACCTCGACCTCAACTTCGAGTCGTTCGGTGCGGTCGGCGACCAGGACCAGACCCTGGTGACGTACCACGCCGAGCCGGGGTCGCCGTCGGCGCAGGCGCTGCGGCTGCTGGCCAGCTGGGGGGCGGACGCGACCCGGGCGGGCACGTCGGCACCGTCGGCCTGAGGGCACCGGCCCACCGGTGGTGAGGGGCGCCCGGTCCGGGCGCCCCGCCACCCCGGCGCGCTCCCGGCTCAGCCCTGGTACGGCGGCGCCGCTCCCCAGTTCCACCGGGGTACCGGCTGTTCCGCCGGCGGCTTCGCGTCCGGGCCGGAGAAGTGGACGGCCAGGCGGGTGCCCCACTCCACGTAGGCGAGGAAGGCCGAGCGGAACTCGGCGTCCGTGGGCAGGCCCGCCTCGTCGGCCGCGTCCTGGATCAGGTTCACCCAGCGGCGCCGCTGCGGCTCGGTGATGCCCCGGCCCATGTGCTTGGCCACCATGTGGCCGTGGCCGCCCTGGGTCTCGGAGTAGCCGGGCGGGCCGCCGAAGACCTCGGCGAGCCACAGCGCCACGTGCTGGGTGTGCTCGGGGGCGAGGTCCTCGAAGACCGGCGCCAGCACCTCGTCCCGCAGGACCTTCTCGTAGAAGACCGACGTCAGACGGGCGAACGCCTCCGCGCCGCCCGCCCAGTCGTAGAGGGTCGGCACGGCGGAGCCGGTGCCGCGGACCGCGGTCGGCCTGTAGTGGCGCATCTCCTGGATGCTGGGGATGTAGGGGCGGATCTCGGCGAGGAAGTCGGCGAACAGTTCCGAGGTGCGGAACCCCTCCAGGTGGTCCTCGGTCGAGGTCCACCTGATGCGCAGGACGAAGTGCTCGAAGTCCTCCTCGCAGCGGGCGAGTTCGTAGTCGACGCACTGGGGTGCCGCCGCCAGCCGGAGGGCGGCGCGGGTGTAGGCGGACAGGAACTCCGCCGACCGCGCGGCGGGTATGTGGTACCGGATGTACTCGACCGTCTGAGTCGTCATGTGCCCACACAACACGACAGGCCCGCCGGAGGCTGTGCCTCCGGCGGGCCTGTCGCTCACGGCCTACTCAGCGTCGTACGGGTTCACTTCCCGTAGTACGCGTTGTAGATCGAGATCGTCGACTTGTTGCCCTTCTTGTCGGCGATCTTGGCGTGGAAGGAGATGGCCTTCCCCTTCGCCGGGTTCTTCACGGTGATCTTGCCGCTCTTGACCTCGGTCTTCTTCCAGGTCTGGCCGTAGTCGTACGACACGTAGACCGCGAGGGACTTGAGGTTGGAGCCCTTGGCCGCGCCCTCGACGGTGACCGGGATCGACACCGTCCTGCCCGCCTCGACCTTGGAGTCCAGACCGGTCTTGGCGTTGAAGCGGACCATGGAGGCCGGCAGCTTGACCGGGTCCGAGCCGGTCGGCTTCTTCGAACGGAAGGTCCAGCTCGCGTCGATCCGGGTGGAGGCGGCGGCGACCTTGACGCTCCGCTTGACCGAGGTGGTCAGCTTGTACTCGGCGTCACCGGCCGGGACCTTGAAGACGTCCTCGCCGAACAGCGGGTCGTCGTTGGTGCCGACCTTGGCGCCGTTGCGGTAGAGCGACGTGGCGACCGACGTGAAGTCGGACGAGCCGGCGTGCCCGGCCCCGTCGGCGAACAGCGGCAGGCTGCCGTAGATGTCGTTGCCCTCGCGGACCAGGCCGTACTCGGCGTTCAGATGCGGGCCGAAGACCGCGGTGTTGAAGGTCTTCGTGTACTTCTGGCCGCCCTTGAAGGTCTGCGGGGCACCCAGCGTGTAGTACGCGTCGACGATCGGGAAGCCGTCCGCGTCCTTGCCGGCGTACTGCTCGAAGTCCAAGGACCACTTGATCTTGTCGGACGTCGAGAGGTACAGCGTGCGCGCACCCGGCAGCTTCTGCTCCACCGGGAAGCCCAGCACCAGTTCCTCGGGGAACACGCCCCAGGTGACGAGCCCGCCGGTCTTGCCGGGGGCGGCGGCACCCAGGTTGTTCTTCACCGCGGCGAGCTCGCTCGCCTTGAAGTGACGGACCTTGTCACCCTGGATCTTCTTGACCTTGGCGGTGGTGGCCACGTCGTACTCGGCGTTCGCGCCCTTGGTCCACTGGCCGTTCCAGGTCTGCGAGAGGCCGGTGGGGACCTCCGCTCCCAGGTGGGCCAGCCGTACGTCGGCGAAGGACTCGAGGCCGAAGCCGATGCCGATGTCGGCCGGCTCGTAGAAGTAGTTGACCATCGCGGCGGTCGCCTTGGCCTGCGCGTCCGGCACCGTGATGTTCGCCGCCTTGGCCTTGCGGGCGTCGATCGTCACCGAGGTGTTCTTGGTGACGCTCAGCTTCGGCTGGACCAGCCAGTCGAGGCCGCCCTCCAGGTTCACGAAGTCCTTCGCGATCCAGGCGTCCAGCAGGTACGTGCCCTGGGGCACCCGCATCGTGGTGGTGCCGGCGCCGGTCGTCGGCACCTGGTACTGGCGGCCGTTGCCCAGGCCCGAGTAGCCGAGGAGGACGGTGTTGTGGCCGTCCGTCGGCTGCCCGTCACGGCCGATGTGCTTGACGGTGACGTCGTAGGACTGCACCTCACGGTTGACCGCCGCGGCCGTACGGACGCTCTGCCCGCCGCCGGTGGCCGTCACGTACGCGGAGTACGCGCCGTCGAGGGTGCCGCCCAGCTTGGTGTTGACGGTGACGTCCACGGACGCCTTGCCGCCCGCGGGGACGGTCACCTGGGTCGCGGCGAGCTTGAAGAAGCCCGCGGGAGCCGCCTGGCCCTTGGGGTTGGTGGCGGTCGCCGACAGGGTCAGCGTGACGTCCTTCGTACCGAGGTTGCGGTACGTCAGCGCCTTGGTGACCGGCTTGTCGTCGGTGTGCGGCCACTGCTGGGTGCCGAAGCTCACCGACACCGGCTCGGCGATCACGGTCTGCTTGATCGCCTTGTCGACCTGGACGCGGCCCGAACCCTGCTGGAACGGGGTGTACTTGCCGCCCTTCGTGGACGCGGTCAGCGCGCCCTTGAGTTCGGCGTACGTCCAGTCCGGGTGCTGCTGCTTGAGGATCGCGGCGGCACCGGCCACGTGCGGGGTCGCCATCGACGTACCGGAGATGGACAGGTAGCCGGCCGGCTTCTCGCCGACCTCCTGCTCGATCTGGCTGCCCTTGGCGGACGCGGCCGTGATGTCCACGCCCGGCGCGGTGACGTCCGGCTTGATGGCGCCGTCGCCGAGCCGCGGGCCCGTGCTGGAGAAGGAGGCGAGGAGGTCCTTGTCGTCGACGGCGCCGACGGTGAGCGCGGCGTCCGCGCTGCCCGGCGAACCGACCGACTCCGGACCGGAGTTGCCCGCCGCGATGGCGAACAGGATGCCCTTGTCGGCGGACAGCTTGTTGACCGCCGCCTCCAGCGGGTCCACCTCGGGCGTGTCCGTGCCGCCGAGGCTGAGGTTGACGACCTGGGCGCCCTGCTCGGCCGCCCACTCCATGCCGGCGAGGATGCCGGAGTCGTCACCGGAGCCCGTGTCGTCGAGGACCTTGCCGTTCAGGACCTGGGCGCCGGGTGCGACACCCTTGTACTTGCCGCCTGACTTGGCCCCGGTGCCCGCCGCGATGGACGCGACGTGCGTGCCGTGGCCGACCTTGTCGGTGGCGTCGGCGGCCGCCGTGAAGTTCTTGGCCGCGATCACCTGGTTCTTCAGGTCCGGGTGGGTGGCGTCGACACCCGTGTCCAGGACGGCGATCTTGATGCCCTTGCCGTCGTAGCCGGCGGCCCACGCCTTGGGGGCGCCGATCTGCGCCACGGACTTGTCGAGGGTGGCCTTGCGGACACCGTCGAGCCAGACGTGCGCGATGCCGGAGGCCGTCTTGTCGCCGTTGGTGACCGCGTCCCACAGTTCGGGCGCGTCCGCGTGCGGGGCCTGTACGGCGTCCGCGTTCAGGGACGTCAGGGTCCGGCGCAGGGTGCCCGCGTCACGGACGTCGGCCTTGGTGGCGGCCGCGGCTCCCTTGTAGCCGACGATGACCTTCAGGCCGTTCTTCTGGGAGGCGCGGGTCGCCGACTTGTTGAGCTCGGTGATGTCGAAGAGCCGCTGGTCGAGCTTGCCGGTGGCGACCAGCCGGGCCGCGTCGGCCGGTATCACCAGGGTGTGCCCGTCGACCTTGCGGATCTGGACGGGTATGTGCTTGCGTCCTTCCGCCCGCTCCAGGCCGACGACCTGGCCCTTGGAGTCGACGGAGACGCGGTCACCCGTGATGAGGGTGATGCGGTGGTGGGACGTGAGCTGGGCAGCGCCGGTCGTGCGCTGCTCGGGCTTCGCCGACGCGGGGCTGGTCATGCCCGCGGCGAGGGCGACGGCGGCGGCCGTGGCGACGGTGGCCGCGCCCACTCTTTTCACTTGTCTGCGCAAGTTTCCCCCTTGCAGAAGGACCGGGCGAATTCCCCGATTCACCCGGGCGGGGGCAATCTCGCACGCAAAGACGTACACCCCCCGGAGCACGCAGTATGCCGGGGGGTGATCAGCCACCTCAAGGGACAGGTGCCTGACAGGAAGGGTCTGTTACACGATCGTCGGGTAAGCGCCGGTCCTCGGCCACCAGGAACGCGCCGGGAGCGAACGGACCCGCTACGGAACGGCGTTCTCCTTGACCGTGATGTCGCCCTTTCGGAGAGGTTTCCGGTGGGTTCGTCGGCGAGCAGCACCTTCGGTTCCTTCTGCGGCGGCGCAGCTCGCGCCTCAGGTAGGTGAAGAACATGGCCGCAAGCTAGTGCCGTGGCAGGCACTAGGTACGGCGCGTGATGAGGGGATAAGGCCGACGTAAGAGAAGGACGAGAAGGCTGTGGCCGGCCCCGGAAACACCGATGCCGCCCCTGGGGGGCGGCATCGCAACGCTGTGAACCGAGGGTCGGTCAGACCGCCGAACCGGCCTTCCACTGCGCCCAGTCCATGTTCCAGCCGTTCAGGCCGTTGTCCGGCGAGACCGTCTTGTCGCCGGTGTTCTGGACGACCACGACGTCACCGATGATCGAGTTGTTGTAGAACCACGCGCCCTCGGTGTTCGGGTCGTCGGCGCCCTTGGTGTCGTTCAGGCCCACGCAGCCGTGGCTGGTGTTGACGCTGCCGAAGATGGAGTCGGCGCCCCAGTAGTTGCCGTGCACGAAGGTGCCGGAGGTGGTCAGACGCATGGCGTGCGGCACGTCCTTGATGTCGTACTCGCCCTTGCCGTCGTCGTCGGTGAAGCCGACCGTCGCGCCGTTCATCCGGGTCTCCTTGAACTTCTCGGAGATCACCATCTGGCCCTCGTACGTCTTGTTGTCGGGCGAACCGGCGGAGATCGGGATGGTCTTGACCGTCTTGCCGTCCTGCGTGACCTTCATCTGCTTGGTCTTCGCGTCGACGTACGTGACCTGGTTGCGGCCGGTCTTGAAGGTGACCGTCTTCTGCTGGACGCCGTAGACACCGGAGGCGCCCTCGACACCGTCGAGCGCGAGCTTCAGCGTGACGGTGGAGTTCTCCTGCCAGTAGTCCTCGGGCCGGCAGTCCATGCGGTTGGCGTTGAACCAGTGGCAGACCACCTCCTGCCCGCTGGTGGAGGAGACGGTGATGCCCTTCTGGACCGCCGCCTTGTTGGTGATCGCCTTGTCGAAGTTGATCGACACCGGCATGCCGACGCCGACGGTGGCGCCGTCGTCCGGCGTGAACGTGCCGATGAAGCTGTTGGCCGGGGAGACCGTGGTGAAGGAGGCGTTCTCGTGGGCGATGCGGCCCTCGGAGTCCTTGGCCTCCGCCGCCAGCTTGTAACTGGTCGACCGCTCCAGCTGGGCGGTGGGCTTCCAGCTGGTCCGGTCCGCGGATATCTCGCCGCTGACCTCGGTGCCGTCGGAGGTCGTCATCGTCACCTCGGTGAGCGTGCCCTTGCTCACGGTGACGGCGGCCGAGTTGTTGATCGAGGCGTTGTCCGAGCCGTCCGCGGGTGTGATCTTGATCTGGGCCTCGGAGGTCTTCTTCGCCGCGGCCTCGTCGACCCTGGCCTGTGAGCTGTCGCCGCCGTCGTTCGCGGAGGCGTCGTCGCCGCCACCGGAACACGCCGAGAGCACCAGCACACCGCCGAGCAGTGCGGACGCGACCGTCAGGCCCCTGCGCCGCTTACCGACCGTCATCACACGCTTCTCCATCGTTGCCGAAAATCCCAGAACCCTGAGAGTCCCCGTTAGTGAAACTTCAACGCTACGACCGGTTCGTCCCGTTCCACATGTCTCAGATGTGTGGGGCACACCACGTCCGCCGCGGCGGGTGGTGCGGATATCGGGCCGTGCGCCCCCTGAGACGACGAAACCCCGGGCGGCGGTTGCCGCCCGGGGTCAGTTGTTTTCCCCAAGCCGGTTCAGCCGACCGCCTCTTCTTCGTCATCCTCGCCGTCATCATCCTCGTCGAGGTCCCAGTCCGGCGAATCGGGGTCGTACTCGATCTGCTCGCTGGACCAGGAGGCCTGCGCGAGTTCCACCCCCGGGACCGTCCTGACCAGGTCGAACGGGTCCACGAGATACGCGAGGGCCTCCGCGGTGTCTTCCGTCACAGCGCTCTCGGCGTGCTTCCGCTCCTCGGCCGGCATCTCTGCGTCGTCCGCGATCCGCCCCAGCGCGGCCCCGGTGACGGCGCCCGCGTCCTCGACCTCTAGGACGAGTTCCACGCGAAGGCGTACAAAACGTGATGTCTCTGGAGTGCTCATGCCCGGAGAGTACGGCGCATCGCTCCCGTGACTTTCCTGTGACCCGCGCCTTTCACTAACATCGCCCCACACGGCCAATTCGCCAGCACCACAAGGGGATCGATATTCCGTGTCATCCGCTCGCCGTCCGTTGCTGACCGCCACCGCCGCGGGGACCCTGCTGGGTGCCCTGTGGTTCGTCCCGTCCGCGAACGCGACAGACGACCAATCGGTGAGAACGCAGCCCTCGGCGGCCCCGACGTCCCAGGTCACCACCCAGGCGCGGGCCACGACCGAGACCTCCTCGACGACCGGGGACGACGTCCGGCTCGCCGACACCGGCAGCTTCGACACCACGCCGTACGTCGTCGGCGGAACCCTGTTCCTCACCCTGGGCGCCGGCTTCGTGGCCTACTCGGTTCGCCGCGAACGCCTCGGTTTCTAAACGGACTTGACGTTTTCTTGACGAAACCTCCATAGTCCGCACATGAAGAGATCATCGAGGGCGCGCATAGGCGCCACGGCCACCGTGAGCGTGCTGTCACTCGCCCTCGTCACCGGGTGCGGCGGAGGTTCCGACGACGCGGACACGGCGGAGGACCCGGGCACCTCCTCCTCGCCCACGACGGCCGCGAAGACGCTCAGCACCGCCGAGCTGGAGAAGCTGATCATCGCGAAGGCCGACGTCGACGGCTACGACGTCGACTCCGCCGACAGCACGGACGAGTTCGCCGCGTCCAAGGACCAGGTGACGGTGGAGGACGCCGCGTGCGAACCGATCGCGTACGTGCTCACCGGGTTCGCGCCGGGTGACGAGAGCGCGTACGTCAAGCGGATGGCCAGCCCCGCGGCCGAGGAGATCACAGCCGCCGAGACCGAGGACCCCGCGGGCGCGCTCGAGGACGCCCTCGGCGCCACCATCACCTTCGTCTCCCTCTCCTCCCACGAGGGCGACGGCGCCGCGAAGACGATGACGGCCGTCACCGACGCGGTCAAGGGCTGCGCGGGCGGGTTCACGGTCTCGGCGAAGGGCCAGGACACCCAGAAGTTCACCAAGGTCACCGAGGAGAAGTCCACCGCGGCCACCGGCGAGTCGGTGGCGTTCGCGGTGAACGGCGCGGTCGACGGCGGTGGCGAGGCGACCGTCCACGCGCAGGTCGTGCGGCACGGCTCCACCGTGGCCACGTACTACTCGCTCAGCCTCGCCGCCCTGGGCGGCAAGGAGACGAAGTTCAGCGTGCCCGCCGAGATCGTGACCGCCCAGGCGGCCAGGCTCAAGTGACGCACCGAGCGTCGAGGGGCCCCGCCGCACACCGGCGCGGGCCCCTCGACGTCGGGTACGGCTACCGCAGCGGCCCGGTGACCGTCTCCGCCGCCGCGACCAGCCGCCCCTCGCGGACGAACGCGTCCGCCGCGGCCAGGTCGGGCGACAGGAACCGGTCCGGACCGGGCCCGCGCACCCCCGCCTTCCGTACGGCCTCGACGACCGCCCGGGAGGCCGGCGACGGGGCCGGCCCTTCGCGCAGCTCGACGGCGCGCGTGGCGGCGTACAGCTCGACGGCGATGACCCGGCTGAGGTTGTCGACGGCGGTGCGCAGCTTGCGGGCGGCCGACCAGCCCATGGAGACGTGGTCCTCCTGCATCGCGGAGGACGGGATCGAGTCCGCGGACGCCGGTACGGCGAGCCGCTTCATCTCGCTGACCAGGGCTGCCTGCGTGTACTGGGCGATCATCAGACCCGAGTCGACGCCGGGGTCGTCGGCGAGGAACGGCGGCAGCCCGTGGCTGCGGTTCTTGTCGAGCAGCCGGTCGGTGCGGCGTTCGGCGATGGAGGCCAGGTCGGCGGCGGCGATGGCGAGGAAGTCGAGGACGTAGGCCACCGGCGCGCCGTGGAAGTTCCCGTTGGACTCCACGCGGCCGTCGGGCAGGACGACCGGGTTGTCGACCGCCGAGGCGAGCTCCCGCTCGGCCACCAGCCGGGCGTGCGCGAGCGTGTCCCGTCCGGCGCCGGCGACCTGCGGGGCGCAGCGCACGGAGTAGGCGTCCTGGACGCGGGGCGCGTCGTCCTGGTGGTGCCCGGTGAGTTCCGAACCCGCCAGCACCGCCAGCATGTTGGCGGCGGCCGCCGCCTGACCCGGGTGCGGGCGGATGGCGTGCAGCTCCGGGGCGAGGACCTTGTCGGTGCCGAGAAGGGCCTCCAGCGACAGGGCGGCCGTGATGTCGGCGGACGTGTAGAGCGTGTCCAGGTCGGCCAGGGCCATGACCAGCATGCCGAGCATGCCGTCGGTGCCGTTGAGGAGCGCGAGGCCCTCCTTCTCGCGCAGTTCGACGGGGGCGATGCCGTGCTCGGCGAGGAGCTCGCCGGCGGGGCGTACGGTCCCGTCCGGGCCCTCGGCGTCGCCCTCCCCCAGGAGCGTGAGGGCGCAGTGGGACAGCGGGGCCAGGTCGCCGGAGCAGCCGAGGGAGCCGTACTCGTGCACGACCGGGGTGATGCCGGCGTTCAGGACGTCGGCCATGGTCCGCGCGACCTCGGGGCGGACGCCGGTGTGCCCGGAGCAGAGGGTCTTCAGCCGCAGGAACATCAGGGCGCGCACGACCTCGCGCTCGACCCGCGGCCCCATGCCGGCCGCGTGCGAGCGGACGATGTTGCGCTGGAGCTGGGCCCGCAGCTCCGGGCTGATGTGCCGGGTCGCCAGGGCGCCGAAGCCGGTGCTCACGCCGTAGACCGGGTCGGGCTTGGCCGCGAGCTGGTCCACGATCGTGCGAGCGGCGGCGAGGGCCGCGACCGCCTCGTCGGAGAGCTGGACCCGGGCGCCCGCGCGCGCCACGGCGAGAACGTCGGACGCGGTGACCCCGCCTGTCCCCACCACCACAGTGTGCATATCCATATTCAGGAGCGTACGCAGTGAATTCGAGGATGTCACCAGTGGGGGGCGGGTTCGCCCCTTACCGGTACGTCACACCCGGTCGGGTTCCTCACTGCCGTCCCCGGAACCGGCGGCGCTCGGCGGTCGGCCCGGCGGTCGGCCCGGCGGAGGGCTCGTCGGCCAGCCGTACGACCGGGTCGTCGGGGCCCGCACGGCCTGCGACGACGGGCCGGGTGGAGCGTTCGGCCTTGGCCCGGTACTGGGCCGCGTCGGCGAGCCGGAACAGCCGGCGGGCCGAGACCACCGGCCCGATGGGGTCCTCGGTGGACGCCACCCCGCAGGCGACGCCCTCCCCCAGCTCCAGGTCGGCGGCCCGGCGGCAGAGTTCACCGGCCGTCTCGACCACCTTGTCGGCGGGCGGCCCGACCGCGAGCAGACAGAACTCGTCCCCGCCCAGCCGGGCGGCGAGCGTGCCGGGCAGCATGGCACCGCACAGGGACAGGACCGACCCGAAGCGTTCCAGGAGCCGGTCGCCGACGGCGTGCCCGCGGGTGTCGTTCACGCGCTTGAGCCCGTTGAGATCGCAGACGACGAGGCTGACCACGACCCCTTCCCTGCGATGCCGCTCGACGGCCGCGTCCAGGCGGGAGTCGACGGCGCGGCGGTTGGCGAGACCGGTGAGGGCGTCGGTGAACGCCAGTCGCCGCACCTCCTCCAGTCGCTCGGTCTGGGCGATGCCGGCGGCCACGACGGAGGCCAGGACGGTGGCGAAGTCGGCGTCGCCGCGGTCGAAGACGGGAGCGCCGACCGGGCGGGCGACGTACAGCTCGCCCCAGGCCCGCCCGTGCTGCACGATCGGCGCGACCACGCAGCAGCCGCGCCTGCGCCTGCGCAGGGCGGCGACGCGCTGGTGGACGTAGCCGGGCCGGCGCCCGGCGGCCGGTCCCTCCGCGGTCTCCACCCAGGCGTCGGGCTCGCCGCCCCCGGCCCACCGCTCGTGCAGGAACTCGGTGATCTCGGCGAACTGGTGCACCGGGTAGGCCTCGTCCTCCGGGAACTCCTCCTCGTCCTCGGCCCGCTCCCCGACGTTCACCAGGACCCGCAGCCGGCCGAGGTCGCGCTCCCACACCGACAGCGCCGCGAAGCTGCCGCCGAGCGCACGGCACGCCCCGCCGGCGGCAGCCCGCCACACCTCCCGCGAACTGCGGGCCGCCGCCATGCCCTGCGCCAGAGCGACCACGGCCGCGAGCCGCCTGTCCTCACCCATCACTCCAGGCTAGGGAGGTTCCACAGCAAACGGGACATTGATGTGGCGAACAGGTGTTTCCGGCGACGGCCCGGTCCGAGGCCCCCGCCCCTTACTCCCCTGCTCCCTGCTCCCCTGCTCCCAGCATCCCCTCACTCGCCCGGCCACTGCGGCTTGCGCTTCTCGTTGAAGGCCGCCACGCCCTCCGCCCGGTCCCCCGAGAACGCCACCGACCGCCACGCGGCGTCCTCGACCTCCAGCCCGGCCCGCAGATCCAGACCGTGCCCGAGCCGCAGCGCCCGCTTCGCCGCCCGCAGGCCCACCGGGGAGTTCGCCGCGATCCGGCCGGCCGCGGCCAGCGCCTCCGCCCGGTCCCGGCCGGTCTCCACCAGCACGTCCACCAGCCCCAGCTCCCGCGCCTCCGCGGCCTCCACCCGCCGCGCCGTGAAGATCAGCTCGGCCGCCCGGGCCGCCCCGACCCGGCGCGGCAGCAGCTGCGTACCGCCGCCGCCCGGGATCACCCCGACCGACACCTCCGGCAGCCCCAGCACGGCCGTGCGGTCCGCCACGATCAGGTCGCAGGCGAGGGCCAGTTCGAAGCCGCCGCCGAGAGCGAACCCGTGCACGGCCGCGATCGCCGGCACCGGCAGGTCCAGCACCCCGGTGTACGCGCCCCGGGCCACCGGCCGCTGCCGCACCAGTTCGGCGTCGCTCAGGGAGTTGCGCTCCTTCAGGTCGGCCCCCACACAGAAGGCCCGCTCATGGGTCGAGGTCAGCACGACCACGCGGACGTCCCGGTCCTCACCCAGCGCGGCACAGGCCGCCGCGAGGGACCGGGCCATCTCGGTCGAGACGGCGTTCATGGCCTTGGGCCGGTCCAGGGCCAGCTCCGCGACATACCCCTGCTCGTGCCGCCGCACGGACACGAACTCCCCGAACCGCTCCTCGCTCATGACACCCTCCCGGCCATCCGTTAACGACGGTTAACAATCGCTCCGATCATCGCAGCCGGTCCCCCCAAGGGAAAGGGCGCGCGGGCCGCGGTTCCGCGCGGTGGACGCGGAGGCCGGGGTGCCGGTGGGCACGGCCCCTTCGAGGGGCGCGTGAGGAGGACGGCCCGACCCACGTCCTGGCGCCCGGGCCGGCCTGGGCTTCGCCGCGTGCGCGGCGATGGTGCCCGGCGCGTCCCGGCGCACGCGGAACGCGGAACAACGTCGACGAAGCCCCGGCCACCGGTTCCCGCGTCCGCGCCCGTCACCCCGTTCGAGTGAACATCCCTGCCAACCCCCACCGCGTCGCCCACGCCAGCACATACCGTGCGTGCGCCGCGCGCGTATGACGGGGGCGCGCGCCTGGGGAGGGATCGCGATGACGACGGACACGCCGGCGAAGCCGGGGAGAGCCACCACGCGGGCCGCGACGCCCCCTCCCGAGCCGTACGACGACACCGGCCCCGCAACCCGGCTCCGGACCCCGCGCGGCCGTCACCGCAGGCCCCGCCCCCACAGGCTGCTGCTCACCGCGGGAGGCCTCGCCCTGGCCGCGGGAGTGCTGAGTCTCGTACGGCTCACGTCCGACCCCGGCGTCGGCGGTCTCGGCACCGCGAAGGCCGGACCCCGTCCGGACGCCCCGGACACCGCCCCCACCACCGGCCCGGACACCGGCCGGGCGACCCGCGCCGCCGCGATCACGGAGGCGGTCGCGAAGGTCAGCCCGTCGGCGACATCACCGCTGGGCGGTGCGGGCGCGGCCTCGCTGCCGGGCGCGTCCCACGCTGCGGCTCCGGCTCCGTCCACGACCGCGGCACCGCCGGGACCCGCGCCCGGCGCCACGGCCGTCCCGGACCCGTCCGGCGCTCCGACGTCCACCACCGCGCCCCGGACGCCGGAACGCACCGCCCCGCACCCGGGGCAACCCGCCGCACCGAGCCGGCCCGCGACCGCGCCGGCACCCCAGCCACCGGCCCCGACCCACCGGCCGGACCTGTGCGTGCCGGTCATCGGCCTGTGCCTGGACACACCGCTGCGACGCGACTGAACGGACCACCGGGCCGGGCACCCCAGCCCGGACTCCGGCCCGCTACGACTCCGTACCGCGCCGGGTGAGCAGCCATGGCTCGACCACGCCGAGCCCGCGCACCGGCCGCTGCCACATCGGCTGGAGCGCGAAGCGGTACGTCGGCGGTTCCTCGCCCTCCTTCTCCGCGGCGGCCGCGGCCTCGGCCGCCTCCGCCTCGGAGGCCGGTGCCTCCCCGGTGCGGATCAGCTCCTGGGCGAAGGCGCTGTCGACGAGGACGGCGTCCCGGGGAGCTATCGACGTCAGCCGGGAGGCGAGGTTCACCGTCGTACCGAAGACATCGCCCATTCGGGTGGTCACCGTGCCGAAGGCGATGCCGACGCGCAGCTCGGGCATGGTCTCGTCGTTCGCCATCGTCTCGATCAGGCGCAGCGCGATCTCGGCGGCCACGCCCGCGTCGTCGGCGGCGTACAGCACCTCGTCGCCGAGCGTCTTGACGAGCCGTCCGCCGCGCGCGGCGACCAGGTCGGCGGCGGTGGTCTCGAAGGCCTCGACCAGTTCGCCGAGCTCCTCCTCCTCCATCCGCCGGGTCAGCCGCGTGAACCCGACGAGGTCGGCGAAGCCGACGGCCAGGCGCCGGTCGACCATCTCCTCGTCGTCGGCGGTCTGGATGACCCGGCCGGCCGAGGCGGCGAGCTGGCGGCGCCAGACGTAGACGAGGAACTCCTCCAGTTCCGGCAGGAGCAGCTCGATGATCGGGTACGTCACCTCGGTGCGTGTCATACCGGGTTCCGGGGGCTCGGTCAGCCCCTCGAGGAACGAGTCGATCTGCCACTCGGCCAGCCGCGCGGTGGTCTGCCCGGTCGACCGGGCCACCTGCACGGCCATCGCCTCGCTCAGCAGGCCCGCCTCGACGAGACCGGAGAGCCGGCGCAGCGCGAGCACGTCGGCCTCGGTGAGCGCCCTGGCCTGCCCGATGTCGGCGAAGCCCATCGCCCGCCAGAAGCGGGTGGCCAGCTCCACGGAGACACCGGCGCTGCGGGCCGCCTGGAAGGGGGTGTAGCGCCGCTCGGCGCCGAGGATCAGCTGTTCGATGCGCAGGGCGAGCGGGTCCTCGCCGGAGTCGGCGGCATGGGGGTCCTCCCGCTCGAACGAGCTCGAGTGGGAGGGAGGGTCCACCCGGCCGTCCGCGTCCGCGCCGGAGCCCGTGTCGTCGACGGTCACGCCTGCTGCCCTTCCGATCTGCCACGGTCAGGTATCGACCGGCCTTCACTTTACGGCAGGTGTGCGCCAGCTCACTCCGCGAGTGGCCGCGACGGTCCTGCCGGGTTCCGCTTCCCGCCCTGACCGGGCGGGTGCCGGCCGGGCGAGGGCTGGGGATCCGGGTGCGTCGGCCCGGGGCCCCCGGGTGCGTCGACCCGCAGGGTCGTCGACGCGGGCCGACCCGCCTACGCCGGCCTGAGGTGCACGATGTCCCCCGCCCCCACCGGCTCCTGCACGCCTTCCCCGGTCGCGATCACCAGCCTGCCGTCCCCGTCGATCGCCACCGCCTCCCCGACCACGGACCGGTCTCCCGGCAGCTGCGCCCGCACGGTCCGCCCGAGCGTCGCGCAGCCCGCCGCGTACGCCTCCTGCAAACCGCTGAGGGCGGGATCCCCGTCGGCCGCCCGCCACTTCGCGTACCACTGCTCCAGGGAACGGAGCACACCGCGCAGCAGGGGATCCCGGTCCGTGCTCACCGCCCCCGCGAGCGCCAGTGAGCCCGCCTGCGGCACCGGCAGCTCGTCGGCCCGCAGGGTGACGTTGATGCCGACACCGACGACCACCCCGCCGTCGCCGGCCCGCTCGGCCAGGATCCCGCCGGTCTTGCGCTCCTCGCCGTCCACGGTCACCAGCAGGTCGTTGGGCCACTTGAGTGCCGTGTCCACACCGGCCGCCCGCGCCAGGCCCGTGGCCACCGCCACCCCGGTCAGCAGCGGCAGCCACCCCCAGCGGGCCACCGGGACCTCGCTGGGGCGCAGCAGTACGGAGAAGAACAGGCCGGAGCGCGCCGGCGCCGTCCACTGCCGGTCCAGGCGTCCCCGCCCGGCCGACTGCTCCTCCGCGACGACGACCGCGCCCTCGGCCGCCTTGCCCGCGGCCGCCAGGGCCACCAGGTCGGAGTTGGTGGAGCCGGTGCGCTGCACCACGTCGAGTCCGGACCACAGTCCGCCCTCCCGCATCAGTGCCCGGCGCAGGGCGGCACCGTTGAGGGGCGGACGGTCCAGATCGGACCACCGGCTGTCGTTCGCGTCTGAAGCATCTTGCGGCGTCATGCAAGCCACCCTAGGTGTGGTAAACGCCGCACTGCCGAACGATAGGCACCCCACTACTCTACGGATGAGTAACCGTCCCCCCTTTTGAGCAGGCAGGGAGCCCATCCCGATGTCCGAGCCGGAAGAGCGTCACGAGATCCCAGGGATCGACATCCACACGACCGCGGGCAAGCTCGCGGATCTCCAGCGCCGTATCGAAGAAGCGACGCACGCCGGCTCCGCACGCGCCGTCGAGAAGCAGCACGCCAAGGGCAAGTTGACGGCCCGTGAACGGATCGACCTCCTGCTGGACGAGGGGTCGTTCGTCGAGCTCGACGAGTTCGCGCGGCACCGCTCCACCAATTTCGGTCTGGACTCCAACCGCCCCTACGGGGACGGCGTCGTCACCGGATACGGCACCGTCGACGGCCGTCCGGTCGCCGTCTTCTCCCAGGACTTCACCGTCTTCGGCGGAGCGCTGGGCGAGGTCTACGGCCAGAAGATCGTCAAGGTGATGGACTTCGCCCTCAAGACGGGCTGTCCGGTCATCGGCATCAACGACTCCGGCGGCGCCCGTATCCAGGAGGGAGTCGCCTCCCTCGGCGCGTACGGCGAGATCTTCCGCCGCAACACGCACGCGTCCGGCGTGATCCCGCAGATCTCGCTGGTCGTCGGCCCGTGCGCGGGCGGCGCGGTCTACTCCCCCGCCATCACCGACTTCACGGTGATGGTCGACCAGACCTCGCACATGTTCATCACCGGCCCGGACGTCATCAAGACGGTCACCGGCGAGGACGTCGGGATGGAGGAGCTCGGCGGCGCCCGCACCCACAACTCCACCTCCGGCGTGGCCCACCACATGGCCGGAGACGAGAAGGACGCCGTCGAGTACATCAAGCAGCTGCTGTCGTACCTGCCGTCCAACAACCTCTCCGAGGCCCCGGCGTTCCCGGAGGAGGCGGACCTCACCGTCACCGACGAGGACCGCGAGCTGGACACGATCGTCCCGGACAGCGCGAACCAGCCGTACGACATGCACACGGTGATCGAGCACGTCCTGGACGACGCCGAGTTCTTCGAGACGCAGCCGCTGTTCGCGCCGAACATCCTCACCGGGTACGGCCGGGTCGAGGGCCACCCCGTGGGCATCGTCGCCAACCAGCCGATGCAGTTCGCGGGCTGCCTCGACATCAAGGCCAGCGAGAAGGCGGCCCGGTTCGTCCGCACCTGCGACGCGTTCAACATCCCGGTGCTCACGTTCGTGGACGTGCCCGGCTTCCTGCCGGGCGTGGACCAGGAGCACGACGGCATCATCCGCCGCGGCGCCAAGCTGATCTACGCGTACGCCGAGGCCACCGTCCCGCTCATCACCGTCATCACCCGCAAGGCCTTCGGCGGCGCCTACGACGTCATGGGTTCCAAGCACCTGGGCGCCGACCTGAACCTCGCCTGGCCGACCGCCCAGATCGCCGTGATGGGCGCCCAGGGCGCGGTCAACATCCTGCACCGGCGCACGATCGCCGAGGCGGAGGCCGCCGGGAACCTGGAGGCGACCCGGGCGCGGGTCATCCAGGAGTACGAGGACGCCCTGCTCAACCCGTACATCGCGGCCGAGCGCGGCTACGTCGACTCCGTGATCATGCCGTCGGACACCCGCCGGCACGTGGTGCGGGGCCTGCGTCAACTCCGCAACAAGCGGGAATCCCTGCCCCCGAAGAAGCACGGCAACATCCCCCTCTAGGAGCCGTCATGACGATCAAGGTCGTACGGGGCAACCCGACCCCGGAGGAGCTGGCCGCCGCCCTGGCGGTGGTCCGCGCCCGCGCCGCGGCGGCTCAGACCGCGCCGCCCGGCGCGCCCGACGAGAAGGACGCCTGGGCGGACCCGTCCCGCATCGCGGCCCACCGCCTGCCGCAGCCGGGCCCGGCGGCGTGGAGCCGCACCTACTGGCCCGGCTAGAGGAGCCCGGCCACCGCTTCGGCCATCACCTGGTACCCCTCGTCGTTCGGGTGCAGGTGATCGCCGGAGTCGTACGACGCCCGCAGCCGGTCCGGGTCCTGCGGACCGGCCAGGGCGCGGTGGAGGTCGACGACCGCGTCGTACTCCCCGGCGCACCGCGTCCACGCGTCGACCTGATGGCGCACCTTGGCCGCGTGCTCGCCCCAGTGGTCCGAGCCGCCGAACGGCAGCAGCGTGCAGCCGATCACCCGGAGCGCCCGTCGCCGCGCCTGGCGCAGCAGCTCCCGGTGTCCGGCGATGACCTCCTCCGCCTCCACCACCGGCGCCGGCTTGTACGTGGGCTGCGCGTCCGTCTCGCTGAACCCGATGTCGTTCAGCCCGTGCAGCACGACCAGCGTGTCCACGCCCGCCTGCTCCAGCACGTCCCGCCGCAGGCGGTGCACGCCCTTCTCCCCGTACCACGCTGAGTCGTTGAGCAGCAGGTTCCCGCCGATCCCGGCGTTGAGGACGGGCCGCCCGGTGCGTGCGGCGAGCGCGTCCGACCAGCGGCGGTCGGTGCCCGGCGTGGAGCCGAACCCGTCGGTGACGGAGTCGCCGAACAGGGCGATCCCGTCCGTGCGGCCGGCGTCCACCTCGACGCCGGACAGGAAGTACCAGGACTCGGTCACCGCGTCGAACCCCTCCGCGCGGACGTGGTCCACCAGGTCCCCTTCACCCCGGTAGCTCGCGGTGAAGGCCTGCGCGTGGAAGGTCGCGGGCCCGGTGGCCGCGTCGAAGTGCAGGGTGACCGTCACCCGCTCCCCCGCCGCCACGGCGAGCTCGGCCGCGTCACTGACGATCTGCCCGCGCGCCGGGATCTCCGTGTGCGCGGCCCCCTGGAAGGTGAGCCGCCGCAGCGCCCCCGGCTCGACGGCCGCGCCCGTGGCCGTGCGGCCGAGCGTGGCCCCCGCGACACGGACCGCGGAGGTGCCGTACGCGTTCGACAGGCGCACCCGGAGCCGCCCGCCCCCTGCCGTCAGCCGGACGACCTGGCGCACGGACTGACGCCAGAAGCCCTCCCGGGACCAGTTGGGGGTGAAGCCCTCGGCGGGCAGCTGCGGTGACGCGGTCCAGGCAGCGGTGAACATGGCACGCCCTCTCCAAACGGGACTGAAGTTCCTTTAGGGTAACGGAACAGCAGACCCGTTTGTGCGGGCGGCGCGGAACCCCGGGAAGTTGAGTACGGGTACTCAGGCGCCCGCCGGGAAAGCGCCGCAAGCTCGGAGGCATGCTGTGGTCCGACCCCGAGAACGAGCCGCCCCAGGAACTGCGGGACACGCAGGCCATGCTGCGGCGGCTGGGGATTCTCATGGCGCTGGCCATGGTGCTGGCGATGATCGTGATCGGGGTCAGGTGAGACCCGCCCGGCGGGCCGCCGATACGCTGCCCGTATGACTGATCAGCCGCGCCGCCGACTCGTCCTCGCCTCCCAGTCCCCCGCCCGGCTCGGCCTGCTGCGCCAGGCCGGACTCGACCCCGAGGTGATCGTGAGCGGCGTCGACGAGGACGCCGTCACCGCGCCGACCCCCGCCGAGCTGGCCCGCGCCCTGGCCGAGGCGAAGGCCTCCGTCGTGGCGGCGAAGCCCGAGGTCAAGGGCGCCCTGGTGATCGGCTGCGACTCGGTGCTCGACCTGGACGGCGAGGCGCTGGGCAAGCCCGCGGACGCCGCGGAGGCCACCGCCCGCTGGAAGGCCATGCGCGGACGCGCCGGGACGCTCCAGACCGGCCACTGCGTCCACGACACGGACAGCGGACGGCAGGTGTCCGCCACCGCCTCCACCGTCGTCCGCTTCGGCGAGCCGACCGACGCGGAGATCGCGGCGTACGTCGCCTCCGGCGAACCCCTCCACGTGGCCGGGGCGTTCACCCTGGACGGCCGCTCGGCCCCGTTCGTCGACGGCATCGAGGGCGACCACGGCAACGTGATCGGCATCAGCCTGCCCCTCGTCCGCCGCCTGCTGGCCGAACTGGGCGTCGGGATCACCGAGCTGTGGACGCCGCGGGAACCGTGACCACGGTGCCCTGATCGGGCCCCGCGATCAGGCGGTGTGATCAAGGCGGCGTGATCAGGGTGTGCCGGGCGCCGCCGGCGCGGGCGCGACCGGGGAGCCGCTGGCGCCGCCCGGCGTGGCGTCGGCGGGCGGCGCCGTCGTGCCGGCGGGCGCGCCCGGGAGGTCGTAGGTCATCAGCAGCAGCACGATCAGGGCGAGCACCACCACCATGAACAGGAACTCGGGCCAGCCCATCAGCCCCCACGCGAACGCGCCCAGCAGGCCGTGCACCACGGCCGCGCTGATCAGCAGGATGCGGCCGAGGCCGACGGGCGCGCGGTCGCGCAGCGCGACCAGGAGCGCGACCAGCCCGCAGAAGCCGAAGTAGAGGCCGAAGAGGATCCCGCCGATCTTCGACGACGTGGACATCATGCCCGGGTCGAGACCGGCCAGGGACATGTCCTGCCGGTCGACGACGACCCCGAGGAACCAGTTCAGCGCGGCGACCCCGAACGCCTCGACGAAGAGCACGACCGCCACGACCCACGCCACCGGCCTGCGCACGACCACCGGTCCACCCACTTTCGACTGCGGTCCGAGCGAGGCTGCTGCGACCTCACGTACGTTCGAGACATCGGGAACGCTACTAACCGGTAAACCCGGGGACAAGAGTTCGGCGCAGGGCAAAGAATCATTGGGCCATTCGTAGGGACTCCACAAAGAAACCCAGTGGGCCGCGGCACGCCACTACAGAGACCTTGACCACACATGGAGGCTAGGGTTTCCGGGAGGAGTCCTGCGTACCGAGGTGCGACAAGGGATTTCGCGGGTCGAGCGAGCCTCGTATCACGCTCCGTGTGGGCAAGCTCACCACGGGGGACGGGTCGAAGTGTCGTGTCGGCAGTCCCTAAACTCGGCTTGTTTCAAGGAGGGAGCCTCAATCGTGCGCAAGGTGCTCATCGCCAATCGTGGCGAAATCGCTGTCCGCGTGGCCCGGGCCTGCCGGGACGCCGGGATCGCGAGCGTGGCCGTCTACGCGGACCCGGACCGGGACGCTCTGCATGTCCGCGCCGCGGATGAGGCGTTCGCCCTGGGCGGTGACACTCCCGCGACCAGCTACCTCGACATCGACAAGGTGCTGAACGCCGCCCGCGAGTCCGGCGCCGACGCCATCCACCCCGGCTACGGCTTTCTCTCCGAGAACGCCGACTTCGCCCAGGCGGTGCTGGACGCGGACCTGATCTGGATCGGCCCGCCCCCGCAGGCCATCCGCGACCTCGGTGACAAGGTCGCCGCCCGCCACATCGCCCAACGCGCCGGCGCCCCCCTGGTCGCCGGCACCCCCGACCCCGTCTCCGGTGCCGAGGAGGTCGTCGCCTTCGCCCAGGAGCACGGCCTGCCCATCGCCATCAAGGCGGCCTTCGGCGGCGGCGGCCGCGGCCTGAAGGTCGCCCGCACCCTCGAAGAGGTACCCGAGCTGTACGACTCGGCCGTCCGCGAGGCCGTCGCCGCCTTCGGCCGCGGCGAGTGCTTCGTCGAGCGCTACCTCGACAAGCCCCGCCACGTGGAGACCCAGTGCCTGGCCGACACCCACGGCAACGTGGTCGTCGTCTCCACCCGCGACTGCTCCTTGCAGCGCCGCCACCAGAAGCTGGTCGAGGAGGCCCCCGCCCCGTTCCTGTCCGAGGCACAGGTCGACCAGCTGTACTCCTCCTCCAAGGCCATCCTGAAGGAGGCCGGCTACGTCGGCGCGGGCACCGTGGAGTTCCTCGTCGGCATGGACGGCACGATCTCCTTCCTGGAGGTCAACACCCGCCTCCAGGTCGAACACCCCGTCACCGAGGAAGTCTCCGGCATCGACCTGGTCCGCGAGATGTTCCGCATCGCCGACGGCGAGGCCCTCGGCTACGACGACCCGCCCCTGCGCGGCCACTCCTTCGAGTTCCGCATCAACGGCGAGGACCCCGGCCGCGGCTTCCTGCCCGCCCCCGGCACGGTGACCACGTTCGCCCCGCCGTCGGGGCCGGGCGTGCGCCTGGACGCCGGCGTGGAGAGCGGCAGCGTCATCGGCCCCGCCTGGGACTCCCTACTCGCCAAGCTCATCGTCACCGGCGCCACCCGGCAGCAGGCCCTGCAGCGCGCCGCCCGGGCGCTGGAGGAGTTCCAGGTCGAGGGCATGGCCACGGCCATCCCCTTCCACCGCGCGGTGGTGACCGACCCCGCCTTCGCCCCCGAGCTCACCGGCTCCACCGACCCGTTCACGGTCCACACCCGCTGGATCGAGACCGAGTTCGTCAACGACATCAAGCCCTTCGCCGCCCCCGCCGACACCGACACCGACGAGGAAGCCGGCCGCGAGACGGTCGTCGTCGAGGTCGGCGGCAAGCGCCTGGAGGTCTCCCTCCCGGTCTCGCTCGGCATGTCCCTGGCCCGCACCGGCCTCGCAGCCGGCGCCAAGCCCAAGCGTCGCGCCGCCAAGAAGTCCGGCCCGGCCGCCTCCGGCGACACCCTCGCCTCCCCCATGCAGGGCACCATCGTCAAGGTCGCCGTCGAGGAAGGCCAGCAGGTCGAGGAAGGAGACCTGATCGTCGTCCTCGAAGCGATGAAGATGGAGCAGCCTCTCAACGCCCACAAGGCCGGCACCATCAAGGGCCTCACCGCCGACGTCGGCGCCTCCCTCACCTCCGGCGCCCCCATCTGCGAGATCAAGGACTGAGCGCGGGGCCATTCCCGTAGCGCAGGCTTCGCTGTACGGCATCCCGAGGCGCCCGGCGGACTGAACCCCAGTCCGCCGGGCGCCTCGCTCTTCCCGTCCCCGCGATCTCCCCGTCCCCGTCGGTGCCGTCCGCCACCGCGGCAGGGCGACGCCGAGCGGGGGCCGCGCCGACGACGCGGGCGGCGAGCGGCGAGCGGCGAAGGGAGAGCGCGGGACCGCGTTCACCGTCAGCGGGTGGACCTGGGGAGGGGCAGGGAGGATCTGGGGCCCGTGAAGGGAGCCCTCCGGCACGGCTGGCGAGGATCCCGTCCCCGCGAGGCGCCAACCCGGCGAGAGCCCGGCGACAGCCGGTGCGCCGGCCCGCGTCGGCGGCACCGGCGTGATCACGGCGGTCAGCGCCGGCCCCACAACTCCTCGGTGCCGGGTGCCGGGGTGGGGTCCGACTCCCGGGTGAGCCCCGGCACCGGCCGCGCGTCGACACCGCCGATCCCCGTCCGCATCCCCGACGGAGGGAACGGGGAAGCCCCGGCGCACCGCCGGACCCGCGAGGCGCGGTGGCCTCCGGATCAGCGTCGGCGGAGGTCCGCGACCCGGGCCCGTTCCGCGCCCGGGGCCTGTTCACCGTGGACGGTGGCGGCGCGCAGCCCCGGTCCGCCGCCGGGGACCTGGCCGCGGCGCGGGTTCGGGAGGGGCACGTCCCGGCGCTGTTGCCGGCGCGCCGGGACCTGGTCACCCCCCGGGCTCTCCGCCCCGGCCACGGCGATCTGCACCCCCTGGTCGGCGAGGGCCTGGAGCTCGGTGGCGGCACGGTCGTCGTGCACGGGCGGCTCGTCCGTCACCAGACGGGTGATGAGATCGGTCGGCACGGTCTGGAACATGGTGTCGGTGCCGAGCTTGGTGTGGTCGGCGAGGACGACGACCTCGGCCGCGGCCTGCACCAGCGCCCGGTCCACGGACGCCGACAGCATGTTGGACGTGGACAGCCCGCGCTCCGCGGTCAGCCCGCTCCCGGACAGGAAGGCCCGGGAAACCCGCAGCCCTTGCAGGGACTGCTCGGCCCCGCTGCCGACGAGGGCGTAGTTGGAGCCGCGCAGGGTACCGCCGGTCATCACGACCTCCACGCGGTTGGCGTGGGCCAACGCCTGCGCCACCAGCAGCGAGTTGGTGACGACGGTCAGCCCGGGCACCCGCGCGAGCCGGCGGGCCAGCTCCTGCGTGGTGGTTCCCGCCCCGACCACGATGGCCTCGCCCTCTTCGACGAAGCTCGCGGCGAGATCGGCGATGGCCGTCTTCTCGGCGGTCGCGAGATGGGATTTCTGCGGAAAGCCGGACTCTCGCGTAAACCCGCCCGGCAATACCGCACCGCCATGCCGGCGGTCGAGGAGTCCTTCTGCCTCCAGTGCGCGCACGTCCCGCCGTACGGTCACTTCGGAGGTCTGGACGACGCGGGCGAGCTCACGGAGCGACACGGCCCCGTTAGCGCGCACCATTTCGAGGATCAATTGGCGACGTTCTGCAGCGAACACGAAACTGACAGTAACCCCAACGACCGTCTGGTTTCAGCAGTTTGCGCCGAATAACAGAAGATGTTCGCACAGTAGGTCGGGAAGTGGTATAGAGCCCATTCCACCCGCCTATGCCGCACGCATGCTCGACAACTCGCCGTGACCAGCGGGGAATCGCTTTCGGTCGCTTTCGACCGCCGACGCGGTCCGGCGCGCGGGGCGCCGGACACCGGGTTCCACTGACTGCCCGCCACCGACGGGACCTCGCGGATTCCCGCGGGCCGATCCGCCGGAGGGGTTCAGCCCCCGTCCTCCGTCTTGCGCGTGTGCAGCTGTCGCGCCACCTCGGCGATCGAGCCCGAAAGGGAGGGGTAAACGGTGAAAGCGTTCGCGATCTGTTCGACGGTCAGATTGTTGTCGACCGCGATCGAGATGGGGTGGATCAGTTCCGAGGCCTTCGGGGCCACGACGACACCGCCCACCACGATCCCGGTACCGGGACGGCAGAAGATCTTGACGAAGCCGTCCCGGATGCCCTGCATCTTGGCCCGCGGGTTGCGCAGCAGCGGCAGCTTCACCACCCGGGCGTCGATCTTGCCGCCGTCGACGTCGGACTGGCTGTAGCCGACGGTGGCGATCTCGGGGTCGGTGAAGACGTTGGACGAGACGGTCTTCAGGTTCAGCGGAGCGACCGCGTCGCCCAGGAAGTGGTACATGGCGATGCGTCCCTGCATGGCCGCCACCGAGGCGAGCGCGAAGACACCGGTCACGTCGCCGGCCGCGTACACCCCGGGAGCCGTGGTGCGGGACACCTTGTCGGTCCAGATGTGCCCCGACTCGCGCAGCTTGACCCCGGCCTCCTCCAGCCCCATCCCGGCGCTGTTCGGGATGGCACCGACGGCCATCAGACAGTGCGAGCCGGTGATGACCCGCCCGTCCGCCAGCGTGACCTCGACCCGGTCCCCGACCCGCTTGGCGGACTCGGCCCGGGAGCGCGCCAGGACGTTCATGCCGCGCCGCCGGAAGACGTCCTCCAGCACGGCGGCCGCGTCCGGGTCCTCGCCCGGCAGCACCCGGTCCCGCGACGACACCAGCGTGACCTTCGCCCCGAGCGCCTGGTAGGCCCCGGCGAACTCCGCTCCGGTGACACCGGACCCGACCACGATCAGCTCCTCGGGGAGCTCGGTCAGGTCGTACACCTGGGTCCAGTTGAAGATCCGCTCGCCGTCGGGCTGCGCGTCGGGCAGCTCACGGGGGTGACCGCCGGTGGCGACGAGCACCGCGTCCGCGGTGAGCGTCTCCTCGCTCCCGTCTGCGGCCCGCACCACGACCTTCCGGGAGCCGTCGAGGGCCTGCATGCCCTCCAGCCGCCCGCGCCCGCGCAGCACCCGGGCACCGGCCCGCGTCACGGACGCCGTGATGTCGTGCGACTGCGCCAGCGCCAGCCGCTTCACCCGGCGGTTCACCTTGCCGAGGTCGACCCCCACCACCCGGGCGGCCTGCTCCATCGGCGGGGTGTCGTCGGCGACGATGATGCCCAGTTCCTCGTACGACGAGTCGAAGGTGGTCATCACCTCGGCCGTGGCGATCAGAGTCTTCGACGGCACGCAGTCGGTCAGGACCGACGCACCGCCCAGACCGTCGCAGTCGACGACGGTCACCTCCGCGCCGAGCTGGGCGGCCACCAGGGCCGCCTCGTATCCGCCGGGTCCGCCACCGATGATCACGATCCGAGTCACGTACTCCATTGTCCCGCACGCCGCACCGTGCCACCGCCCCGGGGCCCCGCCCGGGGCACCACGGGTGCCCGCGGGACCACTGAGGCACCGGCGCCCGGCTGCCGTACCCTCGACGCATGTCGCTCTACGCCGGGTACGCCGGCAACCTCGACGCGCGGCTGATGAGCCGCCGCGCCCCGCACTCGCCGCTGCGCTCGACCGGCTGGCTGAGCGGCTGGCGGCTGACCTTCGGCGGCGAGCACATGGGCTGGGAGGGCGCCCTGGCGACGATCGTGGAGGACCCCGGCGCCCAGGTCTTCGTCGCGCTGTACGACCTCGCGCCCCCGGACGAGGACTCGATGGACCGCTGGGAGGGCGTGGGCATGGGCATCTACCGCCGCACCCGCGTGCACATCCAGACCCTGGAGGGCCAGGAGGCGGCCTGGACGTACGTGCTCAACGGGTACGAGGGCGGTCTGCCCTCGGCCCGCTACCTGGGCGAGGTCGCCGACGCCGCCGAGTCCGCGGGCGCGCCGCACGACTACGTCATGGAACTGCGCAAGCGCCCCTGCTGACGCGGGCGACCCGCTGGGCGACGTCGAGCCCGGGCCCCGAGGCCGGCCGCGCGCACCGAGGCGTACTGGCGGGCCTCGCGCTTCCCGCCCACCCGAGCCGTGCGGGAGCAGGGCCACGACCTGGTGCGCACGGTGTCGTTCACCGGCGGCGGCGCCGGGAAGCCGGCCGTCCGGCCACCGCGCCACGCGGAGGCGGCGCACCGTCCGGCATCGGCGCGCCGTCCGGAGACGACGCGCCGTCCGGAAACGACAAGACAACGATCCCCCTCCAGTCAGCTCTGCCATCTACGCGCGTAGGCCCTGACCGGCTACCCTCGTCCGCGTGAACGCATCTCTTCTTCCGGACGACATCCAGGGCGACCCCCACGCCGCCGCCGACGCCGCCGCCGCGCGCCTGCGCGAACTGACCGGCGCCGAGTCCCACGACGTCGCCCTCGTGATGGGCTCCGGCTGGGCACCCGCCGTGAACGCCCTGGGCGCTCCCGACGCCGAGTTCCCGGTCACCGAGCTGCCCGGTTTCCCGCCGCCGGCGGTGGAGGGCCACGGAGGCAAGATCCGCTCGTACACCATCGGCGACAAGCGCGCCCTGGTCTTCCTGGGCCGCACGCACTACTACGAGGGCCGGGGCGTGGCCGCCGTGGCCCACGGGGTGCGCACCGCCGTCGCCGCCGGCTGCAAGACGATCGTCCTGACCAACGGCTGCGGCGGCCTGCGCGAGGGCATGCGCCCCGGCCAGCCGGTCCTGATCAGTGACCACATCAACCTGACGGCGACCAGCCCCATCGTCGGGGCCAACTTCGTCGACCTCACCGACCTCTACTCGCCCCGCCTGCGCGCCCTGTGCAAGGAGGTCGACCCCACGATGGAGGAGGGCGTCTACGCCCAGTTCCCCGGCCCGCACTACGAGACACCGGCCGAGATCCGCATGGCCCGGGTCATCGGCGCGGACCTCGTGGGCATGTCGACGGTCCTGGAGGCCATCGCCGCACGCGAGGCGGGCGCCGAGGTCCTCGGCATCTCCCTGGTGACGAACCTGGCCGCGGGCATGACCGGCGAGCCCCTCAACCACGAGGAGGTCCTCCAGGCGGGCCGCGACAGCGCGACCCGCATGGGATCCCTGCTGGCCCAGGTCCTGAACCGCCTGTAGTCCCCCGTCCGGCACCGGCTCCTGGCACCGCCCACCCGGGTCGGGAAGTCCCGGGTCGGGAAGTCCCGGACCGCCTGCCCCGGTCGCAAGGCCCCCGCACCACCCACGGAAAGTCCCGCACCGCCCACCCGGGTCGGGAAGTCCCGAACCGCCTGCCCCGGTCGCAAGGCCCCGGCACCCCCCACCCCGTGGCGGGAGGTCCCCGGTAGGGCCCGGGGCAGTCGGCAGGGACCCCGACACCGCCCGAGGCGGCGTGCAGGGGCCGGCCGGCCGCCACCCGCCCCGGTCGGCTGCGCGGCGGCGTGCGGACTCGCCGCCCGGCCGACCGGGTCGGGGCTGAGTGGGCAAAGGGCCTGAGGGGGCCCGGGGCGCGCGGCCCCAGCGGGGTCCGGGGCAGAGCCCCGCGAGGGATGCGGGGCACGCGGTCCCCGTCGGGGGTCCGGGGGCGGCGCCCCGGGGACGGGCAGGGTAGGGGCGGCGGGGGCGACGAACCCGTCCCCGCACCCACACACCGCCCGCCGCACACCACGCCCGCCCGCCCGCCCGCCAACGAACCACAACGAGAGGTTGACCGAACGTGCACGACGATCTCATCGCACGGGCCAGCGCATGGCTGACCGAGGACCCCGACCCGGAAACCCGTGCCGAACTCGCCAGGCTCATCGACACCAAGGACGTCACCGAGCTCACCGCACGCTTCAGCGGCACCCTCCAGTTCGGCACCGCGGGCCTCCGCGGCGAACTGGGCGCCGGCCCCCTGCGCATGAACCGCTCGGTCGTCATCCGGGCCGCCGCCGGCCTCGCCGCGTACCTCAAGGCCAGGGGCCGGCACGACGGCCTCGTCGTCATCGGCTACGACGCCCGCCACAAGTCCGCCGACTTCGCCCGGGACACCGCCGCCGTCATGACCGGCGCCGGCCTGCGCGCGGCCCTCCTCCCGCGTCCCCTCCCCACCCCCGTCCTCGCCTTCGCCATAAGGCACCTGGGCGCGGTCGCCGGCGTGGAGGTCACCGCCAGCCACAACCCGCCCCGGGACAACGGCTACAAGGTGTACCTCGGCGACGGCTCCCAGATCGTGCCCCCGGCGGACGCCGAGATCGCGGCCGAGATCGACGCCGTCACCACCCTCGCCGCCGTGCCCCGCCCGACCACCGGCTGGGACATCCTCGACGACAGCGTGCTGGACGCCTACCTGGCCCGCACGGACGCCGTACTCGCCGAGGGCTCACCCCGCTCGGCCCGGACCGTCTACACCGCGATGCACGGCGTCGGCAAGGACACCCTCCTCGCCGCGTTCGGCCGCGCAGGTTTCCCCGAGCCCGTCCTCGTCGCCGAGCAGGCCGAGCCCGACCCGGACTTCCCCACCGTCGCCTTCCCCAACCCGGAGGAGCCCGGCGCGATGGACCTCGCCTTCGCGAAGGCCCGGGAGACGGACCCGGACCTGATCATCGCCAACGACCCGGACGCGGACCGCTGCGCGGTGGCGGTCAAGGACCCCGAGGCGGGCGCGGACGGCGAAGGCGGCGAGGAAGCCGGACAGGGCGGCGGGACCTGGCGCATGCTCCGGGGCGACGAGGTCGGCGCCCTGCTCGCCACCCACCTGGTGCACCGCGGAGTCCAGGGCACGTTCGCCGAGTCCATCGTCTCCTCGTCCCTCCTCGGCCGTATCGCCGCGAAGGCGGGCCTCCCCCACGAGGAGACCCTCACCGGCTTCAAGTGGATCGCCCGCGTGGAGGGCCTGCGCTACGGCTACGAGGAGGCCCTCGGCTACTGCGTGGACCCCGACGGCGTACGCGACAAGGACGGCATCACGGCCGCCCTCCTGATCACCGAACTCGCCTCGGTCCTCAAGGCGGAGCACCGCACCCTGCTCGACCTGCTGGACGATCTCGCGGTCGAGCACGGCCTGCACGCCACCGACCAGCTGTCGGTCCGTGTCGAGGACCTCTCCCTGATCGCCGACGCGATGCGGCGCCTGCGCGAGCACCCCCCGACCCGGCTCGCGGGCCTGCCCGTCACCCGCGCCGACGACCTCAACCAGGGCACCGACCGGCTCCCGCCCACGGACGGCCTGCGCTACGTCCTCGACGGCGCCCGGGTCATCGTCCGCCCCAGCGGCACGGAGCCGAAGCTGAAGTGCTACCTGGAGGTGGTCGTCCCGGTCGCGACGCACGCCGGCCTCCCCGCGGCCCGCGCCAAGGCGGCGGACCTGCTGGCGACGATCAAGCGGGACCTGTCGGCAGCGGCGGGCATCTGACCCGTACGGCCCGGCGCGTGCGTGCGGTCCTCACGGACCCGCACGCGCCGGACCCCGTAGGAACCCGCACGCGCCGGACCCCGCAGGAACCCGCATCGCCGGACGCCGCCGCTCCCCGCACCCTGAGGCACGCCCGCTCGCCCTGCCCCGGACCCGCGCACCCGGCCCGGAGCCCGAAGCCGCCGTGACCCTGACTGTGCCCGTGCCTATTCCCGTGACCCTGACTGTGCCCGCGCCCGTGCCCGTGCCCGTGCCTATGCCCGTGACCCTGACTGTGCCCGTGCCCGTGCCCGCGCCTGTGCCCGCTCAGCCCACCACCAGCAAGATCCCCGAGAGCACCACCCCGGCCGCCGCGGGCCCCACGATCTCGTAGGCCCACCGCACCACGACCTCCCCCTGCGCCGACGGCGCCGCCCCGCGGGCCTCCAGCACCTCCCGCAGGTGGTCCATGACCTGGTCGCTCTCCGCCCGCACGGGGCCCTCCGGCACCGTCCCGCGACCGCCGGACAGGCCGCCGAGCCCGCCGCGCCCACCACCGGCCCGGGACCCCGGCGCCCCGCTGCCCGGACCGCCCCCCGGGGCGCCGCCCTGCGCGGCCCGCCGGGCCTCGCGCCGGGCGGCCTTGTTGCGGGCCCGCAGCGACACGGGCAGGGCCCACAGCTGGAACTTCCCGCCGGCCCGGGTGAGGGCCTCGTTGGAGTAGCCGGAGCGCAGGGCCGCGATCTGCCCCCAGGGCAGCACGATGTTCCGGAACGGATTGCGGATCCGCAGCCGGTCGTCGCCCACGTACACCGCGGGCCGCAGCGTGAAGGCGACGACCAGCGGGACCACGAGCAGCAGCGCGGCCAGGGCCCGCCAGGGCGTACGGCCCTCCCCGGCGACGATCGCGTCGACGCCGAGCCAGCCGGCGATGCCGAGCAGCAGGACACCGCCCGCGATGCCGGCGGCGGACCGGTGCACCTGGTCCTTGGACTCGGGGACCGACGGCTGCGGCGCGGATGACTGGGGGTCCGGGGTCGTCATGGTCCCGATTCTGCCCGACGTCCGCCGACCGCTCCCACGCGGCGCCACCCGGCCCGACGTCCGCCCGGCGCTCCCCCGCGGCACCGACCGGCGGGCACCGGATCCGTTCGCCGGGCTGTACAGCCGCTACGCGCGTAGATATGCTCGTCTGGTGACCATGCCCACTGCTGCTCCTCACTCCCCCACCGCTGGACGCGTGGGCGGGGCCCCGATCGCCGACGTCACCGCGTCCGACAGCACGCTGCGCCGCTTCCTGCACGGGCTGCCCGGCGTCGACGCGGTCGGCCTGGAGGCGCGCGCCGCCTCGCTCGGCACCCGTTCCATCAAGACGACCGCGAAGGCGTACGCGATCGACCTCGCCATCTCGATGGTCGACCTGACGACGCTGGAAGGCGCGGACACCCCGGGCAAGGTCCGGGCGCTCGGCGCCAAGGCGGTCCGCCCCGACCCGACGGACCGGACGGCCCCCGCGACCGCGGCTGTCTGCGTCTACCCCGACATGGTGGCCACCGCCAAGCAGACCGTCGCCGGCTCCGCGGTGAAGGTCGCCTCGGTGGCCACCGCCTTCCCGGCCGGCCGCGCCGCGCTCGCCGTGAAGCTGGCGGACGTCCGCGAGGCCGTCGCGGCCGGAGCCGACGAGATCGACATGGTCATCGACCGCGGGGCCTTCCTCGCGGGCGACTACATGAAGGTGTACGACGAGATCACCGCCGTGAAGGAGACCTGCGGGGCGGACGCCCGCCTCAAGGTCATCTTCGAGACGGGCGAGCTGTCGACGTACGACAACATCCGGCGCGCGAGCTGGCTCGGCATGCTGGCCGGGGCGGACTTCATCAAGACGTCGACCGGCAAGGTGGCGGTGAACGCCACGCCCGCGAACACCCTGCTCATGCTGGAGGCCGTCCGCGACTTCCGCGCGCAGACCGGGGTACAGGTGGGTGTGAAGCCGGCCGGCGGCATCCGCACGACGAAGGACGCGATCAAGTTCCTCGTCCTGGTCAACGAGACCGTCGGCGAGGACTGGCTGGATAACCACTGGTTCCGCTTCGGCGCCTCCTCGCTCCTGAACGACCTGCTGATGCAGCGTCAGAAGCTGGCCACCGGCCGCTACTCCGGCCCCGACTACGTGACGGTGGACTGATCACCATGACCACGGACAACACGCACAAGCGGTCATCCGCGTTCGAGTACGCCCCGGCGCCGGAGTCCCGCTCGGTCGTCGACATCGCGCCCTCCTACGGCCTGTTCATCGACGGTGAGTTCACCGAGGCGGCCGACGGCAGGGTCTTCAAGACGGTCTCCCCGTCGACCGAGGAGGTCCTCTCGGAGATCGCCCAGGCCGGCGCCGAGGACGTCGACCGCGCGGTCGCGGCGGCCCGCAGGGCCTTCGGGACGTGGTCGGCGCTGCCCGGCTCGGAACGCGCCAAGTACCTGTTCCGCATCGCCCGGATCATCCAGGAGCGCAGCCGCGAGCTGGCCGTCCTGGAGACGCTCGACAACGGCAAGCCCATCCGGGAGACGCGCGACGCCGACCTCCCCCTGGTCGCCGCGCACTTCTTCTACTACGCGGGCTGGGCCGACAAGCTCGACCACGCGGGCTTCGGCGCGAACCCGCGCCCGCTGGGCGTGGCGGGCCAGGTCATCCCCTGGAACTTCCCCCTCCTGATGCTGGCGTGGAAGATCGCCCCGGCGCTGGCCACGGGCAACACGGTCGTCCTGAAGCCCGCCGAGACGACCCCCCTCTCCGCCCTGTTCTTCGCGGACATCTGCCGCCAGGCGGGCCTGCCCAAGGGCGTCGTCAACATCCTTCCCGGCTACGGCGACACGGGCGCGGCCCTGGTCGCCCACCCGGACGTGAACAAGGTGGCCTTCACCGGCTCCACGGCCGTCGGCAAGGAGATCGCGCGCACGGTCGCGGGCTCCCGTAAGAAGCTCACCCTGGAGCTGGGCGGCAAGGGCGCGAACATCGTCTTCGACGACGCCCCGATCGACCAGGCCGTCGAGGGCATCGTGACGGGCATCTTCTTCAACCAGGGCCAGGTCTGCTGCGCGGGCAGCCGCCTCCTCGTCCAGGAGTCGATCCACGACGAGCTGCTGGACTCCCTGAAGCGCAGGCTCGCCACCCTGCGCCTGGGTGACCCGCTGGACAAGAACACGGACATCGGCGCGATCAACTCCGCCGAGCAGCTGTCCCGCATCACCACGCTGGTGGAGCAGGGCGAGGCGGAGGGCGCCGAGCGCTGGTCCCCCGCGTGCGACCTGCCCTCCTCCGGCTACTGGTTCGCCCCGACGCTCTTCACCAACGTCACCCAGGCACACACCGTCGCCCGCGACGAGATCTTCGGCCCGGTGCTGTCGGTCCTCACCTTCCGCACCCCGGACGAGGCGGTCGCGAAGGCCAACAACTCCCAGTACGGCCTCTCGGCGGGGATCTGGACGGAGAAGGGATCCCGGATCCTGGCCGTCGCGAACAAGCTCCGCGCGGGTGTCGTCTGGTCCAACACGTTCAACAAGTTCGACCCCGCCTCGCCGTTCGGCGGCTACAAGGAGTCGGGCTACGGCCGCGAGGGCGGCCGCCACGGCCTGGAGGCGTACCTCGATGTCCGATAAGTCCGAACCGCAGCGTCTCAGCGTCTTCAAGACCTACAAGCTGTACGTGGGCGGAAAGTTCCCGCGTTCCGAGAGCGGCCGGGTGTACGAGGTGACAGACCCCAAGGGCAACTGGCTGGCCAACGCGCCCCTGTCCTCCCGCAAGGACGCCCGTGACGCCGTGGTGGCGGCCCGCAAGGCGTTCGGCGGCTGGTCCGGCGCGACGGCCTACAACCGCGGCCAGGTCCTCTACCGCGTCGCGGAGATGCTGGAGGGCCGCCGGGCGCAGTTCGTCCGCGAGGTCGCCGACGCCGAGGGCCTGTCGAAGTCCAGGGCCGCCGAGCAGGTGGACGCGGCGGTCGACCGCTGGGTCTGGTACGCCGGGTGGACCGACAAGATCGCCCAGGTGATCGGCGGCGGCAACCCGGTCGCGGGCCCGTTCTTCAACCTGTCCTCCCCCGAGCCGACGGGCGTCGTGGCCGTGCTGGCCCCCCAGGAGTCGTCGCTCCTGGGCCTCGTCTCGGTCCTCGCCCCGGTGATCGCCACCGGCAACACGGCGGTCGTGATCGCGAGCGAGCGGTCCCCGCTGCCGGCCCTGTCGCTGGGCGAGGTGCTGGCCACCTCCGACGTGCCCGGCGGTGTCGTCAACCTCCTGTCCGGCCGTACGGCGGAGATCGCGGCGCCGCTGGCCGCGCACCAGGACGTCAACGCGATCGACCTGACCGGCGCGGACGACGCGCTGGCGAAGGAACTGGAGATCGCGGCGGCCGACAACCTCAAGCGCGTCCTCCGTCCACAGCCTGTGGATCACGCGCGGACGCCGGGCATCGACCGCATGACGGCGTTCCTGGAGACGAAGACGGTCTGGCACCCGACGGGTTCGCTGGGCGCCTCGGGCTCGTCGTACTGAGCCTCCTCATGCCGGAGAGCCGTGTCTCCCCTCCGTCCGGGGGTGACGCGGCTCTTCGCCGTTTCGCCGTGGTCAGCCGCCCAGCAGCCCCGCCGCCTGACCGATCACCGGCATGCTGCCGATCGACTGCGCCTGCGCGACCGGCTGGGTCAGCGCCTGCGAGGTGAGCGGCTTGAAGCCGGTGAGCTGGGTGCCGACGCCGTTGTCGAGCGGGTCGACGCCGGTGCCGGCCAGCGGGTTGGGCTTGAGGCCGGTGACCGGGCCGGTGACGTGGCCGACCACGCCGGTGAGGGCCTGGAGGCCCGCCTGCGGGTCGATGTCGCCGACCGAGGTGGGGCTGGTGCGCACCCCTGGGACGACCGGCTCGGCGTTCGCGGAGGCCGTCGCCGCACCCGCCCCCAGAGCCACGCCCACGGTCGCGAGGGCGACCAGGGCGCGCTGGGCGGTCGGGTTCTGGGGGGACGCGTGTCGGGCCATCGTTTCTGCCACCTTCTCCAGCACAGGGTAATCAGGAAGACACGAAGGGTAGTTGACATGTGACGCGCGCTTCAAAGCCGACCCGCGGGGTCGGCAGGGCGTACGGGATGCGTCAAACTGGTGTCCCGTGAGCATCCTTCCCCCTCCATCCGCCCGTGTCGTGCTGCTCTGCGGCCCCTCCGGCTCGGGCAAGTCCCTCGTCGCCGCCCGCTCCGGGCTTCCCGTGCTGCGCCTCGACGACTTCTACAAGGAGGGCGACGACCCGACGCTGCCGCTGGTGGCCGGGAGCTCCGACATCGACTGGGACCACCCGGACTCGTGGGACGCGGACACCGCCGTCGCCGCGATCCTGGACCTGTGCCGCACGGGCCGCACCCAGGTACCCGTCTACGACATCTCGCTGAGCGCCCGAACCGGCGAGGAGCCGGTCGACGTGGGCCGGACCCCGCTGTTCATCGCGGAGGGCATCTTCGCCGCCGAGATCATCACGCGCTGCCGGGAGCTCGGCGTGCTGGCCGACGCGTTGTGCCTGAGCCGCGGCCCGGTCCGCACGTTCCGCCGCCGCTTCCTGCGGGATCTCAAGGAGGGCCGCAAGTCGGTGCCCTTCCTGCTGCGCCGGGGCTGGCGGCTGATGCGCCTGGAGCGCTCGATCGTCGCCCGCCAGAGCGCGCTGGGCGCCCACCGCTGCGACCGGGACGAGGCTCTGGGCCGTCTCGCCGCGGCGGCGGTGGGCCGTCGCCCGGCGGCGGCACCGACGGCCTGAACGAACGGGGCGCCCGCTCCGTCGGAGGACCTAGACCGGTCCACGCGGAAAGGGAGCCCATGACGACGTACCCTCGGACAGGCCGACGGCTGCTGCCGGTGACGGCCGCGCTCTTCGCCTGTGCCGTCGCCTGTTCGCCGGCGGACGGCGGCGGATCCTCCTCCGCGTCCTGCGCGCACCTGGTGACGTACGAGAACCGCACCTATCTGGGCACCGGGGACGGTGACTTCACCGTCGGCGGCCGGCTGGGCACCGCCACGGTCCCCGAGTGCGACGACACCCCGAACGATCCGGGCGACTCCGTGCCCCGCGGCGAGACCCCCGCGTACGCGGTGGAGGGGATGGACCCCGCCGTCGCCATCGCGGTCGGCGACACACCCGCCGAAGCGACCCTCATGAAGGTCCGCTGACCGCACACGAAAGCGGGACTGGACGGACCCCCCGGCCCTCCAGTCCCGCTCCTCGTGCTCCCCCGTGCTTCCCCCGTCGGTCCCCCGTGACCCCCGTTGGATCCCCCCTGTTACCGCTCCCCCGTTACTTGCTTCCCCCCGAACCCTCAGGCGACGAGCTCCCCGAAGGCGTTCTCCTCGTCACGGCCGAAGCTGAGGACCTCGTCCTCGCGCAGCCGGCGGAGCGACCGCCAGATGCTGGACTTCACCGTGCCGACACTGATGCCGAGGATCTCCGCGATCTCCGGGTCCGTGCGGCCCTCGTAGTACCGCAGGACCAGCATGGTGCGCTGGAGTTCGGGCAGCCGGGCCAGCGCCTGCCACAGGACCGCGCGCAGTTCGGTGCCGCGCATCGCGTCCGTGTCGCCGGGCGTCTCCGGCAGTTCCTCGGTCGGGTACTCGTTCAGCTTGCGGCGGCGCCACGCGCTGATGTGCAGGTTGGTCATGGTGCGGCGGAGATACCCGCCGACCGCCGCCTTGTCGCTGATCCGCTCCCACGCCCGGTAGGTCGAGAACAGCGCGCTCTGCAGCAGGTCCTCGGCCTCGAAGCGGTCACCGGTCAGGTGGTAGGCGGTTGCGTACAGGGAGGCGCGGCGCTCCTGGACGTAGGCGGTGAACTCCGCCTCCGACAGCGAACGACGCTCCCCCGAGCCCTCCCTGTACGCGGCTCCCCCGTGAGCCTCCCCCGTGTGTGCGTCGACCACCGTCATGTAACCGGTGTGCTGACGCCCGGTACCGCGAGCGCACCCCCGCCCGCTCGCCGCACCCGCCTTCTCCGGACCCCGGGTGACATCGTGCAGACGCGTGATCACTGCGCTTGCGCTGGTGCTGTGCAGCGTGTTCATCTCGCGCCCCCCGTCGTGGACTTCCCGGTGTTCCGTCCTGCTTCCTTGCCTGTGACCAAAAGCTTGCCGGGGCCACTTCATCGCCGTGTCCGCCGACTGTCACAGACCTGTCACAGGGCCCCTCTCGGACGGTGCTCCCGGAAGCGGCACCGCACCCTCATGGACATGAGCGCCACCGGCCCGCGGAAATACAGGGGGAAGCCGTACAAGGACAGGTGTCGCCGCTCCACCCCGCCATGGGCCAGAATGAGCCCCGTGCCTTCCCTGTTGCTGATCGAGGACGACGACGCCATCCGTACCGCCCTGGAGCTGTCTCTGACGCGCCAGGGACATCGGGTTGCCACCGCTGCCACCGGCGAGGACGGCCTGAAGCTGCTGCGTGAGCAGCGGCCGGACCTGATCGTGCTGGACGTGATGCTGCCCGGCATCGACGGGTTCGAGGTGTGCCGTCGTATCCGGCGCACCGATCAGCTGCCGATCATCCTGCTGACCGCGCGCAGCGACGACATCGACGTCGTCGTCGGACTGGAGTCCGGTGCCGACGACTACGTGGTCAAGCCTGTGCAGGGACGGGTGCTGGACGCCCGGATCCGGGCCGTGCTGCGGCGCGGCGAACGGGAGGCGAACGACGCGGCCACCTTCGGTTCGCTGGTCATCGACCGTGCGGCCATGACCGTGACCAAGAACGGCGAGGACCTCCAGCTGACGCCGACCGAGCTTCGGCTGCTGCTCGAACTGAGCCGGCGGCCGGGCCAGGCGCTGTCGCGGCAGCAGTTGCTGCGGCTGGTCTGGGAGCACGACTACCTGGGCGACTCGCGGCTGGTGGACGCCTGCGTGCAGCGGCTGCGCGCCAAGGTCGAGGACGTTCCGTCGTCCCCGACGCTGATCCGTACCGTGCGGGGTGTCGGTTACCGGCTGGACAGTCCTCAGTGACCCGAGCGGGGGGCGGGATCCGCGGCTGGGCCGCGGATCGTCGGGGAGTGTGGGCGACGTTGCGGTTCACCAGTCTGCGGCTGCGGCTGGTCCTCGTGTTCGGGCTGGTGGCGCTGACCGCCGCGGTGTCCGCGTCCGGGATCGCCTACTGGCTCAACCGCGAGGCCGTGCTCACCCGTACCCAGGACGCGGTGCTGCGCGACTTCGAGCAGGAGATGCAGAACCGGGCGGGCGCGCTGCCGGAGCACCCCTCGCAGGACGAACTCCAGCACACCGCGGGCCAGATGGCCAACAGCAGCCAGCGCTTCAGTGTGGTGCTGGTCGCCCAGGACGCGAGCGGTACGACGGTGTACGGCAACTCCGGTGCCCTGAACGGCTTCACGGTCCAGGACGTGCCGGAGTCGCTGCGTGAGGCGGTGAACCGGCGGCAGTCGGTGAACTCCGCCAACAAGTACCCGTACCACCTGTACTGGCAGCGGGTGGGGATCAACGGCTCCCCGTATCTGGTGGCCGGGACCAAGGTGATCGGTGGCGGGCCGACCGGTTACATGCTCAAGTCGCTGGAGCCGGAGGCTAAGGACCTCAACTCCCTGGCCTGGTCGCTGGGGATCGCCACGGCGCTGGCGCTGATCGGCTCCGCGCTGCTCGCGCAGGCCGCCGCGACGACCGTGCTGAAGCCGGTGCAACGCCTGGGCGTGGCCGCCCGGCGGCTCGGCGAGGGGAAGCTGGACACCCGGTTGCGGGTGTCGGGGACCGACGAACTGGCCGATCTGTCACGGACGTTCAACAACGCGGCGGAGGCGCTGGAGAAACGGGTCGCCGACATGGCCGCCCGGGACGACGCCTCCCGGCGCTTCGTGGCGGACATGTCCCACGAACTCCGTACGCCGCTGACCGCCATCACCGCCGTGACGGAGGTGCTGGAGGACGAGCTGGAGATGGGGTCCGGCAGCGTCGACCCGATGATCGAACCCGCCGTACGGCTCGTGGTGAGCGAGACCCGGCGGCTGAACGACCTCGTCGAGAACCTCATGGAGGTCACCCGTTTCGACGCGGGCACCGCGCGGCTGGTGCTGGACGACGTCGACGTCGTCGACCAGATCACCGCGTGCATCGACGCGCGGGCCTGGCTGGACGCGGTGGAGCTGGACGCCGAGCGCGGCATCCACGCCCGCCTCGACCCGCGCCGCCTGGACGTGATCATGGCGAACCTGATCGGCAACGCGCTCAAGCACGGAGGGTCGCCGGTGCGGGTGGGGGTGCGGGAGGCCGACGACAAGGTGGTCATCGAGGTGCGGGACCACGGGCCCGGCATCCCCGAGGACGTCCTGCCGCACGTCTTCGACCGGTTCTACAAGGCCAGTGCCTCCCGGCCGCGTTCGGAGGGCAGCGGCCTGGGCCTGTCCATCGCGCTGGAGAACGCCCACATCCACGGCGGCGAGATCACCGCCGCCAACTCCGCCGAGGGCGGTGCGGTGTTCACCCTGCGGCTGCCGCGGGACACGTCGGACCTCACGGAGGAGGCCGACGACGGCGAGAAGGGCAAGGGGGACGCCTGATGACCGTTCGACGCCTGCTGGCGCTCCCGGTGCTGGCCGCGCTGCTCACCGGGTGCGGGATCCGGGCCACCGAGGTGCCGACCGACTTCGGGCCCGCGCCCTCCCGGGTGCGCTGCTCGCTGTCCGAGCCGGACGCCTCCACCCAGGCCGCGCGCGGCTTGGCGGTGCAGGTGTTCCTGCTGTGCGGCTCGTCGCTGGTGGCCGTCGACCGGGCGCTGCGCGTCGAGGACGGTACGGCGGACTCCGAGCGGCGCGTGCTGGTGGCCCAGGGGCTGCTGGACGAGCTCGCCGCGACGCCGTCGCACGCGGAGAAGGAGGCCGGCTACACCACCGACGTGCGCGGCGGCATCACGGTGAGCCCGCCGCGTCCCGCCGACCCCGCGGACGCGCTGCGGCTGAGCACCCCGCCCCGCGACCTGACCTCCTACGCGCTCGCCCAGCTGGTCTGCACGTTCTCCGACTCGGCGGCGGCGGAGGGCGACGGCTCGGTGATCCTCGGCGGCCCGGCCGCCGAGCGCCCGCGCCGCTACGAGTGCACGGCCGAGGTCCGTACCCGTCCGGGCAGCACCGAGCCGCCGTCGAGCGAGGTGGCGGAGGGCTGACATACCCCTGTGACGCGAGCCTCACGCACGTACCTCCGGGTGTCCCGGAACCGATCGTGCCGAAGGCCGCGTCTTGGGGGGCGTGCAGCGTCAAGGCTCCATCGGCGGCAGCGCCGCGATCAGCGTCCGTGTGGCAGGGGGTGTCCTCCTTGTCGCACATCTCGCGTTCGCCGCCTGGTTCACGCTGCGTCCGCTGGACGTCCCGTGGGTGATGCCCGCCAACTGGCATCCGCTGGCCGGCATCCGGTCCGATCTGGCCCTGGGCCCGCGGGAGGCGACCTGGCGCATCGCCGGCGGGCTCGGCCTGCTCGCCCCGCTGGGCGTGCTGCTCCCGCTGGTCCACGGCAGGCTCACGGTCTCCCCGCTCGCCTCGCTGCTGCGCACGACCGTGGCCGGCGCCCTGATCTCGCTGGGCATCGAGCTGTTGCAGACCGGGGTGCCCGGACAGCGCGTGGACGTCGACTCGCTGATCCTGAACACGGTGGGCGTGGCCCTCGCGTACGCGACCCTCGTCCCGGCGGCCCGCTCCCGCCTCCGCCGCCGGAACGAGCGCGCCGACCTGCGCTCCGTCCGTCAGGATGACCCCTCTCAGGGTCGTACCCCGACGATTCCCAGGGTCGGGATCGCCCCGTAGAGCGACGCTTCGTCCCCTTCGTCTGCGTAGCGTCGACATCAGACGGGGCGGTCACTCGGACCGCCTCCGACGGACGCTCACGAAGGAGCCGCAATGTCCCGCCCCGCCCGCCCCACCAACGGCCGCATGATCGGCGGAGTGTGTGCCGCGCTGGCACGGCGCTTCGGCACCTCCGCGACCACGATGCGCGTCGTCTTCGTGGTCTCCTGCCTGCTCCCGGGCCCGCAGTTCCTGCTCTACATCGCCCTGTGGATCCTGTTCCCGTCGGAGGGCAAGGCCGCGCGCACGGCCTGGTGACCGCTTCGCACGTACGCCGGTGGGGCGCACCCCGTGTCCAGGGGCGCGCCCCACCGGCGCGTTCTCGGGCGGCGCGGGTCAGCCGATCGGCAGACCGTTCACGGGCAGACCGCTCGTCGGCAGGCCCTTGCCGATCGGCAGTCCGCCGAGCAGACCGGCGACCGGGGCGGTCGGTCCCTCGGCGAGCAGGTTCTCGGCAACCGGCTGCACGGCGGTCAGACCCTGACCGAGGGCCGGCTGGGCCTGGGACAGGGCCTCACCGCCGCCCGGCAGCGCCTTGGTGACGTTCTCCGCCGGCAGCGTCTTGGTGACACCGCCCAGCGCCTGCGTGGCGTCCGGGACGGCGGGGGCGGCGTCGGCGGCGCCCGCACCGGCGGCGGCGAAGGCGGCACCGAGGGCGGCGACACCGAGGGTCTTGGCAGCAGACTGCTTCATGAAATGCGTCCTCGAAACGGGGTTACGGGAATGTGATCGGTCCACGACCGTAAACACGTGCAGCCGCCCGCCGCAAACATCGAAACGCGGACGGATGGTGAAGGCCCGCCGCTTTCCGTACCCCCTCATTTCCTCGGTTCAGCCCTCCGATGCCACGGAACCGCTGGTGGAAGCCGTCTGCTGGAACAGCCATTCGGACTTCAGCTCGGCGTATCCGGGCTTGATGACGTCATTGATCATCGCGAGCCGTTCATCGAAAGGAATGAACGCTGATTTCATCGCATTGACGGAGAACCACTGCATGTCGTCGAGCGTGTAACCGAACGCCTCGACAAGGTGCTCGAATTCCCGGCTCATGCTGGTGCCGGACATCAGGCGGTTGTCCGTGTTCACGGTCGCCCGGAAGTGCATCCGGCGCAGCAGCCCGATCGGGTGCTCGGCGTACGAGGACGCCGCCCCGGTCTGGAGATTGGAACTGGGGCACAGCTCCAGCGGGATCCGCTTGTCCCGCACGTAGGAGGCGAGCCGCCCGAGCTGCACCGTGCCGTCCTCGCGGACCTGGATGTCGTCGATGATGCGCACGCCGTGACCGAGCCGGTCGGCGCCGCACCACTGGAGGGCCTGCCAGATCGACGGCAGGCCGAAGGCCTCGCCGGCGTGGATGGTGAAGTGGTTGTTCTCGCGCTTGAGGTACTCGAAGGCGTCGAGGTGCCGGGTGGGCGGGTAGCCCGCCTCCGCGCCCGCGATGTCGAAGCCGACCACGCCCAGGTCGCGGTAGCGGTTGGCGAGTTCGGCGATCTCCAGGGCGCGCGCCGCGTGCCGCATGGCGGTGAGCAGGGCGCCGACCCGGATCCGGTGACCGTTCGCGCGGGCGAGCCGCTCGCCTTCCCGGAAGCCCTCGTTGACGGCCTCGACGACCTCTTCGAGGCTGAGCCCGCCGTTCAGGTGCTGCTCGGGGGCGTACCGCACCTCGGCGTAGACGACCCCGTCCGCGGCGAGGTCCTCGGCGCACTCGGCGGCGACGCGGACGAGCGCGTCGCGGGTCTGCAGCACGCCGACGGTGTGCGAGAAGGTCTCCAGGTACCGTTCCAGGGAACCGGAGTCGGCGGCCTCGCGGAACCAGACGCCGAGCTTGTCCGGATCGGTCTCGGGAAGGTGTGCGTACCCGGTCTCCCGGGCGAGGTCGACGATCGTGCCGGGGCGCAGCCCGCCGTCGAGGTGGTCGTGCAGGAGAACCTTGGGCGCCCGGCGGATCTGGTCCGAGCTCGGGGTGTTCCCCATCCGGTCAGTCTGGCTCGTCATCTCCGCACTCTAACTCCTACGCGCGTAGATCGCCTGGTGTACGAATACGTCGATACGTAACGGTGACCGCACGGCCTGGTGGCGTACACCCGGGCTTCTGACACTGTTCTGTCATGGCACAGCAAGCGACGCCGGTCAGTACGGCCCGACTGGGACGGGCCTTCGGTCCGGAGCCGACGGCGGTGAGCGGAGTGGTCCTGCTCCTTCCCGGCGGCGACGAGGTCTCCCGCCGCCGGCCCTCCCCCCTGCTGGCGACCGCGTCCGTACGGGCGCTGGGGCGCCGGTTCGCCCGTGCGGGCCGTGCCGAGGGGCTCGCCACGCACGTCGTCCACTACCGCTGCCGCGGCTGGAACGGCGGCGAGGCCGACCTGGCCCGCGACGCGACCTGGGCCACCGAGGAAGCGCTCCGGCGTTACGGCGACGTCCCCGTCTGCCTCGCCGGTGTCGACATGGGCGGGCGGGCGGCGCTGCACGCGGGCGGGCACGAGGCCGTCAACTCGGTGGTGGCCATCGCTCCCTGGCTGCCGGAGGACGACGTGGCCGCGCCCCCCGAACCGGTGAAACAGCTCGCCGGGCGACGGGTGCTGATCGTGCACGGCACCAACGACGAGCGGACGGACCCGGAGCTGTCGTTCCGGCTGGCGTCCCGGGCGAAGAAGGCGAACCGGCAGGTGTGCCGGTTCGAAGTGCACTCCGACGGACACGGCTTGCACCAGCACCGGGACGAAGTGCACGCGCTGGTCCAGGACTTCGTGCTGGGGGCGCTGTTCGGGCGGTCCCTGTCACGGCCGGTGGAGGACGCGCTGGCGGCTCCGCCGCCGCTGGGGCTGCGGATGCCGCTCGCCTCCGGCTTCGGGCGGTCCCTTCGCCGTTGAGGACCGGGTTCGGGGGGTGTGCGGGCTGTGTGTGGCTGGTCTCGCGGTTCCCAGGGTCCCCGAGGACCTGAGGTCCTGGAGCCCGGAGCCCTGAGGCCCTGGAGCCCTGGGGCCCTTCTGACGGCTCTCCACGGCGTCGCACAGAGATCCGGCAGGTGCAGGCAGGCCTAACCCGGCAGCAGGTTGCCCTTCCTCGAGAGGAGGAACTTCTTGAAGGCTGCCACGGGGGGTGTGTCCGGGTGGCCGTCGAGCCAGGCCACGCCGATCTCGCGGGCCGCCCTGGGAGCTGTGACCGTCAGTTCCACGACTCCCGGGCGGGGGATGACGGGTGGCGGCAGGAGGGCTACTCCCAGGCCCGCTGCCACCAGGCCCCTCAGGGTTTCCGCCTCCTCGCCCTCGAAGGCGACCCTCGGTCTGAAGCCGGCCTCCTGGCAGAGGTCGTCGGTGATGCGGCGGAGGCCGTAGCCGGGTTCGAGGGTGACGAAGGTTTCGTCGGCGGCCTCGGCCAGGCGGATGCGGCGGCGGGCGGCGAGGCGGTGGTCGGACGGGACGACCAGGCGGAGCTTCTGTTCGTCGAGGCGGCGGGCGACGAGGTCGGGGGCGTCCGGGACGGGAGAGGTGAGGCAGAGGTCCAGCTCGCCCGAGCGCAGGCGTTCGAGCATCGCCTCGCCGTAGTTCTGGACGAGGCTGAACCGGACGCGTGGATGGTCGGCGCGGAAGGCGTGGAGGAGGCCCGGCACGGTCTCGGCGCCCATGGTGTGCAGGAAGCCGAAGGCGACCTTGCCGGTGGCCGGGTCGGCGTCCGCGCGGACCTCGTCGGCGGCCCGCCCGATCTCGGCGAGAGCGCGTTCCACGGAGCCGAGGAAGGTGCGGCCGGCGGGGGTGAGGGACACCGTACGGCCGCGGCGGGCGAACAGGTCGACCCCCAGGTCCTGTTCCAGCCGGACCATGGCCCGGGACAGGGTCGACTGCGGGACCTGCATCTCCTGGGCGGCCCGGGTGACGTGCTCGATCCGGGCGACACCGGCGAAGTGGGCGAGGCGTGGGGCGAGCAGCATCGCCATGTCCGCGGTGTCTTCTGTGTCACCGGACGGTGACCGGTGGGCCTGTGGCCTCTGCTGATGCACCATGGGAACGATTATGACGATTCCGTGCATTGGACGGATGATCGGGGGCGTACGTAGTTTCGAGGCATGTCTCCCGCCAGTACCGGGGCGTCCACCGTCGTGGACGCCGCGTCCTCCGCCCCCGTCGCCGACTCCCGTATGACCCCGGGCGGCCCCGGCTACCGCCGGATGAGCCTCGCCCTCTTCCTCGCCGGTGTCGCGACCTTCGCCCTCCTCTACTCCACGCAGGCCCTGCTGCCGCTGATCTCCGGCGACCTCGGGGTGGCGGCGAGCGAGGCGAGCTGGACGGTGGCGGCGGCGACCGGAGGACTGGCGGTGTTCGTCCTGCCGATGAGCGCCCTGTCGGAGCGTTTCGGACGCCGTACGGTGATGACGGCCTCGCTGGCGGTCGCGGTGACCGTCGGGCTGCTGGTCCCCTTCGCCCCCTCGCTGACCGCGCTGGTCGTGCTGCGGGCGGTGCAGGGCGCGGCGCTGGCCGGGCTGCCGGCCTCGGCGACCGCGTATCTCGCGGAGGAGGTCACGCCCAAGGCGCTGGTCACGGCCATCGGTCTGTTCGTCGCGGGCAACAGCGTCGGCGGGATGAGCGGTCGGGTCATCACCGGCTGGGTCGCCCAGGAGTGGGGCTGGCGGGTCGCGGTCGGGGTGATCGGCGCGGTCGCGCTGGCCTGCGCGGTGGCCTTCCGGGCGCTGCTGCCGACGCCGAAGCACTTCGTGGCGGGCTCGCTGCGGCCCCGGGTGCTGGCCGGCACGGTCCGCGAGCACCTCGCCAACCCGCTGCTGCGCCGGCTGTACGCGATCGGCGCGCTGTTCATGACGGTGTTCGGCGGTGTCTACACGGTCATCGGCTACCGCCTAACCGAGGCTCCCTTCGGACTGCCCCAGGGCATCGTCGGCTCGATCTTCCTGGTCTACCTGGTGGGCACGGTGTCGGCGTCGACGGCCGGCCGGCTGGTGGGCCGGCTGGGCCGGCGGGGCGCGCTGTACGCGGCGGGCGGGACGACGGCGGCGGGGCTGCTGCTGTCCCTGGCCGGCTCGCTCCCGCTGGTGCTGCTGGGCCTGGTCCTGATCACCGGGGGTTTCTTCGCGGGGCACGCGGTCGCGTCGTCGGCGGTCGGCAGGACGGCGACGCGGGGGCGGGCGCAGGCGTCCGCGCTGTACCAGTCGGCGTACTACATCGGCTCCAGTGCGGGGAGCACGGTGGGAGCGGTGGCGTTCCACGCGGGGGGCTGGGCGGGGACGGTCGCCGTCGGCCTGCTGGCGGTGCTCGGCGTCGTGACGATCACGGTGCTCGGCACCCGGGCGGCCAGGATCGCGTCCCGGCGGGGGCCGGTGGCGGCGGCGCACTGAGGGCTTTCTCGCCCCCGCCGCCCCGTCCCGTTCCCGACCCTGGGGACTGCCGCCCCCAGAGCCCCGCTTCGGCCTGAACGGCCTCGTCCTCAAGCGCCGGACGGGCTGAATCCAGCCCCTCCGGCGTTCGCGGAGCGGGGTCCGGGGCGGAGCCCGGGAAGGGCGGGGACTGGAAGGCGCGGCGGGGGCCGAAACCCTCGGCCCGCACCCCTCCGACCTGCTCCTTTCCCCGCTCCACAGGCCATTGTCAGTGCCCTGCGGTAGCTTCCGGAGTGCGAGGCGCGAAGAAGCGCACGACAGAACGGCCACAGGGGCGGGTGGACGACGATGACCCACAGCACGGCGACGACGACAGCAGACCTCGACGTCAGGCTGGAGAAGCACCGGACAGAGCTGACCGGCTACTGCTACCGCATGCTCGGCTCCTCCTTCGAGGCGGAGGACGCGGTCCAGGACACGATGGTCCGGGCCTGGCGCAGCTACGACAAGTTCGAGGGCCGCTCCAGCCTCCGCTCCTGGCTCTACCGCATCGCGACGAACGTCTGCCTGGACATGCTGAGCGCCGGCAACAAGCGCGCCCGCCCCATGGACCTCACCGAGGCCACTCCCCTCGCCCAGGCCGCCCTCTCCCCCCGCCCGGACCACACCTGGCTGGAGCCCATGCCGGACACCCGCGTGCTGCCGACGACCGAGGACCCGGCGGAGGCGGCGGTCGCCAAGGAGTCCGTGCGGCTCGCCTTCATGGCCGCCCTGCAACAGCTCCCGCCCAAGCAGCGCGCCGTGCTGATCCTGCGCGAGGTGCTGGCCTGGAAGGCGAGCGAGGTCGCCGAACTGCTCGGCACCTCGGTCGCGTCGGTCAACAGCGCGCTCCAGCGGGCGCGCGCGACGCTCGCCGAGCGGGAGCAGCACGGCGCCGACGCGGCCGTGTCCGACCCGCTGGACGAGGAGCAGCAGAAGCTCCTGGAGCGCTATGTGGCGGCCTTCGAGGGCTATGACATGACGGCGCTGACGGCCCTGCTGCACGAGGACGCCGTCATGACGATGCCGCCGTTCGACCTGTGGCTGACCGGCCACGACGACATCACGGGCTTCATGACGACGCTCGGCGCCCCCTGCGCGGGCTCCCGGCTGCTGCCCGTCCAGGTGAACGGTCTGCCCGGGTTCGCCCAGTACAAGCCCGACCCGGAGCAGGGCGGCTTCATGCCGTGGGCGGTGCAGGTGCTGGAGATCTCAGACGGGCGGATCACCGGGTTCCACTGCTTCCTCGACACCCAGCGCTGGTTCCCGCTGTTCGGGCTCCCCCTCCACCTCGAAGCGGAGACCGACCAGGTCGAGGAGGGCGTGTAGCGCGGGGGCCGGGTCCCGCAGCCGGATCCGGGCCCCGGCCCGCCGGGCGGTGAGCTCCAGCCGCGCCAGCAGGTCGACGGTGCCGAGCCCCGGCGGCCCGAGCCCCGCGACATCGCACACCACGGCCCGGGCGCCGGTGCTCTCCAGCAGCGTCCGCACGTCGTCGCACAGCCCGGTCACCTCGTCCCGGGTGACGGGGCCGGCCAGTACGAGTACAGCGGGTGTCATGGCGTCCACGTGCGGTAGACCGGGCGGGCGGGCGTAACTCATCGCGGCCGGCGACTTCCGCCGCCGTGCGGGGGCGTCCGCGGCGGTCCACCGACCGGGATCACATTGACCTGCCGCCCTCCTGCCCCGGAGGGTTGCCTGTATGCCCCAACCATCGTCACCGCCCCGGATACCGCACGCGCTCCTCACCTCCGAGGAGGTCCCGTGCAGGGGGTGCTGACGGGGTTCGCGGTCATCGCCGTCGTCATCGGCGTCGGCTATCTGCTCGGGCGGGGCGGCCACCTCGGCGAGCACGGCCGCGAGGTGCTGACCAAGCTGGCGTTCCACGTGGCGTCGCCGGCCCTGCTCTTCACCACACTGGCCCGGGCCGACCTGTCGACGGTCTTCTCCAGCCGCCTGCTCGTGACCGCGCTGAGCACCGCGGCGGCGGCGGGCGTCTTCGTCGCGGTGGGCGCCGTACGCGGCTGGGGTGTGGGCCGTACGACGATCGGCGCGCTGTGCTCCAGCTACGTCAACGCGGGCAACCTCGGCATTCCCATCGCCGTGTACGTCCTGGGCGACGCCTCGCTGGTGGCACCGGTGCTGCTGTTCCAGCTCCTGCTGCTCACCCCGGTCGCGCTGACGATCCTGGACCTGTCGGGAAGGGACGGCGAGAAGGGCCCGCTGTGGCAGCGTCTGCTCACCCCGCTGCGCAATCCGATCGCGCTCGGCTCACTCGCCGGGGTCACGGTCTCGGCGGCCGGGGTGCGCGTCCCCGCCCCCGTCATGGACCCCGTCACCCTGATCGGCAACATGTCCGTCCCGGCGGTCCTGCTGGCCTTCGGCATCTCGCTGTGCGGCAGCACGATGCCGGGCCGCGGCCCGGACCGCCACCTGGTCCTGCTCTCGGTCGCGCTGAAGTCGGTGGGCCAGCCGGCCGTGGCGTGGGCACTGGCGGCCGGGGTGTTCGGACTGCGCGGGGCCCAGCTCCTCGACGTGGTGGTGACGTCGGCCCTCCCGGCCGCGCAGAACCTGTTCACGTACGCGTCGCGCTACGGGGTGGGCGAGCGGCTGGCCCGCGACTCGGTCCTGGTGTCGACGGTGCTGTCGGTACCGGTGCTGGTGGTGGTCGCGACCCTGCTCGGCTGACTCACGTCCCGGGAACTCGAAGGTGCCGATGACGAGATCGAAGAGAACGGTGAGAGCGGTTCGGCGCTCCGCCGTCGGCGCGTCACCGGCTCCGCCATGCCGGACGGGACCGGCGGGGGTCCACCGATCCCGTTCGCCCGGATGAGGAGAGGTCAGGCGATACGTTCCAGCACCACCGGCGACGCCGTGAACGCCGTTCCCGGCGCGGCGATGTCGTAGGAGCCCTCGACCGCCTGGAGCGCGTATGCGAAGCGCTCGGGGGTGTCCGTGTGGAGGGTCAGCAGGGGCTGGCCCTCGGTCACCGTGTCGCCGGGCTTGGCGTGCAGTTCCACGCCCGCGCCGGCCTGCACCGGGTCCTCCTTGCGGGCGCGGCCGGCGCCCAGGCGCCAGGCGGCGACACCGACGCCGTAGGCGTCCAGGCGGGTCAGGACGCCCGAGGAGGACGCCTTGACGACGTGCTGCTCCTTCGACGTGGGCAGTGCCGCGTCCGGGTCGCCGCCCTGGGCCGCGATCATGCGGCGCCAGACGTCCATCGCGGAGCCGTCGGCCAGGGCCTTCGCCGGGTCGGCGTCCTTGACGCCCGCCGCGTCCAGCATCTCGCGGGCGAGGGCCAGGGTCAGCTCGACCACGTCCGCCGGGCCACCGCCCGCCAGGACCTCGACCGACTCGCGGACCTCCAGCGCGTTGCCCGCGGTCAGCCCCAGCGGGGTCGACATGTCCGTGAGCAGGGCGACCGTGCGCACGCCGTGGTCGGTGCCGAGGCCGACCATCGTGGACGCCAGTTCGCGGGCGTCCTCGATCGTCTTCATGAAGGCGCCGGTGCCGACCTTCACGTCGAGGACCAGCGAGCCGGTGCCCTCGGCGATCTTCTTCGACATGATCGAGGAGGCGATCAGCGGGATGGCCTCGACCGTGCCGGTCACGTCCCGCAGGGCGTAGAGCTTCTTGTCGGCGGGGGCCAGGCCGTCGCCCGCCGCGCAGATGACCGCGCCGGTGCCGTCGAGCACGGAGAGCATCTCCTCGTTGGAGAGCAGCGCCCGCCAGCCGGGGACGGACTCCAGCTTGTCCAGCGTGCCGCCGGTGTGGCCGAGGCCGCGGCCGGACAGCTGCGGGACCGCCGCGCCGCAGGCGGCGACCAGCGGGGCCAACGGGAGGGTGATCTTGTCGCCGACGCCTCCCGTGGAGTGCTTGTCGGCGGTCGGGCGGGACAGCGCCGAGAAGTCCATGCGCTCGCCGGAGGCGATCATCGCGGCCGTCCAGCGGGCGATCTCGCGGCGGTTCATGCCGTTGAGCAGGATCGCCATGGCGAGCGCGGACATCTGCTCGTCGGCGACCTCCCCGCGGGTGTACGCGTCGATGACCCAGTCGATCTGCGCGTCGCTGAGCTCACCGCGGTCCCGCTTGGTGCGGATGACGGAGATGACGTCCATGGCCATGGCGTGGCCTTCCTTCCGAAAAGCAGGCGGAAACCGCGCGGCCCTCCGAGCGGCCGGAGGGGGTCCGGAGGGACCGCGCGGGACTTACTTGGCGAGATGGCCCGGCCCGAAGGCCTGCGGCAGCATCCGGGACAGCGGCAGGACGCCCTCCGGAGTCTCCAGGAGCAGGTCGGGGCCGCCGAACTCGTACAGCAGCTGCCGGCAGCGGCCGCACGGGACGAGGATGTCGCCCCGGCCGTCCACGCAGGTGAAGTGCGTGAGGCGGCCTCCTCCGGTGTTCTGCAGCTCGGAGACCAGTCCGCACTCGGCGCACAGGCCGAGACCGTAGCTGGCGTTCTCCACGTTGCAGCCGGTGACCGTACGGCCGTCGTCGACCAGGGCCGCCACACCGACCGGGTAGCCGGAGTACGGGGCGTACGCCCGGGACATGGCGTCCCGGGCCGCCGTGCGCAGCTCCTCCCAGTCGACGGAGGCCGGCCCGGGCGGGGTCACTTGCCCTGTCCCTTCCGGTAGGGCATGCCGTCCGCCTTCGGCATCCTCAGGCGCTGCGCGGAGAGCGCGAGCACGACCAGCGTGATGACGTACGGCGTGGCGGAGACGACCTGGTTCGGCACCTCGTTGGTGCCGGCGTACCAGGCGAACACCAGCGCGCCGACGACCAGCGTGATCGCCGCCTGTACGTACTTCTTGCGCACCGCCAGCCAGATCGCGCCGATGACCAGCAGTAGCGCGCCGAGCAGCAGCAGCGCGTGCACGTTCTCCGAGCCGCCGCGCAGGTTGAGGCTGTCGGTGTAGCCGAACAGGCCCGCGCCGATGGCAAGGCCGCCCGGCATCCAGTTGCCGAAGATCATCGCGGCGAGGCCGATGTAGCCGCGGCCGCTGGTCTGGCCCTCCAGGTAGAAGGGGTTGGCGACGATGGCGAGGAAGGCGCCGCCGAGGCCGGCCAGACCGCCGGAGATGATCACGGCCAGGTACTTGTACTTGTAGACGTTCACCCCGAGGGACTCGGCCGCGACCGGGTTCTCGCCGCAGGAGCGCAGCCGCAGACCGAACGCGGTGCGCCACAGGATCCACCAGGTGCCGGGGATCAGCGCGATGGCGAGGAGGGTCAGCCAGGAGACGTTGGTGACCAGGCCGCCGAGCAGGCCGGCGATGTCGGAGACGAAGAACCAGCCCTTCTCGTTCAGATCCCTGAGCGCGTCGGAGAGCCCGGGCACGGTGAAGTTGCCGAGCGAGTCCACCGGCGGGGACTGCTTGGCCGAGCCGCCCGTGTGGCCTTCGAAGGCGAGCGGGGCGAGGTAGCGGGTGGCGCCGAGGGCGAGGATGTTGATGGCCACGCCGGAGACGATGTGGTTGACGTTGAAGGTGACGGTGACCAGGGCGTGCAGCAGGCCGCCGAGCGCGCCGCCGATGATGCCGACCAGGACGCCGGTCCACGGGCCCCACTGGAATCCGGCCCAGGCACCGAACCAGGTGCCGAGGATCATCATGCCTTCGAGGCCGATGTTGACGACGCCCGCGCGCTCGGCCCACAGACCGCCGAGACCGGCGAGGCCGATCGGCACGGCGAGCTGGAGCGCGGTGGACATCTGGCTGACGTTGGTGATGCCGTCGGCGCCGGTGATGATGCGGACGATCGAGGTCAGCGCCAGGGCGCCGGCGATGACCAGCAGCAGCACGGGCAGCGACATACGGCGGCCGGTCGGCGCCGCGGGCTGGAGCGTGGGCTGGTTGAGGTCGGTCACGGTGGTCATCGGCCGGCCACCTCCTTCTTCACGTTGTCGGTGGCGCCGAGGACGTGTCCCGCGGCGAGTTCGGCGCCGACCCGGCGCTGCTGGCGGCGCAGACCCCACTCGCGTACGGCCTCGTACGAGACGACGACCGAGAGCACGATCAGGCCCTGCATGATGACCGCGATCTCCTTGTCGTAGTCGTAGAAGTCCAGTTCGGGCGAGGCCTTGTCGAGCCAGGCCCACAGCAGGGCGGCGAAGGCGATGCCGACCGGGCTGTTGCGGCCGAGCAGGGCGATGCCGATGCCGAGGAAGCCGATGCCGGTGGGGAAGTTCAGGCTGTAGGTGTGGGTGTCGCCGAGCAGGATCGGCAGGCCCGCGAGACCGGCGACGGCACCGGAGATCAGCATGGCGCTGAGCACCATCCGCTTGGGGTCGACACCGCTGGCCGCGGCGGCGGACTCGGAGGCGCCGGAGGCGCGCAGGTCGAAACCGAAGCGGGTGCGGTTGAGGACGACCCAGTAGCCGATGCCCAGCAGCACGGCGAGGATGACCAGGCCGTAGATCTCACCGGCCGCGCCCATGTCGATGCCGGGCACCCAGCCGGACTCGGCCATCTCGCCGGTGGTGCTGTTGTTGCCGACCTTGACGCCGAAGACGTTCGGCAGCCAGAGGTAGCCGATGACGGAGGTGGCGATGGCGTTCAGCATGATCGTGGCGACGACCTCACTGACCCCGCGGGTGACCTTGAGGACACCGGCGATGCCGGCCCAGAACGCCCCGGTGCAGATCGCGGTCAGCAGCAGCAGCGGGATCTGGAGGAAGGCGGGCAGGTCCACGTGGGCGCCGACGATCGCCGCCATGATGGCGCCGAGCAGGTACTGGCCGTCCACGCCGATGTTGAACAGGTTCATCCGGAAGCCGATGGCCACCGCGAGGGCCGCGACGTAGTACAGCGAGGCCTGGTTGATGATCAGGACCTGGATGTCGGAGAACGTGGCCTGCTCGAACATGATCTGGAACGGCTCGAACGGGTTCTTGCCCGAGGCGATCAGGACGATCGCGGACAGGGCGAAGGCCACGGCGAGCGCGATGACCGGGCCGGCCACCGCGAGGAGCACGCGCTCCTTGTCGAACTTCTTCATCAGCGGGCCTCGTCTTCCGGAGTCCTCGGCGCGGCTGCCGGGGGCTCAGGGGCGTCATCAGCGGTGTCGTCGTGTTCGAGGTGTCCGGTCGCGGCACCCGTCATGGCCGAACCGAGTTCCTCCGGGGTGATGGCGGCCGGGTCGGCGTCGGCGACCAGCTTGCCGTTGTAGATCACGCGGAGGGTGTCGGACAGGCCGATCAGCTCGTCGAGGTCGGCGGAGATCAGCAGCACGGCCAGGCCCTCGCGACGGGCCTCACGGATGTGGTCCCAGATCGCGGCCTGCGCGCCGACGTCCACCCCGCGGGTGGGGTGGGCGGCGATCAGGAAGCGCGGCTTGTGGGTCATCTCGCGGCCGACGATCAGCTTCTGCTGGTTGCCGCCGGACAGGGACGCGGCGGTGACGTCGATGCCGGGGGTGCGGACGTCGTACGCCTCGACGATCCGGCGGGTGTCCTCCTGGGCGGCCTTCGGGTCCAGCCAGACGCCCTTGGCGTTGGGCTTCTCCGTGACGTGCCCGAGGATGCGGTTCTCCCAGAGGGGGGCCTCCAGGAGCAGGCCGTGACGGTGGCGGTCCTCGGGGATGTAGCCGATGCCCTGCTCGCGGCGCCTGCGGGTGGGCCAGGCGGTGATCTCGTCCTCGGCGAGCGAGATGGTGCCCGAGTCGGCGGCCTTGAGGCCGATGAGCGCGTCCACCAGCTCGGTCTGGCCGTTGCCCTCCACACCGGCGATGCCCAGGATCTCGCCCGCGTGGATGGTGAAGGTGATGTCGTCGAGGAGCGCCTTGCCGCCCACCGCCTCCAGCCGCAGCTTCTCCACGGTGAGGACGGGGCGGTCGGTGACCGTCGACTCGGCGGTCTCCGGCGTGGGCAGCTCGCTGCCGACCATCATCTCGGCGAGCTGGCGCGGGGTGGTCTCGGCGGGCACGGCGGTGCCGACGGTGGTGCCGCGGCGGATGACCGTGATCTCGTCGGCGACGGAGAGGACCTCGCCCAGCTTGTGGGAGATGAAGATGACCGACAGGCCCTCGGACCTGAGCTCGCGGAGGTTGGCGAACAGCGCGTCCACCTCCTGCGGCACCAGGACCGCCGTCGGCTCGTCCAGGATCAGCGTGCTGGCGCCGCGGTAGAGGACCTTGAGGATCTCCACGCGCTGGCGGGCGGCCACGCCGAGCTCCTCGACCAGGAGGTCGGGCCGGACGTCGAGGCCGTAGCGCTCGGAGAGCTCCTTGATCTTGCGGCGGGCCTTGGCGCCGATGCCGTACAGCTTCTCGCTGCCCAGCACCACGTTCTCCAGCACCGTGAGGTTGTCGGCGAGCATGAAGTGCTGGTGGACCATGCCGATGCCGCGGGCGATGGCGTCGGCCGGCGAGGAGAAGGTGACCTGCTCGCCGCCGACCGCGATGGTTCCCTCGTCCGGCTTCTGCATGCCGTAGAGGATCTTCATCAGCGTCGACTTGCCGGCCCCGTTCTCGCCGACCAGGGCGTGGACGGTGCCCTTGCGGACGGTGAGGTGGATGTCGTGGTTGGCCACGACGCCCGGGAAACGCTTGGTGATCCCGGCGAGTTCGACGGCGGTCGTCTGACCGTTGACCGCCGCTCCGGCCGGAGGGCTGCTGGACGCGTTGATGGCGCACACTCCTGGGGACGGGGGTCGTCTACGCGCGTAGCGCCCCTACGGCATCGAAAGGGGCGTCGCACCGAGACAACGGGGTACGGGGAGCCAGCCTCCCCGTACCCCGTTGAGCGGACGTAACCCCGCGGTTACACGCTGCTCGAGGTGTTGCTGTGTCAGCTGCTCTTGACCTTGATCTCGCCGCTGATGATCTTCTCCTTGGCCGTCTTGATGGCGTCCTGCAGCTCGGCGTCGTCCGCGAACTTCGGGTTGGAGTCCGAGAGGCCGACCTCACCGGTCTTCAGATCGCCCCTGACGATACCGGTCTCGGGCTTGCCGTCCTCGACCGACTTCGCGAGGTTGTACACCGCCTTGGCGACGTCCTTCAGCGCGGAGGTGAGGATGGAGTCCTTGTACTTGGCGAGGGCTTCCTGCCGGTACTGGTCGGAGTCGACACCGATCGCCCAGACCTTGTTGGCGGCGGCGGCCTCGATCACGCCCTGGCCGGACAGACCGGCGGCCGCGTAGACGACGTCGGCCTTCTTCTCGATCTGGCCCTCGGCGGCCGTCTTGCCCTTGTCGGGGCTGGAGAAGCCGCCCTCCTCCGCGGTCTGCGTGAGGTACTGCGGGAGCACCTTGACCTTGGGGTCGGTGTCCTTCACGCCCTGCTCGAAGCCGGCCTGGAACTTGTGGATCAGCGGGATGTCGACACCGCCCACGAAGCCTACGACCTTGGTCTTGCTGGCCTTGGCGGCCGCGACACCGGCGAGGTACGAGGCCTGCTCCTCGGAGAAGACCAGGTCGGCCACGTTCTTCGCCTCGATCGTGGAGTCGTCCACGATGCCGAAGGTGGTGTCCGGGTACTTCGCCGCGACCTCCTTGACGGCCGGCGCGTAGGCGTAGCCGACACCGATCACCGGGTTGAAGCCCTGCTTGGCCAGCGAGGACAGCCGCTGGGCCTTGTCGGCGTCGGTCTCGCCCTCGGTGGGCTCGACGTCGTCGGTCTCGTAGCCGAACTCCTTCTTCGCCTGCTCCAGGCCCGCGTACGCCGCGTCGTTGAAGGACTGGTCGCCCTTGCCGCCGACGTCGTACGCGATGGCCAGACCCTTGTCGCCCTTCGACTCCGACGAGCTGGAGGTCGAGGTCCCGCCGCAGGCGGAGAGCGCGAGGGCCAGAGAGGCGGTCGCTGCGCCTGCGACCGTGATCCGGGAAATCCGGCGCATGTGTGGTGCTCCTGTCGTACGAGCGCCGGACGGTTCAGCTTCGGCGCTGGCTTCGCCGCAGATTAACGCGCGTAGACCTGCCTGAAAACCCCTTCTGTCCACCTTGTTATCGGCCCGTGGCCAACCCGCTCCCCGCCTCCGTCACAGGCTTGCCGACCGCAAAGGGAAGGTGGCGCAGGGTGACCTGCGCCGGCAACGCCGAAGCGGGCGGGCACCCTCAGGCGCCCGCCCGCTTCACACGGATTCGACCACGTTCGCCCCTCGGGGCGATACGCGGGCCGGTCCTACTCGGTCTTCACCTTGATGGTGCCGTCGATGATCTCACCCTTGGCCTTGGCCACCGCGTCGGAGAGGCCAGCGATCTTTCCGAACTCGGGGTTGGTCTCGGCCAGACCCACACCGTCGACCTTCAGGTCGAAGGTCTGCGTGCCGGTCAGCGGCTTGCCGTCCTCGACGGACTTCGCCAGGGAGTACACCGCACCGCCGACGTCCTTGAGCGCGGACGTGAGGATGTAGCTCTTGTACGAGGCGAGGGCCGCCTGCTGGTACTGGTCGGAGTCGACACCGATCGCCCAGACCTTCGCCTTGGCGGCGGCCTCGATCACGCCCTGGCCGGACAGACCGGCCGCCTGGTAGATGACGTCGGCCTTCTTCTCGATCTGGCCCTCGGCGGCGGCCTTGCCCTTGTCGGGGCTGGAGAAGCCGCCCTCCTCCGCGGTCTGCGTGAGGTACTGCGGGATGACCTTGACCTTGCCGCCGCTGGTGTCCTGGACGCCCTGCTTGTAGCCGGCCTCGAACTTGTGGATCAGCGGGATGTCGACACCGCCCACGAAGCCGACGGTGTTGGTCTTGGTGGCCTTGGCGGCGGCGACGCCGGCGAGGTAGGAGGCCTGCTCCTCGGCGAAGACGAGGGACGCCACGTTGTCGCCCTCGACCACCGAGTCGACGATGCCGAAGGTCGTCTTCGGGTACTTCTTGGCCACCGCCTCCATCGCGGGACCGTAGGCGAAGCCGACGCCGATGACCGGGTTGTAGCCCTGCTTGGCGAGGGAGGACAGACGCTGTTCCTTGTCCGCGTCGGTCTCGCCCTCGGTGGGCTCCACGTCGTCGGTCTTGTAACCGAACTCCTTCTGGGCCTTCTGCAGGCCGGCGTACGCGGCGTCGTTGAAGGACTGGTCGCCCTTGCCGCCGATGTCGTACGCGATGGCGAGCCCCAGGTCGTCCTTGGTCTCGGTGTCGCTGCCGCTGTCGCTGCTGGTCCCGCCACAGGCGGTGGCGGCGAGTGCGAGCGACGCGACCCCCACCGCGACGCGGGTCAGTTTGGATATCTGACGCATCTCGAAGTTCCCCATTCTCCAAAGCCCCGCAGTGGGTGCTGAGTTCGGCGCAGAGTAACGCGCGTAGACACTCCTGGGAACGGGGCTTTGCGTGGCCGTTATCCATTCGTGCCGATGGCCGGTTACGTCCCTGTGAACCACCGGAGCGAAAGGTGCTGTTGTGACATTGCACCCTTCGGGTTCCCCGACTGTCCGTACACCTGGGGCGCCCGCAGCGTGATGACGCGCCTGTCCGAGCGCCACGGGCCCAGATTCCCTCGGCTCCGCCCCGGTCGCAACCGGAGCGGAGCCGAGCGCGGGTGGCGGACGTCCGGAGCACGGCCCCGGTGCCGCCCGTCGGAGCGCGGCCCCCTACCGCCCGGCCGGCGCGAGCCCGGGTCCCGGTACTAGACGGCCGGCGCGGGGGACGGGAGCCGCAGACCGGCGTCGATCAGCGCGGCCGCCGTGAACAGTTCCACGCCCACCTTGATCGCGGACTCGTCAGCGTCGAAGTCGCCCTGGTGAAGATCGCGCACGGTCCGCTCGCCGGGGGTGCGCACGCCCAGGCGGGCCATGGCGCCGGGCACGTGCTGGAGGTACCAGGAGAAGTCCTCGCCGCCGAGGCTCTGCACGGTGCTCTCCACGGAGTCGGCGCCCCGGCGTGCCGTCATGGCGTCCCGGAGCAGCTCGGTGACCTCGGGGTCGTTGACCACGGGCGGGACTCCGCGCACGTAGTTGATCTCCGACTTGGCCCGGTGCAGGTTGGCGACCTCGTCGATCGCGGCGACCACGATGTCGGGCGCGTCCCGCCAGGCGTCGATGTCCAGGCAGCGCACGGTCCCGGCGAGCTCGGCGCGCTGCGGGATCACGTTCGGGGCGTGGCCCGACTCGATCCGGCCCCAGGTCACGGCGAGTCCGGCGCGGGTGTCGATGCGGCGGGCGACGAGCGCGGGCACGTCGGTGACCACCCGGGCGGCGGCGGTGACCAGGTCGGTCGTCAGATGGGGGCGGGCGGTGTGTCCGCCGGGTCCGGCGAGGGAGATCTCCAGCCGGTCGCAGGCGGAGGTGATGGCGCCCGCGCGCAGTCCGATCCGTCCGGCGTCGACCCGGGGGTCGCAGTGCACGGCGATCATCTGTCCGACGCCTTCGAGTACCCCGCAGTCGATGGCGTCGGCGGCGCCGCCGGGCAGCACCTCCTCGGCGGGCTGGAAGATCAGCCGCACCGGCCGGGGCAGCAGGCCCTGCCGGTGCAGGTCCGCGAGCACCAGTCCGGCACCGAGCACGACGGTCGTGTGGACGTCGTGGCCGCAGGCGTGGGCCCGGTCCGGCACGGTGGAGCGGTACGGGCACTCGGTCTTCATGTCCGGGATGGGCAGGCCGTCGATGTCGGCGCGGAGGGCGAGCATGGGCCGGCCCTCGTCCCACTCGCCGATGTCACACACGAGCCCGGTGCCGACGGGCAGGACGCGCGGCTTCAGGCCCGCCTTCTCCAGCCGCTCCTTGATCGCCGCCGTGGTGCGGAACTCCTGGTTGCCCAGCTCGGGGTGCATGTGCAGGTCGCGGCGGAAGGCGACGAGCTCGGCACGGAGCGCCTCGGGCAGCGCTCCGGGAAGCAGGGCTTCCCCGGGAAGATCGGCCTCGGACTCTAGGGACATCAATTGCTTCACCCTCTGAAGGGTAGGACGCCCGACCGGTCAACTGACCCTCGATCAACAAAAGATCAGCCCGTTAGGGGAAGAAAATCTGACCGCCGGACGCATATGTACCGTTCGGGATGGGTACACTCGCCGATTTTCCGGCGGAGTGCGTGCCGTGTGACACCAACCCTTCCTCCACGGATACCACGCCTGACCAAGAAGAAGCCCCTGTGTTCATCTGTCGGACGATCGGGGGTGGTGGTCGCGAGGGGCCGCGCCGACCCCCCGCGATCCGGCGAAAGCCCAGGTCAATGCCCTGATCGGGAGTCCTGTGACCGTTCGTCGTGATCCGGGGCGGTGTGTACGAGACCACACTTTGCCTCGCGCTCCACCTCCGCTCCACCTCTGCTCCGGCGGTTGTCCGGTGACCGCCCGGTGACCGTCCGGCGGCCGTCAGCCGAAGCGCGAGCGGTGCTTCGGCGGCGCGGCTAGGGTGCGGCAGCGTGAGTGCTCAGGATCCGGAGTTCATAGCGGCCACCCGCAGCTCGTACGACGCCGTCGCCGGCCTGTACGGCGCGCACCACCCCGACGGGCTGGGCGACAGACCGCTGGAGCGCGGGCTGCTCGGCACGTTCGCCGAGCTGGTGCGGGCGGGGGGCACCGCTTCCGTGGCCGACCTGGGCAGCGGGCCCGGACACGTGACCGCCCGGCTGCACGCGCTCGGTCTGCCGGTCTTCGGGGTCGACGTCTCGCCGCGGATGGTGGAGCCGGCCCGCCGGGCCCACCCCGAGCTGCGCTTCCACGTGGGTTCCCTGACGGCCCTGGACCTGCCGGACGGGTCCCTCGGCGGGATCGTCGCCCTGGACTCGATCATCCACGTGCCCGACGCGCACCTGCCCGGGGCGTTCGCCGGGTTCCGTCGCGTGCTGGCGCCCGGCGGGCAGGTCCTGCTCGCCTTCCAGTCGGGCGACAAGGAGGAGCGCCTGCACCTGGCGGAGCGCTTCGGCCGGCAGATCTCGCTCGACCACTACTGGCGTACGCCACAGACCGTGGCCGGCCACCTCGCCGAGGCGGGCCTGCGGACGCGGGTCCGGCTGCTGCGCGAACCGTACGGGGACGAGACCCGCCCGCGCGCCTACCTCCTCGCCGACAAGCCCGCGTGAGGCGTGGTGGCGCGCCCGCGGAGGGCGGGGCGCTCGGCCCGGACCCGACGGACCGGCCGTACGGTCCGCTGGTCCGCCCTCGGAAGCCCCGGGATGACGCCGGCCACGGGCGCCGCCGCCCGGAGCGCGACCGGGTCACTGGTCCCTGGCACCCGTGCGCAGGCGTCCGTCTGCTTGTGCCGTGGCAGGCAACGTTCGCCCCGTCGCGCAAACGTTGCCTGCCGCGGCACTAGACCGCCGTGACCGCCGACAGGCGGTGGACGTCGCGGGCCGTGCCCGTCACGCCGGACAGGAAGCCCTGGGCCCGCGGGGAGGCCTTGTCGGTGAGCCAGTCGGGGTCGATGTCGCAGACCGCGACCCGTACCTCCGTGCCGGCCAGGGCCAGCGGGAGGGTGTGGACCACGGTCGAGGGGAAGCTGAGGATCGTCCGGCCGACCGGGCCGCGGCGGGCGATCAGTTCCAGGGGGAGGTCGGGGCGGACGATCTCCAGTCCCGATTCCACGGCCAGCCGGTGGAGCTTCTCCGTGCTCTCGCGGCGGTGGGCGAAGTACCGGGTCGCCCCGTGCGTCTTCGCCAGGGACTGGACGGCCTCCAGATAGCGGTCGGTGTCGACGACCCCCGTCTCCACCAGTGAGGTGCCGACCATGTCGGCGCCCTTGGTGATCCGGGGCGGGCCGAACCGGCCGCGTGTCCAGGCGAAGGTGTTCGCGGTGACCGTGACCCCGGCCGGGGGCTCCTCCATCGGCATGGAGGAGAAGATCTCCACCCGGTGGTCCTCGCTCGGCGTCAGCCGCCTGCGGGCCACCGACGACACCGGCGCGAAGACCAGGTCCCGGGGACCGGGCCGGCCGCCCTTGCGGTGCCAGCGGACCAGGCGCTCACCGCTGGCCAGCTGGGCGACGAACTCCATGGTCGCCGTGCCGTCGTCGACCACGACCAGGTCGCGGGCGCGGGTGATCGTCAGCAGCAGCTGGACGTAGCGGGAGAAGGGGTCGCCGAGGACGACCCGGTCGGCCCGCCGGAGCATCCCGGTCAGGCCGCCGATGGTCTGGAACGGGGCCATGGCACCACCCCGCGCCTCCTCCCAGCGGACCTCGTGGCCCTCCTCGCGGGCGAGTTCGGCCATGCGGCGCAGTTGGCCGCGGGTCATGGGGTCGATCGGGGACAGGACGACGAGGGTGAGCCCCGCGCCGGGTGCGTCCTCGTGCTCCCGCGTGCGGGCGTGCTCGTGCGCCCACTCCAGCACGTTCAGCAGCTGTACCGGACTCTCCACGAAGGCGAGGGTGCGGGGGCCGGCGGATCCGGCGCGGCGGCTCATCTACGAAACGACCGTCCCGTCGTGAGTGATGCTCTGGTGGGTGGGGGTCAGACCGAGACCGGCTCGCCCGCCGCCGCGGCGATCTCCGCCTCGGCGACGACACCGCTGACGCGGCGCAGCTTCTTCATCGGGCCGAGCTCGGACTCGTAGACCTTCTTGACGCCGTCGCCGAGGGAGGCCTCGATGGTGCGGATGTCGCGCACCAGACGCGTGAGGCCCTGCGGCTCGACGGAGGCGGCCTGGTCGGAGCCCCACATCGCGCGGTCCAGGGTGATGTGGCGCTCGACGAAGGTGGCGCCGAGGGCGACCGCCGCGAGGGTGGTCTGCAGGCCCGTCTCGTGGCCGGAGTAGCCGATCGGGACGTTCGGGTACTCGGCCTGGAGGGTGTTGATCACCCGGAGGTTGAGCTCCTCGGCCTTGGCCGGGTACGTCGAGGTGGCGTGGCAGAGCAGGATGTTGTCGCTGCCGAGGACCTCCACCGCGTGGCGGATCTGCTTCGGGGTCGACATGCCGGTGGAGAGGATGACCGTGCGGCCGGTGGCGCGCAGCTCGCGCAGCAGCTCGTCGTCGGTCAGGGAGGCGGAGGCCACCTTGTGGGCGGGGACGTCGAACTTCTCCAGGAAGGCGACGGCCTCGGTGTCCCACGGGGAGGCGAACCAGGCGATCCCCTTCTCCTTGCAGTGCGCGTCGATCTGCCGGTACTCGTCCTCGCCGAACTCCACGCGGTGGCGGTAGTCGATGTACGTCATGCGGCCCCAGGGGGTGTCGCGCTCGATGTCCCACTGGTCGCGCGGGGTGCAGATCTCGGGCGTGCGCTTCTGGAACTTGACGGCGTCACAGCCGGCCTCGGCGGCCACGTCGATGAGCTTGAAGGCGTTCTCCAGCTCGCCGTTGTGGTTGATGCCGATCTCGCCGCAGATGTAGACGGGGCGACCCGGGCCGGCGGTCTTCGAACCGAACTGACGCAGACGGGAGTTGGTGCTCATGGCGGGAACTGTCCTTACTTGTTGAGGGAGTCGAGAGAGGGGCCGAGGATCCAGCTGGCGATCTCTCGGATCGCGCCGTCGCCACCGGGGACGGTGGTGACCGCGCGTGCGGCGCCGCGCACGACGTCGTGGGCGCTCGCGACCGCCACGGGCCAGCCGACGAGGGCGAAGCACGGGAGGTCGTTGACGTCGTTGCCGACGTAGAGCACGCGCTCCGGCGCGATGCCCTGCTCCTCGCACCACTGCTTCAGCGCGAGGTCCTTCCGGTCGATGCCGTGCAGGACCGGGAGCTTGAGCTTCCGGGCCCGGGCGGCGACGACCGGGTTCTGCTCCGTGGAGAGGATCAGCATGTTCAGGCCGCTCCTGCGCAGGGCGGCGATGCCGAGGCCGTCCCCGCGGTGCACGGAGACGAACTCCTTTCCATCGGCGTCGATCAGCACCCGGTCGTCGGTCTGGGTGCCGTCGAAGTCCAGGACGACCGCGTCGATGTCGTCGGCGGTCGGGAGGGCGCCGGGCCGGTCCGCGTCGAACAGCGGCGCCAGTGCCCGGGCCCGGGCGAGGTCGTGCGGGTCGTCGATCTCCAGCACGCGGGCCGGGTCCGTGCGGACGAGCTCCGTGTGCCCGAAGAAGCGGTGCTGGTGCTCGCGGAAGCCCGTCGCCTCCATCGCGTAGGCGGCGCCGGTCTCCAGGAGGTCCTGGGGGCGGTCCTGGCGGCGGGGGCGGAAGGACTTGTCGTGGTTGACGCCGTAGCCGCCGGTGGCGTCGTCGGAGGTGGCCTCGGTGTCCGCGTCCCGCCAGATGAAGCCGTGGAAGGGGGCCACGGTCACCGCGGTGTCGGCGCCGTTGTCGGCGACCGCTCCGGCCACCCCGTCGATGTCCTCGCGGGCGATGAAGGGGCTGGTGCACTGCACCAGCAGGACGACGTCGACGGGTGCCCCGTGCAGGGCCTCGTGCGCGTCCATGGCGTGCAGGACCGCGGCCTCCGAGGTCGCCGTGTCGCCGGCGATGGCGGCGGGCCGCAGCACGACCTCCGCGCCGGCCTGGCGGGCCGCGGCGGCGATGGCCTGGTCGTCGGTGGACACCACGACGTCCGTCACCAGCCGGGTGGCGCGGCACTCGCGCACCGCCCGCGTCACCAGCGGGACACCGCCGACGGGGGCGAGGTTCTTGGCGGGCACGCCCTTGGAGCCGCCGCGCGCGGGGATCACCGCGAGCACCCGGCGCACCGAAGGCCGGTGGCCCGTCTGCGAGTTGGTCATGGGAACTGCTCCTTGGCGTGGGATCGGGCGGCTCACAGCTCGCCCATCCGCCGGATGACGGGGGCGACTCGCTGCACGCCGTGCCGGTAGGCGCCGCGCGCCGCCCGGCGCACGACCTGCCGTACCGGGCCCGGCTCCTTGTCGGCGGCGGGGGCGCCGGGCAGCGGGGTGCCGTCCGGGCCGAGGTGGTGGCGGGCGAGGATGCCGGGCAGATAGCCGGGCGCGGTCGCGGGTGTGTAGTACGGGGTCAGCGGCGGCAGGCCGCCGGGCCGGCCGAGCAGCTTGGTGATGCGTTCGCGGGCCGCGTCGAAGGCGTGGGCGTACGAGCCCGCCCCGGCGGGGGAACCCACGGCCGCGACGCCCTGCCGGGCCACCCACTCCTCGTCGGGCGCCGGCCGGTGGCCGTCGTCGAGCTGGTCCCAGGAGGCGAGGCAGCCGGAGCCGACGAAGTGGTGGTTGCCGAGCGTCTCGCGGACACCGAGGTCGGTGAGGACGACGGTCGGGATCCGGCGGTGCAGGGACTCCAGGGCGGCCGTGGAGCTGACGGTCACCAGGAGGTCGGTCCGGTCCAGGACCTCGCCCATGTTGCCGTACACCATGCGGAAGTTGGCCGGGGCGTCGAGCCGCTGTGCCAGCTTCTGGTAGGGCAGCTCCTCGATGTGCGTGGTGTGTTCGCCCGGCTTGGAGCGCAGCTTGAGCAGCACCTCGCGCCCGGGGTGCAGCCGCGCGTGCCGGACCAGCCGCTCCAGCAGGTACGTACGGTCCTTGCGGCTGTCCGGTACGGACGGCTGGGCGGCGAACACCACCGTGTACGGGTCGTGTTCACCGGCGTAGGGGGCTCCGCCGAGGAACGGCAGCGCCACCTCGGTCACCGACGAGGCGTCGGCGCCCACCCCCTCGTACACCGCGCGGAAACGCTCCGCGTCCTGGCGGGAGTTGGCGAGGACGAGGTCCGCGCCGTGCCGTAGCAGCAGGCCGTCGGCGAGCTTCTCGTAGACGACGCCGACATAGCCGGTGACGACCACGGGCCGCTTCCGGCGGCCCTCCCACACCCGCTTGAGGCCGTGCAGCATCGCCTGCACTCCACCGCCGACGAGGGCGAGCACGACGATGTCGTACGACTCCTCGGCCATGGCGCGCAGGAACTCCACGGCCGTCACCTCGCGCAGGGAGTCGGCGTGCACGCCGACCTCCTCCAGTTGGCGGGCGGTGGGCGTGGACCGGCCGCGCAGCAGGAATCCGCTCAGCGCGGGGCGGGCTGGCGTGCCCTCGCGCGCTGCGGCTTCCATGGGCGGGCCCGGAGTGATGCGGTCCGCGGTCAGCGCACCCCATTTCCAGCGGGTGTCCGAGTCCGCGAGGACGGCGATGCGCGGGGACTTCGTTGTACTTGACGGCACGTCCCAGACGCTAGGAAGCAATTTCTAGGTCCGGCCCAACCAGGCCGCAACGAAAAGTTAACAACAGCCCACCGAGAGCCGAACTGGCCCGCCGGGGAGCGGAAAGTACACGGGAGGCACCGTTTCGACACATTGAGTTCACCGCCTGTCCGCGTACCGGAAAGTTCCGCAGCCGGGCGGCCTTCTAATGTTTCTCGGGTGCCAAAGCTTTCCGTGATCGTGCCGTTCTACAACGTGCAGCAATACGCCCCGGACACCCTCAGAAGCCTTCGACTGAACGCTCGGCGGGATTTTGAGTTCGTGCTGGTCGACGACAAATCGAAGGACGACACTCCGGCCATACTGGAACGCGCGGCCGAGGAGTTGTCGGACGTCGCCCAGGTCCGTCTCGTCCGCCACGACGAGAACCGGGGACTCGCCACCGCGCGCAACACCGGACTGGACGCCGCGCGGGGCGAGTATCTGACGTTCCTGGACGGCGACGACTGGCTGGCTCCCGGCTACCTCTCCGAACTGGTGTCGGCCATCGAGGGGTTGGGCTGCGATTTCGTCCGCACCGACCATGTGCAGGCCACCGCCCGCGCCCGGACCGTGCACCGGGCCCCGGTCGGGCTGCGGAACGAGGTGCTGAACCCCCGCGAGGCGATCCTGCCCGCCGACCGGACCACCTCGGTGGACTACGCCTACGCCTGGGCCGGCGCCTACCACCGCCGCCTGCTCGACCAGGGGCTGCTGCACTTCACCCCCGGGCTGCGCACGGCCGAGGACCGGCCGTGGATCTGGAAGCTGCACCGCGAGGCGGAGTCGTTCGCCGTGGTGAGCCTGCTCGGCGTGTTCTACCGGCGCGGGGTCGCCTCCTCCCTCACCCAGATCGGCGACGCCCGCCAGCTCGACTTCATCCGCGCCTTCGACCAGGTGATCGAGGAGACGGCGACCGATCCGGACGCCGGCCGGCTGCTGCCGAAGGCGGTGCGCACCTACTGCGCGATCATCGCCCACCACCTCTCCGACGAGGCCAAGTGGGAACCGGCCGTGGCCAAGCAGTTGCGGACGCTGAGCGCGGCGGCGATACGGCGTATGCCGCAGGACGCGCTCGGCGACGTGCTCGAGACCATGGACATGCGCCGTTCCGCCCGGCTGCGGCGGCTGCGGCGCCGGGCCACCACAGCGAAGGCGGCCGCCTGATGCCCTCCCGTACTGTGCAGATCTTCTGCGCCTCGACGCTGTACGGCGCCGCCACGCTGGCCGCCGCGATCGACTCCGACCTGTTCACCGAACCGGACCGCCGGGTGCTGCTGGTCCTGAACAACTCCGCGACCCCGGAGACCACCCCCGCACTCGACCGGATGCCGGGCTTCGAGCCGCTGCGCGGCCACTTCGACGAGGTGCTGTCCTGGAACGAGGCCATCCGCCCCTTCCACCCCGGCGCCTGGGTCCCGCGCCCCGACGACATCCCCCTCTTCGAGCGCTACCTGCGCCTGCTGTGGGGCCTCGGTGAGGACTGCGTCGAACTGGTCCTGGAGTCCATCCAGGTCACTCCCGCCCTCACGGTGGCCCAGCTGTTCACCGGCGCCCCCGTCGACGTCTACGCCGACGGCCTGATGAGCTACGGGCCCACCCGCAACAAGCTGGACCCGCTGGTCGGCACGCGGGTGCGGCGGCTGCTGCACCTGGACCTGGTGCCGGGCGTGACGCCGATGCTGCTCACCGAGTTCGACGTGCCCCCGGTCCTGGTGCCGACGGACGCCTTCCTGAAGGTGATGGGCGAACTGGCGGCGTCCGTACCGGAGCTGCCGCCGCTGCCGGACGACGCGGCGCTGCTGCTCGGCCAGTACCTGTCCGCGCTGAACATCCTCTCCCCCGAGGCGGAGGAGGAGCTGCACGTGCGGATGATGCGGGGCGCGGTCGCCCGCGGGCACACGTCCGTCGTCTTCAAGCCGCACCCCACCGCGCCGGCGCGCTACAGCCGCGCCCTGGAGACCGAGGCCGAGAAGCTCGGGGTGGACCTGACCGTCCTGGACACGCCCGTGCTCGCCGAGGTGCTGTTCGAGCGGACCCGGCCCGCACTGGTCGTCGGCTGCTTCTCGACCGCACTGTTCACCGCGTCCGCCTTCTACGGCCTGCCGGTCGCCCGGATCGGCACCGAGCCGCTGCTGGACCGGCTGACGCCCTACCAGAACAGCAACCGGGTCCCGGCGGTGCTGGCGGACGCCGTGCTGCCGGACCTGGAGGGCCGCACGGGCGAGGACCCGGTCCCGGCCGGCGAGCTGAACGACCTGGTCACCGCGGTCGGCTTCAGCATGCAGCCGCAGATCTACCCGTCCCTGCGCCCGGCGGCGGAACGCCATCTGTCCCGGCACTTCGGCCCGCGCACCCAGCGCTACTTCAAGCGCAAGCGGCTCACCTCGCTCGGCCTGCCCGGCGGCATTCCGGAACGGCTCGCCTTCCTGCCCCGCAACGCCACGGCACGCCGGGTGGTGCGGCGGGCGCGGGCACTGAAGAAGGCCGTGAAGCGCTGAGCGAACACAGGGTGAATTCCCGGCCGCTCCGGAATGTCGCCCTGGTAAAGGCCCGGCTTACACACGCAGGTGAGCCGGGCCTTTTCCGAACAATGCGCAGTCGATGACAGTCCGGGCACACGGCTCTACGATCGCGCAATGCGTATCCCCCAGCTCGAAGAAGCGAATGCCCGCATGCTGGCCGGCCCACGCACCATCGGTCAGGCCGGTCTCCACGGGCGACATCATCCGCACCCACCGGAAGAAGTTCCCGTACCGGGGCTTCGCCGAGATCGACTCCCCGTACGGTCCGCCGTTCGTCATGTTCTGCGTGAACGACGACGCGGTGGCCCTCGACGCCCTGTGGAACGGGCACTTCGGCTATGAACCGGGCAGCCTCGCCACCTGGGCCCGGCTGGCCGCCGCCAGCACGACGATCGCCGACGTCGGCGCCCACGTCGGCTATTTCTCGATGATCGCCGCGCTCGCCAACCCGCAGGCGACGGTGCACGCCTTCGAGCCGGTGGACCAGGTCCACGCCCGCCTCTCGGTGAACATACGGTCGAACAACATCCAGAACGTCCGGCTCCACCAGGCAGGGGTGTCCAGCGAACCGGGCTGGGCCGACATCAGCGTCCGCTTCGCGGGCAACCTGCTCTCGACGGGCTCCACCCTGGAGCACGCCGCCGCCGACGCCCAGCTCAAGCGCATCCCACTGCGCACCCTGGACGAGGTGTTCGCGCGGAGCCGGCTGGACCTGATCAAGATCGACGTGGAGGGCCACGAGATGCCGGTGCTGCGGGGAGCCCGTCAGGTCCTCGAGCGCGACCGGCCGACCGTGCTGCTGGAGGCGCTGGCCGGCGCTCCCCTGGACCCGCTGCTCGCCGAGTTCGACCCGCTCGGTTACGACGCCCACTGGGTCGCCGAACGCGACGGGGAGCTCGTACCGGCGTCCGCTCCCCGGCCGCCGAAGACCCGGAATCTGTTGTTCACCCCGCGGGTCCCACAGGAATAGATTCCTCCCAACAGAACCCGGAGTGAAGAGAAACAGGGAAGTCGGCTTCCGGACGGGGGGAGTTCGGCGGGGGTTCACAAACGCTCCATAGCTTCCCTCAATGCGCCAGACAGCTTTCGGGTCCATCCCGTTCGATTCCGCGGCCGGGCCCACATGACCCAGCAGGACATACGACCGCCCGTTCCCGCCCCCGCTCCGGCTCCCGTCGCGCTCGCGGCGGTGGAGCCGGGGCCCGCCCGGCGGCCGCTGATCTCGTACGTCCTCCCGGTCTACAACGAGCAGGACGGCATCGCGGCCTTCCATGCCGGACTGACCGCCGCCCTGGCCGGCCGCCCGGACCTCGACGTGCAGCTGGTGTACGTCAACGACGGCTCCACCGACGCTTCCCTCGCCCTCCTCAAGAAGCTCGCCGAGGACGATCCGCGCGTCCAGGTGGTCGACTTCGCCCGCAACTTCGGGCACCAGATCGCCATCACCGCGGGCCTCGACCACGCCGAGGGCGACGCGGTGATCGTGATGGACACCGACCTCCAGGACCCGCCGCAGGTCAGCCTGGAACTGGTCGACGCCTGGCGCGAGGGCGCCGACATCGTGCACGCGCGCCGCCGCAGCCGGCAGGACTCCGCGTTCAAACGGGCCACCGCGCACCTGTACTACCGCGTCCTGCGCGCCTGCACCGACGTGGACATCCCGCTGGACACCGGGGACTTCCGGCTGCTGGACCGCAAGGTCGCCGACGAGCTGCGCAAGTACCGCGAGCGCAGCCGCTTCGTACGCGGCATCGTCGCCTCGATGGGCTACCGGCAGACCGAGGTGGCCTTCGACCGCGACGAACGGTTCGCGGGCGAGACCAAGTACCCGCTGCGCAAGATGGCCCGCCTCGCGGTCGACGGCGTCACCAGCTTCTCCACCGCGCCACTGAAGATGATCACCCGGCTCGGCTTCGTGGTGCTCGCGCTGTCGCTGGCCGGCATCCTCTACGCGCTGGCGATGAAGTTCTTCCGGCCCGAGATCACGGTCTCCGGCTGGACGATGCTGATGTGCGTGGTGCTGTTCCTGGGCGGCACGCAGATGCTGTCCCTGGGGGTCATCGGGGCGTACATCGGGCGTATCTACAGCGAGGCGCAGGGGCGTCCGCTGTACCTGGTGCGCGAGGTGATCGGCACCGACGGGCGGGGCGGTGACGGTGAGCGCTGAGACGACCGCGGCCCCGCCCGCGGCGGAGGCCCGCACCCTGCGCCAGCTCGTCCGCTACACCCTGATCGGCGGCAGCGGGGTCGCCCTGGACCTCACCGCCTTCCTGCTGCTGCACAACCTCGCCGGGATGGACGAGCAGCTCGCCAACGTGCTCAGCACCACCCTCGGCATCGCCAACAACTTCGTTCTGAACGCGCTGTTCACCTTCGAGCGGCGCGACCGGATCGTCGTGCGCTTCCTGCGCTTCTACGCCGTCGGGCTGACCGGCATCGCCCTGACGTACCTGCTCTTCCTCGTCTTCACCGACGCGCTGGGGATCGACGCCAATCTGGTCAAGGCGGGCTCGCTGCCGCTGGTCCTGGCGCTCCAGTTCGTGCTCAACAGAAAGTGGAGCTTCGCATGAACCTCGGCATCATCGGCGCGGGAGCCACCGGCCTGACCGCCGCCTGGGACGCCGTACGCGCGGGCCACCAGGTGACCCTCCTGGAGGCGGCCTCCGAACTCGGCGGCCTGGCGGCCTCGCTGGAGGTGGGCGGGGTTCCGCTGGAGCGCTTCTACCACCACATCTTCCGCAGCGACAAGGCGATGATCGATCTGATCGAGGAGCTGGGCCTCGGTGACGCGCTCCGCTTCCACCGGCCCACCACCGGCATCTACCGGGGCGGGAGGCTGATCGACTTCACCACCCCGTTCGACATGCTGCGCTTCCCGGAGTTCTCCCCCGTCGACGCGGTCCGCTTCGCCGGTTCCTCGGCGGTGCTGAAGGCGGTCCGCGGCGGTGAGCGCTTCAACGACCTCACCGCCCTCGGCTGGCTGCGCCGCTGGGCCGGCAAGAAGGCCACCGCGTCGATCTGGGAGCCGTTGCTGCGGGGCAAGTTCGGCGACCGTGCCGAGCAGGTGTCGATGGCGTGGTTGTGGGCCCGTATCCACTGCCGCACCTTCGAACTCGGTTATGTGGACGGCGGGTTCGAGCGGGTCTACGCGGCGCTGCGGGACGGCGTCGAGGAGCGCGGCGGCAAGGTGGAGTTCGGCAAGGCGGTGGAGTCGATCCGGCAGGACGGGGACGCCGCGCCCGCCGTGGTGACCTGCGCCGACGGTTCGGCGTACGCGTTCGAGCGGCTGATCGTCACGACCCCGCAGCCCGCCTTCGCCAAGGCGGCCGGGCTGCCCGCCGACAACGCGGTGTGGAAGAACCAGTACCTGGGCGCGACCTGCTTCGTGCTGGAGCTGGACCGCAGTGTGATCCCGTACTACTGGCTCAACATCAACGATCCGGACTTCCCGTTCCTCGCGGTGGTCGAGCACACGAAGATGATCGACCCGTCCGTGTACGGCGGCCGGCACGTCCTCTACGTCGGCAACTACGTGGAGCGCGAGGACTGGCGTTTCACGACCGAACCGGCCGAGCTGCTGGCGAGGTTCCTGCCGTACCTGCGCCGCGTCAACCCGGACTTCGACGAGTCCTGGATCCAGGACTGGCACTTCTCGAAGGCGGGCTTCGCGCAGCCGGTGGTCACCCCCGAGTACCGCGCGCTGATCCCGCCCCACGAGACCCCGATGAGCCGGGTCACCCTGGTCACGATGGCCCAGATCTACCCCCAGGACCGCGGCCAGAGCTACTCGGTGGCCCTGTCCCGCGAGGTCACCGGGTCACTGGGGCTGCGCTGACGTCCTGCGTACGCACAGCACCGTCGGTGTTCCGTCCATCGTGCGGGGGCAGTCGTACAGGGCCGTGACGCGCCGCCAGAGGTCCTTGTCGACCTGGGCCGGGCGGAACCAGGCCCGGTCCAGGACGGCGTACGGGGCAGGGTTCCGGTCGAGGCAGGTCTCGTTCTCCCGGAACGACGTCAGCTCGGTGACGTCCGGGAGGTAGCGGGTGCGCTGGAGGAACGTGGCGATCGGGTAGCGGCACTGGGCGGGGTGGCCGACGTAGTACGTGGTGTCGCCGAAGGCCAGGTACAGCACCGGGGCGTCCTCGGGCAGCCGGGCCCGCAGCCGGCCGGCCTGTGCCTCGGCGCCGCGCATCCCGCTCAGGTACTCGGCGTTGGTACTCCTGACCTTGCCGAACTGCACCAGGTGCGGGGAGCCCGGCCACATGCTCGCGGCCAGACAGACCACACCGGCCAGGGCGACCAGGACGGGCAGCCACCCTCCGCGTGCCGGACGCCGGTCCGTCGCCCGGGCGCGGGTGTCCAGCATGACGTCCGCCACGGCCGCGATCAGGGCCACGAGGGCGAAGGCCCAGACGACGTACGGGCGTTGCAGCCCGTGGTCCGCCTCGGCGTACAGCACGGACAGTGCCCCGTACAGCAGGGACACGGCACCGAAGCACCACGGCGGGGAGCGGCGGGCGCCGCCCACGGCGAGGCCCCACAGGGTGGCGGCGAGCACCGGCATCTGGGCGCCGTGGTACAGGAACCAGTTGCCCTGCACGATGACGACCGCCTGGGCGCCGAGGCCGACGGTCAGCGCCACCAGGGCCAGTTCGGTCCGGCGACCTCCGTGCGCCCGGGCAAGGACCAGCAGCAGCGCGCCGGGGAGCAGGAGCAGCACCGGGCTCTGCACCGCCCGGTCGGCGAGGAAGTCCACGGAGCGGTCGAGGATGAAGCCGGGGCGGATCCCGGTCCGGCTCAGTGCCGACTGGTTGATCTGCGGCATGTCCTCGGTCCACTGCCACTCGTGGGACCCGCCGAGCAGGCTCAGCCCGAACAGGAGCAGCGCGGCGGGCACCCCGGCCAGCGCGAGCCGGACGGCCCGGCCCCGGTCGACGGCGTACACCAGGAGGACACCGATGGCGGCCGTGGCGGCGGTGGAGTACTTCATCATCACCGCGAGGCCCAGCGGCAGGGCGGCGAGCAGGGCGGCCGGCCAGGGGCGGGACGGGCCCAGTGCCGCGGCCACGGCGAGCACCGTCAGCACCACCGCCGCCCACTCCGGCTGGAGGAAGTCGTTGCGGGGCGCCAGGGCCAGGGCGAGACCGGTGGCGCCCGCCGTGAGGGCCGCCTCGCGCCCGGTGACCCGGCGGTCCAGCGCCAGGAAGAGCGCCCAGGCCGCCGCGGCGGCGAGCAGGATGCCGGCCGCGCCGATCACGGTCTCGCGGATCGCCGCCGTGTCCCCCAAGGAGACCCGGTCGAGGCCCGCGACGAACCACCGGTAGAAGTACGGCCGGTGGGTGAAGACCTCCGAGGGCGAGTAACCGGCCTCGCCGCCGGTGCGCAGGGCGCCGAGGACGTAGTGCAGGTCCCCGGTGAGGCGGCGGGTGGCCGCGGTGTACACCACGGCCACCACGGCGGGCAGGGCGACCACCGGCCACCACAGCGGTGACCGGCGGTCGCCCGCGCCCGACCGCGCCTCGGCGCAGGTGTCGTCGGCCAGGGCGGTCGCCATGGGTCAGCCGCCCAGGATGACCCGCAGGTCGGCCGCGTTCGCCTCGGTGACCTTCCACAGCTCCTGCTGCCGGCCGTGCACGTCGGCGACCGTCCTGTCGTGGTCGGCGAGCAGCTCCTTCGAGCGTTCCACCAGGCGCGCGGCGAGGTGCCGGTCGTGGACCGACACACCCCACTCGGGGCGCTCGATGTCCCGCAGGAAGTACGCCATCTTCGGGTGCGAGATCAGGCTGATGATGGGCGTGCCGCAGCCGAACGGGATCATGCCCGCGTGGCCGCGCATGCCGATGACCAGCCTGGTGCGCGCGTACAGGTCGCGGATCTCGTCGTTCTCGAAGTCGTACATCGGGATCACCGGGAGCGAGATGCCGTGCTCGCGGCGCAGGTCGAAGGCGATCTTCTCGTCGTCGAGGGAGTGCGCCACGCACTGCACCTCGGCCAGCTCGCCCAGATCCCGGACCGCCTGGGCCATCTGGGCCAGGAAGTAGCCGTAGTCGTGGCCGAAGCGCAGGCCCGCGCGGTCGTAGGCGGCGTTGATCAGGATGGTGTCGTCGCGCTTGGCCGGGTCCTGCCAGCCGGGCACCAGCTGACGGGTGACCGTCGTCGGGCAGGGCTGGAAGCGGACCTTGTCGTGCAGGCGGGCCGGCAGCATGGCCCGCACCTTCTCGATCGAGCCGTGGTTGCGCAGCCCGAAGAAGGAGGACTGCTCGACGAGCAGCCGCAGCGACTCCCGGAACCGGTTGGCCCGGTACGACTGGCCGTCGAAGGCGTTGAAGCCGACGGCGAAGACCGCCACGGGCACGTCGATGCGCTGGAGCAGCTCGTCCGGCACGTTCCACTGCCAGGCGCTGTTGCCGTTGGGCATGGTGTCCGGGATGAACAGGCCGCCGCCGCCGATCACCAGGCCCCGGCGGCGGTTGACCCGCTGAAGGGCGGCCTCGTCGAACAGCCGGTGGGCGTGCACCGGGTGCCAGCGGCGGGAGGTGGTGTCCGGCCCGAACGCGGAGCGCACGCTCTCCGGCAGCAGCTTGTCGCCCGCGTTGCCCTGGCGGTCCATGTAGAAGGCGACGTGGGCGAGCTGGTCCTCGGGGGCGCCGAGTTCCTGGGCCGGGACGGTGGCCGCGCGCTGCGCCCACAGGCGGCTGGAGCGGTGGGTCGGGTCGACGGACAGGCCGGCCGTCGCGTACCTCACGGCCTCGGCGTTGTCGCCGTGCACCCAGGCCATCTGGGCGAGCCGGGCGTAGGCGGTGGCGGCCCGGTTGGGGGCGGCGGTGGCCAGCAGCAGCTGCGTCCGGGCCTCGGCGTAGCGGGAGACGCTCATCAGGGCGTGGCCGAGCACCTCGTGCGGCCAGGCCGCGTCGAGCGGGATGTGGACGCCGCTGAGGACGTCGACGGCGTCCTGGTAGTCACCGGCCCCGATGTGCGCGGCGGCCACCTTGCGGGCGATCTCCACGTCGGAGGTGCGGGCGACGTGCGGGGTGCCGAAGTGGATCAGCAGGTCGTGGTGGAGGCCGCCCTGCTTGGCCAGGTAGGCGGCGTGGAAGTCGGCGTCGGACAGGTCGAACTCGCGCCAGCGGTCCTCGGCCTGGCTGTAGCCGGCCTCGCCGCCCTGCCAGGGCTTGTGCCGGCCGGTGAAGTGCAGGATCGCCGTGTCGTCCGGGACGGGCAGGTCGCCCGACAGCCGCCGCTTGACGAAGTTGTAGCGCGGGTCGAGGCGGACGAAGTCGCCGTCCAGGACGGCGTTGAGGATGCCCTGGTCGTGCTTGTCGAGCTCGTAGTCGCCGCTGCGGCCACAGGCGTCCAGCCGGGCGCAGAACGCGTCGCTCAGGTACTCGCGCTGGATCACCAGCAGACCGGAGTTGAGCTTGTGCTGGCCGTAGAAGAACTGCGGCACGGCCGCGAGTCCCTCGCGCAGCTTGAGCAGTTCGCCCAGGTCGCCGAGGACGACCATGTCGGTGTCGAGCGTGATGACGGTGTCGTACTCGCGCAGCCGGAAGACGTCGAGGATGAAGTACGCCTTGCGGACCAGGTAGTTGTCCTGGTCGCCCTTCTTGTACGAGTCGTAGTGCTCGGCGTCGACCCGGCGCAGCACGATGCGCGGGTGCAGGTCGCGGATCTTCGCGATCGAGCCGGGGCGCAGGTCGTCGTGGAGGACGACGAAGTCCTCGCACACGCCCGGGTTGGACAGGGCGAGGCTCTTGAGCAGGACGAGGAAGCCGGGCAGGTAGTTCTCGTCGACGTAGCTGGCGAAGGCGATCCGGCGCTTGCCCGTGATGTCGTGGGCGGCCAGCGGGGCCGCCGGGGCCAGGGAGACGGCGGCGGCCCGGTTCGGGGAGGTCGTGGTCATCGCAGGGATATCCTCATGTCGGTCACGCTCTGGGCCCGCTGCATGACCCATTCCTTCTCGCTGGTGTATTCGTGCACGGACGTGATGGCCAGCTTCATCGCTCCTGCCACCCGGTAGGCGCCGCTCTCGTAGAAGTCGAAGCCGATCAGGTCCAGGGTCGGGCTGACGTCCAGGAAGTCCAGCAGCCACAGCATGTTGAAGCCGGTGGTCGGGATGCCCGACCAGACGTCGTTGCCGAGCTTGCCGATGTTGCGCACCGGCCAGCGCAGGGACTCGTCGCCGAGGTAGGTCTGGGCGCCCGGCACCAGGCGGTTGCGCAGCGAGTACTTCCAGTCGCCGGAGATGCCACCGAAGACCAGCCGGGTGGTGACGTGCTGGTCCCAGTTGAAGCCGTGCTTGTGGATGGTGGCGTGGATGTCGGTGCGGCTGCCGGTGTTCTTCGGGTCGATCCGGTACGAGTTGAAGCGCACCACCAGGTCGTACGCGTCGATCTCGGCGCCCATGGAACCGGCGCCGACGCGGCCGGAGTTGGCGATCAGGGCGATCGACTTGCCGGCGATCTGGTTGCGGAACTCGCCGAGGGTGATCCACTGCACGCCGCCGACGGTCGGGTCGGTGACGGGGCCGCGCATCCGGCTGCGGCGCTGCTCGGCGTAGAGCGCGACGGCCTCGGTCAGCGCGGGCAGGTCGACGCCGGGCACGGCGGTGCGCAGGTCGAGGTACTGGCTGAGCAGGTCCTGCCGGTCCTGCACCGGGGCCTGGTCGGCGGCGAGCGAGAGGAGCGCTCCCACGAGCCGGGGTTCGGCCTCGGTCCAGTCGCCGACCGCGTGCGCGGCGAGGCCCTCGGCCCACACGTCGGTGGCGAACCCGCGCGCGAAGTCCCGGGCGCGCGGCACCTGGCGCTCCAGGAGGGCGAACAGTTCGCGTTCCCTGTCCGCCGCGACCTTGAGGCCGGCGATCCGGGCGCGGACGCCGAAGCCGTCGTCGTCGGTGAGGCCGAGGTAGCGCTCGTACGCCTGAAGGGCCTCGGTCTCCTCGCCGAGGGTCTCCAGCAGGCGGGCGCGCAGCCGCCAGCCGGCGCGGGAGTTCTTGCGCTGGGCCAGGACGGTGTCGCTGATGACCAGCGCGAGGTTCAACTCGTCGTCGTAGCCGCACTCCAGGGCTTTGTTGGCGACGGCGAGCAGGGCGTCCAGGAGTTCGTTGCCGAGGCTCGCGGAGGGGGTCGGGGCACCCTTGACGGCCCGCTTCAGCAGGGCGGTGGCGCCGGCCGGCGCGGGCACGGCGGCGGTCGTCGAGGTCGTGCCCCACACCACGAGCAGCTTGCGCAGCTGCTCGGCGAGTTCGACCCGGCGGCGGTCGATGCTGCCGACGAGTTTTCCGCTGTGCACCGCGCAGGCGCGCAGGCAGTCGTCCAGCTCCCCTCCACGCGCACGTGCACGTCTCTTCTGGACCGTCGTCATGGCACTCCTGTGGTCTTTTACCCAGCTCTAGCTGTGTTCTTGGGTTTATCGCAGCGTGGGGGGATTCTGGGGAAACTTAGAAAGCCAAAACGACATTCAGGTGAACTCACCGGGACCACGCGGCCAATCGTTGGCTCGCCGGTCCGGACATCCCTGTGATTCGGACTAACGTGCTGACAAGTACCCGAAGGAACGCCCGTACGAGGGGAATTTCGTGACCAACATGACCGTCCGGCCGGTGCCCGACGCGTCCGCGCCCGTGCTGCCCCCGCCGGAGGGGACGGGTGCCCGGCGAAAGCCCCGGCTGCGCGCCCTGGACGGGCTGCGTCTGGTCGCCGCGCTGATGGTGGCCGCCTATCACTACGGCGGCCGGGGCGGCGAGATCACCCACGCCTGGGGAAGTTCACCGGAGCGGCAGTTCCCCACGCTGCACAACTATTTCGCCTACGGCTGTCTCGGCGTCCAGATCTTCTTCGTGATCAGCGGGTTCGTGATCTGCATGAGCGGATGGGGCCGCCCCCTGAAGTCGTTCTTCGCCTCCCGCGCCTCCCGGCTGCTGCCCGCGTACTGGGCGGCGGTCCTGCTGGTGACGGCGGTGTTCGCGCTGCCGGTGGTCACCTACACGGCGCTGTCGCCGAGCGACACGCTGGTGAACCTGACAATGCTTCAGTATCCGCTGGGCGTGGACCGGGTGCTGGGGGTGTGCTGGACGCTGTGGGCGGAGGTCCGCTTCTACGCCCTGTTCGCCCTCTGTGTCGTGCTGCCCGGCGCCTCCCGGCGCCGCGTGATCCTGTTCTGCGCGGGCTGGACCCTCGCGGCGACCATCGCCCAGGGCGCCCGACAGCCGCTGCTGGACACCGTGTTCATGCCGGAGTACGCCCCGTTCTTCATCGGCGGCGTCGGCCTCTACCTCGTCCACCGCGACCGCACGGACGTCTACGGCTGGGGCATCGTGGCCGTGAGCTTCCTGATCGGCCAGCACTACGCGGTACGCGAGCTGTGGAACGCGGCGGACCCGAACGCCTTCGCCCACCGCACCTCGTCCGGGATCGTCCTGGTCGTCGCCCTCGGCTTCCTCGCGGTCGCCGCGGTCGCCCTGGGCTGGCTGGGCTGGGCCGACTGGCGCTGGCTGACCGTGGCGGGGGCCCTGACCTACCCGTTCTACCTGGTCCACGAGCACCTCGGCTGGGTCGTGGTGCACACCCTGCACGTCGACCTGGGCCTGCCCTCGGCGCCGACCTTCGCTCTCACGGTCGCGTCGATGCTCCTCCTGGCCTGGCTCCTGAACCGTTTCGTCGAAAAGCCACTGACCCCCAGACTGCGGACGGCGCTGGCCAAGGTCCGCTGACAGTACGTCAGGGAGTTGGGCCCGGGCTGACCGAGGGGGCCTCCAGGGCGGGCACCAGTCCGTCGAGCACGGGTAGCGCGGCGTGGCACCGGGCGACCTGCCGACGGGCTGGACGGACCGCACCAACTGAAGCCGCCGGTCAGTCCCGGTGTCCGGGCAGCTCCCTCGGAGCTGGGTCAGCCCCCGGGTGAACCGCTCGCTCAGAACGCGTCCGAGGGCACATAGGTCCCCCAGACACCCCGGAGCGCGTTGCACACCTCGCCCACGGTCGCCCGGGCCCGCAGCGCGTCCTTCATCGGGTAGAGGACGTTGTCCTCTCCCTCGGCCGCCTTCTTCAGGGCGTCCAGTGCCGCGTCGACCGCCGCCTGGTCCCGCTCCGCCCGCAGCCTGGCCAGCCGCTCCGCCTGCTGGGCCTCGATGGCGGGGTCGACGCGCAGGGGCTCGTACGGCTCCTCCTCGTCGAGCTGGTAGCGGTTGACGCCGACCACGACCCGCTCGCCGGAGTCGGTCTCCTGCGCGATCCGGTAGGCGGAGCGCTCGATCTCGCCCTTCTGGAAACCGTGCTCGATGGCGTTGACCGCGCCGCCGAGGTCCTCGACCTTCCGCATCAGCTCGACCGCCGCCGCCTCGACGTCGTCGGTCATCCTCTCGATGACGTAGGACCCGGCGAACGGGTCGACCGTCGCGGTCACGTCCGTCTCGTAGGCGAGGACCTGCTGGGTGCGCAGGGCCAGGCGCGCGGACTTGTCCGTCGGCAGCGCGATGGCCTCGTCGAAGGAGTTGGTGTGCAGGGACTGCGTGCCGCCGAGGACCGCGGCCAGGCCCTGCACCGCCACGCGGACCAGGTTCACCTCGGGCTGCTGGGCCGTCAGCTGCACGCCCGCCGTCTGCGTGTGGAAGCGCAGCATCAGCGACTTGGGGTTCTTCGCGCCGAACTCCTCGCGCATCACCTTCGCCCAGATCCGGCGGGCGGCGCGGAACTTCGCGACCTCCTCCAGGATCGTCGTACGGGCCACGAAGAAGAAGGAGAGGCGGGGCGCGAAGTCGTCGACGTCCATGCCGGCCGCGACCGCGGTGCGCACGTACTCGATGCCGTCCGCCAGCGTGAACGCGATCTCCTGCGCGGGCGTGGCACCCGCCTCGGCCATGTGGTAGCCGGAGATCGAGATGGTGTTCCACTTCGGGATCTCGGCCTGGCAGTACTTGAAGATGTCCGCGATCAGCCGCAGGGAGGGCTTGGGCGGGAAGATGTACGTCCCGCGCGCGATGTACTCCTTCAGCACGTCGTTCTGGATCGTGCCGGTGAGCTTGTCCGCGGGCACGCCCTGCTCCTCGGCGACCAGTTGGTACAGGAGCAGCAGCAGGGAGGCCGGGGCGTTGATCGTCATCGACGTGGACACCTTGTCCAGCGGGATCCCGCCGAACAGCACCCGCATGTCGTCGATCGAGTCGATCGCCACGCCCACCTTGCCGACCTCACCGCTCGCGATCGGGGCGTCCGAGTCGTGGCCCATCTGGGTCGGCAGGTCGAAGGCGACCGACAGGCCCATCGTGCCGTTGGCGATCAGCTGCTTGTAGCGGGCGTTGGACTCCGTCGCCGTACCGAAACCCGCGTACTGGCGCATCGTCCAGGGCCGGCCGGTGTACATCGACGGGTACACGCCCCGGGTGAAGGGGTACGACCCCGGCTCGCCGAGCTTCTCCGCCGGGTCCCAGCCATCCAGGGCCTCGGGCCCGTACACCGGCTCGATGGGCAGCCTGGACTCCGACTCGCGCGACATGGTGTGTTGCCTCCCGCTGAGCAGTTACTCGCAGTTACCAGCTGGTACGGTCCGACCCTTCGACGGACTGTAGCGGTGGGCGTGCTTCCGGTGCAGGCCAGCACGCTGGGACCTTGCTCACAGGGGTGCTGCGGTCCCCGTCACAACCATGCCGCGCCGTTCGCCGGGCGTCATTCAGGGGGAACATCTCAGGTGACATCCGAGCGCATCGGTGAGACGGCGGGGGTCCGCAGTGCGTATGACGGGCATGGGCGTGGGCATGGCGAGCAGGACGGGCAGGGGGAGAGGCATCGTCGCGCTGCTCGCCCTGGCCACGGTGTGCGGCTGCACGGTGCAGACCACGGACGGGGACGGGCAGCCCCGGTCGCCGGTGCGCATCGACGTCCCCGGCAGCGCGCCGCCCTCCACGAAGGCCGACGCCCCGAGCGGGGACGCCGACGGCGGCGACCGCGGTGACGGCGGTGACGACGACGGCCGCGGCGGCCGGAGCGACGAGGACAGCGGCGCCGATGACAAGCCGAGCGCGCCGCCCGCTCCCGAGCCCGCGCCCGTCGTCCTGTGGTCCCGGGGCGACACCGGCCGGGACGTCCGCGAGCTCCAGGCCCGGCTGCGGCAGGTCGCCTGGCTCTTCGACGGGCCGACGGGGACGTACGACGACCTGACGGAGCGGGCGGTCAGGGGCTTCCAGGGCAAGCGCGGGCTGCCGAGGACGGGCGAGACGGACACCGTCACCTGGCAGCGGCTGCTGCGGATGACGCGCGAGCCGGGCACCTGGGACCTCTACCTGATGGGCGGTCAGCCGGCCGCCGCGCCGGACCCCCGCTGCCTGACCGGGCGGGCGCTGTGCATCAACAAGTCGAGCCGCACCCTGCGCTGGATGGTCGACGGCCGCACGGTCATGACGGTGCCGGTCCGCTTCGGCTCGCAGTACACACCGACGCGCGAGGGTGTGTTCCGCGTCTACTGGAAGTCCCGCCACCATGTGTCGACGCTGTACGACGCGCCGATGCCGTACGCCATGTTCTTCAGCGGCGGCCAGGCCGTGCACTACTCCTCCGACTTCGCGGCCCGCGGTTACGCCGGCGCCTCGCACGGCTGCGTCAACGTACGGGACGAGACGGCCATCGCGGAGATGTTCGCGCGGGTGAGGAACGGCGACAAGGTCGTCGTCCACTGGTGACACCGGCGACGGATCTGGGGCGCGGGCGGGACCGGGGGAACATGTCCCGCCCGCGCCGATGTGCACGAGCCGTGGTACGGGGGGAACCCCGGCTCTGTGCGACGGCCGATGACCAGTCGGCTCACTCAGTACTGCGTCCCGGGGGACGGAAACGTCACACCCTGCCCGAGAAAATTTCGGCGAGCTGGGAAACAGCAGATCAGGCGCCTCTTCCTGCGAAGAGCCAAGGGCGTCGGAGGACTCCGGACGACACCGGGCGACCCGGTGGACACCGGAGTGCCCGCGCCACCGTCAGGGCCGTGGCGCTTGCCGTGAAGGTCGCCGTGCCATTGTCTCGGCCTTGGCGCCGGACACGGGTGCGGGGCCTAGTGCCGTGGCAGGCAACGTTCGCCCCGTCGCGACGCCCGGCACGCCCTCTCGCCGCACCGGACGCCGCTCCTTGACGGGCGAACGTTGCCTGCCGCGGCACTAGTTGCCGCCCTTGCCACCCTTGCCGCCCCTGCCCTTGTGGGCCCTGCCGTTCTTGCCGTTCTTGCCGTTCTTGCCGTTCTTGCCGTTCTTGCCGCCGCGGTCGTCCCGGTCGGCCTTGTCATCGTTGTCAGCGCTGCCGCTGTCGCCGGTGACGCCGCTCCTGGTCCCGCCCTTGGCGCCCCCCTCGGCCCCGCTCCTCGCGCCGCCCTTGGCCTCGTCGTCCTGGGACGACGTGCCGGCCAGCACGGACTCGCAGTACTTCCTGACGTACGCGGAGCCGCCCGCCGCGCCCTCCAGGGCACGCCTGCGGTCGGGGGCCAGTCCCCTGCCGTCGCGCACGTCCCGGCAGGCCGCCGGGGCACCGCTCCACCGGGTGTCCGGACGCCCCGGCCGGTCGTCGGAGCCCGTGCCGCCGCCGGTGTCCGGGGAGGAGCCCCGGCGTGCGGTGTCGCGGGGCACGCGCTGGCCGGGGTCGGCCGCACCGCCGGACGGGGGCGCGCTCCCGGAGGCCCCGTGCGACGGCGTGCCCACCGGACGGTCCGGTGTCACCGCGGCCGAGACCGAGGAGGCGGGGGCGCCCGGGCCGGTGCCGCCGAACGGCGTCGGCAGGACTCCGGTTCCGGCCGCGGCGGCGACTCCGCCGACCATTCCGACGGTGAGCGCGGCGGCCAGACCGAGGCGGACGGTACGGCTCCGGCGGGGACCGGGTCCGCCCCGGCCGGGGCCGCCGATGCGGACGAGTCCGGCGTCGGCGGAACGGACACGGGAGCGGCCGGAAGGGGTCCGCTCAGCGGCCGGCTCACCGGCCCGGTCGTCGGCGCGGTCCGCGCGCGCCTTGCGGAAGGCGGCCAGCGCGGCGGCCTCGCCGGGGAGTTCCGCGCTGGTCGGCGGGGGTTCCACGGAGAGCGCGTCCAGGGTCTTCGCGAGCCGTTCGGCCCGGTCGCGGGCGGCCACGTCGACGGCTTCGAGGGACTCTCCGCTCAGCAGACGCTCCGCCGTTTCGCGGTCCAGCCACCGGTACTGCTCGTCGGCCATCACATGTCCTTCTGCGTCCGCGCGCGCGTATGCGTCACACTCGCGGACGTCACCGCGCCACCGCGCGGTTCTCGCTGGGGAGGCAGGGCGTCGAGGACGTCCGTCGATTCCGCATCGTCGTCGAGCAGCTCCGCGAGCCGTTTCAGACCGCGGTGCGCGGCGGTCCGTACGGCACCCGGGCGTTTGCCGAGTGTCTCGGCGGCGCTCTTCGCGTCGAGGCCCACGACCACGCGCAGGACGACGGCCTCGGCCTGGTCCTGCGGCAGCCGGGCGATCAGGGACAGCGTGGTGTCGGTGGCCAGGGCCTCGATGGCCTCGCCCGCGGTGTCCGACTCGGCGGGCTTGCCGGTCAGCTCGGTCTCGTCGCCGACCGTCGCCGGGCGGCGCCCGCGCATCCGTATGTGGTCCAGGGCGCGGTTGCGGGCTATCCGGGCGGCCCAGCCGCGGAAGCGGTCCGCGTCCCCGCTGAACCGCTCCAGGTCACGGGCGATCTGCAACCAGGCCTCGGACGCCACGTCCTCGGCGTCCGGGTCGCCGACCAGCGTCCGGACGTATCCGAGCAGCCGCGGGTGCACGGCGCGGTACACAGTCCGGAACGCGGTCTCGTCCCCGTCCCGCGCCGCAAGCACCGCGGCCGTCAGCTCCGCGTCGTCCCCCAGCACCCGTACGCCCTTTGCGCCTCAACCGGCGCCGCTCTCGCGGACCGGGTCTTCGCCGTCGTGGTTCCTCGATCGATGGTCGCGGATCGATGGTCGCGGTGTCCGGGACCGCGGATGTCGCGGTGGTCGTGCGCCCGCCGCGCCCCGGCGCGAAAGGCACGTTACGACCTGAAACCGCCGCTCGTCCATGTCCGTACAAGGCGCGACCACGTTGTCATACGGCGAGGCCGCGACGGGGTGTGACACAAAACGCCCGCCTGGCGCTGTAGGGAGTACGGGCCGCCGCGCGGCCCGTGCCGCGCGACGGCCGGGGCCTCTCCTGTGGGGGGTGGCGGCCCCGGCCGTCTCCGCGGTTCCGGGGCTCTGCCCTCGCACGCTGCGCGGAGGACGGGACCGGCGCGACCAACGCGTGACCAGCGGTCCGGATACGACATGTGTCCTGTCCGGCACGATGCAGGCGCCGTCCGGACGCGTCCGGGACCCTGGACACCGTGGTGTGCACCTGCCAGACCGCGGCCGTGACACCGTCCGGTGACTTTCACAGCTCGGTCGGCAACTTCCTGCTCTCCTCCGTCGTCTGGTCCGCGCCCTGGTACGCGATCCACGTCCCGTCCGTCCGCTGCGCCGCGGCGAGCACGGCCTCGGCCACCAGCCCCACACGACAACAAGGGTCCGGGCCGCGTCGTCAAACGGCACCCACTCATGCCGGCTTCACGCGACGGCGGTTCCCTCCAGCTCGACCAGCTGGCCGGGGATCGCCAGGCGGGTCACGCCGAGCATGGTGGTGGCGGGCGCCACCGCGGCGGCGCCCAACCGCGCCGCCAGCACCGCGTAGTGCTGGAGAAGCAGGTCGACGTCGGTCGTGTAGACGTTGAGCCGGACCAGGTGCGCGAGAGACATGCCGGCCTCGCCGAGCACGGCCTCCACGTTGTCGACGCTCAGTGCCAACTGAGCCGCCATGTCACCGTCATGCTCGGGCTTGCCGTCGCCGCTCATCGCGGTCTGGCCCGAGAGGTACAGCGTCCGGGTGTGCCCGGAGACGACCTCACCCTGGTTGAAGCCCATGTCCACCGACCACGTCACCGGGTTGATCGCCGTTCGTTCCATCGCCACGTCAGCTCCATTCGATTCACGGGAGGGGGCGTACGCGGGAAGTAGGCAGGGAGGACGTACGGAGGTCGTACGGCCATCGCTCGGCTGCCGTCGGCCCCGACGTCCTCGACGTCCTGTTCCTCCTCGTCGCCCCTCGTCGTCCTGGCAATGAGCCTGACAACAAATCACGACATCCTTGGTCACGTATTTCGATAGAGTTCTCGTATGCGCGCCGACCGGCTGGTCTCGTTGGTGCTTCTGCTGCGTCAGCGCGGCCGGCTGACCGCGGACACACTGGCCCGGGAGCTCGAGGTATCCACCCGCACCGTGCTGCGCGACATCGAGGCACTGTCCGCGGCCGGCGTCCCGGTCTACGCCGAACGCGGCCGGCACGGCGGTTTCGTGCTGTCACCCGGTTTCCGGACCGAGCTCACCGGGCTGAACCACGACGAGGCCCTCGCCCTGCTGACCGCCGGATCGGGGCGCGGTGAGCAGGTGTTCGGCCTCGGCTCGGCACTGTCCTCGGCCATGCGGAAGGTGGTCGACGCGCTGCCCGAGCGCCACCGGGCCACCGCGAGCGACGCGGTCCAGCGGTTTCTCGTCGACCCGGAGACCGACCTGCTGTCACGTCGGCTGGTGACCGACGAGGTACCCGGCACCACGATGGTCGAGGTCCGGCGCGCGGTGCTCGCCGGACACAAGCTGCGCATCCACTACGCGGCCACGGACCGGACCCCGCAGTGGCGCACGGTGGACCCGATCGGCCTGGTCACCGTGCGCGACCGGGCCTACCTGCTGGCCACGAGATCCGGTGCGGACCGCACCTACCGGCTGTCACGGGTGCTGGCCGCCGAGGCACTCCCCGAGCCGGCGGAGCGGCCGAACCAGGTCGATCTGGACCGGATCTGGCGAGAGCGCTCCGCGCGGTTCCTCTCAGCGGGTGACCACATCACCGTGCTGGTACGGGTGAACCCGGCGCGGCGCGAGGAGCTGCTGGACACCGCGCTGGCCGTGCGCGCGGAAGACCCCGACGCGGACGGCTGGCTCCGGCTGAAGGTGACCTTCCAGGACACCCGACACGCCGACTGGGCGCTGTGGCAGCTCGGCACGGACGCGGAGGCCCTGGCCCCGCGGTCGTTGCGCACCTCGCTGCGCGAGCGCGCCGCCGCCATGGCGACGCGCTACGGAGACTCACCCTGAGGGAAGATCGAGCAGCCGGCCCGACAGGCACGAGGGAGAGGGCGAGGGAGAGGGCGAGAGCGATGACGGTCCTGCCGACTCGGGCGGGGAAGCAGGGTGGTGGCGGTCCGGCCCGTGGCCAGGACGGTTACTTCTTCTTCCCCTTGGCACTGTCGGCCGCCCGGTCGTCACCGACGCCCGCGCCGTCGGGAGTGACGGGCTTTCCGGGCCCGGTCGGCCCGGTGGGCGCGGTCGGCCCCGTGGGCTTGGTCGGCCCCGTGGGCTTGGTCGGTCTGTCGTCGACCGTCGGTCCCGCCGCTTGTTGCTCCGTTCGGTCCGCTTGTTCCGCTTGTTCCGCACAGTAGGCGCGGACGTTCCCCTCGCCGCCCGCCGCGGTGACCAGCCCCTGCCAGGCCGTCGCGTCGAGCGCCTTCCCGCGGCCCGCGACCTGCTCGTACGCACGACAGCGGGCCACCGTGTCCCGCGCGGTGTCCGGCCGGCCCGACGGACCGGGAGTGCGGGCATGCGGAGAGGGCGGGGCCGCCGGGCCGCTCGGGCGGACGGCGGTGCTCGTCGTCGGGCTCGGACGGCTGGGCCTGTCTCCTCCGGCACCGTCCGAGCCGGGGCCCGCCGTCCCGATCGCCGCGAAGGCGACACCGCCGAGCGTCAGACTCGCGAGGACCACGGAGAGCGTGGCCCTCACCGAAGGCGCGCCCCGCCGCTGTCCGCGGGTCCGCCAGTCGTCCCGCCGCCGGGTACGCGCCCGATGCGCCCCCGAGTCCCGAGCGGCCCGAAACGCAGCCACCGCCCGCTCCTCAGCCTCGCCACCACCAAGGGCACTCCCACGCAGCGCACCACCCAACAGCGCCTCCAGGGGCGGAGGGGTTCCGGCGCCACCGGGAGTGCCGGCGGACGTGGAGGCGGAGGCGGAGCCATACGCCGGGCCGGACACCGGGCGTGGCCGGGAGCCGGGCACCGAACCTGACCCGGCACCCGACACCGGACCGGACACGGAACGCGCCTCCGGCTCAGCCTCGAGACCCACGCCAGGCCCGGTCCCCGTACCCGACACCCCACCGGTCTCGGTCTGCGCCCCCGGCTCAGCCCCGGCACCGGTCGCGGACCCGGGCGCGGACCCGGGCGCCGAACCACTCCCCGAACCGGCCCCAGCCCCCGTCCCCCGGTCCGCCCCCGAACCGCCGGCCCCAGCCCCCGCCTCCCGGTCCGCCCCCGAGCCGGGCGTCGGGCTCGTCCCCGGGTCGGGGTCCGGGCCGGGCGTCGGGTGCACACGCCGACGGCCGGGGACCCCGCTGCCGTTCTGCCGCTCACCCATGTCCTGTCCGTTTCTGTCCGTGCCCGGCCGGACCTGTCCGGCCGTCCGGTGGCCGACGGCCGCCCGTCATGTCGACTCCCCCAGCGTGCTGGGGTCCTCATCCGTCACACGCTCCGCGCCGAGCTGGCGGGCCAGCCGCTTCAGTCCCCGGTACGCGGCCGTACGCACCGCGCCGGGCCGCTTGCCCAGGACGCGCGCGGCGCCGGGGCCGTCCAGGCCGACGACCACCCGCAACAGCACCGCCTCCGCCTGGTCGCGGGGCAGGCCGCGGACCAGCTCCAGGGCGTACTCCGTGGACAGGGACTCCAGCGCCTGCTCGTGCGTGCTGCTCGGCCCGGGCAGCTCCAGTACGTCCTGTTCGAGCGCCGACGCCCGCGGCCGTACCCGCTGCCGGCGCAGATGGTCCAGCGCCCGGTGCCGGGCGATGGTCGCGCTCCAGCCCCGGAACCCGGCCCCGTCCCCCTGGAACCGGCCGAGGTCGCGGGCGATCTCCAGCCAGGCGTCGGAGGCCACGTCCTCGGCGTCGTCGCCGACGAGCCCGCGCAGGTACCCGAGCAGGGCGGGCTGCACGATCCGGTAGGCGACCGCGAAGGCCGCCTCGTCACCTTGCTGGGCCCGCGCGACGGCCGCGCCCAGTTCCCCGTCGTACGCCTGCGCGCGGCGGGGTTCCCGTCCCTGGCCCAAGAACTGTCCTCGTCCGTACCGAGTCCGTGGCGGATCCACGGCCCGCGACCACGCCGCCGTCCGCCTCCGCCCCCACGATGATCAGCGCCGGACCGCACCGAAGTGTCACAGCCGGTTCCCCTCCCGGTGACGTCCGGTGAGGTCCGCTGAGGTCCACGCGCTGTGCACGGGGGTCCCGTCGACGGCCCATGGCGACCCCAGCGCCCAGCACCCCCGCGCCCCCTACCGCCGCGCCGCCCCCGTCGCCTCCCGGCACAGCAGCCGCAGCGATCCGTCACCGGCGAAGCAGCGGCGGGCCTCGTCGATCGGGTCCCACAGACGGCCGTCCGGGGTGCGGATCCAGTGGTCGCCCCCGGACGCCCACCACTCCGCGCCCGTCTGCCGGACGATCACCTCACCGGCGTACGCCCCGAAGCCGCGCAGCACGTTCTCGACGGCGGCGTACGGTGCCCGCTCCCGGCGTATCCCGTCGATCATCCGGTCGACACGCCACAGGCTCTGCGCCGAGTAGTCGAGCCGCAGCCTCGCTCCCTCGCGCATCGTCGCCACCGTGTCCGCCGCCCACCGCACCGGCTTCGTCGCGGCGGAGGGCCTGGTCTCCCGCTGAGTCGTCGTCACATGCGGGAAAGCGTCCCGGCGCGGGGATTCGTCACCCGGATCCGGCGGGTGCCCGAGACCGGCGCAGGACCGGCCCACCGCCACCGCACGACGGTCACAGGACCCGCCCATGAACGGGGTTTACGTCCGTCAGGTCGTCGGCGCCCCGGCCGCCCGGCCGCGCTTCCCCCGCGCCCGGCGTGACACGACCGCGCGCAGCACACGCCGGCCCTCCGTCGACACCTCCAGCACGCGGCGCAGCCCGCCGGCTCCGTGTTCCGCGAGGAGTTCCAGTACGGCGATCTGACGGCGCAGTTCGGCGGCGACGAGCGGCGACACACCTTCCGTACGGCCCGCCCGGCGGGCGTCGGCCGAGGCCGCGTCCGCCTGCTCGGGAGCCGCGCCTTCCAGCAGGCGGTGGATCCTGAGCGAGGCGACCGAGCAGCCGTCGGCCCACACCCGCACCTCGGCGGCGGCGGGCTCGGCGGGGACGGTGGCAAGCATCCGGCGGGCCAGCAGGACGGCGACGTCCGCGGCGGGCTCCCCCGGACCGGCCTCCGCGGCGGTTGCCGCCGAGCTTGCCGCGCACCTGCTCCAGCCGCTCACCCCACTCGCCGGTGTCACCGCCCTCGGCGAGCTGGGCCCACAGGGGCCGCAGGGCTTCGTCGTCACCCCCCAGCAGGGGCAGGCACCGGTCCAAACAGGCCAAGCCACTGGCGGCCAGTCCGCGCTCGTCCGCCTGAGCGATCAGTTCCACCAGGCTCATCCACGCCTCCCTCGCCAGGCGGTCATCCCTGACGGAGGCCGCACTTCCCCTTACTGCGCGCGACGGCCCGGGAGTGTCACAGCGGCACCACGCCGAGCCGGTCGAGCAGCCGGAAGAAGAGGTTTTCGGCCAGCTGACCGGCCGCCTCGGACGCGGCGGCCCCAGTCTCGGTCTGGGCGCTCAGCACCTCCAGCAGCGGCTCCACGGCCACGGTGTGCCCGGCCTCGGCGGCCCAGGCGACGGCCCACTCGGCGGCGTCGCGGGGTTCGAGGAAGTAGTCCTCCAGAACCGGCCCGTCGTCGCCCCCGTCCGCCGGGTCCTCCCCGCCCCCCGAGTCGCCCCCCTCCCCCGGACCGCCCTCCGCGCCGATGCCGAGGTGTGCCGCCATCGCCGCCCGCCCCAGGCAGGCGGTCCACGCCCCGCTCTGCGGGCCCGCCGCCTCCACGACCGCCGACGCGCTGTCCATGACGTATCCGAAGAGCGCGGGCGCTCCCGTCTCCGCGGCGAGCGCGTTCATGTTCCCGACGGCCCCGTCCCGGCTCGGGTACTCCCAGACCTGCCACCCGCCCGGCGCGGACACCCGCAGGGTCATGCCCTCGGCGTCCGCGAGCGCGTCCAGCTCCGCGAGCGGCCGCTCCGCACGGCCCACGACGAAATAACCCCAATAGCCCATGTCCGTTCCCCCCGCGGCTCGGTGCTCTCGTTCCCATCGGTCCAGCTCGCGCCGAATACACCACAGTCGTACGCCCGTTCGCAGCCGTACGGGACAATCCGCCCCCGGCGCGCCCCCCCGGTACGCCCCGGTTCAGCCCAGCCGGTCGGCGAGCTCCTTGAACTCGGTCCAGGACAGCTCCGGCTCGTCCGGGTCCCACAGCTTCTGCACGGTCGCCCGCAGCGGCATCCGGATCCCGGCCGCGACCTGCGCCTGGGTCTGGCGGTTCGCCAGGTCGCACCAGACCGCGAAGGACCCGCCGAGGATCTGGCCGTCGTACTTGGCGGACACCGGCTGCGTGCCCCGCACGACGAGCGGGGTCCACTGCTCGTAGATGCGCTGCCCGGTCGGATAGACGAAGGTCAGCGGCTCGCCGAGGACGTAGTACAGGTACTCGTCGTTGTAGTTGACGAGCTTGCGTCCCGTGCTCAGGTACTCCACGGGCTGCCGTGCGCCGATCTCCTTGCCGGTCCAGTAGGCGACCTGGATGTCCTTGTCCGCCTGCACGGACGTACCCCGGAAGAAGCCGTCGTTCCAGGCGCGGGGGGCCTTGTCGTGGGCGCGCACGGTGTCGGCGCGGTCGTTGAGCCAGCCGGTGGTGAGGTCCTCGACGGTCGCGCCGGAGCCGTAGGCCTTTCTGGCGGCGGTGGCGAGCTGCGGGTAGGACGCCTCGGGGTCGGACACCACCAGCGCCTGGTACTCGTCGCCGCCGAGGTGCCACTGGCCCCCGGGGAAGAGGCCGGCGTACTCGTTCAGCAGGTCGTCGACGATCTCACCGGCCTTCGGGTCGGAGATGTCGACCGCTCCCCGCGTCGCCGCACCGCGCGCGTCACGCAACTGGAGATCGGGGTGCGCGGCGATCACCGCGCCCAGGTGTCCGGGCGAGTCGATCTCGGGCACGACCGTGATGTGCCGACTGGCCGCGAGGTCGACGATCTTCTTGACCTGCGCCTTGGTCAGGTGCTCCTCGGACACGATCTCCGGGTGGGAGTCGGACTCGATCCGGAACCCCTGGTCGTCGGAGAAGTGCAACCCCAGCTGGTTGAACTTCAGGTCGCCCAGCTCCCGGACGCGGTCCTCGATCCAGTCGGCCGTGAAGTGCTTGCGCGCGATGTCGAGCATGAAGCCGCGCACCGGCTTGGCCGGCTCGTCCCGTACGACACCCTCCGGCGCCGTACCGCCGTCGTGCACCTCCTGCTTGAGGGTGCGGGTCCCGTGGAACACCCCGGCCTCGCCGGGCCCGCTGATGTTCACCCGCCCACCGCGCACGGTCATGGTGTACGACTCCGGGTCCGCGCCCTCGTCGTCGTTCAGCGCCAGCCGGACGTCTCCGACGCGCACGTCGTCCTTCTCGCCCGCGTAGGTCAGCCCCAGTTCACCGGCGATCAGCCGCCCCTCGTCGGCCAGGCCCTCGTCGCCCACGACGACCCGCAGCCCCTTCGCCGGCTGCCAGCCGGGCCCGCGCGCCGGGGTGTGCGCGCGGACGGCGGGAATGGTGCGCGGGGCCGTGGACAGCGGGTACGAGCGGGTGGGCGTCGGGCTCGGGGTGGCCGGGGAGCTGGTGGGCAGGGCCGCGGACGGCCGGCCCTGCGCCGATCCCACGGGCTCGCCGTCACCGTCACCGCCGGTGGCCCACAGGCCGAGCCCCACTCCGGCGGCGACCATCACGACAACCATCGCGACGATCAGCACCCAGGTCTGGTTCAACGCGCTCTTCGCCGTCGTCCGGCGCCTGTGCTGGCTCACGGCGCCAACCTAGGCCCTCGGGGGACGTGCATCTGTCCACCACACGTTCCGAAACTCTCCCGTTCGGCTGAAATCCGGGCATCCGTCGGACACGTCATGTCCGCGCTCGATAGCCTGGCGCAACATCCCTCACGCTTCCCCTCCCGAAACCCACGTGACGCCCACAGACCTCCCTGGCCGAGTCGCCATACCGTCGCTGCCCGAGCAGACCCGGGACACGCCTGGCACGCCTTCCCCACTGGAGCACTTCAACACCGCTCCGGCCGACGCGGTGATGCCCCCGCTCCTCACCTGCCTCCGCAGCCTCCACTGGGCCCACCGGATCGCGGTCCACCGCCCGTACCCGACCCTGGACGCCCTGCTGGCCGCGTCCGACGAGGCGGCGTACGACCTGACCGCGGACGACCTGGCGGAGGCCCTGGCGGGAGAGGCCCTGCCGGTGCTGCCCGACGACGCCTACGCCGCCGCCCGCACCGCCCTGAGCGCGGCGCACGGAGCGTACGAGACCCAGTTCGGACACACGTTCGCCATCTGCCTGGATGGTCTCCCGCCCGCCGAACTCCCCGACCACCTGCTGGCAGCCATCCGGTCACGATTGACAAACGATCCGGAAGAGGAACGGGTGGTGACGGCGGAGGAACTCCGCCGCTTGGCGAGAGGACGGCTGCTCGCCCGTTTCGGTGACCCGAGGGACGCAGCGACCGCCCCGGGCACGGGAAACGGCACGGCCGGCTCCTACCGCGCCGTACTCGGCGGATAAGCGCACACCTCACCGCACAGGCCGCAAAGCTCACCCATCCGCATGCCACTTTGATCACACCGGTAGGCCCGACGTAAGCCCGGCGGCAACGCATCGCTACGATGCTGGGGGCCGGTGGACCGTACCCGGCCGGGCCCGTCCGACACAGAAGCCGGCGCGGCCCCAATCCCCGCTTGTGGAGGGTTCTTCCGTGCCGGCTGGAACGCTGTACCGCGGCCGGGAAGGAATGTGGTCCTGGGTGGCTCATCGAGTCACCGGCGTCCTCATCTTCTTCTTCCTGTTCGTTCACGTGCTGGACACCGCGCTCGTCCGTGTCTCCCCCGAGGACTACGACAAGGTCGTAGCCACCTACAAGACCCCGCTCGTCGCGTGCCTGGAGTACGGCCTCGTCGCCGCCATCCTGTTCCACGCGCTCAACGGTCTGCGCGTCATCGCCGTCGACTTCTGGTCGCAGGGCCCGCGCTACCAGAAGCAGATGTTCTGGACCGTGATGGGCGTCTGGGTCGTGCTGATGATCGGGGCGATCTACCCCGTCCTCGGCCACGCCTACCGTGAAGTGTTCGGGAGCTGACGCGCATGTCCACGACTGAAACCACCGCGCCCGGGATCGGCCCCGTCGAAGGCGGGTCGGTCCACACCGTCGACAATCCGGCCCCTCTCATCGAGGCCCCGCGCAAGCGCACGAAGAAGTCCCCGAAGTCCACACGGGGCAACTTCGAGATGGCCGCCTGGCTGTTCATGCGGCTGTCCGGCATCGTGCTGGTCGTCCTGGTCATCGGCCACCTGCTGATCCAGCTCGTGCTGGACGGCGGCGTCTCCAAGATCGGTTTCGCCTTCGTGGCGGGCCGCTGGGCGTCCCCGTTCTGGCAGGTCTGGGACCTGCTGATGCTGTGGCTCGCGATGCTGCACGGCGCCAACGGCCTGCGCACGATCATCAACGACTACGCGGAGCGGCCGGGCACCCGGCTGTGGCTCAAGGGCCTGCTCTACACCGCCACGGTGTTCACCATCCTGCTGGGCACGCTGGTGATCTTCACCTTCGACCCGAACATCCGCTAGGCACGGGGCTGCGAGAATCATGAAGATCCACAAGTACGACACCGTCATCGTCGGCGCCGGCGGCGCGGGCATGCGCGCGGCCATCGAGTCGACGAAGCGCAGCCGCACCGCGGTGCTCACCAAGCTCTACCCCACCCGCTCCCACACGGGCGCCGCGCAGGGCGGCATGGCCGCCGCGCTGGCCAACGTGGAGGAGGACAACTGGGAGTGGCACACCTTCGACACGGTCAAGGGCGGTGACTACCTGGTCGACCAGGACGCCGCCGAGATCCTGGCGAAGGAGGCCATCGACTCGGTCCTCGACCTGGAGAAGATGGGCCTGCCGTTCAACCGCACCCCGGACGGCACGATCGACCAGCGCCGCTTCGGCGGTCACTCCCGTAACCACGGCGAGGCGCCGGTCCGCCGCTCCTGCTACGCGGCCGACCGCACCGGCCACATGATCCTCCAGACCCTGTACCAGAACTGCGTCAAGGAGGGCGTGGAGTTCTTCAACGAGTTCTACGTCCTGGACCAGCTGATCACCGAGGTCGACGGTGTCAAGCGGTCGGCCGGTGTGGTGGCGTACGAGCTGGCCACCGGCGAGATCCACGTCTTCCAGGCGAAGGCCGTGATCTACGCGTCGGGCGGCTGCGGCAAGTTCTTCAAGGTGACGTCGAACGCGCACACGCTGACCGGTGACGGCCAGGCGGCCGTCTACCGGCGGGGCATCCCGCTGGAGGACATGGAGTTCTTCCAGTTCCACCCGACCGGCATCTGGCGCATGGGCATCCTGCTGACGGAGGGCGCCCGCGGTGAGGGCGGCATCCTCCGCAACAAGGACGGCGAGCGCTTCATGGAGAAGTACGCGCCGGTCATGAAGGACCTCGCGTCCCGTGACGTCGTCTCCCGCTCCATCTACACGGAGATCCGGGAAGGCCGCGGCTGCGGTCCCGAGGGCGACCACGTCTACCTGGACCTCACCCACCTCCCGCCGGAGCAGCTGGACGCCAAGCTCCCGGACATCACCGAGTTCGCCCGTACCTACCTCGGCATCGAGCCCTACACGGACCCGATCCCGATCCAGCCCACCGCGCACTACGCGATGGGCGGCATCCCGACGAACGTCGAGGGTGAGGTCCTCGCGGACAACACCACGGTGGTCCCGGGTCTGTACGCGGCCGGCGAGGTCGCGTGTGTGTCCGTGCACGGCGCCAACCGCCTGGGCACCAACTCCCTCCTGGACATCAACGTGTTCGGCAAGCGCGCGGGCATCGCCGCCGCCGAGTACTCCCAGAAGGCCGACTTCGTCGAGCTGCCCGAGGACCCGGCGCGGCTGGTGCTCGACCAGGTGGAGCGGCTGCGCGACGCCACCGGCACCGAGCGGGTGTCCGTCCTGCGGCGCGAGCTGCAGGAGACCATGGACGCGAACGTCATGGTGTTCCGCACCGAGCAGACGATCAAGACGGCGGTGGAGAAGATCGCCGAGCTGCGCGAGCGCTACCTGAACGTCTCGATCCAGGACAAGGGCAAGCGGTTCAACACGGACCTGCTGGAGGCCGTCGAGCTCGGCAACCTCCTGGACCTGGCCGAGGTCATGGCCGTGTCCGCCCTGGCGCGCAAGGAGTCCCGCGGCGGTCACTACCGCGAGGACTACCCGAACCGCGACGACGTCAACTTCATGCGCCACACCATGGCGTACCGCGAGGTGGGCGACGACGGCAGCGAGTCCATCCGTCTCGACTACAAGCCGGTCGTCCAGACCCGCTACCAGCCGATGGAGCGTAAGTACTGATGGCAACCCCGACCCTGGACAAGGCGGACGCGGCCGGCACGCCCGAGCCCGGCTTCGCCGACTCCCCGTACATCACGGCGACCTTCCGCGTCCGCCGCTTCAACTCCGAGGTCTCGGCGGAAGCGACCTGGGAAGACTTCCAGGTGGAGATCGACCCGAAGGAACGCGTCCTCGACGCCCTGCACAAGATCAAGTGGGAGCTGGACGGCACGCTGACGTTCCGCCGCTCCTGCGCGCACGGCATCTGCGGCTCGGACGCCATGCGGATCAACGGCAAGAACCGCCTGGCGTGCAAGACGCTGATCAAGGACCTCAGCCCCGAGAAGCCGATCACGGTCGAGCCCATCAAGGGCCTGACGGTCCTGAAGGACCTCGTGGTCGACATGGACCCGTTCTTCCAGGCGTACCGCGACGTCATGCCCTTCCTCATCACGAAGGACACGAACGAGCCGACGCGCGAGCGTCTTCAGACGGCCGAGGACCGCGAGCGCTTCGACGACACGACGAAGTGCATCCTCTGCGCGGCCTGCACGTCCTCGTGCCCGGTCTTCTGGAACGACGGCCAGTACTTCGGCCCGGCGGCCATCGTCAACGCCCACCGCTTCATCTTCGACTCGCGCGACGAGGCGGCCGAACAGCGCCTGGAGATCCTCAACGACCGCGACGGCGTCTGGCGCTGCCGCACGACCTTCAACTGCACGGACGCCTGCCCGCGCGGCATCGAGGTCACCAAGGCGATCCAGGAAGTGAAGCGAGCGCTGATCACGCGCCGCTACTGAGGTCCTTCACCTCACCTACGGCGAGGGCCCCGTCATCCGGTTCGGTACCGGAGGGCGGGGCCCTCGCCGTTCGGCGCTGCCGCCGGCCGCCGGCTGAGCGCCGGCGCCCGTCACCGGCCGCGCCGGTCGACGGACGTCAGGTCGGGCTCCAAGCCGAACCGCACGGCGAGCTTCATCCGGTCGCGGAAGACGCCGGTGGGGCCGTGGTCGCGGGTGGCCGGGGCCGGCTCATAGACGTACACGACGGGGAAGGCTCCGCGCAGGGCAGCGTCGGCACGTACTTGACGTACTGGCTCTGTGCCGTTGCCGTCCACCATTTCCGGGAGAACACTTCCCACCCTCTACACGCCTGCGTGAACAACTACCTCGTCCCCGGGCTGGGCCGGTCGACGGGAGTCTCGTCTTCAGGAGTCCGCAGACCGCTTTCCACGGACGCTGCATGCGGCTGCTGGAGAACGCTCTCCTTGACGAGGCGCCGGACCATCTCCATGTCATGCGGGACATGACCGTCCTCCTGGAAGGAGCTCACCAAGCTCACCGCCAAAATGTCCGCACCTGGCTCAACCAGCTCCGTACCACGTGCCAGTGCTGCGCGCGCGGCATCGACGCCCGGCGCGACCAGTCCCGCTGCTGCGCCGTCGGCCAGTGCTGCCGCAAGCTCCTCTCCCCACTGACGCTCACCTACATCCACTCCGTGCTCAAGTCCGCCCTGGAGCACGCCGTCCGTGAGGAGGAGATCCCGCGCAACGTCGCCCTCAACGTCCGGACCGGCACGCCCCGGCCCCGACGCTTCGAACCCCTCACCGCCGACGAAGCCCGCCAGCTCCTCACAGCCGGGTCACAGGAGGTCACCGGCTGCACGCGCTGTTCGAACTCGCCCTCAACACCGGACTCCGCAAGGGCGAGCTCCTCGGCCTGCGCTGGGAAGATCTCGACCTCGACTCCGGCACCGCCGCAATCCGCCGAACCCTCCAGCGCACCAGCACCGGCGGGCTCAGCACGTTGCCCACCAAGACGCGGGCCTCCGAGCGCCGCATTGCCCTCCCCACCCGCTGCGTCCAGTCACTGAAGCACCACCACAAGCAGGAGCAGCGCGAGCGTGAGGCCGGGGGCGCCATATGGCAGCACGACGGGCACGTGTTCACCACCGCGCAGGGCAGACCGATCGCCCCCACCAACCTCACCCGCGCCTTCACCACGCTCCTCCGCAAGGCCGGCCTCCGCCGCATCCGCTTCCACGACCTCCGCCACTCAACCGCGACCCTGCTCCTGGAACAGGGCGTCGACCTCGTCGTGATCAAGGAACTCCTCGGCCACGCCCACATCGGCGTCACCGCCGGCGTCTACGCCCACGTCCGACTCCGGCTCCAGCGCCAGCGCCAGGCCATCGACATCCTCAGCACCGCACTCGACGGTCCGACGAGCACCAAGGCCAACAGGGCCGAGGGCGACGAACCGCCACCCTGCACCGCCCTCGTCCGTTGACGTTGCCGTCAACTACTGCCGTCAAGACCCGCTGAAGGCCCACCAGGCATTGCCTGCTGGGCCTTCAGATTTGCACTCATGACATCCAGAAACCGAGCAGTGCTACCGCAGCGTCACTTCTACGCCGAACTCTCTCAGGACACCCACGGCAGACGCCGCCAGCGAGGTACCCATCCTTTCTCGTGCGCCGGACGAGTGCTCCCACACCAACTCGAATGGGGCTCTGGCATTTCGAGAGAACGTAAGACAATCGGCAATTCCGTCAAGAGTGGATCCAAAGTATCCACCCGGGCCATTAACCGATTCACCAAGTTCGCAATAGAAGCTACTCTCGTCGAGGATCCGCCTGCCATCGATTACGCAGATCTCTCCGGCGCCGTACCTCTTGGCCGCACGCCCGGTTTCAAACCAGGAGTTCTGGACAACATGGAGCCAGCTATCGTGCGATTCCGCGGGATACTCCATCCAGCCCCCTCTTACGAGGGGACTTCCCGAAGCCCATTGACGCCAAATCGCTCCTGCTGCGGCATACGGGCAGGCATAACCGTAGAAGGTTGCAATAAAGCCACCCCGCCCGGCAGATCCCTCACCCTCAAACATAGAGCGCAGCCCCACACGCCCGATGTAATACGACCCAATCGCCTCGCCAGCCAAGTTGACCACGCGCAGCTCCACGTCAGACAAGTCCTTGCCGAGACGGACTGATCCTCGCGCTGAACCGAAGATCAAGATCTCCTCTGACTCCGCACTATCTGACTCCACAAAGAACCCGTTGATTTCATGCGCCGTGATGATGACGTTTCCGGAATCTTCTTCAACTAGGTGATAGAGCGGAATAGCCGAACCGTTTTCATTCATCTCAAACCTTCCCACTGTCGACCAGGCGAACTCTAGCGGAGAGCCCGGAGAAGTCTTGGTAGCGACCCCTCCGGACCCTCCATTTCATTCACTTCTGGTCAACTACCACCCAGAGTCGGGGAAGTGAGGCGCACTGAATTGCTTGATCGTCTTGTAGTGGTCATTCGTCCACCCCATCACCATCCGACCATCGGGTAGGGTCTTCGCGAGAATTCGAGCACTGTCACCCTTGGCGCCGGGAACTCGATACTCCAGGGCGCCCGCCCAGCGCTTCTCGTGAGTCGCCTTGCCTTGGAATACCTTCTGCAACCCCGTCGCGGGGTCCGTCTGCGGAACGCCGTTCCCGGCCCTGATGTCGTCATACGCATTGACGACATGTCTCGACATCCCCTGCGGGAGCGGATCCGACAGCTTTCCGTTGGGGCAGTTGCTGTTGTGAACGAGTACCGGCGTCTGCCCCGCCAGCACATAGTACGTGTGGAGGTCGTCAACCGTGAGGTTGTACGTCCGGGCGTGCTTGGCGAACGGGCGATTGTCAGTGACGATTACCGTGTCGCCGTCGTCGGTGAGCAGAGTCGCGCCCGGCTTCAGGTCGCCGGCCGTGATCCAGTCGCGTTCAGAGGGGGACCAGAAGGGGTGCTCGTGAGTTGCTGTGAGCTGCTCGATGCCGTCCTCGGTGGCGATGGACAACTCGTTGAAGTACTTGTCTCCTTCTGTCCGGATGAGCCGGGTTACCTTGCGGGGGCCGGTCTCGCCGGTTTCCGGGTCGGTGGCCTGGACCGTGTCACCAATGCGGACATCCTCGATGTCCTTTGTCCTGCCGTCCGCCATGAGAACGTCCGTGCCAGCCAGGAAGCACCGGCTGCAGGAAACTCCCTTCGGTGACCTGGGCGCCCTGCCCCAGGTGGCGAGAGCGGCGACGAAGCCCTCGATCAGCTTTCCTCGCTCGTAAGCCTTGGCGTCTTGTTCGCAGTCGCTGACGTTCTCGATGCAGTAGTTGGCTGCTATCCGCTTGGCCCCTGCCATGTCGCCGGTTTTATTCAGGTAGTTCAGGGCCTTGGCGCAGGCGAGTCGGCCAAAGCATGCGTTAGCCGGGCCGCTGTTCTCGTAGACGGGAACGTTCCAATAGGTGGCGTCCGGATTTCTACCGTTCGGGCTGCCTTCCGAGAATTGAGACCTAAGAGTATCTTCATCGTTCGTGGTCGGCGTCTGGCTGGCGACCCACTCGGTGGAGCCTGGTACCGAGGCACAGGAGTAGTAGCAGCCACCAGTACCGGTTCCGCCTCTCGGTACGCCGGTCTTCGTGCTCCCGCCTCCGGAGCTGCCGGGGTGCGGTTCGCTGTGGCCGGTACCGTCATCGATGTACAGGCCCGTGGGGTCGGAGTGGGAGACCGGGCTGTTGTTGGCGTAGGCGTACCCGTTCATCTGCAGCGGGTCCGCGATGTCGATGACCGGATCGGCCGAGAGGAAGCGGCCTGAGGACTGGTCGTATTCACGGGCGCCGATATGGGTCAGGCCCGTTGCTGTGTCGTCGATACCGACGCCCAGGTAGCCACGCTTGTTGGGCCAGTTCGCCGGTTTGGTGCCCCTGATCTCTCCGTAGGGCTTGGATTCGCGACGGGTAGCAGGCTGGCCGCTCGACAGTTCCACGGACGTGTTCGCCGTGCCCAGGTGGTCAGTGAGCAGCACGCTGAGCTTGTGGCCCGATGTCGCGCCGTTGCTCGTGGTGCGAACCACCGTCGGTGCGCCGGCCTGGCCGTAGGAGCGCGACGCCTTGGTGATCGTGCCCGTCGTGTCCGTCGTCAGTTCCGTGTCGCCCAGGTAGAGCGTGGAGCCTGACGCCGAGTTCTCTAGCAGGCGGTTGCCGTCGGCGTCGTAGACGTAGGTCGTCTTCTTGCCGTTGTCCGTGATGGATTCGAGCTTGTTGTCCGGCGACCAGACCAGGCTTTGGGTCGTGTCGTAGAGGTCGCGGGACTCCGTGTTGCCCGTCGCGTCGTACGTGTAGGCGCTCCCCTTGCCGGACGGGCTGGAGGTGATCGACGTCATCGTGTGCGGTTGGGTCTTGTAGGACGGGACCGTGCCGTTCGCCGCGACCGTCTTGCCGTACCCGTACGTGTAGGTGACGTTCTTCGTCGGGTCCGCCGGGTCGTGCTCGGTCAGCGTCGCCCGGTTGCCGGTGAAGTCGAACGTGTAGGACTGGCGGTAGGCCGTCGCTCCCGCGGCCACCGTGGCCGGGTCGGGTGCCGCCGCCGCGAGTGTGGAGGCGAGCGAGGAGTCGGGGGAGGTCACGTCCGCTTGCGTGTCCGCTGCGTCGGCGACCGGGCCCGAGGAGGACGCGTACGTGGTGCGCGGGCCCCATGCCGCGCCGTTCGCCGCCTTGCAGCCGGTGCCGTTGCCGGCAGGTTGGATCTTCGAGGTCCAGGCGTGTGCCAGCTCGCCCATCACGTCGTAGGTGAAGCACTGGGTGTCCCAGACGTTGGCCGAGGCTTCACCGAGTTGGCGGGCGTTGGAGGTGATCGTGCCTGTCGCGTCGTAGGAGTAGTAGCTGTCCGCGATGCGGTGCAGGTCGGTTGCCTCGCGGTCGGTGACCGTGCGCTGGAGGCTGCCCGTGTGCGGGTCGACGAAGTTCGTGGTCCAGACGCGGTAGGGCTGGGACCCGGAGACGGTGCGCAGCGCCTCGCCGTAGGGCGAGTAGGTGGCGTCGGCCGTGTACCAGGTCAGGCCCGAGGTCGACTCTGCCAGGCCGTCGCCGTTGTACCGGGTGACGACCCTTTCCTGGGCCAGGCCGCCCTTGGCCGGCAGGGTCACCGAGTGCGGGTTGCCCGTCGGCGTGTAGGTGTAGGAGTAGGTATAGGTGCCGGAGAGACCGGTCGTCATGGCGTTGGCCGGAATGACCGTCTCGCTGCCGGTGACGTGGGAGTCGGCGTCGTAGCCGGTGACGCGGTTGACGTAGTCGCCGGTGTCCGTGTGGCGGATGGACTCCAGCGGCCGGCCGATGCCGCCGGGTGCCTCGTCGTACGTGTACTCCTTGACTGGTGTAGCGGTCGCGGAGCCCTGCCGGACGTACCTGACGCGGCCGAGGATGTCGTACGCGGTGAAGATTTCCTGTCCGCGTGCGTTCTTGACGCGGTTCGGACGGTCGGCGGCGTCGTACCAGGTGTTCGTGGTGCCGGTGTCGGGGTCCGTGGCGGACGTGACGCGGCCGCGGGTGTCATAGGTGTAGGACCAGACGTTGCCCGCCGGGTCGATGACCTTGCTGCGGTTGCCCCGGGCGTCGTACTCGTACGTCGTCGTGCGGCCGACGGTCGAGCTGGAGGCGTCCTGGGTGAAGTGCTTGATGGAGGTGACGCGGCCGAGGGCGTCGACGTACGTCCTGGTTCGCGGGGCTGTCGAGCCCGGCGGGTTCACCGTCGTACTGACTTCGTCGTAGAAGCGGAACGTCTCGTACTTGTAGGCGCTGCCGTGATAGACGGAGGCGCGGTGTTCGCGTTCCAGGCCGTCGTAGCGGTACTGGGTCGAGCTGGGGATCAGGGAAACGGACCTGGGCGCGAACAGTTCGGTGGTCGGATCGCCCTTGGCGAGGTACCCGCCGGTCTTCTTGCCGACGAGGCCGTGGTCGTTGTAGAAGGTGTCCGCGATGATCCGGCCGGGGCCGTGGGCTTCGGCCTGGGTCTGGACCTGACGCGTCAGGCCGTCGTAAAGGGTGACCTGGCGGCCGTAGGAGCCGTCGTCCTTGAGGGTGTCGACGACTATGGCGGCCGGGCGGTTCTCAGCCGGCGAGGCGATGGCGGGCTGGTAGTCGATGACGACGTTCGGTGACTTGCCGCCGGAGGACCGCGACGGGGACCATCCCTTCACCACGCGGCCGAACGCGTCGTATTCGGTGCGGGTCACACGGCTGTTGGCATCGGTGACGGTGAGAGGGAGAGTGCGACCCGGATCGTAGGTCGTGGTCGTGCTGTGGCCCTTGGCATTGATGACCTTGGTCGCGGTGACCGGACCACCGGCGCTGGGCGTGTACTGCGTCTCGCTCAGGCCCGCGCCCGGTTTGGTGACCGTGCGAACACGGCCCAGGGCGTCGTATGTCGTGGCGGTGACGACGGAGTGCGCAGCGCCCGTCCCGTCGATCTCGGCCATGGACGTGACCTGGCCCTGCGTCGGTGTCGCGCCGAACGACAGGGTGTCGTAGGTGTACTGGGTGGACTTCTTTATCTTGGTCGCCGGATCGGCCGCGTCGTAGCCGGCGCAGGACGTGGCCGTGGTGCGCTGCTCTTTGGGCAGGCCGATCAGCCATGCCGTGGTGTTGCTCAGGAAGGACGTCTTGGTGCACGTCTGGTCGGACAGTGCCTCGGAGGTGCCGTTCGGCTTGACGACCGCGGTCTCGACCTGGATGGGCAGACCGTAGGTGTCGTCCGACGTGGTGAGAGTGCGGACCGCTCGCCAGCTCGTGCCGATGTGCTGTATCTCGTCCGATCGCTTGGTACCCGTGCGATGGGCGAGCATCGGGTCGGCGGCCGTCGCGTCCTCGTTCTCCCGGGCCCGGGAGGCGGTCTGCTTCGACCAGGGATAATGCAGGGTGCGTTTGAGTATCTTGCCGTCGGAGTCGACGTAGCTGATGGTCTCGGCGGTCATGCCTGCGTACTGCGGTGCGTCGTCCGACAGCAGCGTGTAGGTGCCCGTGGAGTCCTTGACCTCGTCTCCTGTGCCCAGGAAGTAACGCGTCACCGTCTGCGACTGGCTCTGCGGGATCCCCACTTCGGAGCTGGACTTGTTGCCTTTTTTGACCTTGACCTGTCGGTAGCCGCGCCAGTCGCTGTAGGTGCGCACGGCGGGGCGGGTGAACTCGTCGTCACTCTTCGCCCAGGCCGGCCCTGAGTACGCATACGTCGTGACGACCGGTGCGCTGTGCGAGGTGACCTTGTCGGTCTCCGTGACGGAGGCGACGACGTACTTGTTGAACCATGCCTTCGCGGGAGTCTTCTCGTCGCCGTCCGGTGACCAGCGCACCGGGTAGCAGGTGCCGTTGCTCTCGCCCTTGTCCTCTGCGGGTGCGGAGCTGCAACCGCCGGTGTACTCCACCTCGATGTCTCCGCCGTGTTCCGTGGAGACCACCCCGATGCGGGGACGGGTGAATCCGGGGCGCTGGTCACTCTTGCCGGTCAGCACCAGGTTGGGCAATTGGCGGTCCAGCAGCCCTCGGTCGCGCAAGGCCTTGGGAGATCCGGAGCCGACCGTGTACGGCCCGAAGCTGATTCCGTCCTTGGACTGGAGCGTGCCGGTCGTGTCGCCGGGGGCGTATCCGGTGCGGGTGATCGAGTTGAGCCACAGACCGGGGGCGGTGTCGTACCAGTCCTCCGGGAACGACTGGCGCAGCGTGTACTTGTCGACCGGGCCGAGGCCCGTCTGCCCCGCACGGGCCGCCTTGGTGGTCACCGTGTCCAGGCGCAGCTGCGTCCAGAACGACGGGAAGGGCGGGCAGAGCTTGGAGGTGGACTTGCAGTTCAGGTTGCCGGGGGTGTCCCACCAGGGCCGGTAGGCGCCGGGGTCGTCGGTCTTGGCGAAGTTGGCCGCAGCGCACGCCGTCTCCGACTTCAGGCAGCGCTGCTTGACGCCGAAGTCCACGGTCGCCGACGCCTTGGTCAGGCTGTCCGGGCGCATGCCGTACTCGATGGACGACGGGTAGGCGTATCGGTCGTACTGCTCCGGTGACTTGAACTTCTTGCGGACGGCGTAGTAGTTCGTCTCCTGCGCCCAGTTGACGATCATCGTGTTGCCGTGAATGTCGACGATCTTGTCCAGGCCCCAGCGCCATGCCTGCTGCTTGCCCGTGCCGCAGCGCGAGTCGGCGAACGCGGTCGCGTGGCACGGCTCGCCCGGGTGGTTGCCGAAGACGGGGGCGGTGGAGACGGAGTTGGTGGCGGCGTGGCCGCCGCCCACGTTGTTCTGGCCGTAGTAGTACTGGGTGCCGTCCGTGGTGGTGACGACCCAGTACTCGCCGTTGTTGTCGTCGTTGGTTCCGCCGACGCGGTGTTCGACCCGGGTGCCGTCGTCCTGCTGGGGACGGTAGATCTCGGTATCCCGCTCCGGGTCACTGCCGGAGGATGCGTCGCGGACCAGTTCGGTGGTCCTGCCGCCGAGCGACATCACCGCGTTGTGGGACGCCCAGCACATGTCGGGCGTCTTGTCCTTCTTGGCCGTGTTGTTGGGTGTCCCTGCCTTGAGGGTCTTGCGGTCGTCCTGGCAGGAGCGGTAGCGGCGTTCGATGTGGCCGGGATCGTATGACCAGCCCTCACCGATCCAGGACGCCTGCGGTGAGGACACCGCCGTACGACCGTCGACGCTCTGCGAGTTGTAGTTGAAGGAGATCTCGGGCGCCGGCCCTGCGGGCGGGCTGGGTACGGCCAGAGGGTAGGACCAGACGAAGGCACCCGACGAACCCCCCGCCTCCCATTTGCCGTCCGAGGCGAGGGGCGTCGCTTTGAAGGTGCCGCCGCTGCCACTGCCGGAGTCGACGGCGCCGACCACCGCTGTACTGCCGCCCGTGGTCGCGACGGGGACCGCAGAGGCGGACTCACGGTAGGACGCCTGGACCACACCGGCGTTCTCCGAGGACGTGGAGTCCGCCGAGGCAGGTGTGACCGCGCCGTCGGCTGCCGGGTCGACCGTTGCGGTCAGAGACGTCGACGCGGTGTCGTTTGACGTCTCCAGTTCCTCGTATGTCTGACAGGCCTCGTCGTCCGGCGTCGTCAGATAGCAGTCGGGGAACTGTACGAAGCGCAGGCGGGAGGCCCAGTCGGCGCCGTAGAGGCTCTCGAACCTGGAGTAGTCCAGCTTGACCTGGACCGGCACCGCTCCGGCCGCGGGGGCCTCCACGACCATGACGGCGCCGTCGACGCCCTGCCCGATGGCTGAGGTGCGCTCGGCGATGGTGACCTGCCAGGTGCCCGTGGGCGTCGGCTGATCGGCGGCCTGGCCGAGGCTGACGGGCAGATTGCCGGCCGGGCTCAGCGCCGTCTGTTCCCCGTCCGCAATGACCGTTTGGGCCGACGCCGTCACCGCGGTCGAGCCGAAGGTGACCGGGGCTGTGCCGACCGGAGGGGTCGTCGTACTGGCGGGTGCTGTGAGCAGGTCCTCAGGGAGTTCGGCCCGCAGCGTCTCCAGATGCCGGCTGAAGTCCGTGCCCGGAACCGGTGCCTGCTGGTCGAGTTCCGCCAACGTCAGTGACTCGCGGCCGATCTCCTCCTTGGCAGGATCCGGGGGCACAGCCAGTGCCTGTGCGGGCAGCAGTCCGAGCAACAGCGCGGCGGCTGTGACCGGCACGGCGGTGCGGGCTACGCGGCGTCTGCGGGCATGCGAAAGTCGATCGAACACGACGGGGTCCCCCGGACCACTTGGAGCGGGGCCGGTGAGACCACGCATGACGACTTGTCAGACAGCGTAAATTCTGTGATCGACTTGTGAAGGATCACCAGAGGGCGCGGGCCGATGTGATGATCATCACGATACGTAACAGACCGCTACGCTACGAAAGTGATCGAATGCGCTGACGGGCACACCCCCGCGACAAATCCGTCCTCACCGTCAATCGAATGCGATTGTTCGACCTATTTGTTCCCCTGACGGTTCGCTTGGCTCCCGTCACACCGCGCCCCGGCCTCTGCGGCACGTCCGAGGGGCAACATCTGCACAGGGTGACGACAGTTCCCCCATAGGTCATCATCGGCTGGCCCGGCTGCGCCCTGTTCTGCACCGGTGCCGAGGGGGAACAACGGGGAAGGGGAACACGTCCGATGACGCGCAACTGGCGCCGCATGCCCGGACGTCGAGCCGGCGCGGTGCTGCTCGCTGCCACGGTCGCCACCACTGGCATCGTCTACGCCGGGTTCCGGCTGGACGGCGACATCGCCCAGGACGGCAGCGGCCAAGAACGGCCCACCGAGACCGTCACCGAAGCCGCCGCGCTCACGCAGGCAGCACGGACGGGGCAGAACGTCGAGGTGACAGCAGCGCGCGCCCCGCGATCCAGCACGTGGGCCCGCCCCGACGGCCGTATGGTGAAACGGCTCTACACCTCGCCCGTCCGCGCCAAGGTGGATGGCGAGTGGAAGAAAATCGATCCGAACCTCCATCAGACCAAGGCCGGTTGGGAGCCGAACGCCACCAACACCCGGATGGTCTTCTCGGCCGGGTCCGGCGAACGCGACACCCACCGGGCCTCGCGCACTACCACGCACCGCATCTCCCTGCTGAAGCAAGCCGTTATGGACGAGAGCGAGACGCCACTCGTCACGCTGTACGTCGGCGACTCCGCACAGTACGAGATACAGCTGACCTGGCCCGGCCCTGTCCCGGCCCCGATCATCGACGGAAACCGCGCGCTGTATCCGGAGATCTTTCCAGGCGGCGACCTCGTGCTCACCGCCGACGACGACGGCTTCGGACAGCTCATCGTCCTGAAAAACCGTCAGGCGGCCGCCGACCCACACGTCCGGCAGCTCGCCTACGGACTCCACTCCGCCCGCCTCACCTTCCACCTCGACCCCCTGTCCGGGATCGTGAGCGCGACGAACGCCGACGACCAGGAGGTCGCGGTGTCCACCACCCCCCTCATGTGGGACAACAGCGGGCAGCCGGCCGTCACCGACGGCGCCGTGGGCGCCACGGCTCAGCCGACCGCACCCGAGGCTCCCAGCTCACCGGACACCAGTGCCCCCGCACCGAGTGACAGCACCACTGCCACCGAAGACACCGCCGAGTCCGACGAACAGAGCGACACCGACCTCGAGATACTGCCGTCGGCAACCGACGGCCCCGAGCCGACCGTGGCCGAATCGCCGCTGCCGTCCGCACCCGCCGAACCGACGCCGGCACCCGCGCAAAGCGGCTCCGCCGCGACACTGAGCCTGCCCTCACTCGACGGCCCCTCTCCCGACTCCCGCGGTGAACTCGTCGAGACCGACCTGGCCACCGGGAAGTGGCTGCTCACTCCCGACCAGGACTTCCTGAACGATCCGGCCACCACTTACCCGGTCTTCATCGACCCCTCGGTCAAAAAGCACGTCCAGAACTGGACCACTGCCTACAACCGGCACCCCAACGCCACGTTCTACAACGGCAAGGGCTTCAACAAGGGCGGCACCCACGAGGCCCGCGTCGGCTTCGAATCCGACACCTGGGGCACCTCACGGTCGTTCTTCAACATCTCCTTCGACAAGGACCTCAAGGGAACCAAGATCACCAGCGCCAAGCTGCGGGTGCTGGAGACGTACTCCTGGTCCTGCCAAGCCCGCTCGATGAGCGTCCATCTCACCAGCCGCATCAACGCACACACCAACTGGAAAAACGCGCCCAAGCTGCACGACGGCAACAAACTGGCCACCAAGAGCTTCGCCCACGGCTACAAATCCGGCTGTCGCGACGCCTACGAGACCTTCGACGTGAAGAAGGGCGCTCAGAAAGCCGCCGACAAGTGCGAGGACACGATCACTTTCGGCATGCGTGCCCGTGACGAGGACGCGCAGTACGCGTGGAAGAAGTTCCAGGCCAACGGTGACAACGCACCTGTGCTCGAACTCGTCTACAACCGCAAGCCGACGATCGTCTCCAACTCCCTCGACCTCGGCCCGGACGGAAAGTGCACTACCACCAAGCCGTACGTCCGCATGGGCTCCGGTGACCTTACCTTCACCGCCAAGGCCACCGACAAGGACAAGAACCTCGACTACTTCGACTTCGACCTGTGGCAGACGGAGCACTGGGATGCCACCGGGGACCTCCTGAAGTCGACCGGAAAGGTCTCTGCGGGCGGGGACACCGACACAGCGCTCGCAACCACCAGCAGGTTCTCCACCAGCACCCTAAAAGGCGGGGCCACGTACTCCTGGCGGGTACGAGCGGTCGACGACGCCGGCACGACCTCCGGCTGGTACCCGAAGACGCCCTGCCGGTTCGTCCTCGACACCACCGCACCCCGCCCGCCCAAGGTCACCTCCACCGACTTCCCCAACGCGGACGGCAGCGAGAACGGCTTCGGCAGTGGACCCGAGGACGCCACCTGGTCCACGAAGAAGTTCGGCACCGCCGGCTCCTTCACCGTGCGCGCCGTGAACACCGACGTCGTTCGCTACGAGTACGGCTTCAACTCGGCCAACTACACCGGCAGTCTTAACCGCACCAACGGCACAGCCACCAGCGTCAGCGGTGTCATCAGCGGCGCCAAGCCACCGGCCGCCGGACCCAACGTGATCTACGTCCGTGCCGTCGACAGCGCCGGCAACGTCTCCGAGCCGACCAAGTACTTCTTCTACGTCACTCCACGCGACCAGGCGGACAAGGCCGGCGACTTCACCGGCGACCAGCTCCCCGACATGATGGTGGTCACCGACGCCGGCAACCTCGTCCTCTATCCCTCGCAGGCCACCACCGACCTCACCAAGGGCACCGGGGACCTGGACTACTCGATGGCGGGTGCCTACCAGGTCAACCGCGACAAGGACCCCAACGGAGACGACCTTCCTCCTTACGTCGCGGTCCCGGGTGGCCATTTCAAGGGCGCGCTGATCACCCACAACGGCGACATCTACGGCGGTGACGGCCTCCAGGACCTCGTTGTCCGCGTCGAGGGCAAACTCTGGGTGTATCCCGGGGACGGCTATGGGGCGGTCAACACCGACCGCCGTCAGGAGATCCTGCTGCCCACCGGTGCTCCCAGTCCTGCCTCCCTGACGCAGATCGTGGCTGCGGGCGACATCACAGGCGACGGTCGCACCGATTTCCTCGCCACAGCGGGCGACCAGCTGTGGGCGTTCACCGGCTACCACGGCGCCACGGTCGACCAAGCGATCCAACTGTCCGCCTCCTCCTGGGCCAACCGCGACCTGGTGACAGTCATGGACGTGAGCGGTGACGGCCTCGCCGACCTCGTCTACCGCACGGACGCATCGGCCCGGCTGCTGCTGCGCAAGGGCACCGCCGCGAGCGCAGGCGGAACGGACCTGAGCTCCCTCGGCTCCGCCGCCAATGCTGCGGGCGGCACAGACACCGAGTACGGCGCCTCGGGCTGGTCCACGAGCAGCATCCCACTGCTGATGGGCACGCCCGACGCGAACGGTGACTCCATCCCCGACATCTGGGCCGTGCAGACCGACGGCTCCGTACGCTTCCATCCCGGCAGCAGAACCGCACTGTCGGGGACCGGTACCGAAATCATCGGGAAGTCGGGCTACTGGGCGATACGCATCGCCATCGGCTGAGCTGAAGGGCCATCCCCCGTGGCCCGAGGGACGCCGGACGACGCGGTCCGGTGTCCCTCGGCCGTGAGTACGGGTTACTGCCGACGCACGCCGTTTGGGATCGTCTGGTCCGTGATGTCGTGCCGGCCACCGGACCCGCATCGCCTTGCTGCTGTCACCAGGCAGGTGCCAGCAAGCCGTCCACGACGCGGCGCCTCCCGGCGTTCTGCCGCCGACCGTGGGAGGGGTCGGAGGCAATCCCGGGATCCGGTGGATCATCGGCCTAGGCTGACGGTATGTCAGACAAGGAATCGTACGAGCTGCTCGGTTTCGACAACGTCCTGCTTCCCGTCGGGGACCTCGCCGCCGCGGTCGGCTTCTATGAGCGGGCCGGGTTCAGCGTGGGGTTCCGGTTCGACGAGGGCGGGGTCGCGCAGTTGAGGGTGGGCGGCGAGACGCCCGGGCTCCTGTTGCGGGTGGAGGACGGTCTCGGGCAGCGGCCGCCGGCGTGGCCCGCCCTGCGGGTGTGGCTGGAGGTGCCGGACGCCAGGATGGCCGCGCGGGAGCTGGCCGCCGCCGGGATCGCGCTGCTCGACGAGCCGTCCTCCGTGGCCACCGGGTGGACCGTCGAGGTCGCCGATCCGTGGGGGAACGTCATCGGGTTCACCGACTACAGCAAGCGACCGGAGCTCGCCCGCAGGGTGTGAGCGGGAGAGCGGCGTGACGTACGTCCCCCTCCCACGCGTTGAACGTGTTCAAAAACAGGTCTAGAGTCTGGCCTGTCAGCGTTTTGAACGCGTTCAAGAAGGGGTGGGGCATGGACCGCACCGTCATCGCCTACGTCATCTACCTGGTCGTCAGCATCGCGCTGACCGTCTGGGTGGCCCGGACTCTCAGCCGGAACGGGCGGATCTTCCTCGCCGACGTGCTCCAGGGCAACGAGAAGCTCGCCGACGCCGTGAACCATCTCCTGGTGGTCGGCTTCTACCTCGTCAACCTCGGGTTCGTCGCGCTCTACCTCAGCGGGGACGGGACCATCGCGGACACCCGCGGGATCTTCGAGGCGCTGTCGACCAAGGTGGGCGTGGTCCTGCTGGTCCTCGGGGTCATGCACCTGGGCAACGTGTACGTGCTCAACCGGATCCGGCGCCGGGGCGTCATGGAGCGGGAGCAGGTACCGCCCGTCGCGCCGCAGGGCTGGGTCGGGACGCAGGGCGCGTGAGCACCGTGGCGACCACCGGGGACCGGGACGCGCGTCGCGTCCCGGTCCGCCGGCTCACCGTCCTGTACGACGCCGAGTGCGCCCTGTGCGGCTTCGTGCGCGACTGGCTCGTACGGCAGCCGCAGCTGGTGCCGTTGGAACTGGTGCCGGCCGGGTCGGCGGAGGCGGTACGGCGGTTTCCCGGGCTGGACCATCGCGCCACCCTGGACGAGATCACCGTCGTCGGGGACGCCGGGCAGGTCTACCGGGACACCGCGGCCTGGATCGTCGTCCTGTGGGCGCTGCGCGAGCAGCGGTCTCTCGCCCATCGGCTGAGCACCCGGTCCGGGGCGCGGCTCGCCAGGGGCGCGGTGCTCGCCGCCGCGAAGTGGCGTGGCTCCCGCCGGGAGCGGGACGGGCGGTGGGAAGCGGGCGGCCGGTGGGGCGGGCAGGTGTACCGCCGTGCGGACGGGTGGACCTACGACCCCGGTCAGGGCTGGACGTACACCCAGCCCGGCCACGGCTCCTGTCCGCCCGGTGACGGCCCCTGTCCGCCCGGCCGCCGCGGCGGGACCCGCGCCACTCGTTAGGCTCTCCTCCCGTGCCTGCGAACCATGACGGCCCCGACGAGGGCGGTACCCCGAGCAAGTCCGAGCAGACCCGCGCCCTGATCCTGGAGACGGCGATGCGGCTGTTCCAGGAGCGGGGCTACGACAAGACGACCATGCGGGCCATCGCCAAGGAGGCCGGGGTCTCGGTCGGCAACGCCTACTACTACTTCGAGGGCAAGGAGCACCTGATCCAGGGCTTCTACGACCGGATCGCCGCCGAGCACCAGGTGGCGGTCCGGGAGGTCCTGGCCCGGGAGACCGACCTGGAGGCGCGGCTCGCGGGTGTGCTCAAGGTGTGGCTGGACATCGCCATGCCCTACCACGAGTTCGCGGTGCAGTTCTTCAAGAACGCCGCCGATCCGGACAGTCCGCTCAGCCCCTTCTCCCCCGAGTCGGAGCACGCGCGCGTGGAGGCCATCAGCGTCCACCGGCAGGTGCTCGCCGGAGCGACCAGGACCAAGGTTCCGGACGAGCTGCGGGACATCCTCCCCGAGTTGATGTGGCTCGCCCAGATGGGGCTCGTCCTGTACTGGATCTTCGACCGGACCGAGGGGCGTGAGCGGAGTTACCGGCTCGCCGAGCGGGGGGCGCGGCTCACCGCGCGGGGTGTCTCGCTGGCGCGGTTCCGGGTGCTGCGGCCGCTCGTCCGGGAGGTGCACGAGCTGTTCACGGACTTCCTGCCGGGGATGACGAAGGTGATGCGGGATCCGGGGGCGGCGAGGAGCGGGCGGGCGGAGTGATCCACGATCGGGTGAAGGGGACCGAACGGGACATGTGGGACCCGCCCGGCCTACGATGATTTCCTCGACACCAGCCCATGGGAGGCACCTGATGTCCGCAGCAGCTGTCGAGCGGCCCCACGAGGAGCGGTCGCTGATCGCCGAAGCGAACCACATCATGGAAAGCGTTCCGGGCCTCCGCGTCGAGATCATCGGAGACCAGATCCTCGTGAGCCCAGCACCGGACGGCCCTCACTCCGAGGCGCTGATGCTGTTCGCAGCCCCCTTCATGAATCTGGGCCTCGTGCGCGCGCTCCCGGGCATCGGTCTCTGGCTGCCCAGCGGCCCGGAGGACTACGCGATCCCCGACCTTTCGGTGGTCGACGACGACTACCGTGATCACCTGGTGGAGAACAGCTGCTACGACCCGACATGCTTCCGTCTGGTCATGGAGGTCACGTCCAGCAACTGGAAGACGGATCTGCAGACCAAGGTCGCCTACTACGCCAAGGCCGGAATCCCCGTCTACGTCATCGTCGACCGCAAGCACCAGCGCCTCCATGTGCTGACCGAACCAGCGGGTGGCAGTTACGCCACGCACGGGATCCACATTCCCGGGGAGCTGGTCACACTGCCCGAGTCGGTGGGTGGCAAGGTCGTGCTCGACGTCGAGCGCATCCTGAAGGCCGGACTGGCTTGAGCTAGTTGACCGCGTCCACCTCCCCCTCGGCCAGCTCCACGTCACACACCAGCGGCCCGTCCCCGACGACCACCTGCCGCGCCCGCGAGCCGTACGACGGAGCCGCCGTCGCCAGCAGATACGATCCCGGCCCCGGCACCGACACGATGTACGAGCCGTCGGCGAGGGACACCACCCGGTCCAGCTGACGCCCGCCCGCCGACAGCAGCGTCACCGCCGCGTCCGGCACCGGCTCCCCGTCCGCCGTACGGACGAAGCCGTGGACCACCGACGCGGGGCCCCGCGCACCGGGCACCTCCGGAGCCGCCGCGTCCTCCTTCGGCTCCACCGCCAGATGCGGCAGCCGCTTCTCCAGCCAGGCCGGCAGCCACCAGTTGGCGTCGCCGAGCAGATGCATCGCGGCCGGCACCAGGGCCGTACGCAGGATGAACGCGTCCAGGGCGACCGCGGCAGCCAGGCCGACGCCCGCCATGGCCGCTCCGTAGTCGCCGCTCAGCACGAACGCCAGGAAGACGCAGACCATGATCAGGGCCGCGGAGTTGATGACCCTGCTGGTCTCCGCGAGTCCGACCCGTACCGCTCGCGCGTTGTCCTTCGTGTGCACCCACTCCTCGTGCATCCGGCTGACCAGGAACACCTGGTAGTCCATGGAGAGGCCGAAGAGCAGGGACAGCATGATGATCGGCAGGAAGGCGGCGATCGGGCCCTCCTGGCCGAGGCCGAGCAGGTCCAGGCCCCAGCCCCACTGGAAGATCGCGACCAGGACGCCGAAGGAGGCCGCGGCGGCGATCAGGTTCATCACGGCGGCCGTCAGCGGGACGACGACCGAGCGGAACGCGATCAGCAGCAGGACGAAGCCCAGGCCGATGATCGTCGCGATGAAGTACGGCAGGCGGTCGGCCGTCACCGACGCGAAGTCCTTCGAGACGGCCGTCACCCCACCGACATGGGCCTCGACGCCCGCCTCGGGGATCACCTCGTCGCGCAGGGTGTCGATGAGCCGGTCGGTCTCCTCGGCCTGCGGCGAGGTCGTCGGGATCACCTGGATCACCGTCACGCCGTTCGCGGGCGGTGCCGAGACGGCCTGGGCCACCCCGTCCGTCCCCCGGATCGTCGTGACCAGTCCGTCCGCCGCGTCGCCGTTCACGACCACCTGGAGCGGGCCGTTGAAGCCGGGACCGAAGCCCTCGGCGAGCAGGTCGTACGCCTTCTTGGTGGTCGTCGACGCGTCGTCGTTGCCCTGGTCGACGGTGCCGAGACGCAGCGACAGCAACGGCAGGGCGAGCACGGCCATCACGACGACCGCGAGCAGCGCGACCGAGCGCGGACGGCGCTCCACCGTCCCGGACCAGCGGGCCGCGAGCCCGCTCGTGCGCTCCGGCTCGGGACCGGTCTCGGCCAGCTTGCGGCGCTGACGGCGGCTGAGCACCCGGTGGCCGAGGACGCCGAGCATCGCGGGCAGCAGGGTGACCGCCGCGAGGACGCTCAGCACGACGGTGAGCGAGGTGCCGATGACCACACCGTCCAGGAAGCGCAGGTTGGTCACCAGCATTCCGGCGAGCGCGATGCACACCGTGCCGCCCGCGAACAGCACGGCCCGGCCGGAGGTGTTGAGGGCGGTGACCGCCGCCTCCTCCGGATCCTGGCCGCGCAGGATGCCCTTGCGGTGCCGGGTGACGATGAACAGGGCGTAGTCGATGCCGACGCCCAGGCCGATCAGTGTGGAGAGCAGGGAGGCCAGTTCGGGCACGTTGGTGACATGGCTGATCAGCTGGGTGGAGAACATGCCGGTGCCCACGCCGAACAGGGCCACCAGGATCGGCAGCAGCATCGCGAACAGCGAACCGAAGGCCAGGAACAGCACCACGGCCGCGGCCAGGATGCCGACGATCTCGGCGGTGCCGGTCGGCGGCTCCTGCACCCGTGTGATGGCCTGGCCGCCCAGTTCCACCTGGAGCCCGTCGCCGCCGGCGTCCCGCGCGGTGTCGACGACGTCCTGGACGAGGTCCTTCGGTACGGCGTCGGCCTGTTCGGCGAAGGTGACCTGGGCGTAGGCGATCCGCCCGTCCTCGCTGACGCCGCCCGCGCCGCCGCCGCCGTACGGGTCGGTGACCTCGCCGACGCCCTTCATGCCGCCGATCTCCCGCAGCGCCGGTTCGATCCGGGCCCGTACGGACGCGTCCCGCACAGACCCCTCGTCCACCTTCCACACCACCGTGTCGGTGTCGCCGGCGCGCTCCGGGAAGGCCTTCTCCATCAGGTCGTACGCCCGCTTGGAGTCCGTGTCGGGCAGGGAGAAGACCTCCGCGTAGTTCGTGCCCGCGGACGAACTCGCCGCCCCCAGGCCGAACAACGCCCCCACCCACAGCAACAGGACCACCAGCCGGTGCCGATAGCACCACCGTGCCAATGCCGCCACGCTCAACAGCTCCTCAGTCGCTCGGTCGCTCGGTCGGTCCCCCAGGTCCTGGGCACCAGAATTGGCGGCGGCACCCGCGCGTGGACACCGGGAACGCGGGACTCTCAAGGAACTCCAAAGCGCGAACCGGCCCCGCTGTCAGTGGTCCCGCCGATACTGGGGGCATGACGACGGCTCCAGGCACCGTGCTGGTCGTGGAGGACGAGGAGAGCATCGCGGACGTTCTCGCCATCGCCCTGCGCTACCACCGGTTCGAGGTCATGACGGCGGGCACGGTCCGCGAGGCGCTCACGCTCGCCGAGCGCACCCGCCCTGACGCGGCGCTGCTCGACGTCATGCTCCCGGACGGCGACGGCCGCGCGCTGGGCCGCCGGCTGCGCGCCGAGCGGCCCGATCTGGCGATCGTGTTCCTCACCGCGCGCGACGCGCCCGCCGAGGTCGTCGGCGCGCTGGGCTTCGGCGACGACTACATCACCAAGCCGTTCAACATCGACGAGGTCGTCGCGCGGATCACGGCGGTGCTGCGCCGCACGCGCCCGGCGGACGTCCTGCCGCAGCGGCCACCGCTCAGATACGGCGACCTGGAGCTGGACGAGACGACGTACTCGGTGCACCGCGCGGGCCGCTCGGTGGAGCTGACCCCCACCGAGTACGCGCTGCTGCGTTTCCTGGTCCGCAACGGCGGCCGGATCGTGCCCAAGGAGCAACTCCTGCGCCATGTCTGGCAGTACGAGCACACCCCGCCCGAGTCGACCGTCGTGGAGACGTACATCAGTTACCTGCGGCGCAAGCTCGACGCGCTGGGACCGCCGCTGATCACCACCCGGCGGGGCGTCGGATACGGGCTGGCGTGAAACGCCCCCGTTCCCCGTGGCCGGCCCGCGTCCGGGAGCGGACCCGCTGCAAGCGCGGCCTGCACTCGCTGCGCGGCAAGCTGACGCTGGCGAACGTGGCGCTGCTCGCCGTCGGGATCGTCGCGGCGACCGCCGTGAGCCTGATGGGCATGCGGTACTACCTGCTGGACCAGGTCGACACCCAGCTGGCCAAGACCCGTGAGTCGCTGGGCGGTTCGGAGCTGACGCTGCGGTCGATGGACTCGCTGAGCCTGCTGGGTTTCGTCCGCGACCGGCTCCTGCGTGAGCAGACCGAGCAGGAGCCGACCCCGGACTCCCTGTTCACCGCCGTCGACAGCCGGGGCGAGGCGATCGGCCTCCTCGGGCTCCAGCCCACCGACGCCCAGCGGGACCTCGCGGACGCCGTGGACGACCCGGGCGCGCTCAACGAGGACCCCGAGCCGCACGACGTCACCGTGCACGGCGCGTCCTACCGGGTGACCGGGACGAAACTGGCCGACGGCACCCAGATCCTGCTCGCCGCCTCGACCGACGCCCTGCACAAGGGCGTCGCCAAGGCCCTCAAGCTCGACCTCGCCATCGGCACGCTGCTGCTGGCGCTGCTCGCCGCGCTGACGATGATGAGCGTCAGCCGCCGGATGCGGCCCCTGGAGGACATGGTGGAGACCTCCTCGGCGATCGCCGAGGGCGATCTGACCCGGCGCGTGCCCTCCAGCCGCGATCCCACGCAGGAGGTCGAACAGCTGCGCCTGGCCCTCAACTCCATGCTCCACCAGGTGGAGTCGGCGTACCGCACGCGCGAGCGCAGCGCGGCCCAGCTGCGCCGTTTCGTCGCCGACGCCTCGCACGAGCTGCGCACCCCGCTGTCCGCGATACGCGGCTACCTCCAGCTGTACGACCAGGGGATGCTGTCCGACCCGGACGACCGCAAGCGGGCCTGGGGGCGGGTGATGACGGAGGCCGACCGGATGGGGCGGCTGGTCGACGAGCTGCTCACCCTCGCCCGCCTCGACCAGCGCCCCGCGCTGCGCCTGCGGAACGTGGACGTGAGCCGTCTGGTCCGGGAGGCCACCGAGGACCTGCGGGTGCAGCAGCCCGGGCGGCCCGTCACCGTCGACGCGGACGGCTCCCTGCTGGTGCGCGCCGACGAGTCCGGGCTGCGGCAGGTGCTCGGCAACCTGGTGGCCAACGTGCGCACGCACACACCCGCGGACGTGCCGGTGCGGCTCGGCGTGCGGCGCGCGGACGGGGTCGTACGGCTGTGCGTCGCGGACAAGGGGCCCGGACTCTGCCCGGACGACGCGGCACGCGTCTTCGACCGCTTCTTCCGGGTCGGCGGAGGCGCCGGCAGCGGGCTCGGCCTGGCGATCGTGCAGGGCGTCGTACGGGCCCACAACGGCGAGGTGACGGTGCGGACGGCACCGGGCGAGGGACTGGAGGTGACGGTCACCTTGCCGGCGGGAGGAGACCGGGAGGGGGTGTGACGGGGCGGCGCCGCGTGCTTGCTGGGTCGGAGGGGTTGTGACGGGACGGTGCCGCCTGCCGGACAGGAAGGGCTGTGACGGTCCGGGGCAGCTCAGGGGCTCGCGTGGGTCCGCACCGTCTTGCCGTGCGGGCCCCGATCCTGGCCCCCGGGCCCACGGCGACGGGCTCGGCCGGATGCGGGCCGTGGCCGCCCTCCACCCCCTCACGCACCACCGGTGGCCGGGGCTCCAGCCGACCCGTCGGGGCCCGCTGGGACAGGAGCCGTCGGCGGACGCGGTCACCACCACACCGGACCCCGCCTGCCGGAACGGTCCGTCGCGTACGACAGCGGTGACCGGCCCGGACACCGGCGCCACAGCGGCCTGCGCCCCGTCGGCCGGCCGGACCGGGAACCAGTCGGCCGGACAGTCCCGCGCCCGGTGCCGGGAGCCGGATGAGGGCGGTGTCCGGCACCGGGCGGGAACGGCGGAAGCCGGAGGGCGTCGGCCGCTGTCGCTCCGGTGCGGGGCCGGCCGTGGGAACGCGTCGGACGCGGGGACCGCGCCGGATGCGGAGGAGCGGCGTTCGGGCCGACGTCCAGGGGGTCTGCCTGTTCACGCCTGCCGTGAGGCCAGTTCGATCACCGTGATGTCCGACTGCGCCCCGACCCGGGTGGGCGGGCCCCAGGCGCCGGCGCCGCGGCTGACGTACAGCTGGGTGTCGCCGTAGCGCTCCAGGCCCGCGAGGGTCGGGTTCTCGGCCGCCGCGACGAGGTTGCCGGGCCAGAGCTGTCCGCCGTGGGTGTGGCCGGAGAGCTGGAGGTCGACGCCGTGCTCGACGGCGTCGTGGATCTGGACCGGCTGGTGGGCGAGGAGCACGCACGCGCGGGCCGCGTCCCGGTCGCCGAGCGCCTTGGCGAAGTCGGGGCCCTGACCCTCGTCCTCGCCCGCCACGTCGTTGACGCCCGCGAGATCGAAGTGGGCCAGTTCGGTCCGGGCGTTCTCCAGCGGGCGCAGACCGAGCCGGCGTACCTCCTCGACCCACTGTTCGGCGCCGGAGAAGTACTCGTGGTTGCCGGTGACGAAGAACGCCCCGTGGCGGGCCCGCAGTTGGGCCAGCGGTGCCGCCGCCGGGCGGAGGTCCGGCACGCTGCCGTCGACCAGGTCACCGACGACCGCGATCAGGTCGGGCTGGGTGCCGTTGATCGTGTCGACGACCTTCTGGGCGAACCCGCGGCCGAGCACCGGACCCAGGTGGATGTCGCTGACCACCGCGATCCGGTAACCGTGCGCCGCGCGCGGGAGCTTGGCCAGCGGGACGGTGACCCGCTTGACCACGGGGCCCTTCAGGACGCCGTAGGTCCCGTACCCGACGGTCCCGAGGGCGACCGCGGCGGCGGCCCCGCCGACGACCCGGGAGACGAAGAGACGGCGCGAGGGCGCGGAGGCGGCAGGGGGAGCGGCAGCGGGAGCGGGGGGCTCCGGCCCGGCCGGGGTGGCTTCCGGCTCCGTGCCGGACGCGGTCGCCGCCTCCGGTGACGCGTCCGTCGGTTCGGCCGGCCCGGAGCCGGTCCGTTCGGCCGTCGACGGGCCGCCCGCCGAGAGCACCCGCTCCGGCGTCCCGGCGTCCTGCGGCGGCGCCCCCGCCGGCACCGGCTCCGGCTGTCGTACGGCCGTACCCGCGCGCGCCCGCCGTGCCACGAACCATCGCAGCAACGGTCGTAGGGCCTCGCCCGCCACCACCGCCAGCAGCAGGTAGAGCGACAGGGCCATCCACAGGAAGCCCGGCCAGGCCAGGACGCGCTGGAGCCAGAAGGGCGCGCCGGCGCGTTCGGCGACGATGCCCGCGATGGCCAGTGCCCAGCCGCCGGCGATCAGCACCGCGCCCGCGCGGCGCACGAGCCCCGGCGCGCGGGTGGTGTCGCGGAACAGGCGCCGCCACAGGTACCAGTTGGCCGCCACCAGGACGGTCAGAACGAGCAGGACGAGCAGTATGACCACGGTGTCGTGTCCCCCGTTGTGGACGGTCGGGCGGTGGGTGAGGCGGTGGGTCGGGCGATGCCGGGGAGGTGCCGAAGTCGGCCGGCTATGACGTGCGGCGCAATGCGCGTACGCCGCGCAACCCGATGCCCCCGACAACCGTCCCCAGTACGAAGGAGACGACGGCGAGCGTCAGGTGCACCCAGAAGTACGCCGTCGGGTGGCCGTCGTCGAACGCGAGCCCGCTGCTGTCCTTGATCAGGTTTTTGACGAAAGTGACCCAGATGACCCAGCTCCACACCCCGAAGGCGAGCAGGAACCAGGACACGGGGCGGCTGAGCTTCATGCGTCCAGTATCGCCGTCCGGTGTCCGGTTCCGTGTGCGGGGTGGAGAGGGGGGCGGGACTTCACGCCCTGTGCCATGTACGTTCCTCACCGTGCCCGCACCCACGAAGACCGCCAGGCGATCCCTGCTGGTCACCACCGCCGTCCTGTCGTCCCTCGCGTTGACCGCACCGCTCTCGCACGCCGCGCCCGGCCCGTCACCGAGCACGTCGGGCAGTCCGTCACCGAGCACCTCGGGGAGCCCGTCACCGAGCACGTCGGGCAGTCCGTCCTCGCACGCGTCCGGCGGTCCGTCGGGAAAGCCGTCCGCGAGCCCGTCGGTGACTCCCCCGGCGGACATGTCGACCGTCGGCGGGGAACGCCTGGGCCGGCCCGGGACGCAGGTCAACCTGGCGAGCGGGGTACCGGTGCTGCCCAAGGAGCTGACCGCGCGGTCGTGGATCGTCTCCGACGCGGAGTCCGGTGACGTGCTCGCCGCACACAACGCGCACTGGCGGCTGCCCCCGGCGAGCACCCTGAAGATGCTGTTCGCGGACACGGTCCTGCCGAAGTTCACGAAGACCGACACGCACAAGGTGGTCCCCTCCGACCTGGCCGGCGTCGGTTCCGGCTCCAGCACGGTCGGGATAAAGGAGGGCGAGACGTACACGGTCCACGACCTGTGGCTCGGCGTGTTCCTGCGCTCCGGCAACGACGCCGTGCACGTGCTGTCGGCGATGAACGACGGCGTCGACAACACCGTCCGGCAGATGAACGCGCACGCCGAGGAGCTCCAGGCCCTCGACACGCACGCGGTCAGCCCGGACGGCTACGACGCCCCCGGCCAGGTCTCCTCCGCGTACGACCTGAGCCTGATCGCCCGGTCCGGGCTCCAGAAGAAGGACTTCCGCGAGTACTGCTCGACGGTCAGCGCGAAGTTCCCGGGCAGCACGACGAAGAACAAGAAGGGGAAGACGACCCGCGGCTCCTTCGAGATCCAGAACACCAACCGGCTGTTGACCGGCGACTCCGACCTCTCCGTCTACCAGGGCATCGCGGGAGTGAAGAACGGCAACACCACCAACGCGGGCGCCACCTTCACCGGGGTCGCCGAGCGGGGCGGCAAGGTGCTGCTGGTCACGGTGATGAACCCGGAGAAGGACGGGGCCAACGAGGTCTACAAGGAGACCGCGCAGCTCTTCGACTGGGGCTTCGCGGCGGCCGGCAAGGTCGAGCCGGTGGGTGAACTGGTGCCGCCGCGGAGCGCCGCGCGGGCCAGCGCCCAGCCGGGGTCGGACGCCTCCGGAGAGGCCGGGGGCGCGAACGCCGGGGGTGCGGAGGCCGACGCCGGGTCGAAGCCGGTGGCGAGCGCCACGGCCGAGGGCGGCTCCGGTGGCATGGAGATCGCGCTGGCGGTCGCCAGCGGGGTGCTGGCGCTGCTCGCGGGCGCCGCGTTCCTGGTCAACCGCCGGTGGCCGCTACCGGATCTGGTACGCCGCCGCCGGTGACGCCGGTGTCCTCACGGTCTTCGGGGGCATCGGTCTCGTCGTTCCTGCTCCGCGTCGCCGTCCAGGCGGCGCAGAACAGCACGAGCTTCGACGTGAAGTTGATCCACAGCAACAGGGCGACAGGCACGCCGAACGCGCCGTACATGCTCTTCGCCGCCACGCCCTGCATGTAGCCGCTCAGCAGCAGCTTCAGCAGCTCGAAGCCCACCGCGCCGGTCAGCGCGGCCACGACCAGCCGGCGGCGCTTCGGCTCGACGCCGGGCAGCAGGGTCAGGACGTACAGGAGCAGCAGGAAGTCGGCGAGGACGGCGACGACGAACGCGGCGGCCTGGAGCAGGACACTGCCCCAGCCGGCCTCGTCGATGCCGAGCCGGTCGGTGATCCAGCCGACCATGGCGGAGGCCACGGTGGAGGCGGCGAGCGTGACGAGGACGGCGCCGCCGAGCCCGCCGAGGATGCACAGGTCCTTGGCCTTGCGCAGGACCGGGTTCTCCTCCTCGTCGGGCAGCTCCCACACCGCGCGCAGGCACTCGCGCGTCGAGCCGGCCCAGCCGATGCCGGTGAACAGCAGGGCGGCACCGGCGATGAGGCCGACGGCGCCGGCGTTCTGGGCCAGGGCGACGATGTCGAGCTGGTCGGAGATGCCGGGCACCTGCTCGGTGATCTTGCCCTGGAGCTCGTGCTGCTGTGTGGTGCTGAGCGTGGCGGCGCCGACCGTGGCGGCCACGGTGAGCAGGGGGAACAGCGCCACGAAGCTGGTGAACGTCATCGCGGCGGCCAGCCGGGTCCACTTCACCCGGTCCAGCCGTTCGTACGACCGCCACGCGTGCGTGGCCATCAGGCGCGCCAGCGGCGGCCCGACGACGGGGAGCTTCTTCAGCCAGTCCATGGTCCGACTCTGCCCTCGGCGCGGAAGACCAATGTCCTGGTGCCCCAAAATCTCAGGACGGTGGCCAGAGCCATGCCGATTCCCGCGCCGGAGACGGTGTCCGCGCGGGGTGAGGTGTATCCGAGGCCGTAGTGGCTGACGGCCAGGCACAGCAGCTGGACGAGGGCGCCCGCGACGTTCACGGCGAGGAAGACGGCGTACTGGCGCCCCTTGGGGCCGCGCTGATGCCGGTACGTCCCGAGTGCGTTGCCCGCGTACGCCACCGAGCAGCCCGCGACGAAGGAGAGCGCCTTGGCGGTGAGCGGGCCGAGACCGGCCGGGCCGCGCAGCCAGGTGAAGAGGGCCAGGTCGACGGCGTAGGCGAGGAGACCGACCGTGGCGAAGCCGAGCAGTTCACGCCGGCTCACCCGCGCGCGGGGGCCCGCCCGTTCCTTACGGCGTGTCCACGCGCGCGGGCGGGCGTGTTCCCCGCGGCCCGCCCAGGAGCGCGGGCCCGGCCGTTCCCGTCGGTTCGTCCGCGCGCGGGGGCCCGGCCTGTCCCTCCGGTCCGTCCGCGCGCGCGTGGTCACCAATTGGCCACCGCCGCGCCGTACATGCCGAGCCACACCAGGCCGATGAGGGCGAGCGCGCGGTCGCGCAGGACGACGTCCTCTGGTTCGCCGGCGGTGCCGCGGTCGGCGAAGACGGCGTACCTGAGGATCGCGAGGATGAAGGCGACCACGGACAGCTGCCGCCAGGGCAGCACGCTGGTGTGCGGCACACCGCCCTCCTCCAAGGCCCACAGGCAGTAGCCGAGGACTGCGACCCCGGCCGCGAGCTGCCACACGAAACGCAGGTAGCCGGTGGTGTACTCGGTGAGCAACGCCCGGGTGGCACCGGCTTTTTCGGCCATCTGTACGGCTTCGGAGTAGCGCTTCGCCGAGACCATGAACAGCGCCCCGAATCCGGTCGTGATCAGGAACCAGCGCGACAGCGGGATGCCGAGCGCGAGCCCGCCGACCATGGCCCGCATCAGGAACCCGGTCGTGACCACGACCAGATCGACGACCAGGACGTGCTTGAGGCTGACGCAGTACGCCAGTTGCATGCCCAGGTAGGCCGTCAGCAGCGCGGCGACGGCCGGTGAGACCAGCCAGGCCGCGGCGGCCGGCGCGAGGACGCCCAGGACGGCTCCGACGGCGTACGCGACCGGTACCGGGACGTGGCCGGCGGCGACCGGGCGGTGGCGCTTGACGGGGTGGGCGCGGTCGGCGTCGGCGTCACGGGCGTCGTTGATCAGGTAGACGGCGGCGGCGCAGGCGGTGAAGAGGAGGAAGACGAGCGTGAGCTGGGTGAGGGCGTGCCGGGAGAAGAGCTGGCCGGCTGCGGCCGGGGCGGCGATGACGAGGACGTTCTTGACCCACTGCCGGGGGCGCGCGGTCCGGAGGAGGCCACCGGGGAGACGTCCGAGGGGGGCGCGCCCGGCGAGCTGCGGGGTGTGCCGTGGAGGCGTGCGCTGTTCCAGCAACGCCGCCTCGCGGGTGGCCGCGCCGCCCGTCATGGGCGCGGTCTCAGTCATGAGCGCCCCCTCTCATCCAGCGCGCCCCGACGCGTGCCGTGAGCGCTCCGAGGGCGGCGCCCGCCGCCACGTCCGACGGGTAGTGCACGCCGACGACCAGGCGGGAGAGGCACATCGCGGCGGCGAGCGGCGGGACGACGTGCGCGCCGAGCGCGCCGAAGGCGACGGCGGCGGCCACGGCGGAGGTCGCGTGGGAGCTGGGGAAGGAGTGCCGGCCCGCGGTGCGCACCAGGGGGGCGACGTGCGCCGGGCGGGGGCGGCGCACGACTCGTTTCACGCCCATGCTGGCGAGGTGCGCGCCGGCGGTGAGCGCGGTGCCGCGCAGCCAGGCGCCGCGTCGCGCCCCGTCCACGGCGGCTCCCGCGAGGCCCGCCACGAGCCACAGCGCACCGTGTTCGCCCGCCCAGGACAGGGCGCGCGCGGCACCGGCGACGCGTGGGTCGCCGCCGTGGGCGTGGAGCGCCGAGAGGATGCGGTGGTCCAGGTCGTCGAGATCGTCCATGTGGACCCACTGTTCACGCCCACACCGCCATAACTCCGGCAATATTGAGCGACATCCCATTAATCACCCATTTCGGGGAGGAGGTTGATGTTTCGGATGTTTCACAACTGATCGCTCACTAATGGACGATACGGTCCCCGATATGCCTGCCGACACCGTTTCCGTCACCGGCTGGGGCCGCACCGCTCCCACCGCCGCCCGTCTGATCCGCCCACGGACGTACGAGGAGGCCGCGGCCGCCGTCCGGGGCTGCGGGGCCCGCGGGGGCATCCCCAGGGGCCTGGGACGGGCATACGGGGACGCGGCGCAGAACGCCGGCGGCACGGTGCTCGACATGACGGGTCTGGACCGCGTCCACGCGATCGACGTCGACGGCGGGACGGTGCTGTGCGACGCGGGCGTCTCCCTGCACCGCCTGATGGAGATCCTGCTGCCGCTGGGCTGGTTCGTGCCGGTGACGCCCGGTACCCGCTATGTCACGGTCGGCGGTGCGATCGGCGCGGACATCCACGGCAAGAACCACCACGTGTCGGGCTCCTTCTCGCGGCACGTCCTGTCGCTGGAACTGCTCACCGCCGACGGCGAGATCCGCGCGGTCGGCCGCGGCACCCCCCTGTTCGACGCGACGGCCGGCGGCATGGGCCTGACCGGTGTGATCCTCACCGCGACGGTCCAGCTCCAGCCGGTCGAGACCTCGCTGATGTCGGTCGACACGGAGCGCGCGCGGGACCTGGACGACCTGATGGGGCGTCTGACGGCCACCGACCACCGCTACCGCTACTCGGTCGCGTGGATCGACCTGCTGGCGCGCGGTGCGGCGACGGGCCGCGCGGTGCTGACACGCGGCGACCACGCGCCCCTGGAGGCGCTCTCCGAGGGCACCCGCGCGCGCAGGGAGCCGCTGGCCTTCCGCCCCTCCCGTCTCCCGGCCGCCCCCGCCTTCCTCCCGGAGGGCCTGCTCAGCCGGACGACCGTGGGCCTCTTCAACGAGCTCTGGTACCGCAAGGCCCCCCGCGCGCGCACCGGCGAACTCCAGCGGCTCTCCACCTTCTTCCACCCCCTCGACGGGGTCCCGCACTGGAACCGGGTCTACGGCCGCGGAGGCTTCGTGCAGTACCAGTTCGTCGTCGGCTACGGCCAGGAGGACGCCGTGCGCCGGATCGTGCGCCGGATCTCCGAACGCCGGTGCCCGTCCTTCCTCGCCGTCCTCAAGCGCTTCGGGGACGGCGATCCGGGGTGGCTGTCCTTCCCCGTGCCGGGCTGGACGCTGGCCCTGGACATCCCGGCGGGACTGCCCGGCCTCGGCGCCTTCCTCGACGAACTGGACGAGGAGGTGGCCGCGGCCGGCGGGCGCGTCTACCTCGCCAAGGACTCCCGGCTGCGGCCCGAACTGCTCACCGCGATGTATCCGCGACTGGACGACTTCCGCGCGCTGCGCGCGGAGCTGGACCCGCGCGCGGTGTTCACGTCGGACCTGTCCCGCCGCCTCTCCCTCTAGGCCCTCTCCCGCTCGGCCGTCTCTCCCCGCGGACCGTCTCACCCCTGGGCCATCAGTCAATCTCAAGGAGCTGTCGTGAAGGACGCCTTCGGCATTCCCCAGTCCCTGCTCGTCCTCGGCGGTACGTCGGAGATCGCGCTGGCCACCGCGCGCCGGCTGATCGCCCGCCGTACCCGCACGGTGTGGCTGGCCGGACGCCCGACGCCCGCCCTGGAGACGGCCGCCGCCGACCTGCGCGCCCTGGGCGCCGACGTGCGCACCGTCGCCTTCGACGCACTCGATCCCGGCTCGCACGACCCCGTGCTCGGCAAGGTGTTCGCGGAGGGCGACATCGACATGGTGCTGCTCGCCTTCGGGATCCTCGGCGACCAGGCGCACGACGAGCGCGACCCGGTGGCCGCGGTGCGCGTCGCGCAGACCAACTACACGGGAGCGGTGTCGGCGGGACTGGTCGCCGCGCGCGCGTTGCAGGCACAGGGGCACGGCTCGCTCGTCGTGCTCTCCTCGGTGGCCGGCGAGCGGGCCCGCCGCGCCAACTTCATCTACGGCTCCAGCAAGGCCGGCCTGGACACCTTCGTGCAGGGCCTGGGCGACGCCCTGCACGGCACCGGCGTGCACGTCATGGTCGTACGCCCCGGGTTCGTCCGGTCGAAGATGACCGCGGGTCTGCCGCAGGCGCCCCTGGCGACGACCCCGCAGGCCGTCGCGGCGGCCGTCGAGCTGGGGCTGCGGCGGCGCTCGGAGACGGTGTGGGTGCCGGGCACGCTCCGGGTGGTGATGTCGGTGCTGCGGCACCTGCCGCGGGCGGTGTTCCGGCGGCTGCCGCTGTGACCACCGGTACAGCCACCGGTCGCCGCGACTGCCGCCCTTGTACCCGTGGTTACAGTCGGCGGGTGGGGAGGGAGTCGCGCTCCGGGTGAGCCGCCTGCGGGGGGACGACCGGGCCCGCGAAGGTGAACTCGCGGAGCTTGCGCCACACGCCGTCGGCGCCCTGTTCGTAGAGCCCGAAGCCCGTGCAGGGCCACTGGGCCTCGTAGTCGGCGAGCGCCTCGAAGGCGCGGTCCATCGCCTCGTCGTCGATGCCGTGCGCCACCGTGACATGCGGGTGGTAGGGGAACTGCAGTTCGCGTGCCACGGGGCCGGAGGCGTCCCGGACCTGCTTCTGCAACCACGCGCAGGCCTCGGCTCCCTCGGCCACCTGGACGTAGACCACGGGCGACAGCGGCCGGAAGGTCCCGGTGCCGGACAGCCGCATGGGGAAGGCCCGCCCGGCCGCCGCGACCTCCGCGAGATGCGCCTCGATCGCGGGCAGCAGCGCCGCCTCGACCTCGGTCGGCGGCAGCAGCGTGACGTGGGTGGGGATGCCGTGAGCCGCGGCGTCGCCGAAGCCCGCGCGCCGCTCCTGGAGCAGGCTGCCGTGGGGCTCCGGGACCGCGATCGACACGCCGATCGTTACGGTCCCCACGTCGTCTCCTTCGTCGTGTCGGCTTGGTTCTGTGTCGGTTTTGTTCTCAGCCGTCCGGCTATCGACTGTACGGCCAGAGCTGTGCTGTGGGCAGGCGCAGTCGTAGTGATGTGCAGCGCTCTGCCCAGTGGTACGTCCGTGCGCCGGATCCTCAGTGCTTGGCGGGCAGGAATCCGACCCGTTCATAGGCCTGCGACAACGTCTCCGCGGCGACGGCGCGCGCCTTCTCCGCGCCCTTGGCCAGGATCGAGTCCAGCGTCTCCGGGTCGTCCAGGTACTGCTGGGTGCGCTCCCGGAACGGCGTCACGAAGTCGACCATGACCTCCGCGAGGTCCGTCTTGAGCGCACCGTAGCCCTTGCCGGCGTACTTCTCCTCCAGTTCGGAGATACCCGCCCCGGTGAGCGTCGCGTAGATGGTGAGCAGGTTGCTCACCCCCGGCTTGTCCGCCACGTCGTACCGGATCACGGTGTCCGTGTCCGTGACCGCGCTCTTGACCTTCTTCGCGGTCGCCCTGGGCTCGTCGAGCAGGTTGATCAGGCCCTTCGGCGTGGACGCCGACTTGCTCATCTTGATCGACGGGTCCTGGAGATCGTAGATCTTCGCCGTCTCCCTGAGGATGTAGGGCTTCGGGACGGTGAAGGTGGCGCCGAAGCGGCCGTTGAAACGCTCGGCGAGGTCGCGGGTCAGCTCGATGTGCTGACGCTGGTCCTCACCGACCGGGACCTCGTTGGCCTGGTACAGCAGGATGTCCGCGACCTGGAGGATCGGGTAGGTGAACAGGCCGACGCTGGCGCGGTCGGCGCCCTGCCGGGCGGACTTGTCCTTGAACTGGGTCATGCGGGAGGCCTCGCCGAAACCGGTGAGGCAGTTCATGATCCAGGCGAGCTGGGCGTGCTCGGGGACGTGGCTCTGGACGAAGAGCGTGCAGCGCTCGGGGTCGAGACCGGCCGCGAGGAGCTGCGCGGCGGCCAGGCGGGTGTTCGCGCGCAGGTCGGCGGGGTCCTGCGGGATCGTGATCGCGTGCAGGTCGACGACCATGTAGAACGCGTCGTGGGACTCCTGCAGGGCCACCCACTGGCGGACGGCACCGAGGTAGTTGCCGAGGTGGAACGAGCCCGCGGTGGGCTGGATCCCCGAGAGCACACGCGGGCGGCGCTGCACGGCGGAGCCGTTCCCCTGAGGGTGGTCGTGGGCGACGGGTGGGCGGTCAGAGGCCATGCTCACCATTCTCTCAGGTCCCGGGAGGCGTTCCGGAACGGCCCGGAAACAGATGCGACACGGGTGGGAACCGAACGGTCGCGAGCGGTGTACCAAGAGTGTGAGGACGCGGGAGGGGGGCCGCATCGTCGATGAGGCCGCGGTGATCGCACGCGTACGCGCCGGAGAGCCGGAGGCGTACGCGGACCTGGTGCGAGCCCATACGGGCATCGCGCTCAGGGCCGCCGCCGCGCTCGGGGCGGGGGCGGACGCGGAGGACGTGGTGCAGCAGGCCTTCGTCAAGGCGTACTGCTCGCTGGGCCGGTTCAAGGACGGCGCGTCGTTCAAGCCGTGGCTGTTGTCGATCGTGGCCAATGAGACGAGGAACACAGTGCGGACGGCGGCGCGTCAGCGCACGCTCGCCGGCCGTGAGGCGGCGTTCGCGGAGGCGGAGCCGCTGATACCGGAATCGGCGGATCCGGCGGTGGCCACACTGGAGTCGGAGCGCCGCGCGGCCCTGCTGGCCGCCCTGGAGAAGCTGAGCGAGGACCACCGCCTGGTCGTCACCTACCGCTATCTGCTGGAGATGGACGAGTTCGAGACGGCCCAGGCCCTCGGCTGGCCCCGGGGGACGGTGAAGTCCCGGCTCAACCGCGCGCTGCGCAAACTGGGACGGCTGCTGCCGGACTGCCGGCCTCGGGAAGGGGGTGAGGAGCGTGAGTGAGGACCGGGAGAGGGACCGGGAGGAGGACCGGGAGGAGGACCGGGAGCACGGGCGCAAGCCCGGTGAGGGCGGCGGTGAGGCCGTCGGCTCCGGCTCCGCAGGGGTCCCCGCCGGGCTGCCGGAGGAGCTGCGGGCGCTGGGGCGTTCCCTGGATCCGCCCGGCGCCACCGGGTCCGAGACGATGGTCGAGCGGGTGCTGGAGCGGATACTCGCCGAGCACGGTGCGGCACCGGTGGCCGAGCCGTCGGAGGCGGCGGCGGGTGAGCGGCTGCGGGCGGCCCGGTACTGGACACGGGCACGGTGGCGCTCGCTGACCGCGACACTGTGCGGTCTGCTGGCGTTGCTCGCCCTCACGCCCCCGGTGCGGGCCGCGGTCCTCGACTGGTTCGACTTCGGCGGGGTCGAGGTGCGGTACGACCCGTCGGCCGTGCCGTCGCCGGGTGCCGAGGTGCCCGGCTGCGGGCGGTCGCTGTCGCTCGCGCAGGCCGGGCGACGGGCCGGGTTCGAACCGCTGGTCCCGCGGGCACTGGGCACGCCGGACGCGGTGACGGTGACCGACGAACCGCGGGGGCGGTTCCTGGTGAGCCTGTGCTGGCACGAGCGGGGGCGGGTGATCCGGCTGGACCAGTTCGCGGCGCGCCTGGACATCGCGTTCACGAAGGCCGTGCGCGAGCAGCCGGAGTGGGTGGGGCTGGGCACCGCGCCGTCCGCCGACGGCCTGGCCGATCCCGCGCTGTGGTTCCCCCGGCCGCATCTGCTGACGTTCTGGCTGCTGGGGGCGGACGGTGACCGTTACACACGCGAGGAACGGACGGCGGGACCGACGCTGCTGTGGACCCACGGCGCGGGCGGCGAGAACGTGACGCTCCGGCTGGAAGGGGTGGCCTCGAAGGCGCGGGCGGTGGAGATCGCGCGGTCGGCGGGCCGATGGCCTTCGGCGTCCCCGGAGAAGTCCCCGAGATAGTGCGCGCGGAGTGGGAACCCCGGCGGGCCGGGCGGTGTACCAGAAGTGACACGCGGCTCACGGACGGGCCGCACGGACCGGCTGGCTGGGGGACGCGATGTGTGGTTGGCGTGGCAAGAGGCGTGAACCGACCGCGCTCATCGGGTCGTTGGCGGTGATGTTCGCCCTGACGCTGTGGGGCGCGTCGTCCGCCGCGGCCGGAGGGCCCACCAGTGTGCTGGTGACCTCTCCGGCGAGCGGCGAGGCACATGCGCTGTACCACTCCGACAAGGAGTACGCGGAGTTGCAGCGCCTGCTCGGCCCGATGAACGCGGGCAGTCGCGACAAGCCCCCCGAGGCCGGTCTGACCCGTGTCCGTCCCCTCAACGTGACCTGGCTGGCGCACGACATAGCGCCCTGGCGGCTGGACCGGGTCTTCGTCGGGGAGTCCCGCCGCGAGGCCGTCTGGATCCACACGGCGACCGACGTGCCCGAGTCCATGAACGGCTCCTGGCACCGTGCCGAGCACCCCGCGGCGCTGCATGCCCTGTTCACGAAGCTGGGCGTGCTGGACGGCACGGTCTCCGGTGACGGGTATACCGGAATCTTCCCGGGACCCTGGGCGTCAGAGGCCTCGGCCGCGCCCGCCCCCGGTGCGGATGCGGCCACGCTGCGGACCGGCGCACCGGGGACGGACGACGGCACCGGCTGGTGGTGGGCGCTGCCCGGCGCGGCTGCCGGGGCCGTCATGGCGCTGGCCCTGCGCCCGCTGATCGCGCGGGTGGGCCGGGACCGACCGCGCCGGGAGCGGGGGCCGAGGCAGGAGCTGCGGGACGTGTGAGAGCGGGGGCGGGTTGGACGGGCGGGAGCGGCTGGAACGGAACGGCCCTGGCCGGAGGCGGACGGTGTCCGGCGCGTCTTCCGGCACTCGCCTCGGAGGGCGACCGAGGTCGGCGGGTCGCTCCGGATACGCCACGCGGCGGGCCGCTCCTGATACGCCACGCGGCGGCCCGGCCGGGTGCCGGACCGCCGAGAGGGGGAAGCCATGTCGGAAGCTGATCGATCTCCGCACCGCACCGCACGGCACCGCCGGGGCGGGTCAGGCCGTCGGTCGGATGCGGGGTCAGCCGAGGTCGATCTCCGGGTACAGCGGGAAGCCGGCGACCAGGTCGGTGGCGCGGCGGGAGATCTCGTCCGCGATCTTCGGGTCGAGGATGTGCTGGGCCTTGGAGGGGGCGCCCTTGCTGGTGGTGCCGGGCTCCGTGGTGGTCAGGACGCGGTCGATGAGGCCGGCGACCTCGTCCATCTCGGCGGTGCCGAGACCGCGGGTGGTCAGGGCGGGGGTGCCGATGCGGATACCGGAGGTGTACCAGGCGCCGTTGGGGTCGGCGGGGATGGCGTTGCGGTTGGTGACGATGCCCGAGTCGAGCAGGGCGGCCTCGGCCTGGCGGCCGGTGAGGCCGTAGGACGAGGCGACGTCGATCAGGTTGAGGTGGTTGTCGGTGCCGCCGGTGACGAGGGTGGCGCCGCGGCGCATCAGGCCCTCGGCGAGGGCCCGGGAGTTGTCGACGATGCGCTGGGCGTAGTCCTGGAAGGAGGGCCGGCGGGCTTCGGCCAGGGCGACGGCCTTGGCGGCCATGACGTGCGGGAGCGGGCCGCCGAGGACCATCGGACAACCGCGGTCGACCTGGTCCTTGAGGGAGTCGTCGCACAGGACCATGCCACCACGGGGGCCGCGCAGCGACTTGTGGGTGGTGGTGGTGACGATCTGGGCGTGCGGGACCGGGTCGAAGTCGCCGGTCAGTACCTTGCCCGCGACCAGACCGGCGAAGTGCGCCATGTCGACCATCAGGGTCGCCCCCACCTCGTCGGCGATCTCGCGCATGACGCGGAAGTTCACGAGACGGGGGTAGGCGGAGTAACCGGCGACGATGATGAGCGGCTTGAACTCGCGGGCCGACACCCGCAGCGCGTCGTAGTCGATCAGACCCGTGGCGGGGTCGGTGCCATAGGAACGCTGGTCGAACATCTTGCCGGAGATGTTCGGGCGGAAGCCGTGGGTGAGGTGGCCGCCGGCGTCCAGCGACATGCCGAGCATGCGCTGGTTGCCGAAGGCCTGGCGGAGCTCGGCCCAGTCGGCGTCGGAGAGGTCGTTGATCTGGCGGACACCGGCCTTCTCCAGGGCGGGGGCCTCGACGCGGGCGGCGAGGACGGACCAGAAGGCGACGAGGTTGGCGTCGATGCCGGAGTGCGGCTGGACGTAGGCGTGCCGGGCGCCGAAGAGCTCGCGGGCGTGCTCGGCGGCGAGGGACTCGACGGTGTCGACGTTGCGGCAGCCGGCGTAGAAGCGGCGGCCGATGGTGCCCTCGGCGTACTTGTCGCTGAACCAGTTGCCCATCGCCAGGAGGGTGGCCGGGGAGGCGTAGTTCTCGGAGGCGATCAGCTTGAGCATCTCGCGCTGGTCGGCGACCTCCTGGCCGATGGCGTCGGCGACGCGCGGTTCGACGGCGCGGATCACGTCGAGGGCCGCGCGGAACGCGGTGGACTCGTGGGAGAGGGGCTGCTGCTCTGACATGGCGGCCTCCGGGCGGCGTGGCTTGACACGGTCACGGTTCACGGTTCGGCCCAGGCGCACGGCACTCGTCCACAGGCCGCTCCCCGATGGTCCGTCCCATCCCAGCGCGCCAGTCACGGCCTGCCGGTCAGCCTACCGGGCGCGTCCCGGGGCCAAGGTCCCGCGTCCACCATGCGAGCGACGATAGGAAAGGGGGGCAGCCTGAACCCGGGAGGTCCCGTGACCACGACGGAAGCGCTCATCACCACGGCCGATGCCCACAGCGCGCACACCTACCATCCGCTGCCGGTGGTGGTCGCCACGGCCGACGGCGCGTGGATGACGGACGTGGAAGGACGGCGGTATCTGGATCTGCTGGCGGGTTACTCGGCGCTGAACTTCGGCCACGGCAACCGGCGGCTCGTGGCGGCGGCGAAGGCGCAGCTGGAGCGGGTGACGCTGACGTCCCGGGCGTTCCACCACGACCGGTTCGCCGCGTTCTGCTCCGAGCTCGCCGAACTGTGCGGCATGGAGATGGTGCTGCCGATGAACACCGGCGCGGAGGCGGTGGAGGCGGCCGTGAAGACGGCCCGGAAGTGGGGGTACCGGGTCAAGGGGGTGCCGGCGGAGCGGGCGGAGATCGTGGTCGCCGGGGGCAACTTCCACGGGCGGACCACGACCGTCATCAGCTTCTCCACCGATCCGGAGGCGCGGGCGGACTTCGGGCCGTACACCCCGGGCTTCGAGATCGTGCCGTACGGGGATCTGACGGCGATGCGGGCGGCGGTGACCGACAACACGGTCGCCGTGCTGATCGAACCGATCCAGGGGGAGGCGGGCGTGCTGGTGCCCCCGGCCGGCTATCTGGCGGGGGTGCGGGAGCTGACGCGCGAGCGGAACGTGCTGTTCGTGGCGGACGAGATCCAGTCGGGGCTGGGGCGGACGGGGCGGACGTTCGCATGTGAGCACGAGGGGGTGGTGCCGGACGTCTATGTGCTGGGGAAGGCGCTCGGCGGCGGGGTGGTGCCGGTGTCGGCGGTGGTGGCGGGCGCCGAGGTGCTCGGGGTGTTCCGGCCCGGGGAGCACGGGTCGACGTTCGGTGGCAATCCGCTGTCCTGCGCGGTGGCGCTGGAGGTGATCGCGATGCTGCGCTCGGGCGAGTACCAGGCGCGGGCCGCGGAGCTGGGCGACCATCTGCTGCGGGAGCTGAGGGTGCTGGCCGGCACGGGCCGCCTGACGGCGGTGCGGGGGCGCGGGCTGTGGGCGGGTGTCGACATCGCTCCGGAGCACGGCACGGGCCGGGAGGTGTCCGAGAGGCTGATGGAGCGGGGTGTGCTGGTGAAGGACACGCGGGGACCGACGCTCCGGATCGCGCCGCCCCTGGTCGTCTCCAAGGAGGACCTGGACTGGGGACTCGACCAGCTGCGTGCCGTCCTGGACGTGCCCGGGAACGGGGTGGCAGGGGGCAGCTGAGACGGTGCCCGGCCCGGCGGGCGCGGGAGACGCCGCTTGGGCGGCATGCCCAGCCGGGGCGGGAGCGCGGAGGGTGCGGGGTGTCGGTCCCGGAGGGCGCGCGCCAGGTGCCTGGTCCCGGAGGGTGCGGTGCCGGTGCGCCGGGTGCCTGGTCCCGGAGACGCCAGGTGCCCGGTCCCGGAGGGCGCGCCGGGTGCCTGGTCCCGGAGGGTGCGGTGCCGGTCCCGGAGGGCGCGCGCCAGGTGCCGGTCCCGGAGGGCGCGCGCCAGGTGCCTGATCCCAAAGGGCGCGCCGGGTGCCTGGTCCCGGAGGGCGCGCCGGGTGCCCGGTCCCGGAGGGCGCGCCGGGTGCCCGGTCCCGGAGGGTGTGCCGGGTACCCGGTCACGGAGGGGCCGTGTGCTCCCCCTCCCCCGGCGGGCACTTCGTGTCCGGTGGCCGACCGGCTACTCGGGGAGCGCCGCGCACAGTGCGTCCAGCGCCGCCGACCATGCGTGGTCGGGCGGGGTTCCGTAGCCCACCACCAGCGCGTCCGGCCGTTCCACGGTCGCCTCCGGGTGCCGGTAGCGGTGCAGCCCGTGCACCGCCAGCCCCTGCCAGGCCGCCGCCCGCAGGGCCGCCGGTTCGGTGCCCGGCGGGAGCCGCAGCACCACGTGCAGGCCGGCCGCGATGCCGGTGGCGTGGATGTGCGGGGCCCGCCGGGCGAGCGCCGCCACCAGCGTGTCCCGGCGGCGCCGGTAGTGGAGGCGGGCCGAGCGGACGTGGCGGTCGTAGGCGCCGGAGGTGATGAACTCCGCCAGGGTCAGCTGGTCCAGCACTCCGCACGACCAGTCCACGCCGCCCTTGGCGGCGACGACCTCCGCGGCGAGCGACGGCGGCACGACCAGCCAGCCCAGACGCAGGCCCGGGGCCAGTGACTTGCTGGCGGTGCCCAGGTAGACGACGTGGTCCGGGTCGAGGCCCTGGAGGGCGCCCACCGGCCGGCGGTCGTAGCGGAACTCCCCGTCGTAGTCGTCCTCGACGATCAGTCCGTCGCCGCGCCGCGCCCAGTCCACCACTGCCGCCCGCCGGTCGGGGTGCAGGGCGCCGCCCATCGGGAACTGGTGGGCGGGTGTGAGGAGGACGGCCCGCTCCTCGGCGCCCACTTCGTCGGTGCGGGTGCCGAGTTCGTCGAGTCCCAGCGGCATCGTGCGCAGCCCGGCCCGTTCCAGCAGCTGCCAGTGCGCGTCGAGGCCGTACGACTCCACGGCCAGGGTCGTGAGCCCGCGTTCCCGCAGCACCTGGCCGAGCAGCATCAGCCCGTGCGCGAAGCCGGAGCAGATCACGATGCCGTCCGGGTGCGTGCGCACGCCCCGGGCCCGCGCCAGGTAGCCGGCCAGAGCGGTGCGCAGCTCCACCCGGCCGCGCGGATCGCCGTAGCCGAGGGCGTCGTACGGGGCGACCGCCAGCGCGCGGCGGGCCGCCTTGAGCCAGGCCGTGCGAGGGAAGGCGGACAGGTCCGGAGAGCCGGGGACGAGGTCGTACGCCGGACGGGACGGTGGCCGTCCACCGGGTGGCTGTCCACCGGGTGGCCGGCCACCGGGTGCCGGACCCGCGGACGACCGGGCCGACGGGCTCGCCCACGGCCCGGAGGCCGAATGCCCCCGCGAACCGGAAGCCCCGCTTCCCACCGACCCGGAAGCAGGCGTTCCTCGCGACCCGAAAGCCGGCGACCCGAGAGCCGGGTTTTCCCATTCCCCGGAAGCAGGCGTTCCCCGCGCACCGGAAGCCGGGCTCCCCACCGACCCGGGGGCAGGCGTTCCCCACGCCCCGGAAACCGGGCGTTCCCGCGCCCCGGAAACCGGGCGTTCCCGCGACACCGATGCCGAACTCCCCCGCGAACCGGAAGCCCCGCTCCCCCACTCCCGCGAAGCCGGACTCGACCGCGACGGCCCGGGAGGCGGGCTCCCCCACAGCCCGGGAGGCGGGGCAGGCAGACCCGTCGCCACGCTCGTACCCGAGCCCTGCCGGGCGGTGAGCCAGCCCTCGGCGACCAGGTCGGCGTAGGCGTCGGCGACCGTGTTGCGGGCGACGCCCAGGTCGGCGGCGAGCGCGCGGGAGGACGGCAGCCGGGTGCCGGGGGCGAGGCGGCCGGTGCGCACGGCCTCGCGCAGGGCGGCGGTCAGGCCCCGGCGCAGGCCCGGACCGCTCGGTTCGAGATGGAGGTCGACCCCCAGAGTGGCCCACGGTTTCGGCATGGAAGTGGACCATACCCCTGGGCAGCTTCGCTCCTAGGGTCGAGGACATGACGACGACGAACAGCGGCACCGCCACGGCGTCCATGGAGTACGCCCCCGCGCACACCCCCCGGCTCAACTGGGCCGAGCACGCCCCCGAGGTCTTCAAGGCGATGCTCCGGCTGGACGCGGCCGCCCGGACGGGCCTGGATCCGAAACTGCTGGAGCTGGTGAAGATCCGCGCCTCGCAGATCAACCGCTGCGCGCTCTGCGTCGACATGCACAGCAAGGACGCGCTCGCGGGCGGCGAGAGCGTCGAACGGATCGTCCAGCTCAGCGCCTGGGAGGAGTCGGAGCACTTCTACACCGAGAAGGAGCTGGCGGCGCTGGCGCTGACGGAGGCGGTGACCGTCCTGACGGAAGGCTTCGTCCCGGACGCCGTGTACGAGCGGGCCGCCCAGCACTTCGAGGAGCCCGAGCTGGCCCAGCTGATCGCCGCGATCACGGTGATCAACGCGTGGAACCGGTTCGGGGTGACCTGCCGGCTCGTGCCGGGCCACTACGAGCCGGGGCAGTACACGTGACCACGCGGACACCGCACATGACCCTGCCTGCTCGTCGCCGTCAACAACTGGAACCGGCTGTCTCGCGCCGGATCCCGCCAGGGGGACACACACCATGAACAAGGCCGAGACGTTCCGGGCCCTGCACCACGGCCGGGTCCCCGGTGACCCGCTCGTCCTGCCCGGCCCGTGGGACGCGGCCAGTGCCCGGGCGTGCGCCGAGGCGGGTTTCCCGGCACTCGCCACGCCCAGCGCGGGCGTCGCCGCCTCGCTCGGGTACGAGGACGGGGCGACCCCGGCCGACGAGATGTTCGCGGCGGTCGCCCGGATCACCCGGGCGGTGGACGTGCCCGTGTCGGCCGATGTGGAGGGCGGATACGGCCTGCCGCCGAAGGAGCTGGTCGAGCGGCTGTGGGAGGCGGGTGCCGTGGGCTGCAACCTGGAGGACTCCGACCAAGGCGTCCTCAAGGACCCGCGGGCCCACGCCGACTGGCTGGCCGAGGTGCGGTCCGTGGCCGCCGACGGGCTGTTCGTGAACGCGCGGATCGACACCTTCGTCCGTGGCGTCACCGACCCCGGACAGACCATCGAGCGGGCCGCGCTGTACGTCGCCGCGGGCGCCGACTGCGTCTATCCGATCGGCGCCCCGACGACCGTGCTGCCGCTGCTGCGGTCCGGGATCCAGGGCCCGCTGAACGTGTTCGCCACGCTGGACGGCGAGGGCCCCTCGCCCACCGCGCTCGGTGAACTCGGGGCCACCCGCGTCACGTTCGGACCCGGGCTGCAACGCCGGGCCACGGCGGCCCTCGAGGAGATCGCCGCACAGCTGCGGCACTCGACGAGTTCGCCGCGCGGCTGACGCCGGGGATGCCGTACGGAGCACTCCCGGCGGGTCAGGACAGCCACGTCCTCCAGGTGGACTCGTGGCCGTCCACCCACTTCTTCGCCGCCTCCTCCGGTGACAGCTTCTGGTCGGCGATCATCAGGGAGACCTCGTTCTGGTCCTCGGTCGTCCACCTGAACTTCTTCAGCAGGGCCGCCGCCTTGCCGCCGCTCTTCGCGAAGTCCGTGTTCAGGTACTTCTGAAGCGGGGTGTGCGGATAGGCGCAGGCGACCTTCTCCGGATCGGCGTCGCAGCCCTCCTTGTAGGCGGGCAGCTTCACCTCCGTCATGGGGATCTTCTTGAAGAGCCACTGTGGGGAGTACCAGTACGTGAGGAAGGGCTTCTTCTCCTTCGCGAACTGCTGCATCTGCGTGATCTGGGCGGCTTCCGAACCGGCGAAGACCACCTGGTAGTCCAGCTTCAGGTTCTTCACCAGCGCCTGGTCGTTGGTGACGTAGGACGGCGAGCCGTCCATCAGCTGGCCCTTGCCGCCGCTCTCCGCGGTGCGGAACCGGTCGGCGTACTTGTTGAGGTTCTTCCAGTTCGTGACGTCCGGGTGCTGCTTGGCGAAGTACGTCGGGACGTACCAGCCGATGTGCCCGGTCACGCCGAGGTCGCCGGCCCGGGTGATCGTCTTCTTGTCGGTGACGTAGCGCTGTTCCTGCTCCGGGTGGCCCCAGTCCTCCAGGATCGCGTCGACCCGGCCCTGGCTGAGCGCGTCCCAGGCGGGCACCTCGTCGACCTGGACGGTGTCGACGCGGTAGCCGAGCTCGTGCTCCAGGAGGTACTGCGCGACGGCGACGTTGGCCTGCGCGCCCACCCAGGACTGGGTGGACAGGGTCACGGTCCGCGCGCCCTGGGCGCCCGCGAACGGCGAGGCCTGCTGGGTCATGTCGGCGGCGCCGCACCCGGTCAGCAGCAACAGCGCGCCCGCTGCGGCAGTCGTACGGACTCGCATGTCACGCTCCCTTCTTCGGGCGGCGTTCCGTCGGCTGGGTCACCCGGTCGAGCATCAGGCCGAGGCAGACGATCGCCGCGCCGGCCACCAGACCGGTCGCCAGGTCGCCCTGGGCGAGGCCGAAGACGACGTCGTAGCCGAGCGCCCCGCCGCCGACCAGGCCGCCGATGATGACGACGGCGAGGACCAGGACGACGCCCTGGTTGACGGCGAGCAGCAGGGCGGGGCGGGCGAGCGGGAGCTGGACCTGCCGCAACTGCTGGCCGCTGGTGGCGCCGAGCGAGCGCGCCGACTCCATGGCGGCCGGGTCGACCTGGCGCAGGCCCTGCGTGGTGATGCGGACGACGGCGGGCAGCGCGTAGACCACGGCGGCGGCCACGGCCGGGGCGCGGCCCACGCCGAACAGGGCGACGACCGGGATCAGGTACACGAACTGCGGCATGGTCTGGCAGACGTCCAGGACGGGCCGCAGCACCCTCTCGAAGCGCTCGTTGCGGGCCGCCACGATGCCGGTCGCGAGGCCCAGGACGAGGGTGACGGCGACCGCCGCCAGGACCTGGGACAGCGTGTCCAGGGACGGCTTCCACACGCCGAGCACACCGATCGCGGCCATCGCGAGGACGGCGGTGAGCGCGGTGCGCCAGGTGCCGATCAGCCAGGCGAGGGTGGCGACGATCAGCAGCACCGACCACCAGGGCAGCCCTTGCAGGCCGTCCCGGATCGGGTCGAGGACCCAGGTGGTGAAGTGGCCCGCCCAGTCGGCGGTGCCGCCCACGACCGGGACGCCGGAGTACAGGTGGGCGGTCATCCAGTCGACGGCCCGGTTGACCGGCTCGGCGATGTTCAGCGTCCACGCGTCGGGCCAGTCGAGACGGCCCGCCAGACGTCCGGCCACCGCCACGGCGACGGCGGCGCCGAGCGCGTACGCCCACGCCAGGCGCCCCTGGCGCGGGGTGCGCCCGGAGTCCGCGGCACCGTCTCCGGCGGCGCCGGTGATCCGGTCCAGGACGACCGCGAGGAGCACGATCGGGATTCCGGCGGCGAGCGCGGCGCCCACGTCGACCGAGGCCAGCGCCTGGTAGACGCGGTCACCGAGGCCGCCGGCGCCGATCACCGACGCGATGACCGCCATGGACAGCGCCATCATGATCGTCTGGTTGAGGCCGAGCAGGAGTTCCTTGCGGGCCAGCGGGATACGGGCGGTCAGCAGCCGCTGGCGGGCGGTGGAGCCGAGTGACTCGACCGCTTCCAGCACCTCCTTGTCGGCGCCGCGCAGGCCGAGCGCGGTGAGGCGGGCCATCGGCGGGGCGGCGTAGACGACGGTGGCGAGAACGGCCGCGGGGACGCCGATGCCGAAGACCAGGACCACGGGCAGGAGGTAGGCGAACGCGGGCAGCACCTGCATGGTGTCCAGGACCGGCCGCAGGACGCGGTCCATCCGGTCGGACAGCCCGGCGGCGAGCCCCAGCAGTGCGCCCACGACGACCGACGTGAGCACGGCCACGGCCATCAGCGCGAGCGTCTGCATGGTCGGCACCCACATGCCGAGCAGGCCGCAGGCCAGGAACGCGGCACCGGTGCCGAGGGCCATCCGGACCCCGGCGGCCCGCCAGGCGACCAGCCCGGCGACGGCGGTGACCCCGGCCCAGCCGATGCCGAGCAGCACCAGGTACACGGCGCGCACGGAGAGCACGACCGCGTTGCTGACGTAGCCGAAGAAGTAGAGGAACAGCGGGTGGCTGTCGCGGTGGTCGATGATCCAGTCGCTGGTCCTGGACAGCGGCTCGGTGAGGTCGACGGTGAGCGCGCCGGGCCAGCTGCCGCTCGCCCAGCGGGCGTTAGCCAGCGGTACGAGGATCGCGGCGGCCAGCGCCAGCAGCGCGAGCTTGGCGACCGCGCGGTGCCTGAGGAAACCGGGGAGGGAGATACGGGGGACGGGAGCGGTGACCGTTGCCATCAGACCGCCTCCTTGTGGAGCTCCGTTCCGGCCACGACGTCCAGGAGCCGTTCGTGGTCGACAACCCCCAGACACCGGCCGTCCTCCACGACACACGCGGGCTTGTGGCTCTCGGCGACGACCTTGATGGCCTCCGCGACCACCGCGTCCGCGGCGAGCGCGCCGGGATGGTCCGGGCCGCCGCACTCCCCGGCGCGCATGGCCGTGCGGACCGTCATGACCTGTTCGCGCGGGACGTCCCGGACGAACTCGCGGACGTAGTCGTCGGCCGGGGAGCCCACGATCTCCTCCGGGGTGCCCAGCTGCACCACCCGGCCGTCGCGCATGAGCGCGATGCGGTCACCGAGCTTCAGTGCCTCGTTGAGGTCGTGGGTGATGAACACCATCGTGCGGCCCTCCTCGCGGTGCAGCCGCACGACCTCCTCCTGCATGTCGCGCCGGATCAGCGGGTCGAGCGCGCTGAACGGCTCGTCGAACAGGAGCACCTCGGGGTCGACGGCGAGCGCGCGGGCCAGTCCGACGCGCTGGCGCTGACCGCCGGACAGCTGGCCGGGCCTGCGCTGCTCCATGCCCTCCAGGCCGACCTTCCGGACGACCTGGGCGGCCCGCTCACGCCGCTCGGACCTGCCGAGGCCCTGGATCTCCAGGCCGTAGGCCACGTTGTCGAGGACCGTGCGGTGCGGGAGCAGACCGAAGTGCTGGAAGACCATCGCGGCACGGTGGCGGCGCAGTTCGCGCAGCCGGGACCGGTCCATGGAGCGGACGTCCTCGCCGTCGATGACGATGGTGCCGGCGGTCGGCTCGATCAGCCGGGTCAGACAGCGCACCAGCGTGGACTTGCCGGAGCCTGACAGCCCCATGACGACGAAGACCTCGCCCTTGCGCACGTCGAAGGAGACGTCCTGGACGGCCGCCGTGCAGCCGGTGCGGGCGCGCAGCTCGGCGGGCGCGAGAGCGGCCAGCTCGGGGTCGGCGGGGATGCTGTCGGCCTTGGGACCGAAGACCTTCCACAGTCCCTCGACGGAGAACACGGGCGTACTCATCACGCACCACCACCGATCAGGTCCGCGGCTTTCTCCCCGACCATGAGCACCCCGATCATCGGGTTCACGGCGGGCATGGCAGGGAAGACGGAGGCGTCGGCGATCCGGATGCCGTCCAGGCCGCGGACCCTCAACTCCGGGTCGACGACGGCCTGTTCGTCGGAGGCGGCGCCCATGCGGCAGGTGCCGGCCGGGTGGTACACGGTGTGCGCGACCTTGCGGGCGTACTCGCTCAGTTCCTCGTCGCCCGTGACGTGCGGCCCCGGGGCCACCTCGCGCCTGAGCCAGCCGGCGAGCGGCTCGGTGGCGGCGATCTCACGGGCGATCCTGATGCCGTCGACCAGGGTACGGCCGTCGTAGTCGTCCTCGTCCGTGAAGTACCGGAAGTCCAGGGCGGGCTTGACCGACGGGTCGGCGCTGGTCAGGTACAGGCGTCCACGGCTCTTCGGCTTGGGGATGTTCGGGGTCATCGAGACGCCGTACGGCGGGCGTTCGTAGCCGAGGCGCTCCGGGTTGTCCGTGAACGGGATCTGGTAGAAGTGGAACATCAGGTCGGGGCCCGCGTGTCCGGGGTCGCGGCGCACGAACAGGCCCGCGTCGGAGTCCATCGCGGAGTTCTCGGGGAGGGGTCCGTCGGTCTCCCAGACGATCACCGACTCGGGGTGGTCGAGCAGGTTCTCGCCGACGCCCGGCAGGTCGAGCGCGACCGGGATGCCGAGCGCCTCCAGGTCGGCCTTCGGGCCGATGCCGGAGTGCAGCAGCAGGCGGGGCGAGTCGACGGCGCCCGCGCACAGCACGACCTCGTTGCGGGCCCGGACCAGGATCTCCTCGCCGTCCCTGGTGCGCACGTGGACGCCCTCGGCGCGGGTGCCGTTCAGCTCCAGCCGGTACGCCCACGTCTCCAGCAGGAGCGTCAGGTTGGCGCGCTCGTCCATCACCGGGTGCAGATACGCCACCGACGCCGAGGAGCGCTTGTTGGTCTCCGGGTGGTAGGCGAGGTCGAAGAAGCCGACGCCGTCGTCGAACGGCTTGGTGTTGAAGCCCTCGATCAGGGGGACGTCCAGTGCCGTGCGCGCGGCGTCGACGAAGTCGCGGGCGATGGCGTTGCGGTCCTTCTCGTCGACCGGGACGATGTTGTTCTTGAGCCGGGCGTAGTACGCCTCCATCGACACCGCGCCCCAGCCCTCGGCGCCGGCCCGCTCCCACTCCGCCCAGTCGGACGGCAGCGGCTTGAAGGCGATCAGGGTGTTGTGCGAGGAACAGCCGCCGAGGACGCGGGCGCGGCTGTGCCGGATGTGCGAGTTCCCGCGCGGCTGTTCGGTGGTCGGGTAGTCGTAGTCGAGTTCGCCGCCCAGCAGGCCCATCCAGCGGCGCAGGGTCAGCACGTCGTCACGGCCGACGTCACTGGGGCCGCCCTCGATGACGGCGACGGTGACGTCGGGGTTCTCGGTGAGACGGGCGGCGATGACGGAGCCTGCGGTGCCGCCGCCTATCACGACATAGTCGTACACCTGGGGGTTCTCGGGCATGGGGGCACTCCAGGGGCTCGGGGCCGGACGCGGCTGGGGGTGGGCGGCCGGGGCCGACAGGGGGTGGGGGCCGGTCCGGCCGGGGACGGGGGCCGGAGCCGGCGAAAGGGGGTGGAGGAGAGGGAGGAAAGAGAGGTCAGCCGGCGAACCAGCGGACGGGCCTCGGCGCGAGGTTCTGGTAGACGTGCTTGGTCTCGCGGTACTCGGCGAGGCCGGCGGGACCGAGTTCGCGGCCGACTCCGCTCTTGCCGAAGCCGCCCCACTCGGCCTGGGGGAGGTAGGGGTGGAAGTCGTTGATCCAGACGGTGCCGTGGCGCAGCCGGCCCGCGACCCTTCGGGCCCGGCCCGCGTCGGCGGTCCACACGGCACCCGCGAGTCCGTACTCGGTGTCGTTGGCGAGGGCGACGGCCTCGTCCTCGGTGCGGAAGGTCTCGACGGTGAGGACCGGCCCGAACACCTCTTCCCGGACGACCTTCATCTCGCGGTGGCAGCGGTCGAGGACGGTCGGCTCGTAGAAGTAGCCGTTCTCGGGCCGCTGCGGCGACGGTTCGGGGCGCTTGCCGCCGGAGCGCAGCACCGCGCCCTCCTTCAGCGCGGAGTCGACGTACGCCTCGACCTTGGCGCGCTGCTGTTCGGAGACGAGCGGGCCGCACTCGACACCGTCCTCGGTGCCGCGGCCGAGGCGGATCCGGTCCGCCCTGCGGGCGAGCTCCGCGACGAAGCGGTCCCGGACCGACTCCTCGATGATCAGCCGGCCGCCCGCCGAGCAGACCTGGCCGCTGTGGATGAAGGCCGCGTTGAGGGCCTGGTCGACGGCGGTGTCGAAGGCCTCCTCGGTGGCGCAGGCGTCGGCGAAGACGACGTTGGGGTTCTTGCCGCCGAGTTCGAGGGCGACCTTCTTGACGCTCGGGGCGGCGGCCTGGGCGACCTTGGTGCCGCTGGCCAGGCCGCCGGTGAAGGAGACGAGGTCCACGTCGGGGTGCTCGGCGAGCCGGGCGCCGACCGTGTGGCCGGGGCCGGTGACGATGTTGGCGACTCCGGCGGGCAGGCCCGCCTCGGCCAGCAGGCCGATCAGGGCGACCGTCGTCAGGGGGGTGATCTCGCTGGGCTTCACCACGAAGGTGTTGCCGGCCGCGAGCGCCGGGGCGATCTTCCAGCTGGCCTGGAGCAGGGGGTAGTTCCAGGGGGTGATCAGCGCGCACACGCCCACGGGTTCGTGCACGACGACGCTGTGGATGTCGGGCGAACCCGCGTCGACGACCCGGCCGGGCGCCTCACCGGCGACGAGGTCGGCGAAGTAGCGGAAGGCGTCCGCGACACAGTCGATGTCGACCCGGCCCTCCTCCACGGTCTTGCCCGCGTCCCGGCTCTCCAGCAGACCGAGCTCTTCGCGGTCGCGTACGAGGAGATCGGCGACGCGCCGCAGCAGCGCGGCGCGCTCCGCGACGGGGGTGCGGGGCCAGTCGCCGTGGTCGAACGCCTGACGGGCCGCCGCGACCGCCAGATCGGTGTCCTTCTCGTCCCCCTCCGCGACCACGGCGAACGGCAGCGCGTCCGCGGGGTCGAGGATCTCGCGGGTTGCGCCGGAGACGGCTTCTCGCCACTCCCCGTCCGCGTGGATGGTCTTCCGTGCCTGCGGTGCCAGTCTGTCCGCCATGATCGGCCTTGCCTTCCGTTCCTGTTCAGTGCCCCTGCGTCACACGCAGGTCACTCACTGGGGACCGGGAGCACATGCCCTCGCGACCCGATTGCATGCGCAATCGTGGCCGAAAGTGCGCCGTGTCACTGGAGGTGCGGGCGAATCGGGCAAAACGCACACCGGGGGATGGTGCGGATGTGAGGCGCCGGTGAAGCCCGGGTGAAGCCCGCCCCGGAGGTGACGCCATGGTGTGAGGGCGCCGATCTGTGCGGCGGCGGGCGCGGCCCTGTGCCTCCGGCCGGGGGCTCGCCGTGGCGGCGGACGCGGACGGCCGGAGCGCGCGGGAGCTCGCGGCGCGGGCGAAGGACGGTCCCCCCGAGGGCGCCGGGACCGACCTGACGCCGTCCTTCACGGACTGTGCCAAGCCGGTCCCGTCGAGGACGCCCTCGGCCGACGGCACGGTGGGCGTCGGCAAGCTGCGGGACGGCCCGCGGAACGCGTGACGCGGTCGCGTCGCACGCGGTCAGTCGATCGCCGCGGGGTCGCAGGCGTAGGGCGGGCAGAAGTGGTCCACGGCCGTGGTGAGCAGCTCGAGTTCGTCCTCGCGGCCGTCGGAGTCGGGACCGTAGGCGGCTATGGCGTAGATGTTGCCGTCCTCCGCCACGAACCGCTCGTCGTAGACGTGCCAGGTGCCCACGTCGGGTTCGCCCTTGAGGCTGTCGGCCAGGTACTGCAACCGCGAGCCGGTGTACGCGCCGTCGTCGAGGGTGCGCCGGGAGAGTTGCCGGAAGCCGTCCGGTTTCGGGGTCGCGTCGGACAGATACAGGTCGAACGAGGCGTCCGGGGACTCCTCCGCCACCTGGTAGATCTGGAGCCGGCGTTCACCGTCCGCGCTGCGGTAGTTGACCACGGCGATGCCGTACTGGGAGGCCACCGTGGTGCGTGACCACCCGGCGGGCCGCGCGACACGGAAGCCCTCGGCGTCCTCGTACGACTCGTACCCCGCGGGGATCTCGGGGGCCGACAGGGACGGGGACGCGGTCTGCCCGGTGGGCGTCGGCGACGGCTCGGTCTGCTGCGAGACCCCGGCCGACGGGGACGACGGGGAGCCGCTCGCCGCGACCGACGGCTTGCCCTTGTCGTCCCCGTCGCCGACCACCAGGGTCAGCACCAGGCTCACGGCGACCCCGACGACGGCGGCCCCGATCAGCACCGACCACACCAGCCGACGGCTCGGGCCCCGGGCCGCGGCGGGAGCGGGCGGCTGGTCCGCGGGCACCCGCCAGCCACCGTCGGGCGACGGAGCGGGCGACCAGGCACCCTGACCGCCGGCACCCTGCCCCGTCGCGGATCCGCTTCCCGTCACCTCGGTGGGGGACCAGGCCGGCCCGCCACCGTCCGGGAAACCCGCCGCGCCCGTCGCCGCCGGGCCGTGCCACCCGCCCTGCGCGCCGGCGACGGGCCAGCCGAGGGGGGTGGACGGCAGGGAGGGGTCGGAGGAGGCGGACGGGGCATCAGGGGCGGAGGGGTCCGCCGGGGCGGCGGGGGTGGGAGTCGGACGGTCCGTGGGCTCCGTGCTCGACGCCGCGTTCGACGCCCCGGCAGCCGTACCCGCGCCCACCCCGTCCGCCCCCGGCGCGAACGCCGGCCGGGCCGGCGGAGGCGGCGTGATGGACGCGGACGTGTCGCCCGCGCCGTCGGCGTCCTCCCAGCGCTGGCTCTCCTCGTTCCAGTACCGCACTCCCCCGCTCATGGCGCCCCTCTCCGTTCCGCGTTCGGATTGCCGCTCACACGCCCAGCAGGCCGGCCACGGCTCCGGCCGACGCGATCAGGCCGACCAGGGCCTGCGAGTCCTGGAGGAGTTGCCGCAGACGGTCGAGGCGTGACGGTGCCGCCGCCCCGGTGCGGGTGATCTCCTCCTCGGTGTCGGCGAGGGCCTCGTCCAGCGCGGCCGTCTCCTCGCTGGCCCGCACCCGGGTCAGGTCGGCCCGCAGCTCTCTTACGGCCGCCAGCAGCTCCTCGGCTGCCTGGTCGCGCGGGACGCCCGTGCCGTGGTGGCTCTCGGCGTGCGCGTGGCTGCCGATGGCGAACGTGCTCCGTGAGACGCCCCCGCTGATGTTGACGTTCGGCTCATCCGTCGGCATCGGTGTCGGATCCCTTCTGCGGCGCGGCGCCGCCGGAAGTCGTGGTGGAGGAAGAGGTCGTAGGGGAGGAGGAAGTCGTGGCGGAGGCCCTCGCGTGGCTGCCGACGGCGAACGTGCTGCCTTCGACACCGCCCTCGATGTTCACTCCGCCACCGCTGATGTTCACGATCTTCTGGACGAACTCGCCGGTCTGGTAACCGGATTCGGCCAGCGCGGCCCGTACCCCGTGGGCGACGCGGTCCTGCACGCTCTTGAGGTAGCGGGAGACGTCCATCTCCTGGAAGGTCGACCCGGTGCGCGCCGAGCCCAGCTCCCGCACCGACAGGGCGGGCCCGTCGGGCAGCGCGGCCGCGTGACCGCCCGTCAGCATCCGCCACCCGTACGCGACCCCCCTGCCCAGTACGACCAGGGAGCGGGCCGCGGACCCGGGCACCCGGGAGACCGCCCAGGCCACCTTGCCGGCCACGTTGTCGTGGCGGAAGGCGTGGGCGGTGCGGTCGGCGTTCTTGAAGGCCTCCCGCACCGGCAGCAGCACATGCGGGGCGATCTCCAGCATGAGCATGCGGCCCTGGGTGTGCACGCGCACGAACACCGTGACGACCAGTTCCTCCTCCCAGCCGCCGACGCGGATGCGCAGGAAGTGCCGCCGCTTCTCGGCGCCCTCCTCCACCGCGCGCTCCCGGTGCTCCTCGAACGCCCGCACGGTGTACGGGGCCTCCTCGCGCCGCCGCAGCCCCTCGGCGGGCAGGAACACGCACTCGTCGATCTCCAGCCAGCGCAGCCGGTCGCGCACGGTGTGACCGGCGAAGTCGGCGGGCAGCCGGAGCTGTTCGAGCAGCGGCCGGATCTGGTCCAGCACCGCGCGGTTGCCGAGCGGCTGCTGCTTCCTCGTGCCGTCGGGTCGCAGTTCGACGGCCAGGACCCAGGTCTCGTAGGCCTCGCCCGCCCCGCAGAAGGGCCGTGCCTCGTGGTACATGACCAGCGGCGCGTGCTGTTCGACCCGGATGCGTTCCTTCAGCCGCTGGAACCTCCCCCGCTCCTCGGCGTGCTCCGCCGGGTCACCGGCGGCGTCCGGGAACCGCGCCGGGGACAGTTCCGTGGCCATCACCTGGGCCAACTGGGCCCGCTGCGCGGCCACGCACAGCGCGATGAGCGCGAACAGGCCGAGTGCCAGCCACGCCTGCCAGGGGTCGAACAGGTCACCGACCCGGCTGGGGTCGGGGATGAGCAGGTCGGTCCAGTCGGACGAGTCGCCGGAGTAGCCGTACGGGTCCGAGTCCGAGTAGTACGACAAGCCGTCGCCGCCGTACGAGCCGCCGTCCGAGCCGTCGTCCGAGCCGCCGAAAGCCGCGAGGAGCGTGGCGACGAGGAACAGCGCGAAGGTGATCCGCCCCCACCAGCGGAGCAGGAAGGCGGGCAGCCGCCGGTGCAGGGGCGGGTCGGCGGCCCCGCCGCGGATCCAGCCGGCGAGGGCCAGCAGCAGGCTGGGCACGAGGAAGCCGGCCAGCAGACCGCCGGTCAGCGGCAGCCCCGCCACCCACAGGAAGAGGACCAGCCCGGCCCACAGCAGCTCCTGGCGGCGGGCCCGCAGGGCGTGCGCGAGGACCCGGGCCGCGTCGAAGCCGAGCGAGGGCGCGACGATCCGCTGTTCGTTGAGGTGGAGCTGCTCGATGACCTTGTCCCGGTAGCCGGAGTCCAGGTAGGCGCCCGCGCACAGCAGCCGGGTCGCCTCGCTGGCGTGCGGCGCGGTGGGCGGGTGCGGTGGCGCCGCGGACGCCGGTGGGGCGCCGGTAGGTGTCTGCTGTGGTTGCTGAGGCACGAATGCGGTGCTCACGCCGCTCCCCCGATGCGTGGAAAACCCTTGGTCACCGTCTTGTTGACAAACCATCAGCATAGAGGGGCGGGTGGGACCGGGGGAACCGGAATACGTCGGCTGCCCCCCGTGGACGCACCGGTGTTCTTTGACTAGGGTCAAAGAAATATGGAACCAGTGTCGACGGAGCAGGTGGCGGTCTTCCGCCGGTTCAACCGCTACTTCACCCGCCGGATCGGCGCGCTCGACGACCACTACCTCGGCCAGGACCGGCCGCTGGGCGAGGCCCGCCTGCTGTTCGAGATCGGTGACGGGGTGTCCCTGCGGGAGCTCAGGAACCGGCTCGGCCTGGACGCCGGGTACCTGAGCCGGATGGTGAAGGCGCTGGAGGCGCAGGACCTGGTCCGGGTGAGCGTGCACCCGGACGACAACCGGCTGCGCCGCGTACGGCTCACACCCGCCGGCCGCACCGAGCTGACCGAGCAGAACCGCCGCGCGGACGCCCTCACCGCCGGCCTGCTCGAAGGTCTCGCCCCAGGCCGGCGGGCCGAACTCACCGGCGCGATGGCCACCGTCCAGCGTCTGCTGCGGCTGGCCGCCATCACCGTCGGCCCGGTGGACGGCGCCGCCCCGGACGCCCGGGCCTGTCTGGCCGCGTACGCCGCCGAGCTGGACGCCCGCTTCCCCGAGGGCTTCGACCCGTCCGACCTCGTGCGCCCGCACGAGGTGTCCGGCACCGCCGGCGCGTTCTTCGTGGCCTACGAGGAGAACCGGCCGGTGGGCTGCGGGGCACTGCGCCGCCTGGAGCCGCGCGCCGGCGAGATCCGGCACGTGTGGGTGCACCCGGACGCCCGGCGCCTCGGTCTGGCCCGGCGGCTGCTCGACGCGCTGGAGGGCGAGGCGTCCGCCCGCGGCTTCGACGTCGTACGACTGGACACCCACGCCACGCTCACCGAGGCCCGGGCGATGTACCGGGCCTGCGGCTACACCGGCATCCCGGCGTACGGCGACCACGTCTACGCCCACCACTGGTTCGAGAAGCGGCTGACGCGCCCGGGACGGTGACGGTCACGCCGGCCGGCACGCGCACGGGCCCCGTGCCGGCCGGAACCGGAACGGGGCCCGTGCGAAACCTGACGGGTGGCGCGGAGCGTACGGCTCAGATGAGGCCGAGACCGCGGACCGCCTCGCGCTCCTCCACGAGCTCCTGGACGGAGGCGTCGATGCGGGCGCGGGAGAACTCGTTGATGTCCAGGCCCTGGACGATCTCGTACCGGCCGTCCTTGGCGGTGACCGGGAAGGAGGAGATCAGGCCCTCCGGGACGCCGTAGGAGCCGTCGGACGGGATGCCCATCGAGGCCCAGTCGCCCTCGGCGGTGCCGTTGACCCAGGTGTACACGTGGTCGATGGCGGCGTTGGCGGCGGAGGCCGCGGAGGACGCGCCGCGGGCCTCGATGATCGCGGCGCCGCGCTTGGCGACGGTCGGGATGAAGTCCTCGGCCAGCCACTTCTCGTCGTTCACGACCTCGGCGGCGTTCTTGCCGGCGACCGTGGCGTGGAAGATGTCGGGGTACTGGGTGGCGGAGTGGTTGCCCCAGATGGTCAGGCGCTTGATGTCCGCGACCGTCGAGCCCGTCTTCTTCGCGAGCTGGGTCAGCGCGCGGTTGTGGTCCAGGCGGGTCATCGCGGTGAAGCGCTCGGCCGGTACGTCCGGGGCGGCGGCCTGGGCGATCAGGGCGTTGGTGTTGGCCGGGTTGCCGACGACCAGGACCTTGATGTCGTCCGCGGCGTGGTCGTTGATGGCCTTGCCCTGCGGCTTGAAGATACCGCCGTTGGCCTCCAGGAGGTCACCGCGCTCCATGCCCTTGGTGCGCGGGCGGGCGCCCACCAGGAGGGCGACGTTGGTGCCGTCGAAGGCGACGTTCGGGTCGTCCGTGATGTCGATGCCCGCCAGGAGCGGGAACGCGCAGTCGTCGAGCTCCATGGCGGTGCCCTCGGCGGCCTTCAGCGCGGGGGTGATCTCCAGGAGGCGGAGCTTGACCGGCACGTCCGCGCCGAGCAGCTGGCCGGAGGCGATGCGGAAGAGCAGGGCGTAACCGATCTGGCCGGCCGCGCCGGTGACGGTGACGTTCACGGGAGTGCGGGTCATGGCGTTCTCCGTATGACAGCTGGCGGTGGGGCGTCCCTGCCCCGGACGTTTGATCGATCTCTTGGCGTCAAGAGAGATCAGCGGTCAGGCTATCGCGCATCCGGGATCCCGTACGTCCGGGTCCGTGTGGCCCAGCCCACAGCACCGGGAAAGAGGCGGCCGCCCGTCCGGGAGAGGGGGACGAAGGCGGCCGCCGTATGGGGGTACCGGGATCCGGACTCCCGTGGGGGTACCGTTCGCGTGCCCACGATGCGGGGACCCATGCCCGCGGTCCCCGAGATTCCCACTCCCACTGTTCCGTGCCCCCGCGCCTACCGGGTGCAGCCCTCCTGACCGGCCGCCAGCGCCACACAGGCCTTCGCGTCGCCCGCGTCCTTCACGGCCACCATCGGCGTGTACGCGATCGTGTCCCCGGCCACCGAGATGGTGCCGTTCTGCTCGCTCTTGCCGGCGGTCACCGTGACCTCGTCGCCCTGCACGGCCCGCGTGATCCGCCCCCACGCCGCGCCGCACGTCTCGCTGTAGCGGACCTCGACGACGGTCGTGCCGACGGTCGCGGTCTGCGCGGTGGTCACGAGGTCGCCGCTGCACCCCATGCTCTCCGCGTCCTTGCCGGTGCAGGAGTCGCCGCTGCACTTGACCCCGGGCGGCAGGTCCGGTTCGGAGCTGATGGACGGCGAGGGCGACGCCGCGGCGTCCTTCTTCTTGCCGTCGTCCCCGCCGTCGGTGAGGACGAAGGCGGCGGCGACCACGACCGCCGCGCCGACGATCCCCGCGAGGAACATCGTCAGCCGCCGCTTGCCGCCGGCCCCGCCGGACGAGTCACCACCGGACCGGGGGCCCCGTGGGGATTCGCCGTACGGAGCCGCGGGCGCCGCGGTCCGTCCCGGGCCGTCGGCCGAGGACGAGGCCGCGGAGGAGGACGGGGACGAGAGCGACGGCGAGGACGCCGACGCGGGCGAGGAGGCCCCCACCGGACGCCCGCTGCCGGTCCGGGACGGACCCTGATAGCCCGCCATGCCCCAGGAGTTCCCGCCCGGGGAGCCGCTCGACGGACCCGCCGAGGAGCCGCCCGTACCGTTGGCGCCCCCCTGGGGCCGCAGCTCGCGCACGCCGCCCGCCGAGTCACGGGCGTCCGGTGCCCTGGGCTGCGGCGGCACCGACGGGACCACCCCGGCCGGTCCGGCGACGCCGGGCGTGGCCGTGGCGCCCCTGCGGGCCGTCCTGCTCCCCTGGGCGTTCGCCGGGGGCGCGCCGACCTCGCCGCCGAACTCGCCGAGCGCGGCGCGCGCCTGCGAGATCCGGATGGCCTCCATCGTCATGTCGTGGCGCATCTCCGAGCGGCTCCAGGCGCGCTCGGCGAGCTCCCACATCGTCGTGAGGTGCGTGGGATTGGTGCCGGTGACCTCGGCCAGGGCGACGATCGCGCCCTTCGGCGCGAGGAGCCGGCCGTTCAGGTAGCGCTCCCAGGACGTCTTGCTGTAGCCCGTGCGGTCCGCCACCGCCGCGATGCTCAGGCCACTGCGGTCCACGAGCCGGCGCAGCTGGCTCGCGAACTCTCTGACCTGCGGATCGAGCTCGTCGGGCAAGGCCCTCCAACGAGGCATTGCTCCCCCTCTTCCCCCCGGTTGGTGCTGGTTGTTCGGCGCGTTCCCCCGTGCGTGGTGCCCTCTGCCGAGTCCCCGTCGTGGCTACCCACAGGGATGCGCACAGTCAGGATCTCAGTTCCCGGGGTGGGGGCGCACAGGTGCATCGTGGCCGCGGGCATGCACCGTCGCACGCCCACCGGTCCGAGGTCCAGTGCTCCATCGGCAGAGGGACACGGTAGTACCGATGTCGACCGACGTCCTGCCATATCCCCGAACTTGTCGATACACCGACACAAGTGTCACACACCGGAAATACCGCTGGTCACGTGAGCTCCCGGAACGTCCAGCCGCCGCCGCGCCGTCCGGCACGGCGGCGCGACGGTTCCCACAGGGGGCCGGGTTGTGGCAGGGCGCGGACACCGCGGCGGAACGGTCACTTCCGTGCCACAGCCGGCGGACAGCCGTTGAACAGGCCGTTCCCGTGCCCGAGGGTGGAGTGCGGCGGCGGCCCGGCCTTGCTCGGGGGAAGGACGGGCCGCCGTCCGTACGCGGCCGTTCGGCCGCCGGCTCAGCCGCTGACGGTGAAGTGCAGCGTGTCCTTGAGGAACGGGATCACCAGCCACGGGCTCGGCTGGACCATCATCGCCAGCAGCGCGATGGCGGTGCCCAGCACGCCGTACGTGACGATGTCGGTGAAGCGGGAGCGCACCGCGAGCATGCCGACGTCCGGCAGCAGCCAGCGCAGGACGCCGCCGACCAGCAGCGCGACGCCGATCAGCAGGGTGCCGACGCGGAACCGGTCCAGGGCGGTCAGCAGCAGGCCGAGCCCGACCATCGCCAGCACGGCGAGGATCGGCCACTGCCGGGCGGGTGCCGGGGCGTCGGGAGGCGCCGCCCGGCCGCCGCCCTCGGGACGGGCGGTGTCCCTGGTGAACAGCGGGAAGCGGCGGGTGACCCGGCGGGCTCTCCCCTCGGCGTCGGGCGCGCTGACGGCGTCCCGCACCTCGATCTCGTCGAGGGGGCCGGTGCCCGTGCCGGCGTCGGCGTCCTCGACGTGCGTGTTCTTCGCGGCCTCGCCGGACGTGCCCTCAGCCGACACTGCGCTCCGCCGCCTCGACCACGTTGACGAGCAGCTGCGCCCGGGTCATCGGGCCGACGCCGCCGGGGTTCGGGGAGATGAAGCCGGCCACCTCGGCCACGTCCGGGTGGACGTCTCCGACAATCTTGCCGTCGGCGCCGCGGGAGACACCGACGTCCAGGACGGCGGCGCCCGGCTTCACGTCCTCGGCGCGGATCAGGTGCGCGGAACCGGCCGCGGCGACGATGATGTCCGCGCGCTTGAGGTGCGCCGACAGGTCACGGGTGCCGGTGTGGCACTGCGTCACCGTGGCGTTCTCGCTGCGCCGGGTGAGCAGCAGCGGCATCGAGCGGCCGATGGTCACACCGCGGCCCACGACCACCACCTCGGCGCCCTTGATCTCCACGCCGTACCGGCGCAGCAGGGTCAGCACGCCGTTGGGGGTGCAGGGCAGCGGGGCGGGCTCGTTGAGGACCAGGCGGCCGAGGTTCATCGGGTGCAGGCCGTCGGCGTCCTTGTCCGGGTCCATGAGTTCCAGGATCCGGTTCTCGTCGATGCCCTTGGGCAGCGGCAGCTGGACGATGTAGCCGGTGCAGGCCGGGTCCTCGTTCAGTTCGCGGACGGCCGCCTCGATCTCCTCCTGCGTGGCCGTGGCGGGCAGTTCGCGCTGGATGGAGGCGATGCCGACCTGCGCGCAGTCCCGGTGCTTGCCCGCGACGTACTTCTGGCTGCCGGGGTCCTCCCCGACGAGGATGGTGCCGAGGCCGGGCGTGACCCCCTTCTCCTTCAGCGCCGCCACGCGGGCGGTCAGGTCGGACTTGATCGCGGCTGCGGTGGCCTTGCCATCGAGAATCTGGGCGGTCATGGCTCCATCCTCGCGGATGACCGGCCCCCGGTTCCAATCCGGGGGTGGGGCGACCCGTGGCGTCCGTCCGCCCGTATCCCCCCATGATCAGCGATGTTGCACTTGCACAACACCTGCGGAATGCGGCTGGACAAGCGCGACGACGGTGCAGAAACATGACATGCACAGTGCCGCGGGCAGCTCATCGGGGGGACGGCCGCATCGGAAGAACTCTCCTCCGTACGATGCCGCCGCCCGTCGTCCCCGCACGCGGAACCAACGGAGGAAACACCGCCATGAGTTACGGCGACCCGAACAACCCCTACGGCGCGCCCCAGGGCCAGCCGCAGCAGCCGCCGCAGCAGGGCTACGGCTACCCCCAGCAGCAGGGACAGGCGCCCGGTTACGGCTACCCGCAGGCCCCGCCGGTCGGACAGGCCGCCTACGGCGCCGGTGCCCCGATGACGGAGATGCCCGGCTCGGTCAGCGCGGCCCGCGTGATGACGTGGGTCATCGTCGGCCTGCAGATCATCGGCGTCGCCCTCTTCGCCTTCGCCGCGATCGCCCTGAACGCCGCGAAGGACGACGAGTCGCTCCAGGACAACTCCGCCTTCCAGGACCTGGCCGGCGACTCGACCGCCCTGCTGTGGGGCTACGTGGTGTTCGGCCTGGCCTGGGCGGTCTTCGCGGCCGTGCTGGCGACGAAGTTCAAGACCGGCGGCAACGGCGTCCGGGTCACCCTCCTGGTCTTCGGCATCATCACCGCGATCCTCGGCATCTACCCGTTCGTCGTGGTGGGCCTGGTCCACACGGTGCTGGCCGTCCTGATCGCCGTCTTCGTCGGCAACTCCAACGGCAAGGCCTGGTTCAACCGCCCGCGCTACTGAACGCGCCAGGGCGACTGAACAGTTCGCGCCATTCCTGCCCAAGGGCCGTGTCTCACCCGTACGAGGGGGACACGGCCCTGGTGCGTCGCCCTACTCTGGCCCGTGTAGCCGTCAGGCACGGGGAGACGCACCTTGTACAGCATCATCGTGGTACCTCCGCCGACCACGGAGGACGACCCCGGCCGCGCCGCACCACAGCGGCCCGCGCCCGGCGGGCGGCCGGCCTCCGGCCGCTCCGCGCGCGGCAACGACCCGACCGTCCCGCACGAGGTGTCCCGCGGCCCGGGCGCGACCGGCGCGAAGGGCACCCGCGGGACTTCGCGCGAGACCCGCGTCCACGCCCGTCAGCCGTACGCCGTGGAGCGCCCGCGGGACGCGGGCGTACGCGTCACGGTGGGCCCGGGGCGGCCGGCGGCGCCGGTGCGCTGCGCGCGCTCGCGGAGCGGGCCGCCGACCGCGGGCCGCCCGCCTGAGGCGCGACCGCGTCGCCGGGTGGCCGACGCTCCGCCGGACACCGGCGCGGAACGCGGCCGGCCGGCTGGGGGCCGGGCGGTCCACGGCCGGGACCTCGCGCCCGCCTCCCCGGCCGCCCGGGGGGCACGGTGACCGAGCCGTACGCCGTGCCGGTGCCCCGGGGGTACCGGGTCGGCGCCTGGGAGGTGCGCGCGCCGATCGCGACCGGCGCGTTCGGCAGCGTGTACGAGGCGCGGCGCACGAAGGACCTGGACGGCATGCCGCGCACGGCGGCCCTGAAGTTCCTGCCCACCGGGACCGGCACGCCCCGGCAACTGACCCACCTGCGGGAACTGATCGAGCGGGAGGTCGAGCTGCACCGCCGGCTCAGACGCCCGCGGCTGATCCGGATGTACGACACCCTCACCGTCGACGACCCCGAGCGGCCCGCCCTCGACGGGGCCACGGTCCTCGTCCTGGAGAAGGCGGAACGATCACTGTCCGCCCTGCTCGCCGGCTCGCCCCGGCCCGCCGCCGGGCCCGCGCTGCTCGCGCAGATCTGCGAAGGGCTGGCCCAGCTGCACCGCGCGGGCTGGGTGCACGGGGACCTGAAACCGGCGAACGTGCTGCTGATGACGGACGGTTCGGCGCGGCTGGCCGACTTCAACATGGCCGCCGAACTGGAGGGCACGCACGCGTACACGCCCGCCTTCTCCACCCCCGACTACACCCCGCCCGAGCTGCTCTGGTCGGAGATCGGCGCACGCGGGCGCCGGATCCGCCCGTCCGCCGACGTCTGGGCCTTCGGTGTCCTCGCCCACCTGGTCCTCACCGGCTCCTTCCCGCTGCCCGGCTCCACCCCGACGGCCCGCCGGGACGCGGCCGCCGCGTACGCCCGCGGCACCGACGAACTGCGTCTGTCGCCCGCGCTGCCCGCCGTGTGGCGGGAGATCCTGCGGGCGTGCCTGACCCGCACGCACGCGGACCGCATCACCACGGAGGCGCTGCTGCGCCGGGTGGAGACGGCCGCGGGCACGGCCCCGAGCGCACGGCTGCCCCGTCTGACCGCCCGCCTGTCCCGGCTGCCCCGCCGGCCGGCCCGGCGCCGCAGCCGCTCCCGGCCCTTCCTGGTCCTCGCCGCGTCGGCCGCCGCCGTCGCCCTCTCGGCGCTCGGCTACGGCGTCAGCACCTGGGCCGACGACGGCGGCAAGGGCACCGGTGGCAAGGGCTCGGGCGCGACCGCGAACGTCTCCGCCGCCGCGTACGGCGCCTCCGAGCTCCGTACCGACGCGGGCATCCCGCCCGCCTACCGGTTGCTGATCGTCGAGACGGCGCACGACTGCGACCGGCCCGACGTCACCCCGGCCCTGATCGCCGCCATGCTGAAGGTGGAGAGCGACTTCGACCCGGACCTCGCCGACCCCGCCAACGACGAGTACGGCATCGCCCGGTGGACGCCGAGCGTGCTGCGCTGGTGGATGAACGAGGACGGCACCCCCGGAGAGACCGTTCCCGAGCCGCCCTTCCCGCCCGCCGAGTCCATCCCCGCGATGGGCCGCTACCTGTGCTGGATCGCCCCGCGCCTGGACACCGGCCTGCGGGACGACCGCCGGGTGCTCATCGCCGCGGCCTACCGGACGTCGTACGGGACGGTCAACACGGCCGGCGGCGTGCCCGCGCAGGACAAGGCCTACGCCGACCGGATCGCCGACCACCTCGAGAAGTACGCGCCCCCGGGCAGGAGGTGAGCGCCCGGACATCCCAGACAGCCGCCGGCGGGAGCCCGGACGCCGCGCGGCCTCCGGCCCGCTCGGTGGAGCGCCGGAGGCCGCGCGGGCCACAGGTCGGTGGCAGGCAGTGGCAGATCAGTGGAAGAAGTGCCGCGTCCCCGTGAAGTACATCGTGATGCCCGCCTTCCGGGCGGCCTCGACGACCTGTTCGTCACGGACCGAACCGCCGGGCTGGACGATGGCCTTGACACCGGCGGCGCTCAGGACGTCGATGTTGTCCGGGAACGGGAAGAAGGCGTCCGAGGCGACGTACGCCCCCCGGGCCCGCTCCTCCCCGGCGCGCTCCACGGCCAGCTTGCAGGAGTCGACGCGGTTGACCTGGCCCATGCCGACGCCCACCGAGGCGCCGTCCTTGGCCAGCAGGATCGCGTTGGACTTGACGGCGCGGCAGGCCTTCCAGGCGAACGAGAGCTGCTGGAGTTCGTCGGCGGTGAGCGCCTCGCCCGTCGCCAGCGTCCAGTGCGCCGGGTCGTCGCCCTCCGCCTGGAGGCGGTCGGCGACCTGGAGCAGGGCACCGCCGTCGATCGGCTTCACCTCGACGGGGTGCGCGGGGCTGTCGGGGCAGCGCAGCACACGGATGTTCTTCTTCTTGGTGAGGGCCTCCAGGGCCCCCTCCTCGTAGTCCGGCGCGACGACGACCTCGGTGAAGATCTCAGCGACCTGCTCCGCCATCTCCTTCGACACCGGCCGGTTGACGGCGATCACGCCGCCGAACGCCGACAGCGGGTCACAGGCGTGCGCCTTGCGGTGCGCCTCGGCGACGTCGGCGCCGACCGCGATGCCGCACGGGTTGGCGTGCTTGATGATCGCGACGCACGGCTCGGCGTGGTCGTACGCGGCACGGCGGGCGGCGTCCGTGTCCGTGTAGTTGTTGAACGACATCTCCTTGCCGTGCAGCTGCTCGGCCTCCGCCAGTCCGCCCGTGCCCGCGGTGTAGAGGGCGGCGGGCTGGTGCGGGTTCTCGCCGTAGCGCAGGGTGTGCGCGCGCTCCAGGCTGGAGGCGACGAACACCGGGAACTGCGAGTCGTCGGCCGGCGCGTAGGCGGAGGCGAACCAGGAGGCGACCGCGATGTCGTACTCGGCCGTGTGCCGGAAGGCCTCGGCGGCCAGCCGCTTGCGGGTGGCGAGGTCGAAGCCGCCGTCCGTGACCGCGGCGAGGACGTCGGCGTACCGGGCGGGGCTGGTGACGACCGCGACCGAGGGGTGGTTCTTGGCGGCGGCGCGCACCATCGAGGGGCCGCCGATGTCGATCTGCTCGACGCACTCGTCGGGCGTCGCGCCCGAGGCGACGGTCTCGCGGAACGGGTAGAGGTTGACGACCACCAGGTCGAACGGCTCGACACCCAGCTCGGCGAGCTGGCCGCGGTGGTCCTCCAGGCGCAGGTCGGCGAGGATGCCGGCGTGCACCTTGGGGTGCAGGGTCTTGACCCGGCCGTCCAGGCACTCGGGGAAGCCGGTGAGCTCCTCCACCTTGGTGACGGGGACGCCGGCGGCGGCGATGCGCCCGGCGGTGGACCCGGTGGAGACAAGCTCCACGCCCGCCTCGTGCAGGCCGCGCGCGAGGTCTTCGAGGCCCGTCTTGTCGTAGACGCTGACGAGCGCCCGTCGAATGACCCGCTTGTTGCTCTCGGCGGTGGCGGTCACTGGATAACTACCTTTCGTCCCTCAATGCGATAGCCGTTGCGGGCGAGCCGCCCCACGACCTCGACGAGCAGCCTTCGCTCGACTTCCTTGATGCGCTCGTGCAGCGCGCTCTCGTCGTCCTCGTCCCGGATCTCCACCACGCCCTGGGCGATGATCGGACCGGTGTCGACGCCGTCGTCGACGAAGTGGACGGTGCAGCCGGTGACCCGGGCGCCGTACGCGAGCGCGTCGCGGACGCCGTGGGCGCCGGGAAAACTGGGCAGCAGCGCGGGGTGGGTGTTGACGAACCGGCCGCCGAAGCGCGCCAGGAACTCCTTGCCCACGATCTTCATGAACCCGGCGGAGACGACCAGGTCGGGCTCGTACCCGGCGACGGCCTCGGCGAGGGCCGCGTCCCACGCCTCGCGGGTCCCGTAGTCCTTGACCTTCCGCACGAAGGTGGGGATCCCGGCGCGCTCGGCCCGCGCCAGCCCCTCGATGCCCTCACGGTCGGCGCCCACGGCCACGATCTCGGCGCCGTAGGCCTCGGGGCCGGCGGTCGCGATGGTGTCGAGCAGCGCCTGGAGGTTCGTACCGGATCCGGAGACCAGCACGACGAGGCGCTTGGCCACGGGCTTGGCGGCCACGGCGGGGCCCTTTCTCGGGGGTGCGTTTGTACGGTCGTACGAATGCTTCGCGCCCCGGGATACGGGGAAGTCTACGAAGCGGCCGACCGTCAGCAACGATACCGGCACACTGGGCGGCCCCCTCGGGACGGGGGCGTGGCCGGAAGGTAGCGTCTGGGACGAGCCGGCTCGGGAACGCGGTCGTCGTGTGGTGCGTTCCTCATGTGACAGCTCACGCCAGGAAGCCGTAATCACCTAGGGGAAGACGCTCATTTGATGCCGGACCGCAGTCTGCGACTCCTCACGCTCCCCCCGCAGTCACCGCAGGGAGGGGAGCGCAGCGGCGTGCTGCTGCGGGAGCACCCCGCCTCTCCCCCCGACGCCCCCGGCACCACTCCGGGTGGCACGGGCGGTACGCCGCGGGACTCCGGGGACGGCCGGGACGGCCCGAGCGGCGGCACGTCCGAGGACACCCGGGACGACAATCCCTTCGCGCCGCCGCCGGAGGGCACTCCGGACCGCCCCTGGCAGCCCCGTCGTCCGGCGGGCGGCGAGGGACCCGACGGTGCGGGGAACGCGCCGGGAGCGCAGGGTCCGCACGACCCGCGGGGCGGTGCTTCTCCCTGGGGCACCCAGTGGAGCGACCAGCAGCCCGGCCGCTCCCCCGGCGGTTTCGGCGAGCGTCCGGGCGGCCCGGCGGGTCCGGGCGCCCCGAACACCGGCCCCGAGAAGTCCGGGGGCACGGGTCCCGGCTCGGGCTCCCGATGGGACCCGGCGGACGCCGCCCAGCGACGCGCGCGGTACGCGCTGCTGAGCGGTATGTGGGCCTTCTTCTTCGCCCTCTTCAGCTGGCCGTACGTGGCGCTGCTGCTCGGCGCCCTGGCCATGTACTGGAGCATCAGCGCGCTGCGCGCCAAGCCCGTCAACCCCGACCCGAACACCCCGGCACCGCCCGCCCAGAAGGGCCGCCCGCAGACGACGGCCGCGGTGACCGGCCTGGTCACCGCGTCCCTGGCCATCGCCCTGGTGGCCGCGGGCTTCACCGTGAAACTGGTCTACGACGACTACTACACGTGCACGAACGACGCCCTGACCAACGAGGCCGAGCAGGCCTGCACAGACCTCCTCCCCAAGGAACTGCGCAGCCTCCTGGGCACGGACAACTGACCTGCGTCCGTTTCTCCGACCTGCGTCCGTCTCCTCGTCCGACCGAGTCGGATGGCGGGCGGGGCAATGGGTGCCGGCGGTTCGGCGGAGCCCCCAGGGGCGCTCGCATCGGGGTGGGGTGAGCTGTCAGGGCGTGGGCGGCGGCTCCGGTGAGTCCGGCGGATCCAGCGGCAGGAAGTCGTACGGCTCGGAGGCGGAGTCGTCGACGTGGGACACGTACGGCATGGGGGGCATGGGGGGCATGGGGGGTCTGGGAGACGCCTGGGGCATCTGCGGCGTATGGGGCGCTTGAGCCACCTGGGACACGGGCGTGTGTGGCGCTCGGGGCAGGTGCGGCCCTTGGGGCACCTGTGGCACGGCGGCAGTCCGCGCCTCCTCTCGCGGCTTGCCGGTCGTCGCCTCACCGCTCGCGCCCACCTCGCGTGTCCCGTCCGCCCATCCACGCCGAACCAACGCGACCGGAACCGCCAGTCCCGCCGTCCACACCAGCGCCGCACCCCCCGCCTGCCACCACACCGGCCCGAACCGCGCCAACGCCGACACTCCGAGCGGCCCGCCCGCCATCGCCGCGAGCACCGCGACCAGCCCCGCGCACAACCCGGCCGCCAGCCCCGCCGTCGCCGCGGTCCGCCTCCGCGACCAGGTGTCCGCCCCCGGGTCGCCCCGCCCCACGAACCAGCCCACCGTCACCCCGGCCGCCACCGGCACCAGGCCCGCCGCCCAGTTCCAGGGGGTGCCGGGCCCCGCGTCCGGCACCGCCGCCAGCAGCGGGAACAGGGGCAGCAGGGGCACGGGCGCCGCGGAGAGCGGGCTCACGACATGGCCGACCCCGAGGGCGAAGCCCGGCCCGAGCCCGTACGCCGCCGCCCACACCGCCGCGTTCGGCACCAGCGCCAGACACAGCAGCAGCACGGCGAACCGTCCCGACCACCCCTCCGCCAGCTGCTGGAAGTTCCCGCGCACCACGCCGCCGTGCCACACCAGTGACACCGCCAGCAGCAACGCCCCGCCCCCGACCAGCACCGCCGCCCCGGCCCCGGCCGCCCGTCCGGCGACACCGAGCCGCTCCCGCGCTTCCGGCCCGAGGACGAGCCGTCGCAGCCACGCCGGCAACGGCAGCGGCACGCTGTCCGCCGTCGCGCACGGTCGGCCGTACGCCGTCCACACCCCGATCCCGGCCGCGGCCGTCACCGTCAGCGGCAGGCACAGCCCCGTCCACCCCCACGCCGGTCGCAGGTGGCCGCCCGCGGCGTACAGCGCGGTGGCCGCGCCGACGGCGAGGTAGCCGAGGACGACCCCCGACCACGCCGTCCGCGCGGGAACCGGCGGTGGCCCCTCGCCCTGCCCACCGTCGTCGTCCGCCGCGCTCCCGCCTCCCGCAGCCTCGCCCTCCCCCGCCGCACCCGCGTCCACCGCGTCCCGCGCCGCCCGGTACACCAGCCAGACCGGCAGCGCGAACAGCAGGAGCGGGGTGACGCCCACCGGCGCGGCGACACCGGAGAGCGTGTCGGCGCGGACCAGTTCGGCACCGTGCGCCAGCAGCCACAGCGACGCGGCGACGTGCAGCGCGCCGCTCGGACCGCTGTCGGGATACGGCGAGCTGACCCACAGCACCATCACGAGCACGGTGAACGAACCGAGCCCCAGGCCCGCGGCCAGGACGCCGGCCAGGAGACTGGCGGCCACTCCGGGCGATCGGTCGAGCAGCCGGGTGAGCAGGGACGACAACAGCGGTCGGCGAGCGGTCAGCTGGATCACGACCGCCATGCTCCCAACGACACGCGCTTTCCCGTCGTAACAGGCGAACCACCGATGTGTCGCTCAATATACGTTTATGTACTTTTTCGTACGAAGGGGTGCCCGGTGACGCAGCGGCCTGCCACTCCCCTGCCCCCGCCCAAGGAGCGCCGACGCCTGCGCGAGTCCAGGTCGTTGACGCAGGCTCAGGTCGCCGCACGGGTGGGCGTCCCCCGCGAGCGGGTACGTGCGTGGGAGACCGGCCGTACGACTCCACGCGGCCGGAAACGGGAGGCGTACGCGATCCTGCTGGCCGAGTTCGCGGCCGACGCCGCCGACCGCCCCGCACGCCCGGACGGCCCGCCACCCGCGCCCCTCCCCCCACCGGAGCCCGCGCCCGAGCCGGCACCCGTGTCCGAGCCCGCACCCGCACCCGCGCCCGCGCTCGAACCGCACCCGCCCGCGGCCCCCCTGACCCCCGCTCAGGCCTTCGACGCGCTGTACGCGTTCTGCGCGCCGACCCTGGTCCGCCAGGCCTACCTGCTCACCGGGCGGCGCGAACTCGCCCGCGAGTCGGTCGAGCGGGCCTTCCAAGTGGCCTGGCAGCGCTGGCCTGAGGTGGCCCGGGACCGCGACCCGGCGGGCTGGGTGCGGGCCACGGCGTACGAGTACGCGCTCTCCCCCTGGCACCGCTTCCGCCCCCGCTACCGGCACCCCGAACCGCCCCCCGCCGACGCCACCGCCCGCACCCTGCTGGACGTACTCGTCCAGCTCCCGCCGCCGTACCGCCGCACGCTCCTGCTCTACGACGGGGTCGGTCTCGATCTGCCGGAGACGGCGGCGGAGACGGAGGCCAGCACGCCGGCGACGGCGCACCGGCTGATGCACGCGCGCCAGGCGGTCGCCGCGCGGCTGCCGGAGCTGGCGGACCCCTCGGAGCTGCACCGGCGGCTGGCCGAGGTGGCCTCCGCGGAACGGCTGCGCGCCGCGAAGCCGCCGACGGTACGCACCGGCGGCGAACGCCGGGCGCAGTTCTGGACCCGCGCCGCCATCGCCTTCACGGTCGCCCTGATCGGGACGACCGCGCTGACGCTGCGGACGGCCCCGACACACTACGAACCGCCGGTCGCGCCCGGGGAGACGGTGCAGGGCGTGCCGCCGAGAGTCGCCCCCGGCCCACTGTCGGAGGAGGAGCTGGAGCTCCGGGCGAAACTCCGCGAGGAAACGGCGAACGGACCGGAGCGGCTGGTGCCGGTGACACGGTGAAACGGACCGGGGCGACTGGGTGCCGGTGGCGCGGCGGGCCGGCCGGAGCCGCTCGGGCCGGTGGCGCGGTGAACGGACCGGGGCGACTGGGTGCCGGTGGCGCGGCGGGCCGGCCGGAGCCGCTCGGGTCGGTGGCGCGGTGAACGGAACGGGGCCGCTGGTGCCGGTGGCGCGGTGGTGCGGTGGGCATGCGCGAGGGCCCGCACCCCTGGTGAGGGTGCGGGCCCTTGCTGCGGCCAGGTGGGTCAGCCGGCCAGGATCTCCCGGGCCAGCTTCGCCGTCTCGGTCGGCGTCTTGCCGACCTTGACGCCGGCGGCCTCGAGGGCCTCCTTCTTCGCGGCGGCCGTGCCGGAGGAGCCGGAGACGATGGCGCCGGCGTGGCCCATGGTCTTGCCCTCGGGCGCGGTGAAGCCCGCGACATAGCCGACGACCGGCTTCTTCACGTTGTCCTTGATGAAGGCCGCGGCCCGCTCCTCGGCGTCGCCGCCGATCTCACCGATCATGACGATCAGGTCGGTGTCGGGGTCGGCCTCGAACGCGGCGAGCGCGTCGATGTGCGTCGTACCGATGACCGGGTCGCCACCGATGCCGACGGCGGACGAGAAGCCGATGTCCCGCAGCTCGTACATCATCTGGTACGTCAGCGTGCCGGACTTCGACACCAGGCCGATGCGACCCGGCTTGGTGATGTCGCCCGGGATGATGCCGGCGTTCGACTGGCCCGGCGTGATGAGACCGGGGCAGTTCGGGCCGATGATCCGGGTCTTGTTGCCCTGCGACACGGCGTACGCGTAGAACGCGGCCGAGTCGTGGACCGCGATGCCCTCGGTGATGACGACCGCGAGGGGGATCTCCGCGTCGATCGCCTCGACCACGGCGGCCTTGGCGAAGGCCGGCGGCACGAAGAGGACGGACACGTTCGCGCCCGTCTTCTCGATCGCCTCGGCGACCGTGCCGAAGACCGGGATCTCGTTGCCGTCGATGTCGACGGACGTGCCCGCCTTGCGGGGGTTCACGCCACCGACGATGTTGGTGCCGTCGGCCAGCATGAGCTTGGTGTGCTTCATGCCCGTGGCACCGGTCATGCCCTGGACGATGACCTTGGAGTCCTTGTTGAGGAAGATAGCCATGGCTGTCTTAGTCCCTCTTCCTTACTTCGCAGCCGCGAGCTCGGCGGCCTTGTCGGCCGCGCCGTCCATGGTGTCCACGCGCTGCACCAGCGGGTGGTTGGCGTCGGAGAGGATCTTGCGACCCAGTTCGGCGTTGTTGCCGTCCAGCCGGACGACGAGCGGCTTGGTGACTTCCTCGCCCTTGGACTTGAGGAGCTCCAGGGCCTGGACGATGCCGTTGGCGACCTCGTCGCAGGCGGTGATGCCGCCGAAGACGTTGACGAAGACGGACCTGACGTCCGGGTCGCCGAGGATGATCTCCAGGCCGTTCGCCATCACCTGGGCGGACGCGCCGCCGCCGATGTCGAGGAAGTTGGCGGGCTTGACCCCGCCGTGCGCCTCACCGGCGTACGCGACGACGTCCAGGGTGCTCATGACGAGCCCCGCGCCGTTGCCGATGATGCCGACCTCGCCGTCGAGCTTGACGTAGTTGAGGTTCTTCTCCTTGGCGGCGGCCTCCAGCGGGTTGGCCGCGTCCTTGTCCTGGAGAGCCTCGTGCTCCGGCTGGCGGAACTCGGCGTTCTCGTCCAGGGAGACCTTGCCGTCCAGGGCGATGACGTCACCGGAGGCGACCTTGGCCAGCGGGTTGACCTCGACGAGGAGCGCGTCCTCGGCGATGAAGGTCTTCCACAGGGTGACCAGGACGTTCGCGACCTTGTCGGCGACCTCGGCCGGGAACTTCGCGGCCGCGACGATCTCGCGGGCCTTCTCCGGGGTCACACCCTCGTTGGCGTCGATCGGCGTCTTGGCGACGGCCTCCGGACGGGTGGCCGCCACCTCCTCGATCTCCATGCCGCCCTCGACGGACGCGATGGAGAGGAAGGTGCGGTTGGCACGGTCGAGGAGGAAGGAGACGTAGTACTCCTCCAGGATCTCCGGGGCCGTCTCGGCGATCATCACCTTGTGGACCGTGTGGCCCTTGATGTCCATGCCGAGGATGTTGGTGGCGTGCTCCACGGCCTCGTCGGCGGTGGCGGCGAGCTTCACGCCACCGGCCTTGCCACGGCCGCCGACCTTCACCTGGGCCTTGACGACGGACTTGCCACCAAGACGCTCGGTGGCTGCGCGGGCCGCCTCAGGCGTGTCGATGACTTCACCGGCCAGCACCGGTACATCGTGCTTGGCGAAGAGGTCCCTCGCCTGGTACTCGAACAGGTCCACGCGCTTCCGTCCCTATCAGTGATCTCGCGGTTCGTCTGATGCGTGGGCGTGCCGCGAAGGGCAACGTGACGTCCGCCGTCTGTCACAAGAGAGGCGCACACGGTGTCCGAGCGCGCGGCATGTCCGTCTCGCAGGTTATCGCTGCTTGCGGGGGGCCCCTAAAGCGCGGGTCACACCTGAGCGGTGATACCTGTCACATGATGCCGGACTCACTGGCACGGGGTGCCTCCTGTGAGGAAAGCGGGGAGGCGCGGGGGTGGTGTGCGGGGGCGCGGGGGTGGCACGCGGGGGCGTGCTGGAGGCACGCGGAAGGCCACGGGGGGAGGGCCTTGCCGGGCGGGGCAGGCCACGGGGGGGGGAGGGCCCCACCGGGCGGGGTGGACCCGGTGAGGCCCTCTGAGCAGCCCCTCGAGGGCATTGTCCGGCAGCCCTCAGGGGGCTGGGGGCCGGGTGATTCCCTCCCCAGGAGAATCACCCCGCCCCACCCGCGAGGCCGGTGATCAGGCCGGCCGATGGCATTCGGCCGTCCGGGTCCCGCCACCTCGCGGAGTCGGTCGGACGGTAGGGACCGCCGGGACGGTGGAAGCCGTCCGGACGGCGGAGACCGCCCGGACGGCGGAAGCCACCGGACGGCGGAGACCGCCAGCCGTCAGGAGGAGGACGGTCAGAGGCGGTATGCGCTGCCGTGGTGCGCGTCCTGGACGGCCTGGACGGCCTGCGCGTCCGGTACGTAGCCGGGGGTGGCCGACGCGGCCACCCCCTGGACGCCGGTGACGGCGTGCCCGGCAAGCGGGCCCGCGGTGGCCCGGACGGTCCCGCCCAGGTCCTGGGCGAAGGGCGCGACCTCGCCGACGACACCGTGCGCGAACGGGGCGACCTCGCCGGCGACGCCGTCCGCGAAGGGAGCGACGTCGCCCGTGACGCCGTACGCGAGCCTCGTGGCACTGCCGCCTACACCCCGCACGACCGGCCGCACGGTCCGCGTGACGGTGTCGTGCGCGGTCCGGACGGCGGTGTCGACGACGGGCCGGACCGCGCCCGTAACGCCCTCGGCGAAGGACGGCACCTGGCCCACGACGCCGTCTCCCAGACCGGTCGCGTGACCGGCCACACCGTGCGCGAGCGGTGGCACGGAGCCGGTGACTCCGGCAGCGAAGGGCCGGACGTCCTGGACGACGCCGTGTGCCACCCCGCCCGCGTCCACGACGGCCTGCCCGGCGACGGGCACCACGCCGTGCACGGCCGTGTGCGCCACGGGCGGCAGGACGGCGGCCGTGGTGTCGTCGGTGACCTGGCCGACCAGTCCGGCGGCGTACGGGGGAACGTCCGCGGCGCCGCGGTCGACGACCGGCCGGACCCCGTGGACGACACCACCGGCGACGGGCTGGACGTCGGCGACGACTCCGTACGCCAGCCCGGTCACGGCCTCCGCGGTGTGGCCGGCGGTCCCCTCCACCGCGCTCACCGCCTCACCGGCGACCGGCGTCACACCGTTCACCGCGTCGGTGGCGACCGGCAGTACGCCGTGCACGGCGGTCGTCACCACGGGCGGGACGACGGCGGCCGTCGTCTCCTCCACGACCGGGGTGACCGTGCCGGGGACACCGGCGACGGTGCCGACGACGTGCTGCCGGACCCCGCCCACCGTGCCGGTGACATGGCCCGGGACGGCGGAGACGGTGGCCTGGGCGGTGGTGGTGACGGTGGCCGCCGTGCCCCGGGCGGTGGTGACCGCGTCGTCTGCCCGGCCCTCGGCGCCGGTGACCGTGGTCCGCGCGGCGCCGGTCACCCCGGCCGCCGTGCGGCCCGCGCCCGCGCCCGCGTGCCGCGCCTTCGTCCGTACGACCCCGTCGACGCCCCGCGCCTGGGAACGGGCCGTCGCCTGCGCGCCCTGGAGCTTCGTCTGGGCGGCGGCCAGCGCCTGCTCCAGCTCGGGGGCGAACGCGCAGAGGGGGCCGAAGAGGTAGTCGATCCCGTCCTGGGGGACGGTGTCCGCGTCGGAGGTGACGGTCTCCGCGGCGGTCGCTTCGACGGCGGTGGTCGGCGCGGTGGCGGCGGTCGTCGTGGCGGTGGCGGTCGTCGTGGCGGTGGCGTCGGCTGCGGCCTTGGCGGCGCGGGCGGCCCTGGCGCCCTGGATGGCCGCGGCCCCCTTCACCTTGGACGCCTTGGGGACGGTGACCTTCGCGTCGACGTATCGGCGGCCCTGGTCGGCGATGCCGATGGTGTCGACCATGTCGGTCGTGTCGGTGACCGGCTGCGGTGTCAGCTCGTCCTTGGTGAGGACGCCGGAGACGGTGTCCCCCGCCTCGGAGACGACTCCGTCGACCGTGCCGGTGACGGTGTCGACGATCTCCGTGTCAGTGGTGATGGTGTCGGTGTCGGTGTCGGTGTCGGTCCCGATCGTCGCGTCCGGTGCGGAGACGGCGGCCGCGGGCAGCTCGTCCGCGCCGGCGACGGCGGAGCCGAGCGCCCACGCGCCGGTGACACCGGCGGCTATCACGATGGAACGGCGGATGTTCTTGTTCATGGCGTGCGTCAGATCCTTGGTACTCAAGAGTCCGGAGCTCCTTTGCGGGAGCCGCGGGACTGGGAAGGCTGGGAGACATTCCGAGGGCTTCGGGCTTCCGTCCGGAGATCGCCGACGATCGACAGAATCGATAGGCATCGACAGGGGGATCCGGACGGGCGGGCAGACCTGTTTCCGCCCCCGCGCGGCAGGTCTGCGGCGGGGGAAGGTCCGACCTAGGCGGGAGAAACGGGAATGTCCCGGTGCCTGTCCCGGGTGCCGTAGGCGTCCACGCCCGCGGCGGCGCCGGGCACGAGCCGCAGCGGCGCCCGGAGTTCGAACGTGACGGCGTGGGCGTCGCCGCCGTGCCGGGAGGTGCCGCTGTCCATGGCGGACTTCCCGCTCAGCGCGCCACCCGGAACCTGGGTGGGCGCCTGGCGCACGGGGGCGTACCCGGTACGGTCGGCCCGCTGCACGGGCCTGTGCGCCACAACCGGGGTCATGGTGGTGCCGGCGGCGAACCCGGGTCCGTAGGCGAGGGGCGTCTTCGTCCTCGTGGCGGAAGGCCGCTCGGGTGTCCGAAGGTTCGCGTTCGCGGCCGGCACCGGCGTCGATGCGGACGCAGCGTCCTGCTGCGGAGCGGACGTGACGGGGTCCGGCACCGGGGCCGGAAGCGTGTGCACCGGACGCGACGGCGGACCAGGAAGGCCGGGAATGGCCGGCACGGACGGCACCGACGGCAACCCGGGCCTGCTCGGCAGGTCAGGCGCATCCGGCAGGCCAGGCAGACCCGACAGGCCCGGCGATCCCGGCACGGAAGCGGCGTCCCGCGCGGTTGCGGGCGGCGCGGGGAGCTTCGCCTTCGCATCGGCCAGTCCGGCGGACACCGAGTGCGCTCCCGCGGACACCGGGTCCCCGGGGGTCCCCGACCGGACGCCTGCGGGGCTCCCGGATGACCGGCTTCGCCGCCGCCGTCGCCGTCGACGCCTCCGCCGGAGCAGGCACCACCTCGGCGACCGCGCTCCCCGTAACCGACCGGACCGACCCGGAAGCCGTCCCCGACGGCACCCCGTCCGCCGCGTGCGCCCGCTCACCGCAGAGGAGCCCGAGCGCGAACAACCCACCCACCAGCAGCACCAGGTGCAGCGCACGCCGCCCGGCCGCCGTACGCGTCACGCGCGGGGCGGCACCGGAAAGGGCGGCTTGCGGGGTCACGTCCGGGAAGGTCCCTCCGTGCTGCGGAACAGGGCACGCCGTACGGAAGCGGTACGACGGGAGACGCCTCGGTGTCAGACGAGGTGCGTCGCGGTACGACGCGGCATGACGCGGTACAACGACGTAGGACGCGGTACCGAGCGAGCGGAACATCGCGTACCGCTGACGGGCGTCGATCCTCGCACGGCACTCCCGAGGTTGCGCAAGCCCCCCGCCACCGATGCGTATTCATGTCCGTTTTGCTGGCCGGAGGGCAGGTCAGCGGGTCGACAAGTCGCCCTGCGCCGAAGCCGTCACGCGGTCTCCGGTATCGGCAGCGGCCGCTTCTCGATCGCCGCCGCCATCACCTCCGGGAACAGGTCGGGGGTGCAGGCGAACGCCGGTGCGCCCAGGGCGGCGAGCGCGGCCGCGTGCTCCCGGTCGTAGGCGGGCGCCCCTTCGTCGGACAGCGCGAGCAGCGTCACGAACTGCACCCCCGAGGCCTTCATCGCCGCGACCCGCTTGAGCATCTCCCGCCGTATGCCCCCTTCGTAGAGGTCGCTGATCAGCACGACCACCGTCTCGGCGGGCCGGGTGATCTGCGACTGGCAGTAGGCGAGCGCCCGGTTGATGTCCGTACCGCCGCCGAGCTGCGTGCCGAACAGCACGTCGACCGGGTCGTCGAGCTGGTCGGTGAGGTCGACGACGGCGGTGTCGAAGACGACGAGACGCGTGTCGATCGACCGCATCGACGCCAGCACGGCCCCGAACACGGACGCGTAGACGACGGACGCCGCCATCGACCCCGACTGGTCGATGCAGAGGATGACGTCCTTCTTCACCGACCGGGACGCGCGCCCGTATCCGATGAGCCGCTCCGGCACGATCGTCCGGTATTCCGGCAGGTAGTGCTTGAGGTTGGCCGCGACGGTGCGGTTCCAGTCGATGTCGTGGTGGCGCGGCCGGTTGATCCGGGCACTGCGGTCGAGGGCACCGGTGAGGGTGGCCCGGGTACGGGTGGCGAGCCGCTTCTCCAGGTCCTCGACGACCTTGCGGACGACCTTGCGCGCCGTCTCCTTCGTGGTCTCCGGCATGGCCTTGTTGAGGGAGAGCAGCGTGCCGACGAGATGCACGTCGGCTTCCACCGCCTCCAGCATCTCCGGCTCCAGCAGCAGCGTGGACAGTCCGAGCCGGTCGATGGCGTCGCGCTGCATCACCTGGACGACGGAGGACGGGAAGTACGTCCGGATGTCCCCGAGCCAGCGCGCCACGGACGGCGCCGACGCCCCGAGCCCCGCCGCGCGGTCCCGCCCGGCCGGCGGTTTGTCCCCCTTCCCGTAGAGCGCGGTGAGCGCCCCGTCCATCGCGGCGTCCTTTCCGGAGAGCGCGCAGCCGGTGCCGTCCGCCGTGTCACCACCGAGCACGAGCCGCCAGCGCCGCAGCCGCTCCCGCCCCGAGTCCACCGACTCGGCCGTCACCCGGGATCCGGTGACCGCCCCCGGCCCCGCCTCCGGCCCGGCCGTCGTCCCTGGTCCCGTCGTCCCTGGCCCGGTCGTCCCTGGCCCGGTCGTCCCTGGCCCGGTCGTCCCTGGTCCGGTCATCCGCGCACCCCCGTGTGCAGCCGTTCCCAGAGCGGCATCACCGGGACGGTCGTCGCCGGGCGCTCCGCCTCGTGCGCCCGGTGCCCCTCCCCGGCGGTGTCCGCCGTTTCGGTCCGCTCTCTCGGCTCACTCAGACAGTCGGTCGTCATCACGCCACCCCCACCAGATCGTTGCCCGCGGTCTCTTCCGGCCCGTCCAGGCCCAGCAGCAACCGCACGACGGGCAGCACGGCGTCCGCGCGCTCGCCGTCGAGGTCGGGTGCGAAGCCGGGAATGCCGGATCCGGTCGCCGTCGTGTTCCCCCGCTGCCCCGGACCACGCCGGACCAGTTCGCCGAGTGTCCGGCGCACACCCGCCTCGTACGCCGAGAACGTGCGTCGCAGCAGGGGCAGGACGTCGGTGAACGCCTCGGCCGGCACGCCGGTCAGCCAGGCGTCGACCAGCCCGAGCAGCCGCTCGTCGTGCACCAGGAGCATCCCGCCGCCGGAGCCGCCGCCGACGAAGCCCTCGATCCACGCGGCCGCGTCCCCCGGCGGGGTGCCCGGCGACAGCACGAGTCCCATGAGCCGGGCCGCCTCGTCCTGAGCCAGTTCCCCGCTGTCCAGCAGCAGCCGTACCGCGCGCCCGCGGATCACCCCGGGCACGGTGTCCCGCCCGGACAGCACGCCGAGCACCGTGTGCCAGCGCCCCCGCAGGTCGCCGTGGGCCGGCGGGGCGGCGCCGGCCAGGAGTCCCACCGCCCCGTGCACCGCGTCGAGGTGGCGGCGCATCTCCTCGGCCGCGTCCGGGTCGAGCGCGGTGCAGGCCGGGGGCAGGCCGACGAAGATCCGCTCCGCGAGGCCCGCGGCGACCTCCGTCAACGCCGCCGTGTCGGTGCCCCGTACGTCGCCGTAGCGCAGGGAGCGGACCAGGGCGGGCAGGGCCTGGGCGAGGTGGCCGACGTCGGCGTCGAGGGCCGCCCGGTCGGCGAGGATCCGCATCACGGTGGGGAGCGCGTCCGGCAGGTCGGCCAGCAGGCAGTGCTCCGCCAGGGCCGTGACGTCGGCGAGTCCCTGGGCGCCGGCCGCGTCGGACTCGGCCTTGGCGGTCGCGGCGCCGAGCACGGTCGTGCCCCACACCCCGGCCTCGGCGACCCGCACGGCCAGCTCCGGCTCCCACCTGAGCCGCCAGGTCTCCCGGAAGGTGCCCGTGCTGCCGCGCGAGGAGGCCGGTTCGCCCCACGCCACACCGAGCAGCCGCAGCCGGTGCAGCAGCCTGCTGCGTTCGGCGTCGGTGTCCTTGCGCAGGTCGAGTTCCAGCTCGCGCTCCAGCGCCTCCGGCCTGAGCCGCAGTCTGCGCTGGGTGCGGTCGAGGTCCCGCTGCAACGGCACCGCCGGCGCGGCGGCCGGCACCTCGCCGAGCACGTCTCCCACGACGAGCCGGTCGTGCACCAGCGCCAGTGGCACGTCCGAGCCGTCGCACATCACCGCCCGCACGGCGTCGGTCGTCTCGCTCAGACCGGGCAGCGGACGGCCGCGCATCACCGCGAGGGTCTCGGCCAGCCGCACCGCCTCGATGACGTGCGCCGAGGACACGAGCCGGTCCTCCTGCCGCAGCAGCCCCGCCACCCTGGTCAGCCACCGCTCGACCGGACGGTCCGGTGCGCCGAACAAATGTCCGTACCAGCCCGGTGACTCGATGCCCGCGCCGTATCCGCTGCGCCGGGACAGCCTGCGGTACGTCCACGGCACCCAGGTCATGTCCGTCTTGACCTTGGGCAGTCCCTTGAGCAGTGCCCTGTCGGCGGCGACGGTGGTCCGGTGCCGCAACGCGGGCACGTGCCAGGCCCCGCAGACCACCGCGACGCCGTCCCCGTACCGGCGTCGCGCGTCCCGCACCTGGAGGCGCATGAACGCCTCACGGACGAGGTCCCGGTCATGCCCGCCGCTGCCGTACGTGTCCCGCAGCGCCCCCATGGCCTCCTCGAGCGCGACGAACGGGGCGAAGGCGTCCCCGTCGCCCGGCCCCCGGTGCTCGACGACGTCCTCCCACCAGCGCTCGGGATCGTCGTAGCCGGCGGCCTCGGCGAGCACGGCCAGCGGGTCGACGCGGATGTTGGCCCCGGCGTCCGACCCGGCCGCCTCCTGCCCGGCCTTCTCCCCCTCGGCCTGCTCACCCCCGGCCTCAGGCTCGCTCTTCTCCGCCTCGGCGTCCTTCTCCCCGTCCCTCATCCAGGCCAGCGTGTGGGTGGCCGGCAGGTCGATGAAGTGGGCCGGGACGTCCTGCTCCACGGCCCAGCGGATCGCGACCCACTCCGGCGAGAACTCGGCCATCGGCCAGAACGCCGACCGGCCGGGCTCGTCCACCGCGTGGGCGAGCAGGGCGACCGGCGGCCGCATGTCCTCGTCGGCGGCCAGCGGGATCAGCGCGTCCGCCTCGGGCGGCCCCTCGATCAGGACCACCCGCGGCCGGGCCGCGCTCAGCGCCGCCCGCACGGCCCGCGCGGAACCCGGTCCGTGGTGCCGCACCCCGAGCAGCAGCGGTCCCTCCCCGGGCCACCCGCTCCCGGACTCGTCAGCGCCTGTCACCCTGTCCCCCTCCCGGACCGCCCGGAGATGCCCCGGGCCGCTCACCCCGCGCGCCGCCCGGCGCCGCGCACCCGCCGCCGCTCACGCGCTCACCTCCCGGCAGGCCCGGTAGAAGTCCGTCCAGCCCTCGCGCTCGCGGACGACCGCCTCCAGGTACTCCTGCCACACGACCCGGTCGGACGCGGGGTCGCGGACGACGGCGCCGAGGATGCCCGCGGCGACATCGCCGGCCCGCAGCACGCCGTCGCCGAAGTGCGCGGCCAGGGCGAGGCCGCCGGTGACGACGGAGATCGCCTCCGCCGTCGACAGGGTGCCGCTGGGCGACTTCAGCTTGGTGCGGCCGTCGGACGTGACGCCGTCGCGCAGCTCGCGGAAGACGGTCACCACGCGGCGGATCTCGTCGATGCCGTCGGGCGCGGCCGGCAGGTCGAGGGAACGGCCGAGCTGGTCGACGCGCCGGGAGACGATGTCGACCTCGGCCTGGACGCTCTCCGGCAGCGGCAGCACCACCGTGTTGAAGCGGCGGCGCAGGGCGCTGGACAGGTCGTTGACCCCGCGGTCGCGGTCGTTGGCCGTCGCGATCAGGTTGAACCCGCGGACCGCCTGCACCTCCTGGCCCAGCTCCGGTATCGGCAGCGTCTTCTCCGACAGGATGGTGATGAGCGTGTCCTGGACGTCGGCCGGGATACGGGTCAGTTCCTCGACGCGGGCCGTCATTCCCTCGGCCATCGCCCGCATGACGGGGCTGGGGACCAGGGCGTCCCGGCTGGGACCGTGGGCGAGCAGCTGCGCGTAGTTCCAGCCGTACCGGATGGCCTCCTCCGGGGTGCCGGCGGTGCCCTGCACCAGCAGGGTGGAGTCGCCGCTGACCGCGGCGGCCAGGTGCTCGGACACCCAGGTCTTCGCGGTGCCGGGCACACCGAGCAGGAGCAGGGCGCGGTCGGTGGCGAGGGTGGTGACGGCGACCTCGACGATGCGGCGCGGGCCGACGTACTTCGGCGTGATCACCGTGCCGTCCGGCAGGGTGCCGCCGAGGAGATAGGTGGCGACGGCCCACGGCGACAGCTTCCAGCGGGCCGGGCGCGGACGGTCGTCCTGCGCGGCGAGCGCGGCGAGTTCCTCGGCGAAGGCGTCCTCGGCGTGCGGACGCAACGCCTCGGTCGGCTCCTGCTCTGGCAGGTGCGCGGACGTAGGTGCTGCAGACACAGTCATGGCTGAGTCCCCCTCCAGCTCGGCCGGTTCGGATCTGGTGTCCACCGTGCACCATCCCACTGACAATGCGTTCTGACCTGCACGAACGCGCTCGAACGGCCGATTGTCAGTGGGGGGATCTACCTTCGGAGACATGACTGAGCAGGGGGTGCGCTGGAGCGCGGACCAGGTGCTGTCACTGGCTCCTGACGCCGCGTCACGCAAAGCGGGCAGCAAACTCGGGGCGGCCGGGCCGTGGTCCGAGGCGGGCAGTGCCGGCGAGGGGACGGTGTGGGGGCTGTGCAAGGGCAGTGGCGGCAGGCCGTATCAGACGGTCGTGGACCTCGCGGACGCGTCCGGCCCGGCGTACAGGTGCAGTTGTCCGAGCCGGAAGTTCCCGTGCAAGCACGCGCTGGGGCTGCTGCTGCTCTGGGCGGGCGGGGACGGCGCGGTGCCGCCCGGAGAGCCGCCCGGGTGGGCCGGGGAGTGGATAGAGGGGAGAAGGAAGCGCGCGGCGGAGCAGCGGACGGCGGAGGGGGCCGGTTCCCCGTCCGGTTCCGGTGATCCGGAGGCGGCGCGGCGCCGGGCGGAGCGCCGGGCCGAGCGGATCACCGCGGGGGCCACGGAGCTGGAACAGCGGCTGGCGGACCTGCTGCGCGGCGGCCTCGCGGGCGCGGAACAGGCGGGGTACGAGCTGTGGGAGGAGACCGCGGCCCGCATGGTCGACGCCCAGGCCCCCGGGCTGGCCGCGCGGGTGCGGGAGTTGGGGGCGATCCCGTCGTCCGGGCCGGGCTGGCCGGTGCGTCTGCTGGAGGAGTGCGCTCTCCTCCACCTCCTCGACCAGGGCTGGCTGCGCCGGGAGCGGTTGCCCGAGGGCCTCGCGGCGACGGTCCGTTCCCGTGTCGGCCTGCCCGCCTCGGCGGACGGCCCGCCGCTGCGGGACCACTGGCTGGTCCTCGCCCAGTACGACACCGCGGACGCCCGGCTGACCATCCGCCGCATATGGCTCCACGGCGCCGATTCGGGCCGTACGGCCCTGCTGCTCTCCTACGGCGCCGCCGGCCGCGCGCCGGAGCTCGTACTGCCGGTCGGGCTGGTCCTGGACGCGGAGGTGTCGGCGTATCCGGGTGCCGGACAGCCGCGGGCGGCCCTGGGCGAGCGGTTCGCCCCGCCCGCTCCCGCGGCGGTACGCCCGCCGGGGGTGACCCCGGCCGAGGCCGCCGCCCGGTACGGCGAGGCACTGCGGGAGGACCCCTGGCTGGACGCCGTGCCGGTGACGCTGGAGGGGGTCGTCCCGGCCCCGGACGGCGACTCCTGGCAGCTGGTGGACGCCGGCGGGGACACGGCGCTGCCGCTGACGTCCGCCGCGCGGTCCCGTCCGGGCCTGTGGCGGCTGGTCTCCCTGTCCGGCGGGGCCCCGGTCACGGTCTTCGGCGAGTGCGGCCACCGCGGCTTCACCCCGCTGACGGCCTGGCCGCAGGGGACCGGCGAGGCGGTGGCCCTGTGCTGACCCGACCTGCGCGTTCGTCCGGCAATCCACCTTCCTTCCCTCATTTCACGCATGTGTCCCCTCTCACTGGACACCCGGACCACGTGCCCCTTCAACCACTCCCAGGCACCACCCGAAGAGGCACCGAGAGGAACGTATGACCAGGACCTCAGCTCCTGCGGAAGCGCCCGCGACGGGTGCCTGGGAGGAACTTGTCACGACCGCCCTGCTCGGGACGGAGCGGCGCACCCCACCGGGCTGCCCGCCCGGCCGGCAGGCCCCGCTCGCCCTGCTGGACGCGGCGGCGGCGGAGACCGTACGCCGCCGGGCCGGCCTGCGGCCCGGGCGGGCGGCCCGGCTGCCGGAACCGGCGGCCGGGGACCCGCGCCCCCGGCCGCCCGCCGCGGCGGCCCGCAGGCTGGCGATGCTGCTGGCCGACCGCCCCGGCGCGGGCGGCGGGGGCCGCCGGGGCACGGCGCCGGACCTGATGGAGCTGCTGCCGCAGTGGCTGGCGACGGCGAACGCCCGCGGCTTCGCCGCTCCCCCCGAGCTGCTGCCCGCGCTGCTGGACGCGGCCCGCGGGCGTACGGATCTGCGGCCGGCGGCGCTGGCGTTCGCGGGGCCGCGCGCGGTGTGGCTCGCCCGGCTGAACCCCGACTGGCGGTTCGCCCTGCGCGCGACACCGGGCGGGGGCGCGGCCCTGCCGCACGCGGAGGACGCCGAGCGGATCCGGCAGCTGTGGCGGGAGGGCCTGTTCGCCGAGCGGGTGGCGCTGCTCGCGGCGCTCCGCGCCCGGGAGCCCGCCGCCGCGCGCGAGCTGCTCACGACGACCTGGGCGACGGAACGGGCCGAGGACCGGCTGATGTTCCTTGACTCCCTGCGCTCGGGCCTGGCCGCGGACGACGAGCCGTTCCTTGAGCAGGCGCTGACCGACCGCAGCCGCAACGTACGGGCGACGGCGGCGGAGCTGCTGTCGGCGCTGCCCGGCTCGGCGCTCGCCGCGCGGATGGCGGTGCGCGCCGGGGCCTGTGTGGCCGTCGACCACACCGGGGACACCCCGGCCCTCCTGATCGAGGCGCCGCACGAGTGCGATCCGGGCATGGAGGCCGACGGGGTGACAGCGAAGGCCCCGGCGGGGCGGGGTGAACGGTCGTGGTGGCTCGGCCAGCTGGTGGAGGCCGCCCCGCTCCGCACCTGGCCGGGACGGCTCGGCGGCCGTACCCCGAGGGAGATCGTGGCGCTGCCGGTGGCCGACGACTGGCAGGGCGACCTGCACGCGGCATGGTGCCGGGCGGCGGTACGGCAGCGGGACGCGGAGTGGGCGAGGGCCCTGCTCGGGGCGCCCGCGGCACCCGAGGCCGGTGGGCCGGGGGCGGTGTCCCTGGCCGAGCGGGCCAAGCTGCTCGGCACGCTCGACGCCGTCGAGCGGGCCGACTGGGTGGCCGGGTTCATCGCGGCCCACGGTCTGTCCGAGGCGTTCCAGTTGCTCGGAGTGTGCGCGGTGCCGTGGTCCGCGCCACTCGGACGGGCCGTGGTCGACGCCCTCAACATCGCACGGGACGCGGGGAGCTACCCATGGAGTTTCAGCGGAGTGATGGGCCTGGCGGAGCGCTGCCTCGACCCCTCCGAGGCGAGCCGCCTCGACGGACTGCTGGCGGTCCCGGACGAACCGGAGGACGCGAGTCCAGGAGCCGGGGGCTACTGGGCGGAGGCGTTCCAGCGCCTGGTGACGACCTTGCGGCTGCGCGCGGCAATGCAGGAGGAACTGGGGACGGTGCGGCCTCCCGAACCGTCCGGCGCCTGAGGACGGGCCCGAGGACGAGGCCGTTCACGCCGAACCGGGACCTGGGCACCGAGCCCCCGGACAACGGCCGCACCGGCCGGCCGGCACGGTACGACCGCCGATCGGTGTGCCGCGCCGACCTGCGCCCCGACCGTCTACGCCTCGGCGGGCTCCTGCACATGAGCCCGGACCCAGTCCACGATCGACGCCGTCGTGGCCCCCGGCGTGAAGATCTCCGCGACGCCCTTCTCCTTCAGCGGGGCGATGTCCGCCTCGGGGATGATCCCGCCGCCGAAGACCAGGATGTCCTCCGCCTCCCGCTCCTTGAGCAGGTCGATCACGGCCGCGAAGAGCGTGTTGTGCGCGCCGGAGAGGATGGACAGCCCGATCGCGTCGGCGTCCTCCTGGATCGCGGTGTCGACGATCTGCTCGGGCGTCTGGTGGAGCCCGGTGTAGATGACCTCCATACCGGCGTCGCGCAGCGCCCGCGCGATCACCTTTGCCCCGCGATCGTGGCCGTCGAGCCCCGGCTTGGCCACCACCACGCGGATCGGACCGGCTGCCACACCCATCACTGCCTCCATGAAGCGACTGCATCCATCCGTACCGACAAGTACCGCACCGGCCGGGAAAGTGAACGAACGTTATCGCCAGCATCCCGCACCCGGCAGTTTCGCGGTGGATACCGAGGGGGAAATCACACGGTGGGACACGTTCGGGAGCCGCAACGAGGTCGCCTCACCGCCGCGCCGCAGGCCGCGCGCTGCGGCGGTGAGGCGTATCGACGGGGGCACGAAGGGTACGCAGGGCAGGTAAGGCACGACAGCGGGGAGCCTCGTCGCCACGCCGGCAGGGGACCTCACCACGTCATCGGCGCACCACGGGCAGCAGCAGGAACGCAGGCAGCCCCCGTCACCCCCGCCGTACGCCGCGCTCACCCCGCGTATCCCGCTCACGCCTCGTCGAGGATCTCCGCCACGCCTCCCCATGAGGGCACCCGGGGGACAGAGCCGTCCCCCCGCGTGCCGACAGGAGGTCGGCCATGAAGGTCACCAGGGCAGCACTGCCCCTGCTTCCGCTCTGCCAGCGCCTGCTCCCGAGCAGACTGGCGGGCCTCTCGCTGACCCTCCTGAAGGCGACCGCCCTGGAGATGGCGATCCTCGCGGGCCACCTCCTCCTCTATCCCTCCGGCATCGTGCAGGAGCGGCGCGCCCCCGTGCCCCCGATCCCCGCACCGGAGGACAGCGCGACCCAGCTGCCCCGGGAGGCCAAGCCCCCGGTCGTCCTGCTGCACGGGTTCATCGACAACCGCTCGGTCTTCGTCCTGCTGCGCCGCAGCCTCGTCCAGCACGGCAGGCAGCAGATCGAGTCGCTCAACTACTCGCCGCTGACCTGCGACATCCGCACCGCGGCTGCGCTGCTCGGCCGGCACATAGAGGAGATCTGCGAGCGCACGGGCAGTCGGCAGGTCGACGTGGTCGGACACAGCCTCGGCGGGCTGATCGCGCGGTACTACGTGCAGCGCCTCGGCGGTGACACCCGCGTCCGGACACTCGTGACGCTCGGCACCCCGCACTCCGGCACCCGGGTGGCGCCGCTGGCCAACGCGCATCCGATCGTGCGCCAGATGCGCCCCGGCTCGGAGTTCATCGAGGAGCTGGCCCTGCCCGCCCCCGGCTGCCGGACGCACTTCGTCAGCTTCTGGAGCGACCTCGATCACCTGATGGAGCCGCTGGAGACCGCCTGTGTCGACCACCCCGACCTGGCGGCGGAGAACATCCAGGTGAGCGGGATCGGGCATCTCGCCCTGCCGGTGCACCCCGCTGTCGCGGCCGGGATACGGCGCGTCCTCGACACGGCACGCCCGGGCGAGGAGACCGCCGCGCGCACCGGCGGACTCACGGTGGCATAAACCGGCGCACGACGACGGCGCTCCCCTCACGGCCGTGCCGGCCGGTGCGGCGGATCCCCAGGACAACGCGCCGGCGTCCTGGGCCGTACCGCCCCCTGAGACCGCCCCGCACAGCGGGAAAACAGCCGTCCGACAGCACACCGACATCGAACACTCTTCGAACACAGGGCCAAACTCTCGCCCGCGGTCCCCCGAAACACGGCCGAATGCCCGTTTCCTGCGCGAGCGAAACCAGCGGAAGATTGTCGTGCCCGCGTACCGCCGGGTACAGTCGCCGCACTGCTCTGGCAGCCCCTGTTGTCGAGGCGAAAGAGAAGTTGGTGAACGACCGTCACCCGTCGGGGACCATGACCACCCCGGCTCCGGCTTCCGACGCCGACCCGGCGCACTACGCGTCGTACGGCACCCAGGAAGCCCAGTACGGCGACTTCACCACGTACGCCGACTATGACGCCACCGGTTTTGTCCCGCCTTCGGGCTCGGGATTCGACACCGGCAGGTCGACCACGAGCTTCGAGTCCGACCCCCTGTTCGGCTGCCTGCCCGCCGACGGCACGGGCTCGTACGACATGTCCCTCTGGTCCACGGGTGGCCACCAGACCGTGCACCACGACCCGTACGCGGCCCGGCACCACGCCGCCCATGACGGCGGCACGTACGACAGCGGTACCCACGGCGGCGGCGCGTACGACAGCGGCACGTACGACTCCACCGCCTGGACCGGCGAGCACCAGCACCTCTCCGCGATCCCGCCGCAGGCGACGAGCCCCGACACCAGCGGCCAGTGGGACGCGAACGCCTGGCTCCAGCCCGACCAGTCCGGCGCCCCGGCCGACGGGACGCAGCAGTGGGAATGGGGCACCCAGGCCTTCGACACCGGGGCCTACGACGCCACGCAGTGGAACTCCGACGGCCCCGCCACGGCGGGCGACGAGGACTGCGAGCAGCGGGGCGAGCACGCCGGCGGGCAGGAGACGGCGACCTTCGACCACGTCGGATACGGCGAACACGCCCCGGACGACGGCGAGTCGGCCACCACCGGTGAGATGCCGTCCCTGCCGGACGGGACGGCCGCCTCCGACACACCGCTGCTGGACGACCAGGAAGAGCTCACCCCGGTCCCGGCGTCCCGCGCCGCCGCTCGGGGCGGGTCCCGCTCCCGCCGCCGGCTGCCCGCCAAGCGGTCCGCGCTACTGACGGTGGCCGTGCCCTCGGCCTGCGTGATGGGGGTCGCGGGCATCGCCGCCGCCTCCGTCACCACGCTGACCAGCGAGGACAAGGACGTCTCGACGACCGCGGCGGACGCGGCCCCCGTGCAGCCGGCCACCGCGAACAACAAGCTCGACACCCAGTTGCAGAGCCTGTCCGCCGAGGCGGACGACTTCAGCGACCGGGTCAGCCGAACGCAGGAACGTATCGACCTCAAGGCGCAGCAGGAGGCCGAGAAGAAGAAGGCCGCCGCGGAGGCCGCCCGCAAGGAGCGGCTGCGCCCCAAGTACGCGCTGCCGGTGGCCCAGCACGGACTCAGCGCCTACTACGGCCAGTCCGGCATCAACTGGATGTCCATCCACACCGGCATCGACTTCCCGGTGTCCTACGGCACGACCGTGATGGCCGCGACCGACGGCACCGTGCGGACGCAGTGGAACAGCGCGTACGGCAACATGATGATCGTGACCGACAAGGACGGCACGGAGACGTGGTACTGCCACCTCTCCAGCTACCGGGTCGCCTCCGGTACGACCGTGAAGGCCGGCGACCCGATCGCCTACGCCGGAAACTCGGGCAACTCGACCGGCCCGCACCTGCACTTCGAGGTACGGCCGGCCGGCGGCTCGGCGATCGACCCGCTGTCCTGGCTGCGCAGCCACGGCGTCGACCCGACGTAGGTGACCGCCCGCACGGGCGACCGCCTGGTGAGCCCCGGCCGTTCGGCCGGGGCTCGTCGCGTGCGGGCTACAGCTTCTCCACCGGCGCGTACCTCAACAGCAGCCGCTTCGGCTTCTCGTCCCCGAAGTCGATCGTCGCCTCGGCGTTGCCGCCCGTGCCCTTCACGGCGACGACCGTGCCGAGCCCGAACTGGTCGTGGGTGACCCGGTCCCCCACCGCCAGCGACACCGTCGGCTTCTCCGAGGTCCGCCGCGTGGCGAAGCCCGACGCGCCCGACGCCGAGGAGCGGGAGCGGGACGACGACAGCGAGGCCGCCACCCCGGACACCGGACCGGAGGACACCGGTGCCATGGCACCCGTCCGCTTCCAGTCCACGTGCTGCGCGGGGATCTCCTCCAGGAAGCGGGACGGCGGGTTGTACGACGGCTGCCCCCACGCGCTGCGCATGGACGACCGTGTCAGATACAGCCGCTCCCGCGCGCGCGTGATGCCGACGTACGCCAGCCGCCGTTCCTCCTCCAGTTCCTTGGCCTGGCCGAGGGCGCGCATGTGCGGGAAGACGCCGTCCTCCATGCCGGTCAGGAAGACGACCGGGAACTCCAGGCCCTTGGCGGTGTGCAGGGTCATCAGGGTGATGACTCCGGAGCCGTCCTCGTCCTCGTCGGGGATCTGGTCGGAGTCGGCGACCAGCGCGACCCGCTCCAGGAAGTCGGAGAGGGATCCGGACTCCTCGCCCTCGCCCGACTCCTGCTCGAACTCCAGGGCGACGGCCGCGAGTTCCTGGAGGTTCTCGATCCGCGTCTCGTCCTGCGGGTCGGTGGAGGCCTGCAACTCGGCGAGATAGCCGGTGCGTTCGAGGACCGCCTCCAGGACCGTCGCCGGGCCCGCGCCGGACTCGACGATCGTACGGAGGTCCTCCATCAGTGTGTTGAACCGTTTGACGGCGTTGGTGGAACGCGCGGCCATGCCGTACGCCTCGTCGACCCGCCTCAGCGCCTGCGGGAAGGAGATCTTCTCCCGCTGGGACAGGGCGTCGATCATCGCCTCGGCGCGGTCGCCGATGCCCCGCTTGGGGACGTTCAGGATCCGGCGCAGCGGCACCGAGTCCTCAGGGTTGGCCAGCACCCGCAGGTAGGCCAGGACGTCCCGGACCTCCTTGCGCTCGTAGAAGCGGACACCGCCGACGACCTTGTAGGGCAGGCCGACGCGGATGAAGATCTCCTCGAAGACACGGGACTGAGCGTTGGTCCGGTAGAAGACGGCGACGTCGCCGGCCTTCGCGTCGCCCGCGTCGGTGAGGCGGTCTATCTCCTCGGCGACGAACTGCGCCTCGTCGTGCTCGGTGTCGGCGACGTAGCCGGTGATCCGCGCGCCCGCGCCCGCGTTGGTCCACAGGTTCTTGGGGCGGCGGGACTCGTTGCGCTCGATGACCGCGTTGGCGGCGGTGAGGATCGTCTGGGTGGAGCGGTAGTTCTGCTCCAGCAGGATCGTCGTCGCGTCCGGGTAGTCCTCCTCGAACTGGAGGATGTTGCGGATGGTCGCGCCGCGGAAGGCGTAGATCGACTGGTCGGCGTCGCCCACCACGCACAGTTCCGCGGGCGGGACGTCGTGGTCGTTCGGCGGCACGTCGACCGGGTGCTCGGAGGTGCCGACCAGCTCCCGGACCAGGGCGTACTGGGCGTGGTTGGTGTCCTGGTACTCGTCCACGAGGACGTGCCGGAAGCGGCGGCGGTAGTGCTCGGCCACGTCGGGGAAGGCACGGAGCAGGTTGACCGTCGTCATGATCAGGTCGTCGAAGTCGAGGGCGTTCGCCTCGCGCAGTCGCGACTGGTACATCGCGTAGGCCTGGGCGAGGGTCTTCTCGAAGCCGTCGGCGGCCTGGGCGGCGAAGTCCTCCTCGTCGATCAGCTCGTTCTTGAGGTTGGAGACCTTGGCGCTGAAGGACTTCGGCGGGAAGTGCTTGGGGTCGAGCTCCAGATCACGGCAGACCAGGGCCATCAGGCGCTTGGAGTCGGCGGCGTCGTAGATCGAGAAGGAGGAGGTGAAGCCGAGCTTCTTGCTCTCCCGGCGCAGGATGCGCACGCACGCGCTGTGGAACGTCATCACCCACATCGCGTTCGCGCGCGGGCCGACGAGCTGCTCGACGCGCTCCTTCATCTCGCCCGCGGCCTTGTTGGTGAAGGTGATCGCGAGGATCTGGCCCGGATGCACGTTCCGCTCGCCGAGCAGGTGCGCGATGCGGTGGGTGAGCACGCGGGTCTTGCCGGAGCCGGCGCCGGCCACGATGAGCAGCGGGGTGCCGTGGTGCACGACGGCGGCCCGCTGGTTCTCGTTCAGCCCCTCCAGGAGCGCGGCCGGGTCCACCACCGGGCGCGGGGCGCCGTCGCGGTAGTGGGTGTCCCGGTCCGGTGGCACGTCGAACTTCCCGCCGAACAGATCGTCCGGTACGGGCTCCGGTACGTGATCGTCCTCGGGCGGCGGGGGTTCCTCCTCGTGGCCCCGCGGGGCCTGGAGGTTCGCCAGGAAGCTGTCATCAAAGAGGCTGCTCATCGCTCTCCGAGTCTAGAGCTCCCCACTGACACCCCGCCGCCGCCCCGAGAACTCCGGCGGAACGACCTCCGACACCCGGCCGCCGCGGAGCGGGCCGACGTCCAGGTCGCCCTCGGAGGTCACCCTCGGTGCTGACACCGACACCGCCGCAAGGAGTGAGTACGGACGGTCACGATGCCACCGAAAGGCACGCACATATGCGCAGATCACTCCGCTTCGGCCACGGCACGCGAAGTCCTGACCGAAGGTCACGAAAATGTATCGGGCATATCGCGCATCAACCTTCACAGGCGCCACACGCGTTGGCTACCGTGCCGAGCAGGCCGTACGACCCCCACCGGCGAACCCCGCCGGACCGCGCGGCCTCCGCCGAGTCCGGAGTGCCGCCGCGCACCCGGAGCCGGGGACCCACGGAACCCGGGGTGAATCGGCCCGACTCCCCTCCGGAGCGAGCCGTAGGGCACACCTTCCGAAGCACCCGCCCGAACCCGACAGCTAACCCGGCAGGCGGAACACGGAAGGAGTCGCCGCCCTTGGCGTCGCACCGCAAGTCGCGTCCCGCGGGTACGCGCGTAGCAGGCATCCGGACCCCCGCCCTCGCCACGGCGGCCCTCACCTCCGTCGCCCTGCTGTCCCAGTCGGCCGAAGCCGCCCCGGCCGACGACCGGCCGAGCCTCGAAGAGGTCGAGAAGAAGGTCGGCGACCTGTACCGCCAGGCGGGGTCGTCGACCGACACGTACAACGCGGCCAAGGAGAGGTCCGCCAAGCAGCGCGAGCGCGTCGGCACCCTGCTCGACGACGTCCCCCAGGGCACGCGGCGGCTCACCGAGGCGCGGGAGGAACCGGGTTCCCTCACCTCCGCCCCGTACCGCACCGGCGCCGCCGGGCCCGACACCGCGACGTCCCCGCTCGCGGGCCCCCCGCGGGACCACGTCGACCGCACCCGGTCGACGAGCCGGCCGGCCGGCCTCCGGCAGGACGCGGTCGACGACCACGCCGCCGAGCGGGACGCGACGGTGAAGCAGCGCCAGGAGGCCGCCGGGAGTCACCGGACGCTCACCACGTCGCGGAGCGACCTGAAGACGGCCAAGGCGACCGTCCAGAAGAAGCTCGCCGACGCGCGCGGCCTGCTGTCCCGGCCGGCCGCCGAGGAGAAGGCCCGGCTCGCGGCGACCGAGCGGCGGGAGGCGGCCCGCACCGCCGCGGAACTGGCGGAACAGCAGCAGGCGGCGGCGGTGCGGAACGCCCGGCAGGAGGCCGCGAACCGGCCGGAGCGCAGCGACTCCACGCAGATCACCGCGCCGGGCTCCCCGTCCACGTCCTCCCCGCTCACGTCCCCCTCGGGCTCCGGCGCCACGACGGCCGACCCCTCGTACTCCGTCAGGGCCACGAGGGCGCTCGCCTTCGCCCGCGCCCAGATCGGCAAGCCGTACGTCTGGGGCGCCACCGGCCCCGGGTCCTACGACTGCTCCGGCCTCACCCGGGCCGTCTGGAGGGCCGCCGGAGTCGACCTCCCGCGCACCACCCGCGACCAGGTGAACGCCGGCACCACGGTCCCCCTCTCCGCCGCCCTCCCCGGTGACCTGGTCTTCTTCTACGACGACGTCAGCCATGTCGGCATCTGCGTCGGCAACGGCATGATGATCCACGTCCCGAAGCCGGGCTCGTACGTCCGCGAGGAGTCGGTCTTCCACGACGGCGAGGCGTCGGTCCACAGCGTGGTGCGTCCGGGCTGACGCGCGCCCCGCGCGGGGCGGGCGCCGGGCGGGCGGCGGTCAGGTCCACAGCACCGCGATGAAGATGTTCGCCGTGGTCAGCAGGCCCACCAGGCCGAACAGGCGCTTGTCCACCTTCTCGTCGTCCCGCTTCACGTAGACGAGTCCCAGGATCACGATCAGCAGGGCCAGCTTGACACCGATCTTGACGTTGTCGACGTGCTGGCCGTCGGCCTGGTTGAGGCCGACCAGGATCGCGCCGGTGACCAGCATCGTCAGGGCGCCGTGCAGCATCGCCGGGACGAAGCGGGCGGTGCCCCGGCCCATCGCCTTCAGCTGCGTGAGGAAGCCGCCGAGCAGCGAGGCGATGCCGATGATGTGCAGGGCGACGAGGAGATGGATGAGTACGTCCATGACGCCGGAGCCTAATCAGGGGCGTCCGCGCCGGCGGACACCGGCCCACCTCGCCGGAGCGGACCCCGCATATACGCGACCCATAGCACCCCGGCGGCCACCCGTGTCCCGCATTCCCCACATCGGTCATCGCGCCGCCTCAAGCAGTCGGCGCCCCTCCTGGATCACGGTCACTTGCGGTCACCCGGCGGTCCGCTCACAGCACTTCCGCACAAGCCGTTACCTAGCCGTCACCGTCGGTTTAGCGTCCTTCCCCAGGTGACCGGCTCCCCACCGCCGCCCGGGCCAGGGGCGGCAGTCGGCCACCACCGCCGAGAAGGTCCGGCGGCGGCCCGTCCCCCTGTGCGGGGCGCCGCCGGACGCGTCATCCGCCCCCGGGCGGTCGTACGTCCGCTCCGCTTGGCGTTCGTACGGACAGGGCGGTCGTACGAAAGGACGTGCACCCCAGTTGGCAGCGCACCGCAAGCCCCGGCGCCGTTCGGTCAGCGGCACCACGGCCCGCACGGCCGCCACGATCGCCCTCGCGGGCGCGGCGACGGCGACGGGTCTCGACGGGACCGGACACGCCGAGCCCCAGCCGACGCCGGCGGAGGTCAGTGCGGAGGTGGACAGGCTGTACCAGGAGGCGGAGGTCGCCACCGAGAAGTACAACGGCGCGAAGGAGCAGGCGGAGGCCGCCGAGCAGCGGCTGTCGGCCCTGCGGGACGAGGCGGCACGCCGGACCGGGCAGCTCAACTCGGCACGGGACGCGCTGGGTTCGATGGCCGCCGCGCAGTACCGCGACGGCGGCCTGGATCCCGCGCTGCGCCTGGCGCTGTCCTCCGACCCGGACCGGTATCTGGAGGGGGCCGCGTTCGTCGAGCGCGCGGGCAGCCGGCAGGCCTCGTCCGTCGCGCGGGTCCGTCGGCAGCTGCGGGAGATCGAGCGGCTGCGGGGAGCCGCGCGCGTCGAGCTGACCTCGCTGACGTCCCGCCGGTCGGAGCTGAGCCGGCACCGGACGACGATCGACGGCAAGCTGGACACGGCCCGGCAGCTGCTGTCCCGGCTCTCCGCCCAGGAGCGCGCCCGGTACGGGGAGGGCACCGCCGCCCCGGCCCGCGCCTCACGCTCCGCCGCCGGCGCGCGGGACGGCCTGACGGCGCCCGGCCCGGCCACCGCCCAGGCGCCCGACTCCCGGGCGGCGGCGGCCGTCTCGTACGCCTACGCCAAGCTCGGCAGCCCCTATGTGTGGGGCGCGACCGGTCCGGACGCCTTCGACTGCTCGGGCCTGATGCAGGCCGCGTACCGCTCCGCGGGCATCGCCCTGCCCCGCACGACGTACGCCCAGATCGGCGCCGGCCGGCGCGTGGCCCGCTCCGAACTGCTCCCGGGCGACCTGGTCTTCTTCTACTCCGGCATCAGCCACGTCGGCCTCTACGTCGGCAACGGGCAGATGGTCCACGCCCCGAACCCGTCGGCGCCGGTACGGGTGGCGCCGATCAGCGAGATGCCGTTCGCGGGGGCGACGCGGGTGGTGTGAGGGGCCGGGCCCGCCGGCCCCTCGGGACGCTAGACCAGCCGCCGGGCCGTCGCCCAGCGGGTCAGCTCGTGCCGGTTGGAGAGCTGGAGCTTGCGCAGGACCGCCGAGACGTGGGACTCGACCGTCTTCACCGAGATGAAGAGCTGCTTGGCTATCTCCTTGTACGCGTACCCCCGGGCGATCAGGCGCAGGACCTCGCGTTCGCGCTGGGTGAGGCGGTCGAGGTCCTCGTCGACGGGCGGCGCGTCCGTGGACGCGAAGGCGTCCAGCACGAAACCGGCGAGCCTCGGGGAGAAGACGGCGTCGCCCTCCTGGACACGGAAGATGGAGTTGATCAGGTCCGTACCGGTGATCGTCTTCGTGACGTAGCCCCGCGCGCCGCCCCGGATCACCCCGATCACGTCCTCCGCCGCGTCCGACACGGACAGTGCGAGGAAGCGGACCGGCTGCTCGGCGTCGGCCATCAACGGGGCGCAGCGGCGCAGGACTTCGACCCCGCCGCCGCCCGGGAGGTGAACGTCCAGGAGAACCACCTCGGGGCGGGTCGCGGTGATGACCGTGACCGCCTGGTCGACGTCCGCGGCCTCGCCGACGACCTCGACACCGGTCTCCTCGGTCCGGCCGATCTCGGCCTGGACCCCCGTACGGAACATGCGGTGGTCGTCGACGAGGACCACGCGCGCGTGCCGCTCGCCCACGCCGGCGCTCTTCGCGGACTCGGCCGTCTCCGCCGCTCCCGCCGTGCTGTTTCCCTCGGTCGGGTCGCTCATGACGTCTTCTCCGCCCTCTCCATCTCCAGCTCGACCTCCGTGCCGCCGTCCGGCACCGCGCGCAGTCGCGCCGTGCCGCCGTTGCGTTCCATCCGGCCGATGATCGATTCTCTGACGCCCATGCGGTCGGCGGGTATCGAGTCGAGGTCGAAGCCGGGGCCGCGGTCGCGGACGGACACGAAGACCGTCTTTCCCTCGACTTCGGCGAAGACCTGGACGGAGCCGCCCTCGCCACCGTACTTGGCGGCGTTCACCATCGCCTCGCGCGCGGCCTGCATCTGCGCGCTGATCCTCTCGTCGAGGGGGCAGTCGCCGACGACGACGACCTCGAGGGGGACGCCGTGCTTGTCCTCGACCTCCGCCGCGTTGCGCCGGACCGCGTCGGCGAGGGTGGTGGGCTCGTCGGCCTCGTCCTTGCCGGTGCCCTCCGGTTTGTACAGCCAGGTGCGCAGGTCGCGCTCCTGGGCGCGGGCGAGGCGGCGCACCTCCGCCGGGCTCTCCGCGTTGCGCTGGATCAGGGTCAGGGTGTGCAGCACGGAGTCGTGGACGTGCGCGGCGACCTCGGCGCGCTCCTGGGCGCGGATGCGCATCAGCCGCTCCTCGGAGAGGTCCTGCGTCATGCGCACGAGGTAGGGGCCGGCGAGCAGGGTGATGCCGACGAGCACCGCGAGGGCCGCCTGGAGGACCGAGCCGAGGTGGGCGGCGGAGCCCTGAAGGACGAAGATGCCGGAGACACCGGCGGTGACCAGCAGGACACCGGCGCCCGCGCGCAGCAGGCTGAGCGTGCGCCGACGCCGTCCGGCCTCGACCCAGCGGGCCCGGCGGGCGTTGTCCGCCTGGCGCCAGACCAAGGCGACGCCCGCGCCGACCAGGACGATCGGCCACAGGTAGGCCTTCGCGCCGTTGCCGAGGTTGACGTTGCCCACGAAGACCATGGCCACGACGACCATCAGGAGCAGGGCCACGATCTGGCCCTTGTCCGGTCTGCGGGTGACGAGTCTGCGGCGGCCGTCCGGCGAGGTCTCCGTGGTGACGAGGGAGGGCGTGCGCTGGCCGCCGACGCCGCCGACGCCGAGCGGGACGAAGAACCAGAACGCGGCGTACAGCAGGGCGCCGAGACCGTCCGCCATGAACAGGCCGACGAAGACCAGCCGCACCCAGATCACCGGCAGCCCGAGATGCCCGGCGAGCCCCCGCGCCACGCCCCCCAGCCAGCGTCCGTCACTGCTGCGGTAGAGCTTGCGCGGTGGCCGCGGGTCGACGAGGGGCGCTGCTGCGGCTTCCGGCATGCCAATGATGGTCACACGGTGTGGGGTGCGGGGCATCAGGGTCGGCCCCCGAGACGTCCCTGATCTTCACCGGCCCCGGTCGTCGAACGCTTCCCCGGCGCCGGCTCAGGGGAGATATCAGGGTCCGGCCAGGGTCGTACCGACTGCCGCCACGGCGTCGCGCCCGTCACCATGGACCCATGACAGAGCACCAGCACGCCGCGGACTCCGTGCCCGACGAGGGCACCTCGTCCGGCGCGCGCCCCGCTGCCGCCGCGGAAGAGGAACCGCGCGCGCACGAGCGGGCGGAGGCGCGGGCGCGGACGGACCCGCGCGAGCAGGCGGACGCGCGGGCGGAGCGGGGTGCGGGCAGCCCGGCGGGACCGGGTGCGGGCGCGCGGGCGGCCACGGGCACAGGCACGACTACGGGCACGGGCACAGGCACAGGAACGGCTACGGGCACAGGAACGGCTACGGGCACGGGCACAGGAACGGTTACGGACCGGGGCACAGGCACCGGCGCCCGCACCGGCACGGCAAGGACCGCGCCGCAGTCCCCGCCGTCCCCCGGCAGGGGCAGGCCCGGCATGCCCGGCGACACAGGCACCGACGTGCCGGGCGAGGGCGGTGCGGCCGGACTGCCGCACAGGTTCCGGCGCGACCCGCGGCACAAGATGCTCGCCGGGGTGTGCGCCGGACTCGGGCGACAGTGCGACATGGACCCGGTGATCTTCCGGATCACCCTCGCGGTGCTCTCCGCGACCGGCGGCATCGGCCTCCTCTTCTACGGCTTCGCCTGGCTGTGCGTCCCGTACGACGACGAGGACGAGAACGAGGTGCGCAAGCTGTTGACCGGCCGTGTCGACGGCCAGGCGCTGACGGCCGTGCTGTTCGCGCTGGTCGGCTGCGGGGTGTTCCTCACGCTGCTGAAGAACGGCGGGGTGCTGACCTTCGCCGTGGTGCTGTCCCTGCTCCTCGCGGGTGCCGGGTACTGGTCGCGGCAGCGCGGCGCCCCCGACACGGACCCGCTGGCCGCGCAGGCCGTCGCCGACGCCCCGCCGGAGGCCCAGGCCCCGCCGGTGCCCGCCGCCTACCCGTCCTGGTGGCGCGACCCCATCGTCAAGGACGGCACCCACGTCGGCGGCACGGGCTATCTCTGGGGGCCGCAGGACTCGCACGACCGGGACATCGCGGCGGCCGTCACCATCGGCCTCGGCACCGGGCGGACCGGCCACCAGGACACGCGCACCCCGTCCGCGCAGTCGCCCGGACCACGCGGCCCCCGCTGGATCGGCGGCTGGATCTTCCTCCTCGCCCTGCTCGCGGGCGGCCTCGGCACCCGGCTGACGTGGGAGGACCAGGCCCTGGGCACCAGCCTGCAGACCGGGCTGGCCTGTGCGCTGACCATGCTGGGCGTCGGCATCGCGGTCAGCGCGTTCCTGGGCCGCACCGGCGCGGGGTCGGTCTTCCTGGCGATCACCACCGCGGGCCTGCTCGCCTGCTCCGCCGCGCTGCCCGAGAACATCGGCACGGACTGGGTGCGCACGACCTGGCGGCCCGTCACGGCGACGGACATGAAGCGCACGTACGACCTGGGCACCGGCGTCGGAACGCTGGACCTGACCCGGCTGCGGCTCGCCGGGGGCCAGACGGTGGAGTCGGAGGTCGAGGTGGGCGTGGGCCGGGCGCGGGTGATCATGCCGCCGGACGTGACGGTGAGGCTGACCATCGACGTGGGGGTGGGCGACATCCAGTTGCCGGGTGACGAGAAGAAGGACGTGGACGTGCAGCCGGGCAGGTTCAAGGAGCTGACCCTCTCGCCGGGCGCGGGCGTCAAGAGCGCCGGCACGGTCGACCTCGACCTCAAGGTGGGCGCGGGTCAGGTGGAGGTGAGCCGTGCTGCGTCATGAGTTCCAGCCCGGCAGGCTGGTCGTCGGCCTCTTCCTCGCCCTCGCGGGCGTCATCTACGCCGGCGACGCGGGCGGCCTCTGGGAGACCCCGTGGTTCGCGGTGATCCCCTTGGTGGTGATCGGCCTGTTCCTGGCGGGCGCGGTCGGATTCCTCACCCGGACGATCCGCAGACGCCGAAGAGCGGGCCGTACGGACACCAGGGCGACGGCCTCCGGGGCGCGCCTGGAGGCCCCCCGCTGACACCGGCCCGGGAAGCCCGGCCACCCACGCTCACCCGTGTGAGGCCGCCCACCCGTCGGCCGCGCGCGCCCCGCCGTCGCTCGCGCCTACCGATATCCGCCTGACCGCTGTCGCCGCCGGGACCGAAGGGCCGCGTCCAGGGAGAGGACAGTGGCGCCGGCGAGGACGAGGGGGAGCCAGGCCATGAGGTAGATGAGGTCGTTGCCGTAGTAGTAGGGCTCGGTGGTCCAGCTCACGGTCAGCCACAGGCTGAGCGAGATCAGCGCGCCGCCGAGCGCTGCGAGGCGGGTGAGGAGGCCGATCAGGGTGGCGATCCCGACGGCGAGTTCACCGAAGGCGATGGCGTAGCCGAAGGCGCCGGGGTTCTTCAGGGCCAGGTCGACCAGGGCCGGGATGGCGGAGGAGTCGCGGACGGTACGCATCAGGTCGCCGACCGAACCGGATCCGGAGCCCTTCATGAACGCGCTGTCGGTGAGTTTGTCCAGACCGGCGTAGATGAAGGTGACGCCGAGGAAGACGCGCAGAGGGAGCAGGGCGTAGCGGGTGGCGGTGTCCCGCCAGTCACGGTCGCCGTCGAGGTAGGGGGAGTGGGTGTCCGTCCGCATGCTGTGAGTCATCGCTCCAAGCCGCCTCTCGCCCGCTGTGCAGTGACCCTTTGAGAAGACGATACGTACGACGGGGGAACAGCGCTCCCTCCTGTTCCCGGTCGGTCCGTCCCGTCCCGCGCCCGGGACGGCGGCCCGTGGAGGCGGCTGTCACTCCGTCACGTCACCCGGTCACGCCACCCCTTCACGTCAGTCACTCCGTGACGTCGATCGCGTACCGGTTCGTCTCCACCCCCGCCGCCGTGACCACCTGGACCTCCACCCGGCCCGGCTCCACGTCCACCGGCACCGGCACGGTGAGCACGGAGTCCGTCGGGTTGCTGAAGCCGCCGGTCACCGGGACCAGCGGCACCCGCACGTTCACCGCGCCGACCCGCACGACCATCCGCGACAGCCGGTCCGCCGTCTGTGCCCCCGGCGGGACGAATCCGGCGCCGCGGATCTCCACGTCGTCGCCGGTGCGGATCGGCCCGTCCAGGTCGCCGGCCTCCCGGGCCCGTACGACGGACAGGATCACCGGGCGCCCGCCCTCGGCGTACTTCCCGGCGAGATAGGTACCGGCCGACACCAGCACCACGACCGCCAGTCCCCACGGCAGGTCGGGCAGTTGGTCGGGGCGCCGGGCCAGCCGCACCGCCGCGAACAGCAGGGCCACGGCGCTGATGACGACGTACTGGAGGTCGGCGAAGGTGCCCCGGCCCGCGTCGTCGGTCAGCAGGTCGGCGGCGCGCGGCCGGTCCGCCCGTACCTTCTGCAGCCGCTGCCCGAGCACCCGCAGCCCGACCACGCGTCGTACCAGCACGGCGATCGCGCACACCACCGCGAGCACCGTCACCACGCCCGCGCCCCGGGAGAGTCCGAGCCCGGAGATCAGCGCGTCGCGCTCGGCGCGGTCGGAGGCGATGGCCAGGCGGCCGGCCAGCACCAGCACGGCGTACGCGACGAGGAGCACCCAGCCGGCCGCCACCGCGCGGGAGGTGGACAGGCGGTTGTCCTCGCCGATCAGCGGCGCCAGCGCACCGCCGCGCGCCCGGTGGAACCAGGAGGCCGCGGTGAGCGCCCCGGCCATCAGCACGGCGGCCAGCAGTCCGGCCGTGCGCGCGGTGCTCCAGCCCGCGCCGATCGCCGTGAGCGCCTGTGCCAGCAGCAACAGGACGACCAGCGCCCAGGTCGTGATCACGGTGCGGCGCCAGAGCCGGGCCAGCCAGGCCTCGCCCTCGGCCCGGCCGCGTTCGGCGACGAGTTCGGCGGACTGGGTCAGTTCCTCGGAGACCCATTGCCGGGAGGCCGACGCCGAGTGGGCCACACCCGCGGGCAGCCCCTCCCCCGCCGCGAACCCGTCCCGCTTCAGCAGGAACGCGGCGACCGCCCGCCGGTGTCCCGCCCGCGCTCCGTGCGGACAGTCCCCGCAGGTGCAGCCGCCTCCGTGCGCACCTCCGGCTCCGTCCTGAGCGCCCCCGGTCGCGCCCTGTCTCGCCTCCTGCACCGCCACGTCCGACGTCCGCCTTCCCAGCCCCGAAATGTGCCCCGTAAGTGCCCCACGATGACAGCGAATTGTGCCCTACACCGCACCCTCCGTGTTGCCGGGCCGGGTCAGCGCGGGTGAAGCGGGGGCGGCCGTGTTGACCCGGCTGCGAGAATTTCCCCATGGCCGAGATCATCCAGCGCGACGGGACCTGGGCCTTCGACGGCAGCACGGTCCGGATCACGCCGGGTCTGCACCGCTCCGTGCCGCTGTTCCGGCAGACGTACGGGGAGATCGCCGTGCCTCTGGAGGCGGTCTCGGGCGTCGTCTTCGAGCCCGAACGCAAGCGCGGGCGGCTGCGGATGCGGCTGCGCGAGGGCGCCGATCCGCTGCTCCAGGCGACCGGCGGCCGGCTGCCCGACCCGGCGGATCCGTACCGGCTGCTGGTGGACCTCGACCGGGCGGGCGTCGCCGAGTACGTGGCCGAGGAGATCCGGCACGCCCTGCTCCTGGACCAGGTCCCGCGGGATCCGGTCACGGCCTACCTGCTGCCCGGTCCGCCGGTGCCGGTGTCGGTGCGTTCCTCCGACGGCACCGTCTCCTTCGACGGCACCCGGGTGCGGATCGACTGGTCCGACACCTCCGACCGGGTCAAGCGGGCCACCGGCCCCCGCATCATCCACCTCGGGGACGTCACCCAGGTCGAGTGGCTGCCCAACTCCGGTTTCGAGGACGGCTTCCTGCGCTTCGCGACCCATGAGACCTCGTTCTCCAAACTGCCGCCCGAGAAGGACCCGTACGCCCTGGACCTGTGGGGCAGCGCCCGCCGCGACCTGCTCACGGCGATCGTCGCCGCCGCCGTCACGGCCCGGCTGCCGCACCCCTCCACCCGCACCGGCGTCGAGCAGGACGCGCACCGGGCGGCCCGGCCCCGGCTCACGGCGACCGTCCCGCCCCCGGCCGACCATCACGACGTACTGCTGCGGCGGCTGCGGGAGCTGGGCGAGCTGCACCGGGACGGGGTGCTCACGGACGAGGAGTTCGCACTGACGAAAGCGGCCGTCCTGAGAGGCTTCTAGTGCGCCCGTCCGCTTCCCGTTCCCCTTCCCCTCGTCGGTCAGGGGCGGGCGGGAAGGCCCGGCCCGGCGCTAGTCCAGCAGATCCGGCTCGCTGCGGCTGATGTCCTTCCACATGGGCTGGTAGTTGATCCACGCCACCAGGTCCCCGCCCAGCTGCTCGCGGGTCGCCACCGCCATCCTGTGGTCGATCAGGAGGGGGCGTCCGGCCGCCTTCGCGGTCAGCTGCACCTGGCAGGACCGTTCCAGGGACAGGAACCACCAGGCCGCCGCGTCCACCGAGTCGCCGACGGTCAGCAGGCCGTGGTTGCGCAGCACGAGCGCCTTGCGGGTGCCGAGGGCGGAGGCGATACGGCGGCCCTCCTCGGCGTCGACGGCGACGCCGCTGTAGGCGTCGTAGAGCGCGAGGTCCTCGTAGAAGGCGCAGCTCTCCTGGGTGATCGGCTCCAGGATCTCGCCCAGCGCCGACAGCGCCCGGCCGTGCACCGAGTGGCAGTGGGCGACCGCGACGACGTCCGGGCGGGCGGCGTGCACCTGGACGTGCACGGTGAACGCCGCCTGGTTGACGTGGTAGCCGCCCTGGATCACCTGCCCCTCGGAGTTGGCCAGCACCAGGTCGCTCACCGTGACGTGCCTGAAGGGCATGCCGAACGGATTGACCCAGAAGCAGTCGCTGTACTCGGGGTCACGGGCGGTGATATGTCCCGACACCCCGTCCTCGAAGCCGAGCCGCCCGAAGATCCGCAGCGCGCCCGCGAGCCGCTCCTTGCGGTGCCGCCGCTCGTCGTCGAGCGACTCGTGCATCGGCGGCATCGCGAACCGCAGCCGGTCGGTGGGCAACGGCAGCGGCGGTGTGGGCCCGGCATCGGGCGTCCCGTGCATGTGGTGTCCTCCAGCACTGGGGAGCTTTACGGGGCGGAAGTTACCGTCGGTCAGCGCGGGAGAACAGCGCTGGTTCATAAAGATGACGCACACGGCCGATACCAGACAGCAAGTGTCGGGTATCGACGCGAGACTGGCACGTATGACAGCTCGTACGAACTGGGCGGCCTTCTCCGCGGCGGAACCCGACCTCGCCAGAACGGCCGAGAAGCGCTTCGGCGCGTTCACGCACCACGTCCTCGCGACCCTGCGCAAGGACGGCTCACCGCGCACCACCGGCCTGGAGGTGCGGTTCCTGAACGGTGAACTGTGGCTGGGCATGATGCCGGACTCGGTCAAGGCGCTCGACCTGCGCCGCGACCCGCGCTTCGCGCTCCAGGCGAACCCCGGCGAGGGGCAGGGCATGGGCGGCGGTGACGTCCGGATCAGCGGCCGGGCGATCGAGGTGGACGATCCGGTGGAGCGGGCCGGATACGTCGAAGAGGTGGGACCGCCGCAGCCGTTCCACCTCTTCCGCACCGAGCTGACCGAGGTCGTCCGGACCTCTGTCGAGGACGAGAAGTACCTGGTCGTCCAGGTCTGGAAGCCCGGAGAGCCGGTGCGCACGCTCAAGCGGACCTGAGCCCCGTCAGGACTTCAGGACTTCAGGACTCAGGACTCAGGACTCAGGAAGACTTACTCCCACTCGATGGTGCCCGGCGGCTTCGACGTCACGTCGAGGACGACCCGGTTGACGTCCTTCACCTCGTTGGTGATCCGGGTCGAGATCTTCGCGAGGACGTCGTACGGCAGCCGCGACCAGTCGGCGGTCATGGCGTCCTCGGAGGAGACCGGGCGCAGCACGATCGGGTGGCCGTAGGTGCGGCCGTCGCCCTGGACGCCGACGGAGCGGACGTCCGCGAGCAGGACCACCGGGCACTGCCAGATGTCCCGGTCCAGGCCGGCCGCCGTCAGCTCCTCGCGGGCGACGGCGTCGGCCTCGCGCAGCAGGTCGAGCCGCTCCCTGGTGACCTCGCCGACGATCCGGATACCCAGACCGGGCCCGGGGAACGGCTGGCGCTGGACGATCTCCTCCGGCAGGCCCAGCTCCTGGCCGACCATCCGGACCTCGTCCTTGAACAGCTTGCGCAGCGGCTCGATGAGCTGGAACTCCAGGTCCTCGGGGAGGCCGCCGACGTTGTGGTGGGACTTGATGTTGGCGGTGCCGGTACCGCCACCGGACTCGACCACGTCCGGGTAGAGCGTGCCCTGGACCAGGAAGGCGACCTCGGGACCCTCGTCCGCGATGATCTCCGCCTGCGCCTGCTCGAAGACCCGGATGAACTCCCGGCCGATGATCTTCCGCTTCTCCTCGGGGTCGGAGACCCCCTTCAGAGCGGTCAGGAACCGCTCCTGCGCGTCCACGACCTTCAGCTGCACGCCGGTCGCGGCGACGAAGTCCTTCTCGACCTGCTCGGTCTCGCCCTTGCGCATCAGGCCGTGGTCGACGTACACGCAGGTCAGCTGGGAGCCGATGGCCCGCTGCACGAGGGCGGCGGCCACCGCCGAGTCCACGCCGCCGGACAGCCCGCAGATCGCCCGCCGGTCACCGACCTGCTCGCGGATCGCGGCGACCTGCTCCTCGATCACGTTGCCCGTGGTCCAGTCGGGGGTCAGGCCCGCGCCCCGGTACAGGAAGTGCTCCAGCACCTGCTGGCCGTGCGTGGTGTGCATGACCTCGGGGTGGTACTGGACGCCGTAGAGCTTCTTCTCGTCGTTCTCGAAGGCGGCGACCGGGACGACGTCCGTGGACGCGGTGACCGCGAAGCCCTCGGGCGCGGCGGAGCAGGCGTCGCCGTGCGACATCCACACCGACTGCTCGTCGGGGGTGCCCTCGAAGAGCGTCGAACCGGACTTCGCCACGTGCAGGGGCGTACGGCCGTACTCGCGCGCTCCGGTGTTGTCCACCGTGCCGCCGAGGGTCTGCGCCATCAGCTGGAAGCCGTAGCACATGCCGAACAGGGGGACGCCGGCCTCGAAGAGCTCGCGGTCGAGGCGGGGGGCCTCGTCGGCGTACACCGAGGAGGGGCCGCCGGAGAGGATGATCGCCGCCGGGTTCTTGGCGAGCATCTCCGCGACCGGCATGCTGCTCGGCACGATCTCGCTGTAGACCCGCGCCTCGCGGACGCGACGGGCGATGAGCTGGGCGTACTGCGCGCCGAAGTCGACGACCAGGACGGTGTCGGGGGCGGGGGTCGCTGATGACACGGGGGCCTTCCGGCGGTGGGGCGGGGTCTCTGTGCTCTCCGATTCTACCGAGGTGGGCGCGGACGGGCGTCCGCTGCCCGGCAGGGAGGACCGGCGCGGAAAACGTGCCGTGACATACTGGCCGCATGCTCACGCACCCGGCCTTCCTCTTTACCTATGGCAACCGGCCCACCGGCTGCCATGGTCGTGCTGCTTGAGCAACTGACGAGCGACTTCCCAGGCGCCCCGGGCCGACAAGGCCCGGGGCGTCTGGCGTTTCCGGGACCTGCCGCTCCGGGGCACCGCACCTTCCGACGAGGAGCCCCTGACATGACCGCCACCGCAGCGGAGAAGACCGGCGCGCACACCACCGAGGCCGCCGACGTGATCACCGGCGCCCGGGAGCGCATCGACGCCCTCGACGACCGGATCATCGGGCTGATCCAGGAACGGATGGCCGTGTCCGCGGTCATCCAGGAGGCCCGGATCACCTCCGGCGGGCGACGCGTGAACCTCTCCCGCGAGATGGAGGTCCTCCACCACTACAGCGAGGCGCTGGGCAGGCCCGGCACCTCCCTGGCCATGACGCTCCTCGAACTGTGCCGCGGCCGGATCTGAGGTCCGTGCGGATCTGAGGTCCGTGCGGGTCCGAGTCCCGTGCGGGTCCGCGTTCCGGGCCCGGTCGCATCCGAGTTCGGGGCCGCTCTCACCCGTACGGCGCGTGACCGTGCCGCGTGGCACCTCGTTGGGGGTGGTGTCCGCGCCAGCCAGGGGCGGGCCCGAAGAACCACGCGTGGCTCACTGGGGCGATGAGACGTACGGATCGTGCCGTGCGTCGTGGGACCTCGCTCCAGGTAAGTGACCGGACGGCAGGGGACAGCAGCCCGGTCACCCAAGAGAACGGCCGGCTCCGGGGACGCCCGGGGCCGGCCGACGGAAGTGCAAGAAGAAGTACAAGACTGGGTCAAACGGTTGCGGAGGCCGCTGCCATCGAGCACGATGCGTGGAAAGCCCCCCAAGTCCCCTCGTAAGACACCTGCATTGATCCGTTGCCCCACTGCCAAAGGTCGAGACCATTCGCGCGCCCCGCATGCGCCGGGTCGCCGACCGGGGCACTGAAGGACAAGCGGCGCAACCCCCCGGCGCCGCTCCCAGGCACCGGCGCTGCCCTGACGTCGGTGCCGACCAGGAAGGGCCCCGCGGCTCCGAGCCCGCGGGGCCCTTCCGCTGTCCCCGGTCCCGGCCGCCCCGGCGGCGGTCCTCGCTGTCCGACATGGGCCGCGGTGGCCGCCGCCGGCCGGAGGTCAGATGCGGGAGACCGCTCCGCAGATGTCCGCGCGGCCGGCGTCCAGGTCCTCGCTGCGGTCGTACGGGTCCGTCGTCGGGCCGGTCGGGGGCTCGCCGGTCGGGTCGGCCGAGCCGAACTGCGGATGCAGATAGCCGTCGAACACGCCACAGGCCGAGTTGCCGGAACTCACGTCGTGACGCAGCACGTTGAGCCGGCCCGGAGTGACCCGGTAACGGGCGGGGTCGGGGAGTTCGACGTCGAGGACCCGGCGGACGACCGTACGGGTCACCTCGGTGGAGCCGTCGGTCCGCACCAGCGGGTAGACGAAGGTGTAGTCGGCGTGCACGGCCACGCCCCCCTGGTCGCCCTTCGCGAACGTCATCCGGCCGCGCGTCTTGATCACATCGCCGGCCGGCTCCACTTCGGCGGGGTCGAAGCGGCTGAACAGGCGCAGCGGGTCGTCGTCCTCGCCGGGCGCGCGCAGGGACCGGTTCAGGTCGTCGAGCAGCTCGGGCTGCTTGGGGTCGAGCACCGCGAGGGCGGCCCCGGGGTGTTCGCCGCGCAGGGTCTTCGGGTCGAGGTTGGCGTGGACGAGCAGCTTCTTGGTCTGCTGGAGCGCGAGCTCGACCTGGTCCTTCGGCAGTCCTCCGACGGCCGTGGCCCGCGGCAGGACGATGCCGTCGGCGCCGTCGGCCCACCGCTTCGCCGGGGAACCGGCGAACGGCTCGTCCAGCGTGGGCCTCTCGGGAGCCGTGGTGGCCGGAGGTCCGGTCGGGGCCGCGGTCTCCGCCGGGAGCGGTGCGGCCGCGGTGTCCGGCGTCCCCTCGCCGAACGGGTCGCCCGGCAGCAGCGACGGTCTCAGCGCCACGACGGCCACGGCGACGGCGGCCGGCACGCCGAGCACCGCCCACAGGCGCCGGCGCCTGGCCGCGCGCCGGCCGGTGTCCTGCCACGCGGGCCCGGAGCGCCAGCCCTGCGGCAGTTCGCCCCGCGCCTCCTGACGCCGCAGCCGTTCGGTCACCATGCGGGCGCGCGCGGACGGCTCCTTCGGGGCCGAGTCGGGGAGGCCCCGCTCGGCGTCGCGGACGAACTGCTCCCAGACGTCGTCGGGAATCTCGGGGAGCTCCGGGGTCGAGGACGCTTCCTCGGACGGCTTGTCAGACATGAGGCACAGTTCTAGGCCGGGGGAAAGCGCGTTCACAAGGAAACAAGATGTGACTCAAACCACATAAGAATGATGTGAATGCGAGGGCAACCATTCACAGGCCTCACAGATCAAACACCGCGTATCAAGGGCCACACCCGCGCCCCACACGCGGAGGCCTCCCCCAAGCGCGCCGCACCGCGCGGCGCACCTGATTCCCGAGGTCTTCATGAAGCTTCGTCGTGCCATGGTGGCAGCGGCCGCGACCGCCGTCATAGCCCCGCTCACCCTGCTCTCCGCTCCGGTCGCGTTCGCGACGGACGAGACGCCGAACACGTCGACGAGCACCCCGGCCGCCGAGGAGAGCACTCCGGCCGCCGACACCAGCACGCCCGCCGCCGAGGAGAGCACTCCGGCCGCGGACGAGAGCAGCCCCGCCGCCGACGAAAGCACCCCGGCCGCGGACGAGAGCACCCCCGCCGCCGACGAAAGCACCCCGGCCGCGGACGAGAGCACCCCCGCCGCCGACGAAAGCACCCCGGCCGCCTCCGCGTCGCCCAGCCCCAGCGCGAGCGCGCCCGGCGACGAGGACCCCGAGCTGTGTGTGGACGAGAACGGCGACAGCACCGCCGAACTCAGCGCCGAGGTGACCAGCGGTCTGTCCGGGCTGCCCGAGACGATCGTCGCCGGCAGCGGCTGGACCGCGTTCTCGTTCAACGTGTCCAACCGCGGCGACGACGAGGTCAAGGACATCAAGCCGCTCATCGGCGTCGCCGCGATCGGCTGGGAGGACGCGGAGGACTACTCCGGCCAGATCAAGGTCCAGGTCTTCGACAAGGCGTCCGGCTCGTGGGAGACGATCGCGGGCGCCGCGGGCGAGGGCGGCACGTTCGACGCGTTCTCGCTCGGTGCGGGCCAGTCGGTCTCGTACAAGCTGCGGCTGAGCGTCAGCGGCAAGGTGCCGGACGCCCTCGGGGTCACCGGTGGCCTCGCCGAGTACGCCGACGACGAGGGCTGCTGGGTCGCCGACGACCCGAACGGCTGGCTGTACTTCTTCGACGTCCTGGCCGCCGGCTCGGACGCCGGTGACCCGAACGACGCCAAGCCGCAGACCGGCGGCATGGCTGACCTGTCGGACGTGAACCAGGTCTCCGCCACCGGCACGCTCGCCGAGACGGGTTCGAGCTCGGCCCTGCCGATGATCGGTCTGGTGGGCGGCGCCGCGGTGGTCGCCGGCGCCGGTGCCGTCTTCGTGGTGCGCCGTCGCAAGGCCGGAGCCGAGGCGTGACCGTCAGGGCTCACTGAGGCTCGTCGCGAGACAGAGACTCATCGCTGGACAAGAGAAGGACCTGCGCTCGGAGGGGGGCGCAGGTCCTTCTCTCTGTCTGTCCGGCTCTGTGCCGCTCCGTCTCCGGCGGGTCACTTCCCCGGCCGGGTCACTTCTTCGGCGGCACCGCCGGTATCCCGAGGAACGGCAGCTTCAGCGCGCCGAACGCGTCCGCCGGGACCGCCGGGGACTTCGGCTCGACCGGCTTCAGACGCTCGTACGCCTCTCCCTGCGCCGGACGCGGGTCCTGCTCGCCCTTGTTGGGCCAGTACGACATCGCGCGCTCGGCCTGTGCCGTGATGGTCAGGGACGGGTTCACGCCCAGGTTGGCGGAGACCGCCGCGCCGTCGACGACGGAGATTCCGGGGTGGCCGTAGAGGCGGTGGTACGGGTCGATCACCCCGGTCTCGCGGGAGGAGCCGATCGCGCAGCCGCCGAGGAAGTGGGCGGTGAGCGGGGTGCCCATCAGTTCGCCCACGTTGGAGCCGGCGAACCCGTTGATCTCGGCGGCTATCGCCGACGCGCCCCGCGACGCCGCCTTGATCTGCTTGGGGTTCGGGGAGCCGTGTCCCTGGCGGGCGGTGAGCAGGCCCTTCCCCACGCCGTCCGGTTTGAGATACGTCGTCAGGGAGTTGTCCAGCGACTGCATCACCAGGCCGATGATGGTCCGCTCCGACCACTTGCGGTTGGAGAGGGAGCGCAGGACCAGGAGCGGGTGGCGGGCCGCGTTCCGCAGCCAGGCCAGGGCCCGGGACGAGCCCTCCGCGTACGGCACCTGGAGGATCGACAGGCTGCCCATCGAGTTGGAGCCCTTGCCGTAGCGGACCGGCTCGATGTGGGTGTCGGCGTCGGGGTGGATGGACGACGTGATGGCCACGCCGCGCGTGAAGTCCGCCTTCCGCTGGCCCGTCACCTTCCGGTAGCGGCGGTCGGTGGTCTGCGCGCCGACCAGCGCCTCGGAGTTGGTGCGGGTCAGCTCCCCCAGACGGTCGGAGACGTACGGCAGTTGACCGCCCGCCTTCATGCGGTGCAGCAGGGTCTGGGTGCCGTAGGTACCGGCCGCGAGGACGACCCGGCGGGCCTTGAAGGTCCTGCCCCTCGTCCGGCGGCGGCCGTCCGTGGGGAGGGTGGCGACGGCGTACCCGCCCTGCGAGTCGTCCGTGACGGACACGACCGTCGTCAGCGGGTGCACCACCGCGCCCGCCTTCTCGGCGAGGTACAGGTAGTTCTCGTTGAGGGTGTTCTTGGCGCCGTGCCGGCAGCCGGTCATGCACTCGCCGCACTCGTCGCACGCCTTGCGGTCGGGGCCCACCCCGCCGAAGTACGGGTCCGGCACCCGCTCGCCGGGCTTCGCCCGCACCGATCCGTCGGCGTCCTGGCCGTCTCCGAAGAACACGCCGACCGGTGCCATGTGGAAGGTGTCGCCGACGCCCATCCGCTCGGCCGCCGCCTTGAGGTGCACGTCGGACGGGGTCATCGTCGGGTTGAGCCGCACCCCGAGCATCCGGCGGGCCTGGTCGTAGTACGGCGCCAGCTCGTCCTGCCAGTCGGTGATGTCACGCCACTGCGCGTCCTCGAAGAACGGCTTGGGCGGTACGTAGAGGGTGTTGGCGTAGTTGAGGGAGCCGCCGCCGACGCCCGCGCCCGCCAGGACCATGACGTTGCCGAGCAGGTGGATGCGCTGAAGGCCGAACATGCCGAACTTCGGTGCCCAGAGGTAGTTCCTGAGGTCCCAGGACGTCTTCGGGAGGGTGTCGCGGGTGAAGCGGCGGCCGGCCTCCAGGACACCGACGCGGTAGCCCTTCTCGGTCAGGCGCAGGGCGGTCACGGAACCGCCGAAGCCGGATCCGACGACGATGACGTCGTAGTCGTAGGTGTCCTGGGGCACGTGCTCTCCTCGTTGAGAACCGGTGGGGTCCGGGTCCTGCCGTCACCTTCCCGTCCGTCCGGGAACGGACGGGAAGGTGACGACCGGGCCTAGCGGAAGCGGAACGCCTTCATCAGCCGGAGGCTGCGGCTCATGAACCGCGCGTACGCCTCGTCGTCCATGCCGAGCGCGGGGGCCATCGGCAGCAGGCGCTGCTGGGCCACCGTCTGGGCCTCGGTGTACTTGAGGAGGCCCTCGGAGCCGTGGCGGCGGCCGAGACCGGAGTCCTTCATCCCGCCCATCGGGGACTGGACGCTGCCGTAGGCGGGGGCATAGCCCTCGTTGACGTTCACGGTGCCGGTGCGCAGACGGGCGGCGACCTCACGGCCGCGGCGGCCGTCCCTCGTCCAGACCGAGGAGTTGAGGCCGTACGGGGTGGCGTTGGCGAGCTCGACCGCCTCGTCGTCGGTGCGGAAGCGGTAGAGGGAGACGACCGGGCCGAAGGTCTCCTCCGTGCACACCGCCATCGGTTCGGTCACACCGTCCAGGATGGTCGGTTCGAAGAAGTACGGGCCGACGTCCGGGCGGGCCACGCCACCGGCGACCAGCTTCGCGCCCTTCTCCACGGCCTCCTCCACGTGCCGGGTGACGGTCTCCAGCTGCCGTTCCCCCACCAGGGACCCCATGTCGGCGCCGTAGGCGAGGGACGTACCCAGTCGCATCGCCCTGGTGCGGGTGGCGAAGCGCTCCAGGAACGCGTCGGCGACCGACTCGTGGACGTACAGCCGCTCGATGGAGATGCAGAGCTGGCCGGCGGAGGAGAAGCAGGCACGGACCGCGCCCGCCGCCGCCTTGTCGAGGTCGGCGTCCTCCAGGACCAGCATGGCGTTCTTGCCGCCGAGTTCGAGGGAGACGCCGATCAGCCGGGCGGCGGCGCCCTGGGCGACCTCGCGGCCGGTCCGGGTGGAGCCGGTGAAGGAGACGTAGTCGGCGTGCCGGACGAGTTCGGGGCCGACGACCGGGCCGTCCCCGAGCACGACCTGGAAGACCTCGGCGGGCAGACCGGCCTCGATCAGCAGGTCACGGGCCCACAGGGCGGTGAGGCAGGTCTCCGTGTCGGGCTTCATCACGACCGCGTTGCCCGCGACCAGGGCGGGCAGGGCGTCCCCCACCGACAGTTCCAGCGGGTAGTTCCAGGGGGCTATCTGGCCGACGACACCGCGCGGGTGGCGCAGCTCGGTGACCTTCGTCAGCGCCGGCACCGCGCCCGCGTGCCGCTTCGGCTTCAGGTACGCGGCGGCCCTGCGCCCGTAGTGCCGGGCCGCGACGGCGACGGCCTGGACCTCCTCGTGGGCGTGCAGCCGGGCCTTGCCGGTCTCCAGCTGGATCAGATCGAGGACCTCGGCCTGGCGTTCCAGCATCAGGTCGTGGAACCGGAGCAGCACTGCCGACCGCTGTCGTACGGGGGTCTTCTCCCAGACGGACTGCGCCCTGCGGGCGTCCTGGAAGGCCTTCTCCACGTCCGCTGGGGTGGATTCGGGCAGGTCGGCCAGCTTCTCGCCGGTGAACGGCGTGTGGTTGGCGGTCCGGCCGGAGCCGACCACCCCCTTGGTGAGCTGGGCGACCAGCTCGGGGGTGACCACGTCTGCGGCGGTACGGGCGCCCGCCGGGGCGGGGGCGATGGGGTTCGTGCCGGTCTGGGCCGGGGCCTGCGCGTCCGTCATGAGCCGCAGGGTATTCCGGCGCGAACGCTTTGGGTACCCGTCGGTAATAGGGATTCACCGACCGCGCACACGATGCCAGTGATCACTGGCAATGAACGCGCTGATCAGGGCGTCATGAGTGACGATCATCCGGTCTGTGATTCCTGCCCCCGCCTGCGGTCCCGGTCTGTCCGGCGTCACTTCGTCTGCCGTGCCCGTCCCTCCGGCGTCACTGCGGCAGGCAGCCCGCTTCAGTCTCCGGCGATCTCCAGCCGGCCCCGGGCCTCCTTGAAGAGAGCCGTGCCCTTCCTCTCGTCCGCCGTCCCCTTGGGCATGTCCACACGCAGCTGGTACATGCGGTCGTCGTCGGTGCGGATGGTCAGCCGCATGACACGGGTCGGCCCGCTGTCCGGATCGTAGGTGACGTCGGACAGGACGGCCTCCTGGCCGTGGAAGCTGGTGGGGGTGTACCGCCCGGGGGACCGCTCGTGTCCCGCCCAGTCGGCCGGCGTCCCCTTCGCCTCGGCCATCGGGGAGCGGGGCGCCCTGTCCCACGCGCCGAGGTGGACGCGGATGGTGTCGTCGCCGTAGACGGCGAGCCAGGAGGCGTCACCCGAGTCCCCCGTCGGGGACAGCGACTTGTACGACCGGGGGAGGTGCAGGACGGTGCCCGTCCCCTCCCCCCGGTGAGCCACCCACCCGTCCCGCGCGGCCGTCCCGTCGGCGGGCGCGGTACCGAGCCAGATACCGCCCGCGAGAAGGGCACCGAGGACGGGGACGGCGGCACGGAGAACCCAGCGGCGGCCTGTGCCCGGGACCGACCGGGGTGCCGGGTGAAGGGCTGGCTGGGGGGCTGATCGAGGGGCCGGCGACGGTTCCGGTCGGGGTGCCGGTTCGGCCCGCGGTGCCGGTTCCGGTGCGCGCTGAGGTGCCGGTTCGGGTTCCGGCTGAGGTGCCGGTTCGGGTTCCGGCTGAGGTGCCGGTTCGGGTTCCGGCTGGGGCGTCGGTTCCGATTCCGGCTGGGGAGTCGGTTCTCCTCGTACGCCGGACTCTCGTACGCCGGACTCTCGTACGCCGCTCTCTCGTACGCCGGTCTCTCGTACGTAGGCCTCTGCTACGTCGGCGTCTGATACAGCGGCCTCTCGTACGCCCGGCTGTGGCGCGTCCGCCTCTCCTGCCTCCACGTCCGCTTGCCTCACGTCACCGTCCGGGCCCCCCGCGTCCGGGTCCGGCCGCCGCCCCGCCGCCGACTCCAGTACCCGTGCGACCTCCTCCGGGTCCGGGCGGCTCTCGGGGTCCTTCGCCAGCAGTGCGGTGATGAGAGGGCCGAGAGGTCCGGCCCGCCGGGGGTCGGGGGGATCGGCGGCGAGGATGGCGGTGAGGGTCGACTGCGGTGTCGTACCGCGGAAGGGGGAGCCGCCCTCGACGGCGGCGTACAGCAGGACGCCCAGGGACCACAGGTCGGAGGCGGGGCCGGCGCCCGTGCCGGACATCCGCTCCGGGGCGACGAACTCCAGCGAGCCGATGAACTCGCCGGTGGCCGTGAGCGATTCCTCGCCCTGGACGTGGGCGATGCCGAAGTCGGTGAGGACGACCCGGTCGTGCGGGCCCAGCAGGACGTTGGCGGGCTTCACGTCCCGGTGCACGATGCCGACGGCGTGCGCGGCACGCAGGGCGCCGAGGACGGCGAGGCCGACGCGGGCGGCCTCGCGGAACGGCAGGGGGCCACGGCCGAGGGCCTGGTACAGGGACTCGCCGCGGACCAGTTCCATGACGATCCAGGGGACTCCGTCCTCCTCGACGACGTCGTGGATGCAGACGGCGGAGGGATGGTCGACGCGCGCCGCGGCCCGGGCCTCGCGGTAGAGCCGGTGGGCGGCGCGGCGGTGCGCCTCGTCCTCCGGATCGCCCGGCAACCTCGGCTGCTTGACGGCGACTTCACGCTGCACGTGCTCGTCGCGCGCCCGCCAGACGGTGCCCATCCCGCCGGTGCCTATGCGCTCGATCAGACGGTATCGCCCGCCGAGCAGCGCGTCCCTGGGGCCTGCGCTGTCCCCGCCGTTGCTCATGACCCATCAGTACCCCGCGCACCGCCTCCTTGTCGACGCGGCCGGGTCACGCGGTCACAGCTTGTCGACGTCCAGGTTCGCGATCGCCGTCCTCGCCACCTCGCGGCCCCGGTCGGTGAAGTCGCCCTGACCGGGGTAGCTGACGGTGAGCTTGTACATGTCGCCGCCCCTGGTCTTGTAGTAGAGGATCCTCAGCTCGCGCGGGCGCGGGTTCTCACTGTCGTCGGTCATGTAGCGGACGGTGTTCTCGGCGGCCGGATTGCCCCGGTAGGTGGCATCGGTGTCCGGGGTCAGTTTCTTCGGGTTCGCGGGCATGCCGAGGGTGTAGGCGCCGTTCTCCTTGAACTCGGCGTTGTCGTCGTACATCTCGGCGCCCGCGGAGTCCGCGATGGCGTTGTTGGTGTCCTCGGCCTTCTTCTCCAGCGTCAGGCCGATCCAGATGCTGCCGCTCCAGTCGGTGTACCTGACCCAGTGGCCCTCGTCGCTCTCCCGGTCGGGCACGGCGCGCTGGTATTCGGCGGGCACCGCGAGCGTCGCGGCGACGTCCTTCTCGTGCTTGGTCCGCCAACCGTCGGGCAGGGGCCCCGCGAACGGGTCCGCGATCACCAGATACGCCGCCGCCACCGCGACGACCGCGGCGCCGAGGCCCAGCCAGGTCCTGCGGCCGGGCCGACGACCCCGCCGCGGGGCGTCGGCGTACGACACGACCTGCGTGGGCCGGGGCGTCGGCGGGTTCGCGGCGGTCTCCAGCAGGGCACGCACCTGCGCGGCGTTCGGACGGCGCGCCGGGTCCTTCTGGAGCAGGCCGTTGATCGCCTCGGCGAGCGGGCCCTGCGCGGCGGCGGGCGGCGCCGGGGTGGCGTGGAGGACGGACTGGAGTGTGGCGGGGGTGTTCGTGCGGCGGAACGGGGAGACGCCCTCCGTCGCCGCGTACAGGACGACGCCGAGGGACCACAGGTCGCTCGCCGGGCCGGGGCGCCGGCCCAGCACCCGTTCCGGCGCGATGTACTCGGGCGAGCCGACGAAGCCGCCGGTGTCGGTCAGGTTGGTCTCGCCCTCGATCTGCGCGATCCCGAAGTCGGTGAGGACGACACGGTCGAAGCGGCCGAGGAGGACGTTGTCCGGCTTGACGTCACGGTGCAGGACGCCCGCCGCGTGCGCGGCCTCCAGCGCGCCCAGGACGTCGAGGCCGATTCTCGCCGCGTCCCGGGCCCCGAGCGTGCCCTCCTGCAACGCGTCGCCCAGCGAACGGCCCCGCACCAGCTCCATCACGATCCACGGCCGGCCGTCCACGTCGGCCACGTCATGGACGTTCACCACGGCGGGATGGTCGAGCCGGGCCGCCGCCCGTGCCTCGCGGCGCATGCGCTCGAAGGCGTTGGCCTGCTCCCGCTCGGGGAGGTGGTCCGGGACACGGGGTTCCTTGACGGCGACCTCGCGGTCCACCGTCTCGTCCTTGGCCCGCCACACCGTGCCCATGCCGCCGTGCCCGAGCTTGGCGAGCAGCCGGTAGCGGCCCGCGATGAGCCGGCCGGTGCCGGGATCCGCCGGTGCGGGCGGCGGCTGCGGGGGCGACGACTGGGTTGGCGGCGGCCCGGGATGCGACCCCGCGGGCTGCGCCAGTGTGGACTGCGGCTGCGGCACGACCTGGGTGGGCAGGGCGTACGGGTTGTCCGGGTGCGGCACCGCCACCGGTGGACTCGGTGGATTCGGTGGCCGCAGGCTGAAACTCGTCGGCTCGTCGGACCCGTGCGGGACTCCCCCGTTGCTGCTCATGAGTCATCCATATCGCGCCAAGCGGTCCGGAATCCACCTCGAACGCCGACCGGTCACAGACCCGTGACCAAGGTGTCGACGGCGACCTCGAAGTACCGCCTCGCCTCCCGCGTCTGTCCGACCGGCGCCGACATCCACACCTCGTACAGCCGCCCGTCCTCCTCCCAGCACAGGTGATCCGTGTGCCGGGGATCCTCCGCCACGCTGAACCCGTCCCGGGTGAACTCCCAGAACGCGGCCCGGTGCCCGCGGTGTGTGGCGGGGGTGACCCGGCCGTCGCGGTAGCCGGGGTGGGCGGCCGGGCCGTCGGCCGCCGCGCGCCGCAACACGGCCAGCGGGTCTCCGGCGCCTGGTCCGGATTCCGGTTCGACGACCCTGATGCCGAGGCGGAAGGTCTTCCCCGGTGACAGGTAGAGCACCCGATCGCCCTGCGGTACGCGGGTGAAGCCGTGCGGTACGGCCAGCGCGAACCCGGCCGGGTCGGCGGCGAGGCGGTACCCGGAGGGGACGGTCGGGTCCGGGCTCCGGCTGCGGGTCGGGCTGAGGGTGGGGCTGAGGGTCGCGGTCCGGCTCGGGCTCTGGCTCTGGCTCTGGCTCTGGTCGGCGCTCGCCGATGTGTACGGTGCCGAACTCGTCGGCGTACCGATCCCGTGGCCGCCGCCGTTCCTCAGCAGGGCCACCGCGGACACGCCCGCCCCCGCCATCGCGGCGACCAGCAGCAGGGTGACCAGCACGCCGCGCGGGGAGCGCCCCGGGGCAGCGTCCGCCGGGGGCCGGGCGGACGGGTCCTGCCGGGCGGACGGGTCCTGCCGGACGGACGGCGTGTGGTCGGCGGGCGCGCCCGGTGTCCGCTCGGCCGGCGGCTCCGGTGGCTCCGGTGTCCGCTCGGCCGGCGGCTCCGGTGGGCGGTCGGCCGGTGGCTCCGGTGGGCCCGACGGCTCGGTGCGGGCCCGGCCGAGCGGCAGGGCACGGGACCGCAGCGGGCGGGTGCGGCTCCGGGCGCGGGCGGCCGGCGGCTTCGGTGTGCGCCCGGTGTCCCGGAAGGTCCGCAGCATCCGCTCGGCCCGTGCCGCGTCGAGCCGTCGCGCCGGATCGCGTTCGAGGAGACCCCGGACGACGGGAAGGATCGGCGCGGCCTGCGCGGGCGGCCGTATCTCGGCGGAGACGACCGCGTGCAGGATGCCGCCCAACGAGTCGCGGCGGAACGGCGACTCACCGCTCAGGACGGTGCACAGCAGCGCGCCCAGCGACCAAAGGTCGGACGCGGGGCCCGTCCTGGCCCCGGACATCCGCTCGGGCGCGGTGTACTCGGGCGAGCCGACGAAGGAACCGCTCTCGGTGAGGGTGGTGGCGCCCGCGACCTGCGCGATGCCGAAGTCGGTGAGGACGACCCGGTCGGTGCCGTCCTCCACGAGGACGTTCGCGGGCTTGATGTCCCGGTGCAGGACGCCGGCCGCGTGCGCCGCGCGCAGCGCGCCCAGCAGGGCGATGCCGATCCGGGCGGCCTCGTCGGCGTCGACCGGACCGTGGGTGGCGACCCGCTCGGCGAGAGAGCTGCCCTCGATCAACTCCATCACGATGTACGCGCGTTCGTCGTGCTCGACGACATCGTGGACGACGACGATGTGCGGGTGGTTCAACTGGGCCACCGCGCGCGCCTCGCGCAGGGTGCGCTCCCTGCGGCGCCTGGCGCCGTCCGCGAGGCGCGCCCCGGAGAGCGTCTCGGCCCGCGCGTCGGCGCGTGTCTCGTCGAGACCGAGTTCCTTGACCGCCACACGCCGCCCGAGCAGTTGATCGGTGGCCCGCCACACGACCCCCATCCCGCCCCGCCCGAGCCTGGCCTCCAGACGGTAACGACCCGCGATGACCCGGAAGTCGTCCCCCTGATCCCCATGGGTCGCCATACACCCCATCATGCCGCGCCGGACGGTCCCCTTCCGCGGCGCTGACCGGCCAAGTGTGCCGCCGCTCCGGGCGGGTGACCGCGCACTCCGGCGAACTCGGACCTGCTGGGGGTGGCGACCCCGCGGTCACGTCATGAGCAGCAGGGCGCTGCCGGGGTTCCGGGCGGTGACCACACCGACACCGACCCCTGCCGCCGACGCCCGCGCCTACGGGATCTCACGCCAGCTCTGCAGCACGATCTCGAACTGCTGCTGTGTGGTGGCCCAGTCCTCCGCGGGAGAGGCCATGTAGATCGCGTACTCGACCCCGTTCCGGGTGATGTACATCTGGTCGAGAGCCCGGTACGGCCCCGGCGAGTCCGTGTCCTTGGCCTGCGCGGTCCAGCCGTACTCCAGCCGGGAGCCCTGACGGTCCCGGTAGAGCCGACGCTGAAGACTCACCCGCTCGTATTCCATCAGTCTCCGTGCCAACTGCCCGTCCAGATCGACCTGGTGCTCGTACGGGTCGTTGAAGTCCGGCGCGCTGTCCACGGCGATACGGAGAAGATGCTTGCCTCCGTCGGGCGAGTAGTCGATCTGCCGAAGGTCACCCTGATCGCCGAAGACGCTCCGCTGCCAGCCCTTGGGCACCGCAAGGCCGAAACCCAGAGGGTCCTCGACGGACTCCCAGCCGGCAGGGACGGTGCCGTCCGGGGTTTCGCTCGGCTCGTTCGCGGGCGTCGGACTCGGGCTCGGCGACGCGGACACTCCGCTCGTCCGCAGTCCCTCGTGCCACTTCTGCATGACCACCGAGGTCCCTCCGCCGATGATCGCGGCGAGGGCGACGACGAGGGCCAGCGTGCGCAGTCGGCGGCGCCCGGTCGGGGGCGGCGCGGTGGCACCGGCGGGCACCGGACCGAGTGCGGTCGGGCCGCTCGGTCCGACCGGTCCGGTCGAACCGGTCGAGCCGATCGCAGCGGCGTACGGCGTCGGGCGGTACGGCGTGCCTCTGGCCGGCGTGGCGGCGGCCGAGGAGCGCCCGCCGGAGGGGGCCTCCATCTCCTGGCCGGAACCGGCATGGTGGGGGCCGGCATGGTGGGGACCGGCATGGTGGGGACCGGCATGGTGGGGGCCCGTGTAGCGGGAGCCCACATGGTCGGAACCCACATGGCGGGTCCCCGAGTGCTGCGCGGCCGTACCGGGGAGACCTGCGGGCCGCGTGGCCACGTACGCCTGCGCCCCGCTCGGCCGTCGCCCTTCCGCCGCCTCGGCGAGCAGCTGCTCGGCCTCGACCATGCCGGGCCGTACGGCCGGGTCCTTGTGGAGCAGCGCGGCGATGACGGGTCCGAGCGGGCCGGCGTACCGCGGCTCGGCGGGTTCCTCGTCGACGACCGCCTGCATGGTGGTCAGCGGTGTCGTGCGGCGGAACGGCGACCTGCCCTCGACCGCCGTGTACAGCGTGGCGCCGAGCGCCCACAGGTCGGAGGACGGGCCCGGGTCCTGGCCGCGGATCCGCTCGGGGGCGAGGTAGTCGACCGAGCCGACGACCTCTCCGGTACGCGTGATGGTCGTGTCGCCCTCGATCTGGGCGATGCCGAAGTCGGTGAGCAGGACGCGGCCGTCGCGCCCGAGGAGCACGTTTCCGGGCTTCACGTCACGGTGCAGCACCCCGGCGGTGTGCGCGGCGCGCAGCGCCCGCAGCACCCACAGCCCGACGCGGGCGGCCTCCGTCGGCTCGATGCGCCCCTGTTCCTTGACCGCGTCGGCCAGCGAATGGCCCTCGACCAGCTCCATCACGATCCACGGCCGGTTGTCGTGGTCCAGCACGTCGTGCACGGTGACGACCGCGGAGTGGTTGATCCGGGCGGCCGCGCGGGCCTCCGCGCGGGTGCGGGCGAGGAGCACGGCCTGGTCGCTCTCGGACACGTAGAGCGCGGCGGTCAACTCCTTGATGGCGACGGCTCGGTGCAGTACCTCGTCGTGGGCACGCCACACCCGGCCCATGCCGCCCTTGCCCAGCGGCTCGGCGAGCCGGTAGCGCCCCGCGAGGAGCTGGCCCTGCATCTGATCCACGTTGCCCCGCAATGCTCTTGACAGGGTCAGAGTAAGGACCTGTCCCGGCCGAAAGGAACCAGGGAACCGTCAAGGAGACCGCACTGTGACGGTTGTCCCTTCGAGAGACGGGAGTCAACCAACGGGGCACGGTCGGCGTCCCGGCACCCCACGGACGCAGCCCAGGTCGGAGCCCGGGCTCGGTCCTGTCGGCCGGAGGATGCTCCGACGCGTCAGCCCGTCACCTGGTACGTGCCCGACGCCTGCTCGTACAGCCGGGTCACCTCGTCCCGCTCGGCCTCCGGGCCGCGCACCTGCACCACGTGGTACTTCCCGTCGATCAGCATCGCGACGTTGCGCACGTACAGCTCGCGCCCGTCGTCACCGGTCCACGTGAACTGCCCCTCGGCCATGGTCCGCTCGCCCACCTGAATCGTCTTCAGCCCGGTCGCGGTGGCCCAGCTGGAGTCGCGGTACGGCTGGAGCTCCGGCTCCTTCTCCCGTTGGTACACCATCGGGTCGCTGCCGGCCCCGGCCGCGCTGTCCCGCCCCGGAACGACGATGAGCTCGAAGCCGCCGTGCGTGTACACGACCTGTCCGCGCCCGTTGACCGGCGTGCGCTCCCAGCCGTTGGCGACGGCGACCTGGAAGCCCTCGGTGTCCTTGCGCAGGGTGAAACCGTCGGCGACCTCGGGACCGTTGGTCTGCGTCTCGGTGGAGCGGGCGGAGGAGGACGGGCTGCTCTCGGGCCGTGGCGACGTCTGGTCGGGCCGGGGCTCACTGCTCGCCTCCGGTGACCGCTCCGGCGCCGGACCGACCTCGCCGACGGCCCCGGTCCGGTCCGTGCCGCCCTCCGTGCCGGAGTCGGTCTTCGGCATGAAGAGCATGGCGTACGCGATCGCGCCGGCCAGCAGGAGCAGGATCAGCAGGAGCAGGGTCCGGCCGAGCCTGCGCGGCGAACCGGTCCCCTCCCGCGCCCGCTTGTGCCGTCCGTGATGTGCGGGCAGCCCGGCGCGCCGCCTGCGCACCAGCTCGCCCCGGCGCCGTACGACGGGCAGCCGGCTGGTGTCGGCGGGCGGCGCGGCCACGACGTGGGCGCCTGCCTCCGGCTCGGGCGCCGACCGCACCAGCGAGCGCAGCCAGCCGCGCAGTTCCTCGAAGTCCAGCCGCTCGGTCGGGTCCTGCCGCAGCAGCGACTCGACGACCGGCCGCAGCGGCCCGCACTCCTCGGCGAAGGCGGGCGGTTCCGCGCACACCAACTGCACCAGTTCGGCGGTCGACTCCTCCGGATACGGCGCGTGTCCCTGAACGGCCCGGAAGAGCAGCGCGCCCAGCGCCCACAGGTCGGTCGCGGGCCCGATCGGCGCCGCCAGCTGCCAGTTCTCGTGCACGGGCCCGGCCTGCTCCGGCGCCCACCGCTCGGTCACGGGTCCCACGACGGCCATCCGCGCCTGCCGGGCCCGCTCCGCCGCCAACGCGGTCGTGGGCCCGCGCCGCACGGGCGCACCGGCGGCCAGGTCGTCCCACCGGGTGGGCGGCGGGGTCGCGGCACCGGGAGAAGGCGCCGGCGGTCCACCGACGGGCACCGGGCCGAGACCGGCGGAACCGGGCGCCGCACGATGACCGGTGGGTGCGCCGGGGTACACGGCACCACCGCTTCCTCCGGAAGGCAGCGCCGTACGTCCCTGGTCCCTCTGCCCGTCGCCCCCGGCCACCGGCGCTCCACCGCGCGGCGCGGCGCCGTGCCATGAGGCGGCCCGCACACCGTAGGGGTCGGCTATCTGCCCCGGCACCCCGGAACCGGACGACGCCCGCACACCGCTCGCCCCGCCGTACGGCTGCTGCTCCATCCCGGCAGTCCCGGGGTACCGCTCCTGCCCCGCACCGTTCGCCCCGCCGTACGACTGCTCCGTACCACTGCCCAGGGGGTACGGCGGCTGCTGTGCCGAGCCGTTGGCCTGCGCGGCCGGGTCACCCGGGCGGGCGGCGGGCAGAGCCGTCGGGTCGCCCTCGGGGGCGGGACGGGCCCCCGGCAGGGCCGCCCGGCCGTTCTGCGCCTCCTGGACCCGGGCCGCGGCCCGCGCCCCCGCGCGATAGGCGGCGATCGCCCCGGCCCGCGCCGCCCTGATGTCCGTGCCGGTGTCCGCCGCCCGGCGGGCGAGCGCGGCCGACGCCCCGCTCTCCGTGCGCTCCGGCTCCGGGCCGGGAGCCGGCAGTCCGCCGGCCGCCCGCGCCTCGATGGCGGCCCGCCGAGCGGCCTCGGCATCCGTCCCGTCCAGGCCCACGGCACTCACGGGGCCATGACCCACGGGACCACCTGGCCCCTGGGCGACACCGGGGCGACCTCGTTCCTGCGGTCCACCGGCACCCAGAGCACCGCGGGAGCCGTACGCGGCACCACCAGCGCCCGGGCCGCCGAAGCCCTGACCACCGGAACCCGGGGCACCACCACGGAAGCCGCCGGCGCCCGACGGCCCGCCCGTGCCACCCGTCCCTCCGGGCCCCGCGAAACCCCCGCCGTCCTGGGCGGCTCCGCCGGCGGGCCCTCGCCCGTCACCGGACTCCCCGTCCCCGGCGCCCCACGCACTGTCCTCGGCCGGCACCGGGTCGTACCCGCACAGCGCCTCCTCCGCCGCACCCACCGCGAGACCGGTCAGCATCACGCGGCCGTCGTCGCAGACGAGCACCGTGCGCGCGGTGACGTTCCGGTGCACCCAGCCGTGGGCGTGCAGGACCCGCAGGGCCATGATGACGTCGTCGGCGACCTCGGCCGCCCGGTACGGCGTCAGCGGCTTCTCCGCGAGCAACGCCGCCAGGGGCCGCGCGGCCACCAACTCGCTGACGACCCACAGCGACCCGCCCTCGGCGAACACGTCGAAGACCTGGTCGAGCCGTGGGTGGTCGGGGATCCGCGCCGCGGCCTGCGCGGCCTCCACGGCCCGCCGTACGGCCGGATCCGCCGGCCGTCGCACACTCCCGCCCGCGGGCGTGCGCCGCGCCCCGCGGTCCCGCGGGTCCCGGGCCGTGAAACCGTCCGGCAGCCCCTCGGCGTCGAGCACCTCGGCCTCGACGACCTCGGGCAACGGCACTTGCCTGACCAGGACTTCCTGCCCACTGTAGGTGTCGAAGGCCCGGGTCTCGGTGAGTTCGTACTCGTCGGAGGGCGGCAGCGGCAGGCGGTAGCGGTCGGCGAGCACCCGACCCGCATAGTCGTCCACGTTGCCTCCCCCGGCCGCCCGGCTGGTCAATTCCGTTCGCCTCACGGCCCGTTCTGTACCGGTACCTGGCCGCGTACGGTCCGCAAGCACTCACGATACGTGCCGGAGGCAACCCGCAAAGAGGGGATCGCAGATCTCACGCGCCAAACCCCGGATCGAACAAGGGATCGATCAGCGCGCGCCCCCTCACGACTTGGGCCGGAAGGTGTCCGCCAGCGTCTGCCAGGTGGTCTTCCGCAGCTCACTGCCCCAGTTCGCGGCCTTCGCCGTGTACATCAGCCCATACCCCAGTTGGCCGTTGACCACGAACCCCCGGTCGATCACCCGGTACTGTATTCCGCCCTCCACATAGGTGAACTCCCAGTCGGCCGTGTTCCAGCCGCGGTAGTCCACCTTCTCTATTCGGATCCTGTCGTACTGGGAGCGCGTCATGGAGCTTTCCTGGTTCTGCCAGTCCGCCACCGGGTCGCTCTTCGGTGTGGAGGTCCAGCCCACGAGCAGCTTCTGCCCGTCGGGCCCGGTGAACCGGTCTCCCGCGGCACTCGTCGACTGGTACTTCCACCCCTCGGGCAGCCCGATCGAGTAACCCTGAGTTCCCTGATGCGTGGAGGCCGCCGCGCCGCCCCCGGACGAACCCGAGGACCCTGAGGAACCTGAGGAACCGTTCGACCCGGCACCGCTCTCGGCCGACGCGCTCTCCTTGCCGCTCGCCGTGGCCCGGTCACTCGCCGTCGCGGACCCGGTCGCCGAGCCGTCCGCACGGGTACCGCCGCCCTCGTCCTCCTTGGTGTCGGCGCTCCCGGTCGCACTGGCCGTCACCTTGGCACCGCCGCCCTTGGCCCCGTCCGTACCGTCGTCACCGCCGAAGGTGAGCGCCAGCACGGTACCGATCACCGCGAGCGCCACCACCACCGCGATGATCAGCAGGGTCCTGCGCGGCACCACGTCGGTGAGCGGCGCCCTGGGCACGGGCCGCGGCGGCAGGTCCGGGGGCGTCATCACGGGCCATCCGGAACTCCGGTTCTCGGCCGCGCCGTTCGCCCCCTGCGCACTCCCACCCCGAGGCCCGGGCACCGAACCCGACGCGGACCCTCCCGCGGACCCGCCCCTGGCCCCACTCGACGCGGCCGTCCCCGAACCCGAGGAGGACGCGCCACCATCGCCCGAGCCACCGATCCCGTCACCGGTACCGCTACGGAAGCCCGAGGCCCCCGCGCCACTCTCCGTCCCCGAAGCCACGGCACCCCCGCCGAGCCCCGCCCCGGCCGCAAGGCCGGACCCGGCCCCGGAAGCGGGCCGGGACCCGGCCCCGTCCCCCGCTCCGGCGCCAGTTCCGGAACCACCCGTACCGCCATCGGACTTGCCGCGGCCCGCCCCGGCGGACGTCGCCGCCGCTCCCGCCGCCCCGGCGGCCTTCCGCACGGAACGCAGTGCCCCGCGGAACCGCTCGCCGGCCTCCTCGCCCCGCCTGCCCCCGGCGCCGCTCGCCGAACTCGTCCTGCCCGCACGCTCGTCGGGCTGCGGCGGCAGCGGCACCACCTTCGTCGCGTCCAGCGCCGGCTCCGGGGCGCGGATCACGGCGTTGAGCATCGCCCGCGCGCCCGCGTCGTCGAGCCGCTTGGCGGGGTCCTTGGAGAGCAGGCCGTAGATGACGTCCTTCAGCGGACCGGCGTTCTTCGGATCCTCCAGCGGCTCGGTCATCACCGCGGTCAGCGTCGCTATGGCCGACCCCTTGTCGTACGGCGGCACACCCTCGACCGACGCGTACAGCAGCCCGCCCAGCGACCACAGGTCGGCCGCCGGACCCGGCTTGTGCCCGCGTGCCCGCTCCGGCGAGATGTAGGAGGGCGCGCCGACGAGCATGCCGGTCGAGGTGATCGACGGGTCGCCCTCCACCTGGGCGATACCGAAGTCGGTGAGCACGACCCGGCCGTCCTCGGAGATCAGCACGTTCGACGGCTTCACGTCGCGGTGCAGGATGCCCTCGCGGTGCGCGGACCGCAGCACGTCGAGGATCGCCAGGCCCACTTCGGCCGCGCGCTTGGGTTCGAGGAGGCCGTCCTCCCGGATGACCTCGGCGAGCGACTTGCCCTCGACCAGCTCCATCACGATCCACGGCCGGTCGTCCTCTTCGACCACGTCGAAGACCGTCACCGCGCTGTTGTTGCGGATCCGCGCGATCGCCTTGGCCTCACGCAGCGTGCGCGTGATCAGGCGGCGCTTCTCCTCCTCGTCGATATTGGTCGGGAACCGCAGCTCCTTGACGGCGACCGTGCGGCCCAGGGTCTCGTCCTCGGCACGCCACACCGTGCCCATGCCACCGCGGCCGAGCACCCCTCCCAACCGGTACCGCCCGGCGAGAAGACGCTCGCTGTTGTCCTGACGAGTGTCCTGACGGGATGTCCCCGCCCGCTCCGCCTCCGACATGCGTCCCCTCATGCAACCCGCCCTGACAGAGCCTCCATTGTCCCTCACCCGACAAGTGCCCGACGCCCAGGGTGCCCCTGGGGTCGCCGGGCCCGTCGCGCGGCCCGTGACATCCCCCTCCCGGACCTACCGCCCCGGCCTCACCCCATCCGCCGGGCCGTCATTCCCAGGCCGTCACACCGGGGACCACCACCTCCGGGAGCGACAGCCCAACCGCCGTTCCCCGGACCGTCATTCCCGGGACCGTCATCCCCCGGACCGTCATCCCCTGGACCATCTCGCCCTGGATGATCCGGCCCGGACCATCCCGCCCAGGACCGTACCCAGGACGACTGCCCCGGAGCCGCGACTCCAGACCACTGCCGAGCCACAACTCTGGAGACCACCAGCGCTTCCGTAGCCGCGGCCCCACGGACCACCGCTCCCAGAGCCACAACTCCCGCAACCACCACCCCCCGAAGCCCATGGCTCCCGGGACCACTCCTCCCGAAAGCCGTAACTCCCGGGGCCCCCGCACCCCCTCCTCCGCGCCCCTGCATGATGGGCCCCGACAAGGGAGGGCCCTCGCGATGCCACGGCTTCGGACACTGCTGGTCCTGCCCGTGTCCCTGGCCCTCCTCGTCCTGACGCCGGCCGCCTCCTCGGCGCCCGCTGTCCCGCCCTCCGACGCGGTCCTCCCGCTGCTGGTCAGCCAGGGTGGTGCCCCCGCCGCGGCCCTACTGGCCCGCGAGGAAACCGGTACCCGGTACGCCCGGGCGGGCCACGGCATCGCCCGCGCCGATCACTTCCGGGCCGGCAGCGTCACCAAGACCTTCCTCGCCACGGTCGTCCTGCAACTGGCCGCCGAGCACCGGCTGGAGTTGTCCGACAGCGTGGAGCGGCATCTGCCCGGCCTGGTGCGCGGAGCGGGCAACGACGGCCGCGCGCTGACCCTGCGCGCCCTGCTCACCCACACCAGCGGCCTGTACGACTTCACCGCGGACACCGGGGGCCTCACACCCGTCACCCCTGTTCAGGCCGTAGACATCGCGCTCACCCACCCCCCTGACCGCCCGGGCCGCTTCTCGTACTCCAACACCAACTACGTGCTGCTCGGCCTGGTCGTCGAGCAGGTCACCGGCCACTCGTACGCCACCGAGGCCGGACGCCGCGTCATCGCTCCGCTGGGTCTGACGGGCACCTCCTTCCCTGGATCCCGTACCGCCCTGCCCGCCCCGAACGGCCCCGCCTACGCCGCCGACGGAACCGATGTCACCCGGCTCGACCCGCGGGTGGCCGGAGCCGCGGGTGAGCTGGTGACCACGCTCGCCGACCTGGACCGCTTCTACGCGGCCCTGCTCGGCGGACGCCTCCTGCCCTCGCACTGGCTGCGCGAGATGCTGGACACCCGCGCCGCACACGGCTCGTACGGCATGGGGCTGTTCCCGGTGACGCTGCCGTGCGGCACCACGGTGTGGGGGCACAACGGCCGGATCTCCGGCAGCTACGTGCGCACCGCTGCCACCGTCGACGGTCGTCGTGTCCTCACCTTCCGGGTGAACACGGACGCGGTCACAGATCCCGGCCTCGAACCGGCGCTGCTCGCCGCCGAGTTCTGCCCCCGCACCTCGTAGAACGACCCGCTCCCGAACGAAGATCCCGACTCACGACACCCGTTCGAGTGACATCAGCCGACCCAGCCGTTCAGCCGCCCCATCACGCTCGGCGGCCCCGCGACATCCGGCGGGCCCCGCCGCGCTCAGCCGCCACACGACCCTCGGCACGTCCCAGCCCGTTCGGGGCCACGCCACCGTCAGCGGCCCCACGACACTCAGCCGCCCCCGACCCTCGACCGACCGCCCCAGCCCATTCGCGGCCCCACTCTCAGCCGCCCATGACGCTCAGCCGCCCCACCACATTCAGCCGCCCCGCACTCAGCCACCCCACGCCCCTCGCCGGAACCCCGCACACTCGGCCGCCCCACGACGCTCAGCCGTCCCCTACGCTCGCCCGCCCCACGACATTAGGCAGCCCCCTCCACACTCAGCCGCCCCACGCCTCTCGCCAGCCCCGCCAGGACTCAGAACGACGCGATGTCCGGCGCCCCCAGCCTCGCCGCGTCCGCCGTCAGGTCGTCGGGCTGCCGCTGCGACTCCCGTTCCGCCTCCACCCGCTTCTCGTAGTGCTCGACCTCGCGCTCGATCTGGTCCTTGTCCCAGCCGAGCACCGGTGCCATCAGTTCGGCGGCCTCACGGGCGCAGCGGGTGCCCCGGTCGAAGGTCTCGATGGAGATGCGGGTGCGCCGGGTCAGCACGTCGTCGAGGTGCCGCGCGCCCTCGTGGGAGGCGGCGTACACCACCTCGGCGCGCAGGTAGTCCTCGGAGCCCTGCAGGGGATCGCCCAGCGAGCTGTCCACGGCGACCAGGCCGAGGACCTCCTCCGCCATCACGCCGTACCGGTTCAGCAGGTGCTCCACACGCACCACGTGAAGCCCGGTGCGGGCGGCGATCCGGGCCCGCGCGTTCCACAGCGCCCGGTATCCCTCGGCGCCGATCAGCGGGACGTCCTCCGTGACGCACTCCGCGACCCGCATGTCCAGGCCGTGCACGGCCTCGTCCACCGCGTCCTTGGCCATCACCCGGTACGTCGTGTACTTGCCGCCCGCCACCACGACGAGCCCAGGCACCGGATGGGCCACGGTGTGCTCGCGCGACAGCTTGCTGGTGGCGTCCGACTCGCCGGCCAGCAACGGTCGCAGCCCCGCGTACACGCCCTGGACGTCGTCCCTGGTCAGCGGGACCGCGAGGACCGAGTTCACGTGTTCCAGCAGGTAGTCGATGTCGGCGCTGGAGGCGGCCGGGTGCGCCTTGTCGAGGTCCCAGTCGGTGTCGGTCGTACCGACGATCCAGTGCCGGCCCCACGGGATGACGAACAGCACGGACTTCTCGGTGCGCAGGATCAGCCCGGTCGACGAGTGGATGCGGTCCTTCGGGACGACCAGGTGGATGCCCTTGGAGGCCCGGACGTGGAACTGGCCGCGCTCCCCCACCATCGCCTGGGTGTCGTCGGTCCACACGCCTGTCGCGTTCACGACCTGCTTGGCGCGGATCTCGTACTCCCCGCCCGCGTCGACGTCCTGCACCCGGGCGCCGACGACCCGCTCGCCCTCGCGCAGGAAGCCGGTCACCCGCGCGCGGTTGGCGGTCCTGGCCCCGTACGCCGCCGCCGTGCGCACCAGCGTGGTCACGAAGCGGGCGTCGTCCATCTGGGCGTCGTAGTACTGCAACGCGCCCACCAGCGCGTCCTTCTTCAGCGCGGGCGCCACCCGCAGGGCGTGCCGGCGGCTCAGGTGACGGTGCACGGGCAGGCCCCGGCCGTGCCCGCGGGCCATCGACATCGCGTCGTAGAGCGCGACGCCCGAGCCGGCGTACAGGCGCTCCCAGCCCTTGTGCTGGAGCGGGTACAGGAACGGCACCGGCTTCACCAGGTGCGGCGCGAGCCGCTCCAGCAGCAGGCCGCGTTCCTTCAGCGCCTCCCGGACGAGCGCGAAGTCGAGCATCTCCAGATAGCGCAGGCCGCCGTGGATCAGTTTGCTGGACCTGCTGGAGGTGCCGGACGCCCAGTCACGCGCCTCGACCAGGCCCGTGGACAGGCCTCTCGTGACGGCGTCGAGGGCGGTGCCCGCGCCGACCACGCCCGCTCCCACCACCAGCACGTCCAGTTCACGCTCGGCCATTGATGCGAGTGACTCGGCGCGTTGCGCCGGTCCCAGTGTCGCTGTCCTCACCACTGCCTCCGCTGTCGGTCGTGCCGGTGTCACCCGTGAGGAGTGGCCCGGTCCGTATCCCCCATGCCCAAATTCTGACCGGCTTGCCCAAGTTCAGCCACCACGGGCCCGAGCCTGTGGACAACCTTCACGGAGTGCCGGTCGCACCCGCACGGACCGACCAGAAGACACACGGAACCAATCCCGCATAACGGTCATATTTACTCCTAGTCTGACATTGCGCTCGCCCATCCTGTCCACCGGGCTTGCGCACCTGTCCCGCTTCGGTTACTGGGAAGGACGGCCCACGTCATGCCCGCAGATCTCGCCGTGATCGGACTCGGCCCCTACGGACTGCCCCTGGCCCAGGCCGCCGTCGCCGCCGGCATCGCCACCCTGGGCTACCCGACCGGACCCGAGCCCGGCTCCCTCAGCCCCGCCGAACTGCGCCGGATGCTCTCGGGGGGCTTCCGGCACGCCACCGGCCCCGCCGGACTCGGCCGGGTGCGCACCGCCGTCATCTGCGCCCCCACCCCACGGGCCGCGGACGGCGGACTGGACCTGAGCCAGGTGGAGACGGCCGCCCGCACCCTGGCCGCACACCTGCGCCCGCACACCACGGTGATCCTGGAGTCACCCGTGCGGCCGGGGACGACGGAGGACTTCCTGCGTCCACTGCTCGAGGAGGGTTCCGGACTGCGCGCGGGCCGCGACTTCCACCTCGCCTACTCGCCCAGCCGGGTCGACCCCGGCAACCGCGACTTCACGCCCGCCAACACACCCAAGGTGATCGGCGGGCTCACCCCCGCCTGCACCGAGTCGGCCGCCGCCTTCTACGGCCGTCTCACCGACAAGGTGGTACGCGCGCGTGGACCGCGCGAGGCGGAGACCGTGCAGCTCCTGGAGAGCAACTACCGCCACGTCAACATCGCCCTCGTCAACGAGATGGCGGTCCTCTGCCACGACCTGGGCGTCGACCTGTGGGACGTCATCCGCTGCGCCGAGACCAAGCCGTTCGGCTTCCAGGCCTTCCGCCCCGGTCCCGGCGTCGGCGGCCACACCGTCCCCCAGGACCTGGCCGGCAGCGGCTCCGGCCGTACCCTGCGCATGGTGGAACTGGCCCAGCAGGTCAACAGTCAGATGCCCCGGTACGTCATCCAGCGCGCCGCGACCCTCCTCAACGAGCACGGCAAGTCGGCGCGCGGCGCCCGCGTCCTGCTGCTCGGCGTCACCTACAAGCCCGACCTCGCCGACCAGCAGGCCACCCCCGCCCAGGAGATCGCCGTCCGGCTGATGGAGCTGGGCGCCGCCGTCAGCTACCACGACCCGCACGTCCCGTCCTGGAGCGTCCTGGACCGCCCGGTCCCGCGCGCGGACTCGCTCTACGAGGCCGCCGCGGACGCCGATCTGACGATCCTGCTCCAGCAGCACCGCACGTACGACCTCCAGGGCCTGTCGGTGAAGGCCCAGCTGCTGCTGGACACGCGAGGGGCCACGCCGACCGGGGCGGCCCACCGGATCTGAGGGCGAATTTCCGGGTGAACCGGGCAGGGGTGCCTGCTACTCTTCGGCGACTCGTCGCACATGCGTGCGCGGGTTCCGTCGCACGTTCGTGCGCACACCACACCGCTCGTCACCGGTCCCGCGAGGGACGTGGGGGGATTTCTGTCATGGCTCAGTCAACGCCACCGCCGCAGCCCGCCGAGGGCAACCCGTACGCCCAGCAGCCCGGCGCCGCGCCGCAGCCCACCGACGGCGGCAATCCGTACGCCCAGCACCCGGGCGCCGTGCCCCCTCCCCCGGCACCGTTCGCCCCGGCGCCGCCCGCCCAGGCCGGCAGCAACGTCGCTCTCGGCCTGGTCGTCGCCGTCGTCGCCGCCCTGGTGACGGCCGGCATCTACGGCGCCATCGTCGGCGCCACCGAGTACGAGATCGGCTACGCGGCCGTCGGCGTCGGCTTCCTCATCGGCTTCGCCGCGGGCAAGCTCGGCGGCTCCCACCCGGTGTTGCCCGTGGTGAGCGCGGCCCTGTCCCTGGGAGCCGTCTACGCGGGCCAGCTCCTCGGCATCGCGATGATCGGCGCCGACGACAGCGGCATGTCCGTGACGACCATCCTCACGGACTACTTCGACCTGGTGACCAAGAGCTGGAGCGAGGAGGCCGACGTGATGACCTTCCTGTTCCTCGGCATCGGCGCGTTCGCCGCGTTCTCCGGCGCCAAGAAGGCCGCCGCGTAAGCACGTGCCCGCCGCGTGCCCGCTGCGCCGGGTACGTACCGGGAAGGGGCCGCCCACCGTCAGGTGGGCGGCCCCTCCGCGTCGTACCGTCCAACTAGCGCCGGTGCACGGAGTCCGCGACGGTCACCTCGACGCGCTGGAACTCCTTGAGCTCGCTGTAGCCGGTGGTGGCCATGGCGCGGCGCAGGGCGCCGAAGAAGTTCATCGAGCCGTCCGGGGTGTGGGACGGGCCCGCGAGCACCTCCTCGATGGTGCCGACCGTGCCGAGGTCGACCTTCTTGCCGCGCGGCAGCTCCTCGTTGACGGCCTCCATGCCCCAGTGGTGGCCCCGGCCCGGCGCGTCGGTCGCGCGCGCGAGCGGGGAGCCCATCATCACCGCGTCCGCACCGCAGGCGATCGCCTTGGGCAGGTCGCCGGACCAGCCGACGCCGCCGTCCGCGATCACGTGCACGTACCGGCCGCCGGACTCGTCCATGTAGTCGCGGCGGGCCGCGGCCACGTCGGCGACCGCGGTGGCCATCGGTACCTGGATGCCCAGCACGTTGCGCGTGGTGTGCGCCGCGCCGCCGCCGAAGCCGACCAGGACGCCCGCCGCGCCGGTGCGCATCAGGTGCAGGGCCGCGGTGTACGTGGCACAGCCGCCGACGATCACCGGGACGTCGAGCTCGTAGATGAACTGCTTCAGGTTCAGCGGCTCGTGCGAACCGGAGACGTGCTCCGCCGAGACCGTGGTGCCGCGGATGACGAAGATGTCCACGCCCGCGTCCACGACCACCTTGGAGAACTCGGCGGTGCGCTGCGGGGAGAGCGCGGCGGCGGTGACGACGCCCGAGTCACGCACCTCCTTGAGGCGCTGCCCGATCAGTTCCTCCTTGATGGGAGCGGCGTAGATCTCCTGGAGGCGGCGGGTCGCGGCCTCGACCGGCAGGCCGACGATCTCGTCCAGCAGCGGCTGCGGGTCCTCGTGCCGTGTCCACAGGCCTTCGAGGTTCAGCACCCCGAGACCGCCGAGCTCGCCGATGCGGATCGCGGTGGCCGGGGAGACGACCGAGTCCATGGGAGCGGCCAGGAACGGCAGCTCGAAACGGTAGGCGTCGATCTGCCAGGCGATCGAGACCTCCTTCGGGTCCCGCGTACGGCGGCTGGGGACGACGGCGATGTCGTCGAAGGCGTACGCCCGGCGGCCGCGCTTGCCGCGCCCGATCTCGATCTCAGTCACGTGTGTGGCCTTTCCCTGATGCGTTTCAGCGTCTTCCAGTATCGCCGACGGGTACGACAAGGGCGGCCCCGGATGCTGCGGGACCGCCCTCGGCGCACTGCACGCGCGCGTGCGCGTCACTTACGGCTGTAGTTCGGCGCCTCGACCGTCATCTGGATGTCGTGCGGGTGGCTCTCCTTGAGACCCGCCGAGGTGATCCGCACGAAGCGGCCACCTGCCTGCAGCTCCGGGACCGTCCGGCCGCCGACGTAGAACATGGACTGGCGCAGGCCGCCGACCAGCTGGTGGACGACCGAGGAGAGCGGACCGCGGTAGGGCACCTGGCCCTCGATGCCCTCGGGGACCAGCTGCTCGTCGGAGGCGACGCCCTCCTGGAAGTAGCGGTCCTTGGAGAAGGACTTGCGGTCGCCGCGGGACTGCATGGCACCGAGGGAGCCCATGCCGCGGTACGACTTGAACTGCTTGCCGTTGATGAACATCAGCTCGCCCGGGGACTCCTCGCAGCCCGCGAGCAGCGAGCCGAGCATCACCGTGTCGGCGCCCGCGACCAGGGCCTTGGCGATGTCGCCGGAGTACTGCAGACCGCCGTCGCCGATGACCGGGATGCCGGCCTCCTTGGCGGCGAGCGAGGCCTCGTAGATGGCCGTCACCTGCGGGACGCCGATGCCGGCGACCACCCGCGTCGTACAGATGGAACCGGGGCCGACACCGACCTTGATGCCGTCCACACCGGCGTCGATGAGCGCCTGGGCGCCCTCGCGTGTCGCGATGTTGCCGCCGATCACGTCGACGCCCAGGGCGTTCGACTTGATCTTGGCGACCATGTCGCCGACCAGCCGGGAGTGACCGTGCGCGGTGTCGACGACGATGAAGTCGACGCCCGCCTCGATCAGGGCCTGGGCGCGCTCGAAGGCGTCACCGGCCACGCCGACCGCGGCGCCGACGAGGAGCCGGCCCTCGCCGTCCTTCGCGGCGTGCGGGTACTTCTCCGCCTTGACGAAGTCCTTGACGGTGATCAGGCCCTTGAGGGCGCCCGCGTCGTCGACCAGCGGAAGCTTCTCGATCTTGTGCTTGCGCAGCAGCTCCATGGCTTCCGCGCCGGAGATGCCGACCTTGCCGGTGACCAACGGCATCGGCGTCATGACCTCGCGCACCCGGCGGGAGCGGTCCGTCTCGAAGGCCATGTCGCGGTTGGTGACGATGCCGAGCAGCTTCTTCTCGCCGTCGGTGACCGGAACGCCGCTGATGCGGAACTTGGCGCACAGCGCGTCGGCCTCGCCGAGCGTGGCGTCCGGGTGGATCGTGATCGGATCGGCGACCATGCCCGACTCGGAGCGCTTCACCAGGTCGACCTGGTTGGCCTGGTCCTCGATGGACAGGTTGCGGTGCAGCACACCGACGCCGCCCTGGCGGGCCATCGCGATGGCCATGCGCGACTCGGTGACCTTGTCCATGGCGGCGGACAGGAGCGGGATGTTGACCCGCACGTTCTTGGAGACGTACGAGGCGGTGTCGATCGCGTCGGGCGCCATGTCCGACGGGCCCGGCAGCAGCAGCACGTCGTCGTAGGTCAGCCCGAGCGTCGCGAATTTTCCGGGCACTCCGTCGACGTTGGCAGTCATGACACCTTCCCCAAATGGCCTTGATCGGTGCGGATGTCCATGCTAACGGGAAGCGAAGGTCCCGAATTCCACGGTTCCGGGTCGCTCCGGGCGTCCCGGGGCTTCAGATGTTCGTACGTGAGCGCCGCGGCGCCTGTTCACCGGGTCCTACTGCTCCGCCAGCGCCCGCAGCCTGCTCAGCGCCCGGTGCTGGGCCACACGGACCGCACCGGGTGACATTCCCAACATCTGCCCCGTCTCCTCCGCCGTCAAGCCCACCGCGATCCGCAGCAGCAGCAGCTCGCGCTGGTTCTCGGGCAGGTTGGCCAGCAGTTTCTTGGCCCATTCGGCGTCGCTGCTCAGCAGCGCCCGCTCCTCCGGGCCGAGGGAGTCGTCCGGCCGCTCGGGCATCTCGTCCGAGGGGACGGCCGTCGAGCCGGGGTGCCGCATCGCCGCCCGCTGGAGGTCGGCGACCTTGTGCGCGGCGATGGCGAAGACGAACGCCTCGAACGGACGTCCGGTGTCCTTGTAGCGCGGCAGGGCCAGCAGGACCGCGACGCAGACCTCCTGGGCGAGGTCCTCGACGAAGTGCCGGGCGTCGCCCGGAAGCCGGGACAGACGGGTACGGCAGTAGCGCAGGGCCAGGGGGTGGACATGAGCCAGCAGGTCGTGCGTGGCCTGCTCGTCCCCGTCGACGGCGCGGTGGACGAGCCCGCCGATCGCCCCCGGGGCCGTGCCCGCCTCGTCGTCGCGCATCGATCCATGGTGCCTTGACGGCGTGCGATCCGTGGCATCGCGCTGGTCGTTGTGCACCGAAGCGTTATGAGCAGGTGCGCCGGAACTCATTCCTCGCGCCCTCCCCTCCCGCTCGTCCGACTCGTCCCCGAGGAACTCCACACCTCAAGGATGCGGCATCCGCGGCGAAACCAGCAGCGGGCATCCGGCGGGCCCTTTCACCGAGCGCCTCCGGGGAGGTACGGGTACGGCCCCGGCGTCCGGCGCCGCAGCCGGCACATGCTCCCGGCGGGCCGGGCAGCGGCCCTCGACGGGAGTCCCCGCGCTCCGGCGGAGCCGGGAGTGGCGGGGCAACGACCGGGATCTGCAACCGGTGCGGCGAGCGCGCGCCGGGCGGTGCGGGGGCGCGCCCCACCTTCCCCCGGCTGTCCCGGCCCCGCCCGCCTCGTGGCGGACGGGGATGCCCGTATCCCCGCTTCGGCCCACGCGCCCCCGCTCAGCGCACCAGGCCCCACCGGAAACCGAGCGCCACGGCGTGGGCCCGGTCCGAGGCGCCCAGCTTCTTGAACAGCCGCCGGGCGTGTGTCTTGACGGTGTCCTCGGAGAGGAACAGCTCACGGCCGATCTCCGCGTTGGAGCGGCCGTGGCTCATGCCTTCGAGGACCTGGATCTCACGCGCGGTGAGCGTGGGCGCGGCGCCCATCTCGGCGGAGCGCAGCCGACGGGGAGCCAGCCGCCAGGTCGGGTCGGCGAGCGCCTGCGTGACGGTCGCCCGCAGTTCCGCGCGGGAGGCGTCCTTGTGCAGGTAGCCGCGGGCGCCGGCGGCGACCGCGAGGGCCACGCCGTCGAGGTCCTCGGCGACGGTGAGCATGATGATGCGCGCCCCCGGGTCGGCGGACAGCAGCCGCCGGACGGTCTCGACGCCGCCCAGTCCGGGCATGCGTACGTCCATCAGAATCAGGTCCGAACGGTCGGCGCCCCAGCGGCGGAGGACTTCCTCGCCGTTGGCCGCGGTCGTCACGCGCTCGACGCCGGGCACGGTCGCGACCGCGCGGCGGAGCGCCTCTCGGGCAAGCGGGGAGTCGTCGCAGACGAGGACGGATGTCATGACCGTCCTCCGCAGCTGATGCACGTCACCTTGAGCCTCCAGGCTGGTACGAAATCGTCACCTGTGCGGTCGACCGTCTCGGACGCCTGCCCGAGCGCTTGTGTTTCCAACCGCCTCCGCACTCTCAACGACGGTCACTCGAAAGAGTTACGGGGCCGTGTGCCATCTTCGGCACTCTACGTGAGGGCTCGGACACGGTGCAGACATGCGCGGCGCACCGGCGGCCTTTCATTACAAGGCGTGCCCCATTCAGCCGCATTTCTTCCTATTTGCCGGTGTCTGGAGCTAGATTCGCAATGAGTCATATTTTCATCTCCTTAGATCGTAGATGTACGGTCGTGGACACCGTATCCGCCCAGAACGGCGACAAGGGGTCACGCAATGGCAGATTTCTCCCGCCTTCCCGGACCGAACGCGGACCTGTGGGACTGGCAGCTCCTGGCCGCCTGCCGCGGGGTGGACAGCTCGCTCTTCTTTCATCCGGAGGGCGAGCGCGGGGCGGCCCGGAGCGCTCGTGAGAACTCGGCCAAGGAGGTCTGCATGAGGTGCCCGGTGCGTGCGCAGTGCGCGGCGCACGCGCTGGCGGTGAGGGAGCCGTACGGCGTCTGGGGCGGGCTGACCGAGGACGAGCGCGAGGAACTCATGGGGCGGGCGCGCCACCGGCTGGTGTCGGCGTCGGCCGGCGGTGGTGACACCGCTTCGAACAGCTGAAGGAACGTTTCTGCAAGGCGGGCACGCGTAGGCGTGCCCTTGTTTTTTCCGGCGGGTTCTTCCGGCGGTCGACGGCAGGCGCTGCGGACGGACCGTCGTCAGCGGGCCGCGGCCAGCGTCAGCTGGTCCAGCGTCGCCGCCACCGCCGGCACCTGCGCCAGGTCGGGCAGCGTGAGGGCGACGATCTCCCGGCGCACCGCCGGTTCCAGGGTCACCGTGCGCGCGCCCCGGGGCCGTACGGACTCGACGGCGAGCTGGGGCAGGACGGCGACCCCGAGGCCGGCGCCCACCAGGCCCACCACCGCCGGATAGTCGTCGGTCGCGAAGTCGATGCGGGGCGTGAAGCCGGCGCCCTCGCACACCTCCACCAGTTGCCCGCGACAGCGCGGGCAGCCCGCGATCCACGGCTCCCGGGCGAGTTCCCCGATGGCGACGGACGACGCGCGCGCGAGGCGGTGCCGTTCGGGGACGAGGGCGACCAGACGGTCCGTCAGCAGGGGCCGCACGACGAGGTCGTCCCACTCCTCGGCGCCCGCCGCGCCCTCGTAGCGGAAGGCGAGGGCCACATCGCAGTCACCCTCGCGCAGGAGTTCGACGGACCGGGGCGGCTCGGCCTCCTCCAGCGAGACACGGGTGCCCGGGTGTTCGGCGCGCAGGGCGGCGAGGGCGGCGGGGACGAGCGTGGAGCTGCCGCTGGGGAAGGAGACGAGCCGGACCCGGCCCGCGCGCAGGCCCGCGATGGCGGCGACCTCCTCCTCGGCCGCGGTCAGCCCGGAGAGGATCCCGGCGGCGTGCCGTACGAGGGCCTCGCCGGCCTGGGTCAGCCGCATCTCACGTCCGGTGCGGATCAGCAGGGGGGTGCCCACGGACGCCTCCAGGGCCTTCATCTGCTGGCTGACGGCGGGCTGGGTGCAGCCCAGTTCGCGTCCCGCCGCCGAGAAGGAGCCGGTGGCGGCGACGGCGCGCAGCACGCGGAGATGACGGGCCTCGATCACGCCACCGAGCATAAGCGGGCCTTGGGGACGGTGCCGGATAATGCGTCGACGCTTTGCCGGTCCGCCTCGTACCGTGCCGTCATGAAGCTGCTGTCGGTGAATGTGGGCCGCGCGAAGGCCGTTCCGTACACGGACCACCCGGAGGGCGTGACCGGCATCGACAAACGGCCGGCCGAGGGGCCCGTGCGGGTGGCGGCCCCCGGCCCCAAGGGCGTCGGCGGAAGCGGACTGGCCGGGGACGCGGTGTGCGAGCGGCGGCATCACGGCGGTGACGACCAGGCCGTGTACGCGGTGGCCCGCGAGGACCTGGACGACTGGGAGCGCGAGCTGGGGCGCCCGCTGGCGAACGGCGTCTTCGGGGAGAACCTCACCACCCTGGGCATCGACGTCTCCGGCGCGCTGATCGGCGAGCGCTGGCGCATCGGGTCCGAGGTGGTGCTGGAGGTCAGCAGCGGGCGGATACCGTGCCGCACCTTCCAGGGCCACATGGGTGAACGGCAGTGGGTGAAGCGGTTCACCCGCAGGGGAGCGTCGGGCGCGTATCTGCGGGTGGTCGAACCGGGTGAGATCCGTGCCGGGGATCCCGTCGAGATCGTCCACCGTCCCGAGCACGACGTGACGGTGGCCCTGGCGTTCCGGGCCGTCACGACCGGGCGTGAACTACAGCCGCGGCTGCTGGCGGCGGGCGGGGCGCTGCACCCGGAGCTGCGGGAGTCGGCGCTGAGGTACGTGGCGGAACACGGAGTCCGCTGAGCGCCCGCGGGGGCCGCCGTCCCCGGCGGCTGCGCCGATGGTGGAGGGCTTGTGCGCGGTGCGGACGGGCGCGGTCCCGGTCACTAACCTTGCGCCATGACAACGGCTCTCATCACGGGATCGACCGCGGGCATCGGTGCCGCGTTCGCACGGCGGCTGGCAGCGGACGGGCACAACCTCGTCCTGGTCGCCCGCGACACCAAGCGGCTGCGGGACCAGGCGACCGAACTGCACGACCGGCACGGCATCGAGGCGGAGGTGGTCACCGCCGACCTGGCGACGGACGACGGCATCGAAGCGGTGGCCGCCCGGCTCGGCGACCGCAGGAACCCCGTCGACCTGCTGATCAACAACGCGGGCTTCGGCAACAAGGGCCGCTATCTCGACGTTCCCATGGCCGACGAGCTGACCATGCTCAAGGTGCACTGCGAGGCGGTGCTGCGGCTGACGTCGGCGGCGGCCGAGGCGATGCGGGAGCGGGGGCGCGGCGGTGTCGTCAACGTCGCCTCGGTGGCGGCCTTCCTGCCGCGCGGAACGTACGGGGCGTCGAAGGCGTGGGTCGTGCAGTTCACGCAGGGCGCGGCGAAGGACCTGGCGGGCAGTGGGGTGCGGCTGATGGCGCTGTGCCCCGGGTTCGTACGCACCGAGTTCCATCAGCGGGCCGGGATGGGCACGGACAACATCCCGGACTGGATGTGGCTGGACGCGGACAAGCTGGTGGCGGCGGCGCTGGCGGATCTGGCGCGCGGCAGGACGGTGTCCATTCCGGATCCGCGGTACAAGGCGCTGATGGGGCTGGCGAAGGTCGCGCCGCGGTCGCTGCTGGGCGGGATCTCGTCGCGGACGGGGCGCAAGTACGGGCCTCAGTAGGAAAGGGGTGGCCTCACGTCTCCGGTGGGAGAATGGGGGGACCTGACCGCGCCCAGGGGGGACGGAGGCGGTGTCATGACGTTCGTACAGCTCATCGAGTGCAGGACCAGCCGGTTCGACGAGATGAACCGGCTGTTGGACACATGGGTCGAGCAGACCAAGGGGAAGCGGACCGCGACGCACGCGGTGGTGGGCAAGGACCGCGCGGACGCGTCGCACTTCATCGAGATCGTGGAGTTCCCGTCGTACGAGGAGGCGATGCGCAACTCCGGGCTGCCGGAGACCGACCGGATCTTCCAGGACATGGTCGCCCTGTGCGACGCCGAGCCGACGTTCACCGACCTGGACGTGGTGCGGGACGAGCAGCTCGATCCGGACCTGGCGCGGGAGTTCTTCGAGCTGGCCGGGCGCGGTGAGCCGGGGCTGCTGTTCGAGCGGTTCTCCGACGACTACGTCGACCACGATCCGGCGCATCCCGCGGATCTGGGACTGCGGGGGGCGCAGGAGGAGTACGCGGGATGGCGGCGGGCCTTCGACTTCGCCTTCCGTGTCGACGACCAGGTCGCGCAGGACGGGCGGGTGTGCACCCGCTGGACCTGGACCGGCCGGCACCAGGGCGACTTCCTGGGGATCGCGGCCACCGGTCAGGAGGTCACCATGACCGGCATGACCTGGCACCGGTTCCGGGACGGGCGGATCTGCGAGGGCTGGTGGCAGTACGACCGGGCCGGGCTGCTGGAGCAGCTGGGGGTACTGGGGGAATGACCCGCGAAGGGGAAGGGCCCCGGTCCGGCACTCGGGTGCGGATCGGGGCCCTTTGCGCGAGCGGGTCGCTCGGTGGGAGGTCGCTCAGTGGGAGTGGCTGTGGCCGTGGCCACCGGCGGCCGGCTCTTCCTCTTCCTTCTTCTCGACGACCAGGGTCTCGGTCGTCAGGAGGAGGGAGGCGATGGAGGCGGCGTTCTCCAGGGCGGAGCGGGTGACCTTGACCGGGTCGATGACGCCGGCCTTGACCAGGTCGCCGTACTCGCCGGTGGCGGCGTTGAAGCCCTGGCCCGCGTCGAGCTCGGCGACCTTGGCGGTGATGACGTAACCCTCCAGGCCGGCGTTCTCGGCGATCCAGCGCAGCGGCTCGACGACCGCGCGGCGGACGACGGCGACACCGGTGGCCTCGTCGCCGGTCTTGTCGAGGTTGCCCTCGAGGACCTTGGCGGCGTGGACGAGCGCGGAGCCACCACCGGAGACGATGCCCTCCTCGACCGCGGCGCGGGTCGCGGAGATGGCGTCCTCCAGACGGTGCTTCTTCTCCTTGAGCTCCACCTCGGTGGCGGCGCCGACCTTGATCACGCACACGCCGCCGGCCAGCTTCGCGAGGCGCTCCTGGAGCTTCTCGCGGTCCCAGTCGGAGTCCGTGTTCTCGATCTCGGCCTTGATCTGGGCGACGCGGCCCGTGACGTCCGCCGAGTCGCCGGCGCCGTCGACGACGGTCGTGTCGTCCTTGGTGACCGTGACACGGCGGGCGGAGCCCAGCACGTCCAGGCCGACCTGGTCGAGCTTGAGGCCGACCTCCTCGGAGACGACCGTGGCGCCGGTGAGGATCGCCAGGTCCTGGAGCATCGCCTTGCGGCGGTCACCGAAGCCGGGGGCCTTGACCGCGACCGCGTTGAAGGTGCCGCGGATCTTGTTCACGACCAGGGTCGACAGGGCCTCGCCCTCGACGTCCTCGGCGATGATCAGGAGCGGCTTGGAGGAGTTGGTCTGGATGACCTTCTCCAGCAGCGGCAGCAGGTCGGCGATCGAGGAGATCTTGCCCTGGTTGATCAGGATGTACGGCTCGTCGAGGACGGCCTCCATGCGCTCCTGGTCCGTCACGAAGTACGGCGACAGGTAGCCCTTGTCGAAGGCCATGCCCTCGGTGAAGTCCAGCTCCAGACCGAAGGTGTTGGACTCCTCGACGGTGATGACACCGTCCTTGCCGACCTTGTCCATCGCCTCGGCGATGAGCTCGCCGACCTGGCTGTCCTGGGCGGACAGACCGGCGACGGCGGCGATGTCGGACTTCTCGTCGATCGGACGGGCGGTCGCGAGGAGCTCCTCGGAGATCGCCTTGACCGCGGCGTCGATGCCCTTCTTCAGGGCGGCCGGGGAGGCACCCGCGGCGACGTTGCGCAGGCCCTCGCGCACCAGCGCCTGGGCGAGCACGGTGGCGGTGGTGGTGCCGTCACCCGCGATGTCGTTGGTCTTGGTCGCCACCTCCTTCACCAGCTGGGCGCCGAGGTTCTCGTACGGGTCGTCGAGCTCGACCTCGCGGGCGATGGTGACGCCGTCGTTGGTGATGGTGGGGGCGCCGAACTTCTTGTCGATGACGACGTTGCGGCCCTTGGGGCCGATCGTCACCTTGACCGTGTCGGCGAGCTTGTTGACGCCGCGCTCGAGGGCGCGACGGGCGTCCTCGTCGAACTTCAGGATCTTCGCCATGGGAGCGTGAGCCCTCTCGGAAATCTAGGTGAAATTGACCGCGCCCCCGGCGCCCGGCTCAGTAGTGATCGCGGGGGGCCAGGGGCGCAGCTCAAAGCAATTGCTTCGCGAGGAAGCGGGGTGAACTACTTCTCGATGATCGCGAGCACGTCGCGAGCCGAGAGGACGAGGTACTCCTCGCCGTTGTACTTCACCTCGGTGCCGCCGTACTTGCTGTACAGCACGATGTCGCCGGTCTTGACGTCGAGCGGCAGGCGCTCGCCGTTCTCGAAGCGGCCCGGACCGACGGCCAGGACGACGCCCTCCTGGGGCTTCTCCTTCGCCGTGTCCGGGATGACCAGGCCAGAGGCGGTGGTCTGCTCGGCGTCGAGCGGCTGGACCACAATGCGGTCCTCGAGCGGCTTGATGGCAACCTTGGAGCTGGTGGTCGTCACGATCCGACCTCCCCCTTCGGAGATCACGGGGTTGACTGTCTGAGGTGGCGACCAGGTGGATCCGTCGTCGCGGGTGCCGGACCTGCCCGTCGCTAGTTGGCACTCTCCCGGGGGGAGTGCCAGACCTGAGACTATGACCGCGATTAGCACTCGGTCAAGCGGAGTGCCAATCGCCGGCGGCGCGTCGGCGGATTTCCCGGTCACCTCCCGGGCGCGATGCCCTGGCGCAGCCCCGGGGCGGTGGCCCCGGGGCTGCCGCCACCGGAACCCGTTCCGGCCTGAACGGCTTCACCCCCACGCGTGGACGCGCCGGGACCGCCCGGCCCGGCTGCGCGGCGCCCGCACCGCCTCCCCCTGCCACTGCGCGCTCCCCGCTCCGCCCCGTCCGTCGTCGGCGGTGGCGTCCCCGGTCGGCGCCACCGACCGGCCGGCCGAGGCGGGCGGTGTCCGCCCGGGTCGCGGGACCGGTGCGGGCGGAGGCCGCCTGCGGGCCGCGATCGGCCTGCTCCCGGCGCGGGGCGGCCACGCGACGGTGACGGCGGCCCGCTCGGGCGCACCGATGCCGCTCGGGCCGGCGGCTGTCCTCCCCGCACGGGCCCGCGGCTCAGGTGCCGACCGGGCTGCCGCTCCCGCTTCTGGCACCGGCGGCCCTGGCGTGGACCCGCGGGACCGTGCGGGCCCGGCCGGCCCTCGGGCGGCGGGCCCGCACGGTCCCGCGGGTCACAGGTAGTCCTCGAGCCGCCCCACCGTCAGCCCCCGGCCCTGGATCTCCCGCAGCAAGGCTGTCGTCCGGTCCCGCAGGGACGGGCCCGTCGGCTCCCGTGACGCCAGCGCCACGATGTCGCCCGGGCGCAGCCGGTTCTCCCCCTCCGCGAAGGTCAGCCCGTCGCCCTCCACGGACGCCCGCCACAGGACGACCGCCGAGACACCGCAGTCGGCGGCGGCGCGCAGGGTCGTCGTGTCGTACGTGCCGTAGGGAGGGCGGAAGAGGCGGGGGCGGATGCCGAAACGGGACCGGAGTTTGTCCTGCTGGCCGCAGATCTCGGCGCGCTGGCCGGCGTACGGCAGGCCGCGCAGGGCGGGGTGGTCGAGGGTGTGGTTCTGGATGCTCGCGCCGACCGCCTGGAGGCGCGCGAAGTGCCCGTACCCCGGCCCGACGACACTGTCCGTGAGGAACATGCTGACCGGGAGCCGCAGTTCGCGGACCATGTCGACGAACCGCGGGTCCCGTTCGGCGCCGTCGTCGTAGGTCAGGAAGACGACCCGGTCGGTGGTGGGTACGCGGCGCACCACGGGCAGCGCGCCCGGACCCGCCGCTCGCGTCACCGGGGACCGGGCGGGCGGCTCCGGGGCGGACGGCAGCGGGGCCGTCAGGCCCCAGCGGCGGTACGCGGGCTTCCCGGCCCCGTCCGGCACGGGGGAGCCCGCCCGCCCGGCCGCCGTCCCCCCGGGCCGTTCGACGGGCTCGGCGGGGCCGGCCGACCGGGCGCAGCCGGTCAGCAGGACGGCGGCCACGAGTGTCCCCGCCAGTGGCCACCGCCGCCACCTCACAGGTAGTCCTCCAGGCGGGCCACGGCGTAGCCCTCGGCCGTGACCTTGTTCAGGAACCGGCGGATCATGTCCGGCATCGTGCCCTTCCAGTCCTCCCGGCCCCGGAAGTGGCTGAGCACGATGTCGCCGGGGCGGATCTTCCGGTCCCACTCCCGGTACTCCCAGCGGTCGACGAAGACCTCCTCGTTCCACAGGGGGGCGTACCTGATGCCGCAGGCCTTCGCCGCGCGCAGGGTGTCCCGGTCGTAGTTGCCGAAGGGCGGCCGGAAGAGCGTGGGCCGCTTGCCGTAGCGCCGCTCGATCACGTGCTGCATGCCGCAGATCTCGCGCTTCTGGCGGGCGTACGACAGCCCCGGCAGGTAGGGGTGGCTCAGGGTGTGGTTGTTGAGCCCGACGCCCGCGTCCCGCATCTTCGCGAAGTAGCCGTAGTCCTCCCTGACCAGGTAGTCGCTGAGGAAGGCGGTGTACGGGACCTTCAGCTGGCTCATCATCCGCAGGAACGCCGGGTCCTTCTCGGCTCCGTCGTCGATGGTGAGGAAGACGACCTTGTGCCGGGTGGGGATGGTGGTGAAGACCGGCGGGAGGTTCGATTCCCGGTGGCCGTCGACCTCGAAGCCCTCACGTGTGGTGATCCTGGGTTTCACCGCGGGGGGCGGCGGGGGCGTCAGCGGGACCTTCTTCAGGCCCCACCGCTTCGCCGCGGCGACTCTGGCCGCCTGCTGCGCGGCGCGCACCTCGGCCGCCTCCTTGGCGCCCTGCTGGCCGGGCGCCGGCGGTACGTCGGGACCGGTGCCCGACGCGCAGCCGGCGGCGAGGGCCGCGGCGGCGAGTACGGCGAGGCCACTCCGTACCGCCGCAGATGACCGACTTTTGTATTTTTGTCCTACCGTTCGCATGGTGCCGGATCCTCGCAGGCCGCCCGCGCGCGTTCCGGGCGACACCGCCGCCGCGAGCGGACCGTCCACCGACTGGCCCACAATGAGCCGGTGAACGACCTGGCTCTCCTCCTCACCCCCGAAGGCCGTGCCCTCCTCGACGAGGTGCGCGACACCGACCCGGCCGACGAGCTCGCCGTCGCCACCCGGCTGCGCCGCGCGCACCCCGCCGCACTGGTGTCGGCGGCGCTCGGGCAGGCGCGGCTGCGGCAGCGGGCGGCGGCGAAGTTCGGGGCCGGGGACGCCGGGCTGATGTTCTTCACGCCGAACGGGGTCGAGCAGTCGACCCGGGCGAGCGTGGCGGCGTACCGGGCGCGGCGGCTGAGGGAGCTGGGTGTGACCTCCGTGGCCGACCTGTGCTGCGGGATCGGCGGGGACGCCGTCGCGTTCGCGCGGGCCGGGATCCGGGTGCTGGCGGTGGACCGCGACCCGGTGACGGCGGCGGTGGCCCGGGCGAACGCGGACGCGCTCGGCCTCGCCGGACTCGTCGAGGTGCGGGAGGCGGACGTCACGGAGGTCGACACGGCCGGGTACGACGCCGTGTTCGTCGACCCGGCGCGGCGCGGCGGCCGGGGCCGGATCTTCGACCCCGAGGCGTACTCGCCGCCGCTGTCCTGGGCGGTGGGCGCGGCGTCGACCGCCCGGTGGGCCGCCCTGAAGGTCGCCCCGGGCATCCCGCACGAGGCCGTTCCCGCCGGGGCCGAGGCCGAGTGGATCTCGGACGGCGGGGACGTGAAGGAAGCGGTGCTGTGGTTCGGCACCGAGCCGGGGGCGGTCCGCGCCACCCTGCTGCCCGGCCCGCGCACCCTGCTCGGCCGGGGCCTGCCGGACCCCCCGGTCCGCCCCGTCGGCCGCTACCTGTACGAGCCCGACGGCGCCGTCATCCGCGCCCACCTGGTCGCCGAGGTCGCCGACCCGCTCGACGGCGGACTGCTCGACGCCACGATCGCCTACGTGACCTCCGACGAACTCCGCCCGACCCCGTACGCCACCGCCTACGAGATCACCGACCGGCTGCCGTTCAACGTCAAGAAGCTGAGGGCGCTGCTGCGGGAACGGGAGGTCGGGGTCCTGACCGTGAAGAAGCGGGGGTCGGCGGTGGAGCCGGAGGAGCTGCGCCGCAAGGTGCTCCCCAAGCAGCACGGGCCGAACGCGGCCACCGTGTTCCTGACCCGGGTCGCGGGGGCCCCGACGATGCTGCTGGGCCACCGGACGGGGTGACGCCCGGCGCACGGGGACGGGGGGCGACCGCGGTCGGTGCCCGGTGCCCCGCGCTCACCCGCACTCCGCCGCCCGGCGGAGCAGCAGGTCCCGTTCGCGTTCGTTGCGGGTCAGGTCCGCCGCGCGGGCGAACTCCGCGCGCGCCTCCGCTCCGCGCCCCAGCCGCAGCAGCAGGTCCCCCCGCACGCTCGGCAGCAGGTGGTAGTCGCGCAGGGCGGGTTCGGCGGTCAGCGGCTCCACGATCCGCAGGGCCGGTTCGGGTCCCTGTGCCATCGACACCGCGACCGCGCGGTTGAGTTCGACCACCGGGGAGGGCGTGCGGGCGGCGAGCAGGCCGTAGAGCGTGGCGATCCGGGGCCAGTCGGTCTCCTCGTAGGAGTGCGCGATCGTGTGGCAGGCGGCGATGGCGGCCTGGAGGACGTACGGGCCCGGGGCGCCGGCCGTGGTGGCGCCGGCGCGGTCGAGGGCGGTGATGCCGCGGACGATGAGCATGCGGTTCCAGCGGCCGCGGTCCTGGTCCCGGAGGAGGACGGGCTCACCGGAGGGGCCGGTGCGGGCGGCCGCGCGGGAGGTCTGGAACTCCAGCAGCGCGGTCAGGCCGTGGACCTCCGGTTCCCGCGGCATCAGCGCGGACAGGACGCGGGCCAGGCGCAGGGCGTCCTCGCACAGGCCCGGGCGCAGCCAGTCGTCGCCGGCCGTGGCGGCGTACCCCTCGTTGTGAATCAGGTAGATGACGTCGAGGACGGAACCGAGGCGGGCCTCGCGGTCGGGGCCGTACGGCACCTCGAAGGCGATGTTCCGGGCGGCCAGCGTCCGCTTGGCGCGGACCACGCGCTGGGCGACCGTCGGCTCCGGGACCAGGAACGCGCGGGCGATCTCGGCCGTGGTCAGGCCGCCGAGCAACCGCAGGGTGAGCGCGGTGCGGGCCTCGGCGGACAGGACCGGGTGGCAGGCGGTGAACACCAGCCGGAGCAGGTCGTCGTCGATGCCGTCGGGGTCGGCGGGCTCCTCCGGCGGTGCCGCGGCCGGCAGGTCCCGGCCGATCTCGGCCAGCTTGCGGGCGTAGTTCTCCCGGCGCCGGACCAGGTCGACGGCGCGGTGCCGGGCGGTGGCCATGAGCCAGGCGCCCGGGTTGTCGGGGATCCCGTCCCGGGGCCACTGCTCCAGGGCGGCTACCAGCGCGTCCTGTGCCAGCTCCTCGGCGATGCCGATGTCCCGGACGATGCGGGTGACGCCGGCGATGATCCGCCCGGACTCCATGCGGAAGACGGTCTCCACGGTCGCGCGCGGCTCCTCGGCGGGGAGCCGCGGCGCGGTGGGCCGCCGGGCGCCGGAGGGCTGGGGTGCGGCGGGGGGGCCCGGGGCGGCGGCGGAGGGCTGTGGGGTCACAGCCCTCATGCAACACCCCCGGCGGGCCCGGGACCAAGCGGAATCAGCGGGGAGATCAGCCCTCCGCGATCTCCCGCACCTCGCAGGTCACGGTCCAGTGCGCCTCGTGCACCTTGAGGAACCGCCTGGTCCACTCCAGCGCCTCGGCCTTGTCCTTGCACTGCATGATCGCGTAGCCGCCGACGACCTCCTTGGACTCGGTGAAGGGCCCGTCGGTGACCGAGATCCCGCCGCCCTCCCAGAGCACGCGGGTGCCCTGCGCGGTGGGCGTCAGCCCGGCGGTGTCGAGCAGCACCCCGCTCTTCGTCATCTCCTCGATCAGCTCCCCCATGCGCCGCATCAGCTCGGGGCTCGGGCCCTCGGCGGGCGCGGTGCTCTCGTCGATCCTCACCAGCGACAGGTAGCGCGGCATGGTGGCTCCTCCTGCGGTACGGGCCGGGTCCTTCCCGGCCTCTCACCGGTGCGTCGATCAGGAGACGGCCGGATCGACACGCACGCCGGAACATTTCGAAGAAAGGGCCGCGGTCAGCGCAGCGACTTCCACAGCTCGCCCGCCTCCGGCTCCTCGGCCACCACCCGGTTGCTGTCCGAGGGGGCCGGCACCACCGGCATGGTCACCGTCGTCACCTCGTTCGCGGACAGCCCCCGCAGGCTCTCCCCGAGCCGCATCAGCTCGGTCAGCGAGTCGAGTCCGGTGTCCGTGGTGAGGCTGCCGGTGACCGCGTCGGCCACGCTGTACAGCCGGGCCGGGTCGGAGAGCAGGTCGGTCGAGGCGATCTGCTCCAGCAGCGCCTTCACCAGCTTGTGCTGGAGGCCGATGCGGCCGAGGTCGCTGCCGTCGCCGACGCCGTGCCGGGTGCGGGCCAGGGCGAGCGCCTGCGCGCCGTCGAGTTCGTGGGTGCCGGCGTCCAGCGTGAGGTGGCTGTCCTCGTCGTCGATGTCCTCGTCCGTGGTGACGGTGACCCCGCCGAGCGCGTCCACGAGCTTCGCGAAGCCGGCGAAGTCGATCTCGATGTAGTGGTCCATGCGCACGTCGGTGACCGACTCGACGGTCTTGACCGCGCACACGGCCCCGCCCACCGAGAACGCGCTGTTGAACATCGCGTACCGCTCGGCCGTCGAGTCGCCCGACGGCAGCGGGCAGGAGGGCCGGGCGACGAGGGTGTCGCGCGGGATGCTGACCACGGTCGCCGCCGTCCGGCCGGCGTCCAGGTGCACCACCATCGCCGTGTCGGACCGGGCGCCCTCGCTGCTGCCGCCGCCGAGTTCCTGGTTCTCCTTGCCACTGCGCGTGTCCGAACCGAGGACCAGGATGTTCAGGGAGCCGGTGGGCAGCGGGGAGGCGGCGGCGGTACCGGACGAGGACGGTGCCGCCACCGCCCTGGGCGGGCGGTCGTCGCCGAGCGCGCCGTTGATGTCGACGCTCCTGATGTTGCTGTTGAGATGCCAGTACGCCCAGCCCGCCGCCGCGACTCCGAGCACCAGCACTCCCGCCAGGGTGAGACCGGCGGTCCTGAGGACTGTCGACCGGCGGCGCGCTCTTCTGGCCGCGTCCCCGCTCTCGTCGTTGCTCTCGTCATGTCCGGTCACAGACATGAACATAATTCCGATTTATTACGTGCAGGAACCTCCTACCTGCATTCCTTCGGAAATTCTCAGACTTCTCGCCCGGAAGCGAGCATTCCGTGACGGACCGTCATCCCAGGGTCACCGTGGGCACCGGATTGCTGCCGCTCCACGAGCCGTTGAACCCGAAGGTCACCGAACCCCCGCTGGGCACCGACCCGTTGTAGGAGGCGTTGGAGCAGCTGACCACCGCGCCCGACTGCGAACAGGCCGCGTTCCAGGCCTGGGTGACACGCTGCCCCGCGCCGAAGGTCCAGCCGGCCTTCCAGGACGACAGCGCGGCTCCCGTGCAGGCGATCCTGACCTGCCCGGTGAAGCCGGTGTCCCACTGGCTGGTGACGCTGTAGGCCGCCGTGCAGGCACCCGTCGGCGGGGTCGTGGTCCCGCCGAGCGCCTCGGCGATCGCGTGGTACGCCGGTTTCGGCGCGTAGTTCTCGTCGTACGGGGTCGCCGCGCCCTGGCCCGGGAAGGTGTCCGGGATCCAGGAGTCGGAGTCGGTGAAGCCCCAGACGGTGACACCGACGCAGCGCGCCACCGCCACGCAGGCGTTCACGACCGCCTTGTAGTCGGCGGCCTGCCGGGTCAGTTTCGCGCTGTCGGAGGGGAGTTGCATCCGGATGTCCAGCTCGGTGATCGCCACGTCGACACCGAGGTCGGCGAACCGCTGGATGTTCTGCTGGAGGGTCGACGGCACCTGGCCGACGATGAGGTGTGCCTGGAGCCCCACCCCGTCGATCGGGACTCCGCGCTCCTTCAGGGACTTGACCAGGTTGTACAGGGCGGTGCTCTTCGCGTTGACGCCCTCGACGTTGTAGTCGTTGATGTACAGCCTGGCGGCCGGGTCGGCGGCGCGGGCGGCGGTCAGGGCCTGCGCGATGTAGTCGGCGCCGAGGCCGTTGTACCAGAGGGTCTGCCGGTAGGTGCCGTCCTCGTTGAAGGGCTCGTTCACCACGTCCCAGGTGGCGAGGCGGCCCTTGTAGCGGCCGACCTCGGTCGCGATGTGGTCCTTCATCAGCTGGCCCAGCTGGGCCGGGGTCCAGGTGCCGTTGTCCAGCCAGCCGGGGTTCTGGCTGTGCCAGACCAGGGTGTGACCGCGCACCTGCTGCCCGTGCGCCTCGGCGAAGTCGACGATCCGGTCGGCCTCGGCCCAGTCGAACGTGCCCCGGACCGGTTCGACCGAGCCCCACTTCATGGCGTTGCCGGGGGTGAGCGCGTTGAACTCGCGTCCGGCGATCTCGCCGTAGGTGCCCGTGAGCTTGGACCCGGTGACCGCCGTGCCCATGACCTTGCCCTTGGCGGCGGCGAGGTCGCGCAGGGGCCCGTCGGCGGCGTGGGCGCCGGTCGTACCGGCGGCGAGCAGGGCACCGACGGCCGTGAGGCCGGCGAACAGGGCGGTGCAGCGCACGCGCAGGGAGGATCTGGAGGGGGAGGTTCTGGAGGTGCTCATTGCGGGGGCCTCCGAAAGTTTCGGTCGTCCAACCGATTGACTTCGGAGGAGTGTGGGCGGACCCGCCCCACCCGTCAATACGTCGACTTCCGGCCACCCGAGCCGCACCGGTCACGCCGGGGGCGCTCCGGTGCTCGCCCGCACCACCAGACTCGTCGCCAGCTCCACCCGGGTCGCCGCCGCGGCGCCCTCCTCCCGCCCGAGGTCCAGGACCAGTTTCGCGGCCGCCTCCGCCATCTCCGTCAGCGGCTGCCGCACGGTCGTCAGCGGCGGGCCCACCCAGGGCGCCACCGGCAGATCATCGAACCCGACCACGCTCAGGTCCTCCGGGATCCTGAGCCCGAGCTCGCGCGCGGCCTCGTACAGACCGAGCGCCTGGAGGTCGTTGCCGGCGAAGACGGCGGTCGGCCGGTCCGGCCGGCGCAGCAGCTCCAGCCCCCGCCGGTAGCCGGCCTCGTGGTGGAAGTCGCCGGCCACGATCAGCCCCGGGTCCACCGGCAGCCCGGCGGTCTCCAGGGCGGCCCGGTAGCCGTCGACGCGGGCGCGGCTGCACATCATCCGGGACGGCCCGGTGATCGCGCCGATGCGGGTGTGCCCGAGGTCGACCAGATGCCGGGTGGCGGCGAGCCCGCCCTGCCAGTTGGTGGCGCCGATGGAGGGCACGTCGGCGCCCGGGTCGCCGGCCGGGTCCATCACGACGAACGGGATGGAGCGGCTGTTCAGCAGGGCGCGCTGGGACTCGTCCAGCCCGGACAGCACGAGGATCACGCCGTGCGGGCGGCGGGCGGCGACCTGGTCGGCCCAGGTGCGCCCCGGGGTGAGCCGCCCGGCGCTCTCGCTGAGCACCACGCTCAGCCCGGCGTCCCGGGCGACGTTCTCCACGCCCCGGATGACCTCCATCGCCCAGGCGCTCTCCAGCTCGTGGAAGACCAGGTCGATCAGGGGCGACCGGCTGGCCTCGGCGCGGCGGCGCCGGTAGCCGTGGGCGCGCAGGAGTTCCTCCACCCGGCTGCGGGTCGCCGGGGCGACATCGGCGCGGCCGTTGAGGACCTTCGAAACTGTCGGCGCCGAAACGCCGGCCTCACGGGCGATCTCGGCGAGCGTCGCGGTCTGCGCGGACCGTGCGGCCGGGGGGGTTGTCGTCCGGGTTTCAGCGGGCTCCGGGGGTGTCATGGCGGCGATCGTATCCCTGCACGACCTCTTGACGAACCCCTCCCACCGGCCTAGGTTCCCAAAACATTCGACTTGCATCTCGAAACATTCGCGAGAGGGCCCTCCACCCCGACAGGAGTTTCATGACCACCGCCCCCTGGCGTGACCCCGCTCTGCCCGCCGCCGCCCGCGTCGACGACCTCCTCTCCCGGATGACCCTTCAGGAGAAGACCGCCCAGCTCTACGGCGTCTGGGTGGGCGCCAGCACGGACGGCGACGGGGTCGCACCCCTCCAACGCGAGATGACCGCCGACTTCGACTGGGACGAGCTGATCACCCACGGCCTGGGCCAGCTCACCCGCCCCTTCGGCACGGCGCCCGTGGACCCGGCGCTGGGCGCGCAGGCACTGGCCCGCGCCCAGCGCCGTATCGTCGAGGCCGGCCGCTTCGGCATTCCCGCGCTCGCCCACGAGGAGTGCCTGGCCGGCTTCACCGCCTGGCAGGCCACCGCCTACCCGGTCCCGCTGGCCTGGGGCGCCACCTTCGACCCCGGGCTGGTCGAGGAGCTGGGCCGCCGCATCGGCCAGGACCTGCGCTCGGTCGGCGTCCACCAGGGCCTCGCCCCGGTCCTGGACGTCGTACGGGATCCGCGCTGGGGCCGGGTCGAGGAGACCATCGGCGAGGACCCGTACCTGGTGGGCACGGTCGGCTCCGCCTATGTGCGGGGTCTGGAGTCGGCGGGGATCGTCGCCACGCTCAAGCACTTCGCCGGGTACGCCGCTTCCGCCGGCGCCCGCAACCTGGCCCCCGTGCGGGCCGGCGTCCGGGAGTTCGCGGACGTCACCCTCCCGCCGTTCGAGATGGCCCTGCGGGACGGCGGCGCCCGCTCGGTGATGGCCGCGTACACCGACACGGACGGCGTACCGGCGTCCGCGGACCCGGGTCTGCTCACCGAACTCCTGCGGGACGCCTGGGGGTTCACCGGCACGGTGGTCGCCGACTACTTCGGTGTCGGCTTCCTGCGGACCCTGCACCGGGTGGCCGGGACCGAGGCGGAGGCGGCCCACGCGGCGCTCGCCGCGGGCATCGACGTCGAGCTCCCCACCGTGAAGTGCTACGGGACACCGCTCCTGGAGGCGGTCCGGGCGGGCGAGGTCCCCGAGGCCCTGGTCGACCGGGCGGCCCGGCGCGTCCTGCTCCAGAAGTGCGAACTGGGCCTGCTGGACGAGGACTGGGCGCCGGAGCCGGCCGGCCGGATCAGCCTGGACTCGGCGGCGAACCGCGCGCTGGCCCGCCGGCTGGCCGAGGAGTCGGTGGTGCTGCTGGACAACCCGGACGGTCTGCTCCCGCTGGCCCCGGACACCAGGATCGCGGTGGTCGGCCCGCGCGCGGCGGACGCGCTGGCCATGCTCGGCTGCTACTCCTTCCCCTCCCATGTGCTCACGCACCACCCCGAGGTGGCGACGGGCATCGAGATCCCGACGCTGCTGGAGTCGCTGCGCGTCGAACTGCCCGACGCGAAGGTCACGTTCGCGGAGGGCTGCGGGGTCTCGGAGCCGGACACCACGGGCTTCGAGGAGGCGGTGGCCCGCACCGCCGAGGCGGACGTGTGCGTGGCGGTGCTCGGTGACCGGGCGGGCCTGTTCGGCCGGGGCACCTCCGGCGAGGGCTGCGACGCCACCGACCTGCGCCTGCCCGGCGCGCAGTCGGCGTTGCTCGACTCGCTGGTGGCGACGGGCGTCCCGGTCGTGCTGGTGCTGCTGACCGGCCGCCCCTACGCGCTCGGCCGCTGGCACGGCCGGCTCGCCGCGGTCGTCCAGGCGTTCTTCCCGGGGGAGGAGGGCGGCCCGGCGGTCGCGGGGGTGCTGTCGGGCCGCGTGAACCCCTCCGGCCGCCTCCCGGTGAGCGTCCCGCACGTCCCCGGCGGCCAGCCCTGGACCTATCTCCAGCCCCCACTGGGCCTGGCGGGCGAGGTCAGCAACCTGGACCCGACCCCGCTGTACCCGTTCGGACACGGCCGCGCGTACACGGAGTTCACCTGGGAGGACTGCACCGGCGGCGCGGAACCCGCGACGATCGGCACGGACGGCTCGTACGACGTGTCGGTGACGGTCCGCAACACGGGCGACCGCGCGGGTGCCGAGGTCGTGCAGCTCTACCTCCACGACCCGGTGGCCTCGGTGACCCGCCCGGACGTCCGTCTGATCGGTTACCAGCGGCTGGAGTTGGAGCCGGGCGAGGGCCGCCGGGTCACCTTCCGCTTCCACGCGGACCATTCGGCCTTCACCGACCGCTCCGGCCGCAGGGTGGTCGAACCGGGCTCGCTGGAACTACGGTTGGCGGTGTCGAGCGCCGACGTGCGGCACACGGCCCGGCTGACCCTCACGGGACCGGTCCGGGAACCGGGGCCGGACCGCAGGCTGCGCTGCGAGGCGGAGGTGTCCGGCGTGGCGTGAGCCCGGCGCCGGGGGCACGGGGGACGCGATGAGCCGGTACGTGCACGACGAGCTGCGGGCGGCCATCGCCGCGGCGGCCGCCCTGGCCGTCACGGCGGTGGTGCTGTACGCGGTCCGCGGGCTTCCGGAGCCGTCCGGCAGGTGGTGGCTGCCCTGCGCCGTGCTGGTCGTCGTCGTGGGGCTGTGGGCGCCGGTGAAGGCGTCCCGGCTCAGGTGGGTCGGCAGGGCACGGGAGTACGAGGCCGCCGTTCCCCTGGCGGGCCCGCCCCCCGAGGGCGACTCCCTGCGCCGGCGGCCGGTCCGCCCGCGGGTGTTCGCCGGATTCCTCGTCCTGTCGCTGGCCGTGACCCTCCTGTGGGAACCCGCCCTCGTCCTGCTCCTCGTGTGGCGGGCGCTGTCCTGGCTGACCGACAGCCTGGTCGCCGCCCGCTGGGAGCGCCGGCACGGGGTGCTGCTGTGGCGGGGGCACGACGAGGACGACCCCGGGAAGCTGTCCTGCTCCCCGGTCAGCGGACCGCCACCGACTCGAACCGCCACCGGTGCACCGCCCGGGTGACCAGGTCGCCCGCCGGCTCCGGCAGTTCGGGCAGCGCGGCGTCGTAGTCCGCGTCCCACCAGGTGACGACCAGCACCCGGTCCCCCGGCGCCCGGAAGGTCTCCCGGCGCAGGGGCGCCCCGGGCAGTTCCTGGCTCCGCGCCCAGGCCAGCAGGTCCGCGCCCCGCCCCTCCGCCGCCCTGGCCTCCCACATCAGGGCGACCGTCACGGGTACAGGTTCCCCTCGCCGGCCTCGTGCGCATGGTCGTGGGCCGGGACATGCGGCTCCGTCACCGGCAGCGAGGAGTCCGCCGACAGGTCCCAGCCGGACGCCGGCCGGTTGCGGGCGACCATCTCCGCGCCCAGCGCGGCCACCATCGCCCCGTTGTCCGTGCACAGCTTGGGCCGCGGCACCCGCAGCCGGATCCCGGCCGCCTCGCAGCGCTCCTGGGCGAGGACCCGCAGCCGCGAGTTGGCGGCCACCCCGCCGCCGATCATCAGGTGGTCGACGCCCTCGTCCTTGCAGGCCCGCACGGCCTTGCGGGTCAGCACGTCGACGACCGCCTCCTGGAAGGAGGCCGCCACGTCCCGCACCGGCACCTCCTCCCCCGCCGCCCGCTTCGCCTCGATCCAGCGGGCCACGGCCGTCTTCAGCCCCGAGAAGGAGAAGTCGTACGCCGCGTCGCGCGGGCCGGTCAGGCCGCGCGGGAAGGCGATCGCCGCCGGGTCGCCCTCCTTCGCGTACCGGTCGATGACCGGGCCGCCCGGGAAGCCCAGGTTCAGCACCCGGGCGATCTTGTCGAAGGCCTCGCCGGCCGCGTCGTCGATGGTGGCGCCCATCGGCCGGACGTCGGAGGTGATGTCGCTCGACAGCAGCAGGGAGGAGTGCCCGCCGGACACCAGCAGGGCCATCGTCGGCTCCGGCAGGGCGCCGTGCTCCAGCTGGTCCACGCAGATGTGGGAGGCGAGGTGGTTGACACCGTAGAGGGGCTTGCCGAGCGCGTAGGCGTACGCCTTGGCCGCGGAGACACCGACCAGCAGGGCGCCGGCGAGCCCCGGACCGGCGGTGACCGCGATGCCGTCGAGGTCCTTCGCGCTCACCCCCGCCTCCTTCAGCGCGCGTTCGACGGTCGGCACCATCGCCTCCAGGTGCGCCCGGGAGGCGACCTCCGGCACCACCCCGCCGAAGCGGGCGTGCTCGTCGACGCTGGACGCGATCGCGTCGGCCAGCAGGGTGGTGCCGCGGACGATGCCGACACCGGTCTCGTCGCAGGAGGTCTCGATCCCCAGGACCAGGGGTTCGTCAGCCATGGATCTCGGTTCCTTGTACGTCGGGTGCGGAGGGGGCGCTCGGGGCGGGGCCGCTGTCGGCCGCGACGGCCAGGCGCATCACGAGCGCGTCCACGTTGCCCGGCTGGTAGTAGCCGCGCCGGAAGCCGATGGGCGTGAAGCCGAAGCGCTCGTAGAGCTTCTGGGCGCGGACGTTGTCCACCCGGCACTCCAGCATCACTTCGGCGCACTCGAAGGCGGTGGCGGCCCGCAACAGCTCGGCCAGCAGCCGGCTGCCGAGGCCGGTGCCCTGGTGGTCGCGGGCGACGGCGATGGTCTGCACGTCCGCCAGTCCACCGGCACAGGCCAGTCCCGCGTATCCGACGATCCGCCCGTCACCGTTCTCGGCGACGACGTACCGCCGGGTCGACTCGGCGCCCCGGGAGTGGGCCAGTTCGGACCAGAACATCCCCCGCGACCAGGCGTCCTCGGGGAAGAGGTCCCGCTCCAGTTCGAGCACGGGGTCGATGTCCCACCAGCGCATCTCGCGCAGTCGAGGGGTCACGCTCGCTTCGGTCACTTCGGGGTGACCACCTTGTAGTTCTTGGGGACCTGGGCGTCGGGCCGGCGCAGGTACAGCGGCCGGGGCGCGGGGAGTGCCCCGCCGGTGCCGAGCCGCTCGGCCGCCAGCGCCGCGAGGGCGGCGGCGGAGACGTGCTCGGGCGGGTGGGCGACCGGGAAGGTGTCCGGGTACAGCAGCGCGCCCGCGCCGACGGCGGGCAGTCCCGCGACCCGGTCGGCGATGTCGGCGGGCCGGTCCACGGCGGGGTCGGTGAGGCGGGTGCGCGCGTCGGCGTACTCGGCCCAGTAGACCTCCTTGCGCCGGGCGTCGGTCGCCACGACGAACGGCCCGGTGCCGAGGCCGGCGGCGTACGCGAGGCCGTCCAGCGTGCACACGCCGTGCACGGGGACGCCGAGCGCGAGCCCGAAGGTCTCGGCGGTCATCAGACCGACGCGCAGTCCGGTGTAGGGGCCGGGACCGATGCCGACGACGATGCCGGTGAGCGCGTCGAGCTTCAGACCGGCCTCGGCGAGCACCCGGTCCACGGCCGGCAGCAGCAGCTCCCCGTGCCGGCGCGCGTCCACCTGACTCGACGCGGCGATGACGTCCGTGCCGTCGTGCAGCGCGACGGTGACGGCGGGGGTGGCGGTATCCAGAGCGAGCAAGAGCACGCAAACAGCCTACGGCTCTCCCGCGCCCGGCACGGACGTCCCGGCCGGGCGGCCACCTGCTGCTACCTTCGCCACGAAGCGCGGCGTACGACACAGAGGTGGCAGACCGTGACAAGCAGCAGCGCCGGATTCGTGGCCGGGCTCACCGTGGCGGCCGTCGCGGGCGTCGGCTTCCTCGCCTACCAGGCCGCCGCGAGCGTCCCGGCCGGCCCCGGCCGGCCGGGCGCGAGCAGCTCGCCCGCGGCGGCCGCACCGAAGGCCTCCCGGGACCGGAGCGACCCGGCGGCCCTGCCCGCCGCCTCCGGCGCGGGGGCACGGGTCGTGTACTCGGTGGACGACGACCGGGTGTGGCTGGTGCGAGCGGGCAACAAGGTCGAGCGGACCTTCGAGGTCACCCCCGGGACCGTCGACCCGAAGCCGGGCACCTACGCGGTCACGTCCCGCTCGAAGTCGATCATCGGTACCGACGGCACGCCCATCGAACACGTCGTCCGCTTCACCAGCGTGGACGGCGTGTCCATCGGCTTCAGCGCGGCGGTGGCCGGCCCGCGGCCGAACCCCGGCCGGGGCGGGCGCACGGGCGGCATCCGCGAGTCCCGCGCGGACGGCGAGGCGATGTGGCGGTTCGCGACGATCGGCGAGAAGGTCGTCGTGATCCGCTGACCGGCTACGCGGCCTCGCGGTGCTCCCGGACGGGCCGCGCCGTCTGCGGGTCCGGCAGGCGGGGCGGGGTGGACACCGCGTCCGCCGCGGCGCAGGACGCCAGCAGGTCGCGCATGGACACGCCGGCGACGACCGCGGGGGACCGCGGCTCCGGCTTGCTCTCGGTGGCCGACATGGACGCCTCCTGAAGTTCGGGGGGCGGGCGTAGTTAGGTAGACCTAACTACGAAGTGGGTACCATGTGACCACGCCGAAGACGCAGAACGCAATATTTTGCCGACGTCTTGTCGGAACATTCATGGACCGGCCCGGGGACCGCCATCACCTCGCACCGGCAGGACCCGACCGGGGCTCTTCATCACGCCGACAGCACACTCAGGTCCGCCGCCGCCCAGCGCTCGCCGCGCCCGGTCAGCGTCACGTGCCGCACCTCGTCGGTGGTGTCGCCGACGGCCCGGTGGATGACGACCTCCAGCCGGTCGTCGGTCAGCTCCTCGACCTTGCCCTCGCCCCACTCCACGACGACCACCGACCCGGGCAGCGAGACGTCGAGGTCCAGGTCCTCCATCTCGTCCAGCCCGCCGCCCAGCCGGTAGGCGTCGACGTGCACGAGGGGCGGACCGTCCCCGAGCGACGGGTGGACCCGGGCGATCACGAAGGTCGGGGACGTGACGGCACCCCGGACCCCGAGCCCCTCACCCAGTCCCCGGGTCAGTGTCGTCTTGCCCGCGCCGAGCTCCCCGGTGAGCATCACGAGGTCGCCCGCGCGCAGCAGTTTGGCGAGCCTTCGGCCTAGCTCCCGCATCTGTTCGGGGGAGGTGACGGTCAGCTCGGTCTCAGCCGGGTCGTGCGGCGCCGCTGGTGCTTCCATAGCCACTTACGGTAGCTCCTGCCGGCACGGCACCCGCGCGGGTGAGCAGGTCGGCGAGGCGGTCGGTGACCACTTCGGGGTGTTCCAGGATCACCAGGTGCCCGGCGTCCGGGACGAGCACCAGCTCGGCCTCCGGCAGCAGGTCGGCGATGGCCTCGCTGTGCTCGCTCGGCGTGACGAGGTCCCCCACCCCGGCCAGTACGAGCACCGGCATGTCCTGGAAGAGGGCGAGCGCCTCGGTCTTGTCGTGGTCGTTGAACGCCGGATAGTACTCGGCGACCACGTCGATCGGCGTGCCCTCGATCATCCGCTCGGCGAACCGGACGATCGCCGGGTCGACGTCCCGGGACGCGAAGGAGTACCGCTTGATGATCCCGGCGAACAGATCGGCGGTGGCCCGCCGACCCTTCTCCACCAGCTCCGCCTGCTGCCCCAGCGCCTTCAGCACCCCGGGCAGCACCCGCCGTACCGCGTTGACCCCGGCGACCGGCAGCCCGAAGTTGACCTCGCCGAGCCGCCCGGACGACGTCCCCACCAGCGCCACCGCCACCACCCGCTCCCGGACCAGCTCGGGGTACTGGTCGGCCAGCGCCATCACCGTCATCCCGCCCATGGAGTGCCCGACCAGCACGATCGGCCCCTCCGGCACGGTGGCGTCGATGACGGCCTTCAGGTCCCGGCCGAGCTGCTCGATGCTGACCGGCACCCCGTCCTGCACCTGGGCCACGCCCCGTCCGGACCGCCCGTGGCTGCGCTGGTCCCAGTGCACGGTGCGCACCACGCCCCGCAGCGCCGCCCGCTGGAAGTGCCAGGAGTCCTGGCTCAGGCAGTAGCCGTGACTGAAGACGACGGTCACGGGCGCGGGTGCCTTGCGTCCGAAGAGCCGGCGCCGCCGGGGCTCCGGCCCGCCCTCCGGTTCCACGTCGTCGACCTCGTAGTACAGCTCGGTGCCGTCGTCGCCGTACGCCTTGCCGGGCATGCCGCGCAGGGCGCCGTACGGTCCCGCCGAGTCCAGCGCGAGCTGGGCCTTCCTGCGCATCCCGCGGCCGACGGTGAGCCGCTCCAGAGCGACGCCGGCGGCCGCGCCCGCGGCGACCACCCCTATCGCCGCGCCCGCGAGGCCGGTGGCCCTGCGCCATCCGCCGGTCGCCCCCTCGGCAGCGGAGGCGACGGCCGCCGACGCGACGCTCGCGACGACCTCCGCGCTGCTCTCGCTCACGTACCGCTCCTCTTCGCCGACTGCTGGGCCGGTGATGCCTGTGGTGAATGCCGATGATCCCGGTAGTGCCTGTGGTGCTGGTGGTTCTGGCGGTGCTGGTGGTGCTGGTGATATCCCGTCCGTACCCGTTGGCGCCGTTCGGTACCGCTGGTGCCGTCCGGTGGCGCCGGCCCGGTCGGCGTACGGATGGTGCCGGAGGCACTGGGTGTCCGTGTCCCCGTGCGGTTACCCGTCCTGCCGCCGGTTCACAGCGACTTGTCACTCATTCACATAGACGCGGGGAACACGGGTTCCGATGCGTGTGACGATTTCGTACGCGATGGTCCCGGCGGCTTGCGCCCAGTCCTCGGCCGTGGGTTCACCGCGGTCGCCGGGCCCGAAGAGCACGGCCTCCGCGCCGGCCCCGGGCTCGTCACCGCCCAGATCGACGACGAACTGGTCCATGGCGATCCGGCCGGCCACGGTCCGCCACTTGCCGTCGATCAGCACCGGGCCGGACCCGGAGGCGTGCCGGGGGATGCCGTCCGCGTAGCCGACGGGCACCAGACCGAGGGTCGTCCCGCCCGGCGTGACGTAGTGATGCCCGTAACTGACGCCGTGACCCTCTGGAACGCGCTTCACCAACGCCATGGACGCCGACAGCGTCATCACCGGACGCAGCCCGAAGTCGGCGGGGTGGCCGATCTCGGGGCTGGGCGAGACGCCGTAGACGGCGATCCCGGTCCGGACGAGGTCGAAGTGGGCCTCGGGCAGGGTGAGCGTGGCGGGCGAGTTGGCGATGTGCCGCACCTCGGGCCGTACGCCCTCCCCCTCCGCGTACGCCACCATCTCCCGGAAACGGGTCAGCTGGGCCGTGATGGAGGGATGCCCGGGCTCGTCGGCGCAGGCGAAGTGCGACCAGAGCCCGGTGACCCGCAACAGCCCCTCGTGCTCGGCGCGCAGGGCCCGGCCGACCAGCGCGTGCCAGTCCTCGCCGGGCTGGCAGCCGTTCCGGCCCAGCCCGGTGTCGGCCTTGAGCTGCACGCGCGCGGGGAGCCCGGTGGCGCGGGCCGCCTCACAGACCTCGTCCAGGGCCCACAGCCCGCTGACGGACACGTCGAGGTCGGCCTCGATCGCCTCCCGCCAGGGCCCGCCGGGGGTCCACAGCCAGCACATGACGCGCCCGGGCAGCCCGGCGGCCCGCAGCGCCAGGGCCTCCTCGGGCGTGGCGGTACCCAGCCAGCCCGCCCCCGCCTCGACCGCCGCGCGGGCACACGCCACCGCCCCGTGGCCGTACGCGTCGGACTTCACCACGGCCATCAGGGCCGCTCCCGGCGCATGGGCGCGCAAGGTCCGCACGTTGGCCCGCAGGGCGGCCAGATCGATCTCGGCGCGGGCGCGCAGGGGCGCGCTCGGCGGGGTTGCTGTCTCACTCATCGCGCCCCCAGTGTCTCAGAGGGGTCCGCCAGCGCCTCCGGACGCCTACGCCCCCCCGTGTGCGGACGCAGGTCCGCTGATCATGCGATCACAGAAACGCGGGCCCCGCACAGGCCGGCGTCGCCGCGCGGCAGGGTCACCCTTTCCGCCGAGCGGCGCCCTGTCAGCCCGTCCGGCGTCGCCTCCAGCCCGTCCGGCGTTTGAGGACGGCGGCCCTTCAGGGCCGAAGCGGGGGTCCGGGGGCGGCAGCCCTCGGGGACGGGACGGGTAGGTGCGGCGGGGGCGGATCGAACCCGAGCCCGCCCCCACAGCCACCCGCCCCGTTCACTCACCCACTCCCCCACCTGAGGCCCGCCCCCCGCTCCCCCACCCGAGGCCCGTCTCCCACCCCCCCGGCTTCCGACTCCGACTTCCGGCTCCCGGCTTCCGGCTCCCGGCTTCCGACTTCGACTTCCACCCCCCGGCTTCCGACTCCGACTTCCGGCTCCCGGCTACCGGCTCCCGGCCTCCGGCTGCCGACTTCCGGCTCCCGGCCTCCGGCTCCGACTTCCGGCTCCCGGCCTCCGGCTCCGACTTCCGGCTCCCGGCCTCCGGCTCCGACTTCCGGCTACCGGCTACCGGCTACCGGCTACCGGCCCCGAACTCAGCGCCGCGCATCCCGCCACGCCCCCGGGATCGCCCCCGCCACGTCATGCGCCCCCACCGGCGCCCCATCCGCCACCAACCGCCCCGCCAGCCCGTGCAGATACGCCCCCACACTCCCCGCGTCCCGCGCCGACAGCCCCGCCGCCAGCAACGACCCCGTCAGTCCCGACAGCACGTCCCCACTCCCCGCCGTGGCCAGCCAGGACGTCCCCGTCGCGTTCACCCGCACCGCCGCCCCTCCCCCGGGATCGGCCACCAACGTCGTCGACCCCTTCAGCAGCACGGTCGCCCCGTACCGCCCCGCCAACTCCCGTACCGAGTCCAGCCGGGCCCGCTCGACCTCCTCCCGGGCCACCCCGAGCAGCGCCGCCGCCTCCCCGGCGTGCGGAGTCATCAGCGTCGGCGCCGCCCGCCCCCGCACCGCCTCCGCGTCCGCCAGCCGCAGCCCGTCCGCGTCGATCAGCACCGGCACGTCCGCCGCCAGCACCTCGGCCACCGTCCCGGCGTCGTCCCCCGCGCCCGGTCCGACGACCCACGCCTGCACACGCCCCGCCTTCCGCGGCCCCTGGTCCGACACGAGCGTCTCCGGGAAGCGCGCGATGACCGCGTCACCGGCGGGCCCCACGTACCGCACCGCCCCGGCGCCGCCCCGCAGCGCCCCCGACACCGCGAGCACCGCCGCCCCCGGATACCGCGCCGAGCCGGCCGCGATCCCGACGACGCCCCGCCGGTACTTGTCGCTCTCCGCCCCCGGCACCGGCAGCAGCCGCGCCACGTCCGCGTGCTGCAACGCCTCCAGTGCGGGTGTGTCCGGCAGTTCCAGCCCGATGTCGACGAGCCGCACCGACCCGGCGTACTCCCGCGCCGGGTCGACCAGCAGCCCCGGTTTGTGCGTCCCGAAGGTGACGGTCAGGTCGGCCCGTACGGCGGCCCCGTGCACCTGACCCGTGTCGACGTCGACCCCGCTCGGCAGGTCGACGGCGACGACGGCGGCCCGGGACCGCTCCGCGGCGGCGGCCAACGGCACGGCGTCCGGCCGCAGTCCGCCCTCACCCCCGATGCCGACGATCCCGTCGACGACGAGGTCCGCCCGGCCGATCAGCTCCTCGCCCTTGTCCACCCCGGCGACGCTCCCGCCCGCCCGCCGCAGCGCGGTCAGCCCTCCGGCATGGGCCCGCCCGGGCGTGAGCAGCACCGCCGTGACCCCGGCGCCCCGGCGCGCCAGCCGGGCCCCGGCGTACAGGGCGTCGCCGCCGTTGTCGCCGCTGCCCACCAGGAGCACGACCCGGCTGCCGTAGACCTTCCCCAGCAACTCCGCGCAGGCCGCCGCGAGTCCGGCCGCCGCGCGTTGCATCAGCGCCCCGTCCGGAAGCCGTCCCATCAGCTCCCGCTCGGCCGCCCTTACCGTCTCCACGCTGTACGCAGTACGCATGCGTTCGAGTCTGCCGCAGAACGCGCTGACGCAGGCGCGGGCCCGGACAGGACATCAGGGACCCACCCCCGATCGAAGTCCCGTCACCGACGTGAAAGGCCGCTCACGCCACAGCCATTGACGCGGTGCCGCCCCGTTGCCACACTCACGGCCCCCCACACATGAATCGATTCAGTCGAATCGTTTCGACGACAGGACGGACCCCATGGGACGCAGAGCCGCACTCATCGCCGCCTCCGGCACCGTCGCCCTCCTCGCCACCGGCGCCCTCACCGCGCCCAGCATCGCCACCGCGGCCCCCACCGCGCCCGCGGCCCCCGTCGGCGCGGCAGCCGCCTGCGGCGAGGGTTCCTACCAGGCCGAGGCGGTCCTCAGCGGCAGTACCTGGACCGCCCGCCGCGGCAGCGGCACCGTCTACACCGGCACCGACCTGCGCGCCGCCGTCCAGGCGGCCGTCAACAGCCTCACCGCCGGCCGCACCGCCAAGGAACGCGTCGTGGTCCGCGGCTCGGGCTCGATGTCCGCCGGCTCGCGCATATCCCTGCCGAGCTACACCGCCCTCGACGTATGCGGCACCATCAACGTCACCGGCACCGGCTCCGGCGACCAGGCCCCGGTCTACTCCCGCGGCACCCGGGACATCGAGGTCCAGCACCTCAACCTCACCGGCAGTCCGCTGTACGGCGTCTTCCTGCGCAACGTGCAGAACGTGGTCCTCGGTCAGCTCGACATGCGCCTGTCACGCGGTCTCGGCGTCCGCATCGACAACCGGGGCGACACCAGCCAGTGGACGCGCAACGTCCGTATCGACAACGTCTACGTCTCCGGGGCCTCCAGCCACGCGGTGGAGACGTACGGCGTCGACGGCCTCACCGTCGGCACGGTCACGGCACGCAACGTGGGCGAGTCGGGCCTGCTGCTCAACCAGACCGTCAACGCCACGGTCACCAAGGTCGACGCGGACGGCGCGGGTGCCGGCACCGGTTACGCGGCCTTCCGCATGGCCAACCGCAACGGCCGGGTCGGCAGCTCGTACCCCACCAACATCCGCGTGGGCGAGGTCATCGCCCGCGGCGGCGGACGCGGCGTGTTCTGCGTGTCCGAGAGCGGCGGCGCGGTCATCGACCGGGTGAACCTCTCCAACACCGGCAACAACGCGATCCTGGTCGAGAACTGCTACAACGTGAACATCGCCGCCCAGAGCGGCACGGTCACCGGCGGCGGCGAGATCCGGCTGGCGGCCCGCTCGGAGTTCCCGAACAACTCCGACATCACGATCCAGAACCTGAGGGTGACCAACTCCGCGATCCGCGAGAACCCCTGCGGCACGAACACCACGTTCCGCAACAACACCCTGGTCAACAGCACCCAGTCGATCTGCTGACGCGGGCGACCTCGACCGCTCACTTGCGCCGAGCACGCAACACGACACAGAGCACGGCGACGATCACGGCGAAGACTGCGACAAACACCAGCGCGTCCTGCCCGTTGTCGACGGGAGCGTACTTCCCGTCGGCCGACGTCACCACTACGCCGATCACCGGCACCCCCAGCGTCATCGTCGACAAAATCCCCGCCGCCCGGGCCCCGGCCCGGGCGGCGGCTCGCTCTCAGCGCCTGCCCCCGGTACCGGGAGACAACACCACCAGCGCGGCACCTCACCCCTCCGCGATCACCACCGCCGACGCCACCCCCGCGTCATGGCTGAGCGAGACGTGCCAGGACCGCACCCCGAGTTCCGCCGCCCGTGCCGCGACCGTCCCGGTGACCCGCAGCCGCGGCTGCCCGCTGTCCTCGACGTAGACCTCGGCGTCGGTCCAGTGCAGACCGGCCGGGGCGCCCAGCGCCTTGGCGAGCGCCTCCTTCGCGGCGAACCGCGCGGCGAGCGAGGCGACACCCCGCCGCTCCCCACTGGGCAGCAGCAACTCGCTCTCCAGGAACAGCCGCTGCGCCATGCCGGGCGTACGCTCCAGCGACGCCCGGAACCGGTCGATCTCCGCCACGTCGATACCGACCCCGATGATGCTCATGCCGAGCACCCTACGATCCGTCCGCCGATCGCGGGCTCGTCTCCCCCGTGACCAGACGTGACCAGATCGGCCTGATGGGCCGCGGTGAGGGCACGATCCAGAAAACGGGTCAGCAGATCCGCGTCGCCACACAGACTGACGCCCCGGTGCAGTTCCTTGGAGAACCCGACACCGCGCGTGTCCAGGACCCGCAGTACCGCCGCCGCCCAGGCCGAGAGGTACCCGGCGGCGAAGCCCGCGGCCCACTGCGCGGGTTCCTCACCCTCGCCCACCGCGTCGGCGCGCACCCGCGCCACGTCCTCGACGCGCAGAACTCCGCGCTGCCTGAGTCCCTCCAGCCCGAACAGGAAGTCACCGGCCACCTTGTCCTCAGGGATGCCCAACGCAAGGCACGTGGTCGAGAACCGGTAGAGATCGAGCAACTCCGGCGGCTCGTCCGGTGGCCTTCCCTGCGGGTCGTCTTGCTGACCGCCTTGCTGACCGGCCAACGCTCAGTCCTGTTCCGGACTGGCCCCCGGAACCTCCGGGTCCTCGACGAACAGGTCCTCGGCCCGCTCGACCGTGCGGGAGCGCTCCAGCCAGGCGTCCATGCGGTCGAGATCGGTGCAGGTGGTGATGCGTTCGCGCACACTGTCCGACACGGGAATGCCGCGCACCTCCAGCACGAACAAGATCGAGCGGCGACACACGTTCACGCCGCCGAGATCAGCTCGCACCACACGTACTTGCCCCGGTTGCCGTGCCTGGCCAGCGGATGCCATCCCCACAGGTCGGCGCAGGCCCGCACCAGCGCGAGTCCCCGCCCCTGCTCCGACTCGCCGAGCTGCTCCAACGCCCGGGGCGGCTCGGGCGGTTCCGGATCCGCGTCCCAGGCCCCGATCCGCAGCACCCCCGCCGACCAGCGCACCCGGAGCGCGGCCGGGCCTTTGGTGTGCCGTACGGCGTTGGAGACCAGCTCGGTGGCGAGCAGCTCCGCGACGTCGACCAGGCCGATCAGCCCGTGCATCGTCAGGATCAGGCGGAGGGTACGGCGGCTGACGGTGACGGCCCGGAGGTCGTTCGGGATGTACAGGCAGTACTCCCACGACTCGGTCCCGCTCTCGCTTTCACTCTCGGGCATGCGTGAACTCCGTTCACATGATGGGGGGGGTTGAGGCCGGCGGGCGGTGGCAGTGCCGTCACCGTCATGGCAGGACGGGGCGGTGCGCTTCCGGGATCCCGGCTGTTCCGCAGCGTGTGCGTCGCATCACTGACGGTAGGGGTTAATCTTTCGGTTGGGCAAGTCGATCGCGTAATCTGCCTCCCACGAGGAGGAGCAATCGATGACGACCAGGCGTGAACCAACGGCCCGTCAGCTGCGCCTGGCGGTCGAACTTCGGCGACTCCGTGACGCCGCAGGTCTCAGCGCCCGCGAGGCAGCAGCGCTGCTCGGCGTGAACCCCGTGCAGCTGAGCCACATCGAGTCCGGCTCCTCAGGGGTGAGCGAAGAGCGCCTACGCCGCCTCGCATCCCACTACGCCTGCACGGATGAGGAGTTCATCGACGCGCTGGTCGCGATGGCCACCGATCGAACACGGGGTTGGTGGGAGGAATACCGGGGTTTGCTGCCCACCCCGTTCCTGGACCTGTCCGAGCTGGAGCACCATGCTCGGTTCGAACGCCAGGTTTCCGTCCTGTATGTGCCTGGCCTGCTGCAGACGGAGGCTTATGCGCGCGCGGTGTTCCAGTCAAGGCTTCCTGAACTCACCAGGCAGGAGATCGAGTTGCGCATCCAGCACCGAATGGCCCGCCAGAGCATCAGGATCCCGCACGAAGTGGTCATCCACGAGGCGGCACTTCGGATCAGGGTCAGCGATCGAGCCACCTCGTATGCTCAGCTCACCCGGCTCCTTGAGCTCTCCGAAGCAGACCACGTCACCTTGCGCGTCATCCCGTTCGACGTAGACGGCTTCGCCACTGCCGGGAGCACCATGACGTACGTCGGTGGTCCCGTTGCCAAACTGGACACAGTCGTGCGTGACGCACCCCATGGCTCAGTCCTGATCGACTCCGAAGCCCAACTCAACACCTACCGAACGACTTTCCGTGCCGTAGAGGCCTCTGCACTCGATCCCGAACGGTCACGCGAACTCATCCACAAGCTGACGAAAGAGCTGTGAGGCACCCAATGGACAACTGGCGGAAGTCCTCCTACTCAGGCGCGGGCGACGGCAACGAGTGCGTGGAGATCGCGACCTCCCCCACCCACATAGCCATCCGCGACTCGAAGACCCCGGCCAGAGCCACCCTCGCCTTCCCCACCGAGGCCTTCACCACCTTCGTGGACGCCCTCAAGCGCGGCCCCTACTCCACCGTCACCGACTTCGCCAGGTTCCGCGGCTGATCCACCTCGTTGCCCCGGGCCGTCGCCAGCTCACAGGCGAAGACCTGCAACGGCACCGTCGCCACCAGCGGCTGCAACAAGGTCGGCGTGGCCGGGATCCGGATCAGGTGGTCGGCGTACGGCACCACCGCCTCGTCGCCCTCCTCCGCGATGACGATCGTCCGCGCCCCCCGCGCCCGGATCTCCTGGATGTTGGACACGATCTTGTCGTGGAGCACGGACCGTCCCCGCGCCGGCGGCACGACCACCACCACCGGCACGTCGTCCTCGATCAGCGCGATCGGCCCGTGCTTCAGCTCGCCCGCCGCGAAGCCCTCGGCGTGCATGTAGGCGAGTTCCTTCAGCTTCAGCGCGCCCTCCAGCGCGACCGGATACCCCACGTGCCGCCCCAGGAACAGCACCGTGTCCTTCGCGGCGAGCGACCGCGCCAGGGCCCGTACCGGCTCCATCGTCTCCAGGACCCGCTCGACCTCGCCGGAGATCTGTGACAGGTCCCGGATCACCGCCCCGATCTCGTCGCCCCACTTCGTGCCCCGCACCTGCCCCAGATACAGCGCGACCAGATAGCAGGCGACCAGCTGCGTCAGGAACGCCTTGGTCGAGGCGACCGCGACCTCCGGGCCCGCGTGGGTGTACAGCACCGCGTCCGACTCGCGGGAGATCGTCGAACCGTTGGTGTTGCAGATCGCCAGCACCTTGGAGCCCTGCTCGCGGGCGTGCCGCAGCGCCATCAGGGTGTCCATGGTCTCGCCGGACTGCGAGATGGCGATCACCAGGGACCGCGCGTCGAGGATGGGGTCGCGGTAGCGGAACTCGCTCGCCAGCTCCACCTCGCAGGGGATCCGGGTCCAGTGCTCGATGGCGTACTTGGCGATCAGCCCGGCGTGGAAGGCCGTACCGCACGCGACGACGACGACCTTGTCGATCTCCCGCAGCTCCCCGAGGGGGATCCGGACCTCGTCCAGCGTCAGCGAACCGGCCGCGTCGATGCGCCCCAGCAGCGTGTCGGCGACCGCCTTGGGCTGCTCGGCGATCTCCTTGAGCATGAAGTAGTCGTAGCCGCCCTTCTCGGCGGCCGACGCGTCCCAGTCGACGTGATACGCGCGCACGTCGGCCGGGCCGCCGTCGAAGTCGGTCACCGTCACCCCGTCCCGGCGCAGCTCCACCACCTGGTCCTGGCCCAGCTCGATCGCCGACCGGGTGTGGGCGATGAACGCGGCGACGTCCGAGGCGAGGAAGGACTCGCCGTCCCCGACGCCCACCACGAGCGGCGAGTTCCGCCGGGCCCCCACGACCACGTCCGGCTCGTCCGCGTGCGCGGCGACCAGGGTGAACGCGCCCTCCAGCCGTCCGCACACCAGCCGCATCGCCTCCGCCAGGTCGGCGCAGGAGGAGAACTCCTCGGCGAGCAGATGCGCCACCACCTCGGTGTCCGTCTCGGAGCCCAGCGCGTGCCCGCGCTCCGCCAGCTCGGCCCGCAGCGCGGCGAAGTTCTCGATGATCCCGTTGTGCACGACGGCGACCCGGCCCGCGTTGTCGAGATGCGGATGTGCGTTCGCGTCCGTCGGCCCGCCGTGCGTGGCCCACCGCGTGTGCCCGATACCGGTCGTCCCGGCCGGCAGCGGCCGGTCGGCCAGCTCCTTCTCCAGGTTCACCAGCTTCCCGGCCTTCTTCGCCGCCGCCAGCCCGCCGTCGGCGAGCACGGCGACGCCCGCCGAGTCGTACCCCCGGTATTCCAGTCGCTTCAGTCCGGCCATCACGACATCGAGCGCCGACTGCGACCCCACGTATCCCACGATTCCGCACATGGGCGGCAGCCTACGCACGCCGTCCGGCCCGAAAGGGCTCCCGCGTGCCCGGAATCGGAAATTCCCACCGTCGTACGAACCCCCCGACACGCGCGCTGCCCACGAAAGGCCGAGGGTGACGGACCCCACCCGCCGCCCCGTTCAAACTCCGTTAACAATGGACTGTGATCTCTCCGGTCTCCCCGATGCCCCGGAGCGCCCACCGGCAGAGGCCGGAGGCGACTCCCTACGTCGATCTCACCCGAGCAGAGTGGAGTGTGCTGCGCGAGAAGACGCCCCTGCCGCTGACCGCCGAGGAGGTCGAGAAGCTGCGCGGCCTCGGTGACGTCATCGACCTCGACGAGGTGCGGGACATCTACCTCCCGCTGTCCCGGCTCCTCAACCTCTACGTCGGCGCGACGGACGGTCTCAGAGGCGCGCTGAACACCTTCCTCGGCGAACAGGGCTCCCAGTCCGGCACCCCGTTCGTCATAGGAGTGGCCGGCTCCGTCGCCGTGGGGAAGTCCACGGTGGCCCGTCTTCTCCAGGCCCTGCTCTCCCGCTGGCCCGAGCACCCGCGCGTCGAACTCGTCACCACGGACGGCTTCCTGCTGCCCACCAGGGAACTGGAAGCCCGCGGCCTGATGTCGCGGAAAGGTTTCCCCGAGTCCTACGACCGCCGCGCGCTCACCCGCTTCGTCGCCGACATCAAGGCGGGCAAGGAAGAGGTCACGGCACCCGTCTACTCCCACCTCATCTACGACATCGTCCCGGACCGGCGCCTCGCGGTCCGCCGCCCCGACATCCTGATCGTCGAGGGCCTGAACGTCCTGCAACCCGCCCTGCCCGGCAAGGACGGCCGCACCCGGGTCGGTCTCGCCGACTACTTCGACTTCAGCGTGTACGTCGACGCCCGCGTCGAGGACATCGAGCGCTGGTACCTCAACCGCTTCAAGAAGCTGCGCGCGACGGCCTTCCAGAACCCGTCCTCGTACTTCCGCAAGTACACCCAGGTCTCCGAGGAGGAGGCCCTCGACTACGCTCGCACGACCTGGCGGACGATCAACCGGCCCAACCTCGTGGAGAACGTGGCCCCCACCCGCGGCCGCGCCACCCTCATCATCCGCAAGGGAGCGGACCACAAGGTACAGCGCCTGAGCCTGCGGAAGTTGTGACCGCTAGTCTGCGGCCATGCTGCATCTGCGCCTCATCACTCCGTCCGGCAAGACCGACGAAGTGGTCCACCTGATCGAGGAGACGGTCGGCACCACTCACCTCGTCGTCATGCCGGGCGCCGCCCGCAACCCGGCCGGCGACGTGGTGATGTGCGACGTAGCCCGTGAGGCCGGTGACGAACTCCTCAGCGGGCTACAGAAGTTGGGTCTCGACAGCAGCGGCTCCATCGCCGTGGAGAACATAGACCTCTCGCTGTCCAAGCGCGCCGACCAGGCCGAGGCGGACGCACCCGGTGAGGGCGCGGACGCGGTCCTGTGGGAGCACCTGACCGAGGCGACCCACGAGGAGTCGACCCTCTCCGTCACCTACCTCGCGTTCATCACGCTGGCCACGATGATCGCGGCCTGCGGTGTGGTGCTGGACAACGCGGTCCTGATCGTGGGCGCGATGGCGGTGGGCCCGGAGTTCGGCCCGCTGGCGGGCATCTGCACGGCGGCCGTGCAGCGCGCGCCGCGCCTGGCGCTGCGCTCACTGATCGCCCTGCTGGTGGGCTTCGCCGTGGCGATGGTGGTGACGGTCGGCTTCAGCCTCTTCATGGACGCCGTCGGCCTGTTCACCGAGGACAAGTTGGAAGCCGACCGGCCCAACACCGGCTTCATCTACGCCCCCGACTGGTTCTCCTTCGTCGTGGCGGTGCTCGCCGGAGCCGCCGGCACCCTCTCCCTGACCTCCGCCAAGTCCGGCGCCCTGGTCGGCGTGGCCATCTCGGTGACCACGGTCCCCGCCGCCGCCAACGCGGCCGTGGCCCTCATCTACACCGACACCAACCAGGCCTGGCGCTCAACAGAACAACTCCTGCTGAACCTCCTGGGCATCATCCTGGCCGGCACCCTCACCCTCCTCCTCCAGAAGTCCCTCTGGACCGCCCAACGCAAACGATCAGCTTCCTAGACCGCCCTCCCAGGGGCGCGAGGAACCACGCGACCGGCCTCCCCCCAGGAGCGCGGGCAACCCCGCAACCAGCCTCCCCCCAAGGGGCGCGGGGAACTGCGCGACCAGCCACAACGAGCCCGCACCCCGCCCCCTACAGCACCCCCACCCCGAACCCGGCGGACCAGGCCCACCGGGCCACCCGGGCCACCGGGGCCACCCGGGCCACCGGGGCCACCCGGGCCACCGGGGCCACCCGGACCCCCCGCACCGGGCCCCGCACCGGGACCCCACCCCCCACCTACCCCAACGCCGACTTCACCACGTCAGCCAACCGCCCCGCCACAGACCGAGCCTGGTCGATATCCGCCGCCTCCACCATCACCCGCACCAACGGCTCCGTCCCCGACGGCCGCAACAGCACCCGCCCGGTCTCACCGAGCTCCCGCTCCGCGTCCGCGACGGCCGTCGCGAGTTCCGCGGACGTCCCGACCCGGGACCGGTCGACATCGGGAACGTTGACCAGGACCTGCGGCAGCCGCTCCATCACCGCCGCCAGCTCCCGCAGCGACCGCCCGCTCTCCGCGACCCGCGCCGCCAGCAGCAGCCCGGTCAGCGTGCCGTCACCCGTGGTCGCGTGATCCGAGATGATCACATGCCCGGACTGCTCCCCGCCGAGCGCGTAGTCGTGCTCCTTCATCTCCTCCAGCACGTACCGGTCCCCCACGGCCGTCTGGACGATCTTGAGCCCCTCGCGCTCCAGCGCCAGCTTGAAGCCCAGGTTGGACATGACGGTGGCGACGACCGTGTCGGCGCGCAGCGCTCCACGCTCCCGCATGGCCAGCGCGAGGACGGCCATGATCTGGTCGCCGTCCACTTCCTCACCGGTGTGGTCGACGGCCAGGCACCGGTCCGCGTCCCCGTCGTGCGCGATGCCGAAGTGGGCGCCGTGCTCGACGACCGCGGCCTTCAGCAGGCCGAGGTGGGTGGACCCGCAGCCGTCGTTGATGTTGAGCCCGTTCGGGTCGGCACCGATCGTGACGACCTCGGCGCCGGCCCGCGTGAACGCCTCGGGCGAGACCAGGGAGGCCGCGCCGTGCGCCTCGTCGAGGACGATCCTCAGCCCGTCGAGCCGGTTGGGCAGCACCCCGACGAGGTGGGCGACGTACTGGTCGAGCCCTTCCTCGTACGCGCGCACGCGTCCCACACCCGCACCGGTCGGCCGGTCCCACGGGGCGCCGGTGCGGTGCTCCTCGTAGACCGCCTCGATCCGCTCCTCCAGCTCGTCGTCGAGCTTGTGGCCGCCGCGGGAGAGGAACTTGATGCCGTTGTCGGGCATGGCGTTGTGGCTGGCGGACAGCATCACGCCGAGATCGGCGCTGAGTGCGGCCGTGAGGTACGCCACGGCGGGCGTCGGCAGCACACCCACGCGCAGGACGTCCACGCCCGCGCTGGCGAGGCCCGCGACCACCGCGGCCTCCAGGAACTCCCCGGACGCGCGCGGGTCCCGTCCGACCACGGCGATCGGCCGGTGGCCCGCGAAGGTGCCCGCCTCGGCCAGTACGTGCGCCGCGGCGACGGAGAGGCCGAGGGCCATCTCCGCCGTCAGATCCGCGTTGGCGACACCGCGCACGCCGTCCGTGCCGAAGAGTCGTCCCACTTGTCCTCCTGAGGAAGCGTCAGTGACGGGAGCCGTTCCCGGCGGCGCGCCTTCGTCCAAGGACACCGCCACGGCTCCCGCATCCCAGGCATTCCATGCCTGAACATCCGATCACACAAGCCTTTGAGCACCTTGTGCCGTTATACGCCCAAAGCTGGGTGATAAACGAACGCCCCGGCGGCACAATGGCGTGCCGCCGGGGCGTTCGGAGTACGTACGAGCGAGCTCGTATGCGTACGAGCAGGCAGCGAAGCTTAGCGCTTGCTGTACTGCGGGGCCTTGCGGGCCTTCTTGAGACCGGCCTTCTTGCGCTCGACCGCACGGTCGTCGCGACGGAGGAAGCCGGCCTTCTTCAGGGCGCCACGGTTGTTGTCGACGTCCGCCTCGTTCAGCGCGCGGGCGACACCGAGACGGAGCGCACCGGCCTGGCCGGAGACGCCGCCACCGGCGATGCGGGCGATGACGTCGTAGCGGCCCTCGAGCTCGAGCACCTTGAAGGGCTCGTTGACTTCCTGCTGGTGCACCTTGTTGGGGAAGTAGTCCTCAAGGGTGCGACCGTTGATCTTCCACTTGCCGGAGCCCGGAACGATCCGGACGCGGGCGATGGCGTTCTTGCGACGGCCCAGGCCGGCGGCCGGCTGCGGGTCGCCGAAGCGGGAAGCCATGGACTCCGAGGTGTACTCGCCCTCGACGGGCACCTCGGACTCGGTGGTGTAGCTGTCGATGTCGACGGTCTCGTCGAGCGGCTGCTCGGCAGTGGTCTCGGCCACGATTCTCCTCAGATTCTGTTCAGTCTTAGGGGGTGGCCGGACTTACTGCGCGACCTGGGTGATTTCGAACGGCACCGGCTGCTGGGCAGCGTGCGGGTGCTGGTCGCCCCTGTAGACCTTCAGCTTCGACAGCATCTGGCGGCCCAGGGTGTTCTTGGGGAGCATGCCCTTGACGGCCTTCTCGATGGCCTTCTCGGGGTTCTTGTCGAGCAGCTCGTCGTAACGGACGGAGCGCAGACCACCCGGGTAACCGGAGTGGCGGTACGCCAGCTTCTGGGTGCGCTTGTTGCCGGAGAGGTGCACCTTGTCGGCGTTGATGATGACGACGAAGTCACCGGTGTCGACGTGAGGCGCGTAGATCGGCTTGTGCTTGCCCCGCAGAAGGGTGGCGGCGGTGGTGGCGAGACGACCCAGGACGATGTCCTGAGCGTCGATGACGTGCCACTGGCGCGTCACATCGCCGGGCTTGGGGCTGTACGTACGCACGGTTCGTAGCCTTCGCTTCGAGTGAATGGTCCTGACAAGGTCACCGAAACGATCACGACAGCCTGGACCGCACTGCGGCGACGCATACCGCGTACGTGGGGTCGCTGGTCATCGGCCCGGTGGACCGGTGTAAGGGCCCGTCCCGTGAGAATGAGCAAGCCAATACACAACGAACATGCAGGATACCCGCGCTGCCCCAGATGGGTCAAAACGAGGTCACTGCCGTTGGCCGAGTCGATTCTACTGGCATCCGGCGCTCCCCCGCCCACCCGTGCCGCACGACGGTGAACGTCAGGACACACAGCGTGAAGGAGTCCTTGAACGCCCGGCGCCGCAGCGGCTCCAGATACGGCCAGCTCAGGCCCGGCACCTGGGGCAGCAGCGCCAGCCAGAACCAGGGACGGCGGGCGACCGAGCCCGGGCACGGGAGCCCGGCGAGCAGCAGCGGGACGACGACCAGCAGGTAGTGGTCGTACGACGGCCGGGAGACCAGGAACGCCGACAGCATCAGGGCCGCCGCCGTCTCCGTCAGCCGCAGCGGCTCCGGGCCCGGGCCCGGGCGGCACCAGCGCCGGTACGCGCACAGCACCCCCGCAGCCGCGGCCGGCAGCGCCAGCAGCCCGGCCACCGGCCCCGGCACCCCCAGCCGGGACAGCACGGCCGCCGGGGAGGCCTCGTAGAGCCGTACGAAGCCGTCGTCGCCGTGCAGCAGGAACGGCAGGGTGCGGGTGAAGAAGCCCGCCGGGTCGGGCAGCAGCAGGGCACAGACGGTGGACGCGAGCGCCGGCACCGCGATCAGGGCCGCGAGGGCCCGCCAGCGGCGCGCGAACAGGAACAGCAGCGCCAGCGGGGCGAGCAGCGGCTTCAGCGCGACGGCCGCGCCGATCACCGCGCCCGCCGCCACCCACCGGCCCCGGCCCGCCAGCAGCAGGGCCAGCGGCAGGGCCAGCGCGGCCGTCGCGGTCCAGTTGCCCAGCAGGACCAGATGGCCGAAGGGCGCGAAGCCCACCGCCAGCGCGGCCAGGCCCAGTGCGGCGAAACGGCTGTCCAGCGGCACCCGGTACAGCCGCAGGGCGCAGACCCAGCCGAGGACGAGGCAGCCGGTCACCGCGAACGGCACCAGGACGCGCAGCACCCCCGACGGCAGCAGGGCCTGCGGAGCCGCCGCGAGCACGGCGCTCGGCAGATAGAGGAAGTGCGGATCGTCATACGGGGAGCCCCCGGCCAGCCAGGTGCGCGCGGCCCGCACCACGATCGCGTTGTCCATCCCTCCGTCCGAGGTCAGCCGTGCCGTGCGCACCGCCGTCGCGCCCAGCACGGCCACGAGCGCCGCCCACAGATGCCGGCTCGCCCTTCGTACCAACCACCCGGAGATGTCGCTTTTGCGGTCGCTCATCGTCTGAACGCTAGGGGCTCCAGAGCTCCTTGAGACGGACCGGCACACCGCTCACCCCGTCTAAGATGCGCCCCATGAGCTTTGGGCAGCAGGGGGGACCCCCGTCCCAGTGGGATCCCTGGAAACCGCAATCCCAGCAGCAGCCGTGGGACGGCGGCGCCGGGCAGGGGCCGGACTGGGCCGCGCTCGCCGAGGCGTCCGAGACGCGCAACAAGCGGCGCCGGCTGTTGCTGATCGGCGGCGGCGCGCTCGCCACGATGGCGATCGGCACGGCCGTGGCCATGGCCGTGGTGTCGGCCAACGGCAACGACGAGTCGTCGAACAAGCCGAACTCCCAGCTGCCGCCGACCGCGGACATCCCGAGCGGATCCGGCACCGGCGCCCCGTCGTTCGCGCCGACCAGCGCCCCGCCCCCGCTGGATCCGAAGGAGTTCGTCGCCAGCAAGGCCAAGGACACGGCTCCGCTCGCCCCGGACATCCTGTTCCCGGGCACGCAGCTGACCATGGGCACGACCGTCTACAAGAAGGGCCCGAAGGCCGACACCACGAGCTGCGCGACGGCCGCCAAGGGCACCCTGGCGAAAGTCCTCAACGACAACGGCTGCACCCGCCTGCTGCGCGTCACCTACACCAAGGACGGCGTCGCGGTGACGGTCGGCGTCGCGGTCTTCGACACGGAGGCGGCGGCGCTCAAGGCCAAGGGCCAGGCGGACGAGAAGAGCATCGTCGCCTCGCTGGCCGGCGGCGGCGTCAAGGCCTTCTGCAACTCGGCCGTCTGCCGCTCGACCACCAACTCCTACGGCCGGTACGCCTACTTCACCATCGCCGGCTTCACCAACGGCAAGGACGTGACGACGAAGGACACGGCGGTCTTCTCCACCGGCGACGACCTGGCCGAGTTCACGTTCCGTCAGATCCGCCGTCGCGGCGAGGCCCAGGCGTCCGCCGCGGCGAGCGAGTAGCGCGCGTCCGGGGGCCGGTTCAGCAGCAGCCGGCCCCGGGCAGCGACCGCTTGTTCCGCGCCTCCTTGTTGCGCGCGGCCAGCAGTCCGTCGGCCGGGTAGCCGACCTCCTCCAGCGTCAGCCCGTGCGGCCGTACGACATGCACGGCCGAGTCCCGCACGCCGGCCGCCAGCACCTTCGCCGGCCAGTCGGGCCCGCGGTGGCCGTCCCCCACGAACAACAGCGCCCCGATGAGCGAGCGCACCATGTTGTGGCAGAAGGCGTCGGCGCGGACGGTGGCGGTGATGATCCCGTCGTCGTCCCTGCGCAGGCTCAGCTCCTGGAGCGTCCGGATGGTGGTCGCCCCCTCCCGCCGCTTGCAGTAGGCGGCGAAGTCGTGCTCCCCGAGCAGCCCGCGCGCGGCCTCGTTCATGGCGTCGACGTCCAGCGGCCAGTCGTGCCAGAGCACATGGCCGCGCAGCAGCGGGTCCACGCCACCGGGATGGTCGGTGACGCGGTACGCGTACCGCCGCCAGACGGCCGAGAAACGGGCGTTGAAGCCGTCGGGGGCCTCGGCGAGGGACCACACCCGCACGTCCTTGGAGAGCCGCCCGGCGAGCCGCTTGAGCAGCTTCTCCCGGTGCTCGGCCCACAGCTCGCCGGGCAGGTCGACATGGGCCACCTGCCCGCGCGCGTGCACCCCGGCATCGGTCCGCCCGGCCACGGTCAGCTCGTACGTGGTGTCGTTCGACCGCGTCACGGTCCGCAGGGCGTCCTCGATCTCCCCCTGCACGGTCCGCCGTCCCCCGGCCTGCTTGGCCCACCCGGAGAAGGCGGTCCCGTCGTACGAGAGGTCCAACCGCACCCGCACGAACCCGGCCTCGACTTCGTCACTCACCCAGAGATCCTCTCAGCACACACAGAAGCGGGCCCGCCCCCCGGAAGGAACGGACCCGCCAACGCCCCGAGGGGCGCGGGAACTGCGCGACGAGCCACGACGAAGCCGCACCCGCCCACGGATCAGTCCCCGGCAGAACGCTTACGCGTCCTTGGACTCCTCGGCCGGAGCCGCGTCCTCGTCGGCCTTGGTCGTGTCGACCTTGGTCTCCTCGGCGGCCGGAGCCTCGGCGTCCTTGGCGGCACGCTTGGTGGCGGCCTCGGCCTCGCCGGTCGCCTCCTGCGCCACCGTCAGCGCCTCGACCAGCTCGATGACAGCCATGGGCGCGTTGTCGCCACGGCGGTTACCGATCTTGGTGATACGGGTGTAACCACCCGGACGGTTCTCGTAGCGCGGGCCGATCTCGGTGAAGAGCGTGTGCACGATGCTCTTGTCCGTGATCACCTGGAGCACCTGACGGCGGTTGTGAAGGTCGCCCTTCTTCGCCTTGGTGACCAGACGCTCGGCGTACGGGCGCAGCTTGCGCGCCTTCGCCTCGGTGGTCGTGATCTTGCCGTGCTCGAAGAGCGACTTCGCGAGGTTCGCGAGGAGCAGCTTCTCGTGCGCGGCACTGCCGCCCAGACGGGCACCCTTGGTGGGCTTCGGCATGGTCTTTCTCCTCAGTGTCTGCCCCGGCCGTATCAGGTACCGGAGTCAGTATCCGAGCGGGCGGTCGCCCGTCGAAGATCCGGGAGCAGCCCCCGAAGGGGCGTTCCCGGAAGGGGCGCGGGGAGCTGCGCGACAAGCCGCAGCGCTCCCACACCCGAGTACGGACCGGATGGCCCGAGCTCTTAGTACTGCTCGGTCTCCACGAAGCCCGCGTCCGCGTCGTCGTCCGCGCCGAACGCGTCGGCGGCGGCGGTCGGGTCGAACCCGGGAGGCGAGTCCTTGAGCGCGAGGCCCATGCCGGCGAGCTTCGCCTTGACCTCGTCGATGGACTTCGCGCCGAAGTTGCGGATGTCCAGCAGGTCCGCCTCGGAACGGGCCACGAGCTCGCCCACCGAGTGGATGCCCTCGCGCTTGAGGCAGTTGTACGACCGGACGGTGAGCTCCAGCTCCTCGATCGGCAGCGCGAGATCGGCGGCGAGGGCGGCGTCCGTGGGGGACGGGCCCATGTCGATGCCCTCGGCGTCGATGTTGAGCTCGCGCGCCAGACCGAACAGCTCCACCAGCGTCTTGCCGGCGGACGCCATGGCGTCACGGGGACGCATGGCCTGCTTGGTCTCGACGTCGACGATCAGCTTGTCGAAGTCGGTGCGCTGCTCGACACGGGTCGCCTCGACCTTGTACGTGACCTTCAGCACCGGGCTGTAGATGGAGTCGACCGGGATACGGCCGATCTCCTGGCCCACCTGCTTGTTCTGCACGGCGGAGACGTAACCGCGGCCGCGCTCGACCGTCAGCTCCATCTCCAGCTTGCCCTTGCCGTTGAGCGTGGCCAGGACGAGGTCGGGGTTGTGCACCTCGACACCGGCCGGGGGCGCGATGTCGGCGGCGGTGACCAGACCCGGGCCCTGCTTGCGCAGGTACATCACGACCGGCTCGTCGTGCTCCGAGGAGACGACCAGCTGCTTGATGTTGAGGATCAGGTCGGTGACGTCCTCCTTGACGCCCGGCACGGTGGTGAACTCGTGCAGGACACCGTCGATACGGATGGACGTGACCGCCGCACCCGGGATCGAGGAGAGGAGCGTACGACGCAGGGAGTTGCCGAGGGTGTAGCCGAAGCCCGGCTCCAGCGGCTCGATCACGAACCGGGAGCGGAACTCGTCGACGACCTCTTCGGTCAGGGACGGACGCTGAGCAATCAGCATGGGGTGTTCCTTCTGTCAGGGGCGCCCGCTATTTGACGCCCTGATGCACCGGGCCAGGCCCGATGGTGCTACGTGCAACGGTACGGGCGATACGGCCCCGAAGAGCCATACCGCCCGAGAACCTCAGACCAGGCAGCCGTGCGTCGGGTCAGACGCGGCGGCGCTTGGGCGGACGGCAGCCGTTGTGCGGGGTCGGCGTGACGTCCTGGATGGAGCCGACCTCGAGACCGGTCGCCTGGAGCGAACGGATGGCGGTCTCACGACCGGAACCCGGGCCCTTGACGAACACGTCCACCTTGCGCATGCCGTGCTCCTGCGCGCGGCGGGCGGCCGACTCGGCGGCCATCTGCGCGGCGAAGGGGGTCGACTTGCGCGAGCCCTTGAAGCCGACGTGGCCGGCGGAGGCCCAGGAGATCACGTTGCCCGAGGGGTCCGTGATCGAGACGATGGTGTTGTTGAACGTGCTCTTGATGTGCGCGTGCCCGTGAGCGACGTTCTTCTTTTCCTTGCGGCGCACCTTCTTGGCAGCGCCCTGACGACCCTTGGGGGGCATCTATAACTCCTACGGGAGGTGGTCGGTCCTACAGCGAAGACCGCTGATAAGCGTCCGCTGAGGACTACTTCTTGCCCGGCTTCTTCTTGCCGGCGATGGCGCGACGCGGGCCCTTGCGGGTACGGGCGTTCGTGCTGGTGCGCTGACCGCGGACAGGCAGACCGCGGCGGTGACGCAGACCCTGGTAGGTACCGATCTCGACCTTGCGGCGGATGTCGGCCTGGATCTCGCGACGGAGGTCACCCTCGGTCTTGATGTTGTTGTCGACGTACTCGCGGATCGCGACGAGCTGTTCCTCGGAGAGGTCGCGAACACGGGTGTTCGGGTCCACGTCCGTGGCAGCGAGCGTCTGCTGCGAGAGAGTCCGGCCGATGCCGAACACGTAGGTGAGGGCGATCTCCACGCGCTTTTCGCGCGGAATGTCAACACCGGAAACGCGTGCCATTCAATGGCTCCAGTTGATCTTCGGAGGTCTTCCACAGAACCGGCTCCCAGCCGCCGTACCAGGTACGAACTGGGTCCCCGGCCTCCGAACCGGGGGTGTCAGGCGATCACGTGTGATGCCTGGGTTCCGCGTATGAACGAAATACAGCTCGCGTCGCGCGAAGTTCTGCGAAGTCGCAGAGGGTGGTCGTGCGTCAGCCCTGGCGCTGCTTGTGGCGCGGGTTCTCGCAGATGACCATGACCCGGCCGTGACGGCGGATCACCCTGCACTTGTCGCAGATCTTCTTGACGCTCGGCTTGACCTTCATGGGGTGAGGTTCTCCGGGTCAGTGCCACCACCCCGCCGAAACGGGGCACCGGCAAGATCTACTTGTACCGGTAGACGATCCGGCCACGCGTCAGGTCGTACGGAGACAGCTCCACCACGACCCGGTCGTCAGGGAGGATACGGATGTAGTGCATACGCATCTTGCCGCTGATGTGCGCCAGGACCTGGTGGCCGTTCTGGAGCTCGACCTTGAACATGGCGTTCGGAAGAGACTCGACGACAGTGCCCTCGATCTCGATGGCACCTTGCTTCTTGGCCACGCTTCGCCCTTCGAATCGACTACCTTGATCGACTCCCTTTGCTTCCCTTACGGGCGCATGCGGACATGCGGGTGCACGAGAGCCGACGAGTCAGTCTACGTCAGCGCACCCGGAAAGACGAATCGAGAGAGTCTGCCCCGGGCCGGAGATCTCTAAGCACACGTCGGCCGTCGACCCAGCCCGGCGCCGGGCGCCCTGAAGGGCGCGCGGACATGCGCGGGGAGATGCGCCGGGAAGAGCGCCGGCGTCCCCCACCACCCCCCGCGGCGGTCGTGCGGAGGGCCCCAGGGGCCGAGAGCGCGCTCAGGCGAGCGGATCCGGCGCCGCCGTGATCCCGTGCTCCGCGAGCTTCGCCCTGCCGCCGTCCGGAGCGGTCAGGACCAGCGGGCCCTCCTCCGTCAGCGCGACCGAGTGCTCCCAGTGGGACGACCACGTGCCGTCGGTCGTGATGACCGTCCAGTCGTCCGGGAGGACCTCGGTCTTCGGGGTGCCCAGGGAGACCATCGGCTCGATGGCGAGGCAGAAGCCGGGGACCAGCTTGGGGCCCTTGCCGCGGCGGCGGTCGACGTAGTTCAGCAGGTGCGGGTCCATGTGCATCTCGGTGCCGATGCCGTGGCCGCCGTAGTCCTCGATGATGCCGTAGCGGCCGCCGCCGGGCTTGGGCTGGCGGCGGATGTACGTCTCGATGGCGCGGGAGACGTCCACCAGCCGGTTGCCCTGCTTCATGGCCGCGATGCCGGCCCACATCGACTCCTCGGTCACCCGGGAGAGCTCGATCAGCTCCGGGGCGTGACCGGATCCCACGAAGGCCGTGTAGGCCGCGTCACCGTGCCAGCCGTCGATGATCGCGCCGCAGTCGATGGAGATGACGTCCCCGTCCTTGAGGACGACCTCGTCGGACGGGATGCCGTGCACGACGACCTCGTTGACCGAGGTGCAGATCGTCGCCGGGAACCCGCCGTAGCCGAGGAAGTTCGGCTTCGCGTTGTGCTCCGCGAGCACCTTGCGGGCGACCTGGTCCAGGTCCCTGGTCGTGGCCCCGGGGACCGCAGCCTCACGCGTCGCCGCGTGGATGGCGGCGACGACCAGCCCCGCCTCACGCATCTTGGCGATCTGCTCGGGGGTCTTGATCTGCACCATGGCGGCGGAAGCCTTTCTCGGACCGGGGAGAGGGACGGGTGCCTTCAACGATACGTGCACCCACGCAGCAGCCGCGGCCCCCGGAAGGGAACCGCGGCTGCGACGACGTACGGAACGACCACGAGGAACGCTAGGCGGCGTCGCCCTCACGCTGGAGCGCCTCCATGGCGCGCGCGGTGACGTCCTCCACCTTGCCGAGCGCGGAGATCGTGACCACCAGGCCCTGCGCCTTGTAGTAGTCGATGATCGGCTCGGTCTGCGTGTGGTAGACCTCCAGCCGCTTGCGGACGGTCTCCTCGGAGTCGTCGTCGCGCTGGTACAGCTCCCCGCCGCAGACGTCGCAGACGTCCGCCTGCCTGGGCGCCTTGTACGACACGTGGAAGACGTGCGCCGAGTCGTTGCGGCAGATGCGCCGGCCGGCGATCCGCTTCACGACCTCCGCCTCCGGTACCTCCAGGTCCAGCACCGCATCCAGCTTCATGCCCTCGGAGTGCAGCATCTCGTCCAGCGCCTCGGCCTGCGAGACGTTGCGCGGGAAGCCGTCGAGCAGGAAGCCGTTGTCCGCGTCGGGCTGCTCCATGCGGTCCTTGGCCATGCCGATGGTGACCTCGTCGGGGACGAGGTTACCGGCGTCCATGAAGGACTTCGCCAGCTTGCCGAGTTCCGTCTGCTTGCTGATGTTGGCCCGGAACAGGTCGCCCGTGGAGATGTGCGGGATCGACAGGTTGCGAGCGAGAAACGCGGCCTGCGTTCCCTTACCGGCGCCCGGCGGCCCGACGAGGACGATACGCATCAGCGGAGGAACCCTTCGTAATTGCGCTGCTGAAGCTGACTCTCGATCTGCTTCACCGTCTCGAGACCCACACCCACGATGATCAGGATGCTGGTCCCGCCGAACGGGAAGTTCTGGTTTGCCCCGAAACCAGCCAACGCCATCGTCGGCACGAGAGCGATCAGCCCCAAGTACAGCGAACCCGGCCAGGTGATCCGGTTGAGCACGTACGACAGGTACTCAGCGGTCGGTCGGCCAGCCCGGATGCCCGGGATGAAGCCACCATACTTCTTCATGTTGTCGGCGACTTCTTCGGGGTTGAAGGAGATCGCCACGTAGAAGAACGCGAAGAAAACGATGAGGAAGAAGTACAGGGTGATGTAGTACGGGTGGTCCCCCTTGACGAGGTGGGCCTCGATCCAGGTCTTCCACCCCGAGGTCCCGCTGGAGAACTGCGCGACCAGGGCCGGGATGTAGAGCAGCGACGAGGCGAAGATAACGGGGATCACACCCGCCTGGTTCACCTTGAGCGGGATGTAGGTCGACGTACCGCCGTAGGAACGGCGGCCGATCATCCGCTTCGCGTACTGGACCGGGATGCGGCGCTGTGCCTGCTCGACGAAGACCACCAGGCCGACCATGACCAGGCCGACGAGGATGACCGTGCCGAACTCGATCCAGCCGTCGGCCAGCGAGCCCTGGGTCTTGATGGCCCACAGCGCGGACGGGAAGGTCGCGGCGATCGAGATGAACATCAGGATCGACATGCCGTTGCCGATGCCGCGGTCGGTGATGAGCTCACCGAGCCACATGACGACGGCCGTGCCGGCGGTCATGGTGATGACCATGACGATGGTGGTGAAGATCGCGCGGTCCGGAACGATGCTCCCGGCGACGGTGCAGCCGGAGAACAGGGCGCCGCTGCGGGCGGTGGCCACCAGGCCGGTGCCCTGCAGGATGGCGAGTGCCACGGTCAGGTAGCGCGTGTACTGAGTGATCTTCGCCGTACCGGCCTGGCCCTCCTTCTTGAGGGCTTCCAGGCGCGGGATCACGACGGTCAGCAGCTGGAGAATGATGCTCGCCGTGATGTACGGCATGATGCCGAGCGCGAAGATCGTGATTTGGAGCAGCGCGCCGCCGCTGAACATGTTGACGAGACCGAACAGGCCCTGGTTGCCGGACGCCTCGTCGACGCACTGCTGAACGGACGTGTAGTCGACGCCGGGGATCGGGACGTGGGTACCGACCCGGTAGACCACGATGATCCCGAGCGTGAAGAGCAGCTTCTTGCGCAGGTCGGGCGTCTTGAACGCCCGGGCGAACGCGGTGAGCACGGTGCCTCCTGCGACCCCCGCGCAACTGCGTCAAGGGTGACGGTCTTGAAGGTCCAATAAGAACAACGACAGGTTTAACGGTCGACTGCCGCCCAAGGTGCCCCATGGGAGGCACCTTGTGAAAGTGGGCAGTGCAGGTCACCTTACCGGCGGGACCGCCACCCTAGGAACGACCAACCGGGGATACCCCATTTGTGGGGTATCCCCGGTCGGGATCGCTCAAGTCATCAAGACGCCTGTGGTGTTCAGACGAGCTCGGTGACGGTACCGCCGGCGGCGGTGATCTTCTCCTTGGCGGAGCCGGAGACGGCGTCGACCGTCACCTGCAGCGCCACGGAGATCTCGCCCTGGCCGAGGACCTTGACGAGGCTGTTCTTGCGAACGGCACCCTTGGCGACGAGTCCCTCGACGGTGACCTCGCCACCCTCCGGGTACAGCGCGCCCAGCTTGTCGAGGTTCACGACCTGGTACTCGGTCTTGAACGGGTTCTTGAAGCCCTTCAGCTTCGGGAGACGCATGTGGAGGGGCATCTGCCCGCCCTCGAAGCGCTCCGGAACCTGGTAGCGGGCCTTCGTGCCCTTGGTACCACGACCAGCCGTCTTGCCCTTCGACGCCTCACCACGACCCACACGGGTCTTGGCGGTCTTGGCGCCCGGAGCGGGACGGAGGTTGTGGATCTTGAGCGGGTTGTTCTCCGCCATGATCAGTCGACCTCCTCGACCGTCACGAGGTGGCGGACGGTGTGCACCATGCCGCGGAACTCGGGACGATCCTCCTTGACGACCTGCGTGTTGATGCCCTTGAGACCAAGGGAGCGCAGGGTGTCACGGTGGTTCTGCTTGCTGCCGATGTACGACTTCGTCTGCGTGATCTTGAGCTGAGCCATTACGCAGCACCAGCCCCGGCACGCGCACGCAGCAGAGCCGCGGGAGCGACGTCCTCGAGGGGCAGACCACGGCGAGCCGCGATCTCCTCGGGACGCTGCAGGCCCTTCAGGGCCGCCACGGTCGCGTGCACGATGTTGATCGCGTTCGACGAGCCGAGCGACTTCGACAGGATGTCGTGCACGCCCGCGCACTCGAGCACGGCACGCACCGGGCCACCGGCGATGACGCCGGTACCGGGGGAAGCAGGCTTGAGCAGGACGACGCCCGCGGCCTTCTCGCCCGTGATCGGGTGCGGGATGGTGCCCTGGATACGGGGGACCTTGAAGAAGTGCTTCTTGGCCTCCTCAACACCCTTGGCGATGGCGGCCGGCACCTCCTTGGCCTTGCCGTAACCGACACCCACGGTGCCGTCACCGTCGCCCACCACGACCAGCGCGGTGAAGCTGAAGCGACGACCACCCTTCACAACCTTGGCGACGCGGTTGATCGCGACAACGCGCTCAACATAAGCGGTCTTCTCGGCGGCAGCTGCGCCGCCGTCACGGCCCTTCCGGTCCCGCCGCTCGCCGCCACCGGCACCGCCACCGCGGCGCTGGGGTCCAGCCATTGGAATTACCTCTCTCTGTTTCCGCTAGCTACGGAACCGGCTCAGAACTTCAGTCCGGCTTCGCGGGCGGCGTCCGCCAGGGCAGCGATGCGCCCGGCGTACTGGTTGCCACCACGGTCGAATACGACAGCCTCGACACCGGCGGCCTTGGCACGCTCGGCGACCAGGGCGCCGACCTGCTTGGCCTGCGAGGACTTGTCGCCCTCCGCACCGCGGATCGAGGTGTCCAGGGTGGACGCCGACGCAAGGGTGTGACCCTTGAGGTCGTCGATCACCTGGGCCACGATGTGGCGGTTCGAGCGGGTCACGACCAGACGAGGACGCTCCGCCGTACCGTTGATCGACTTGCGGATCCGGATGTGGCGGCGCTTGATCGCGGCGCGCTTGTAGGCGTCGCCCTTGAGGATCTTCTGTCCGTATGCCATGGCTTACTTACCCGCCTTTCCGACCTTGCGGCGGATGACTTCGCCCTCGTACTTGACACCCTTGGCCTTGTACGGGTCGGGCTTGCGCAGCTTGCGGATGTTGGCCGCAACCTCGCCGACCTTCTGCTTGTCGATGCCCTCGACCTGGAAGCGGGTCGGGGTCTCCACCTTGAAGGTGATTCCCTCGGGCGCCTCGACGGTGATCGGGTGGCTGTAGCCCAGAGCGAACTCGAGGTTCGATCCCTTGGCCTGAACGCGGTAACCGACACCGCTGATCTCGAGCTTCTTCACGTAACCCTCGGTCACGCCGGTGATCATGTTCGCCACCAGCGTGCGGGACAGGCCGTGCAGGGCCTTGCTCTGACGCTCGTCGTTGGGGCGGGTGACGTTCAGCACGCCGTCCTCACCCTTGGCGATCTCGATCGGCGCCACGACGGTGTGGGTCAGCGAGCCCTTGGGGCCCTTGACCGAGACCGTCTGGCCGTCGATGGTGACGTCCACGCCGGCGGGAACCGTGATGGGGAGCTTGCCAATGCGCGACATAGCTGTTTCCTCCGTTCCCTTCCGCTACCAGACGTAGGCGAGGACTTCTCCGCCTACGCCCTTCTTGCCGGCCTGCTTGTCGGTGAGAAGCCCGTGCGACGTGGAGATGATCGCCACGCCCAGGCCGCCGAGCACCTTCGGCAGGTTGGTGGACTTCGCGTACACCCGGAGACCGGGCTTGGAGATCCGCTTGATGCCCGCGATGGAGCGCTCACGGTTGGGGCCGAACTTCAGCTCCAGGACGAGGTTCTTGCCGACCTCGGCGTCCTCGACCTTCCAGCCCGTGATGAAGCCCTCCTGCTGGAGGATCTCCGCGATGTGAGACTTGATCTTCGATGCCGGCATCGTCACGGAGTCGTGGTATGCCGAGTTCGCGTTCCGCAGACGCGTAAGCATGTCTGCGATCGGATCAGTCATGGTCATGAATTGGCCTTCGGCCTCTCTCGCCGGGGTTTCCTGGTGCGCCATCCCTCTCCCCGATCCGAGACGGGACGGGTGCGGCGCGGTGGACCTACGGCGTAGTAAGTCGTATGGACGTCCAGGCGCCCAACCCTCCTAGCCTACGGCATGAAGGGGTGGGCGCCTGACATCGCCCTTTACTTACCGAGAGTTCCAGGAATCCTGAAGTACAGGATTACCAGGAGCTCTTGGTCACGCCCGGCAGCTCGCCACGGTGGGCCATCTCACGAAGGCACACGCGGCACAGGCCGAACTTGCGGTACACGGAGTGCGGACGGCCGCAGCGCTGGCAGCGCGTGTAGCCACGTACGCCGAACTTGGGCTTACGAGCAGCCTTGGCAATCAGAGCCTTCTTCGCCATCTCGCTCACGCCTCCTTGAAGGGGAAGCCGAGGTGACGAAGGAGCGCGCGGCCCTCAGCGTCGTTGGTCGCCGTGGTCACCACGGTGATGTCCATACCCCGGGTGCGGTCGATCTTGTCCTGGTCGATCTCGTGGAACATGACCTGCTCCGTGAGACCGAAGGTGTAGTTGCCACGGCCGTCGAACTGCTTGGGGGACAGGCCGCGGAAGTCGCGGATGCGCGGGAGCGCCAGCGACAGGGTGCGGTCCAGGAACTCCCACATGCGGTCGCCACGGAGCGTGACGTGGGCACCGATCGGCTGACCCTCACGCAGCTTGAACTGCGCGATGGACTTGCGGGCCTTGGTGACGGCCGGCTTCTGACCGGTGATGGTGGTCAGGTCACGGACGGCACCGTCCATGAGCTTCGAGTCACGGGCGGCGTCGCCGACACCCATGTTGACCACGATCTTGACCAGGCCGGGGATCTGCATGACGTTCTCGTACGAGAACTCCTCCTGCAGCTTGGCCTGGATCTCCTCGCGGTACTTCGTCTTGAGACGCGGAGTGGTGGTGGTAGCCATCAGATGTCCTCACCCGTCCGCTTGGCAACGCGGATCTTGTTGCCCTCGTCGTCGAAGCGGTAACCGACGCGGGTCACGACCTTGTTGCCGTCCTTCTCCACGACGAGCTGAACGTTGCTCACGTGGACAGGGGCCTCGGTGGTGACGATGCCGCCGGCCTGCGAACCACGAGCCGTGGGACCGGCCTTGGTGTGCTTCTTGACCCGGTTGACACCCTCGACCAGGACACGGTCCTCGCGGGGGTAGGCCGCGATGACCTTGCCCTGCTTGCCCTTGTCCTTACCGGTGATGACCTGGACCAGGTCGCCCTTCTTGATCTTCATGCTTACAGCACCTCCGGCGCGAGCGAGATGATCTTCATGAACTTCTTCTCGCGCAGCTCACGACCCACCGGGCCGAAGATACGGGTGCCGCGAGGGTCGCCGTCGTTCTTCAGAATGACAGCGGCGTTCTCGTCGAAGCGGATGTACGAGCCGTCCGGACGGCGGCGCTCCTTGACGGTGCGAACGATGACCGCCTTGACGACGTCACCCTTCTTCACGTTGCCACCGGGGATCGCGTCCTTGACGGTGGCGACGATGACGTCACCGATGCCCGCGTAGCGGCGACCGGAGCCACCGAGCACACGGATGCAAAGGATCTCCTTCGCACCAGTGTTGTCGGCGACACGCAGTCGCGACTCCTGCTGGATCACGTCTATCTCCTGATTGTCTGCCGGTTCCCCAACGGGGCTGAATGATCAGCCCCGTTGGAGCCTGGCGGAACTGTCCTGCGGGGTCTGCCCCGCAGGAATTACTTGGCCTTCTCGAGGATCTCGACGACGCGCCAGCGCTTCGTCGCGGACAGCGGCCGGGTCTCCATCAGGAGGACACGGTCGCCGACGCCCGCGGCGTTCTGCTCGTCGTGGGCCTTGAGCTTGTTCGTACGGCGGATGACCTTGCCGTACAGCGCGTGCTTGACACGGTCCTCGACGGCGACGACGACGGTCTTGTCCATCTTGTCGCTGACGACGAGACCCTCACGGGTCTTGCGGAAACCGCGGTCCGTCTTGGTCTCTTCAGTCACGTTGCTCTCGCTCATCAGGCGCTCTCCACCGTCTCGATGCCCAGCTCGCGCTCACGCATCAGGGTGTAGATCCGCGCGATGTCCTTACGGACGGCCTTGAGCCGACCGTGGTTCTCGAGCTGACCCGTCGCCGCCTGGAAGCGGAGGTTGAACAGCTCTTCCTTGGCTTCGCGGAGCTTCGCGAGAAGCTCCTCGTCACCCAGTTCGCGCAGCTCGGACGCCTTGGTACCGGCCGACATCACGCTTCACCTGCCTCGCGCTTGACGATCCGGCACTTCATCGGCAGCTTGTGGGCTGCGCGAGTGAGGGCCTCACGGGCGATCTTCTCGTTGGGGTAGGACAGCTCGAACATGACCCGTCCCGGGTGCACGTTCGCGATCCACCACTCCGGCGAACCCTTACCGGAACCCATGCGGGTCTCGGCGGGCTTCTTCGTGAGCGGGCGGTCCGGGTAGATGTTGATCCAGACCTTGCCGCCACGCTTGATGTGGCGGGTCATCGCGATACGGGCCGCCTCGATCTGGCGGTTGGTCACGTACGCCGGCGTGAGGGCCTGAATGCCGTACTCGCCGAACGCGACCGTCGTACCACCCTTGGCCTCACCGCGGCGCTTGGGGTGGTGCTGCTTGCGGTGCTTGACCCTACGGGGGATCAGCATGTCGGTCAGGCCTCCGTTCCGGTGCTCTCAGCCGGAGCGGCAGCCGGAGCGTCGGCCTTGGGGGCCTCGGCAGCGGGAGCCTGCTGCGGCTTGCGACCGCGACCGCCACGCTCGCCGCCACGGCCACCACGGGCCGGGCGGTCGGCGCCGCCGCCACCACGGGCCGGACGGTTGCCGGCGCGGGCAGCGGCGTTCTCGGCGCGGACCTCGGCGATGTTCTTGACATCGCCCTTGTAGATCCAGACCTTCACGCCGATGCGGCCGAAGGTCGTCTTGGCCTCGAAGAAGCCGTAGTCCACGTTCGCGCGGAGCGTGTGCAGGGGCACACGGCCCTCGCGGTAGAACTCCGAGCGGGACATCTCGGCGCCACCGAGGCGGCCACCGCACTGGATCTTGATGCCCTTGGCGCCGGCCTTCATCGTGCCCTGCATGCTCTTGCGCATGGCGCGACGGAAGGAGACGCGGGAGGACAGCTGCTCGGCGACGGCCTGGGCCACCAGCTGAGCGTCCGTCTCCGGGCTCTTGACCTCGAGGATGTTCAGCTGGACCTGCTTGCCGGTCAGCTTCTCGAGGTCACCGCGGATGCGGTCGGCCTCGGCGCCGCGGCGGCCGATGACGATGCCCGGACGCGCGGTGTGGATGTCGACGCGGACGCGGTCACGGGTGCGCTCGATCTCCACCTTGGAGATGCCGGCGCGCTCCATGCCGGACGTCATCATCCGGCGGATGGCGACGTCTTCCTTGACGTAGTCCTTGTACAGCTTGTCGGCGTACCAACGGGACTTGAAGTCCGTGGTGATGCCGAGCCGGAACCCATGCGGGTTAACCTTCTGGCCCATTACCGGGTTCCTTCCTTGCTGCTGACGACCACGGTGATGTGGCTGGTCCGCTTGCGGATCCGGTAGGCACGGCCCTGGGCACGCGGACGGAACCGCTTCAGGGTCGGGCCCTCGTCGACGTACGCCTCGGTGATGACCAGGCTGTCGACATCGGTGTGGTCGTAGTTGTGCGCGGCGTTGGCGATGGCGCTGTCCAGCACCTTGCCGACCGGCACGCTCGCGGCCTGCGGGGCGAAACGCAGGACCGCCTGAGCCTCCGTGGCGTCCATGCCACGGATGAGGTCCACCACTCGGCGGGCCTTCATGGGCGTGACGCGGATGTACCGCGCCTGGGCCCTGGCTTCCATGGTTGTCCCTTCGGTGTTAGTCATAGTCGATTCCACCCCGCCTAGCGGCGCTTCGACTTCCGGTCGTCCTTGACGTGACCCCGGAAGGTGCGCGTCGGCGAGAACTCGCCGAGCTTGTGGCCGACCATCGACTCGGTGACGAACACCGGAATGTGGGTCTTGCCGTTGTGCACCGCGATCGTGTGGCCCAGCATGGCCGGGACGATCATCGAGCGACGGGACCAGGTCTTGATGACGTTCTTGGAACCGGCTTCGTTCTGGGCGTCCACCTTCTTGATCAGGTGGTCGTCGACGAAGGGCCCCTTCTTGAGACTGCGCGGCATCTAAACCCGCTCCTAGCGCTTCTTGTTCGTCTTGCGGCGGCGGACGATGTACTTGTTCGAAGCCTTCTTCGGCGAACGAGTACGACCCTCCTTCTGACCCCACGGGGAGACCGGGTGGCGACCACCGGAGGTCTTGCCCTCACCACCACCGTGCGGGTGGTCGACCGGGTTCATCGCCACACCGCGGACGGTCGGGCGGACACCCAGCCAACGCTTACGGCCGGCCTTGCCCCAGTTGATGTTGCTCTGCTCGGCGTTGCCGACCTCGCCGACGGTGGCGCGGCAGCGCACGTCGACCAGGCGGATCTCACCGGACGGCATGCGGAGGTGGGCCATCTGGCCCTCCTTCGCGAGCAGCTGCACGGAGGCACCGGCGGAGCGGGCGAACTTGGCACCGCCACCGGGACGGAGCTCGATCGCGTGGATCGTGGTACCGACCGGGATGTTGCGCAGCGCCAGGTTGTTGCCCGGCTTGATGTCGGCCCCGGGACCGTTCTCGACGCGGTCACCCTGCTGGAGGTTGCGCGGGGCGAGGATGTAGCGCTTCTCGCCGTCCGCGTAGTGCAGCAGCGCGATGCGCGCGGTGCGGTTGGGGTCGTACTCGATGTGCGCGACCTTCGCCGGCACGCCGTCCTTGTCGTGACGACGGAAGTCGATCACGCGGTAGGCGCGCTTGTGTCCGCCACCCTGGTGGCGAACGGTCACACGACCGGAATTGTTACGGCCGCCCTTGCTGTGCAGCGGGCGAACCAGCGACTTCTCCGGCGTGGACCGCGTGACCTCGACGAAGTCGGCGACGCTGGAGCCGCGACGGCCCGGCGTAGTCGGCTTGTACTTGCGGATTCCCATTTCTCAGTCCTCGTCCGATATCGGACGATCCGGACCTCCGTCAGGAGGTCGGACCGCCGAAGATGTCGATACGGTCGCCCTCAGCGAGGGTCACGATCGCGCGCTTGCTGTCCGCACGCTTGCCGAAGCCCGTCTTGGTCCGCTTGCGCTTGCCCTGACGGTTGATCGTGTTGACCCCGGTGACCTTGACCGAGAAGACCGCCTGGACGGCCTGCTTGATCTGGGTCTTGTTGGCCCGCGGGTCGACGACGAAGGTGTACTTGCCCTCGTCGAGCAGCGCGTAGCTCTTCTCGGAGACGACCGGCTTGAGCAGCACGTCACGGGGGTCCGTGAAGGCCTTGCTCATCGGCGTCTCGACGGTGTTCTTGCCCTCGGCCTCGTGGCGGCGCGCCTTGGCGACGCGCGCGACCTTCTTGGCCTTGGCGGCCTTCGAGGCGATGCTCGGGTGACGCGTAGCCATCAGGCTTCGCTCCCTTCGGTGTCAGCGGCCTGGGGGCCAGACACGAAGGACTCGAACGCGGCCTGGGTGAAGACCACGTCGTCCGAGACGAGAACGTCGTACGTGTTCAGCTGGCCCGGCTCCAGGATGTGGACCTGGGGCAGGTTGCGGGCGGACAGCCACGCGGCCTCGTCGGCGCGGTCGACGACCAGGAGCAGGTTCTTGCGCTCCGAGATCTTGCCGAACAGCGTCCGGGCGGCCTTCGTCGACGGGTTCTCACCCTCGACGACGCCGGAGACGACGTGGATGCGGTTGTGGCGGGCCCGGTCGGTGAGGGCGTGGCGCAGGGCCGCGGCCTTCATCTTCTTCGGGGTCCGCTGCGAGTAGTCACGCGGCACGGGACCGTGCACGACGCCACCACCGGCGAACTGCGGCGCGCGGGTCGAACCCTGGCGGGCACGACCGGTGCCCTTCTGGCGGTACGGCTTCTTGCCGCCACCGCGGACCTCGCCACGCGTCTTGGTCTTGTGCGTGCCCTGACGGGCAGCGGCCAGCTGTGCGACGACGACCTGGTGGATCAGCGGGATGCTGATCTTTTCGACGTCGAAGATCTCCGCGGGGAGTTCGACGGAACCGGCCTTGTCGCCCGCCGGCGAAAGGATGTCAACAGTGCTCATTACCTCAGGCCCCCTTGGCCGCGGTGCGGACCAGGACGAGGCCGCCGTTCGGACCGGGAACCGCGCCCTTGATGAGCAGCAGACCCTTCTCCGCGTCAACGGCGTGGACGGTCAGGTTCTGGGTGGTGACCCGCTCGTTGCCCATGCGACCCGCCATGCGGAGGCCCTTGAACACGCGGCCCGGGGTGGCGCAGCCACCGATGGAACCGGGAGAGCGGTGCTTGCGCTGGGTGCCGTGTCCGGCGCCGAGGCCCTTGAAGTTGTGACGCTTCATGACACCGGCGAAGCCCTTGCCCTTGCTCTTGCCGGTCACGTCGACCTTGATGCCGGCCTCGAACACCTCGGCGGTGATCTCCTGGCCGAGGGTGTACTCGCTGGCGTCAGCGGTACGGATCTCGACGAGGTGGCGGCGGGGAGTGACGTCGGCCTTGGCGAAGTGACCCTTGAGGGGCTTGTTCACCTTGCGCGGGTCGATCTCGCCGAAGGCGATCTGGACCGACTCGTAGCCGTCGGTGTCGTTCGTACGGACCTGGGTGACGACGTTGGGGCCGGCCTTGACGACGGTGACCGGGACGACGCGGTTGTTCGCGTCCCACACCTGCGTCATGCCGAGCTTCTCGCCCAGGATGCCCTTGATCTGCTTGGTCATCTTCAGATCACCGGCCTCAGAGCTTGATCTCGATGTCGACACCGGCCGGGAGGTCGAGTCGCATCAGAGAGTCAACGGTCTTGGGAGTCGGGTCGAGGATGTCGATCAGGCGCTTGTGCGTGCGCATCTCGAAGTGCTCGCGCGAGTCCTTGTACTTGTGCGGCGACTTGATGACGCAGTACACGTTCTTCTCAGTGGGCAGCGGCACCGGGCCCGCGACCGACGCACCAGTACGCGTCACCGTCTCGACGATCTTCTTCGCCGAGCTGTCGATGACCTCGTGGTCGTAGGCCTTGAGCCGGATGCGGATCTTCTGTCCCGCCATGGCTACTAGTAGTCCTGTCTCTCGTAACGCTCTGGAACCCGGCGCTCCAGCCCTTCTGTCCGACCCACGCGGTCGGGCGTGTCGCTCTTCCGCTGACACAGATGTCCCTTGTTCGAACATCCCTCCAGGGAATGAACACGGCCCTTCCGGAACCGCAGACCGGGACCAGAAGGCCACCGGGTGCCTGGCCGGTGCCGCACTGACACTTCCCGAAAGATTCCCGTACGTCCGCCTCAGCGCTGCCGTGTGGCAGTTGGGGCGACGAGTACTGTGGGACTCGCTTCCGGTCCTCCCGGCGGGAGGCGCGCAGCATCAACACTCGACCGAGCAACTCCGACAGTCTGCCATACGGGGCAGGAGCCTGGCCAATCGGGCCGGAGACAATACCCGGAGAGTGACATAGCTCAAACCAGGCGCCCGCGTCCAGCACACGCGCGCACAGGCAGCTGCGCTCCGACGGTATCGCGACGCGCAGAAGAGGCGTCGGCACCGACGTGACAGCACTCACCCCGGAAACCTTCACCGAACCCGCGCCCCTCCACCCCGCCGGGCCGGCCTCCGTACCTCTCAGCCCACCCGCGCATTGCGCATCCGAGCGAACGACGTGTCCAACCCCCGCTTCAGCACCCCCGCCAGCGGCCGCTCCAGGAACCGGTGCACCAGCCAGCTCAGGGCCAGGAAGCCGGCCAGCACCACCGCCACCAGCAGTCGCGCGTCCATCGTGTCCCGCAGCCTGTTGATGACCGCCGTGCCGGCCGCGTAGTGGATCAGGTAGAGCGGATACGTCAGAGCCCCTGCCGTCACCAGCCATCGCCACCGGACGCCGTCCGTCGCGCCGAGTGCGATCGCCACCATCACCAGCAGGAACACGGTGAAGATCAGCACGCTCCCCCGCCACCCGGACACGTGCTCGACCTCGTCGATCCGCCGGCCCAGTTCCAGCTGTCCCATCAGCCAGGCCATCGCGAGGATGCCCCACAGCAGCAGGTCCTGCCCGAACCGGTGCATGAGGTACAGCGCCAGCCCCGCGATGAAGTACCAGGCGCCGTCCGGGTTGGCGACCAGTTCCAGCAGCGGCAGCTCCGACACCGGCGCCAGCATCGCGGCCGCGCCCCACACACAGCAGAAGACCACCACCTTGCGGTACGTGAGCCCGGTGGCGACGACGACCAGGAACAGCAGGTAGAAGCGCAGCTCTGCCCAGAGCGTCCAGTACACACCGTCGACGTCGGCCACGCCCGAACCGGACTGGAGCATCGTGAGGTTGAGCAGCACCTCCCGCAGCGGCAGCCGCTCCCACACGCCCGGCACGGCCACCAGCACGCCCGTCGTGAACAGCACCGCGAACCAGTACGCCGGGTACAGCCGGATCACCCGCGACACGAAGAACTGCCGCGGGGTGCGCCCCCAGCACGACATGCAGATCACGAAGCCGCTGATGACGAAGAAGATCTCGACGCCGATCCAGCCGTAGGCGGCGAACCGGAACACCGTGGGCATGATGTCGGACACCGGCCGGTCCCAGATCACGTTGCCCGGCCGGTCGACCCGGTGGGTGCCGGCGTAGTGGTGCACGGCGACCATCAGGGCGGCCAGCAGACGGATCCCGTCGATGGCGTACAGCCGGCGGCCCACCCGTTCCCGTACGGCGCCGTGGCGGGGCATCTGGGCGGCCCTCGGCGGCTTCTGCCCGGGCACGGCGAGCGGGGGCAGTGGCTGCCGCGGGCCGCCGACGACCCGTCGCGGTATCGACGTCCTGCTGTCCGTGCCGTGCATCGACACCTGTCCGTCCGTCCTCACGAGGCAGTCCGGGCCGGGGCGGTCACCGGACCCGCTCACGCTACGGCCGCCCGGTCGCCCCACGGCGAACAGACAAGAACAATCCCCCGCGGACGCCGGGGAGTTGCCGCAACGCTCGCCGGGACGCCGCCCAGAGTTCCCGGACACTTCACTTGACCCCTGCGGCGCGACCGCCTCCGCCGGCCCCGCCGCAGGCACGCGAAAGGGCCCGTACGACCGAAGTCGTACGGGCCCCTTCAGGAGCTCAGCTCACGCTGGAGCTACCAGGTCAGATCGACAAGCTTACTTGTTGATCTTGGTGACCTGGCCGGCGCCGACCGTCCGGCCACCCTCACGGATGGCGAACTTCAGGCCCTCTTCCATGGCGACGGGCTGGATGAGCTCCACCTTCATCTCGGTGTTGTCACCCGGCATGACCATCTCGGTGCCCTCGGGGAGGGTCACGACGCCGGTCACGTCCGTCGTACGGAAGTAGAACTGCGGACGGTAGTTGTTGAAGAACGGCGTGTGGCGGCCACCCTCGTCCTTGGACAGGATGTACGCCTGCGCCTCGAACTCGGTGTGCGGGGTGACCGAGCCCGGCTTGATGATGACCTGGCCGCGCTCGACGTCCTCGCGCTTGATGCCGCGGAGCAGCAGACCGACGTTCTCACCGGCCTGGCCCTCGTCGAGCAGCTTGCGGAACATCTCGATGCCGGTGACCGTGGTGGTGGTCTTGTCCTGCTTGATGCCGATGATGTCAACGGTCTCGTTGACCTTCAGGACACCACGCTCGATACGGCCGGTGACGACCGTACCGCGACCGGTGATCGTGAAGACGTCCTCGACGGGCATGAGGAACGGCTTGTCGACGTCACGCTCGGGGGTCGGGATCGCCTCGTCGACGGCGGCCATCAGGTCCAGGACCGACTGGCCCCACTCCTTGTCGCCCTCGAGCGCCTTGAGCGCCGAGACCTTGACGACCGGCAGGTCGTCGCCCGGGAACTCGTACTCGGAGAGGAGCTCACGGACCTCGAGCTCGACGAGCTCCAGGATCTCCTCGTCGTCCACCATGTCGGCCTTGTTCAGGGCGACGACGATGTAGGGAACGCCGACCTGGCGGGCCAGGAGCACGTGCTCCTTGGTCTGCGGCATCGGGCCGTCCGTGGCGGCGACCACGAGGATGGCGCCGTCCATCTGCGCCGCACCCGTGATCATGTTCTTGATGTAGTCCGCGTGACCGGGGCAGTCGACGTGGGCGTAGTGACGCGTCTCCGTCTGGTACTCGACGTGCGCGATCGAGATGGTGATACCGCGCTGGCGCTCCTCAGGAGCCTTGTCGATCTGGTCGAAGGCCGAGGCCTCGTTCAGGTCCGGGTACGCGTCGTGCAGCACCTTGGTAATGGCGGCCGTGAGGGTCGTCTTACCGTGGTCGATGTGACCGATGGTGCCGATGTTGACGTGCGGCTTAGTCCGCTCGAACTTCGCCTTCGCCACTGGGGTCCTCCTGGGAGTGGTTCTGGTACGCCTTACTTCATCGGCGCCAGGTGATCTTTGCTGGATGGCCCGGATCCCCGGGGCATTCCCTCCGCTGTTGCGGCGGAATGCCCCGCGAGGCTCCGGAGTCAAGCCTACGGCGTGTGAACGCGGTGCGTTACTCGCCCTTGGCCTTCGCGATGATCTCCTCGGCGACGTTCCGCGGAACCTCGGCGTAGGAGTCGAACTGCATCGAGTAGCTTGCGCGACCCGACGTCTTGCTGCGGAGGTCTCCGACGTAGCCGAACATCTCCGAAAGAGGCACGAGGCCCTTCACGACACGGGCACCGGCCCGCTCCTCCATGGCCTGGATCTGGCCACGGCGGGAGTTGATGTCGCCGATGACCTCACCCATGTAGTCCTCGGGCGTGGTGACCTCGACGGCCATCATCGGCTCGAGCAGCACGGGGCTGGCCTTGCGCGCGGCCTCCTTGAACGCCTGCGAACCGGCGATCTTGAAGGCGAGCTCGGAGGAGTCGACCTCGTGGTAGGCGCCGTCGAGAAGCGTGACGCGGACGCCCGTCATCTCGTAGCCGGCGAGGATGCCGAACTGCATGGCCTCCTGCGCACCGGCGTCGACCGAAGGAATGTACTCCTTCGGGATACGACCACCGGTCACCTTGTTCACGAACTCGTAGGAGGCGTCGCCGCCCTCGATCGGCTCGATCGCGATCTGCACCTTGGCGAACTGACCGGTACCACCGGTCTGCTTCTTGTGGGTGTAGTCCACGCGCTCGACGGTCTTGCGGATCGTCTCACGGTACGCGACCTGCGGCTTACCGACGTTGGCCTCGACCTTGAACTCACGGCGCATCCGGTCGACCAGCACCTCGAGGTGCAGCTCGCCCATACCGCCGATGATGGTCTGGCCGGTCTCCTCGTCCGAGTGGACCTGGAAGGACGGGTCCTCCTCGGCCAGGCGCTGGATGGCGACACCCAGCTTCTCCTGGTCGCCCTTGGACTTGGGCTCGATGGCGACCTGGATGACCGGCGCCGGGAAGTCCATGGACTCCAGGATGACCGGGTTCTTGTCGTCGCTCAGCGTCTCACCGGTGGTGGTCTGCTTGAGGCCCATGACGGCGACGATGTCGCCGGCGCCCACCGACTCGATCTCCTCACGCTTGTTCGCGTGCATACGGTAGATCTTGCCAATGCGCTCCTTCTTGCCCTTGACCGAGTTCAGCACCGCGGTGCCGGACTCCAGACGGCCGGAGTAGATCCGGACGAAGGTGAGCTTGCCCAGGTGCGGGTCGCTCATGATCTTGAAGGCGAGGGCGGACAGCGGCTCCTCGTCGGACGGCTTGCGCTTGACGACGACCTCGGGGTCCTTGACGTCGTGGCCCTCGATGGCCTCGACGTCGAGCGGGGTCGGCAGGTAGCGCACGACCGCGTCGAGCAGGGGCTGGACGCCCTTGTTCTTGAACGCGGTACCGCAGAACACCGGGGTGACCGTGACGCCGTCCGACTTGCCGGACGCGATGGTGATACGACGGATCGCGGCGTACAGCTGCTCCTCGGTGGGCTCCTGGCCCTCCAGGAACAGCTCCATGATCTCGTCGTCGTTCTCCGCGACGGTCTCGACCAGCCGGCCGCGGTACTCCTCGGCAGCCTCGGCGTGCGTGGCGGGGATGTCGACGACGTCGTACATCTCGCCCTTCGCCGCCTCGGCGGACCACACGAGCGCCTTCATGCGGACCAGGTCCACAACGCCCTTGAAGTCCATCTCGGCACCGATGGGGAGCTGCATGACGATCGGCACGGCACCGAGCCGGTCCTTGATCATGTCCACGCAGCGGTGGAACTCGGCGCCGGTACGGTCCAGCTTGTTGACGAAGCAGATGCGGGGAACGCCGTAGCGGTCGGCCTGACGCCACACCGTCTCGGACTGCGGCTCGACACCGGCGACACCGTCGAACACCGTCACGGCACCGTCGAGCACGCGCAGGGAGCGCTCCACCTCGACGGTGAAGTCGACGTGCCCCGGGGTGTCGATGATGTTGATGGTGTAGTCGTTGTCCTCGAGCGGCCAGTGACAGGTGGTCGCAGCAGACGTGATCGTGATGCCACGCTCCTGCTCCTGCTCCATCCAGTCCATCGTGGCGGCGCCGTCGTGGACCTCACCGATCTTGTACGAGACGCCGGTGTAGAACAGGATCCGCTCGGTGGTGGTCGTCTTGCCCGCGTCGATGTGGGCCATGATCCCGATGTTGCGGACCTTGGCCAGGTCAAGTGAAGTGGTAGCCATAAGGCTTCAGTCTTCTCTCGGTCTCGATGTGGGTTACGACTACCAGCGGTAGTGCGCGAAGGCCTTGTTGGACTCGGCCATCTTGTGGGTGTCCTCACGCTTCTTCACAGCGGCACCGAGGCCGTTGGAGGCGTCGAGAAGCTCGTTGAGCAGACGCTCGGTCATGGTCTTCTCGCGACGGGCGCGGGAGTAACCGACCAGCCAGCGCAGCGCCAGGGTGCTGGCGCGGCCGGGCTTGACCTCGACCGGCACCTGGTAGGTGGCGCCACCGACACGGCGGGACTTGACCTCGAGGGTCGGCTTGATGTTCTCCAGAGCGCGCTTCAGCGTGATGACCGGGTCGTTGCCGGTCTTCTCGCGCAGGCCCTCCATGGCGCCGTACACGATGCGCTCGGCGGTGGAGCGCTTGCCGTTCAGCAGCACCTTGTTGATCAGGGAGGTGACAAGAGGAGAACCGTAGACCGGGTCGATGATGACCGGGCGCTTCGGGGCGGGGCCCTTACGAGGCATTCTTACTTCTCCTTCTTGGCGCCGTAGCGGCTGCGGGCCTGCTTGCGGTTCTTCACACCCTGGGTGTCAAGGGAACCGCGGATGATCTTGTAGCGAACACCCGGCAGGTCCTTCACACGGCCACCACGCACGAGCACGATGGAGTGCTCCTGCAGGTTGTGTCCCTCACCCGGAATGTAAGCGGTGACCTCGATCCCGCTGGTCAGACGCACACGCGCGACCTTACGCAGGGCCGAGTTCGGCTTCTTCGGGGTGGTCGTGAACACGCGCGTGCAGACGCCGCGGCGCTGAGGGGAACCCTCGAGTGCGGGCGTCTTGTTCTTCTCGACCTTGTCCTGCCGGCCCTTCCGGACCAGCTGCTGGATCGTAGGCACTACTTCTCCGGTTTCTGTGTGCCGAATGGTGAAGCTAACCTGGAACGTCGCCGACCCACGCGGTCGGGTGTGTCGAATCCGGCAGACTCTCGCCGCGAGGCGAAAAGGGCGCAGATTACGGTGGCCAGTGACGGCTCGCTATGCGGTGTGAAGGCACGCACGAGAGCCAGGGCACACCCCAGGCACAAGGTCTGAGCGTACCTAGCTCATTCGCTGCGGTCAAAACAAATGGGCCGCACCCGGCTCACCAGGCAGAACATGTCAAGCCCCCGCACCGCGAATGATCTTCAAAAGCACGTTCCGGCCGAGTCGCGGGGGCACTTCCCGCGCCCACGGCCCCTCACCCGGTCGCCAGCCCCACCAGAACCATCAGGGTCATGACGAGCGCCCACCCCCCGGTGGACAGCCAGCCGAGGACCAGTCCGGTGATGGCGAGCCCGTCGCCGCCCTCCCCGGTGCGGTTGATCTCCCCACGCGCCACATGCCCGAGGATGATCGCCGGCAGCCCGGTGAGCCCGAAGGTCGGCACGCACAGCAGCCCGCACACGGCGGCGGCCACGGCCTTCCCGTTCGTCCGCGGGCGCGGCAGGGGCAGGAACGTCTGCGGCACCCCCACGACGGCCGCAGGCTGCGGTACGGGCCCCGTGGGCAGGTCGGCGACCAGCAGAGCCAGCTCACCCACCGTACGGGCCGCGTAGGCCCTGGCGACCCTCTGGTCGAACTCCGCCTTCTCCAGCCGCCCCTCGCCGAACCCGGCTCTGAGCACGTCCACGGCCCGCTCCCGGTCTGCGTGCGAGGCGAGCATCGCCGGGCTGCCGGCGCCCTGCCAGGGCTGGGGAAGACCCTGCCCCGGCTGCCAGGGCCGCCATGAAGGATGCGTCACGGAACACCTCCCGAACCCCCGAGTCCCTCCATGATGCGCCACCACCCTCCATCGGTGACAGCCGCGAACCGGCCACAGTGGCCGATTCCCGCCCTCCCGGTGCCCGAGCGGGCCGCGGAACGCCGCGCCGAGCGGGCCTCGCCGCGCCACGCCGACGCCCGCCACGCCGAAGGGCGGCCATCCGAGGATGACCGCCCTCCCGCACTTCACACGCCTACGCCCTACTGGTTGTACGGCCCGTAGTCGTAGTCCTCCAGCGGCACGGCCTGACCGGAGCCGGTACCGAACGGCGAGTAGTCGATGTCGTCGTAACCGACGGCCGAGTACATCGCGGCCTTGGCCTCCTCGGTCGGCTCGACCCGGATGTTGCGGTAGCGGGACAGACCCGTACCGGCCGGGATGAGCTTACCGATGATGACGTTCTCCTTGAGGCCGATCAGGGAGTCGGACTTGGCGTTGATCGCCGCGTCCGTCAGCACCCTGGTCGTCTCCTGGAAGGACGCCGCCGACAGCCAGGACTCCGTGGCCAGCGAGGCCTTGGTGATACCCATGAGCTGCGGACGGCCGGAGGCCGGGTGACCGCCCTCCTGGACCACACGACGGTTCTCCTGCTCGAACTTCGAGCGCTCGACCAGCTCGCCGGGCAGCAGCTCGGCGTCGCCGGACTCGATGATCGTCACCCGGCGGAGCATCTGCCGGATGATGATCTCGATGTGCTTGTCGTGGATCGACACACCCTGCGAGTTGTAGACCTTCTGGACCTCGCCGACCAGGTGGACCTGGACGGCACGCTGACCCAGGATGCGCAGCACGTCGTGCGGGTTGGTGGCACCCACGGTGAGCTTCTGGCCCACCTCGACGTGCTCGCCCTCGCTGACCAGGAGCCGGGCACGCTTCGAGATCGGGAACGCCGTCTCGTCGCTGCCGTCGTCCGGCGTGATGACGATCTTCTTGGTCTTCTCGGTCTCCTCGATCCGCACGCGGCCGGAGGCCTCGGAGATCGGGGCGACACCCTTCGGGGTACGGGCCTCGAAGAGCTCGACGACACGCGGCAGACCCTGGGTGATGTCGTCACCGGCCACACCACCGGTGTGGAAGGTACGCATCGTCAGCTGGGTACCGGGCTCACCGATGGACTGGGCGGCGATGATGCCGACCGCCTCACCGATGTCGACCAGCTTGCCGGTGGCCAGCGAGCGGCCGTAGCACATCGCGCAGGTGCCGACGTGGGACTCGCAGGTCAGGATCGAACGCGTCTTGACCTCCTCGACCCCGTGGTGCACGAGCTGGTCGATGAGCACGTCACCCAGGTCCACGTTGGCCGGCGCGATCACCTTGCCGTCGATGACGACGTCCTCGGCGAGCATGCGGGCGTAGACGCTGGTCTCCACGTCGTCCGTCTTGCGCAGCACGCCGTCGGCGCCGCGCGAGGCGATCCGCAGCTTCAGACCGCGCTCGGTGCCGCAGTCCTCCTCGCGGATGATGACGTCCTGCGAGACGTCCACCAGACGACGGGTCAGGTAACCCGAGTCGGCGGTACGCAGGGCGGTGTCCGCCAGACCCTTACGGGCACCGTGCGTGGAGATGAAGTACTCCAGCACGGACAGGCCCTCACGGAACGACGCCTTGATCGGACGCGGGATCGTCTCGTTCTTCGCGTTCGACACCAGACCACGCATACCGGCGATCTGACGCATCTGCATCATGTTGCCTCGTGCGCCCGAGTTCACCATCATGAAGATCGGGTTGGTCTTCGGGAAGTTCTCGTTCATGGCCTCGGCGACCTCGTTGGTCGCCTTGGTCCAGATCGCGATGAGTTCCTGCGTGCGCTCGTCCTTGGTGATCAGACCGCGCTCGTACTGCTTCTGGACCTTCTCGTCCTGTGCCTCGTAGCCCTTGACGATCTCCTTCTTCGCCTCGGGAACGACGACGTCGGAGATGGCCACGGTGACACCGGAACGGGTCGCCCAGTAGAAGCCGGACGCCTTCAGGTTGTCGAGCGTCGCCGCCACGATGACCTTCGGGTAGCGCTCGGCGAGGTCGTTGACGATCTCGGAGAGCTGCTTCTTGCCGACCTCGTAGTCGACGAACGGGTAGTCCTCGGGCAGCAGCTCGTTGAAGAGCGCGCGGCCCAGCGTGGTCCTCAGCCGGAAGCTGTCACCCTGCTGCCACTCCGGCTCGCCCTCCTCCTGCGCCGGCGGGGTCCAGCCGCGCGGCGGGATGGTGCCCACCGGGAAGCGGATGTCCACGCGCGACTGCAGCGAGAGCTCGCCGGCGTCGAACGCCATGATCGCCTCGGCCACGGAGGAGAAGGAGCGGTCCTCGCCCTTCACGTTCCGCATCTCGCCGTCGGTGGTGAGGAAGAACAGACCGAGGACCATGTCCTGGGTCGGCATCGTCACCGGACGGCCGTCGGCCGGCTTGAGGATGTTGTTCGAGGACAGCATCAGGATGCGGGCCTCGGCCTGCGCCTCCGCGGAGAGCGGCAGGTGGACGGCCATCTGGTCACCGTCGAAGTCCGCGTTGAACGCGGTGCAGACGAGCGGGTGGATCTGGATGGCCTTGCCCTCGACCAGCTGCGGCTCGAAGGCCTGGATGCCGAGGCGGTGCAGCGTGGGCGCACGGTTCAGCAGAACCGGGTGCTCCGCGATGACCTCTTCCAGGACGTCGTACACGACCGTGCGGCCGCGCTCGACCATCCGCTTGGCGCTCTTGATGTTCTGCGCGTGGTTCAGGTCCACCAGGCGCTTCATCACGAACGGCTTGAAGAGCTCCAGCGCCATGGCCTTCGGCAGACCGCACTGGTGCAGCTTCAGCTGCGGACCGACGACGATCACGGAACGCGCGGAGTAGTCCACACGCTTGCCGAGCAGGTTCTGACGGAAGCGGCCCTGCTTGCCCTTGAGCATGTCGCTCAGGGACTTCAGCGGGCGGTTACCGGGACCGGTGACCGGGCGACCACGACGACCGTTGTCGAAGAGGGCGTCCACGGCCTCCTGGAGCATGCGCTTCTCGTTGTTCACGATGATCTCGGGCGCGCCGAGGTCGAGAAGCCGCTTCAGGCGGTTGTTGCGGTTGATCACGCGGCGGTACAGGTCGTTCAGGTCGGAGGTCGCGAAGCGGCCACCGTCCAGCTGCACCATCGGGCGAAGGTCCGGCGGGATGACCGGGACGCAGTCGAGGACCATGCCCTTGGGGCTGTTGGAGGTCTGCAGGAAGGCAGACACGACCTTCAGCCGCTTCAGCGCACGGGTCTTCTTCTGGCCCTTGCCGGTACGGATGATCTCGCGGAGGCGCTCGGCCTCTTCGTCCAGGTCGAAGGACTCCAGGCGCTTCTGCAGCGCCGCGGCGCCCATCGAACCGTCGAAGTACGTGCCGAAGCGGTCCCGCAGCTCGCGGTAGAGCAGCTCGTCACCTTCGAGGTCCTGGACCTTGAGGTTCTTGAAGCGGGTCCAGACCTCGTCGAGGCGGTCGATCTCGCGCTGCGCACGGTCGCGCAGCTGCTTCATCTCCCGCTCGGCGCCCTCACGGACCTTCCGGCGTACGTCGGCCTTGGCGCCCTCGGCCTCCAGCTCGGCCAGGTCGGTCTCGAGCTTCTTGGCACGGGCCTCCAGGTCGGCGTCCCGGCGGTTCTCGATCTGCTGCCGCTCGACGGAGACGTGCGCCTCCAGGGAGGGCAGGTCACGGGTGCGGCGCTCGTCGTCGACGTACGTGATCATGTACGCCGCGAAGTAGATGACCTTCTCCAGGTCCTTCGGGGCGAGGTCGAGCAGGTAGCCCAGCCGCGACGGAACGCCCTTGAAGTACCAGATGTGCGTGACGGGGGCGGCCAGTTCGATGTGGCCCATCCGCTCACGGCGCACCTTGGCGCGCGTGACCTCGACGCCACAGCGCTCGCAGATGATGCCCTTGAAGCGGACGCGCTTGTACTTGCCGCAGTAGCACTCCCAGTCCCGGGTCGGACCGAAGATCTTCTCGCAGAAGAGTCCGTCCTTCTCGGGCTTGAGCGTGCGGTAGTTGATCGTCTCGGGCTTCTTGACCTCGCCGTGGCTCCACTGACGGATGTCGTCAGCGGTGGCCAGACCGATCCGGAGCTCGTCGAAGAAGTTGACGTCGAGCACTATGCGTCAATCCCTCTCAGGGTTGTAAGTCTGTGGTCTGAAACGGGGGTCGCGGGGTCGGCGGGGCCTTCGGTGGAAAGGCCCCGCCGGACTCCCGTCAGACCTCTTCGACGCTGCTCGGCTCGCGCCGGGACAGGTCGATGCCGAGCTCTTCCGCAGCGCGGAAGACGTCCTCGTCGGTGTCGCGCATCTCGATGGACATGCCGTCCGAGGACAGCACCTCCACGTTGAGGCACAGGGACTGCATCTCCTTGATGAGCACCTTGAAGGACTCGGGGATGCCGGGCTCAGGGATGTTCTCGCCCTTGACGATGGCCTCGTAGACCTTCACGCGGCCGGTGACGTCGTCGGACTTGATGGTCAGCAGTTCCTGGAGGGCGTACGCGGCGCCATAGGCCTCCAGCGCCCACACCTCCATCTCGCCGAACCGCTGGCCACCGAACTGGGCCTTACCACCCAGCGGCTGCTGGGTGATCATCGAGTACGGACCGGTCGAACGCGCGTGCAGCTTGTCGTCGACCAGGTGGTGCAGCTTGAGGATGTACATGTAACCGACCGAGATCGGCTCCGGGAACGGCTCGCCGGAGCGGCCGTCGAACATCCTCGCCTTACCGGTCGGCTGCACCATGCGCTCGCCGTCGCGGTTCGGGATGGTGTGCTGGAGCAGACCCGCGAGCTCGTCCTCACGCGCACCGTCGAAGACGGGGGTCGCGACGTTCGTGCCCGGGTCGACCTGGTCCGCGCCGATCACCTGGAGGCGCTGCGCCCAGTCCTCGGCGAGGCCGGAGACGTCCCAGCCGCGGCTGGCGAGCCAGCCGAGGTGGATCTCCAGAACCTGTCCCGGGTTCATCCGGGACGGGACACCCAGCGGGTTGAGGATGATGTCGACCGGGGTGCCGTCCTCCAGGAACGGCATGTCCTCGATCGGCAGGATCTTCGAGATGACGCCCTTGTTGCCGTGCCGGCCGGCGAGCTTGTCACCGTCGGTGATCTTGCGCTTCTGCGCCACGTACACGCGCACCAGCTGGTTCACACCGGGGGGAAGCTCGTCGCCCTCCTCGCGGTCGAAGACGCGGACGCCGATGACCTTGCCGATCTCGCCGTGCGGGACCTTCAGCGAGGTGTCACGGACCTCACGGGCCTTCTCACCGAAGATGGCGCGCAGCAGGCGCTCCTCCGGGGTCAGCTCGGTCTCGCCCTTGGGCGTGACCTTGCCGACCAGGATGTCGCCGGCGACGACCTCGGCACCGATCCGGATGATGCCGCGCTCGTCGAGGTCGGCGAGGACCTCCTCGGAGACGTTCGGGATGTCCCGGGTGATCTCCTCCGGGCCGAGCTTGGTGTCACGGGCGTCGACCTCGTGCTCCTCGATGTGGATCGAGGAGAGGACGTCGTCCTGCACGAGGCGCTGCGACAGGATGATCGCGTCCTCGTAGTTGTGACCCTCCCACGGCATGAACGCCACGAGCAGGTTCTTGCCCAGCGCCATCTCGCCGTTCTCGGTGGCCGGACCGTCCGCGAGCACCTGGCCCTCGATGATCCGGTCACCCTCGTTGACGATGACCTTCTGGTTGACCGAGGTGCCCTGGTTGGAGCGCGAGAACTTGGCCAGGCGGTACGTGATGTACGTGCCGTCGTCGTTGGCGGTGGTGATGTAGTCCGCGGAGACCTCCTGGACCACACCGTCCTTCTCGGCCTTGACCACGTCGCCGGCGTCGACGGCGGAGCGGTACTCCATGCCGGTGCCGACGAGCGGAGCCTCGGACTTGATGAGCGGCACGGCCTGCCGCATCATGTTCGCGCCCATGAGGGCACGGTTGGCGTCGTCGTGCTCGAGGAACGGGATCATCGCGGTCGCGACCGACACCATCTGGCGCGGGGAGACGTCCATGTAGTCGACGTCGTCACCGGGGACGTAGTCGACCTCGCCGCCACGACGGCGGACCAGGACGCGGGCCTCCTCGAACCGGAACTCGTCGTTCAGCAGGGCGTTGGCCTGCGCGATGACGAAGCGGTCCTCCTCGTCGGCGGTCAGGTAGTCGACCTCGTCGGTGACCTGGCCCTCGACGACCTTGCGGTAGGGCGTCTCGATGAAACCGAACGGGTTGATCCGGCCGTAGGAGGCGAGCGAACCGATCAGACCGATGTTCGGTCCTTCCGGCGTCTCGATCGGGCACATGCGGCCGTAGTGCGAGGGGTGCACGTCACGGACCTCGAAGCCGGCCCGCTCACGGGACAGACCACCCGGGCCGAGCGCGTTGAGACGACGCTTGTGCGTCAGGCCCGACAGCGGGTTGTTCTGGTCCATGAACTGCGACAGCTGGCTGGTGCCGAAGAACTCCTTGATGGAGGCGACGACCGGCCGGATGTTGATCAGGGTCTGCGGCGTGATCGCCTCGACGTCCTGGGTGGTCATGCGCTCACGCACGACCCGCTCCATACGGGCGAGACCCGTACGGACCTGGTTCTGGATCAGCTCGCCCACGTTGCGGATACGGCGGTTGCCGAAGTGGTCGATGTCGTCGGTCTCGACCATGATCGAGCGACCGGACTCGCCGACCGTCTCGGTCTCACCGGCGTGCAGCTTCACCAGGTACTTGATGGTGGCGATGATGTCGTCGGTGGTGAGCACACCGGCGTCCAGCGGCTCGTCCCCGCCGAGCTTCTTGTTCACCTTGTAGCGGCCGACCTTGGCGAGGTCGTAGCGCTTCGAGTTGAAGTAGAGGTTCTCCAGGAGCGTCTGCGCGGCCTCCCGGGTGGGGGGCTCGCCCGGACGCAGCTTGCGGTAGATGTCGAGCAGCGCGTCGTCCTGGCCCTGGGTGTGGTCCTTCTCCAGGGTGGCGCGCATGGACTCGTACTCGCCGAACTCCTCCAGGATCTGCTCGGTGGTCCAACCGAGAGCCTTGAGGAGAACGGTCACGGACTGCTTGCGCTTGCGGTCGATGCGCACACCGACCATGTCACGCTTGTCGATCTCCATCTCCAGCCAGGCACCCCGGGACGGGATGATCTTGGCGGAGAAGATGTCCTTGTCGGACGTCTTGTCGATCGAGGAGTCGAAGTAGACGCCCGGCGAACGGACCAGCTGCGACACCACGACACGCTCGGTGCCGTTGATGACGAAGGTGCCCTTGTTGGTCATGAGCGGGAAGTCGCCCATGAAGACCGTCTGGGACTTGATCTCGCCGGTCTCATTGTTGGTGAACTCGGCCGTCACGAAGAGCGGAGCCGCGTACGTGAAGTCGCGCTCCTTGCACTCGTCGATGCTGTTCTTCGGCGGCTCGAAACGGTGGTCGCGGAAAGTCAGCGACATCGACCCGGAGAAGTCCTCGATCGGAGAGATCTCCTCGAAGATCTCTTCCAGACCGGACTTGGTGGGGACGTCCTGACCGGATTCCAGAGCCGCCTCGACGCGAGCCTTCCACGCGTCGTTGCCGAGCAGCCAGTCAAAGCTCTCGGTTTGCAGCGCGAGAAGGTTCGGAACCTCGAGGGGCTCCTTGATCTTTGCAAAGGAGATGCGCAGCGGGGCGGTGCTGGCGCCGTTGTTCGTATTCGCGGTCGAGGCAGTGCGCGAGGCGGCCAAGAGGGGGTCCTTCCGAGGGCTCGGACTCACTACGCGCGTACCGGTCCCTCTCCCGGACACAGAGGCAGCCGTTTCCCTGTCCGGCCGAAGGGGCCAGGTCGGGGACGGTCTGATCATCGGTGCTCAAGTGAGGGCATGCCCCTGGTGACGGGCAGGGGACAGCTAACAGGCAGCGCAAAGGGTCAGTGTAGCCACTTGGCACACTGATGTCCAGTCCGGGTTTTTGAAGACCCTCGTTGCTCTCAACACCTTCGGCAAGCCCACGTCCTCAACGCACGTTGATACTGCCCTCTTCGTCGCCGATCCATGCCTCGGATTCGGATCCTTGTGACGACGCGTCCTGAGAATTGCGCGCTGCGTGCGGTTCGTCAAGGCCCCCCTTGCCCGAACCGGGTGCCGCGCTCGTCACGTGCCGCCTGCACCGGGCGCCCGGGGACACGACGAAGATCACCATACTCCGCGCGAACACCGGTGCACGGCGGTCGCCACGCGGCTCCCCTGAACGCCGAAGAGCGACCACCCGGATGGATGATCGCTCTTCGGTGCGTCAGCGTTACAGCCCTCTCGCGGGAGCCGTGTCAGCCGGCACAGGAGTCCTCGCGGACTCCGTGGGACTACTTGACCTCGACGGAGGCGCCGGCGCCCTTGAGGGACTCGGCGGCCTTCTCGGCGGCCTCCTTGGCGACCTTCTCGAGGACGGGCTTCGGGGCGCCGTCCACGAGGTCCTTGGCCTCCTTGAGGCCCAGGGAGGTCAGCTCACGCACGACCTTGATGACCTGGATCTTCTTCTCGCCCGCACCGGTGAGGATGACGTCGAACTCGTCCTGCTCCTCAGCGGCCTCGGCCGGGGCAGCCGGGCCGGCGGGACCGGCGACGGCGACCGCGGCGGCGGCGGTGACGTCGAACTTCTCCTCGAAGGCCTTCACGAACTCGGAGAGCTCGATGAGGGTCATCTCCTCGAACTGCGCGAGCAGGTCTTCCTGGCTGAGCTTCGCCATGATGGGCGATCCTTCCACTTTTTCGGCAGGTGCCGGATGTACATGTCTGGCGGGCGTACGTTCGGCCCGCTACGACCACCGCTCAGGCGGGCTGCCTCAGGCGGCGGTCACTGCGCGAGCCGAATTACTCGGCACCGCCCTGCTCGTCCTGCTTGGCGCGAAGAGCGTCCACGGTGCGGACGAGCTTCGACGGGAGCGCCTGGAAGACCTGAGCAGCCTGAGTCTGCTTGCCCTTGAAGGCACCCGCCAGCTTGGAGAGCAGAACCTCGCGGGACTCGAGGTCCGCGAGCTTCTTGATCTCGTCGGCGGACAGCGCCTTGCCGTCAAGGACACCGCCCTTGATGACGAGGTTCGGGTTGTCCTTGGCGAAGTCACGAAGACCCTTCGCCGACTCCACCGGGTCACCGGTGACGAAGGCAACTGCCGTCGGACCGTTGAACAGGTCGTCGAGCGTCGAGATCCCGGCCTCGTTGGCCGCAATCTTGGTCAGCGTGTTCTTCACCACGGCGTACTGGGCGTTCTCACCGAGCGAACGGCGCAGCGTCTTGAGCTGCGCCACGGTGAGACCCCGGTACTCGGTCAGCACGGCGGCGTTCGAGCTGCGGAACTGCTCCGCGAGCTCGGCCACCGCGGCAGCCTTGTCGGGCCTTGCCATGAGCGTCGGCCTCCTTCCGGGTGTTGACGACCGCTCGGAAGGGGCTGGGACAAACGAAACGCCCCGGCACAGGTGCACGGGGCGTAGCTCGACCGGCATCTCGCAGCGCCAGCTGCGAACTCCGGGAACTCTCCACAGTCACCTGCGCGGGTCGTCCGCGGATATCAGCGGATCCTTCGGCCACCGGGCCCTCTCACGAGCGCACGGCGACGACCAGCGGTCTTTGGCTTCTGTAGGAGAGTACGCGACCGGATCGCCGGCAGGCAAATCCGGTCGATACGGGGCTCAGCTCTGGGCTTCCTGCATCATCTCGGCGAGGTCCATCGTGTCCTTGGCGGGCGGAGCCGTCACGGTCACCGGCTTGTTGAGGTCGAGGAAGGTGATGGTCATGTCCAGCGGACCCTTGTCGGCGTCGCCGCGCATGCGGAACTGCTTGGTGTGGTCGTCGCCGTCGACCCACATGTCCATCGTGAGCTTGTCGACGCCGAGCTTCTCGTACTGCTCGACGCTCTTCTGGCGCCGCTCGCGGGTGGCCTTGTCCTCGTCCTTCAGGGAGGCCTCGAGGTCGGCGAGGGTGACGACACCCGAGTAGCGGGTGGTCTCGACCCCGTCGACGGTCTCGGTGCCGACCTTCTTCACGTCCTTGGCGCCGGTGAGGAAGGTGGACTCGGTCGCCGGGTTCTGGTCGGCCTGGCCCGGGCCCGGCGCGCCCTCGGCGCCGAGGCCCTCCTCGCCCAGCGCGGACATGTCGAACTTGATCCAGCTCTTGCCGTCCATCTCCTCGGCCGCCGCGGCTCCCCCGCCGATGTACATGGCCTTGTCGACGAGCCGGATCTCCGCGGTGCCGTCCTCGCCCTGGTCGAGCGCCGTCATCTTCATGGTCATGGCCACGGTCGGCTTGGTACGCATCGACGCCTCGGCCTTGATCCGCCCCTCCTCGGGGGTCCGGCCGGTCATGCGGTACCGGAAGGACGTGATGTCCTCCGTGTTCTTCGCCGCCTTCGCGACCGCCGCAGCCGGCGTCATGCTCGGCGACTGCTCCGTACCGCAGCTCACCGCACCGGCGGCGAGGAACAGGGCGGCAAGGCCGGCACCTGTGGATCTGCGGCGTACGGAAGCACGTATGGACGACACCATCGATTCCCCCCAAGGAACACATGGACTGTTCACAGCAAGGCGGAGAGCGTATCCCAGGAGGCGGAGCGGATCTCTGGTTTTCCCGGGGCTCAGGAGGCGGAGCCGCCCTGCTGCCGCTCCAGCAGTTCCGCGAAGTCCTGGGTGTCGTCGGCCGGGGGCTCGGCGACGGAGACCGCGACGCCGTAGTCGGTGTAGTACGCGGTCTGGGTCAGCTCCCCGCTCGCCGTACGGCCCTTCTCGACCTTCTTGACCAGCAGGTCCCGGTCGTCGACCCAGAGGTCGACGGTCTCGCTGGTGACGTCGGCCTGTTCGAGCTGGGTCCTCAGCCGCGCGTCGGTGACGTCGGGCACCAGCACCGTGCCGGAGTAGTGCGTGGCCGTACGTCCGCCGACCTTCTCCCGGCCGACCTCGCGCACCTCCTCGGCGTCCAGCAGCAGCCTCACCGACTGGTTCGGCGCGGTGTTGCGCATCTGGTCGGCGAAGGTCGCGCCGGCGCCGCCCGCGAGGTCCTTGAGGTCGTCGTAGGCGTACTTGATCCAGTGCTTGCCGCCGGTCTTCCGGGCGAACGTGTCGCCCATCCGCGCGTAGTAGGCGTCGGCCAGATAGCGGGCCTGCATCGAGGTGATGCCGAGCGCGCGCATCGTCTCGGCCGTCGGGCCGCCGGTGTACGTGATGGTCAGGGTGCCGGTGAGGCTGTCGCCCCAGCCGATGGCGCCGTCGGCCTTGAGGGACAGCTGGGTGCCCATGACGGTCGTGGACCGCACCCGGGCCGACGCGGCGTGGTCGGTGGACCGCTCGGCGGACAGCAGGGCCGCACGGGACCCGGTGCTCGCCCCGCGGTCCTTCCCGGGCTCGCGGGGGGACTCGGAGGACGTACAGCCGGCCGCCCCGGTCAGCACGAGGGCCAGCGCGACCGCGAGGACGACCCCCCGCCCGTTGGTGCGCTTCATACGTCCCCCTGTGCCGTTGCCGTGCCCGCACGCTAACCCAGGGCGCGGCGCCGCACACGGGAACGGGCCCCGCACCTCGGAAGGTGCGGGGCCCGTCGTCGACCGGTCGAGCCGTCAGGCTCAGACGGTGGCCGGGTCCTCCTCGACGAGGAGGTTGCGCGTGCGGTTCGGGTCGATCGGAATGCCGGGGCCGATCGTGGTGCTGATCGCGGCCTTCTTGATGTAGCGGCCCTTGGCGGCGGACGGCTTCAGACGGAGGATCTCCTCCAGGGCCGCGCCGTAGTTCTCCACCAGCTTGGTGTCGTCGAAGGACGCCTTGCCGATGATGAAGTGCAGGTTCGAGTGCTTGTCGACGCGGAACTCGATCTTGCCACCCTTGATCTCGGTGACAGCCTTGGTGACGTCCGGGGTCACGGTGCCGGTCTTGGGGTTCGGCATGAGACCACGGGGACCGAGCACGCGGCCGAGGCGACCGACCTTGCCCATGAGGTCCGGGGTGGCGACGACGGCGTCGAAGTCCAGACGGCCCTTCGCCACCTCGTCGATGAGCTCGTCGGCGCCGACGATGTCGGCGCCCGCGGCACGAGCGGCCTCGGCACGGTCACCGGTCGCGAAGACCAGGACCCGGGCGGTCTTACCGGTGCCGTGCGGAAGGTTCACGGTGCCACGGACCATCTGGTCGGCCTTGCGCGGGTCGACACCCAGACGGAAGGCGACCTCGACGGTGCCGTCGAACTTGGACGTGGAGGTCTCCTTGGCGAGACGGACGGCCTCGAGCGGGGCGTAGAGCTTCTCCCGGTCGATCTTGGCGTCCGCAGCGCGGAGAGACTTGCTGCGCTTGCTCACAACTGCTCCTGTGTGTTCTGAAAGGAGTCGTGGTACGGGCCGAGCAGGCCCTGCCACGCGCGGCCGGGGCCGCAGATTCTACGAAGGTGGGGTTCAGCCCTCGACCGTGACGCCCATGGAACGCGCGGTACCAGCGATGATCTTCGCGGCGGCGTCCAGGTCGTTGGCGTTGAGGTCGGGCATCTTGGTCTCGGCGATCTCGCGGACCTGAGCCTGGGTGATCTTGGCGACCTTGGTCTTGTGCGGCTCGCCGGAGCCCTTCTCCACGCCCGCGGCCTTGAGGATCATCTTGGCGGCCGGCGGCGTCTTGGTGATGAAGGTGAAGGAGCGGTCCTCGTAGACCGTGATCTCCACCGGGATGACCCAGCCACGCTGCGACTCGGTCGCGGCGTTGTAGGCCTTGCAGAACTCCATGATGTTGACGCCGTGCTGACCCAGCGCCGGGCCGACCGGCGGAGCCGGGTTGGCGGCACCGGCCTGGATCTGGAGCTTGATGAGCCCCGTGACCTTCTTCTTCTTGGGAGGCATTGCTCTCCGGGTCCTTTCGATTCGGGTCTACCCCCACCTGGGTCGCGTCCCAGATGAAGGCATACCGCACAACGATAACGGGTATAGATGCGCGGCTAAAAACCGAGCAGGTCAGACGGGCTTTGGACAGCCCCTCTGACCTGCTCGGACGCGGTGGGTCCAGGAAGAGACCGGTGACGGTTCTAGTTCTTCTGGATCTGGTCGAAGGACAGCTCGACCGGCGTCTCGCGGCCGAAGATCTCCACGAGGCCCTTGACCTTCTTCGAGTCGGCGTTGATCTCGTTGATGGTCGCCTGCAGCGTGGCGAACGGGCCGTCGGTGACGGTGACCGAGTCGCCGACCTCGAAGTCCAGGACCTGGACCTCGACCTTGCGAGCCGGAGCCGGCTTGCCCTCGGCCTCGGCGGCCTCACGGGCGGCCTTCTCCTCGGCCTCCGGGGCGAGCATCTTGACGATCTCGTCCAGGGTCAGCGGGTACGGGTCGTAGGCGTTGCCCACGAAGCCGGTGACACCGGGGGTGTTGCGGACGACACCCCAGGACTCGTTCGTCAGGTCCATGCGCACCAGCACGTAGCCGGGGAGCTTGTTCTGACGGATGGTCTTGCGCTCGCCGTTCTTGATCTGCGCGACCTCTTCCTGGGGCACCTCGGCCTGGAAGATGAAGTCCTCGACGTTCAGCGAGACGGCGCGCTGCTCGAGGTTGGTCTTCACGCGGTTCTCGTAGCCGGCGTAGGTGTGGATGACGTACCACTCGCCGGGCAGGGTGCGCAGCTCCTCGCGCAGGGCGGCGACGGGGTCGACGGGCTCGGCCGACTCTTCTTCCTCGGCCTCGGCCTCGGCTTCGGCGTCAGCCTCGGCGTCAGCCTCGTCCTCGGTGGCCTCGTCCTCGACGGCTTCCGTGGCTTCCGTCTCCTCGTCCTCGACGTGGAGCGCGGCTTCCTCCGCGGGCTCGCCCGCCTCGGCGTCGGCAGCCTCGACCTCGTCCAGGTCCTCGTCCGCGCCCTCGACGATCTCGAGCTCGTCTTCCACGGACTCGACGTCCTGCCCGTGTGGCTCGATGGCGTCGTTCAGGTTCTGGTCAGACACGGTGGCTGCTTCTTCCTGGATACATAGGGGTGGAACATGCGAAAACGGGCGCCGGTAACCGCGGCGCCCTTCGCTCTGTGCTCAGCCGAATACGTACTTGGCGGCGTGGTCGAGCCCATAGTCAATCAAGGTCACCAGGCCGATCATCACGATCACGAAGATGATCACCACGGTCGTGTACGTCGTCAACTGGCCGCGCGACGGCCAGACGACCTTGCGGAGCTCCGCGACGATCTGACGGTAGAACAACGCGAGACGCTTCAGCGGGCCCTTCTTGGCTCGCTTGCCGCCCTTACGAGTCCTCTTCTGGGACTCCGGCGCCTCGTCCTGGGCATCAGGCGTATCGATGGAGCCCACGGCGTCCGCCATTCGTCCTCACCTGTTCCCGGGTCGTGGCCGTGCCGCGCCCGGTCTGAGCCGCACGGCGGTGCATTTCTGTACGTACATGCGTGCACACATCCTGGCGAAGGTGTGTGTAGCAGGGCCGGAGGGACTTGAACCCCCAACCGCTGGTTTTGGAGACCAGTGCTCTACCAATTGAGCTACGACCCTTTGTCCGTCCCCCAACGTACCGCATCCGACCGAGTGCTCGGTGTGCACCGGTCGAGCGCAGCCCGCTGAAGGCCAACGAGGTGAGAGTGTACGTGGTTCGGGAGCCGTCGTCGAACAGAAAGCGCCCGTGGGGGACTCCGCTCGGGAAGATCGCCCAGCGTGGGCGACGGATCCGGACGGTTGTCCAGTCGGTGTTCAGTCCGTGAAACCCGCGTGCCGGGGAGGTTTCCGGTCTGAAACGATGGGCCCATGAGCCCTGCAACCCCTCCCACCGAGCGCCGGGTCTCCGCCCGAGTCGGCGCGATCTCCGAGTCCGCCACCCTCGCCGTGGACGCCAAGGCCAAGGCACTCAAGGCCGCCGGGCGTCCGGTGATCGGCTTCGGCGCCGGTGAGCCCGACTTCCCGACCCCGGACTACATCGTCGAGGCCGCGGTCGAGGCCTGCAAGAACCCGAAGTACCACCGCTACACGCCGGCCGGCGGCCTGCCCGAGTTGAAGGCAGCGATCGCCGCGAAGACGCTGCGCGACTCGGGCTACGAGCCGGACGTCTCGCAGATCCTGGTCACCAACGGCGGGAAGCAGGCCATCTACGAGGCCTTCGCCGCGATCCTCGACCCGGGCGACGAGGTCATCGTCCCGGCGCCGTACTGGACGACGTACCCGGAGTCGATCCGTCTGGCCGGCGGTGTCCCGGTCGAGGTCGTCGCCGACGAGACGACCGGCTACCGCGTCTCGGTGGAGCAGCTGGAGGCCGCCCGCACCGAGAACACCAAGGTCGTCCTCTTCGTCTCCCCCTCCAACCCCACCGGCGCGGTCTACAGCGCCGAGGACGCCGAGGCGATCGGCCGCTGGGCCGTCGAGCACGGCCTGTGGGTGATGACGGACGAGATCTACGAGCACCTCGTCTACGGCGACGCGACGTTCACCTCGCTGCCCGCGATCCTGCCGGAGCTGCGGGACAAGTGCGTCGTGGTCAACGGTGTCGCCAAGACATACGCGATGACGGGCTGGCGGGTCGGCTGGATCATCGGCCCGAAGGACGTCGTGAAGGCGGCGACGAACCTCCAGTCGCACGCCACGTCGAACGTCTCCAACGTCGCGCAGGTCGCGGCCCTGGCCGCGGTCTCCGGCGACCTGGACGCCGTCGCGCGGATGCGGGAGGCCTTCGACCGCCGCCGCAAGACCATCGTGCGGATGCTGAACGAGATCGACGGCGTGCTCTGCCCGGAGCCGGAGGGCGCGTTCTACGCGTACCCCTCGGTCAAGGCCCTGCTCGGCAAGGAGATCCGCGGCAGGCGTCCGCGGGACACGGTCGAGTTGGCCGCGCTGATCCTGGAGGAGGCCGAGGTCGCGGTCGTTCCCGGCGAGGCCTTCGGCACGCCGGGGTATCTGCGGCTGTCGTACGCGCTGGGTGACGAGGACCTGGCCGAGGGCGTCAGCCGGATCCAGAAGCTGCTGGCGGAGGCCACGGACTGACATCCGTCACCGGACGGTCACCGGGGACCACCTAGGAACGTTCCTAGGTGGTCCCCTGTCTTTGTGCGAGCAAGACCACGTTCGGGGAAAGCGCTACCGGTGGGTGGGGGACGTACGGCAGGATCCTGGAATGGAGCGTGTACGTGATGTCTCTGAGCTGCCCAAAGCCCATCTGCACCTGCACTTCACGGGGTCGATGCGACCCGGCACCGTGCTGGAACTGGCCGACAAGTACGGTGTGCGCCTGCCCGAGGCGCTGACGGAAGCGCTGACCAGCGGGGAACCGCCGAAGCTGCGGGCGACGGACGAGCGGGGCTGGTTCCGCTTCCAGCGCCTGTACGACGCCGCCCGCTCGTGCCTGCGGGAGCCGGAGGACATCCGGCGCCTGGTCCGGGAGGCCGCGGAGGAGGACGTGCGGGACGGGGCCGGCTGGCTGGAGATCCAGGTGGACCCGACGTCGTACGCGCCTCGCATGGGCGGTCTGATCCCGGCCCTGGAGATCATCCTCGACGCGGTGGAGTCGACGTCCCGGGAGACCGGCCTCGGCATGCGCGTCCTGGTCGCGGCGAACCGGATGAAGCACCCGCTGGACGCGCGCACACTGGCCCGCCTCGCGGTGCGATACGCGGACCGGGGGGTCGTCGGCTTCGGCCTGTCGAACGACGAACGCCGGGGGATGGCACGGGACTTCGACCGCGCGTTCGCCATCGCACGGGAGGGAGGGCTGCTGTCGGCCCCGCACGGCGGGGAACTGGGCGGCCCGGCGTCGGTGCGTGACTGTCTGGACGACCTGCACGCGCACCGGCTGGGGCACGGTGTGCGGGCGGCGGAGGACCCGCGGCTGCTGCGGCGGCTGGCGGACCGGGGGGTGACCTGCGAGGTCTGCCCGGCGTCGAACGTGGCCCTCGGCGTCTACGAGAAGCCGGAGGACGTGCCGCTGCGGACGCTGTTCGAGGCGGGGGTGCCGATGGCTCTGGGTGCCGACGACCCGCTCCTCTTCGGCTCCCGGCTGGCGGACCAGTACGAGTTCGCGCGGGAGTACCACGCCTTCACCGACCGGGAGCTGGCGGAACTGGCCCGTCAGTCGATCCGGGCGTCGGCGGCGCCGGAGGAGACGAAGAGCAAGCTGCTGGCGGGGGTGGACGACTGGCTGGCGGCGTAGGGCGGTGTGGGGGGGGGAGGTGGCGGGGGTGGCGTCCGGCCCCGGGCTCAGAGGCTTACGCCGACCGTCACCGGCTCGTTGACCAGGGTGATTCCGAAGGCTTCGTGGACGCCGGTGACGACCTCGCGGGCCAAGGCGAGCAGGTCCTCGGTGCTGGCCCCGCCCCGGTTGGTGAGGGCGAGGGTGTGCTTGGTGGAGATGCGGGCGGGGCCGGTGCCGTAACCCTTGGCGAAGCCGGCCTTGTCGATCAGCCAGGCGGCGGAGGTCTTCGTGTGGCCCTCCCCCGCCGGATATGCGGGCGGCCGCACGCCGTCGCCGAGGCGGTCGCGCACGCGCGCGTGGAAGGCGGCGAACTCCTCCTCGGTGAGGATGGGGTTGGTGAAGAACGAGCCTGCGGACCAGGTGTCGTGGTCCTCGGGGTCCAGGACCATGCCCTTGCCTGAACGCAGCTCGAGGACGGTCTCGCGGGCGGCGGCCAGGGGGACGCGGTCACCGGGTTCGACGCCGAGGGCACGGGCCGTCTCGGCGTACTTGATCGGTGCCGAGAGGCCGTCCGCGTCCTCCAGGGCGAAGCGGACGCGCAGGACGACGTAGCGCTGGGGGTCGGCCTTGAAGCGGCTGTGCCGGTAGGAGAAGGCGCACTCCTCGTTGGTGAGGGTGACCGTCTCCTGGGCGGTGCGGTCGTAGACGATCACCTCGGTGATCGTCGACGAGACCTCCTGGCCGTACGCCCCGACGTTCTGGATGGGGGTCGCGCCGGCCGAACCGGGGATACCGGCGAGGCACTCGACGCCGGCGAGTCCCTGGCCGACGGTGCGGGCGACGGCGTCCGTCCACACTTCGCCGGCGGCCAGCTCCAGGTGGGTGCCGTCGAGGGCGAAGCCCTTGGTGGCGATGACGAGGGCGGTGCCGTCGAAGCCCTGGTCCCCGATGACGAGGTTCGATCCACCGCCGATGATCAGCAGCGGGGTGCCGGTGTCGTCGGCCTCGCGGACGGCGGCGATCACCTCGGCGTCGGTCGCCGCGGTGACCAGCCGGGCGGCGGGACCGCCCAGCCGGAAGGTGGTGAGCGGGGCGAGGGGGGCGTCGTGGAGTACCTGCACGCGCACAAGACTACGAGACGGGGGTGCGGGTGGGTGGGGCGCATGCGGGGGTGTGGGGTGTGATGCCTGCGGCGGCCTGTGGGGGTGGGTGGGGGCGCGCGTAGCGCGTTCGGTCGGGTGGGGGGTCGGGGACGGGTCGGGGGTGTCCGTCCTCGGAACGTCGCGGAATCGGTTGCTCACCGACGTGCCCTGCGTTGACGCGACAACCGCTGCGGGCGGACACCCCCGACCCGTCCCCTTCCCGCCGTACGCGGGAGCGGCCCTCTGGTGGTGCTGGTCCAGGAAAGCCGAAGCGGGGCCTGGGGACGGAGTCTCCAGGCCCCTGCGCCTACGGTGTCCCGTCTCAGGCCAGTCGTACGACGGCCCGGGACATCCCCAGCACCTTCTGTCCCGCGCTGGTCGCCGTGAGGTCCACGCGGACCGTGTGGTCGTCGAGCTTGGCCGCCACTTTCGCGCTGACCTCGACGGTGGCGCCCTGGTCGTCGTTCGGGACGACTACGGGCTTGGTGAAGCGGACGCCGTACTCGACGACCGCGCCGGGGTCACCGGTCCAGTCGGTGACCACGCGGATCGCCTCGGCCATGGTGAACATGCCGTGCGCGATGACGTCCGGCAGCCCGACCTCCTTGGCGAACTTCTCGTTCCAGTGGATCGGGTTGAAGTCCCCGGACGCGCCCGCGTACCGGACCAGGGTGTCGCGGGTCACCGGGAAGGCCTGGGCGGGCAGTTCGGTGCCGACCTCGACGTCGTCGTAAGCGATCTTCGCCGTCATCGAATGTTCACGCTCCCTCGGCCGCGCGGGCGACCAGCTTGGTCCAGGCGGTCACGACGTGCTCGCCGGTCTCGTCGTGGACCTCGCCGCGGATGTCCAGGATGTCGTTGCCCGCCATGGACTTGACGGCTTCGATGGTCGAGGTCACGGTCAGCCGGTCGCCGGCGCGCACGGGGCGGACGTAGGCGAACTTCTGGTCACCGTGCACCACACGGCTGTAGTCCAGGCCGAGCCTCGGGTCCTGGACGACCTGTCCCGCCGCCCTGAAGGTGAGGGAGAACACGAAGGTCGGCGGGGCGATCACATCGGGGTGACCGAGTGCCTTGGCGGCCTCGGGGTCCGTGTAGGCCGGGTTGGTGTCCCCCACGGCCTCGGCGAACTCACGGATCTTCTCCCGGCCCACCTCGTAGGGCTCGGTGGGCGGGTACGTCCGCCCCACGAAGGACTGGTCGAGCGCCATGGCCCGGCACCTCCTGATCTCATGCTGCGGTTGACCGGCCGGTAACCGGGCCGGGAACGACACGAGGCCGCCCCCCGACTGCGGGGGCGGCCTCGTGTACGAGCCTGTTTTATCGCGTTTCGCGATGCGCGGTGTGCGCATTGCAACGCGGGCAGTGCTTTTTCATCTCCAGTCGGTCCGGGTTGTTACGCCGGTTCTTCTTGGTGATGTAGTTCCGCTCCTTGCACTCCACGCAGGCCAGCGTGATCTTCGGGCGGACGTCGGTGGCAGCCACGTGAGTGCTCCTTGACGAACGGATGGGACGGTTAACGCATACAACGCATGAAGAGTAGCCGATCGAAGGACCGACCCCACAATCGGCTACTGTCAGTAGCGGTGACCGGACTTGAACCGGTGACACAGCGATTATGAGCCGCTTGCTCTACCGACTGAGCTACACCGCTGCGATGTGATCGGTTCCCGCCTCGCGACGGGAACCTTTCACACCAGAGCCCCAATACGGAATCGAACCGTAGACCTTCTCCTTACCATGGAGACGCTCTACCGACTGAGCTATTGGGGCGAGCGATGAAGACATTACACGCTCGGCAGCCGTTCGCCCAAATCCGTTTCGCGGCCCCCGTCCCGCCCTGTTCCGCGCTGGTCCCAGGAGCCTCGGGAGCCCCCTCCACCACGGCGGACCACACCGGTACGACTATTGCGCTCCTCCCCGGCGGAACCGCGCCGTCACCCTAGGCTCGACTCACTCTGCGTGATCTTGCGCCCTCTCGCGGAGCCCCCGGATCACGCCCTTGAGTCCCCGAGCCCACGCCAGGGACTTGAGCCCCTCGTCCTGAGCCCCCTGCCCTTGGAGCGCGATGCCCGACAGTCAGCCGCAGCCGCCGCACTCGTCCTCGGGTTCCTCGTCGGCCTCGTCTGGTTCCTCCCCCGCCGAGGGGGCCGCTGTGCTGCTCTACGGGGCGCGGCTCGCCGACGGCCGGACGGTGGACGTACGGCTGGTCGGCGGGCGCATCGAGGCGGTCGGCACGGCCGGGAGCCTCACGGCGGACGGCTCGCGCGCGCGAGCCGTCCGCGTCGACCTCGGCGGCTATCTGCTCCTGCCGGCCCCGGCCGAGCCGCACGCCCACGGTGACACCGCCCTGTCGGCCGACGCCGAGGGACCGGTCTCGTACGACACCGAGGACGTCCAGCGACGGGCCACGGAGGCCGCTCTGCTCCAGCTCGGGCACGGGGCGACGGCGTTGCGGGCACACGTGCGCGTGGGTGACGTGCAGGGGCTCGGCGCGCTGACCGCCGTCCTCCGGGCGCGGCGTACGCTGCGCGGGCTGACGGAGGTGACGACGGTGGCGATGCCCAGGATGCTGACCGGGGTGGCCGGCGCAGACGGGCTCGCGGTGCTGCGGGACGCGGTGAAGATGGGCGCCTCCGTGGTGGGCGGTTGTCCGGATCTGGATCCGGACCCGACGGGTTATGTGGAGGCGGCTCTGGAGGTCGCCTCCGAACACGGCTGCCCGGTCGACCTGCACACCGACGCCACCGATCCGGCCCGCCTGGCCCGGCTCGCCGCGATGGCCGGCGGGCTGCGTCCGGGGGTGACGCTCACGCCGTGCGGCGGACTGGACCGGTTGCCCGCCGAGGTGGTCGCCCGGACCGCCGACCAGCTCGCGGCGGCCGGCGTGGCGGTGGTGTGCCTGCCCCAGGGCGGTTGCGGGGGCGTCGAACGTCGGAGCACGGCTCCGGTACGGCTGCTGCGTGCGGCCGGGGTGCGGGTGGCCGCCGGCAGTGGCGCCCTGAGGGACGTGTCGAATCCCGTGGGACGCGGCGATCCCCTGGAAGCCGCCTATCTGCTGGTGTCCCGGCACGGTCTGCGGCCCGAGGACGCGTACGACGCGGTGAGCGCGTCCGCGCGGGCGGTGCTGGGTCTCCCGGAGGTACGGGTGGAGGCGGGCTTCCCGGCCGAGTTGCTCGCGGTACGGGGTGACGGGCTCGCGGGGGCGCTGTCCCTGGCGTACAGCCGGATCGTGATCCATCGGGGGCGCGTGGTGGCGCGGACGAGCGCGGTGCGGGAGTACTGCGACTCCCCCGCGGCGACGGAGCTGGGGCTGCCGCGGCAGGGGCGGGGGCGGGGGGAGGTGTCGTAGGGGAGGTGTCGCAGGGGGGTGTCAGCGGGAGTTGTTGTAGAGGGGCGTGGGTGCCGCGCTCCGTGATGAGATCGCGCCCGGCGTGCGCGCGGGGGCTTGTTCGCCTGGTCTGCGCGTCCTGCGCGCCGCCCACATGTGTGCCTTGTGTGTGCACCCCTGGGGCGTGGCCGGAGTTGTGCGGCGAATGCGGCCGTCCGGGCGTACGGTCGGAAACATGCGCATTGTCATCGCTGGTGGTCATGGTCAGATCGCGCTGCGGCTGGAGCGGTTGCTCGCCGGGCGCGGGAACGAGGTCGCGGGGATCATCCGCCGTGCCGAACAGGGCGACGATCTGCGGCAGGCCGGTGCCGAACCGGTGCTGCTGGACCTGGAGTCGGCCTCGGTCGAGGAGGTCGCGGAGCGGCTTCGGGGTGCGGACGCGGTGGTCTTCGCCGCGGGCGCGGGTCCGGGCAGCGGTGTGACCCGCAAGGACACGGTGGACCGGGGCGCGGCGGTGCTGTTCGCGGACGCGGCGGTCCGGGCGGGCGTACGGCGCTATGTGGTCGTGTCGTCGATGGGCGCGGATCCGGCGCACCAGGGCGACGAGGTCTTCGACGTGTACCTGCGCGCCAAGGGCGAGGCCGACGCCTACGTGAGCGGTCTGGAGGGCCTGGACTGGACGATCCTGCGGCCCGGCTCCCTGACGAACGACGCCGGCACCGGTCTCGTCCGGCTGGAGGCGCACACGGGGCGCGGCGCCGTCCCGCGCGACGACGTGGCCGCCGTACTGGCGGAGTTGCTGGACACGCCGGCGACGGCCGGCCTGGTCCTGGAGCTGGTCGGCGGATCGACGCCGGTGTCCGTGGCGGTCAAGTCGGTAGCGGGGAACTGACTTCGGCCGCCGAGGAGTTCCTGCCGCGCGGGAGGCGCTGCTACGGCGGATGTACGAGCTCTTCGCCGCCGGGCGGAACGGGACGCTTCCCCCCTCGCGGTGCGTGGTGGCGGTCCGGCTGCACGGCCCTGACGAGGTGCCGGCGGGCGTACGCGGCCTGAGGAGGCCGGTCGGTCCGGCGGGTTGCGCCTCGTCGGTGGAGTCGCCCGCGGACGCCTCGGATGCCGTGGTCTCGCGGAGCGTACCTAGAACAGGGACAACTGCCCCGGGAACTCGGGAACCTCGTACCCGTCCAACGCGGGCTGCGCGGCGCCGAGTTCCGCCTGGCGGCGGGAGCCGGGGCACGAGACGAGCCGGCCGCTCTCGCGTGCGCCGGGCGGGTCGTGCCGGGCGAAGCGTCCGGCGACGACTGCGATCTCGCGACGACATTCAGGGCAGTGTCTGCGGCGCGTGGACATGGGGCCAGTGTGCCCCGCCCCCGCGCGTTTCCGGTCACGGATTCCCGTCGCGGGCGCTCGATCACGCCCATCCCACGCGCCGGGAAGCAGCTCGGCCGGTCGGTCTCGCGCGGCGACGGAGCGTACGGCGATGGGCTGCACGACGACAGGTCGTACGGCGTGCACGTGCCCGGTGCCGGGACGTACCTCCTGATCGCCGGCGCCGACGGCTACCGGCCGCAGGCCTCGATGCTCGTCGTCGCCGGGGAAGCCCGGTCGCGTACGACCTGCCGCTGAGCGGCACCAGCGGGCTCACCGGCGTTGCGGGGTCCGCCGACAGCGGCGCGCCGGTCCCAAAGGGGCCGCGGTGGCACGCCGGCCGCGGAGGCCGTGGTCATCGTGACCGACGTCCGCGGTGTCCGCGGTGAGGCCCTGGCGGGCTGCATACCGGCTCCCAGGGCAATACACCTGGGCGCCTTCACGACCACCGGCCTGGTGCCGGGAACCGTGACCCTCGCGGTCAACTCCCCCGAGCACCGGCCGCTGGCCCTGCCCGTCGAGATCGGCGGCACCGGGGTCTTCCGAGTGGCGATCCTGTGGCGGATCGAGTGGCGGATCGAGCTGCGCCCTGGAGCGGAGGTGCGGGACGGCGCACGGCCAGGACGCCTCGCTGGGCGACGCGGCTGGTCCCCCTGATGGACGCCGCGGGCAACGTCGTCACCACCAGCACGACCGGCCTCGGCGGTACGTACGCCTTCTCCGACTCCGCCCCGGGCCGCCACGGTGCCCCTGCCAGGCACCCGCCTCGACGACCACGCCATCGAACTGGCCACGACGACTGAGCCACAACGAAGAGACCCCCTTCCTCTGCGTTTCCGCAGAGGAAGGGGGTCTTCCCCAGTGTGGCGGCGCCAGGATTCGAACCTGGGAAGGCTGAGCCGGCAGATTTACAGTCCTCACAAGAGTGAGCGCGTTGAATCGCGCTGACCAGCGGAAATAGGGAAGTTGCGAGTCGCAGCGCTGCCGCCCGTCCACGGCTCGTCCGGGCGAGTGCTGGGCAGGTCGGCCTGATCAGGACCGACGGGACCTGCGGTAGATCAACAGGTGTAAGCCGCTGTAGCTTCGATCGCAGCTCTTGCCCGTCCGCCCACACGCGTGTCAAAGAGAGGGCAGCTAGGTAGCTGACCCGCAACTAGCCGACGTATAAACTGAGCGTCTCACCTTGCGTGATCGATGCACAGTTCACTCGGGGGACTTATGACTAAGTCGAGCACACGAACGCTGATCTCCTACTCGCATGACAGTGAAGCCCACAGAGAAAGCATCCGCCGCTTCGCAGACCGCTTGCGCAAAGCAGGCGTCGACGCTTGGATAGACCAGTTCGACGAGCACAACCCGCCTGAGTCATGGCCCGACTGGATGCGGCGTGAGATCGAAAAGTCAGATGTCGTAATCGTGGTCATCACTGAAAATTACGTGAAGCGCTTCAACCGAGAAACGGGGCCAGGCATCGGGTCCGGCGTCCGATGGGAAGGCGCCCTAATTACGGCAGACCTCTATCACAGCAGGAGAGAGCGCGCCAAATTCATCCCGGTCGTCCTTCGCGCTGAGGACTCAAGCATCATCCCTCCACCGCTAAACCTGACGAGTTGGTTTGTAATCGGAGAAACGGGAGATGCAGACATCGCTCGCCTGGTACACGTGTTGCTACGAGACCCTGGCGAACTCCCCAGCGAATTGGGAATACCTAACTCTTCCCCGGTACGTCTTTTCATTTCGACGGCATTCAGTCGAGTCCAGATGTAGACCGCGCCTTTGGCGCTGCGACTGGAGGCGATACCCTGGGAGCCATCAGTCAACTTGATGCACTGCTCCAAAACGCTCACGGGGACGAACGAGCCTATATCCTTTTCCTCCAAGGCGTACTGCATCACAAGATCGGAGAAGTAACACAGACCAAAGCATGCTTTGAAAGATTGATTGAGACGACAAGACACTCCGGTCTATTGGAGTCATCCCTTCAGAGGCTGCACGTACTGAATGCCGAGCTCGCAGCGTATTTCGGCGAGGATGGCCCTGTCGTCGCAGCCACGAATTGGTTGACCAACGTAAAACGCGGAAAAAAGCGGGAGGTCTGGAAGGCACTGACACGCGAGCTGAGACTGAGCCTGGCCCAGGATTGGATTATCGCTAACGAGGGGCACCCCAACCTGGCCCCTTACGACCGAGATGAACTAGCTGAGGCGTTGGCGGCCAAGAATCCGACACATCCACTCGGTAAGCACTGCCTGCGAAGCAAGCTTGAAGTTCTCCAGGACCACTATAGGCGTTGGACCGTTAAAGGGTGGGGTGCGGCCGGAAATCCGCGTAGGATTGGCCTCGATTACGAACTGGTCGTCATGCCATGGCACCTGCGGATGAAGGAATCCTGGTCACAAGAGAAGGGGAGCTACTTCCCATCTATCCCATTTTGATGAGGAAGGTTGGTCCCCACTGGATGGTGGCGAACTTCACTTCCGCCTACCCAATTCCTGGCTGGCCACCGACAGCGGAGGAGATTCCTGCACCTATGCTGCGGTTCGCGCGTCTCGCTTCTGACTCCGAAATCACGGAATCGTCTCTAGAAGAGGGGTAGAATCCAGATGGAGGCGGGCACCGGATCGGAAAATGAAAGACTCAAGCACCTTGAGTTTATACAGGCAGCTATCGCTCGACTAGGCAACAACTCATTCGTGGTACGCGGATGGACCGTCACGGCAACAGGCGCGCTCCTGGTCGTATCAATCCAAGCGAAAGAATGGCGTGTCGCCGTAGTCACGCTCTTCATAGGGGTCGGCTTCTGGGCCCTAGACAGCTCATATCTACGTCGGGAGCGAATGTTCAGGCGACTCTATGACGATGCGGCTCTACGGAACCCCTCGCGCGTCCCGATTTTTAGCATGGATATAGAACCTTATCTCCCAGCAGTTAGCTGGGGAAGCGTGTTGTTCTCTGGTTCTATATCCTGATGATTTACTTACCAATCGCGGTCATCGACCTTGCCATTGCAGCCGTACTCGCCCACTAACCGCTTACCGTCACATCGCCCGGCAGCCAAGGCCGGACCCCCAACATGTGAGTTCCTCTAAAGAGCCGCGATAGCAACGCTGCCGCCCGTTACTTTGGTATGCACCACGGCAGAACGGAAAGTATTCTGCGCTGGGCCCGAAGACGGCAAAGGTCCATGGCAAGCCATGGCTAGTACGTTGCCCTGCCAGCATCTCGTCCTGATCTTGAAGCCGTCCATGCGGACCGCTGTGCGCGACCCCTCTGTGACGGCCAACAGGCATGGGAGGCTTACCAACGGTGTCGACTGCCCAGCGGAGAGGGAGAGCGAGTGTCGCAGCAGGCCAACCCTCGGGGAACCTTCTTGAAGATTGCCGACTCAGTGAAGAGGCAGATCGAAGACGACCCGACCATGACAGAGCTTCCGTCGCTGGCTGAACTCATGCGCGATTACAAGGTCTCGCGCGGGGTCGCCCTGCGTGCGTTCGGCGTACTGCGTCAGGAAGGCGTGGCCGAACCGGTGCGGGGCGAGCGGTGGCGAGTCGTACGCGCGGGGGCGCCGGTCGACCGGCGCCCGCTTGATCAGCGAATCGCAGAGGTCATCGCGACTGACGGACTCGAAGTAGGGGAAGCGTTCCCGAGCGCTTCCGTGCTGGCCGAACGATTCGGGGTGTCACGTCCGACCGTGGCCAAGGCGCTGGAGAAGCTGGAAGCCGCCGGCGTGCTGGCGGGTGGAGGACAGGGCAAGGTGCGGACGGTCCGCTCCGTGCCGGCGCGAGAGGGGCGTTCGTAGCTTGTCGACGTTGACGGAGTGGGCCTACCCCCTGGCTGAGTCGCTGCTCGCTGAGCCGCTGCCGCGACGCTGGAAACACTGCCTCGGGGTCGCTGAGCGGGCGCGTACCATCGCGCTCATCCTCGACCAGGATGCGGACCTCTTGGAGGCTGCGGCGGTCCTACATGACATCGGCTACGCGCCGGACCTCGCCAAGACAGGCTTTCACCCGCTGGACGGGGCGCGGTATCTCCGGGACGTGGCTGGCGCCGACGAGCGGGTCGTCAACCTGGTCGCCCACCACTCATGCTCGTGGCTTGAGGCGGACGCCCGCGGCTTGCGGGCTGAGCTTGACGGCGAGTTCCCCCGCGAGAGCGAGCACCTGAACGATGCGCTCTGCTACTGCGACATGAACACCACCCCGGACGGCACGCCCACCAACCCCGTGGACCGGATCAACGAAATCACCGGGCGCTACGGGCCGGACAGCCTGATCGGCAAGTTCATCCGGCGTGCCGAACCCGAGATCCTCGCGTGCACCTGCCGCGTCCTCGAACGGGTCGCCGCCGCCAAGCGTCAGCCGATGTAAGGCGCCGTGCGCGTCCGGTCCATGGCGTGCTCGATCCGGAGGCGCATCGTGGGGTGCACGTCCAGCGTCGCCAGGTCCGTCGGGGCAACCCAACGGACCTGAGTCGTCTCGCTGCTCGTACGCAGGTCGCCGCCGACCGGCCGGGCCCGGAAGCAAATGCTGAACTGCTGGCGGACTTCGCCATCGTCGTACTGCATGACGTGCCCGGGGTCTGTGTAGAGGCCGGAGACGTCGACCACTTCCGCCCTGATGCCGGTCTCTTCCCAGACCTCACGGACCACCGTGTCGCTGATGGACTCCCCCACGTCGTGACCACCGCCGGGCAGTGCCCACCTGCCGTTGTCAGAACGCTGGATCATCAACACCTGGCCCTCGTCGTTCTGGACGAAGGCAACGACGGACGGCACCACCGAGTTCGCCGGCGGTGCGTCCGGGTCGTGCAGGTAGTCGATACGTCCCATGGTCAGGCTCCCGTGATGGTCTTGACGTCCTGGTCAGTGACCGGACGTGCGTTCTCCCATGTGTGATCGATGCTATTCGCGTACGTGTCGAAGAGGCTTCCGCCGGGGAGTCGTCGCAGGTGCAGCACGGGCGCCATGTAGGCGCCGATGCCGTAGACGTGCGGATTGACGAGCATCTCGTCATCGGCCCGGTAGATCGAGTTGTACAGCGTCGAATCGTGCAGCCGGAAACCGACGTCCGGGTGACTCCGCATGAGTGGCCGGTACAGCACGAGGGCATTGCGGATCTTGCCGTCCATGATGTGGTGGCCCTCGTCAATGCCGCGTTGCCGGACAGCCGCACACTCCGGGTCCCCCAGCAGGATGCGCACTCGCGCCCCCGCTTCCACCTTCGCCCTCACGAGGTCATGGAAGAGCGGGTCTTCAGACAGGAAGAGACCCGAGTACACGAGGACGTCTAGGTTTCGCTCGGCACGTCCGTACAGCTCTCGCCAGAGGCCAGTAGGCACCGTGTGGCGATGCGGGTAGACCGTCGCTATCTCGGCTTTGGTGAGGTCGGCCGCACTGTCGACGGTCCGCCTGTCCTCCCACAGCGTGGTCACGTCGACCTGGAGGACCGCTGCCGTCGCGTACTGATGACGCAGGTACGGCACCTTGCCCTGGGTAATCCAGCGTTCGACCGTCTTGGGGCTCACCTCGATCGCCTCAGCGAGGCTCTGCACGGTCATGCCACGGGCGAGGAGAGCGGTTCGTAAGCGCTCGTTCGACATCTGCACCCCCGGTGGGACGTCTAGGGACTTCTTGACCGTAGTGAGAAGTCTCAGAGCTGTCCATGAGCGGGGTAACCAACTCCCCTGACCTGCCGCGATTCTGAAGGTACGCCAAGACGTCCCGACGTGAGACAGAAGAGATTGCGTCGCCGTACTTGACGGACCCCTATGTAGTACCTGTAAAACAGGTACTACATCGCACGGAGGAAAGCCCCCGCTCTCGCTGGGGGTGAGTACGAAGGAAGCGGCCGTTAGTTGAGAACTGAACAGTGATCGTGCGGGGCTGACGCGAGAGCGGCGGTCACGGCAGGCGCCCAGGGCGAGGGTCCGGGGGCAAACCGCCGTGGTGAACCGTGGCTCTCCCCCTACGCGCCTGGCAGGCGCCACCCGGTCCCGGGTGTGGGGAAGTACAGCGGGGCCCCAACGCACGTGGCGGCAAGAGTGAGACCGCCCCCGCGACGACCGGGTGATGTCGTCGGCGGCAATGCCAAGCCCACCGGCTCCGGAGACAACCCCTGAACTGGGGTTCCGCCCGGTGTGGGCCGCCCTGCTGGCGTCAGAGCAGTGACGATGACGCACCCGACTTCACCGGCTCGGGACCGGTGCCCCGTGGCAACGGAGCACCGGTGAAAGCCGTGTCCCTGCGAACGCGGGAGGTCGGTCGTGAACCGACGACATACCAAGGCGCCGCCGCTCGGACCGGCCGGCGGCGCCTGGACAGCAAGCACGGTCCGCCACGGCTCGCAGCACGTCACGCTGCGGCCGGCTGCCTCTCCCGCCCGTCCGTTCCGCGCATGACGTGAGGACGTACGGACGGGAGCGCGGGGAGCCGGAACCGACTCCAACGGCAAGCGACTCCCGGGGTGCCACCCGGGAGCCGCGTTCGGGCCGTTCCTCTCTGGAAGGAACCACGACCCATGAGCGACATCGTCACATACCAGGACGCCGCTACGGCGTTCGCCGACTTCATCGAGCCGACTCCTGCGGAGCTGGACGCGATCGAGCAGGAGATGCCCGTCATCCTGGCGGACGTCGACCTGCTGGACGCACACATCGTCACCCTTGACCGCACCCCGACCGAGTTGGACGAACGGCGTATCCGCCGGGCCCGGCGCCGGGCGCTCGCCGCCCGCGTCGCGCTGGTCAACCGCGCGGCCGGCACAAGCCTGCCCGGGGGTGCCGCGTGAGCACCGCAACGGAGAAGAACCTGACCGCCGCCCACGCTGAGGTGAAGGCGGAGATCGCGCGGACGGACGCGAAGACGGCGTTGCTTCTGGCATTCGTCGGCGCCATCCTCGCCGGCGCCTGGACGGTCGCCCGCGACCTGCCGCTAAACACGGCCACCTGCATCGTCGGGAGCGCCGGTATGGGGGTGCTGGTCGCCGCCGCCGGTCTGCTGCTGAAGTCAGTGCGGCCGAACCTGTCCGGTCGGCACGGATTCCCGCTGTGGGCCACGCTCACGGCGGAGGAGATCACGGCGGCGGTCGACCGGGACATGGCCGCCGACATTGCCGGGCTGTCCCGGCTAGCGGTCGCCAAGTTCACCAGCCTGCGCCGCGCGGTCGACCTGATCCGCGCCGGCGGCGCCCTGCTCATCCTCGCCGCGCTGATCACGGCGGGGGGTGCGCTGTGACGCTGGACGACCTCACGGTCCCGCTGGGGGCGTTGCGGCTGTTGGCCGTGGACTTCCCGGACCTGCCCGCGCCTTCCGTGGACGTGTCCCCGATCTACCCCGAGTGGCTGCGCCTGGCGTTCCACTCCACCTCGGGCGAGAGCCTGGCCGCGTTCGAGCAGTGGCGCACCGCCCTGCGGATCGGGCCGGACGCGGTCGACTGCGACGTGCAGAGCGACGGATTCACCCGCGTTTTGAGGGCCGAAGGGCAGTTCGCGGGTGCGGTCGTCGTGCTGATCGCGTACGCCGACGTGCCGGACTTCGACCGTGCCCCGGCGGGGCAGGCGGGGGGTGCCCGGTGAGGGCGAAGACGGTTCTGCCGGCGGTCGCGATGACGGCCGTGTCGATGGTGCTCACGCTCGCGGTGGTCATGATGTGGCTGGGTGCGGCGGTGCCGTGGCCGGTCGCCCTGGTCGTCGGTCTCGGCATCGACGGGGGATGGCTGGCCACCCTCGCCTACGAACGGCGCCTCGCCGCCCAGGGCGACCACAACCGCGCCGTAACGGCGGTCGGCTGGTCGTTCGGCGTCCTCGCCGCCGGCGTCCTGGTCGCCCACGCCCTGACCGCCGAACATTCCGCCGGGGCGTGGCTGGCCGTGGCGTGGCTGCCGATCGCGGCCAAGGCCCTGTGGCTCGTGCACAGCCTGTGGGAGCGCACCGCGCTCACCCCGCTCGCGCTGGACGCGATCCGGGGCATCCAGCAGGAAGCCCGCGACGAAGCCGCCGTGGCCCGTGCCCGGCTGCGGGCGGAAGCGGCCACCGAGGAGACCCGGCTGACGGCTGTGACGGAAGCCGGGGCACGCGTCGCACGCGTCCAGGCACAAACCGCACAGACCCTCGCGGGGGCGTGGTCGACGCTGGAGACCGCCCGCAAGGGCGAGGAGACCGGCAGGGCGCTGACCAGCGTGACGAGCACCGTCACGCCCGGCGTCACACCCCGCTGGGAACTTCCGGTGTGGGGGCCGACCGAGCAGGTTCCAGCGCTGGAGACGGCGGCGCCCGCGCTGTCGGATGACGCGCTGGACACGCTCGTTCACGACATCCGGTACAGCCAGACGCCGCCCTTGTCGTACCGCGACATGGCCGCCCGCTTCCGGGCCGCCGGGCACTCCGCCTCTGAGGTCCGTCTTCGGGCCGCGTGGAAGCGCGTTGCCTGATGGCCGCGCTGCCGGTCTACCGGTGGCGCCTGGCCCCGGACGGCTTGGCCACCCGCCGCCAACTCCGTGCCCGTGGCCTGCGGCCCGGCGGCCAGGACGTGGCCGCGCAGCTCGAACGACCGCGCCGCCGCCGGGCCCCGCTGGTCGCCTACCTCTATCGCGTCGACCTGGCCAAGCCGGTTCGGCCGATGACCCCGGCCCGGTGGGCGGCGCTCGCCAAGGCCAACGCCGCCCGCCGCACCTGCCCCGCCTGCCGGCGTGACGCCGGCTATGTCATCCCTGCCTCGCTCGGCATGTGCGTGACCTGTGCCTACCCCGAACAGCGCGCCGCCTGAGCTAGTTGGTTATCCGAACTGGTACGCCACGTACCAGTTCGGAAGTTCGACGCTCGCAGAACTGGTACGCACCGTATTACTTCGATGGTTATCGAAATACCAAAGTGGTACGGATCGTGTCTTCAGTTCAGCGTCGCAACGGGAAACCCTTGCAACTCACCCCAGGACGGGGCCCGGCCTTGCCCGCCAAGACAGCGGCCGGGCCCCTTCGCATCCCTTCTGAGGAAGGAACTCATCGAGTGAACCACGACGACGACAATGAACTGTTCAACCGGCTGGAAGCGGAGATGGCTGCCGACCACGGCGCCGACGTGGTCGACCTGGACAAGGCCCGCGCCGCCCGCGAACCGGCCCCCACCGGCCCCGCCCCGGTGTCCGAGCCGGCCGACCTGGACACGCCGGTCATGGTCGACCAGCCCGCCCCCGCGGCTACCGGTCCCGGCTACCTCGGTCGGCTCGCCGGCGCCCGCCGCCGTGCGGTCGTGCCGGTCTGGCTGAAGTCCGTGGCTGAGCTGCGCACCGCGTCCGCGTGGGTGGCCCGCCACTACGCCCATGCCGCCGGCTACCACGCGCTCCGGGCCCCGATCTACGCCGCCCGCCTCGCCCTTCAGGCACCGGCCGGCGCCGCGAAGTTCGTCGGGGGCACGATGCGTTGGGTGGCCGACCGCGAGGGCGAACCGGTCCGCCTCGCCGCCGTGCGGCGTGAGGACGCTGCCGAGTACCTGAAGCTGTCGCGGCAGCGGGATGGACGAGTCCGGCTGCGGACCCTGGTCGCCGTGCTGGGAATGTTCGTCGGCCTCGGTCTGGCGCTCGCGCTGTATGTGCTGGCTCCCGACTGGCTGCAAGCCGTGTCCGTGGGCGCGGTCGTCCTCGCGCTGGGGGCCGCCGGCCGTAAGGCGGACGCCCCGGTCGTGCACCGCGCGGTGGAACTGCCCAAGGCGACCAAGCTGACCAGTGACATCGTCCTGCGGGCACTGGGGGCGCTGGGGATTCCCGCGATCAATCAGGCGCAGGGCAAGGGACGGGACGGGTTCGAGTTCACCGCCCCGATCACCCGCGACGGGCCCGGCTGGCGCGCGGAAGGCAACCTGCCCTACGGCGTCACGGTCACGGACATCATCGAGCGTCGCGAGCGGCTCGCCTCCGGTCTGCGCCGCCCGCTCGGGTGTGTGTGGCCCGAGGCGGTGCCGGATGAGCACACCGGGCACCTGGTGCTGTGGGTCGGGGATCAGGACATGTCCCGGGCGTCTCAGCCGGCGTGGCCGCTGCTGAAGTCCGGCAGCGTGGATCTGTTCAAGCCGGTCGCCTACGGCACCGACCAGCGAGGCCGGTGGACCGAGGTGACGCTCATGTACATCGCGGGCGTCATCGGCGCGATCCCGCGCATGGGCAAGACGTTCCTGCTGCGTCTGCTGCTGCTGATCGCGGCTCTCGATCCGCGTGCTGAGCTGCACACCTACGACATGAAGGGCACCGGCGACCTTGACCCGGTCGGCAACGCGGTCGGCTACCGGCACGCCGCCGGCGACGACGACGAACCCGTGCAGTACGCCCTGCACGACTTCCGGGCCCTGCGCGAGGAACTGCGCCGCCGCACGAAGGTGATCCGCTCCCTGCCCCGGGACATCTGCCCCGAGTCCAAGGTGACCAGCGCGCTCGCGGACAAGCGGTCGTTGGGGCTGCATCCGATCGTGGTCGGGGTGGATGAGTGCCAGGTCCTCTTCGAGCACCCCGAGCACGGCAAGGAGTTCGAGGAGATCATCACCGACCTGGTCAAGCGCGGTCCCGCCACCGGCATCGTGGTGTTGCTGGCCACGCAGCGCCCCGACGCCAAGTCGCTGCCCACCGGCATCAGCGCGAACGCCTCCGCGCGGTGGTGCCTGAAGGTGATGGGCCAGCTGGAGAACGACATGGTGCTGGGCACCTCCGCCTACAAGCGCGGGGTGAGGGCGACCATGTTCGCCTGGGGAGACAAGGGCATCCACTATTTCGTGGGGGAAGGCTCCGACGCCCGTATCGTCCGCTCCGTCTACGTCGACGCTGGCGGCGCTGAAGCCATCGCAGCCCGCGCCCGCCGCGTGCGGGAGAAGGCTGGACTGCTCGCCGGGCACGCCCTCGGGGAAGCACCGGAGCCGACCACGGCGGCCTACGACCTGCTGGCGGACATCCTCGCGGTGGTCCCAGCCAAGGAGGCCAAGGCGTGGTCGGAAACCATCGTGGCCCGGCTCGCGGACCTGCGCCCCGAGGTCTACGACGGATGGGACCCCGACGCGCTCGCCGCCGCCCTGAAGCCGCAGGGCGTGTCCACCATCCAGGTCGGGCGCCGGGTCAACGGCAAGGTCGTCAACCGGCGCGGCGTCGACCGCTCCCACATCACCACCGCGATTGCGGAGCGTGACGGAAAACGGGACGCGGGCTGACGCTCCGGGGCCGCTAACGATAGCGGCACCCCCCGCTAACGTTAGCGGCCCCGCTAGCGCCCAAAACCGCCTCTGATCAGGCCACTAGCGGATAGCGGCCCACCTGCGCAAACCCCAAAAACCTGCCTGGGAGGGCCCCGCGTGACCCCCGCCCTGCTCGCTATCGCCTGCCTACTCGCCATCACCCTCGGTTACGCCGGGATGTGCGCGGTGTCGCCGTTCGGTGACTGCCGCCGCTGCCGTGGCATGGGCCACGCGCTCAAGACGGACCGCAAGGGACGCATGAAGCGCGGCAAGGACTGCCGCCGCTGCCACGCCACCGGCAAGCGCATCCGTACCGGCCGCTGGCTCTACAACCGCTGGGCGCGCATCTACCGCGCCGGCACCAACACCCCGGAAGGGTCCCGATGATCCTCGACATCTCCGCCGTGCTGCTGTTCGGCGCCGCCTCCGTCTTCGCGGTCAAGACCAAGTCCGCCGGCGGCGGCGCCGCGCTCGTGCTGTTCCTGTTCGGGTTCTTCGCCGCCGGCACCGGCGCCTACGAGCCCATCCACAACCTCGTGCAGGCATCCGCCGACGCCCTGTCCGTCCTCGGCAACTGAAGGAGACCCGGCCGTGAACGAACCCACCACCCACCGGACCGCGCCCCTCGTGGTCCACCAGCCCACCCCGATCAGCCCCGCGACCGTGCACCCGGCGCCGGTCATTCCCGTCCAGCCGGGCACGATCCCGGCCGTGGCGAGCGTCGTCCTGCCGGACGGCCGTGTCGTCACGGGCTACGCCGTGGCACCGGCTCAGCCGGAACCGGTCTCCGCCAAGTCGGCCGTGTCCCGCACGGCGGTGAACGTCGCCCTCGGGGGCGTGGGATTCCTCGCCGTGTGCGGCGGGCTGCTGCTGCTCACCTCGTTCATCGCCGCCCTGACCGCGTTCATCGGCCAGCTCATCATCCTCGCTGCCGTGATCTTCGGCGGCTGGATCGCCGTGCAGGTCTTCAGCGCGAGCGGCCACCACGGCGGGACCACGGTCAACATCCGCAAAGCCGTGATCAAGCGCAACCACTTCCACAGCTAGCTACGCCAAGGGCGGCCCCCCAATCCGCCAAGAACGCGGGGCCGCCCTTGTCCACCTGCCAACCACTTGACCTGTGGAGGTCTCCCAGCATGACGCAACCCACCCTGATCCGGCGAGTGCGCGGCCACCGGCCGACGCTGCTGGATCTGTACTGCTGCCAGGGCGGCGCGGCCAAGGGCTACGCCGACGCCGGGTTCGACGTGACCGGCGTCGACAAGGACCCGCAGCCGCGCTACCCGTACCGGTTCGTCCAGGCGGACGCGATCGCTTTCGTCCGCGAGCACGGTGCCGCGTTCGACTTCATCCACGCCTCCCCGCCGTGCCAGCACGACACCGACTGTCAGCGCATCCAAGGCAACGCACACCCCGACCTGATCGCGCCCACCCGCGCCGCGCTGGAGATGACCGGGCGGCCGTGGGTGATGGAAAACGTGGGCGGCGCGGTGCCCAAGCTGCGCGCTCCGGTGATGCTGTGCGGGCAGATGTTCGCCCTGGCCAACTACCGCCACCGGTTCTTCGAGACCGGCGGCGGCTTCACCCTCGCCCAGCCGGACCACCCCGTCCACCTCGTGCCGCAGGCCAAGATGGGGCGTCCCGTCCCGCCGGGCCACTACGGCCAGTTCGTCGGCAACTTCTCCGGCGTCGCCCTGGCCCGTGAAGTGCTGGGGGTGCCGTGGATGAACCGCGACGGCATCCGCGAGTGCATCCCCCCGACCTATGCCGAATACATCGGCCGTGCCGCCCTGGCCACCCTCGCCCCCGCCCTGGGGGTGGCGGCATGAGCGAGACGCTCCACCCCCTGCACACCGCGCTGAGCCTGGCGGCATCCGGCGTGCCGGTGCTGCCCCTGCGCCGTGGGAAGGTGCCATTCGGCAACTGCCCCGCGTGCACTGGCAACGCGTGCGGCGGCCGGCCGAACATGAAAACCCCGGGCCCGTGCCGCTGCCCTGACCTCTGCCACGCGTGGGCCGCCGCCACCACCGCCCCTGCGGTCATCGTCTCGCCCCCGTGGGCGGCGGCGTGGCGGCAGGCGGTTTGCGTCGGCTACCACCCCGGCGGCGCGGGGCTGACCGTGGTCGACCTGGACAACGCGGAAGCCATCGCATGGGCCCGCGGTTCCCTCCCCGCCACGCGCACGGTGGCGACGACGCGCGGTGAGCACTGGATCTACCAGGGCGTCATGCCGTCGTCCAACGCCGTGCGGCCCGGTGTCGACATCAAGTCGTCCATGTCCTACGCCCGCTACCTCGGGCCCGGCACCGGCACCATGACCTACCTGCCCGACGCCGTGCGCGCCCTCGCGGTGAAGAAGCCGCCCACGGTCCGGTCGGTGCCGCACACCGCCGTGCCTGCGGGGCCCGGCGGCGGGGAGTGCCCGCACCGCACGCCCGCCTACCTGGAACGCGGCATCGCTATGGCCGTGCAGCGCATCACCACCGCCCGCAGCGCGATCCACGCCACGGTCTACGGGGCGTTCCTCGCGGTGCTGTCCCGGCACGGCTGGTGCGGCTGCCTCACCGACACCCACGTCACCCGACTGTTCACCGCCGCGCAGACCAAGGGCGAGTCCCTGCGGCACTGCACGGACGCGTGGAACAACGCCCGCACCACGTTGGGAATGTGACGATGTCCGACGACGACAAGAATCCCGCACGCCAGGTCATCACCGACTACGCCCAATCCCACTTCCGGTACTTCCGCACCGCTGACGGCACCGTGTACGCGCAGAAGAACGGCCACCCCGTGGCCCGCCCGATCCGCTCCCAGGGCACCACCGGAAGCCACCGGCAGGAACTCATGGTCGGTCTCTTCCGCGACGGGGTGGGCGTGTTCAACGGCACGGCCATGAAGGAAGCACTGGACTTGATCGAAGCGTTGGCGCTGACCGAGGACGTGCAACCCGTGCACATCCGCGTCGCTCCCGGGTTCGACGGGGCAACGTGGCTTGACCTCGGGCGCAGCGACGGGCAGTCGGTGCGTATCCACCCCACCGGCTGGGACATCCGTACCCCGGACCCGCGTGAGGTGTGCTGGCGCCGTACTCAGCTCACGGGGGAGTTGCCCCTGCCAGTCCGGGACACCAACGGCAAGGGCATCGATCTGTTGATGCGGCTGTGCAACTTCGCCAACGCCGAGACGGAGTGCCTGGCCATTGCGTGGTTGATCGGCTGCCTGGGTCCGTCCGTGCCCGTCCCGGCGCCGTTCCTCACCGGGCCCCAGGGGGCGGGCAAGTCGACGGGCGGGCGGATGCTCGTACGGATCATCGAGGGTATGAGCGGCGACCTGCGCCGCGCGCCGAAGGATGAGGAAAACCTGATCGCGGCGGTGGCCGCCGGATGGGTCACCGCCCTGGACAACCTCTCCCACATGACCCCGGACCTGTCCGACGCGATGTGCTGCATCGTCACCGGCGCGGAGAACGTCAAGCGCGCCCTGTTCACCGACGGGGACGTCTTCCGCGTCGGCTACCGCCGGCCCCTGCTGCTGACCGGCATCGACGTGGGCGTGATCCGGCCCGACCTCGCAGAACGGCTCCTTCCGCTGCGGCTCGAACGCCCCCGCGTCCGGCGCACCGAGGCGGAACTGTGGTCCGACTTCGCAGAGGTGCTGCCCGTCATCCTCGGATCGCTCCTGGACCTCACCGTGCAGGTGCGGGCGGCAGAGGCGGACATCCCGACCGACCTGCGCATGGCCGACTTCGCGCACCTGTGCGCGCAGCTCGACGCCGCAACCGGTCTCGGGGCACTTGCCGCCTACCGGGCCAGCCTGGACGACCTCAACGACGACGTCATTGAGGGCGACCTGTTGGCGCAGACCGTGCTGAAGCACGCTGCCGGCATCGCGCCGGGAGCGGAAGAGCGGATGACGTCTGCCGAGTGGCTGTACGCCCTCACGGGCCTCTACAGCGGCGAGGAGTGCCGCCCCCTTCCAAAAGGCTGGCCGACTACCGGCAAGGTGCTCTCAGACCGTCTCAAGCGCCTTCAGCCCACCCTCGCCGCCCGAGGGGTCCTCATTGACTGGGGACGCACTAAGACGTCCCGGTACATCGAGATCGCGCGCCCCGCCGCACCACCGCCGCCCGAGCAGGAAGCCGCCTTCTGACCGCCCGGTACCCGGCCGGCCGGAACAAGCAAGAGGAGCACCCGGCCCCGCGTGCTCCTCTTGCTGTTCGGCGGCGGCGCCGCCCTGCGAGGTCGCGCCGCGCAGCGGCTCCTTCTTCATGCTCTGAGCCGCGCACCACAACAGACACCACCCCCTCTTTGTCCCAAGTAGGAAGACGCTGCGTCACCTGCGTCACCCACACCCTGCAAACGGCGTGTGACCTGCCGGAACAGCGGTGACGCAGACGGCCGATTCCTGCGTCACCCCACGTCACCCGCGTCACCCGGTGACGCAGGTCTACGTCACCGGTGACGCACTCCCCGGGCCCTGCGTCACCCTGAAACCGCAGGTCAGGGCCCTGAATGACGCAGATGACGCGGGTGACGCAGAAATCCGCACCTCGGACACAGCCGCCTACAGCCGCACCCCGAAATACCCAGGTATGGAGACCCCAGCATGACCACGCCCACCCGGCGCCGCCGCACTCCGAAAGACGAGTTGATCCCCCTGCCGGAAGTTCTGGACGAACTCGGCATCAGCCGCCCGACTTGGTACCGCTGGCGCGACCGTGGCCTCACCCCCGAGGCACGCCGCACACCGTCCGGCCGCATCTGCGTACGCCGCAGCGTCCTGGACGCCTTCAAGGACGAGTTGGAGGCCGCGTGACTGAGTGGAGCTACACCGTCAAGTTCTGGGCCATCCGAAAGCGCAGCTACCGCAAGCCGTACCAACTGCGTTGGATGGTGGGCACCCGCGAACACGCGGAATCATTCCTCACCCAGGGCTTGGCCGACAGCCGCCGGTCGGAACTCATGACGGCGGCCCGGAAGGGTGAGCCGTTCGACGTGGAGAGCGGCCTCCCGAAGTCCATGGTCGACCAGAAGCGTGACATCTCCTGGTACGAGCACGCGCGCAACTACATCGCGATGAAGTGGGACGACTCCCCCGGCAACACCCGGCGGACGTTGGCCGAAGCCATGGCGACCGTGACGCCGGCGTTCGTGAGGGACACCAAGGGCATGCCCGACGCCCGGACCGTACGGAGCGCTCTGTACGGGTGGGCGTTCAACAAGAACCGGTGGGAGGAAGAGCCGCCGGCCGAGGTGGCACAGGTGCTCGCCTGGTTCCAGCGGAAGTCGCTGCCCACGTCGGCCCTCACGGACCGGCTGTTGGTGAAAGCCGCGCTCAGGGCCCTGTCCAAGCGGCTGGACGGGAAGACTGCGGCCCCGGGGACGATCAGTCGCAAGCGTGCGATCTTCTACAACTCCCTTGAGTTTGCGGTCGATGCCGAGTTGCTGACGGACAACCCGTTGGACCGCGTCAAGTGGAAGGCGCCCGAGCAGGTCACGGAAGAAGTGGACCCGGCATGCGTCCCGAATCCGGCGCAAGCCGCCAAGCTGTTGACCGCCGTGCGTGACCAGAGCAAGCGGGGGCGCCGGCTCGCCGCGTTCTTCGGCTGCATGTACTACGCCGCCGCGCGGCCGGCAGAAGTGATCGGCCTACGGGTCACGGACTGCGATCTCCCCCGGCGGGGGTGGGGCGTGCTCCGACTCCATGAAACCCGCCCTCGATCCGGCACCGCATGGACGGACAGCGGTGAGGCGCACGAGAAACGGGGCCTGAAGCACCGCCCCCGAAAGGCAGTGCGGCCCGTGCCGATTCCACCGGAACTGGTTGCGCTGCTGCGGTGGCACCTCACCGCGTACGGCACGGCGCCGGACGGCCGCGTCTTCCAGACGCTACGGGGTGGACTCGTGCAGGACACCGGATACGGAGAAGTGTGGGCTGAAGCGCGGTCGCGCGCACTGACGCCGGCTGAGTTCCACTCCGCACTGGCCAAGCGACCTTATGACCTTCGTCACGCCGCAGTGTCGACGTGGCTCAGCTCGGGCGTGGAACCGCAACTCGTGGCTGAGCGGGCTGGCCATAGTGTGGCGGTCCTGTTTCGCGTTTACGCCAAGTTCCTGAAGGACGGCGACGACGCGGCCAACGCCAAGATCTCCGCCCGATTGGAACGGAGCGTCTGACGCGGCGGAAATCCCGTCCGCGCTCCGCCCGCAGAATCCGAGACGGGGCGTTCGAACGCGAGACAGAGTGAGACACCCCGCCCCTCGGGACGGCGTATGGCAAGAGGCCCGTGACCTGCTGATATCGCAGGTCACGGGCCTCTTGTTCCCGTGTGGCGGCGCCAGGATTCGAACCTGGGAAGGCTGAGCCGGCAGATTTACAGTCTGCTCCCTTTGGCCGCTCGGGCACACCGCCGGGGTTGCTGCCCCTCGCATCGCTTTTCTGCGGCGCTCCGTGGCAACGACGTAAACAATACCCGATGCGGTGGGGTGCTTCGCCACCCGATTGATCTGCGCTCGGACCCCGGTGGGTGGCTAGGCTTGTCCGGATGCGGCCCGGGACTGCCGGGCTCGGCGTCCGCCCCCACGAACGCCGATACGCACCCGTACGCACCCTGATACGCACCCCGATACAAGGAGCCACAGGACATGGCCGACTCCAGTTTCGACATCGTCTCGAAGGTCGAGCGGCAGGAGGTCGACAACGCCCTCAACCAGGCCGCCAAGGAGATCTCGCAGCGCTATGACTTCAAGGGCGTGGGTGCCTCGATCTCGTGGTCCGGTGACAAGATCCTTATGGAGGCGAATTCCGAGGACCGGGTGAAGGCTGTCCTCGACGTCTTCCAGTCCAAGCTGATCAAGCGCGGGATCTCGCTGAAGGCGCTGGACGCGGGCGAGCCCCAGCTGTCCGGCAAGGAGTACAAGATCTTCGCGTCGATCGAGGAGGGCATCTCCCAGGAGAACGCGAAGAAGGTGGCGAAGATCATCCGTGACGAGGGCCCGAAGGGTGTGAAGGCCCAGGTGCAGGGTGACGAGCTGCGGGTCAGTTCGAAGAGCCGCGACGACCTGCAGGCCGTCATCTCCCTCCTGAAGGGCAAGGACTTCGACTTCGCGCTGCAGTTCGTGAACTACCGGTAGCCCGGGAGACGGGGCGCGCACCTCGCGTACGAGGAAGGGTGGGCACCCGGCGGATTCCGGCCGGGTGCCCATCCTTCTCGCCTGCTGGCCGCGGTTCGGGGTTCGCTCGCTCGTCGGCGCTCAGTCGCGTGAGTTGCCGAACAGGAGGCGGTAGGCGACCAGGAGGGCGAGTGAGCCGCCGATCGCCGCGGCCCACGTGGCGCCGTCGTAGAAGTCCTTGCTGATCGGGTGGTCCAGCCAGCGGGCCGATATCCAGCCCCCGAGGAACGCGCCCGCGACACCGATGAGGGTCGTGCCGATGAAGCCGCCCGGGTCACGGCCCGGCAGCAGGAACTTGGCGATGGCTCCGGCCAGGAGACCGAGAATGATCCAGCTGATGATGCTCATGCCCTGAACCTGCCCTTCCGTGCTGTGCCCGAGCTCTCCCGGTGCACCGATGCCGTGAGCTGCGGGTCACGCAGGTTTGTGTCCTTGCGTGGTGCGTGGCGCGCTCGTGTGTACACCGGGCTCCGGTACTCGCACATCCGCTTGCCGCGTAGGTGTTCGTGTCCTGTTGATGAACTGGACGACACGGCTGCACCTGGTGGTTGCAGCGATCAGTAGGGTGCGGCGCATGACAGGTACCGATACCGGATTGCGGCGCACTTTGGGAGTGGGCGACGCGGTCGTCATCGGGCTGGGCTCGATGATCGGCGCCGGGATCTTCGCAGCCCTGGGGCCCGCGGCGCACGCGGCCGGCTCCGGGCTGCTGCTCGGGCTCGCGGTCGCCGCCGTGGTCGCGTACTGCAACGCCATGTCGTCGGCGCGACTGGCCGCCCTGTACCCGGCATCCGGTGGCACCTACGTCTACGGGCGCGAGCGGCTCGGGGCGTTCTGGGGCTATCTCGCGGGCTGGTCGTTCGTGGTCGGGAAGACGGCTTCGTGTGCGGCGATGGCGCTCACTGTGGGCGCGTACGTCTGGCCGGGGCAGGCGCACGCCGTCGCCGTCGCGGCTGTCGTGGCGCTGACCGCGGTGAACTACGGCGGTGTCCAGAAGTCCGCCTGGCTGACCCGGGCGATCGTGGCGGTGGTCCTGGCAGTCCTCGCTTTCGTGGTGGTCGTGTGTCTGGGGTCGGGGGTGTCCGACGCCGGGCGGCTGAGCGTCGGAGTCTCGGGCGGTGTGGGCGGCATTCTGCAGGCGGGCGGTCTGCTGTTCTTCGCGTTCGCGGGCTACGCGCGCATCGCGACCCTCGGTGAGGAGGTGCGGGATCCGGCACGGACCATCCCCCGCGCGATCCCGCTGGCCCTGGGCATCACGTTGGTGGTGTACGCCTGTGTGGCCGTGGCTGTCCTCTCCGTGCTGGGGGCGGATGGTCTGGGACGCGCGGAAGCTCCGCTGGCCGAGGCGGTGCGGGCGGCCGGGGTGCTGGGGCTGGTGCCGGTGGTGCGGACGGGTGCTGCCGTGGCCGCGCTGGGCTCGCTGCTCGCCCTGATCCTGGGTGTCTCGCGGACGACGTTGGCCATGGCACGGGACCGGCATCTGCCCGGCACCCTGGCCGCCGTGCATCCGCGGTTCCAGGTGCCGCACCGGGCGGAGCTGGCCGTCGGCGTGGTGGTCGCCGTCCTGGCCGCCACGGTGGACGTACGGGGTGCGATCGGCTTCTCCTCCTTCGGTGTGCTGGCGTACTACGCGGTGGCCAACGCGTCGGCCTGGACTCTCTCCTCGGCTCCGGCGGCCCGGACCGTACCGGCGGTGGGGCTGCTCGGTTGCGTGGTGCTCGCGTTCGCCCTGCCGGTGACTTCGGTGGTCGTGGGGGCCGCTGTGCTGGCGGTCGGGGCGGTGGCGTACGGGGTACGGCGGTGGGCGGCGGAGCGGTAGGCGCGGTGAGGTGGGAGGCGGGCGGGGCGGGCGCAGGCGCGTCTCCTCGACGCTCAAAAGGGGCAGAGGGACAGAAGGCCGGCGGGGTGGGTGGGGCACGTCTTCGGGGAAGCGCCGGGCGGCGAACGCCGGGTGGGCCCGTACGTGTGATGCCGGTGCGCAGAAGGCCCCGCACTCGTGGCGCCGACGATCGATAGCGCGTACTCATTCGCATCGGTCGCGCCTGGGCCCCCGCCTGGTTGGCACCCGCCCGGTGCCGGTGCCTTACGGCGTCGTCGGCTGCGGCTGCGGCTGCGGCTGCGGCTCACCTACCCGTACCGCTGAGCGGAGCAGCGGGCAGCGGGCGCGTCCCTCGGGCACCCGTTGAGCCGGGCCGTCCGCTGGACAGGACCACCGACCCGTCAGCAGGCTCGTGGCGCTGCCGTGCGTATGTGGAAGTCGGCCCACGGGGCCATCTCCAGGTCCTCGTTCGTCTCCTCGTACCAGCCCGTGCCGTCGATCCAGGCACGTAGCCAGTCCGTGAGGCTGGGGGCGTCCACGAACCAGGCGTGGTCCGGCTCGCCGGCGTTCGGCTCGAAGAGGAGGACGGGGACTTGTGGGCTGTGGCAGTCCACGCACGCGTACATCGCGCATCCCCAGTGGGAGATCGGCAGCACACCCTCGGGCCAGGGCCAACTGGGGTCCTTACGGGCGTCGGCACGGTTGGCGAGGTACTGGGTGACGGCAGCGGGTTCGCCGGCCGGAGCGTGGTCGAGGAGGGGCAACACGCCGTACTCCGGGCCGAATCCGCCGTCCCCTATCCGCAGGTACAGCTCGGCGAGCAGCGGGGGAAGTCGGAAGCCCAGAGTGGCCTCGGCACGGGCCAGTGTGGCGGCGTCCACCGGCTCGGGGAGGGAGGTCCAGCCCCAGGGCCGGGTGGTGCGCGCCATGGCTTCCACCTGGGTCAGCAACTGCTCGCTCGCGGTCATGGATTCATGATGCAAGACGCCACTGACAAGCGGGCGGGCCTGTGGACAACTGCCGGGTTGTGGAGAACCACGGGTCAGGCCAGGCGGACGTCGACCCTCTTCTCGGCGAGGAAGGCGAGGAGTTCCTCGAAGGTGGATGGGCGGTCGTCGGCGTGCGGCGTGGTACCGAGGCCGGCTCGGGCGACATCGGCGTCGTGCCAGACGAGAGCGAAGGGCCCGGCGGCGCCCCATCGGCCGCGGAGGCAGTCGGACAGCGCGTCGAAACCCCATCCGAAATAGCCTCCGGGGCCGTTCACCGCCTCGCCGAGCGCGCAGAAGAAGCCGGGCTCGTCGGTGATGTGGTGGCCGTCGAGGTGGTACGTGGTGCCGGGTGGGCGGTCCTGTCGGCCGTGGACATGGTTGTCGAGGGCCGTGCGGAGCCAGAACCGCCGGCCCTCGGCGTCACATCGCGCCCAGTGGTTGGGCTGGGCGGGCCGCCCGCCGCCCCACAACTCCCATATCTCCCGGGCCACGAGAGGCGGTCGTTCCGACCACAGGTCAAGGGTGAGGTCGACCAGGCCAGGGCCGCGGGCGGACGGGATCCAGGCCCGTACCTCGCCCTCGGCGGCGGACTGCACGGGGTGGCCGGCGGAGTCGACGCGCAGGACCTTGGCATGGCCGAGGTCCTCCTCCCCCGCGTCCAGCGCGGCGCGCAGGGCTCCTCGCGGGGAACAGCCCAGCAGGCGCAGCGGGGGCTCCCCAGGCTCGTCGCCCTCCTCTCGCAGGCGGCACAGATCCTGGCAGGTACCCAGCGCTTCGCCCGTCACTGCCAGCAGCCGATAGACCAGGGGCAGGGGTGGTCGCTGCGCGTGGTCACCGGGGTTGTGGTCGGTTTCGGTCGCCTCGATCGTGATGTCACGCAGGGAGGCATCACGTGCGCAGGGGTGGTCGCCGAGAACGCGTACGTCTTCGAGGTACCACTCGCCGACCGTCGTGCCGGACTTGGTGAGGCTCTGCAGGGTGAGGGCGCCGAGCGGCGCCGAACCCTCGGTACGCGCGCGGGCGAGGGCCGCGGACAGCGGCTCGCCTTCTGGTGCGCAGCCGAGCAGTTCGTACAGGTCCCGCGTGGGAGGGCCGGGGTCGGCGAAGAGGTCGTCGGCGTCCTCGCACAGGGCCCACGTCTCCTCGTGGTCCTCCTCGCCCTCGGACTCGGCCTGTCGGTCGTACGACAGCAGGAGGTACTTCGGCTGTCCCACCCCCGGGTCCGCCCGTCAGCGCGCCGCGAACGGCTGGTCCGTGGACACGATGTCGCGTCCCAGCGGGAGCAGCGACACCGGTATCAGCTTGAAGTTGGCTATGCCGAACGGGATACCGATGATCGTGAGGCACAGGGCGATACCGGTGACGATGTGGGCGAGGGCCAGCCACCAGCCCGCGAGGACCAGCCACAGGACGTTGCCCAGGCAGGAAGGCGCTCCGGCGTCGCGGCGCTCGACCGTGGTGTACCCGAAGGGCCACAGGGCGTAGACGCCGATGCGGAAGGCCGCGATCCCGAACGGGATGCCGATGACGGTGATACACAACAGCGCACCCGCGAGCAGGTAGCCGAGGAACAGCCAGAAGCCGCTCAGGACGAGCCATATGACGTTCAGGATTGTTTTCATCAGGGGCGACCTGCCATCTTCTCGAGCCGGGCGATGCGCTCCGTCATGGGCGGGTGTGTCGAGAACATCTTGGAGAGCCCCTGGCCGGGGCGGAAGGGGTTCGCGATCATCATGTGGCTCGCCGTCTCGATGCGGGGTTCCGGGGGCAATGGGAGCTGCTTGGTGCCCACTTCGAGCTTGCGCAGGGCGTCGGCGAGGGCGAGCGGATCACCGGTGAGCTGGGCACCGGACGCGTCCGCCTCGTACTCCCTGGAGCGGCTGATCGCCAGCTGGATGAGGGAGGCCGCCACCGGGCCCAGGATCACGATCAGCAGCATGCCGAAGAGGCCGGGGCCGTCGTCGTCGTCCGAGCGGCCGATCGGGATCAGCCAGGCGAAGTTGACCAGGAACATGATCACGGAGGCGAGGGCGCCGGCGACCGAGGAGATCAGGATGTCGCGGTTGTAGACATGGCTGAGTTCGTGGCCGATGACGCCGCGCAGTTCCCGCTCGTCCAGCAGCCGCAGGATTCCGTCGGTGCAGCACACGGCGGCGTTGCGCGGGTTGCGGCCGGTGGCGAAGGCGTTGGGTGCCTCGGTCGGCGAGATGTACAGGCGGGGCATGGGCTGGCGTGCCTGGGTGGAGAGCTCACGGACCATGCGGTAGAGAGCGGGTGCCTCGAACTCGCTGACGGGCCGGGCACGCATCGCGCGTAGAGCCAGCTTGTCGCTGTTCCAGTAGGCGTACGCGTTGGTCCCCAGGGCGATCACTACCGCGACGACGAGCCCCATACGGCCGAACAGACTGCCGATGACGATGATGAGCGCGGACAGTCCCCCGAGGAGTACTGCGGTCCTTAGCCCGTTGTGCCGGCGGTGCACGGTACGCCCTCCAAGTCGTGCAGCAGGGGAACCCTTTGCTTGCTGATCTTCTTTCTGGTCTGCCGTGCCACTGGTGCCGTGGTGTCACGTCCAGTGGACCCTCCCGCTTTGGTCAACGCCAGGCGAGGGCCTCTAGTTCCCTTGTGCGTCCGGCGGCCGGGGTGGGCCGTCCGGGTGAGCGGCTCAGAAAAGGCCGGTGCCGGCGAAGCGCAGGACCAGCTGGGGCGCTCCCGACAGGGCGATGCCGAGGACCGCGGTGAGGGCGAGCGCGGCCGTGAGGGGGGCGGGAACGCGGTGGACGACGGGTTCGCCATCGGGGGCGCGGAACAGCAGGGCCGTCCACTGGAGGTAGTAGAACAGCGCGATCACGACGTTGACAGCCATGACCACGGCAAGCCAGCCGAGGCCCGCTTCGACGGCCGCGGAGAAGACGGTGACCTTCGCGAAGAGGCCGATGATGCCCGGCGGCAGTCCGGCGAGGCAGAGCAGGAAGAAGGCGAGGAGCAGGGCTGCCAGGGGGTTCGACGCGTACAGGCCGCGGTGGTCGGAGACTCGGTTGAGGGTCTTGTTACGGCCGACCAGGGCGACCACCGTGAAGGCGCCCAGGTTCACCGCGCCGTACATGAGGGCGTAGGCGACCGTGGAGCCGATCGAGCGCTCGGGATCGTCGGAGTACGCGGCGGCGGCGATCGGTACGAGGAGGTAGCCGGCCTGGCCGACGGAGGACCAGGCGAGCAGCCGTACCGCGCTGTACGCGCGCGTGGCCTGCTGGCGCAGGGCTCCGACGTTGCCGACGGTCATGGTGAGGGCCGCCAGGGCGGCGAGGGCGGGACCCCAGACGTCGGCGTACGACGGGAGCGCCACGACGGTGAGGAGGATGAGGCCGGAGAAGCCGACGGCCTTGCCGACGACGGACAGGTAGGCGGCGATCGGCAGGGGCGCGCCCACGTAGGTGTCCGGTACCCAGAAGTGGAAGGGCACGGCGGCCGTCTTGAAGGCGAAGCCGATGAGGGTGAGGACGACGCCGGTCTGGACGAGGGTGTGCAGCTGTCCGTCGACGTTCTCGACGCGGTCGGCGATCTGGGTGAGGTGGAGGGTGCCGGTGGCGGCGTACACGAAGCTGATGCCCATGAGGCTGACCGCGGTGGCGGTGACCGAGGACAGGAAGAACTTCAGGGCCGCTTCGGAGGACTTCCTGTCGCCGTGCCTCAGGCCGACCAGGGCGAAGGCGGGCAGCGAGGCGACCTCCAGGGCGACGATCAGGGTCGCGAGGTCGCGGGAGGCGGGCAGGAGGGCGGCTCCGGCGGCGGAGGACAGGAGCAGGAACCAGTACTCCCCTTCGGGGAGTCCCCTGTCGGCGTCCTTGAGGGCCGTGACCGACAGGAGCGCGGCGAGGAGGGCGCCGCCGAGGACGAGGAGTTGCAGGACGAGGGTGAAACGGTCGGCCGTGTAGCTGCACACGTCGGGGGCGCCGGTCAGGCAGAAGGTGCTGCGGTCGCCGTCCAGGAGAGGCAGCAGCATGAGCGCCGAGGCGGCGAGGCCCGCGACCGAGAACCAGCCGAGCAGCGCCTTCCTCTTCTCACCGACGAACAGGTCGGCGACCAGGACGACGAGTGCGACGACCGCCGTGATGGTGGGCGGCGCGATGGCGAGCCAGTCGACGGACTGGACGAGGTTCTGGGCCAGGGACTGGGCCGGGGAACTCATCGGTTGCCTCCTGCCAGGAGTTGCTGCACGGCCGGGTCGGTCAGGCCGAGGAGAGCCTTGGGCCAGAGGCCGGCGACGACGGTGAGGGCGACGAGCGGGGCCCAGGCCGCGAACTCGTACGTGTGGACGTCGGCGAGCTTCGGGGCTTTGGGCGACACGGCGCCCATGCAGACGCGGCGGACCACGATCAGCAGGTACGCGGCCGTCAGCAGCGTGCCGAACGCGCCGATCGCCATGAAGGTCAGGAAAGCGGGGCGGCTGAGATCGTCGGCGGGCCGGAACGCGCCGAACAGCGCCAGCATCTCGCCCCAGAACCCGCCGAGGCCGGGCAGGCCGAGCGAGGCGACCGCGGCGAAGGCGAGCAGGCCGCCGAGGCGGGGGGCCTTGCCGTAGAGCGCGGCGCCGGTCTCCTCGGCGAGGGTGTCGAGGTCGGTGGTGCCGGTGCGGTCCTTCAGCGCGCCGACCAGGAAGAAGAGGAGACCGGTGATGAGGCCGTGGGCGATGTTGGCGAACAGCGCGCCGTTCACACCGGTCGGGGTCATGGTCGAGATGCCGAGCAGGACGAAGCCCATGTGGCCGACGGAGGAGTAGGCGATCAGGCGCTTCAGATCGCCCTTCGCGCCCGGTCTGGCGAGGGCCAGGCAGGCCAGGGACCCGTAGATGATCCCGACGACGGCGAGGGCGGCGAGGTAGGGGGCGAAGAGGTGGAAGCCGTCCGGTGCGACCGGCAGAAGAATCCGGACGAAACCGTACGTACCCATCTTCAGCAGGACGCCCGCCAGCAGGACCGAGCCGACGGTCGGGGCGGCGGTGTGGGCGTCGGGAAGCCAGCTGTGCAGCGGCCACATCGGCGTCTTGACCGCGAGGCCGATCCCGATCGCCAGAACGGCGATGACCTGCACGGACGTCGTCAGCGACCGGCCATTGTCAGTGGCGAGTGCCACCATGTCGAAGGTGCCCGCGTTGATTCCGATCAGGAGCAGGCCGAGCAGCATGACCACGGAACCGAGCAGCGTGTAGAGGATGAATTTCCAGGCCGCCTGGGTCCGTTGCTCACCGCCCCAGCGGGCGATGAGGAAGTACATCGGGATGAGCACCATCTCGAAGGCGAGGAAGAAGAGTACGAGGTCGAGGACGGCGAAGGTCGCGAGGGTGCCGGACTCGAGGACGAGCACCAGGGCGACGAAGGCCTTCGGGGCCGGCCCCGCGGGCATCTTGAAGTACGAGTAGAGCGCGCACAGGAAGGTCAGCAGCGCGGTCAGGACCAGAAGGGGGAGGGAGATGCCGTCGATGCCGAGGTGGATGCGCACGTCGAGTGCGGGGATCCAGCTGATGTCGGTCGTGGCCTGCATCTTCGACGGGTGGTCGTGGTCGAAGCCGAGCGTGAGGACGATCACCGCGATGAGGATCGCGCCGGTGACCGTGACACCGTGCCGCAGCACGGCCTGCTCGGGTGACTTCCCCTTCAGCCCGGGCGGGGCGGGCAGCAGAGCGGCGGCCGCGCCGAGGAGCGGGCCGACCACGATGAACGCCAGAAGGAACTGCATCACGGACTCGTTGATATCGATCACGCCTGCTCACGCTCCCGTGGCGACGAGGACGGCGGCGACCACCAGGACGACGGTGCCGGCGAGCAGCGCGCTCACATAGGTCTGCAGATTGCCGGTCTGGGCTCGTCGTACGGCGGTCCCGAGCAGCCTGGGCAGTGCGCCCGCGCCGCGTACGTAGGTCTCGACGACCTCGTGGTCGAGGAACCGGACGAGGGTGGCTCCGGCCTGGACCGGGCGTACGAGGAGGGCCGCGTACACGGCGTCGAGGTGGAAGCCGGCGGCCGCGTGGCGGTGCAGTGGGCCGAGCAGGAGTCGACCTGGGTCGGCCGGGTCGGATGCCTGGGCCACGTCTCCGTAAGCGGGCTTGTGGCTGGCGATGGCCTCGGCCTCCACCTGACCGGCGTCTGCCTCGGGATGGGCCGCGACCGCGCCCAGCGGGACACGGGCCGCGAGCGAGGTGGTGCGCCGCCAGGCCGCGTAGGTGACCAGACCGCCGATCAGGGCCACACCCGTACCGAGGACGGAGGTGGCGAGGGTCGGGGCCAGTGCACGGCCGTCGAACCAGTCGGGCAGCGTGCGGTAGGCGAGAGCGCCGACGGCGAGGGACGGGACGGCGAGCACCCACAGCACCACGGTCATGGTCAGGGGCTGCCTGCCGTGGTCGGGGGCCTCGACGCCCCGGCCGCGGAAGGCCAGCAGCCACAGACGCGTCGCGTAGGCGGCGGTGAGGAGAGCGGTGAGCAGCCCGGCGACGAGGACGGTCCAGCCGGCGGCGCCGGGAGCGTGCTCGGAATGGCCGGTGGCGGCGTGCTCGGCGGCACCGAGGACGGACTCCTTGGAGAAGAAGCCGCTGAAGGGCGGGATCGCGGCGAGCGCGAAGAGCGCCACGGTCATCGTCCAGTAGGCGTCGGGGACGCGGTCGCGCAGGTTGCCCATGCGGGACATGGCGGCCAGCGAGTTGGTGCCGGCGGCGTGGATGATCACGCCCGCCCCGAGGAACAGCAGCGCCTTGAAGGCGCCGTGCGAGATGAGGTGGAAGACGGCGGCTCCGCGGTCGGCGACGGCGAGGGCTCCGGTCATGTAGCCGAGCTGGCCGATCGTCGAGTAGGCGAGGACGCGCTTGATGTCGTCCTGGGCGAGCGCGGCGAGTGCCGAGCCGGCCATCGTGACGGCGGCCATGACGGCGAGGACGACCATCGCGGCCTGGGAGGCCTCGAAGACCGGGAGGAGACGGGCGATGAAGTAGACACCGGCGGCGACCATCGTCGCGGCGTGGATCAGCGCGGAGACGGGTGTCGGGCCCGCCATCGCGTCGGGGAGCCAGGTGTGCAGCGGGAACTGCGCCGACTTGCCCGCCACGCCCGCGAGGAGCAGCAGGGCGATCAGGGTCGGGTGGTCGAGTCCGCCGCTCGCCACGGCGTCGAGGACGCGGGTGATGCGGAAGGACCCGGCGTCGGTGGCGAGTGCGAACAGGCCGATGAGGAAGGGGACGTCACCGAGCTTGGTCACCAGGAAGGCCTTGAGGGAGGCGGCGCGGGCCTCCGGGGTCTCCCAGTAGTGGCCGACCAGGAAGTATGAGCAGATGCCCATGATCTCCCAGCCCACCAGCAGCACCATCAGGTCGCCCGAGTAGACGACGAGCAGCATCGCGGAGGTGAAGAGGGAGACGAGGGCTGCGTACGAGGGGTAGCGCGGGTCGTCGCGCAGGTAGCCGGTCGAGTAGATCTGCACGCAGGTGGCCACGAGGCCGACCAGGACGGCGACGAGGGCGGCGAAGCCGTCGATGTGCAGGGCGAGTTCGATCGGGACGGAGCCGGTGGGCGTGAGCTCGGTGGCGGCGTCGACGGCCTGGTCGCCGCCCTGGCGCACGGCGACCACCGCGGCGAGCGCGAGGGAGACGAGCACCGGCAGGACGGCGAGCGGGCGGACGAACCCGGGGGCCGTGCGGCCGAGGAGAAGTCCGGCGGCGGCGCCCAGGAACGGAAGGAGGGGGACGAGGACGGCGAGGGTGGTGGTGGTCACGCGGTGGCCTCAGCCTTCCCGGCCCGGTCGGCCTGCCCGGCCATGGGGGCGTCGCTGTCGGAGCCTTCGGAGCCGGAGGAAACGCCGGAGCCGCTTGCGCCGTCGGATCCGTCCGGGCCGTCGGCCGGATGGCTCTCGTGGCCCTCGGCGGTGTCACGGAGCTTGTCGATGTCCGCGGTGCCGCGGTTGCGGTGCACGGCGAGGACGATCGCCAGGCCGATGCCGATCTCGGCGGCGGCGATGGCGATGGTGAACAGGGTCAGGGCCTGGCCGGAGTGCAGGGTCTCCTCGGCGGCCCTGCTGAGCCAGACGTCGAAGGCGACCAGGTTGAGGTTGACGGCGTTGAGCATCAGCTCGACCGACATCAGGACCAGGATCGCGTTGCGGCGGGCGAGGACGCCGTACAGGCCGGTGCAGAAGAGAAGGGCGGCGAGGACCGCGGGATAGGCGAGGTGCATCAGTGGGCGCCTTCCTGCTCGCCAGGGTTCTTCCGGGTTCCCGGGACCGCAGAAGAACTTTCCGTCATCGCTCGGGAACTCTGAGTGACGCTCCGGGAGTTCACAGACGGAGAGCTCGATTCCCTCTTCGTCTTGCGGGACAGGACGATCGCGCCGACCAGGGCCGCGAGGAGGAGGACGGAGAGGGCCTCGAAGGGGAGGACCCAGTGCTGGAAGAGACTGGCGCCGGTGACCTCGGTGGAGCCGGCGGCGGGGCCGTCCAGGTCGATCCAGGTCGCGCGGAAGGCGTCGACCACGACCCAGACCAGGGCGGCGGCCGAGGCGACAGCCACGGTGAGGGCGGCCCAGCGGTTGCCTGAGTCGGCGTCCGGGGAGCGGCCGATGGGGGCCCGGGTGAGCATCAGACCGAACAGGAGGAGGACGACGACGGAACCGACGTAGATGAGGACCTGCACCCAGGCGATGAACTCGGCGGTGAGCAGGAGGTACTCGACGGCGAGGCCGCCGAGGGTGACCACCAGCCACAGGGCGGCGTGCACCAGCTGCTTGGTGGTGACGGTGACCAGCGCGGCGCCGAAGGTGACCAGGCCGACGAGGAGGAAGGCGATCTCGACGCCGGTCGGGGAGAGGAAGCCGTGGCTCTCGGTGGCGGCCGTGAGGGAGGCGGCGGCTGCGAGCGTCATGCGTCTCCCTCCCGCCGGGGCTGGTCCGTCTGTTGCTTCGACTCACCCATCGGCCGGGTGGGCTGTTCGGCCGCGCGGGCCTGCTCGTCGGCATGGGACTCGGTCGATGGTCCGGTCGGTGGCTGGGCTTCGAGCTCGGCCTCCCGCTGGGCCGCCAGCTTCTCGGCGGTCTTGCGGGCGGCGGCGATCTCCTTGGGTTCCTCGGCGCCGGGGTCGAGGGCGGGCGGGGCCGGGACGGTCCACATCCACTCGCGGAGCTTGTCGCGTTCATGGGTGAGGTCGCGGATGTCGGTCTCGGAGTACTCGAACTCCGGGGACCAGAACAGGGCGTCGAAAGGACAGACCTCGATGCAGATACCGCAGTACATGCACAGGGCGAAGTCGATGGCGAAGCGGTCGAGGACATTGCGGCTGCGTTCGCGGCCACCGGGGGCGGCGGGCGGAACCGTCTCCTTGTGGGAGTCGATGTAGATGCACCAGTCCGGGCACTCGCGGGCGCACAGCATGCAGACCGTGCAGTTCTCCTCGAACAGCCCGATCACGCCGCGGGTGCGGGGCGAGAGGTCCGGCTGGGTGTCGGGGTACTGCTCGGTGACGGTCTTCTTCGTCATCGTGCGCAGGGTGACGGCCAGGCCCTTGGCGAGGCCGACGCCAGGGATGCGGGACCGGGTGGGCGGGAGAGGCTCAGCCATGGTTACTGGATCACCACCTTGACGATGCCGGTGAGGGCGATCTGAGCGAGGGAGAGGGGGACGAGGAGCGTCCAGGCGAGCTTCTGGAGCTGGTCCTCGCGCAGCCGGGGATAGGTGACGCGCAGCCAGATCACGACGAAGGCGAGGACGGCGGTCTTCAGCAGGGTCCAGACCCAGCCGAGGCCGTCGGCGCCCCAGGGGCCGTGCCAGCCGCCCAGGAAGAGGACGGTGGTCAGGCCGCACAGGACGACGATCCCGGCGTACTCGGCGAGGAGGAACAGGGCGAAGCGGAGACCGGTGTACTCGGTGTACGCGCCGAAGATGATCTCCGAGTCGGCGACCGGCATGTCGAACGGGGGCCGCTGGAGTTCGGCGAGGCCGACGATGAAGAAGACGATCGCGCCGACGATCTGCCAGGGCAGCCACCACCACTCGAAGGCGTTGAGGATGCCGGGGAGCGAGACCGTGCCTGCCGCCATCGCCACCGAGGCGGCGGTGAGCAGCATCGGGAGTTCATAGGCGAGGAGCTGGGCGGCGGTGCGCAGGCCGCCGAGGAGGGAGAACTTGTTGGCGGAGGCCCAGCCGGCCATGAGCGAGCCGAGAACGCCTACGCCCATCACGGCCAGCACGAAGAAGACGCCCGCGTCGATCACCTCGCCGACAGCGCCCTCACCGGGTCCGATCGGGATGGCGAGGAGGACCAGGAGGTACGGGAGGAGCGCCACGGCGGGCGCGAGCTGGAAGATACGGCGGTCCGCGCCCGCCGGGACGATGTCCTCCTTCTGCGCGAACTTCACACCGTCGGCCACGAGTTGGGCCCAGCCGTGGAAGCCACCGGCGTACATCGGACCGAGGCGGCCCTGCATGTGCGCCATGACCTTGTGCTCGGTCTGGCCCACGATCAGAGGGAAGGTGAGGAAGACGACGAAGACGATCAGGAGTCGCAGGGCGACGTCGAGAGCGTCGTTCACTGCGGGCCTCCTGTGGGGGTTTCAGGGTTCTGGTCTGCTGGCGTGGCCTTCTCGGCGGGCTCGACGGTATCTCCGGGCTCGGCGGCAACTTCGGGCGCCGCGGTATCTCCGGGCTCGGCCGCGTCTTCGGGCGCCGCGGTGTCTGCGGCCTCCGCGGTCTCTCCTGGCTCGGCGGTCTCAGCGGAGAGACCCGGCTCGGTCTTCTCCGGCGCTGCGGCGGGCCTGGGGTCTTCGGCCGGGGTCGGCTCGGCGGCCGAGTCGCGGTCCGTGGCCGGGCTTGGGTCCGTGGCCGGGTTCGAGTCCGCGACCGACTCCGTGGCCGGAATCGGAATCGGGTCCGTGGCCGGGCGGCCCGGTTTCGGCGTCGGTCGCTGTTCCGTGGCCGACCGGTCCTCCGTCGCTGCCGGGCTCGGCTCCCCGTGCGGTTTCCGGTCCTCCGGTTTCCGGTCCTCCGGTTTCCGCTCCGGCTCCGTTTCACGCTTCGGTTCCTCGGAAGCCGGGCGTGCGTGGTGCCAGGGGGCGTCCGAGCTGCGGGGTGCTGCGGAGGGCCTGGTGGGCGTGTCCTTGGCCGGCGAGGTCTGGGCGCGCCGCGAGCCCGAGCCGTCAGAAGCGCTACGCGTCCGGCGTGGGCCGGCCGGGGCCGACGGGTCCGCCGGAATCGACGAGTCAGCCGGAGTCACCGGATCATCGGGCCCGTCCGGCGCGGACTGAACAGCTGAGTCACCCGAGGTCACGGGGGCAGGCGGCGTCATGGGACCGAGAGGCGTCGTCGGACCGGCTGAAGCCACTGGACCGACTGGCGTCACCGGACCGTCAGGAGCCGTCGTCCTGTCCGGAGCCGCTGGTCCGCCCTGGACCTTCGTCTCCGTCACCTCCGTCACCTCCGCACTCTCCGTGCGCTGCGGCGCCGAGGCATCACCGGTGCTGCGCGCCCGCTGGTCCGGGCTCTCGTCGGTGCCGGCGCCGGCACCGGTGTCGGTCCTGGCCTGCTGACTGGCCGAACCCTCCACCGCCGAGCGGGCGCGACGCGGACCGGCTTGGGCGCCGGGCGCAGCCGGAGCGTCCGCGGTCGGCGACGTCTCCTCCTGCCCCTCCGCCGAAGACGCCCCCGCCTGACTCGCCGACCCCTCCGACACCGAACGCGCCCGACGTACCGGACGGTCGCCCGCCGCGCGTACCGGACGCTCTCCGGCTGCCCGAGCCGGACGCTCTCCCGCCGCGCGTCCCGCCCCTCGCGCCGGACGGGCGGGAGCCGGTGGGAGTTGGCCCTTCAGGGGGCCCCATTCGTTGGGGTCGGGAACGCCCGGGGGGAGCATCTGGCGGCGCTTGGGGCCGCCGTGCTCGGACTCGCCCGGTTCCTTCGCTCCGGGCCAGGCCTTGGCGACGCGGGCGGCGAGGACGAAGTCCTTGCGGAGGGGGTGTCCCTCGAAGCCCTCCGGGAGCAGGAGGTGGTCCAGCGCCGGGTGGTCCTCGAAGTCGACGCCGAACATCTCGTGCGTCTCGCGTTCGTGCCAGGCCGCGCCCGCGAACACGCCCACCGCGCTCGGCAGGACGGGGGCCTCGTGCGGGACGGTGGTACGGAGCAGAAGACGTCGTACCGGGGACAGGGCCACGACATGGGCCGCGACGCGGAAACCCGTTCCCGGTTCGTCGACCGCGCTCAGCCAGTCGAAATACGTGCAGGTCAGACGAGTTCGGGCTACTTCCAGGGCGGAGAGCCAGGACGCCGGCGGTACGTCGACCGTCAGCACCTCGTACGACTCCTCGGCCGTGGCCTCCGTACCGAACAGGTCCTCGACGGGAGCGGGCAGCCAGCCGACCATGGTCATCGGCCCTCCTCCAAGCCGGTCCCCGAGCCGGTCCCGGAGCCGGACTCAGCCCCCGAACCGTCCGCAGCCGAGCCCGAGCCCGAGCTCAAGTCAGCCGCGCCGGCCGTCGGCGGCTGAACCAGACCGCTCTGTAGCGCGGCCGCCGACGGCCGGGCCACTCCGTACCGCTCCCCCAGCGACTCACGGGCGATCTTCTCCTGGAGCTTGAGGATGCCCTGGAGCAGCGCCTCGGGGCGGGGCGGGCAGCCGGGGACGTACACGTCGACCGGGATGATCTGGTCGACGCCCTTGGTGACGGAGTAGGAGTCCCAGTACGGGCCGCCGCAGTTGCTGCACGCGCCGAAGGAGATCACGTACTTCGGCTCGGGCATCTGCTCGTACAGACGTTTGACGGCTGGGGCCATCTTGTCCGTGACCGTCCCGGAGACCACCATCAGGTCGGCCTGGCGCGGGCCGGGCGCGAAGGGAATCACGCCGAGGCGGATGAAGTCGTGGCGGGCCATCGACGCGGCGATGAACTCGATGGCGCAGCAGGCGAGGCCGAAGTTGAAGACCCAGAGGGAGTAGCGGCGGCCCCAGTTCAGGACCACCTTCATCGGCTCGGGGGCCAGGCGGGCGAGCGCGCCCAGCCGCTTCGGCTCGGGGAGCAGCACGGGCTCCGCGGGAGTCGGGGTCACGTCCATGCCAGGACGCCCTTCTTGTAGGCGTACAGCAGGCCCACGGCCAGGAAGCCCAGGAAGATGAACATCTCCACGAGGGTGGTCGCACCATAGCCGGGCGCGGCGAAGACCGTGGCCCAGGGGAACAGGAAGATCGAGTCGACGGCGAAGATGACGTACAGAAAAGCGTAGACGTAGTAGCGGACCTGGGTGTGGGCCCAGCCCTCGCCGACCGGGTCGACGCCGCACTCGTACGTGAGGAGCTTCTCGGGTGTCGGGACCACCGGCCGCAGCAGGCGTCCGGCCCCGAAGGCGACGGCGACGAACAGCACACCGACGACGGCGAGCAGCCCGACGACCGAGTACGACTGGAAGTAGTCCGCCGCATGGTGCGTCACATCGTGCGTCACGTGGTCCGCCGCATGGTGCGTCACGTGGTCCGCCGCATGGTGCGTCATGTATGCCGCTGCGTGTTCCGTCGTGTGATCCGCCGCGTAGCCCCCCGCGACGACGGTCGACCCGACGGCGGTCGGTTCCGGCACGTCCGTCCCTCGCTCCCTGACCTCGTGGACCTATGGACCTGTGGACCTGTGGACCTGTGGACCTTCTTGGTACCTGGCGAAGGCCACTGTTCGACGATCTGTACGCACGGGAGTCTAGGGCCTGCTAAAGACGAGGTAAGCAGGCCGTCACGGATGGCGGGAAGCCGCAGGGTCCGGTGGTGGGGTTTTCCCCAGTGGATCGCGGCGGTCCGCCTCATGGCGCGGGGAACCGCCGCGCGGCACGCTAACCCATATGACCGAACGTCTTGCGGCCTCGAGCCCCTCCGGTGAAGCGGACAGCGACCGTCTGCCGCCTGCCCGTTTCGCCTTCGACCGACACACCTGGAAGGAGATCGCGCACCTGCTGGCGAACCTTCCGATGGCGTTGATCGGCTTCGTGTACGTCGTGACCGTGCTCTTCACCGGCGCGGGGCTGACCGTCACCGTGATCGGGCTCCCGCTGCTCGCGGCCGGCCTGCTGGGCGCCCGGCAGCTGGGCAGGCTGGAGCGGGCGCGGGCCAGGGCGCTGCTCGGGGTGCGGGTGGACGAGCCGAGCCCGCTGCCGATGGGCCGTCGCAAGAGCGTCGGCGTCTTCAGACTGCTGTGGATGGGGCTGAAGGACCCGGTCGGCTGGCGGACGATGCTGTACGACTTCGTCCGGCTGCCCTGGGGCATCTTCACCTTCACCCTCACCCTGGTCTCGCTGTTCGTGCTGTGGCCGGTGCTGCCGTTCATCGCGCGGGGTCTGACCAATGTCGACCGGGTGATGGTGCGCGGATTGCTGTCGCCCTCCGACGAGCTGGAACGGCGGATCGCCGAACTGGAGTCGGACCGGGGCGTCGTGGTCGACACCGCGGCGGCCGACCTGCGGCGCATCGAGCGGGATCTGCACGACGGGGCACAGGCCCGTCTGGTCAATCTGGCGATGGGACTCGGCATGGCCAAGGAGAAGCTGCTGGACGGCCAGGCCGACGAGAAGGTCGTGGCGGCGATGGTCGAGGAGGCGCACGGCGAGGTGAAGCTCGCGTTGCAGGAGCTGCGGGACCTCGCCCGCGGCATCCATCCGGCCGTACTGACGGACCGGGGACTGGATGCCGCCCTGTCCTCGGTGGCCTCGCGCTGCACGGTGCCGGTGAAGGTGACGGCCGACCTGGACGCAAGACCGGCCGCGGCCATCGAGGGCATCGCCTACTTCACGGTCTCGGAGCTGCTCCAGAACGTCAGCAAGCACAGCGGCGCGCGGTCGGCGTCGGTGGACGTGTGGCGGACGGACGACCGGCTGCTGATCCAGGTGTGGGACGACGGCCGCGGCGGTGCGAGCCTCGACGGCGGCACGGGCATGCGCGGCCTCGCCGACCGCCTGGGCGCGGTGGACGGCCTCTTCGTCATCGACTCGCCCCCGGACGGTCCGACGGTCGTCACGGCGGAACTGCCCTGGCGGGACCGCTCGTAGGCCCGCCGCGGGAGCGGTTGAACGCCGTCACTCAGGTCACCTGACACCCACGACACACCCACGGCACACCCACGGCACATCCGGGTGCTTCGCCACGTCGGTTCCCCGCACGGCGCGCAAGGCGAGAAGCACCGGAACCGCAGGCCCCAGGGGTAGGGAAAACCCCCCTCCCAAGAGGCCGACGGACTCCATGGTCCACGGGACCGCGGCCGAGCAGGGTTGAGGTACGACGGCACAGTCAGGACGAGGAGAAGGACGACACCCATGGCCACGGACTACGGACAGGGATACGGGCACGACGACGGGCTCGGGTGTCTCGATGAGGCACGGCGGCACCGCCTGCCGGCCGGGCTGCGGGCACCGTTCGAGGCCCGCAGCTGGCGCGAGCTGGCGTACGTACTGCTGGGGCTGCCGATCAGCGTCCTGCTGTTCGTGTACACGGTCACGATGGTCGCGCTCGGCGCGGGCCTGCTGGTGACGTTCCTCGGCATTCCCCTGCTGGCGGCGGGGCTGGCCGGCAGCCGCGGCTTCGGGGCACTGGAGCGGGCCCGCGCGCGCGGGCTGCTGGGCCTGGAGGTGGCCGACCCGGAGCCGCCGCGGACGAAGCAGCAGGGCGCGCTGGCCCGGATGGGAGCCGGTCTCAAGAGTGGTGCCTCGTGGCGGAGCGTGCTGTACGCGCTGCTGTACCTGCCGTGGGCGGTGTTCTCCTTCGCGGTCACCGTGAACTTCTTCGTGCTCGGCTGGACACTGATGACGTACCCGGTGTGGTTCTGGCTCTTCCCCCTGTACGGCGGACAGGACGGCATCCAGCTGTACGGCGACGAGGGGCACCACATCTACCTCGACAATCCGTTCGAAATCACCGTGACGGCGCTGGTGGGGCTGCTGTTCACGCTGGCCACGCCGTGGATCGTGCGGGCGCTGACGATGGTGGACCGGCTGCTGGTGCACGGGCTGCTCGGGCCGACGCGGCTGTCGGCGCGGGTGGTGGAGCTGGAGTCGGACCGGGGGGTCGTGGTCGACACGGCGGCGGCGGACCTGCGGCGCATCGAACGGGACCTGCACGACGGGGCGCAGGCACGGCTGGTGGCGCTGGCGATGGATCTGGGGCTGGCGAAGGAGAAGCTGACGGAGGACCCGCAGGCGGCGGCGCGGATGGTGGACGACGCGCACGGCGAGGTGAAGACGGCGTTGCAGGAGCTGCGGGACCTGGCGCGCGGCATCCACCCGGCGGTGCTGACGGACCGGGGCCTGGATGCGGCACTGTCGGCGGTGGCGTCCCGGTGCACGGTGCCGGTGCAGGTGGAGGTGGACCTGCCCGCGCGGCCGGCGCCGGCCATCGAGGGGATCGCGTACTTCACGGTGTCGGAACTGCTGCAGAACATCAGCAAGCACGCGCAGGCCACCTGGGCGGCGGTGGACGTGTGGCGGGTGGACAACCGGCTGATGCTCCAGGTCGTGGACGACGGGGTCGGCGGCGCGGACACCTCCGCCGGATCCGGTCTGGCCGGGCTGGCCGAACGCCTCGACGCGGTCGACGGAATCCTGGTGGTGGACTCGCCGGTCGGGGGCCCCACCCGGATCACCGCGGAGCTTCCCTGGCGGACGGTGTAGATCGGGCAGGGCCGGCATGGGCGCGCGCTGCCGAGGGCGGGTGTCCTGATCCGCCTCGCCTCCGCCCGCTTTCCCCACCCCCATTGCCCCCACCCCCATTGCCCTCACCGCTTCCGCTCCGCGTCTGCGGGCTTATGCCCCTGTGCCCCTGTGCCCCTGCCGCCTCCGTGGCTGGATGTCGCCTTCCTCCCGTCGGTGAAGTCGGACCCCGGTCGAGCAGTTGTCCACAGGTCCCCTGAGGAAGGTCCGATCGCGGGATACTGAGAGGGCCAAGGGATGGGGACGGGGTCGGATGCGGCCCGCATACAGGGGCTCGGGGGCCGAGAATCGTGGAGGACAGGGTGCGGGTGGTCATCGCCGAGGATTCAGTGCTGCTCAGAGAGGGCCTGACTCGGCTGCTGACCGACCGTGGGCACGACGTGGTCGCCGGGGTCGGGGACGGCGAAGCGCTGATCAAGACCATCACCGATCTGGACGCGCAGGGCGAGCTGCCGGACGTCGTGGTCGCCGACGTCCGGATGCCGCCGACGCACACCGACGAGGGTGTCCGGGCCGCGGTGCAGCTGCGCAAGGCACATCCGGGACTCGGGGTGCTGGTGTTGTCGCAGTACGTGGAGGAGCGGTATGCGACCGAACTGCTGGCCGGTTCCAGTCACGGGGTCGGCTATCTGCTCAAGGACCGGGTAGCCGAGGTGCGTGAGTTCGTGGACGCGGTGGTGCGGGTGGCCGGGGGCGGTACGGCCCTGGACCCGGAGGTCGTCGCGCAGCTGCTGGGCCGCTCCCGCAAGCAGGACGTGCTCGCGCGACTCACCCCGAGGGAGCGGGAGGTCCTCGGGCTGATGGCCGAGGGCCGGACGAACTCGGCGATCGCGCGGCAGCTGGTGGTGAGCGACGGGGCCGTCGAGAAGCACGTCAGCAACATCTTCCTGAAGCTCGGACTGTCCCCGAGCGACGGAGACCACCGGCGCGTTCTGGCCGTCCTCACCTACCTGAACTCATGAGCATCTGACACCGTGTCAGTAACTGGGCGACCACTGAGCGGGATGCGGGGGCCGGCCGATACCGAGAACCGAGGAATGAAGAGCAGCGTCTTCCATGACAGCGCCGGGGGGCGAGTAAATCGTGACAAGTCGGGGGGACTGAACCCTCTCAAAAGCGTGTCCATCATGCGAATGACCCAGGGAAGGCGACCCTTACGGTCGTAGGGTTGATCCAGGGATGGTCTGCGGGAAGGCCGCTCCCAGACAGCCGCCTCTAGGAGGTCCAGTTCAGTGACCAGCCAGGTCAGTAGCCCAGCGGAACAGGCCGACGGAACCGTCGTAGGAGAGCAGCGCAAAGCGGCAGGGGCGAAGGACGTCCGCCGCCTGGACCGGGTGATCATCAGGTTCGCGGGTGACTCGGGTGACGGTATGCAGCTCACCGGTGACCGTTTCACCTCGGAGACCGCGTCGTTCGGCAACGATCTGTCGACGCTGCCGAACTTCCCGGCCGAGATCCGGGCCCCCGCCGGCACCCTGCCCGGCGTCTCGTCCTTCCAGCTGCACTTCGCCGATCACGACATCCTCACGCCGGGCGACGCGCCCGACGTCCTGGTGGCGATGAACCCGGCCGCCCTGAAGGCGAACATCGCTGACCTGCCGCGCGGGGCGGAGATCATCGTCAACACCGACGAGTTCACCAAACGGGCGATGCAGAAGGTGGGGTATTCCAGCTCCCCGTTGGAAGACGGTTCCCTCGACGGTTACCACCTCCACCCGGTGCCGCTGACCACCCTGACCGTCGAGGCACTCAAGGAATTCGACCTCACCCGCAAAGAGGCCGAGCGCAGTAAGAACATGTTCGCGCTCGGTCTGCTGTCGTGGATGTACCACCGGCCCACCGAGGGCACGGAGAAGTTCCTGAGCAGGAAGTTCGCCAAGAAGCCCGAGATCGCGGCGGCGAACATCGCCGCCTTCCGGGCGGGCTGGAACTTCGGCGAGACCACCGAGGACTTCGCGGTCTCCTACGAGGTGGCGCCGGCCGCGCAGGCGTTCCCGCCGGGCGTGTACCGGAACATCTCCGGGAACCTGGCCCTGTCCTACGGTCTGGTCGCGGCCTCCCGCCAGGCGGACCTGCCGCTGTTCCTGGGCTCGTACCCGATCACCCCGGCGTCGGACATCCTGCACGAGCTGAGCCGGCACAAGAACTTCGGTGTGCGCACCTTCCAGGCCGAGGACGAGATCGCCGGCATCGGCGCGGCGCTCGGGGCGGCCTTCGGCGGCTCACTGGCGGTGACGACCACCTCCGGTCCGGGTGTGGCGCTCAAGAGCGAGACCATCGGGTTGGCCGTCTCCCTCGAACTGCCGCTGCTGATCGTGGACATCCAGCGCGGTGGTCCGTCCACCGGTCTGCCGACCAAGACCGAGCAGGCGGACCTGCTCCAGGCGATGTACGGCCGCAACGGCGAGGCACCGGTCCCGGTCGTGGCCCCGCGCACCCCGGCCGACTGCTTCGACGCCGCCCTGGAGGCGGCGCGGATCGCGCTGACGTACCGCACGCCGGTGATGCTGCTGTCCGACGGTTACCTGGCCAACGGCTCCGAACCCTGGCGCGTCCCGGAGCCGGACGAGCTGCCGGACCTGCGGGTGCGGTTCGCGCAGGGACCGAACCACATCCTGGGCGACGGCACCGAGGTGTTCTGGCCCTACAAGCGCGACCCGCACACCCTCGCCCGGCCCTGGGCGGTGCCGGGCACGCCGGGCCTGGAGCACCGGATCGGCGGCATCGAGAAGCAGGACGGCTCGGGCAACATCTCCTACGACCCCGCCAACCACGACTTCATGGTCCGCACCCGCCAGGCCAAGATCGACGGCATCGACGTGCCGGACGTGGAGGTCGACGATCCGCACGGCGCGCGGACCCTGGTACTGGGCTGGGGCTCGACGTTCGGACCGATCACAGCGGCGGTACGGCGGCTGCGCACGGCCGGTGAGCCGATCGCGCAGGCCCATCTGCGCCACCTCAATCCGTTCCCGCGCAATCTGGGCGCGGTCCTGAAGCGTTACGACAAGGTGGTGATCCCCGAGATGAACCTCGGGCAGCTCGCCACGCTGGTGCGGGCGAAGTACCTGGTCGACGCCCACTCCTACAACCAGGTCAACGGCATGCCGTTCAAGGCGGAGCAGCTCGCCACGGCTCTCAAGGAGGCCATCGATGGCTGAGACGTCCACGGAAGGCACGGGCACGATCGAGGCCCTGACTCTCGTTCCCAAGGCCGAGGCCCGCCAGTCCATGAAGGACTTCAAGTCCGACCAGGAGGTGCGCTGGTGCCCGGGCTGCGGTGACTACGCGATCCTCGCGGCGGTGCAGGGGTTCATGCCGGAGCTGGGGCTGGCGAAGGAGAACATCGTCTTCGTCTCCGGCATCGGCTGCTCCTCACGCTTCCCGTACTACATGAACACGTACGGCATGCACTCCATCCACGGCCGCGCCCCCGCCATCGCGACGGGACTGGCGGCCTCGCGCCGCGACCTGTCCGTGTGGGTGGTGACCGGTGACGGCGACGCGCTGTCCATCGGCGGCAACCACCTCATCCACGCCCTGCGCCGCAACGTCAACCTCAAGATCCTGCTGTTCAACAACCGGATCTACGGCCTGACCAAGGGCCAGTACTCACCGACCTCCGAGGTCGGCAAGATCACCAAGTCGACACCGATGGGCTCCCTCGACGCGCCCTTCAACCCGGTGTCGCTGGCGATCGGCGCGGAGGCGTCGTTCGTGGCGCGCACGGTCGACTCCGACCGCAAGCACCTGACGGAGGTCCTGCGCCAGGCCGCGGCACACCCCGGCACGGCACTCGTCGAGATCTACCAGAACTGCAACATCTTCAACGACGGCGCCTTCGACGCCCTCAAGGACAAGCAGCAGGCCCGGGAGGCGGTGATCCGGCTGGAGCACGGACAGCCGATCCGCTTCGGCGCGGAGGGCGCGCGCGGGGTCGTACGGGACGCGGCGACCGGTGACCTGAAGGTCGTCACGGTGACACCGCACAACGAGGCGGACATCCTCGTCCACGACGCCCACGCGTCCTCCCCCACCACCGCCTTCGCCCTGTCCCGGCTGGCCGACCCGGACACCTTGCACCACACCCCGATCGGCGTCCTGCGATCCGTCGAGCGCCCGGTCTACGACACCCAGATGGCAGACCAGCTCGACACGGCCATCGAACAGAACGGCAAGGGCGACCTGGCGGCACTGCTGGCCGGCGGGGACACGTGGACGGTGGTGGGCTGAGGGCTGAGCCAGTCCGCCATATGAGGGCCTTACCCGCGGAGTCCAGGCCCTCGGCGCAGGCTGAGCCTCCGGCCCGGCCAGGGAATCGGCGGGTAAGGCGAAGAGGGGGGCGCACGGAGGCGTGGGTCTCACGCATCGTCCGCGTCAATGGAAGGACTGCGACTACTGCGAAAGAAGTAATTCTTTCAACGATGAGCCATGGGTGGGGCGCAAGGGGTGCCGTGTCCTGCTACTTTTTGCGAGTTGATCTTCAGTCGAAGCAAGCCGGACCCTCCGGTTGCAGAGAAGGCACCGGTGTCTCGCGAAATTCCTGATCTCAGCGTAGTCCGCCGCATCGGCGACCCGCCCAAGGTGCGGGGCAGCCAAACCGCCGAAACCTGTCCGGACGTGTTCGAGCTGAGCGACGGCAGCTTCGCGATCATCGGCACCGAGGCCACCGCCGCCTTGGAGCCCTCGCTTCCCCCGGACGCGGCGCGGGCCGACCACGAGCGGATCGTAGTGATCGACCGCGACACCCTCATCCGGGCAAAGCGGGACATTCCAGACGCCTGATGCGAGGGCGGGTGTGGCGCTTCACCCTCAGGGCGTCGGTCCCGTGGACGACGACGGCCCCACGACCCACCACTGGTCCGGGTCGTCCGCCAGCTCCTCCAGCATGACGTCGACGGCCGCACCGACCCGCGCCTCCGTCGAGTCCTCCGGAAGGCTCCGGCGGTGCTCGACCGTGCGGTCCCAGTATTCGGCGAATGCCTCGTTTCTACACAGAACGCGCAAATGTCCGATCAACTCGTCCCAACCGCAGACGCCGACCCGGTAGGCCAACAGCAGGTTGCCGTATTGCCGGTTGGCGAAGATCATCTGACGCCGTCTGCCTTCGGAGAGCCCCGACAGCGTGCTCGCGGCGTCAGCCAGGGACGGGTCGTCGACCATCCGGTCCATCTGATCCACAGTGAGGCGATACTGCTGGATCAGATTCGCCCGGTGGATCTCCTCCGTCATCAGCTTGAGCTGTTGGAGTAACTCCACCAGGATCTCCTCCCCGCGCCGACGACGGGCGCCACGGGCAAAGAACGCCCGCATCAGTCCGAGTCCCGCGAGTGCCGCAGAACCGATACTGCGCGCGACCCGATTCTGTGTGGCCATGTCAAGGCATCCCCTTGGATCCGGTATCCGTGCACCGACGGGTGGCGTCGCGGGTGATGCACGGTGGACGTAGCACTCCGCATCCAGCGTGCCGGGCTGTTCAAGTCGGCGTGGGAGGCGGAGAGGGGGCGCACGGAAGGACGTGTCTCGCATGTCGGCCAACGCCCTGACATATGTGTGCCCCCTGGCGCCGTCCGCATTCCTTCAGCCGGTGTCGGCTGGAAGCGTCATGCCTGGTCAGAGTTGGCCTTTCGGGCGTCATATGCCTCCCGCGCCTCCAGCACCCGCCCCATCCGCTCATCGGTCCACAGCGCCAGGCCCCGCACCTGCTCCGCCGCTTCTCGGCCCAGGTCGGTCAGGGAGTAGTCGACCCTGGGCGGGATGACCGGCTTGGCGTCGCGGTGGACCATGCCGTCGCGTTCCAGGGTCTGGAGGGTCTGGGTGAGCATCTTCTCGCTGACCCGGCCGATGGCCCGGCGCAGTTCGCTGAAGCGGTAGGGGTGGTCGAGGAGCTTGATCAGGACCAGAACACCCCAGCGGGACGTCACGTGTTCCAGGATCAGACGGTGGGGGCACATCGCCTCGCCCGCCGTCCCCGCGTTCACCAGCGGACTGCTCACCTCGTTGCTTACGGCCATGCCTGTACCTTACTTCAAGGTGGGTACTTTCCAGTAGTTAGCGCTCCCCCTATGGTTAGTGGCACCGCACCCCACAAGGAGTTCTGATCATGAGCATCGTCGTCACCGGAGCCACCGGACATCTCGGCCGCCACGTCGTGGAGCAGTTGCTGGAGAAGGTGCCGGCCGACCAGATCACCGCGGTCGTCCGCAACGCGGAGAAGGCCGCCGACTTCGCGGCACGCGGCGTCCGGATCGCCCTGGCCGACTACAACGCTCCCGCCTCCTTCGACGGCCTGTTCGCGGCCGGCGACAAGGTGCTGCTCGTCTCGGGCAACGAGTTCGACAAGGGCCGCGTCCAGCAGCACAAGGTGGTCATCGACGCCGCCGCCGCGGCCGGTGTGGCGCTGCTCGCGTACACCAGCGCGCCGAGCAGCCTGACCGCCGCGCTCGCCGACGACCACCGCGGCACCGAGGAGGCGCTCGTCGCCTCCGGTGTGCCGTACGCGCTGCTGCGCAACGGCTGGTACCACGAGAACTACACCGAGAACCTCGCCCCTGTGCTGGAGCACGGCGCGGTCGTCGCCGCCGCCGGCGAGGGCCGGGTCTCCTCCGCCGCGCGCGCGGACTACGCGGCCGCCGCGGTCGCCGTACTGACCGGCGAGGGGCACGAGAACAAGACGTACGAGCTGGGCGGCGACGAGGCGTGGAGCTTCGCCGAGTACGCGGCCGAGCTGAGCCGGCAGACCGGCAGGGAGATCGCCTACTCGGCCGTCTCCCCGGACGCCCTCGTCGGGATCCTGACCGGCGCCGGACTGCCCGAGCCGTTCGCCGCGATCCTCGCCGGCGTGGACGCCTCGATCGAGAAGGGCGAGCTGGTCGTCTCCACCGGTGACCTGTCCCGTCTGGCCGGGCGCCCGACCACCCCGTTCTCCGAGGCGATCACGGCGGCGCTCAAGAGCTGACCCTCCCCGACGGGCCCGCACCCTCCACCCTCACCTGTCATGACCGTATGCCGATACGGGCATGACAGGTGAGGGTGCTCGGCGTTACCTTCTTGCAGGCGAGCAGTACGCGAGAGGGAGGGCCCGTGGCCGGGACGTCGAAGAGCGAGCAGCGCATAGGTCTGCTGAACGGCTTCGCGGCGTACGGGATGTGGGGGCTCGTGCCCCTGTTCTGGCCGCTGCTCAAGCCCGCCGGGGCGGCGGAGATCCTCGCCCACCGGATGGTCTGGTCGCTGGCCTTCGTCGCCGTCGCGCTGGTGGTCGTACGGCGCTGGGCGTGGGCCGGTGAGCTGCTGCGGCAGCCGCGCAAGCTGGGGCTGATCACCGTCGCCGCGGCCGTGATCACCGTCAACTGGGGCGTCTACATCTGGGCCGTGAACTCCGGTCACGTGGTCGAAGCCTCACTCGGGTACTTCATCAACCCCCTCGTCACCATCGCGATGGGCGTCCTGCTCCTGAAGGAACGGCTGCGGCCCGTGCAGTGGGCGGCGGTCGGGATCGGCTTCGCCGCCGTCCTGGTGCTCACCATCGGGTACGGGCAGCCGCCGTGGATCTCGCTCACCCTCGCCTTCTCCTTCGCCACGTACGGCCTGGTCAAGAAGAAGGTCAACCTCGGCGGCGTCGAGTCGCTGGCCGCCGAGACCGCGATCCAGTTCCTGCCCGCGCTCGGCTATCTGCTGTGGCTCGGCACGAGCGGCGAGGCCACCTTCGCCGCCGAGGGCGCGGGACACGCGGCCCTGCTCGCCGCGACCGGTGTGGTCACCGCGCTCCCTCTCGTCTGCTTCGGCGCCGCCGCGATCCGGGTGCCGCTGTCCACGCTGGGACTGCTGCAATACCTGGCGCCGGTCTTCCAGTTCCTGCTCGGCGTCCTCTACTTCCGCGAGGCCATGCCACCCGAGCGCTGGGCCGGCTTCGCACTGGTCTGGCTGGCGCTGACGCTGCTGACCTGGGACGCCCTGCGTACCGCCCGCCGCTCCGCCCGCACGCTCAGGGCCGAGACCAGCAGGTCCAGCACCATCATGGCGACGGGCACGGTGAGCGCCGTTCCGAACGCCGACAGCGTGGCCTCCGGATCGGCGCCGGTCCCGGAGCCACAGGATCCCGAGCCGCTGGACTCACCGGCCGCCAGGCCGTAGACGGCGGTCACCGCCGGGATCCCGATCGCCGAGCCGAGCCGCGTGGCGGTGTTGAGCAGCCCGCCCGCCAGGCCCTGCTCGGTGTCGGTGCCCCCCGTCGGTCGCGGCGATCGTCAGCGGACCGTACGCCGGAGCGAAGGCCGTGCCCGCCAGGGACAGCGTCGGCAGCATCGCCGGGTGCGGCCAGTCCGGGCCGACCGGCAGGAACAGCCCGTACGCGACGACCGCCAGGGCGAATCCGCCGACGATCACCCGGACATGGCCGAGCCGGGTCATCAGCTTCGCGGTGAGCGTGGGCCCGGCACCGCGTCACAACCCATGATCACCAGGGCGAGCGCCGTCCGGAGCGAGGACCAGCCGCGCAGTTCCTGCGCATACAGGGTCACGACGAACTGGAGCCGAAGCAGGCCCCGCCGAAGAGCAGCGCGCCCAGGTCGGCCGGTACGACCGGTCTTGCGCAGGATGCGCAGCCGGACCGGAGGGGCGGCGGACCACCGCTCGACGGTGACGAAGACGACCATCAGCGGCAGCGCCGCGAGCGCCGACGCCGTCGTCAACCGCCAACCGCCAACCGCCCAGGCCGTGTTCCAGTCGTTCGACCGTGCAGGCGGCCAGCAGCATGCACCGGCGGCGGCCGGCGCGCCGGGCAGGTCGAAGCCCCGGCGGCCGAGGGGCGGGGTCTCCTGCCGCGGTACCAGCCGTACGGCCGCCAGGAGCAGCGCGCCCGCCAGCAGCACCGGCGCGAAGCACACCCAGCGCCGGCCGAGCGGCATTCCCGCGGCGCGGTCGGCGTACGACGCACGGGCTGCGGGGGACGGCGAGGAGGCTGGGGCTGCGGCAAGGGCAGGGGCTGCGGCTGCGGCCGCGGCAGGGACCGGTTCGGGAGTCGTGCCGGCAAGGGCAGAGGCGCCGACCCGACGGCCGACGCAACGGCGGGCGTCGCAGCGGGTACGGGCGCCGGTACGGGCGCCGGTGCGGGAGTTCGGCGCGGGGGCCAGGGCTGCTCGGTGGCTGCCAGACTTTGGTCACGGTGAGTTGGAGCGGCCGGCCGCGTCCGTCCCGGCGATTCCGTTGCACGCTCCGTCACGCAACCGCTAGAAGTGGTCGCATGACTGAGACCGTGGCCGAGACCACATCCACCCCGCCCACGCCCACGCCCGTGCACTGGAAGCTCGTCATCGACGCAGGGGATCCGCACGCCCAGGCCGACTTCTGGGCCGCCGCCCTCGGTTACCGGGTCGAGGACAACAGCGCGCTCATCGAGAAGCTGCTGGGCGTCGGGGCGGTACCGGCCGAGCTGACCGTCGAGTCGCACGGCCGCCGCGCCTGGCGGGACCTGATCGCCGTACGGCATCCCGAGGACCCGTACGAGCAGGAGAGCGGCATGGGACGGGGGCGGCGGCTGCTGTTCCAGCGTGTGCCGGAGGCGAAGACGGTCAAGAACCGGCTCCACCTGGACCTGCATCCGGGTGAGGGGCGGCGCGCGGCCGAGGTGGAACGGCTGGCGGGGCTCGGGGCGCGGGTGCTGCGGGAGGTGCGGGAGCCCGGGGGCGAGTGGGTGGTGATGGCGGATCCGGAGGGGAACGAGTTCTGCGTGCAGTGAGCGATTCCGCTATGCGAACAGCAGTGACCGGATTGCGCTCTTGACGGAGCGTCAGCCCCGGCTTCACCATCGGGCACCCATTCCCTCAGGAAATCGGAGCCCCCCACATGAAGCTCTCGGTTCCCGGACGCGCCGCGGCCACCGCCGTCGTCGCCGTCTCGCTCCTGGCCGGTGGATCCATGACCGGTGGATCCATAGCGGGCGCGGCCCCCGCGGCCGCACCCCGGGCCGCCGCCGCGCCCGACATATCCGTGGCGGCCGTCAAGGCGCACCTCACGCAGTTGCAGTCCATCGCCACGGCCAACGGCGGCAACCGGGCGCACGGGCGCGCCGGTTACCGGGCCTCGCTCGACTACGTGAAGGCCAAGCTGGACGCCGCCGGCTTCATCACGACGATCCAGCAGTTCACCGCCTCCGGCCGCGTCGGCTACAACCTGATCGCCGACTGGCCGGGCGGGGACACCGACCAGGTCGTGATGGCCGGCTCGCATCTCGACAGCGTCAGCTCCGGCGCCGGCATCAACGACAACGGGTCCGGGTCGGCGGCGGTCCTGGAGACGGCGCTCGCGGTGTCCCGCGCCGGCCTCCAGCCCGCCAAGCACCTGCGGTTCGCCTGGTGGGGTGCGGAGGAGCTGGGGCTGGTGGGCTCCCGCTACTACGTCAACAGCCTCTCCACCGCGAACCGTTCGCGGATCAGCGGCTACCTCAACTTCGACATGATCGGCTCGCCGAACCCCGGTTACTTCGTCTACGACGACGACCCGGCCATCGAGAAGACGTTCAAGGCGTACTTCACCGGGCTCGGCGTGCCGACGGAGATCGAGACCGAGGGCGACGGCCGCTCCGACCACGCGCCCTTCAAGAACGCGGGCGTGCCGGTCGGCGGGCTGTTCACCGGCGCGAGCAACACCAAGTCGGCGGCGCAGGCGGCCAAGTGGGGCGGTACGGCGGGGCTGGCGTTCGACCGCTGCTACCACTCGTCGTGCGACACCACGGCCAACATCAACGACACCGCGCTGAACCGCAACAGCGACGCGGTCGCGTACGCGGTGTGGGAGTTGTCGGCGTAAGGGTCAGTCCGAGGCCCGGGCGCGGTCGGCGAGCCGGCCCATGCGGACGCGGGCCTTCTCCAACTGCTCGATGTCGTCGACGGCGGGGCCGTCCTCGGCCGTCAGCTCGGTCCACCGGGCGATCAGGGCCTGGCCCAGGTCCAGCCCCTGGTGCGGGTCCCGCACGGCACGCCAGGCGGTGACGGCGCTCTGGAGGCTGGCGTAGGCCGCGTCCGCGTCCCGGGTGCGGTGATGGACGCCGGCCAGGTCCAGGGAGAGGTGGAAGGAGCGGACCGGATCGTCGGCCAAGTAGGCGACGTACGCGGTCAGTTCGCGCAGCCGGAGCACCTCGGGGTGCTCCGGCCCGAGCGACTGCGAGGCCTGTGCCACGGTCCGCTCGGCCAGCTCCGACGCGGTGTCCGTCCGCCCCGCGTTCACCGCCTCGGTGATCCGCGCGACCGGCTCCGCGAGCAGGGCGGGCGTGGTGTCGTCACCGGGGGCGGTGAGGTGGCCGTCCCCGAGCACCGCCTCGGCGACCGCGTCGAACCCCCGGGGCGGGGCGGGCTTGGGAGCGGGGTCCAGGTCGTCGTCGGGGGCGGGCCCGAGGAAGGGCGACATGCGGGAGGGGGTGGTACGTGCGGGAGGGGAGGGGGGCGCCGGGGCGGGCGCCTGCATCGGGCCACGGTCCGGTGCCGACGCGGAGAGGGGCGCGGTCCGCGTGTCCATCACCGGCGGCGGACCGAACACCCCCGTCGGTGCGGCGACCGTACCGGGGGCCGGGGACGAAGACGAGGCCGGGGCAGGGGTCGAGGCCGGGGCCTGGGCATGTGCCTGGGCCGGACGCGGCTCCGGGAGTGCCCGTGGCGTGGACGTCGGCGCGGCCTCGGCGCCGGACGACGCCTCGTCCGGCAGGGCCCGCACCGAGAACGTGGACTCCGCGTCCCGCGCGGGTTCCGGCACCTCCCGCAGCACATGCGTGGACTGGTCGTACCGCGCCCACTGCGGCCGTACCGCACGGGAGGCGGCGGGAACACCGGGCGCGGCGGGCGTCCCGAACGGCGCAGCCGGGCCGGCCGGTCCGGGCCCCTCTGGCCGGCCGGACACCTGAGGACCACCGGTCGGCGCGAGCCGGGCCGGCTCCTCGGGCTCGTGCGACGCGGCCGCGTCCGGCCACACGGGGGGCGGCCCCGGCGCGGGCACCGGTACGGGCCCTCCCGCCCTCTCGGCCGCACTCCCCGGCACGCCTCCCGGAACACCGGTCGTCCCCGCCCCTGTCCCCGTCCGCATCCCCGCCCCCGTCGATCCCCGCATCCCCAGCGCCCCTGATCCCCTCGGTTCACCGGGGATTCCCGGCACTTCTGATCCCCTTGCCGCACCCGGCACCGGCGCCTCCGGCCCGGTAGGCCCGCCCGGCCCGCCCGGCGTCCCGGGCACCCCCCGCTCCCCCGCCGGAGCCACCCGCGTCGGCTCGGCCGCGTAGTCGCTGGAGCCGTCCGGGTTGACCCGGAGGGGGACGACGTACCCGATGCGGTCGTCATGGACGGTGGCCAGGACCGTGTGGCCGCCGGCGGCGGCGATCCGGTGGAGGTGGTTCAGGACGGCGTGCTGGATCTCCTGGCCGGACGCGGGGACGACCCGTACCCCACCGACCGACGCGCCGCCCGCACCCGGGCCGGACGCGGGGACGTGGACGTCGATCGGCGCCGCCTCGGGGGCGGCCGGGCGCTGGTGGTCCCGCTTCTTGTCGCGGCTGAGTCGAGCCATCGGTTCCCTCACTCGGATGCGTCGGGGAGTCGCCGGACAACGCGTGCGGGCTCCATGGTGTTCCGTCCCGCCGTCGGGTCCCGTCCCCAGCGGCGCGATCCGGTCGTACACGTGTCGTACACGTACTGTCGAGTCTCTCCGCTCGCCGGCGGTTCTCACGTCACCGTGACGTCACAGGCTCGTTCCAGGAGATCACACCTCGTCAGGAGCCCGTCCGGATGCCGTGCGCCCCGGCCGGGCAGGAGAGGGTCGACCAGGAAGGGGCACGCGGATGGGGGCCGGTATGCGGACAGCGGGACCACTCGGACCGGAGATCTGGATTCGCGGGCCCGTGCCCGTACCGGAGGTGGCCTCGCCCGAGCCCGCCCGTGCCTCCGCCGTGCCTTGGCGCTGCTCCTTCGTCGGTACCCACGGCGGCGCCGGCACGTCCACCCTGGCCGCCGTCTACGGAGGCCAGGACTGCGGGCGCGACTGGCCGGGACCCGCCGGCCCGCGGTCCGTGCTGCTCGTCGCCCGTACGCACGCGGCCGGGCTGCGCTCCGCCCTGCACGCGCTGGAGGCGTTCCGGCACGGCGAGGCCCCGCCCGGTCTCGTCGTCGACGCGGTCGTCCTGGTCGCGGACGCGCCCGGACGGCTGCCGCGTCCGCTCGCCCAACGGGTCAAGGAGATCGAGTCGGTGATCGACGTGTACCGCGTGCCCTGGGTGCCCGCCTGGCGCCTGGGGGACCTGAGCGGCTCCCGGCCCCGGGAGAGCGAGGCGTTGGCCCGGCTCACCGCCACCCGCGCGTGACCCGGCTCCCGATGTCCGGCTTCGGCTCCCTCTCCTCCCTCTCCTCCCTCTCCTCCCTCTCCGCCGAGCGGATCGCCGCCGCCGTGCGGTCGGGCGCCCTGCCCGCGGTCGACGTGGTCGCCGTGGCACTGGAGCGGATCCGGCGGGCCGAGCCGGACCTGTGCGCGTTCGCCGAGGTGTGGGAGGAGGCCGCGCTGCGGCGGGCGCGTGCCGTGGACGCGCGGGTCGCCGCGGGGGAGCCGCTGCCGCTGGCGGGGGTGCCGATCGGGGTGAAGGGACGGCACGGGCTGCGCGGCGCGGGCCCGCTGCTCGCGGCCGGGTGTGTGCCGGTGGGGGCCACGTCCGTTCCGGGGCCCGGAACTCCCTGGCAGACCTGGGGGCTCGGCGCGCACGGCCGTACCGTCAATCCCTGGCGGGCCGACCGTACGCCCGGCGGTTCCTCGGCCGGGTCCGCGGCGGCGGTCGCGGCGGGACTGGTGCCGCTGGCGACCGGGAGCGACGGGGCGGGGTCGGTGCGGATCCCGGCGGCGTGGTGCGGTGTGCTCGGACTGAAGGTCACCAACGGGCGGCTGTGGACCTCCGACCGTACGGGGCTCACGGCGCCCGGTGTCCTGACCCGGTACGCGTCGGACGCGGCAGCGTGGTGGCGGGTGACGAGCGGGGCTTCGGAGGGCGCGGGGGACTCGGAAGGGGCGGGGGACTCGGGGGGCGCGGGTCGCTCGGAGGGCGCGGGTCACTCACAAGGCGCGGATCACTTGGAGGGCGCGGGTCGCTCGAAAGGCGCGAGTCGCTCGGAGGACACGGGCAACCTCCCGGCCCACCGCCCGCTCCCCGTCCCTGGCCGGCTCCCGACCCTCGGCCCGCTCTCAGCCCCCGGCCCGCTCTCAACCCCCGACCCGCTCCCGGCCCCCGGCCCGCTCTCAGCCCCCGGCCCGCCCTCAGCCCCCGGCCCGCCCTCTGCTCCGACCGCTGTCTGGTCCCCCGACCTCGGCTTCGCCGACTGCGATCCGGACCTCGTGGCGATCGCCCACGCGGCGGCCCTACGGCTCGCGGACACCGGTGCTGTACGCCTGGTGGAGCCCCGCGCCCGCCTCCGCCTCCACGACCCGGCCACCGCCTGGCTCGCCCTGCGGACCCCCGCGGCCGGCCTCGCCAGGGCCGACCTCGCCGCCGCCGGCCGCCTCCGCGCGGAGAACGACCGGCGCCTGGACGCCCTCTTCGCCGAGGCGGACGTGCTGCTGACCCCGGCGACCCCGATCCCGCCGCACGGCCACGACGGTCCGGGTGACCGCTACTCCACGGCCCTGACCTGGGCGTTCAACCTGAGCGGACATCCGGCGGCCAGTGTCCCGGCGGGACTCGGGTCCGATGGCTGCCCGGTCGGGCTCCAGCTGGTGGCACCGCACGGACGGGAGGACCTGCTGCTGCGGACCGTGGACGGCATCGTCGCCCGTTGCGCCTATTGATTGCACGCGCATATACTGCGCGTGCATGTTGTAAGTGCTTCGCGCCGGTAGGCCCACACGCCGTGTACCCGTACGCCCGTGTACCCGTACGCCCGTACAGGCTTCCCGCCCGTCCATGAGCCGCGTGCGCCGCATCAGCCGCACGTATCAGCCGCACGCCGATCACTGGGGGATCCCATGACCCGCCGCTTCCTGTTCGTCCTCGGCAGCGCCCGCCGGGAGGGCAACACCGAACTGCTGGCCCGCAGGGCTGCCGAGCAGTTGCCGGCGGACGTCGAGCAACAGTGGATCGACCTCGCCGACCATCCCCTGCCCGACTTCGAGGACCTGCGGCACGACAGCGACCACACCCGTCCCACGGAGGGCGAGGTGGCGCTGCTGCTCGACGCCACGCTCGCGGCGACGGACATCGTGATCGCGTCCCCGCTGTACTGGTACTCCGTCTCCGCCCAGACCAAGCGCTACCTGGACCACTGGTCGGGCTGGCTGCGCACGCCCGGCCTGGACTTCAAGGACACGCTGGCGGGGCGCACCCTCTGGGGCGTCACCGCGCTCGCGCACGAGGAGGCCGAGGTCGCCGACCCGCTGGTCGGCACGCTCAACCACTCGGCCGCCTACCTGGGGATGCGCTTCGGCGGAGTCCTGCTCGGCAACGGCAGCAAGCCCGGTGACATCCTGAACGACACCGAGGCGCTGACCCGCGCCAAGACCTTCTTCGCCCAGGAGGCACCGCTCGCGCGCTTCCCGTACGAGGCCCGGTGAACGCGGGTGGGGACCGCCGTGCCCCGCACCCGGTGAACGCGGTTCAGGAGGCGATGTCCTTCGCCGTGAAGCGTGCCCAGGCCGCCGAGCCGAACACGACCGCGTACAGGGCCTGGAGGCCCAGGTTCTTCACCAGGTCGTCCCAGTAGACGGGGTCGCGCATGAGGTCGGCGAAGGACAGCCAGTAGTGGGAGAAGAAGTACGGCTGGAGCGCGTGCAGCTGGGGGATCTGGTCGAGGATCTGGACGGTGATCAGCAGCCCCACCGTGGTCGCCATCGCCGCGATGCCGCTGCTGGTCAGGGTGGAGACGAACAGGCCAAGAGCCGCCACGCCGATCAGTGACACGGCGACGACCAGGGCGATCAGCAGGGCCCGGCCCAGTCCTTCGGCGAAGCTGATCCGGGTGCCGGAGATCGTCGTCAGGTCGCCCAGCGGGAAGAGCAGCGCCCCGACGGTGAGCGCCGACACCGCGACCACGAGCGTGGCGACCAGGCAGAACGCCATCACCGTCGCGTACTTGGTGAGCAGGAGGCGGCTGCGGCCGGCCGGGGCCACCAGGAGGTAGCGGAGGGTTCCCGCGCTCGCCTCACCGGCGATGGCGTCGCCCGCGATGACGCCGATCGCCATCGGCAGGAAGAACGGCAGCGTCGCGGCGAGCGCGGTGAAGACCAGGAACAGGCCGTTGTTGGTGATCTGCGAGATGAACGCCGGGCCTTGGCCGCCCCCGCCGCCGGCCGACGAGCCGTCACCGGTCTCGATCCTCACCGCGATCCCGACCAGGACCGGCACGGCCGCCAGCACCCCGAGCAGCGCGAGTGTGCGCCAGCGGCGGAAGGTGGTGAGCAGTTCGCTGCGGAACAGACCGAAGGTCCACAACGGGCTGGGCGCGCGGGTCCGTTCAGCCGGCGACATCGAAGCCCTCCCCCGTCAGCGCCACGAACGCGTCCTCCAAGGAAGCCCGTTCGAGGCCGAAGCCGCGGACGCGGACGCCCGCTGTCACCAGCGCCGCGTTCACCTCGGCGAGATCGCGCTCCGGTGGCTCTGCGGTCACCCGGCCGTCCGTGACCGTCACGTCCGCGGCCCCCTGCTCCTTCAGCACCCGCGCCGCCTCTCCCGCGTCCGGGGTCGTCACGACCAGCCGGCCGCGCGTGCCCGCCGCGAGGTCCGCCACCGGCCCCTGGATGATGAGGCGGCCCTGTGCCATCACGGCCGCGTGCGTGCAGACCTGCTCGATCTCGTCGAGGAGGTGGGAGGAGAGGAAGACGGTCGTACCGTCGGAGGACAGGTCCCGGATCAGGGAGCGGATCTCGCGCATGCCCTGCGGGTCGAGGCCGTTGGTCGGTTCGTCCAGGACCAGCAGCTCGCGCGGCTGGAGCAGGGCTGCGGCGAGACCGAGACGCTGCTTCATGCCCAGCGAGTACGCCTTCGCCTTCTTGCCCGCGGCGGCCGAGAGCCCCACCCGGTCCAGTGCCGCCGCGACCCGGGTGGCCCGGGTGCGCGGGTCGGCGGTCGGGTCGGCGGCGTCGTACCGGGTCAGGTTCTGGCGGCCGGAGAGGAAACCGTAGAGAGCCGGTCCCTCGATGAGGGCGCCGACGCGCGGCAGCACGGCGCGCGCGGAGCGCGGCATGGGCCGGCCCAGGACGTGGGCCGACCCTGAGGTGGGCTCGATGAGGCCCATCAGCATGCGGATGGTGGTGGTCTTGCCGGAGCCGTTCGGACCGAGGAAGCCGAAGACGCTGCCCGCCGGGACGGTCAGGTCGAGACCGTCCACGGCGAGCTGTCCGCCGCGGTAGCGCTTGGTGAGCGCGCGGGTGCGGATGACACCGCCATCCGCCTCCCGCACGTCCGACCGCGCACCCGGCCGCGGGTCCGGCGCGGACTCCGCGTCCGTGACGGGCGGTTCGCCCATCGGCTTCCTCGATTCGTCGCACCCTTACGGTTCGCCGCACCCTACGGTTCGTCGTACTCCCGCGGCTCGTCGTGACCGTACGGTCCTACTTGGCCGCGTTCGCCGCCTTCACCAGGGCGTCCTTGTCGACCGCGCCGACGTACACCTTGCCGTCGTCCGTCATCAGGGCGTTGACCAGGCGGGTCGAGAAGACCGTGCCCGAGCCGAAGTCGCCGCTCACCTTGTCGCCGAGCGAGTCGAGGAAGCCGCCGAGGTCGCCGCCGGTCTCGGCGCCGGAGGGCATGCCCTCGCCGCCGGTGTCGAAGGTGGCGACGGAGTTCCAGCCCTCGCCGATGACCTCGAGACCGTCGAGCCCCTTGTCCGGGTCCTTCGTGTCGAGGCCCTTCTTGCTGAATCCCTTGTCGGACTTCGACAAGCCCGCGCCGTCGGGCCGGCGGTGCTCGCCCTGCTCGACGGTGTCGCCCTCGGTGACCTTCGCGCCCTTGGGCGGGGTGAAGTCGAAGGTGGAGGCGGCCGGCCGGGCGAAGCTGACCTGGGTGAAGCCCGCGTCCACGACGGCCGCGCCGCCGCTCGCCGGGGTCAGCGTGAACTTCAGCGGCAGCCCGGTCCTCGAGTCCACGGCCACGGTGATCTGGCCGACCGTGGTTCCGGAGTCCTTGGGCTTGATGACGAGACGGTAGGCGTCGCGGCCCGCGACCTGCGCGGTGCCGTCGACGGTCACGGAGGTGGTGTCGTCGACCGCCTTCAGGGCCTCCTCTGCGAAGTCCTTGGGCGTGGCCGGGACGTCCTGCTCCTTGTCCGCCTTCGCGCTCTCGGAGGCGGTCGCGTGGTAGACCTCGTTCGACTTGCTGTCGTAGCCCCAGACGTCCTTGCCGTCGTGGATCAGGCTGTACTCGGATCCGCTCTCCAGCAGCGACAGCTTCTGCCTGTCGGGGCCGTCGGCGGCGACACGCAGGGTGTGCGTGCCGGTCACCAGCTCGGTGAGCTTCGCGGACGGGTCCGCGGAGGAACCGCCGTCGCCGCCCGACTCCATGGCGCCCGAGGCCAGGCTGTTCTCCAGCCCGCCGAGGTCGGGCAGTCCGAGATCCGTGCTGATCTTCACCGTCCCGGACAGCTGCTGTACGTCCGACGCGGCTATCTTCTCGATGAGTTCCTGGGCGCTGATCTTCGGCAGGTCGGGGTCGCCGGAGTCGGCGAGCGCCGGGACGAGCCCGATGGTCGCCGCCGCCATTCCCACCACCGCGACCGGGACGACGTACCGCGCGGCCCTGCGCCGGCGTGTGTACCGGTCCTCGGCTTCCGCGGCAGTCGTGCTGTCGTCGGATTCGTACGGTGCCATGTGTGCCTTACCTCCGTCGTCGGCGGCGGCTGTCCAACTCCCCCTGCGTCCACCCCGTAGCCGCCATTCTCACCCGAATCGGTGAGGAGTGGTGTTTTCCGTGATGTCCATCTGACCAAATCCGCCGGGAAGATTCGTCAGCCCCCGGGCTCAACTCCGTGTACACCTGCGGTATGACACCCGGAGGCGGCGCGTGCTCCGACCCGTAGGGGTCGCGGAGCGCACGCCGCCCGCCGTGCCGGTGGATCAGACGCCCAGGAACACGTAGTCCGCCTGGTAGGGGACGCCGACGACCGCGCCCGGCGTGCAGGGGCCGGCCGGAGCGACGCCGCCGACGGTGTTCAGCCGCAGGATCTCCGTGGTGCCGGCCAGCAGGCCGCGCTCCTTGCCGGACGAGGTGGCCCTGAGGTCCAGCTCGGGGATGTTGCCGTCGCCGTTCGGTGTCCTGGACAGGACCGCCCCGGTCACGGCGCTGCGGTCGGGGGCGATCCACTGCGGTGTACCGGAGTCGGGTGCGACGAAGGAGTGCGCGATGGCGCCGCCGAGGACGGCGCTGACGTCCCGTTGGGCGAAGGCGTACCCGCCGTCCGCGGCCGGCTTGCACGCGTAGATCTGCCTGCCCTTGAGGACGGACGCCTGGACGTTGTCGAGGGCGTCACGGAAGTCGAAGGAGGCGACGGTGATCCGGTGGAGCCGGCCACGGACGGCTCCGCCCGGGAACCGGGCGGTGTGCAGGTTGGCGTAGAAGGAGGTCGGGTCGGAGGTGAGCCGGTCGAGCAGCGCCGGGTCGTCGACCTGGACGGTGCCGGTGACGGTACGGCCCGGTCCCCTGCTCTTCAGGAGACCGGTGAAGTCGATCTTGACGGCGCCGTTGCTGCCCCTGGCGCCCTGGTGCAGGTGGAGGGCGGTGGGCCTGCCGGTGCCGCGCCACTTGACGGCGACGGAGACCTTGTCGCCCTTCACCTTGACGAACTGGAGCGCGGCGCCGTCCTTGTCGCCCACGGCGGGGCCGCCCGGCGTGGGGACCTCGTTGGCACCCCGGAGGCTCGCGGCGAGGAGGACGCCGTCCGCGCCGGTGCCACCACCGGGCGCGCGGCCGTCCCCGGCGGAGGCGGGCGTCACCGCGGCGACGACGGCGGACGCGGCCACCGCGACGGTGGTGACGAGCAGGCCCGTACGGCGTGTGCGGGACGTACGGACTGTCCGGGACGTACGGCGTACCGGGAACATCGTGCTGATGCCCATGAGCGTCTCCCCCTCGTGCGGCTGACGCCCCTGCGTCAGCGTCCGGGCAGCAGTACGGGGCTGATCTCGGTACGGGCTCGGTCGGCGCGCGTGATGTGCGTCACTCCTGGCGGGGTCAGCCGGCCCGGTGGACCACCGCGTCGCACATCTCCATCAGCGCCACCTTCGCGCCGCACTCCCGCAGCGGGGCGAGGGCCGAGCGGGCGTCCTGCGCGTAGCGGACCGTGTCCCGGCGGGCCTGCTCCAGGGCGGGGTGCGCCCGCAGGTCCGCCAGCGCCCGCGCGTGCCGCGCGTCGTCGGTGAGGTCGGAGGCCAGCAGCTCGCACAGCGCGATGTCCTCGGCCAGGCCCAGCCGGGCCGCGCGCTCGCGCAGCCGCAGGACCGGCAGGGTCGCGATGCCCTCGCGCAGGTCCGTGCCCGGGGTCTTCCCGGACTCGTGGGAGTCGGAGGCGATGTCCAGCACGTCGTCGGCGAGCTGGAAGGCGACGCCCAGCCGCTCGCCGTACTGCGTCAGCACGTCGACGACCGTCTCGTCGGCGCCCGACATCATCGCCCCGAAGCGGCAGGCCACCGCCACCAGCGAGCCCGTCTTGCCGCCCAGGACGTCGAGGTAGTGCTCGACCGGGTCGCGCCCGTCCTGCGGCCCCGCCGTCTCCAGGATCTGGCCCGTGACCAGGCGTTCGAACGCCTCCGCCTGGACCCGGACCGCCTCGGGCCCGAGGTCGGCCAGGATGTGCGAGGCGCGGGCGAACAGGAAGTCGCCGGTGAGGACGGCCACCGAGTTGCCCCAGCGGGTGTTCGCGCTGTCCACCCCGCGCCGCACCTCGGCCTCGTCCATCACGTCGTCGTGGTACAGCGTCGCCAGATGGGTCAGCTCCACCACCACCGCCGACGGGACGATGCCCGGCGCGTACGGGTCCCCGAACTGGGCGGCGAGCATCACGAGCAGCGGCCGGAACCGCTTTCCGCCCGCCCGCACCAGGTGCTGGGCGGCCTCCGTGATGAAGGGGACCTCACTCTTGGTGGCTTCGAGCAGTCCCTCCTCGACAGCCGCCAATCCGGCCTGGACATCGGCTTCCAGAGCCTGGTCCCGCACGCTCAGCCCGAACGGCCCGACGACGGTCACGAGGGATCTCCTGTCTGCTGGTGTCTACTGGCGATTACACGGTTTGTCGATAGGTCGCTGCTGTCACTCAAGTCAGCGTATCCGGTCACGTTTCGATCACCGATAGCGCCCACCGGTCCGGCCCAGGCGGTATGGGATCAGGGCAGATGTGTTTTTGATCACTTGAAAACATCGGACATCCATGGACTCACCGGGGGGGCAAAGGGCGGCGTCCCGGATCGCGGCCGGGGCCGCCTCCGGCAGCCGTCCGGCCCGGAGGACGATCATGCCTCCTCCCGCCCGTCGATCCCCACCGCCACCTCGGCGGATCCGCCCGGGTGTCCCGCCCCCGGGATCGCTCCGGTGAGCCTGCGCATCCGTTCCGTCCTTTCCCGCGAGGGGCCCGTGAGGCCCGCGAGGGGGCCCATGAGGACCTTCGCATCCCGCCCCGGCCGGAACCCGCCGTACGCGCGGACGCGACACCCCGTATCGAGGAACCGGTACCCGCGATCCCCGGACTCCTGCCACGCCACCCGCCCGGACGACACGCACTCGGCACCGGACCGGCCGACGGTGTCCCGGCGGCGACGAACGGGCGCCACCCTGCGGGTTCCGCGAGCGAGCGGCCGCCGGTCTCGGGAGCGGCGGACCCCATGGCCTGCCGCTTGGCTACGAGTTGGGCTCATTGCCCGTTTTGCCGCTCTTGCGCATGGCCGTGAGTTGGGTCACTCGGGGCCGCCCGCACCCGCATCTCGGCACACCGGCGTTTTCCCTTGCCCTCCACGCCAGTTGAGTCTTGGCAGACGCAAAGGATCAAGTGCCCCATACGCCTCAGACCAAGGTCAATAGGTACGAGGTGTGAATCCACCACTTGTTTCGGACATGTGCTCTCGCATACGTTCCGGGCCGTCGGGCGGACGCCTAATCCTGCCGCCGCCCATGGACACACCCATCGACGACACCGCACGGCAGGAGCGGGGGACCCAGGTAAGTCGCCGGGCCGGACGACACAGGTCGTGCCGGAACGGCTCGGGGTGAAGTCGCCTCGCCTCAGGGCGGTGCGGCCGGGCAGCTCCCGCCCGAACCCGACAGCTCACCTCGCAGGCGCCGGAGAGGAACACGTCCCCATGTCTGCACCCGGTCAGCACCGCGGCTCCAAGACCGCCCGCCTCGCCCGCAAGCTCGCCGTCGCCGGCACCGGAGTCGCCGTCCTGGCGCTCCCGCTCATCGGCGCCACCAGCGCCTCCGCGGCGACCCCGACCGTGGCCACCGCCTCCTCGCTGGGCTACGCCGACAACCTCGACGGCTGGATCCGGGCGTCCCTCCAGGTGATGGCGCAGCACGGAATCCCCGGTACGTACAACGGCATTCACCGCAACGTCATCCGGGAGTCCTCGGGCAACCCGTACGCCATCAACAACTGGGACTCGAACGCCGCCGCGGGCACCCCGTCCAAGGGCCTGTTGCAGACGATCGACCCGACCTTCCAGGCGTACCACGTGGCCGGCACCTCGTGGGACCCGTACGACCCGGTCGCGAACATCGTCGCCGCCTGCAACTACGCGGCCGCGCGGTACGGCTCGATCGACAACGTGTGGGGCGCGTACTAGTGCCGCGGCAGGCAACGTTTGCCCGTCAAGGAGCGGCGTCCGGTGCGTGCTCTCGGCATGCCGGCCGCCAGCCCTCGTACTGGATGTACTCGGGCTTTCGGCCGGTGCGGCGAGAGGGCGTGCCGGACGCCGCGAAGGGGCGAACGTTGCCTGCCACGGCACTAGGCGGACCCCGGCCGGTGCCGGGCCGTACGGTCCGGCACCGGCCGCCCGGGGGCGGCCCTCAGCGGAAGAGCCGTTCGAGGACGACCGCCACGCCGTCGTCCTCGTTCGAGAGGGTGATCTCGTCGGCCCCGGCCCTGAGTTCGGGGTGGGCGTTGGCCATGGCGACGCCGTGGGCCGCCCAGTCCAGCATGGGGATGTCGTTGGGCATGTCCCCGAAGGCGATGGTCCGGCGCGGCCCGAGTCCCAGGTGCTCGGCGGCCAGCGCGAGCCCCGTCGCCTTGGTGATGCCGCATGGCTGAAGTTCGACGGTCCCGGGCCCGGACATGGTGACCGTGGCGAGGGAACCGACCACCGAGCGGGCCGTCGCCGCCAACTCGTCGTCGGACAGGTCGGGATGGCGCAGCAGCACCTTGCTGATCGGCGCGTCCCACAGGTCGTCGCGCCGGCCCACGCGTACGGCGGGCAGCGTCGGGTGCGGCATCAGGTAGCCCGGCTCGATGAGCGTGAGCCCGTCGACACCGTCCTGGTCGACGGCGGCGTACACCTCGCCGACCTCCGCCTCGATCTTGCCGAGCGCGGTCTCGGCCAGCTCCCGGTCCAGGGTGACCGACCACAGCAGACGGTTCGCGCCGGCGTCGTACACCTGCGCGCCCTGCCCGCACACCGCGAGCCCCTCGCTGCCCAGGTCGTCGAGGAGGGGGCGCACTCTGGGCGCCGGCCGGCCGGTGACGACGAGGTGCCGGGCCCCCGCCGCCGCCACCCGCGCGAGCGCGGCGAGCGACCGGTCGGAGAGCGTGTCGTCGCCTCGCAGCAGCGTTCCGTCCAGGTCGGTGGCGATGAGTGCGTATGCGGTGGGTGCGGCCATGATCAGAGAATACGGACGGAACGCCGCGTCGACTCGACGTGAACCGGACGGCTACAGCCTTCACATGCGTTGACGGCTGCTCCGGTTACGGCGGTCGGCGGCGCGGTCACGCGGAGTCCCGCACCACCAGTTCCGTCGGGAGGATGACGCCCGCCGTGTCCTCTCCCGCGATCTGCGCGAGCAGCATGCGGACCATCTCGGCGCTGATGCGGTCGTAGGGCTGGCGCATCGTGGTGAGGGCCGGGGTGACGGCGGTGGCCGCGGCCGAGTCGTCGAAGCCGCCGACAGCGATGTCATCGGGGACCGAACGGCCGCTCTGCTGAAGCGCGTTGACGACTCCCTGGGCCATGAGGTCGGAGGCGGCGAACACCGCGTCGATGTCCGGGGCCCGCGCCAGCAGCCGACGGGCGGCCCGCTCGCCGCCGGTGCGCCGGTAGTCGCCCTCGACCACCAGCGCCGGGTCGTAGGGCAGACCCGCCTCGGCGAGCACGTCGCGGTAGCCGGCCAGGCGGTCGGTGCCGCCCGGGGTGTCCAGCGGTCCGGTGACCATGCCGATGCGGCGGCGGCCGCCGGCGAGGAGGTGGCGGACCATCTCCTGGGCGCCGTCGCGGTCGGCGGCCGCCACGTAGCTGACCCTGGATCCCAGGCCGAGCGGCTTGCCGCAGGCCACCAACGGGATGCCGGCGTCGCGCAGTTCGACGGCGACCGGGTCCCCGCTGTGGCTGGAGACCAGCAGCACGCCGTCGACGTGTCCCGAGGTGATGTACCGCGTCAGCCGGCGCCGGTCGTCGTCGCTCGCCGCCAGCATGAGCAGCAGCGGGATGTCGTGCTGGGCCAGGCGCTCGGTGCAACCCCGCAGCAGGACGTTGAAGTTGGGGTCCTCGAAGAACTTCTCCTGCGGTTCGGTCAGCAGGAACGCCACCGAGTCCGAACGGCCGGTGCTCAGGCTGCGCGCATGCCGGTTGACCACGTACCCGGTCTTCCTGATGGCGGCCTCGACCGCCCGGCGGGCGGCCGGGGAGACGTAGTGGCCGCCGTTCAGGAAGCGGGAGACGGTGCCCCGCGACACGCCGGCCTCCCGCGCCACGTCGTGGATGGTGGGCGGTCGGCGGCGTCCGTTGGCGCTGGTGGTCATGTTCCTCGTTCGTGACGGTGGATGCGGCGGATGCCTCAGGCCTTGACCGAGCCGCTCAGCAGGTCCAGGGACCAGAACCGCTGGATCACCAGGAAGAGCGCGATCAGCGGGACGATCGCGAGCAGGCATCCGGTGATGACCAGGGTGTAGAGGGCGGGCTGTGAGGCGCCCTGCGCGAGCAGCGTGTAGAGCCCGAGGGTGAGCGGGAACTTGGTGTCGTCGGCCAGCATCACGAACGGCAGCAGGAAGTTGTTCCAGATGCCGACGAACTGGAAGAGGAACACCGTGATCAGGCCCGGCATCATCATCGGCACCGCGATCCGGGTGAAGATCCGCCACTCGCTCGCGCCGTCCATGCGGGCGGCTTCGAGGAGTTCGGCGGGCACCGCGGCGGACGCGTAGATGCGGACCAGGTAGACGCCGTACGGGGAGAGGATGGACGGCAGCAGCATCGACCAGTACGAGTCGGCCATGCCCATCTTCGACAGCATCAGGTACTGCGGTACGGCCAGCACGACACCCGGCACCAGGACGCCGGCCAGGATCAGCTTGAAGACGAACTCCCGTCCCCGGAAGGCGAACCGGCCGAGCGCGTACCCGCCGCCGGCCGAGACCGCGGCGGACAGCAGGGCGCCGAGTCCCGCGTAGAAGGCGGAGTTGGCCATCCACTGCCAGTAGATGCCGTCCCGGTAGGCGTTCAGGTCGCTCAGGTTGTCGAGGAAGCCGGTGCCGGGCGCGAAGGTGAAGGTGGAGAACAGCTCCGACCGGTCCTTGGTCGCCGCGATGACCACCCAGGCGATGGGGACCAGGCAGTACAGCGCGCCCAGGATCAGCACCAGGGTGGGGACCCAGGCGGTGCGCCGGGCGCCGCGCGTCCCGCCGGTGGCGTCGGCGGTGAGGGTGAGGGGAGTCATGCCCGGTCCTCCCGGGTGTAGCGGTCGGAGACACGCAGCAGGGTGAAGGAGACGACGAAGGTGGCCAGGGCCAGGACGACCGCGGTGGCCGAGGCGCCGTAGATGTCGGACCTCAGGAAGGCGCTGTCGTAGATGGCCATCAGCGGACTCCAGGTGGTCGGCAGGCCGTTGGTCAGCGGCCTGAGGGCCATGGGTTCGGTGAAGACCTGGAGGGTGGCGATCACCGAGAAGAAGAGGGTGAGCACCAGGGAGGGCGCCACGATCGGGATCTTGATCCGGAGGGCGATCTTCAGGTCGGACGCGCCGTCGATCCGCGCGGCCTCGTAGATCTCCTTCGGGATGGCCCGCAACGCGGTGTAGATGACGATCATGTTGAAGCCGGTGCCGCCCCACACCGCGATGTTCGCGAACGACAGGTACAGGTTGCCGCCGTCGAACAGGTCCGGCTGCGGCAGGCCGAACTCGCGCAGCAGGTAGTGGAACGGGCTGACGTCCGGCAGGTAGAGGAAGCCCCACATCAGGGCGGCGATGATGCCGGGCACCGCGTACGGCAGGAAGATCGCGAGCCGCGCGAACCTGGCGCTGCGGGCCTTCGGGGTGTCGAGCATCAGCGCGAACAGCAGCGCGAGACCGAGCATCGTCGGGACGACGATCAGGCCGTAGCCGAAGGCGCGCAGCACGCTGTTGCCGAACTCGGAGTCGTGCAGGACGTCGGCGTAGTTGCCGAGGCCGTTCCAGACCTGCGAGCGGGCGCCGGAGCCGAGGCCGATGCCCTTGACCTGGACCTTGTGGAGGCTGAGCCAGACCGCGTACCCGATCGGGACCACGGTGAAGGCGGCGAACAGGACCAGGGTCGGCACCAGGAACCAGTACGGTGCGCTGCGGCCACGGCGGCGGGAGCGGCTGGGGCGGACGGTCTTGGCGGTGCCGGTGCCGTCCGCCAAGGGCCCGGCCGTGGTGCGGCCGGTGCCCTTGAGCGGAGTGCTGGTCATGCCTCGGTCACCTCGAAGCCCTGCTTCTTCATGTCGTCGAAGGTCTTGGTGTGCATGGTGGCGAGGGCGGAGGTGAACTGGGTCTCCTTCTTCGCCTTGGTGGCCTTGCCGAAACCGTCGGTGAAGGCGGTGTAGGCGGTCTGCACGTTCGGGCCCCAGGCGGAGGCGGCCGTGGTGGCGGCGATCTGGGCGGCCGTGTCGTAGAAGTCCTTCTGGTTCGGGAAGAACGCGGGCGTGGTGAGCACGTCACCCGACTGGCCCTTGGTGGCCGCCGGGTAGACGCCGGCCTCCTTGACCAGGGCGGCGAGCGCCTCCGGGTCGGTGTTGATCCAGCGGGCGAACTTCGTCGCGGCCTCGGCGTGCTTGGAGTCGGTGGAGACTCCGGTGGAGGAACCGCCCCAGCTGCCGGTGACGTTCTCGCCGGACTTCCACTGCGGCAGCGGGGCCATCCGCCACTTGCCCTCGGTCTCGGGGGCTGAGGAGACCAGCACGCCGGGCGCCCACACGGCGGAGACCCAGGCGAGGTGGGTGCCCTTGTTCAGGGCGTTGTTCCACGCCGGGGTGTACATCGGCTGGTTGTCGATGACGCCCTCCTGCACGAGGCCGCCCCAGAACTCGGCGACCTGCCGGGTGGCGGCGTCGTCGATGCCGACGGTCCACTTGCCGCTGCCGTCGACGGTCCACCACTTGCCGCCGGCCTGCTGGGCGAGGCCCGCGAACAGACCGGGGTCGTTGGCGGAGAAGGTGGTCAGGTAGGCGTCCGGGACGGCCTTCCGGGCGGCGCGCGCGGTCTCGGCGAACTCGGTCCAGGTCTTCGGCACGGACAGGCCGTGCTTCTTGAAGAGGTCCTCGCGGTAGTAGAACATCAGCGGCCCGGAGTCCTGCGGGATGCCGTAGACCGCGTCGGTGCCGAGGGTGACCATGCCCCAGAGCCCCTCGGCGAACTCGGACTTGGCGTCACCGGCGTACTTCGAGATGTCGGCCAGGACGTCGTTGGAGACCAGGGTCGGCAGCGACTGGTACTCGGCCTGGATCAGGTCGGGCGCGTTGCCGGCCTTCTTCGCGGTGATCAGCTTGGAGACGATCTCGGCGCCGCTGGCCTGCTTGGAGACCGTGACCGTGATGTCCGGGTTCTTCTTGTTCCAGATCGCGGCGACCTTCTCCATGTTGGGCGCCCACGACCAGTAGGTCAGCTTGACCGGCCCGCTGCTCCCCCCGGAGTCCTCGTCGTCGGAACCGCCGCAGGCGGCGAGGGTGCCGGTGAGGCCGAGGGCGGCGGCCCCGGCGAGGATGCTGCGCCTGCTGACCTGATGGCGGTGGATCGACATCTTCATCTCCCCTGATGTGTAGCCGAACTCGGTACGTCCCGCGTACGCGGCAACCGCCGTGGGGGGAGGTTCTGCGGACGTGACCGAGGGGCTGTGCGCGAGGGCCGCGCGGCTCTGTGATCGTGCACAGTAGAGAATTGTTTCGTCCCCTTGTCAATGGCGAGAGCCTGGGGTTACCTACTTGTTGCCCCCGGCTGCCAGTGGTGTTCTGTACTGTGCACGATCACAGAAACTGGCCGTCACCTTCGCCGATCGCAGGGAGTCGTCGCATGCTCCGAGCCACCGATTCCGCCGCCCTGCCGGGGGCGTCCGGGGACGCGTGGGGCGTCGCCCCGCCGAAGGGCCGCCGGGGCCGTTGTGCGTGGGGGCGTCGGGGCGTCGGACGCGGGGCGTCAAGGCGTCGGACGCGGGGCGTCGGGGCTGCGCCGGCCGGCGGTGCCTGGACTGCTCCGTGGCGCCTCCGCTGAGCAGTGCCTGGACTGCTCCGTGGCGCCTCCACTGAGCGGGACCTCCGTTGAACGGAACATCAGCTGAACCTCCGTAGATCCACCGCCCGAACTTCCGTAGGACCCACCGCCCGGTGTCACCCCCGGAGCCGATTCCCCGTGACCGTCACTGTGAAGGGACCCTGACATGCGTAGACGCAGTGTTCTGACCGCCGCCGGAGCCGCCGCGCTGGCCGTTCCCGTACTGGGCGCGGCCCCCGCCGTCGCCGGTACCGGAACCGCGAGCCACCGCGGCCGGCTGGAGATCCGCGGCGTGGACATCTCCTCGCTGCCGAAGAACGAGGACAAGGGCGCCGTCTACCGCCGTGCCGACGGCCGCCGCGACGACCCGGTCCGCATCCTCGCCGCCTCGGGCGTCACCCACGCCCGGCTGAAGGTGTGGGTCGACCCGGCCGACGGCTACAACGACAAGGCGCACGTCCTCGCCCTGGCCCGGCGCCTGAAGCGGGCCGGCATCGGCATCTGGGTCGACTTCCACTACTCCGACACCTGGGCCGACCCGGCGCACCAGACCAAGCCGGCCGCCTGGGCGGACCTGGACGTCGCCGGCCTGACCCGGGCGGTCTACGACCACACCGCCGACGTCCTCGGCGCGCTGCGGCGGCAGGGCACCCCGGCCGGCCTGGTGCAGATCGGCAACGAGCTGAACGGCGGCATGCTCTGGCCCGAGGGCGACTGGGAGCACTGGGCCAACCTCGCCGCGTTCCTCAAGGCCGGCCTGCGCGCGGCCCGCGACACCACCCCGCGCATCCGTACGATCCTGCACCTGGCCAACGGCGGCGACAACGGGCTGTACCGCTGGTGGTTCGACAACGCGGTGTCCCACGGCGTCGACTTCGACATCATCGGGCTCTCCTACTACCCCTTCTGGCACGGGCCGGTGGAGCAGGCCGCCGCCAACATGGCGGACATCACGGCCCGTTACGGCAAGCCGTGTGTGATCGCGGAGACCGCGTACCCGTTCACTCTGAAGAGCGAGGACGACGTCAACGACATCATGAACGACCCCGCGCAACTCACCGAGGGCTTCCCCGCCACGCCCGAGGGCCAGGCGGCCTGGCTGCGCGCCGCGGCCGACCTCGCCGCCGCCGTCCCCGGCGGACAGGGCCTCGGCTACTGCTACTGGGAGGGCGTGTGGACCTACCGCGCCGGCAGCGGCTGGAACCCCCAGGACCCGGCGTCCGGCAACGCGTGGGAGAACCTCGCGCTGTTCGACTTCGAGGACAGGGCACTGCCCGGGCTGAGGACGCTGGGGCGCTACCGGGCGTAGGCCGGCCGGGTATGGGGGCGGGGGCTTTGGGCGGCGGGCCGTTGGGCGACAGGCTCTGCGAGGCGCCAGGCCCCTGCCCGGCGGCAGCCACAAGGCTGCCGCCCCCGCGCCGACAGCCGGTGTAGCGGGCTACACCAGTGATACGGGTGGCCGTTCCCTCGTGGGGGCGGGCGGACGACGGGATCGTGGACGGCAGAAGACGTCCACGGATCCTCTCCGCGGATGCTCGCCCCACGAAGGGGCCGGCCCATGTCCGCGAACCGCCGCCGGCGCCGTGTCACCCGGGTCGCCACAGCCGTGGCCGCCGTCGCCCTGACCGCCGGTCTCGCGACCGCCTGCGACCCCGACGACTTCGACACCTCACTGGACTGCGTCTCCCACGCCGGCACGATCTCCGACAGCCTCAAGGCCATCCACGAGGCCGGCTGGGACGCGGCGAAGGACCCCTCGCGCACCGACGAGTCGATCGGCACGATCGAGAAGAACCTCGACGAGATCGACAAGGACACCGACGACAGCAGGGTCGACAAGGCGGTCGACGACCTCCACCAGGCGATCAAGGACTACGACGAGTCCGTCCTGGACGGGGACACCAGCCCGGACTCAGGCAGGATCGACGCGGCGGCCGACAAGCTGAGGGACGTCCGCACGACGTGATGCCCGCCGACACCCCGACACCCCCGACGCCCCGATGCCCCCGGGAGTCCGTGCCGCGTGCGCCCCTCGGCACCGGTGCGGGCGGGGCGGGTCCGTCGTTCCCCATGACAGGGGGCGAACGGGGCGCGGACCGGGGGCCGGGCATGCGGGCGGCACTGCGGGAGACCCGGGCACAACGGCGCCGCATCCCGCCCGCGACGCCGCGCGTGGGGCACCGCCTGCTGTCCGCCGACCCGTCGCGCGTAGGCCCCCGCGTCCCGCCCGCCGACCGCCGGGCGTACGCCGGTGGACCCCGGCCGCCGGACCGCTGCTCCCGATCCGTATGCCGCGCCGCTGCCCCCCGCCGGTAGGCGTCGCGGACCCGTGCCGCGCCCGGCCCGCGCGGTGCGAAGCGGGTGCCGTGCCCGGGTCGCGGCACCGGCCCGTGCGACGCCGTCGGCGGAAGTCACTGCCCAGAGCAGGCAACTCGGCCGTAACGTGTGGCTCGGTCACCTGGATCCCCCGGGCCCCAGGTGGACACAGCGACTCCACCGACCGCACGGTTCGTACGAGAGTGAGGCAGCACCCCATGCCCCCCTTCGATATTCCCGAGGGCGACCCCTTCGGCCCGCACAACCTTCCGTACGGTGTCTTCTCCCTTCCCGGCGCGACGGACCGGACCGTAGGCATCCGGTTGGGTGACCACGTGCTCGACGCGGGCGCGGCGGCCGCCGCCCTCGGCTCCCCCTACGTCTCCCTGCTCGCGCGCCCCTCGCTGAACCCGCTGCTCGCCGCGGGCCGCACCGCTTGGTCCGACGTGCGGCGCGCGCTGACGGCGTGGGTGACGGTCCCGTCCCACCAGGAGGCGATCGAGCGGTTCTTCCATCCGCTGTCCTCCGTCACCCTGCACCTCCCCTTCGACGTCGCGGACTACGTCGACTTCTACGCCTCCGAGAACCACGCCCGGAACGTCGGCCGGATCTTCCGTCCCGACGCCGCCGACTCCCTGACCCCCAACTGGAAGCACCTGCCGATCGGTTACCACGGCCGCTCCGGCACGGTCGTGGTCTCCGGCACCGACGTCGTACGGCCGTCGGGCCAGCGCAAGGCGCCCTCCGAGGCGGCGCCCGTGTTCGGCCCGTCGATCCGCCTGGACATCGAGGCGGAGGTCGGCTTCGTGGTCGGGGTGCCGTCGCGGACCGGCCGCCCGGTGCCCCTCGCCGACTTCCGCGAGCACGTCTTCGGCCTGTGCCTGCTCAACGACTGGTCGGCGCGCGACATCCAGGCCTGGGAGTACGTCCCGCTCGGCCCGTTCCTCGGCAAGTCCTTCGCCACCTCGGTGTCGGCGTGGATCACCCCGCTGGACGCCCTGGAGGAGGCGCGGGTGGCTCCGCCGGAGCGCACTCACACGCTGCTGGAGTACCTGGACGACTCCGACGAGGAGCCCGGCGGCTACGACCTGAGCCTCTCGGTCGCCGTCAACGGGCACGTCGTGTCGGAGCCCCCCTTCTCCACCATGTACTGGACCGCCGCCCAGCAACTGGCCCACATGACCGTCAACGGCGCCGGCCTGCGCACGGGCGACCTGTACGGGTCCGGCACGGTGAGCGGACCCACCGAGCGGGAACGGGGGTCCCTGCTGGAGCTGACCTGGAACGGCACCGAGCCGCTGGAACTCCCCGACGGCAAGCGGACGTTCCTGGAGGACGGCGACGTGGTGACCCTGTCGGCGTGGGCACCCGGGCCGCACGGGATGCGGGTGGGGCTGGGCGAGGTCGGCGGGCGGGTCGTGCCGACCGTCTGACGGCCTGACTCCCGCGCCTCACGCCGTCATACTGGCGACGGGCGGCACGCACGCTCCGCGACACCCGCCGCCCGCCCCGCCGCACAGAGCCGCCGCACGGAGCCGCCGCACAGGGCCCCGTCGTCCCACCGCCCGACCCGTAGCCGCCCCTCTTCGATCAGGATCCGGAGCCCGTGGCATGACCTTCTGCCTGCTCCTGCTGAGCGTCGTCGCCGTGACGGCCGCCGTGCCGGTCCCCCGCGCGCTGACCCGGGCCGGGTGGCCCGAACGGGACCCGGTGGTCGGGCTGTGGGTGTGGCAGTGCCTGGTCGCCACGGTCCTGCTGTGCTGTCTGACCGCCCTGGTGCTGGGTGCTGCGGCCGTCTTCCACACGGTCCGCGACCGGGTCTTCGCCCCGGCACCGCCCGCCGTGACGGCGGCGTACGACCTCTCCGCGGCCCCGGCCTGGGCGGTCGCCCTCACGCTGCTGCTGGCGTGCGGGGCGGCCTGGACGACCGCGATGCTGGCCCGGGAGCTCGCCGAGGCGCGCCGGCGCCGCGTCCGGGCCCGCGCCCACCTGCGCGAACGCGCCCCCGACCTGCCGGCCGGCCTGTCCGCCGCGCGCGGCCCCCTCCTGGTGCTCGAGGACGAGTACCCGGACGCCTGGTGGATGCCGGGCAGCCCGCCCCAGCTGATCGTCACGACCGGCGCCCTGCACCGTCTCACCGACCACCAGCTCGACGCGGTCCTCACCCACGAACGCGGCCACGCCCGTGCCCGTCACGACTGGCTGCTCCACCTCTCCACCGCGCTGGCCACCGGCTTCCCCCGGGTCCCGCTCTTCGCCCACTTCTGCGACCAGACCCACCGCCTGGTCGAACTCGCCGCCGACGACACGGCCTCCCGCCGCTGCGGCCACCTCACCACCGCCCTGGCGCTGATCGAGCTCAACCAGCACCGGGGCGTCCTGTCCTGCGCCTCCACCCACCGCCTCCTCGGCGAACGCGTCGACCGTCTCCTGGAACCCCGGCCCAGGCTCGGCCGCAGGCACCGCGCCCTGACGACGACCGCGGCGGCGCTGGTCCCCCTCCTGCCCCTGCTGATCACCTTCGCCCCGGGCCTGACGGCGCTGACGTAGGGGGCGCCCCTCCTCCACACCGGCGCTGGTGAGCGGGGCGCGGTGGGGTGTCATGGCGCCCGGACGTCCATCGCCGACGCGGGCGCGGAGGCCGACAGATCCGTCCGCCGGGGCAGCAGGAGCGGGGTGGCGAGCAGGAGAACGCCGGACAGGGTGATCGCGGCGAGCGGGCTGGTGAGGGTGGCGAGAACGCCCCAGACCACCATCAGGGCGGCCTGGAGGAGTCTGCCGGCCGCGCTCCAGGTACTGAGGACCCGGGCCGTGTGATCCGCGGGCGTCCGTCGCAGGCGTTCCGTCGCGTGGACCGGGTTGAAGACGCCCATACAGGTGATCAGCAGGCTCTCGACGACGATCACGGTGAGAAGCCCGGGGACGCCGGGGCCGACGAACGCGAGACCGAGCGGGAAGAGTGAGCGCAGCCAACCGGAGGCCGTCATGACCCGGTACCGGCCGTAGCGGGTCACGAGGCGCGCGGAGAGGCGCGCTCCGACGAAGCCGCCGAGTGCCGGGACGCCGAAGGCGAGACCGTACTGCCAGGCCGGGAAGTGGTACTGCCCCAGCAGGAGGACGGACAGGAGCGGGGCGGTGGCCATGATGAGGCCGCCGACCAGGATCGAGTTGAGGAACAGACGCCTCAGTACGCGGTCGCGCAGGATGAACCGCCAGCCGCCGAGGAGGTCGGCTCCGCGCGGTCTGGTGGTCCGGTCGCGCGGTACCGCGATGTCGCCGCCGCGGACGCGGAGGAGCCCGAGCGCGGACAGCAGGTAGCTGAGCGCGTCGGCCATGACGGTCACCACCGGGCCGACCAGCCCCACGAGCGCACCACCGAGGGGCGGGCCCGCCGCCGTCGCCACCCAGCTCGTGCCCTCGAACCTCCCGTGCGCCACGAGCAGTTGATCACCCCGCACGAGATGCCTCAGATACGCGCCGGACGCGGCGGTGAAGGCGGTGCCCGCGGTCCCGGAGACCACCGAGACGACCAGCAGCTGGCCGTAGGAGAGCACGCCGAGGACGTACGCGACCGGGACACTCGCCATCGCGGCGAACCGGACCAGGTCCGTCGCGATCATCACCGGACGCTTGGCCCGGTGCTCGACCCACGGCCCGAGCGAGAACGCGACGACCGCCGCGACGGCGAGCCCGGCCGCCTCCAGGAGCGCCACGGCGAAGGCCGACGCGTGCAGCACCCGGACCGCGATCAGCGGGAACGCGCCGAACGCGATCCACGTGCCGTACGTACTGACGGCGTAGGCCGACCACAGCCGGCCGAAATCGCGCCCCAACCGCACGCGCATGTGCCCCCCTCGTGACAACCGATGTCCGGGTCTCCGCATCACACCCGCCGCACCGGTGGCGGATCAAACAACCGGCTCCCGGGCGAGCCACAACCATCGGTTGGGCCCGCCTAGGCTGGAGCGGTGGATACCGAGGCGGTGCGGTCCTTCGTCCGTGCGGCCGAGCTCGGACAGCTGCGGCACGCGGCCGACGAGCTCGGCGTCACACAGCAGGCCGTGTCGAAGCGGATCGCGGCCCTGGAGCGGGAACTCGGCGTGCGGCTGTTCACCCGCACCGCCCGAGGGGTCGAGCCGACACTCGACGGCCAGGCCTTCCTCCCGCACGCCCGCGCCATCGTCACGGGCGTCGATCGCGCCGTCGCCGCGATCCGACCGGGCTCGCGGGCCCTGCGTATCGACGTGCTCGGTCTGCGGTCCGCGCAGGCCGTCGTCCTGCACGAGTACTGGCGGTCGCATCCCGAAACGGACCTCGACGTGGTGACCCTCAAGGTCGACGACCCGCGTCTGGCGGTCGGCGCCGTCCAGGCGGGCGACGTCGACGCCTCGTTCCGCTCGGTCACCGAACCGGCCGCACTGCCGCGCGACGTGCGGATGATCCACGCGTTCGACTCCCCGCTGGAGCTCCTCGTCGGCCCGAGGCACCCGCTCGCCTCCGCGCGCACGCTCACCCCGTCGCGGTTGCGCCGGCACCGCATCTGGGTCCCGGGCATCGCGCCCCGCAGCGAATGGGCGGACTTCTACGATCAGCTCGCCACCGACTTCGGCCTGCGCGTGGACGCGGCGGGACCGAACTTCGGCAACGAGGTGCTCCTCGACGTGCTCGCGGACTCCGCGGACGTGGCCACCCTCGTGGGCTCCCGCGACCGGTACATCTGGCCGACCCACCACGACCTGCGCCGCATCCCGATCGTGAACCCGACGCTCGCGTATCCGCTCTCGCTCCTCCTCCGCCGAGCCGATCCACACCCAGGGCTCCGGTCCGTCATCCACCACTTCGCCGGCCTGACACCGCCTCCCGAACCGGTCTGGCGCCCCACCTGGGCACCAACACCAGGCCCCACCGACCCACACACCGAACCCACCCACCGCTGACACCCGCGGCAGCCGTGCCACCCAGCCACAACCGGGACGGCGACCAGACCTGCCGGCCTCGCCCCGCCTGCTGGCCCTCCTGTCCCTCGCGGAGGAGGAACCCGACCACTCGGCCCTCGCCCCCTACCTGACCGATCCCGAACCCTCCGTCCGCCGTACCGCCGTCACCGTCCTGACCGAGACGGTGCCGCCCGGCACCGGCCCGGCGCTCGCCACGGCGCTGGCCGACCCGGACCCGGGTGTCCGCGCCGCCGCGGCGGCCTCCCTGCGCGAACTCGTCGAGACGCTTCCGCCGGAAGCCGCGCTACGGGACCGTCTCGCCGCTGCCCTGTCCGGCGCCGACCCAGTCGTCCGGGCCACCGCGCTGGACGTCCTGCGCGCCCTGCGGCTCGGCGACGCCGCCCTGTTCACCCCCGCTCTCACCGACTCCGACACGGCCGTCCGCATCGAGGCGGTCCGCGCCCTCGTCTCGGTGGACGCGGTCACCGTCCTGTCCCACGCGGCCACCACCGAGCCCTCCCGCGAGGTCCGCGTCGCCCTCGCCAAGTCCCTGGCCACCCTGAGTGCCGGCGGCCGGGCATCGGCGGGGTCCGACGCCGACACCGTCCTGTCCGCGCTCACCGTCCTCCTCGACGACCCCGATGCCCTGGTCCGCGGGGCCGCCTACGAGGCGCTGGCCGCCGTGGGCTGCCCGGTCCCGCTGGCCGACCGGGCCGTGACCGCCCAGGGCGACCCCGCCTGGCAGGTCCGTGCCGGCGCCGCGACCGCGCTGGGCGCCGCCGGCCCGGACATGGCCGTCCCCGCACTCGCCAAGGCCCTGGCCGACCCGAACGCCGACGTCCGCAAGGCCGCCGTCCTGGCCCTGACCCGCCACACCACCGCCGAGGACGCCCGCACGGCCCTCTCCACGGCCACGACTGACCCGGACGCCGACGTCAGGGCGTACGCGACCCGGGCACTGTGACGGGGCGGCGGGGTACCGGGACCGGTGCGGACGGGCGGGTCGGTACCGGCGCCGGTGCGATGGCCGATGCCGGCGCCGGTGCCCGGTACTCGTGGCGGTGCCTTGCCGTTGCCGGTACCCGTGGCGGTGCCGGTACCCGCGCCGGCGCCCGTGCCGACGTGAAGGACGGCACCGCCGCCCCTATATCCAGTCGTCCGGCTCAGGCTCCGCGTCCATCTCCGGCCAGTGGTCCGCGCCCGGGTCGGCGTCGGCCGCCGGGCCGGGGGTAGCCGTAGAGGTCACCGCGTCCGTGGCCGTGGCCATGGCCGCGTCCGTGGCCGTGGCCGTCGCGCCGGGACGCCCGCCCAGCCCCGCCAGCACCGCGACCACGCCTTCCCCGTACGTCACCAGCTTCTTCTCGCCCACTCCGCTGATCCCGCCGAGCTGCTCCACCGAGGCGGGCCACACCGTGGCGATCTCCCGGAGCGTGGCGTCGTGGAAGATGACGTAGGCCGGAACGCCCTGCTCCCGTGCCTGCTCGGCCCGCCAGGCCCGCAGCGCCTCGAACGCGTTCACCAGTTCCTCGGGCAGTTCGGCCGCCGCGGCCGCGGCCTTGGCCTTGCGCTCGCCCCGCCCGGAGCCGGACGACCCCGACGCCGACCGCGAGGTCACCGCCTTCTTCGGTTCCTTGCGCAGCGGCACCTCGCGCTCCCGCCGCAGCACCGCACCGCTCGCCTCGGTCAGCACCAGCGTGCCGTAGTCCCCTTCGACCGCCAGCAACCCCTGGGCCAGCAACTGCCGTACCACTCCGCGCCATTCGCCCTCGGAGAGTTCCTCGCCGATACCGAAGACGGACAGCTGGTCGTGGTCGAACTGGATGACCTTGGCCGTGCGCTTGCCCTGCAGGATGTCGACGATCTGAACCGCGCCGAACTTCTGCCCCCGCTCCCGCTGTAGCCGTACCACCGTCGACAGCACCTTCTGGGCCGCGACCGTGCCGTCCCAGGTCTCCGGCGGGGTGAGGCAGGTGTCGCAGTTGCCGCAGCCCGCCCGGTCCGGGTCCTGGCCGAAGTAGGCGAGGAGCTGGCCGCGCCGGCACTGGGCCGTCTCGCACAGCGCGAGCATCGCCTCCAGGTGGGCGGCGGCCCGGCGGCGGAACGCCTCGTCGCCCTCGCTCGACTGGATCATCTTGCGCTGCTGTATGACGTCGTTGAGGCCGTAGGCCATCCACGCCGTCGACGGCAGTCCGTCACGGCCGGCGCGGCCGGTCTCCTGGTAGTAGCCCTCGACCGACTTCGGCAGGTCCAGGTGGGCGACGAAACGGACGTCCGGCTTGTCGATGCCCATGCCGAAGGCGATGGTCGCGACCACGACCAGGCCGTCCTCCCGCAGGAAGCGCGACTGGTGGGCCGCACGGGTGCCCGCGTCCAGGCCCGCGTGGTACGGCACCGCCTCGATGCCGTTGCGGGACAGGAACTCGGCCGTCGCGTCGACGGACTTGCGCGAGAGGCAGTACACGATGCCCGCGTCGCCCGCGTGTTCCTCGCGCAGGAAGGCCAGCAGCTGCTTCTTGGGGTCGGCCTTCGGCACGATCCGGTACTGGATGTTGGGCCGGTCGAAGCTCGCCACGAAGTGGCGGGCCCGCGGCATGTTCAGCCGCTGGGTGATCTCCTTGTGCGTCGCGTCCGTGGCCGTCGCCGTCAGGGCGATGCGCGGGACGTCCGGCCAGCGCTCACCGAGCAGCGACAGGGCCAGGTAGTCGGGGCGGAAGTCGTGACCCCACTGGGACACGCAGTGCGCCTCGTCGATCGCGAAGACCGCGATTTTGCCGCGCGAGAGCAGGTCCAGCGTGGACTCCAGACGCAGCCGCTCCGGCGCCAGGTAGAGCAGGTCCAGCTCGCCGGCCAGGTACTCGGCCTCCACCACCCGCCGCTCGTCGAAGTCCTGCGTGGAGTTCATGAACCCGGCCCGCACACCGAGCGCCCGCAGCGCGTCCACCTGGTCCTGCATGAGCGCGATGAGCGGCGAGACCACGATGCCCGTGCCGGGTCTGACCAGGGACGGGATCTGGTAGCACAGCGACTTGCCGCCGCCGGTGGGCATGAGGACGACGGCGTCCCCGCCGGCCACCACGTGCTCGATGACCGCTTCCTGCTCGCCCCGGAAGGCGTCGTAGCCGAAGACCCGGTGCAGCGCGGCCAGCGCCTCGCTGTCACCGGGTGCCGTCGGCGTGTGTACCGCGGTCGTCACAACCGTCCCGCCCATCCCGTACCTCGCTCGTCCCCCGTGCGTCGTCCCTCGACCACTGCCTCCACGATAGGGGTCCGCACCGACAGTCCCGGAGTTATCCACAGGCCGCCCGGCACAACTCGCGTCAAGGACGCGAAACTCGTTCACACGTTCGTGGAAGACCTGTCCGTTTCCGCCCGACACTCTGAACGCCATGCCTCCGAGCTGGAGCCGACCACCGGCGCCTACAGCGGCGTGGACATCTTCCGCGAGCGGATGAAGGTGGCCGCCCAGTCCGGGTGGACCTGGGCCGGCGGCGTGGCGGGCGGGGGGGTGCCGGCGCCGCGCACTCACCGGTGTCCAGCCGCACCGCGGAAGCGGCGAGTAATCCGCCACCGCATGGCACATCCCTGGTACCGCCCCCGCACGCAGCAGCCCGGCCCCCGCGAAGGGGAGCCGGGCTTTCACGCCTGCCGACGAGCTGGTCTCAGCGCACGAACACTCCCGCCTGGTTCGCCAGGTCCAGGAAGTACTGCGGCGCGACGCCGAGCACCAGCGTGACGGCCACGCCGACCCCGATCGCCGTCGTCGTCAGTGGTGACGGCACCGCCACGGTCGGCCCCTCGGGCCGCGGCTCGCTGAAGAACATCAGCACGATGACGCGGATGTAGAAGAAGGCGGCGATCGCGGACGAGATCACACCGACCACGACCAGGGGGGCCGCGCCGCCCTCCGCCGCCGCCTTGAACACGGCGAACTTGCCGGCGAACCCGGAGGTCAGCGGGATCCCCGCGAAGGCCAGCAGGAACACCGCGAACACGGCCGCCACCAGCGGCGAACGCCGGCCCAGCCCGGCCCACTTGGACAGGTGTGTCGCCTCGCCGCCCGCGTCCCGCACCAGCGTGACCACCGCGAACGCGCCGATCGTCACGAACGAGTACGCGGCCAGGTAGAAGAGGACGGACGAGACGCCGTCCGGCGTGGTCGCGATGACACCCGCGAGGATGAAGCCCGCGTGCGCGATCGACGAGTACGCCAGCAGCCGTTTGATGTCGGTCTGCGTGATCGCGACGATCGCGCCGCCCAGCATGGTGACCACCGCGACGCCCCACATGACCGGCCGCCAGTCCCAGCGCAGGCCCGGCAGCACGACGTACAGGATCCTCAGCAGCGCCCCGAAGGCGGCCACCTTCGTCGCCGCCGCCATGAAGCCGGTCACCGGGGTCGGCGCGCCCTGGTAGACGTCGGGCGTCCACATGTGGAACGGCACCGCGCCGACCTTGAAGAGCAGACCCATGATGATCATCGCGGCGCCGATGAGCAGCAGCGCGTCGTTGCCCATGGTGGCCGCGAGCGCCGGGTCGACGGTCGTGACGGTGCCGTCGACGACCTGCGCGATCGTGGCGTACGACATCGAGCCGGAGTAGCCGTAGAGCAGGGCGATGCCGAACAGCGTGAACGCCGACGCGAACGCGCCGAGCAGGAAGTACTTGACCGCGGCCTCCTGCGACATCAGCCGCTTGCGGCGGGCCAGGGCGCACAGCAGGTAGAGCGGGAGGGAGAAGACCTCCAGCGCGACGAACAGTGTCAACAGGTCGTTGGCCGCCGGGAAGATCAGCATGCCGGCGACGGCGAACAGCAGCAGCGGGAACACCTCGGTGGTGGTGAACCCGGCCCGCACCGCGGCCTTCTCGCTGTCGCTGCCCGGCACGGAGGCGGCCTGCGCGGCGAAGGAGTCCACCCGGTTGCCGTGCGCCTCCGGATCGAGCCGCCGTTCGGCGAAGGTGAACAGGCCGACCAGGGAGGCCAGCAGGATGGTGCCCTGCAGGAACAGGGCCGGTCCGTCGACGGCGATCGCGCCCATCGCCGCGATGCCCGCCTTGGTCGTGGCGTACCCGTCGGCGGCGAGTGCGACGACCGCCGCGAAGCCGGCGGTCAGCGCGACCACGGACACGAAGAGCTGCACGTAGTAGCGGGACTTGCGCGGGACGAACGCCTCGACCAGCACCCCGATGATCGCCGCGCCGACGACGATCAGGGTGGGCGACAACTGTCCGTACTCGATCTTCGGCGCGTCGATCTTCGAGATCGGGTCGGCCGCGGTTGTCCACAGGCTGTGGACGGCTGTTGCGCTCACTTGGCCGCCTCCACCTCGGGCTGGGGGTCCTTCTCATGGACGTCGGACATGGTCTGCTTGACCGCCGGATCGATGATGTCGGTGACGGGCTTCGGGTAGACGCCCAGGAAGATCAGCAGGACGACCAGCGGGACGACGACCACCAGTTCCCGCACCCTGAGATCCGGCATCGTGGCGACCTCGGGTTTCACCGGGCCCGTCATCGTCCTCTGGTAGAGGACGAGGGTGTACAGCGCGGCGAGCACGATGCCGAAGGTGGCGATGATCCCGATCACCGGGTAGCGCGCGAACGTGCCGACCAGGACCAGGAACTCGCTCACGAAGGGCGCGAGCCCGGGCAGCGACAGGGTCGCCAGGCCGCCGATCAGGAAGGTGCCGGCGAGCACCGGGGCGACCTTCTGCACTCCTCCGTAGTCGGCGATGAGCCGCGAGCCGCGACGCGAGATCAGGAAGCCGGCCACCAGCATCAGCGCGGCCGTGGAGATCCCGTGGTTGACCATGTAGAGCGTCGCGCCGGACTGGCCCTGGCTGGTCATCGCGAAGATGCCCATGATGATGAAGCCGAAGTGCGAGATCGACGCGTACGCGACCAGCCGCTTGATGTCCCGCTGGCCGACGGCGAGCAGCGCCCCGTAGATGATGCTGATCAGGGCCAGCACGAGGATGACGGGCGTCGCCCACTTCGACGCCTCCGGGAACAGCTGGAGGCAGAAGCGGAGCATCGCGAAGGTGCCGACCTTGTCGACGACCGCGGTGATGAGGACGGCGACCGGGGCGGTGGCCTCCCCCATCGCGTTGGGCAGCCAGGTGTGCAGCGGCCACAGGGGCGCCTTCACCGCGAAGGCGAGGAAGAAGCCGAGGAACAGCCAGCGTTCGGTGTTGGTCGCCATGTCGAGCGAGCCGTTGGCACGGGCCTCGGCGATCTCCTGGAGCGAGAAGTTCCCGGCGACCACGTAGAGCCCGATCACCGCGGCCAGCATGATCAGTCCGCCGGCCAGGTTGTAGAGCAGGAACTTCACCGCCGCGTACGACCGCTGGGTGGAGGCCGCCTCCTCGCCGTGCTGGTGGGCCCGGTCCCCGAAGCCGCCGATGAGGAAGTACATCGGGATCAGCATGGCTTCGAAGAAGATGTAGAAGAGGAAGACGTCGGTGGCCTCGAAGGAGATGATCACCATCGCCTCGACGGCGAGGATCAGCGCGAAGAAGCCCTGAGTGGGCCGCCAGCGCTTGTTGCCCGTCTCCAGCGGGTCGGCGTCGTGCCAGCCCGCGAGGATGATGAACGGCATCAGCAGGGCCGTCAGCGCGACGAGCGCCACCCCGATGCCGTCCACACCCAGCTCGTACCGGACCCCGAAGTCGGCGATCCAGGCGTGCGATTCGGTGAGCTGGTAGCGGTCGCCGTCCGGGTCGAAACGGACCAGGACGACGAGCGCGAGGACGAGCGTGGCGAGCGAGACGAGCAGGGCCAGCCATTTGGCGGCGGTGCGCCGCGCGGCCGGCACGGCGGCCGTGGCGATGGCCCCGAGGGCCGGGAGCACCGCCGTCGCTGTCAGCAGGGGAAAGGACATCGGTATCAGACCGCCCTCATCAGCAGGGTCGCGGCGACGAGGACCGCCGCACCGCCGAACATCGAGACCGCGTACGACCGCGCGTAGCCGTTCTGCAGCTTGCGCATCCGTCCGGAGAGGCCGCCGACCGAGGCCGCCGTGCCGTTGACGACGCCGTCGACCAGGGTGTGGTCGACGTACACCAGGGAGCGGGTGAGGTGCTCTCCGCCGCGGACCAGGACCACGTGGTTGAAGTCGTCCTGGAGCAGGTCGCGCCGGGCGGCCCGGGTGAGCAGCGACCCGCGCGGGGCGACGACCGGGACCGGACGGCGCCCGTACTGGACGTAGGCGAGGGCGACACCGACGACGAGTACGACCATCGTGGCGAGGGTGACCGTCAGCGCGCTGACCGGGGGGTGCCCGTGGTCGTGCCCGGTGACGGGCTCCAGCCAGTGCAGGAAGCGGTCGCCGATGCTGAAGAACGCACCGCCGAAGACCGACCCGACGGCCAGCACGATCATCGGGATCGTCATGGACTTGGGCGACTCGTGCGGGTGCGGCTCGCTCGTCGCGGCGGCGGCATGACCGGAAACGGCCTCGCCGTGGTGCTCGGCGGCGGCCGGCTCCGCGCTCGGTGCCTCGGGAGAGCGGGTCGGCCGGTTGCGCCACCGCTCCTCACCGAAGAACGTCATCAGCATCACGCGCGTCATGTAGTAGGCCGTGATGGCCGCGCCCAGCAGGGCCGCGCCGCCGAGGATCCAGCCCTCGGTGCCGCCCTTGGCGAAGGCCGCCTCGATGATCTTGTCCTTGGAGAAGAAGCCGGACAGACCGGGGAAGCCGATGATGGCGAGGTAGCCGAGACCGAAGGTCACGAAGGTGACCGGCATGTACTTCCTGAGGCCGCCGTACTTCCGCATGTCGACCTCGTCGTTCATGCCGTGCATGACCGAACCGGCCCCGAGGAACAGCCCGGCCTTGAAGAAGCCGTGCGTCACCAGGTGCATGATCGCGAAGACGTAGCCGATGGGGCCGAGGCCCGCGGCGAGGATCATGTAGCCGATCTGCGACATGGTCGAGCCGGCCAGCGCCTTCTTGATGTCGTCCTTCGCGCAACCGACGATCGCACCGAACAGGAGCGTGACGGCACCGACGATGGTGACCACCAGCTGGGCGTCGGGCGCGGCGTTGAAGACGGCCCCGGAGCGGACGATCAGGTACACGCCCGCGGTCACCATCGTCGCGGCGTGGATGAGGGCCGAGACCGGGGTCGGGCCCTCCATCGCGTCCCCGAGCCAGGACTGCAGCGGCACCTGGGCGGACTTGCCGCAGGCGGCGAGCAGCAGCATCAGGGCGATGCCGGTGAGCGTGGCCTCGCTGGCGTCAGCGACGGGCCCCGGCTCCTCGTGGGTGCCGAGCAGCGGGCCGAAGGCGAAGGTCCCGAAGGTCGTGAACATCAGCATGATCGCGATCGACAGGCCCACGTCGCCGACGCGGTTGACCAGGAAGGCCTTCTTCGCCGCGGTGGCCGCGCTGGGCTTGTGCTGCCAGAAGCCGATGAGCAGGTAGGACGCCAGGCCGACGCCCTCCCAGCCGACGTACAGCAGGAGGTAGTTGTCGGCGAGGACGAGAAGCAGCATCGCCGCGAGGAACAGGTTCAGGTAGCCGAAGAAGCGGCGGCGCCGCTCGTCGTGCTCCATGTACCCGATCGAGTACAGGTGGATCAGGGAGCCGACGCCGGTGATCAGCAGCACGAACGTCATCGACAGCTGGTCGAGCTGGAAGGCGACGTCCGCCTGGAAGCCCTCGACCGGGACCCAGCTGAACAGGTGCTGGGTGAGCGTGCGGTGTTCGGTGTCCTTGCCGAGCAGGTCGGCGAAGAGGACCACGCCGAACACGAACGACGCGGCGGCCAGGGCCGTGCCGATCCAGTGACCGACGGCGTCCAGTCTGCGGCCGCCGCACAGCAGGACCACCGCTCCGAGCAGAGGCGCCGCGATGAGCAGCGCGATCAGGTTCTCCACGATTCAGCGACCCCTTACAGCTTCATCAGGCTGGCGTCGTCGACCGAGGCCGAGTGGCGGGAACGGAACAGCGACACGATGATCGCGAGCCCGACCACGACCTCCGCGGCGGCGACGACCATCGTGAAGAAGGCGATGATCTGGCCGTCCAGATTGCCGTGCATCCGGGAGAAGGCGACAAACGCGAGGTTGCAGGCGTTGAGCATCAGCTCGACGCACATGAACACGACGATGGCGTTGCGCCTGATCAGTACGCCGGTCGCGCCGATGGTGAACAACAGGGCGGCCAGGTAGAGGTAGTTGACGGGGTTCACTTCGACGCCTCCTCGGCCCGCTTGTAGGGAGACGGCTCGATCGGGGTCCGCTCCAGGCGCTCCTCGGCGCGCTGCTCCAGGGCCTTCAGGTCGTTGAGGGCCTCGGCGGACACGTCCCGGATCTGACCGCGCTCGCGCAGCGTCTTGATGACGGTGAGCTCGGACGCGGTGCCGTCCGGGAGCAGGCCGGCGATGTCCACCGCGTTGTGCCGGGCGTACACACCGGGGGCGGGCAGCGGAGGCAGTTGCTTGCCTTCCCGTACGCGCTCCCCGGCCAGCTCGCGCTGGGTCTTCGGCCGCTCGGTGCGCTCGCGGTGGGTGAGCACCATGGCGCCGACGGCGGCCGTGATCAGCAGGGCGCCGGTGATCTCGAAGGCGAACACGTACTTGGTGAAGATGAGGGCGGCGAGGCCCTCCACGTTGCCGTTGGCGTTGGCCTGGGCGAGTCCGTTGAACTCCGTGAGGGAGGCGTTGCCGATGCCCGCGGCCAGCAGGATGCCGAACCCGAGCCCGCACAGCAGGGCCAGCCAGCGCTGACCCCTGATGGTCTCCTTCAGCGAGTCCGCCGCGGTGACGCCGACGAGCATCACCACGAACAGGAACAGCATCATGATCGCGCCGGTGTAGACGACGATCTGCACGACTCCCAGGAAGTAGGCGCCGTTGGCGAGGTAGAACACCGCCAGGATGATCATGGTGCCGGCCAGACAGAGCGCGCTGTGCACGGCCCGCCTCATGAAGACGGTGCACAGGGCGCCGATCACGGCGACGGTCCCGAGGAGCCAGAACTGGAAGGCCTCACCCGTGGAGGTGGAGTAGGCGGCGAGTTGCGCGCTCATCGGCCGATCACCTTCTCCGTCGTCGGCTCGTCCTCGCCGAAGGTCGAGGCGGCCTCCTGCGGTACCTCGCCCTTGGAGACGGCGACCTGGCGCACGGTGCCGGGCGCGGCCTCCGTCACCAGGCCGCGGTAGTAGTCCTGCTCGTCCGTGCCCGGGAAGATGGAGTGCGGGCTGTCGACCATGCCCTCTTCGAGGCCGGCGAGCAGCTGCTCCTTGGTGTAGATGAGGTTGGCGCGACTGGAGTCGGCCAGCTCGAACTCGTTGGTCATGGTCAGCGCGCGGGTGGGGCACGCCTCGATGCACAGGCCGCACAGGATGCAGCGGGCGTAGTTGATCTGGTAGACGCGGCCGTACCGCTCGCCCGGCGAGTAGCGCTCCTCGTCGGTGTTGTCGGCGCCCTCCACGTAGATGGCGTCGGCGGGGCAGGCCCAGGCGCACAGTTCGCAGCCGACGCACTTCTCCAGGCCGTCCGGATGGCGGTTGAGCTGGTGCCGTCCATGGAACCGGGGAGCGGTGGTCTTCTTCTGCTCCGGGTACTGCTCGGTCAGCCGCTTCTTGAACATGGCCTTGAAGGTCACACCGAAGCCGGCCACGGGATTCTGGAAACCGGGTTGGGTCTCCTTCGGCTCCTCAGCCATCGGACGCCTCCTTTCCATCCGAAGATCCGTCACTCGCAGTATCCGGTCCACCACTGACAATCAGCTCCCGCTCACGACGGGAGCGGCGTCGCGGCACCGGCGGAAGGTCCTGCCCGGGCAGCGGCGGCACGGGGAATCCGCCCGCCATCGGGTCGAAGCCGGCCGGTTCTTCGACTGGCTGTTCGGCCGCCTTCGCCTTCTCCCGGAAGATGTCGACGACGAAGGAGAGCAGCAACAGGGTGATGACGCCGCCGGCGATGTAGAGGGCGATGTCGGTGAACTCGTAGTTCTCGTTCCGGAGGGTCCGCACGGTGGCGACGAGCATCAGCCACACCAGGGAGACCGGGATGAGGACCTTCCAGCCGAGCTTCATCAGCTGGTCGTAGCGGACCCGCGGGAGCGTGCCGCGCAGCCAGATGAAGAAGAAGAGCAGCAGTTGCACCTTGATGACGAACCAGAGCATCGGCCACCAGCCGTGGTTCGCGCCCTCCCAGAAGGTGCTGACCGGCCACGGGGCCCGCCAGCCGCCCAGGAAGAGCGTCACGGACACGGCCGAGACCGTCACCATGTTCACGTACTCGGCGAGCATGAACATCGCGAACTTGATCGACGAGTACTCGGTGTTGAAGCCGCCGACCAGGTCGCCCTCGGACTCGGGCATGTCGAAGGGGGCGCGGTTGGTCTCGCCGACCATCGTCACGATGTAGATCAGGAAGGAGACCGGCAGCAGGAGGATGTACCAGCGGTCCTGCTGCTGTTCGACGATCGTCGAGGTCGACATCGACCCCGAGTAGAGGAACACCGAGGCGAACGCGGCGCCCATGGCGATCTCGTACGAGATCATCTGCGCGCAGGACCGCAGGCCGCCCAGCAGCGGATAGGTGGATCCGGAACTCCAGCCCGCGAGGACGATGCCGTAGATGCCGACCGAGGCGACCGCGAGGATGTAGAGCATCGCGATCGGCAGGTCGGTGAGCTGCATCGCGGTGCGGTGTCCGAAGATCGAGATCTCGTTGCCGGCCGGGCCGAAGGGGATCACCGCGATCGCCATGAAGGCCGGGATGGCCGCGACGATCGGCGCGAGGACGTAGACCACCTTGTCCGCGCGCTTGACGATGACGTCTTCCTTGAGCATCAGCTTCATGCCGTCGGCGAGCGACTGGAGCATGCCCCAGGGGCCGTGCCGGTTGGGGCCGATGCGCAGCTGCATCCAGGCGACGACCTTGCGCTCCCACACGATGGAGAACAGCACGGTCAGCATCAGGAAGGCGAAGCAGAACACCGCCTTGACGACGACCAGCCACCAGGGATCGGTGCCGAACATCGAGAGGTCTTCAGCGGCGAGGTACGGGCTCATGCCTCCACCTCCTTGAGGGCTTCGGCGGCGGGCGTCGCCGGTCCGATGCGGACGAGTGAGCCGGGCCGCGCCCCGGTGTCGGAGGCGACGCCCCCGGCGACTGAGTTCAGCGGGAGCCAGACCACCCGGTCGGGCATCTCGGTGATCCGCAGCGGGAACGCGACGGCTCCGGCGGGACCGGTCACGGCGAGGACATCGCCGTCCTGCACGCCGGCTTCGGCGGCGGTCGCGGGCGACACGCGCGCGTGGGCGGCGTGCCGCGTCCCGGCGAGCGCCTCGTCGCCCTGCTGGAGCACACCCTGGTCGAGCAGCAGCCGGTGCCCGGCCAGGACCGCCTCGCCGGCGGCGGGCCGCGGCAACGAGGCGGCGGTCTCCCGGGGTTCGGTGGCCCGCGGTCCGCCCCAGGCGCCCAGCTGGTCCAGCTCCGCCCGCGCGGTGCGCAGATCCGGCAGACCCAGGTGGACGTCCATGGCGTCGGCCAGCATCTGCAGCACGCGGGCGTCGGTGGGCGCCAGGCGCCGGGTCATGTGGTCGGGCTTGAGCGCGGCCTCGAACGAGCGCACCCGGCCCTCCCAGTTGAGGAAGGTGCCGGCCTTCTCGGCGACCGCGGCGACCGGGAGGACGACGTCCGCGAGCGCGGTGACCTCGCTGGGCCGCAGTTCCAGCGAGACCAGGAAGCCGACCTCGGAGAGGGCCGCACGCGCGCGTGCCGGATGCGGCAGGTCGGTGACCTCCACACCGGCGACCACCAGCGCCTGGAGCTCGCCGTCGGCGGCGGCCTCGACGATCTGGCCGGTGTCGCGCCCGTAGCGGTGCGGGAGTTCGGCCAGGCCCCAGAGCGCGGCGACCTCGTCCCGCGCGCGCGGGTCCGTGGCCGGACGTCCGCCCGGCAGCAGCGTGGGCAGCGCGCCGGCTTCCAGAGCGCCGCGCTCCCCGGCCCGGCGCGGGATCCACACCAGCCGGGCGCCGGTCGCGGTCGCGGCCCGTACCGCGGCCGTCAGTGCGCCCGCCACCGCGGCCAGCCGCTCGCCCACGACGATCAGCGCGCCCTCGGCCCGCAGTGCCTGGGACGCCGTCGCCCCGTCGCCCTCCAGGCCGGTCCCGCTCGCGAGCGCGTCCAGCCATTCGGTCTCGGTGCCGGGAGCCGCCGGCAGCAGCGTGCCGCCGGCCTTCTCCAGACCGCGCGTGGCGTGCGTGGCGAGGGAGAACACCTTCTGTCCGTGCTTGCGCCAGGCCTTGCGCAGCCGCAGGAAGACGCCGGGTGCCTCCTCCTCGGCCTCGAACCCGACCAGCAGGACCGCGGGCGCCTTCTCCAGAGCGGTGTACGTGACGCCCGTACCGTCGAGGTCACGGCCCCGTCCGGCGACCTGGGCGGCGAGGAAGTCGGCCTCCTCGGCGCTGTGGACGCGCGCGCGGAAGTCGATGTCGTTGGTGCCGAGCGCCACCCGGGCGAACTTGCTGTACGCGTAGGCGTCCTCGATGGTGAGGCGGCCGCCGGTCAGGACGCCGGTCCGACCGCGCGAGGCGAGCAGCCCCTGAGCGGCGATCTGCAGCGCCTCCGGCCAGGAGGCCGGTACCAGCTCGCCCTCGGCGTTGCGCACCAACGGCGTCTGGAGCCGGTCCCGCTGCTGCGCGTACCGGAACGCGAACCGCCCCTTGTCGCAGATCCACTCCTCGTTGACCTCGGGGTCGTTGGCGGCGAGCCGCCGCATGACCTTGCCGCGCCGGTGGTCGGTGCGGGTCGCGCAGCCGCTGGAGCAGTGCTCGCAGACGGAGGGCGAGGAGATCAGGTCGAAGGGACGGGAGCGGAATCGGTACGCCGCCGAGGTCAGCGCGCCGACCGGGCAGATCTGGATGGTGTTGCCGGAGAAGTACGACTCGAAGGGGTCGCCCTCGCCGGTGCCGACCTGCTGGAGCGCGCCCCGCTCCAGCAGCTCGATCATGGGGTCGCCCGCGACCTGGTTGGAGAAGCGGGTGCAACGGGCGCACAGCACGCACCGCTCACGGTCGAGCAGCACCTGCGGGGAGATCGGGACGGGCTTCTCGAAGGTCCGCTTCTTGCCTGTGAAGCGGGACTCGGCGTTGCCGTGCGACATGGCCTGGTTCTGGAGCGGGCACTCGCCGCCCTTGTCGCAGACCGGGCAGTCCAGCGGGTGGTTGATGAGCAGCAGCTCCATCACACCGTGCTGGGCCTTCTCGGCGACGGGCGAGGAGAGGTGGGTCTTCACCACCATCCCGTCGGTGCACGTGATGGTGCAGGACGCCATCGGCTTGCGCTGGCCCTCGACCTCGACGATGCACTGGCGGCAGGCGCCGGCCGGGTCGAGCAGGGGGTGGTCGCAGAACCGGGGGATCTCGATGCCGAGCTGCTCGGCGGCCCGGATGACCAGGGTGCCCTTGGGCACGCTGATCTCGGCGCCGTCGATCGTCAGCGAGACGAGATCCTCCGGCGGGACCGCCGCCTCTCCCCCGCCTGCGGGAGCGTTGGTGGTCACGGTCATGCGTTCACCTCCGTGCGGTCGGCCCAGGCCGTCGACTTGGCCGGGTCGAAGGGGCAGCCGCGGCCCGTGATGTGCTGCTCGTACTCCTCGCGGAAGTACTTGAGCGAGGAGAAGATCGGCGAGGCGGCGCCGTCGCCGAGGGCGCAGAAGGACTTGCCGTTGATGTTGTCGGCGATGTCGTTCAGCTTGTCGAGGTCGGACATGGCGCCCTTCCCGGCCTCGATGTCACGCAGCAACTGCACGAGCCAGTAGGTCCCTTCGCGGCAGGGGGTGCACTTGCCGCAGGACTCGTGCGCGTAGAACTCGGTCCAGCGGGTCACGGCACGCACGACGCAGGTCGTCTCGTCGAAGCACTGCAGAGCTTTTGTGCCGAGCATGGAACCCGCGGCACCCACTCCTTCGTAGTCAAGAGGGACGTCGAGGTGCTCGTCGGTGAACATCGGAGTCGAGGAGCCCCCGGGCGTCCAGAACTTGAGGCGGTGTCCGGCCCGGATGCCGCCGCTCATGTCGAGGAGCTGCCGGAGCGTGATGCCGAGCGGGGCCTCGTACTGACCGGGACTGGTGACATGGCCGCTGAGCGAGTAGAGCGTGAAGCCCGGCGACTTCTCGCTGCCCATCGACCTGAACCAGTCTTTGCCCTTGTTCAGGATCGCGGGAACCGACGCGATCGACTCGACGTTGTTCACCACAGTCGGGCACGCGTAGAGGCCCGCGACAGCAGGGAAAGGGGGACGGAGCCGCGGTTGACCCCGGCGGCCTTCGAGCGAGTCCAGGAGCGCGGTCTCCTCACCGCAGATGTACGCGCCCGCGCCGGCGTGCACGGTGAGTTCGAGGTCGAGGCCGCTGCCCAGGATGTTCTCGCCGAGGTAGCCCGCCGCGTAGGCCTCAGCGACGGCTGAGTGCAACCGCCGCAGCACAGGGACGACTTCACCCCGCAGATAGATGAAGGCATGCGACGACCTGATGGCATGACACGCGATGACGATGCCCTCGATGAGGCTGTGCGGGTTCGCGAAGAGGAGCGGGATGTCCTTGCAGGTCCCCGGCTCCGACTCGTCGGCGTTGACAACTAGATAGTGCGGCTTTCCATCCCCCTGCGGGATGAACTGCCACTTCATTCCCGTGGGGAATCCCGCGCCGCCGCGACCGCGCAGACCGGACTCCTTGACGTACGCGATCAGGTCGTCCGGCGACATGGCGAGCGCCTTGCGGAGCCCCTCGTATCCGTCGTGGCGTCGGTAGACGTCCAGCGTCCAGGACCTGTCCTCGTCCCAGAAGGCCGACAGCACGGGTGACAGCAGCTTCTCGGGGCTGGTGTCTTTGATCTCGGCTGCCAAGGTCATCACTCCCCCTCCTCGGCGGTGGGCCCGGCCGGGTGGGCCGGGTCGGAGGCCGACGTGTCCTGCGGCGCGTCGTGCGAGCTCAGGTGTTCCGTCGGTGACGGGCGGTGCGCGGTCCTGTCCTGCGGCTCGTCGTGCGGACCGCCGTCGCGCGGCTCGTTGTGCGGTCCGCCGTCGCGCGGATGGACCACGCGCGCGGGCGCGGCCTCTCCCCTGGCCAGGCGGAGGCCCACCAGCGAGGCGGCTCCCGCGCTGCCGCTCGCCTCGACGGCCCCGGGCCGCTCGTCGGGGAAGCCGGCCAGGATCCGCGCGGTCTCCTTGAAGGTGCACAGCGGGGCCCCGCGGGTGGGCTCGACCGGACGGCCCGCGCGCAGGTCGTCGACGAGGCGCTTGGCGGTGGCCGGGGTCTGGTTGTCGAAGAACTCCCAGTTGACCATCAGCACCGGCGCGAAGTCGCAGGCCGCGTTGCACTCGATGTGCTCCAGGGTGACCTTGCCGTCGTCGGTGGTCTCGCCGTTGCCGACGCCCAGGTGTTCCTGGAGCTCCTCGAAGATCGCGTCACCGCCCATCACCGCGCAGAGGGTGTTGGTGCAGACCCCCACCTGGTAGTCGCCCGACGGCTTGCGCCGGTACATGGTGTAGAAGGTGGCGACCGCGGTCACCTCCGCGGTGGTCAGGTCCAGCACCTCCGCGCAGAACCGCATGCCGGTGCGCGTGACATGGCCCTCCTCCGACTGCACGAGGTGCAGCAACGGCAGCAGGGCCGAGCGGGAGTCCGGGTAGCGGGCGATGATCGCGCGCGCGTCCGTCTCCAGCCGGGCGCGGACGTCGTCCGGGTACGTGGGCGCGGGCAGTTCGGGCATGCCCAGGCTGACGCCCCGCTCCGAAGAAGAGGTGGTCACCGGTCGACGCCTCCCATCACGGGGTCGATGGACGCCACGGCGACGATGACGTCGGCGACCTGGCCGCCCTCGCACATCGCCGCCATGGCCTGAAGGTTGGTGAAGGACGGGTCGCGGAAGTGGACCCGGTAGGGGCGGGTGCCGCCGTCGGACACGGCGTGCACCCCGAGCTCGCCCTTGGGCGACTCGACGGCCGCGTACGTCTGTCCCGGCGGGACGCGGAAGCCCTCGGTGACCAGCTTGAAGTGGTGGATCAGGGCCTCCATGGAGGTACCCATGATCTTCTTGATGTGGTCGAGGGAGTTGCCCAGGCCGTCCGGTCCCAGGGCGAGCTGGGCGGGCCAGGCGATCTTCTTGTCGGTGACCATGACCGGGCCGGGCTGGAGCCGGTCCAGGCACTGCTCGACGATCCGCAGGGACTGGCGCATCTCTTCCAGGCGGATCAGGAAGCGGCCGTAGGCATCGCAGGTGTCGGTGGTCGGGACGTCGAAGTCGTACGTCTCGTAGCCGCAGTAGGGCTGTGCCTTGCGCAGGTCGTGCGGCAGGCCGGTGGAGCGCAGGATCGGGCCGGTGGCGCCGAGGGCCATGCAGCCGGCCAGATCGAGGTAGCCGATGTCCTGCATGCGGGCCTTGAAGATGGGGTTGCCGGTGGCGAGCTTGTCGTACTCCGGGAGGTTCTTCTTCATCTTCTTCACGAACTCGCGGATGTGGTCCACCGCGCCGGGCGGCAGGTCCTGGGCGAGTCCGCCGGGGCGGATGTACGCGTGGTTCATCCGCAGGCCCGTGATGAGCTCGTAGATGTCGAGAATCATTTCACGATCACGGAATCCGTAGATCATGATCGTGGTGGCGCCGAGTTCCATGCCGCCGGTGGCGATGCACACCAGGTGCGAGGAGAGCCGGTTCAGCTCCATCAGGAGCACGCGGATGAGCGTGGCCCGGTCGGGGATCTGGTCCTCGATGCCGAGGAGTTTCTCGACGGCCAGGCAGTAGCCGGTCTCGTTGAAGAAGGACGTCAGGTAGTCCATGCGCGTCACGAACGTGGTGCCCTGCGTCCACGTGCGGTACTCGAGGTTCTTCTCGATGCCGGTGTGGAGGTAGCCGATGCCGCAGCGGGCCTCGGTGACGGTCTCGCCCTCGATCTCCAGGATCAGGCGGAGCACACCGTGGGTGGAGGGGTGCTGGGGGCCCATGTTGACGACGATGCGCTCGTCGTCGGCTCGGGCCGCGGACTGGACGACCTCGTCCCAGTCGCCACCGGTGACCGTGTAGACGGTGCCCTCGGTGGTTTCCCGAGGGGAGGCGTGCGAAGTGCTCACGAGTACGACCTCCGCTGGTCCGGAGCCGGGATCTGGGCGCCCTTGTACTCGACGGGGATGCCGCCGAGGGGATAGTCCTTGCGCTGCGGGTGGCCCTGCCAGTCGTCCGGCATCATGATCCGCGTCAGGGCCGGGTGACCGTCGAAGACGATGCCGAAGAAGTCGTAGGTCTCGCGCTCGTGCCAGTCGTTGGTCGGATAGACCGGGACGAGGGACGGGATGTGCCGGTCGGTGTCCGGGGCGCTGACTTCGAGGCGGATCAGCCGGTTGTGGGTGATCGAGCGCAGGTGGTAGACGGCGTGCAGCTCGCGGCCCTTGTCCTGCGGGTAGTGCACGCCGCTGACGCCGGTGCAGAGCTCGAAGCGCAGGGCCGGGTCGTCGCGCAGCGTGCGGGCGACGCGGAGCAGGTGCTCGCGCTCGATGTGGAAGGTGAGCTCGTCGCGGTCCACGACGGTCCGCTCGATCGCGTTGTCGGGCAGGAGTCCCTGCTCCTCCAGCGCGCCTTCCAGTTCGTCGGCGACCTCGTCGAACCAGCCGCCGTAGGGACGGCTCGCCGGTCCCGGAAGCCGGACCGAGCGGACCAGGCCGCCGTAGCCGGAGGTGTCGCCGCCGCTGTCGGCGCCGAACATGCCGCGCTGGACGCGGATCTCCTCGCCCCCCTGGCCGCGCTGGCCGGGAAGGTTGGAGGCCGAGAGGTCCTTCTCGGGGTTGGTGCCGTCGGACGCCCCGTCGGTCCCGTTCGACGCCCCGTTGGTGCCGTTCGCGTCGCTCACCTCAGCAGCCCCTTCATCTCGATCGTCGGCAGGGCCTTGAGCGCCGCCTCCTCCGCCTCACGGGCGGCCTCCTCGGCGTTCACGCCGAGCTTGGAGCTCTGGATCTTCTGGTGGAGCTTGAGGATGGCGTCCATCAGCATCTCCGGGCGCGGCGGGCAGCCGGGGAGGTAGATGTCGACCGGGACGATGTGGTCGACGCCCTGGACGATGGCGTAGTTGTTGAACATGCCGCCCGAGGAGGCGCAGACCCCCATGGAGATCACCCACTTCGGGTTCGGCATCTGGTCGTAGACCTGCCGGAGCACCGGCGCCATCTTCTGGCTGACCCGGCCGGCGACGATCATCAGGTCGGCCTGGCGCGGGGATCCGCGGAAGACCTCCATGCCGAAGCGGGCCAGGTCGTAGCGGCCGGCGCCGGTGGTCATCATCTCGATGGCGCAGCAGGCGAGGCCGAAGGTGGCGGGGAAGACCGACGACTTGCGCACCCAGCCCGCGGCCTGCTCGACGGTGGTCAGCAGGAATCCGCTCGGCAGCTTTTCTTCGAGTCCCATGGCTAAAGGCCCCTCAGTCCCATTCCAGGCCGCCGCGCCGCCATACGTACGCGTACGCGACGAAGACGGTGAGCACGAAGAGCAGCATCTCGACGAGCCCGAAGACACCCAGGGCGTCGAAGGTGACGGCCCAGGGGTAGAGGAAGACGATCTCGATGTCGAAGACGATGAAGAGCATCGCCGTCAGGTAGTACTTGATCGGGAAACGCCCGCCGCCGGCCGGCGTGGGGGTCGGCTCGATCCCGCACTCGTAGGCCTCGAGTTTGGCCCGGTTGTACCGCTTCGGACCGATCAGCGTGGCCATGACCACGGAGAAGATCGCAAAGCCTGCCCCGAGGGCTCCCAGTACGAGGATGGGCGCATACGCGTTCACCGCTCCTCGCTCCTCTCAGTCGGCACTGACTGCTGGCGATGGCATCGGGCTCACGTCCGTCTCACGGGTCGGCGACCCCCGCTCGTCCCGGCGAAGATCGCGAACATGTGAAGCAGGTCACAAGCCCAACTGACTCGCATCCTATGCCTGCCGCTCTGTGATCTGCGACACGGGGTATTGCACAAGCTTTGTGATCTCCACCACCTGATGAAGGATCATGAAGTCGAACGAGCAGCGATCTTCGTACGAGATGTATACGACTGGTCACCAGGCGTGACATATCCGCTCGTCGGCGCAGGCAGGGCGGGTCGTCTCCATATCAAGATGCTTCCCGTGCATGCAAATTGGTGCTGGATGACGAGCGCTTGATAGTGCGCCGCGTTCACACGTCAGAGGGAGCGGGGGCGCGACGTGAATGTGTGCACGCGTTCACGAGCGCACCCCGGGCCGTGACCCGCCCGCAATCGCTCCGTGATCTACGCACGGGACGCGGCCGCGTCGGCAATCGTTGCGTGACCTCCGCCACACCCGCCACGGGCGCCCGAGAAGGAGGCTTGGCCACAGACCGCAACTGGTGGTAGGTGCGGGGCAATTAGGACGTAACGACGAAAGTCCATGATCACAGGCTTGATCAACTGCGTCCGCATTGTCCGTTAAGACGTCAGGGGAGAGCGACACGCCCGACGTTCAGGGCCCCATTGAACAACTGTGGCGCACCACACGTTTCTTGAAGGTATGGAGGAGCCCCTGATACCGGTTGTTCTCATGTCCCACACCGCTCACATACGCAGCCACCGGAAACCCCGCCGCAGCGCGTCGAAAGTCGCGATGCGGGCTGGAGTTGCCGGTGGCGTTCTCAGCACCCTGGCAGTGGCCGGGGCGTCCGGTTCGGCGAGCGCCGCCGAGCCGGTGACGCAGACCCTCGAACTGCCCGCTCTGACCGCCGACCTGGGCGCCCAGATCGCCGAGTCCGCCGACGCCACGCAGCAGGCGGCGGCGAACTACCAGCTGCAGGCAGAGCGTGACGCGGCCGCCGCAAAGGCCGCGAAGCAGGCCAAGGCGGACCTCGCCGAGGCGAAGAAGAAGGCCCAGGCCGAGAAGAAGGCCGCCGAGGAGGCCGCCCGCAAGGCCGCTGCCGAGCGCGCGACCCGCAGCAGCGAGCGGACCACCCTGTCCGCCTCGGCGGACGTCGAGACGTCCACCAGTGCGTCCAGCAGCTCGTCCAGCAGCTCGTCCACGGCCACCGGTTCGGCAGCCGCGGTCATCGCCTTCGTCCGGGCCCAGGTCGGTGACGCCTACGTCTCCGGCGGCACCGGTCCCAACTCGTGGGACTGCTCCGGCCTCGTCCAGACCGCCTTCAAGCAGGTCGGCATCGACCTGCCGCGCGTCTCGCAGGACCAGTCGACCGCCGGTACCCAGGTCTCGCTGAGCAACCTGCAGCCGGGCGACATCCTGTACTGGGGTGGCGCGGGCAGCGCGTACCACGTGGGCGTGTACGTCGGCGACGGCATGTTCGTCGGCGCGCAGAACCCGTCCACGGGTGTCGCCGAGAAGCCGCTGTCGTACGACCCGCCGACCGGTGCTGTGCGGGTGCTCTGACACACGGGCACGCACCGTCGCACGGAAGGGGCCGCAGCCGCTCGGGGGCAGCGGCCCCTCCGTCCTGCCCGAGGTCCTGTGCCAGGTCGGGCGTATCGGGCGGGCTCGGTCCTGGGATCACCTGCCCCTGACTGGCCCTGACTGCTTCGGCATGATCAGGCCGCGCAGGCCGACCGGCAGGGCGCCGGGCCCGGTTCGGCCGGCCGGCTGGCTGGCTGGCGGGAGACGGGGACCAGAACGGTCCGCTGTGCGGCACCCGCCCCGCCCGGCGGGCCGCCCCGCCGGGCCTACCCGCCCCGCACGCCAGGCCGCCTCACGCCTTCGGCGCCACCTTGCTCAGGCCGTTGATGATGCGGTCCATCGCGTCGCCGCCCGTCGGGTCGGTCAGGTTCGCGAGCATCTTGAGCGTGAACTTCATCAGCATGGGGTGCGTCAGGCCGCGCTGGGCCGCGATCTTCATGACCTTCGGGTTGCCGATGAGCTTCACGAAGGCGCGGCCCAGGGTGTAGTAGCCGCCGTAGGTGTCCTTGAGGACGCGCGGGTAGCGCTGGAGCGCCAGTTCGCGCCCGGCGGGGGTCGAGCGGGCCTGGGCCTGGACGATGACCTCGGCGGCGATCTGGCCGGACTCCATGGCGTAGGCGATGCCCTCGCCGTTGAAGGGGTTGACCAGGCCGCCGGCGTCGCCGACGAGGAGCAGCCCCTTCGTGTAGTGCGGCTGGCGGTTGAAGGCCATGGGCAGGGCGGCGCCGCGGATCGGGCCGGTCATGTGGTCCGGGGTGTAGCCCCAGTCCTCCGGCATCGACGCGCACCATGCCTTCAGGACCTCGCGCCAGTCCAGCTCCTTGAAGGAGTCGGAGGTGTTGAGCACACCCAGGCCGACGTTCGAGGTGCCGTCGCCCATGCCGAAGATCCAGCCGTAGCCCGGCAGCAGGCGGTCCTCGGCCCCGCGCCGGTCCCACAGCTCCAGCCAGGACTCCAGGTAGTCGTCCTCGTGGCGCGGCGAGGTGAAGTACGTGCGCACGGCCACCCCCATCGGGCGGTCCTCACGGCGGTGCAGGCCCATGGCCAACGAGAGCCGGGTCGAGTTGCCGTCGGCGGCGACGACCAGCGGCGCGCGGAAGGTGACCTCCCGCTTCTCCCCGGTGTCGCCGAGTTTGGCGTGCACGCCGGTGATGCGGCCCGTGCGCTCGTCCACGATGGGAGCGCCCACGTTGCAGCGCTCGTACAGGCGGGCGCCCGCCTTCTGCGCCTGGCGGGCGAGTTGCTCGTCGAAGTCGTCGCGCTTGCGGACGAGGCCGTAGTCGGGGAAGGACGCGAGGTCCGGCCAGTCGAGCTGGAGGCGGACGCCGCCGCCGATGATTCGCAGGCCCTTGTTGCGCAGCCAGCCGGCCTCCTCGGAGATGTCGATGCCCATCGACACGAGCTGCTTGACGGCGCGTGGGGTGAGGCCGTCACCGCAGACCTTCTCGCGCGGGAACTCGGTCTTCTCCAGCAGGAGTACGTCGAGTCCGGCCTTGGCGAGGTGGTACGCGGTGGTGGAGCCGGCTGGCCCCGCGCCGACGACGATCACATCGGCGGTGTTCTCGGAGAGGGGCTCGGTCACGGCGGGATCTCCCCCAGGTCGAAAATCTGCGTGCCGACCGGCACTGGACACCGGCAGTCTATTCAGCACAATTGATCAACCGGCTGAAGGGCTGCCCCCGTGAACCGAGCTCTCCCCGTGATACGGCTGCGCGTCCCCACCGACGAGGACGCGGTGGCCTGGCACCGGACCTTCGCCCACCCGGACGTGATGGAGTTCCACGGCGGCACCCGAGCGGAGTTGTCGGTCTACGAGGAACTCACCGCGCGCCAGCGCCGGCACGACGCCGAGCGGGGCTACTGCCTGTGGACGATGCTCGACGGATCCGGTCAGGTCATCGGTTTCACCGGGGCACAGCCGTGGGAGCGGGACTGGGGTCCGACGGGCGAGATCGAGATCGGCTGGCGGCTGGGGCGGGAGCAGTGGGGCCGCGGCTACGCCACGACGGCCGCGCGGATGACGCTGGAGCGGCTGCGTGCGGCGGGCGTGCCGAGCGTGGTCGCCATGGTCGACGCCCGCAACGCCCGGTCCGTCGCGGTCACCCGGCGCCTGGGGATGCGGCTCGCCGAGGTGCTCCGGACGCCGGTGTCACAGCGCGAGACGCACTGCTACCGGCTCGACCTCTGATCGCGGCCGGTCACCGACCGTATCCGTATGTCACGGACAGGCACATGACGCTTCCGGGCGCCGCCTGACCGGAGTTACCCTGCTTGTACCGCTGGGGGTGACATCTGTGCGCTTGACACCCAAATCGCCCGAGGTGCGCGTACCGAGGCTGGTCGGTCTGATGGCCGTGGACGCGCGCGAGGCAGCCGAGGCGGGCGGCGTCCTGCTGGCCGCGCCCGACCGGCCCGACTTCCGCCGCACGGTCGTCGACTACGTCGTACGGCAGTACCCGCCGCCCGGCGCCGGGATTCCGCGCGGATCCGTGGTGACCGTGTGGTTCGAGTTCGGCGAGGGGCAGGGCGGCGGCGGTGCGGGCGTGCACGAACCGCGCCCGCCGGTTCCGGGCGGCGGCGGTATGCACGGCGAACTGGACGAGCCGCCGGGCCCGTACGCCGTGGCCGGGCTCGGCGCGCCGTGAACCCGCTCCGCACCGGCCGGGCGACAGCCCGTACGCCGACTGCGGCCACCGCCGGCTCGCCGGTGCCGGGCACCCCGCTCAGCTCTGCTCGACGCACAGCCGGGCACCACCCTCGGCTCTGCCCGGAACCGACCCCGCGGGGCACCACCCCCAGCGCGACCACCCCCAGCGCAGCTCAGCCCTGCTTGAAGCCCCGGTGCAGAGCGACCACCCCGCCGGTCAGGTTGCGCCAGGCCACCTTCGACCAGCCGGCCTTCTGCAGGCGCTCGGCCAGGGCGGGCTGGTCGGGCCAGGCGCGGATGGACTCGGCGAGGTAGACGTACGCGTCGGGGTTGGAGGAGACCGCGCGGGCGACCGGGGGCAGGGCGCGCATCAGGTACTCGGTGTAGACCGTGCGGAAGGGCGCCCAGGTCGGCTGCGAGAACTCGCAGATGACGACCCGGCCGCCGGGCTTGGTGACCCGGTACATCTCGCGCAGCGCGGCGTCCGTGTCGTGCACGTTGCGCAGCCCGAAGGAGATGGTGACCGCGTCGAAGACGTCGTCCCGGAACGGCAGCCGGGTCGCGTCGCCCGCCGTGAACGGCAGCCAGGTGTGCTTCCGCTTGCCGACCTGGAGCATGCCGAGGGAGAAGTCGCAGGGGACGACGTAGGCGCCGGTGCGGGCGAAGGGCAGGGAGGACGTGGCCGTACCGGCGGCCAGGTCCAGGATCTTCCGGGCGGGTCGGGCGTCGACGGCGGCGGCGACCTCACGGCGCCACACCCGGTCCTGGCCGAGCGACAGCACGTCGTTGGTCAGGTCGTACCGTTCCGCGACGTCGTCGAACATCGAGGCGACTTCGTGCGGCTGCTTGTTCAGGGAGGCGCGGGTCACGGGCTCATTGTTGCAGTACGTCCCCCGGCTCTCCGGCTCAGGGGAGCGAGCGTGGCCGCTTCTTGGCGGCCAGGTCCTCCACCCAGCCGCACAGCAGGAGGAACACCGCGACCAGGAGCCGGTGACGTCGGGCAGGAAGCACGAAGTCGTGTGCGGGGCGGTCGCGCCGAACGGCGGCGCGGTATTCGAGAACAGGCCCAGCACGCATCCCCCGGATATCAGGGACGCCCCGGCTATCAGGGACTGCTTACGCGGTTTGAATTCCGGCTTTCATGTGAGCCGCCCGTGAGGCACTTTTCCACTGCCCTCTCCCTGAGAGATTCCAGGAGAGTCTGCGTGACCCGGAGTGAAGGAAAAGGGAGCGAATGTCCGGATAGCGCGCATGCGACACGCCTTTTGACCGTTTCTGTCTGTGTAGTGACCACGGGGTCGCTGTCCGGGCGCGGCACGGTCGCGTGTGAGACATTTCCACTGCGGAAACGCTCTTTGGTTTCCGTCCTGGGACAGGAATCACGAAAGCGGGTGCACACGGGATGCGGAGTCTCCTGAAGCCGGCGACCGGGCTCCTCTGCCTGGCCGTGCTGGCCACCGCGGGCTGCTCCGCGGGCTCCGGCGACACCTCGGACGCGGCCCCCGGGGCGTCCCGGCGGACGACCGCCTCCCCGAGCGAGGAGGCCACCGCGGCCACCGCGTACGCCCCCTACGTCAGCGCCACGGAGGCGTCCGACCTCGACTCCACGGGCTCCCCGACGACCTACAACCTGGCCTTCGTGATCTCCGACGGCAGTGGCTGCGCGCCGAAGTGGAACGGCACCGAAGCCATCGGCGACGCGGCGGTGACCTCCCGGATCGGGCGGCTGAAGGAGGACGGCGGCACGGTCCGCGTCTCCTTCGGCGGGGCCTCCGGCGAGGAACTCGCGGCGACCTGCGACAGCGCGGCCGAACTGGCCGAGGCCTACGGACAGGCACTGGACGCGGCCGGTTCGACCCAGGCCGACTTCGACATCGAGGGCGACGAGCTGACCGACTCCGGCTCGGTGGACCGGCGTTCCGAGGCCATCGCGGCCTTGCAGGCGGAACGTACCGGCCTCCAGGTCTCCTTCACGCTCCCGGTCATGCCCTCCGGCCTCGACGACGACGGCGTCGCCCTCCTGGAGTCGGCCAACCAGCACGACGTACAGGTCTCCACCGTCAATCTCATGACGATGAACTACGGCGAGTCGTACGACGGCGACATGGGCGACTACGCGCTCACCTCCGCGAAGGCCGCCCACACCCAGCTGACGGACGTGTTCGGGCTGTCCGGCGCGGACGCCTGGCGGGGCATGGCGCTCACCTCGATGATCGGCGTCAACGACGTCGACGGCGAGACGTTCACGCTCTCCGACGCGGCCCAGGTGCGGACGTTCGCCGAGGAGCACCGGATCGCCTGGGTGTCGATGTGGTCCGCCTTCCGCGACCAGCGGTGTGAGGGCGACGACTCCGCGTCCGACGACCCGTCAACCGAGTGCAGCGGGGTGGCACAGAGCCCGGGCGCGTTCGCGGAGGCGTTCGCGGGCTGAGCGGGCGGGGCGGGACGTCACCGCCGCCGGTACACCAGGCGTCCGTCCGCCACCGTGGCCACGCAGGTGCTCGCGCCGCGTTCCGCCAGCTCGGCCTCGTCGGTCACGTCGAAGAGGGCGAACCGCGCGGCGGAGCCCCGTTCCCGCGGGGGCGCGAACTCCACCGGGACGCCCGAGGCGTAGGGGTCGAGCGCCGGCGCTCCGCCGGGACGCCCGAGGCGGCCCACCACCGCCAGCCCGGAACGCTGCACGACGTCCCGCACCGCGCGGCTGCGCAGCTCTTCGCAGGCCGCCACGACCGTGCCGTGCGCCAGCATCCGCTGCACCCCGCGCCGGGCGCTCGCGCCCCGGCGGGTCTCGTCCGCGAGGAGCGCCGCCGCCGCGTCCCCGGTCAGCGGCTCGGTGCCCAGGTCGGCGGCCTCCCGCGGATCCGGGTGGTAGGCCCGCTCCAGCAGCTCCGTGCCGTGCGGGTTCACGAGTCCCGGCGTGAGGATGCCGGGCCACTCGCGCACCCGGGCCCGCGGATGCGCGGCCACCAGGTCCGCCAGTGTCCCGGCGTCGGCGATCCACGCGCCCTCGACGACGAGCGCCCGCCCGCGCGAGTCCGCGTGGATCGTCAGCACGGTGGCACTAGTGCCGTGGCAGGCACTAGTTGGCCGCCAGCAGCTTCAGCTCGGGGTGAGCCGTGCCGCCCTCGATGGCCGTGGAGGAGATGTGGGACATCACCCGCTCGTCGACGGGGTCGTTCGCCGGGTCGTCGTGCACCACGAGGTGCTCGTACGTGGTCGCGCGCTGCGCCGGGACCCGTCCCGCCTTGCGGATGAGGTCGATGATCTCCATCCGGTTGGAGCGGTGCCTGGCGCCGGCGGAGGAGACGACGTTCTCCTCCAGCATGATCGAGCCGAGGTCGTCGGCGCCGTAGTGCAGGGACAGTTGGCCGACCTCCTTGCCGGTGGTCAGCCAGGAGCCCTGGATGTGGGCGATGTTGTCCATGAACAGCCGCGCGACGGCGATCATCCGCAGGTACTCGAAGAGCGTGGCCTGCGTACGGCCCTTGAGGTGGTTGTTCTCCGGCTGGTAGGTGTAC